>CAVWVZ010000012.1:0-162770 GCA_963758615.1 uncultured Actinomycetota bacterium | reverse complement strand
CGGATGACGCTGCCCACCGAGCTCGTGCGGCGCGAGTCGGCCTGACGGGCTGGGCGCTGGCCGCGCCCGTCGCCCGGAACTACCGGTGCAGGTGCGCCGGCTCCCCAGTGGCGCTCGCGATGTCCTTCTCCGTCGTGTGCAGCAGTCGCTCGGCGAGGTTGCGCAGCGCGCGCGACACCGCGAGCTCGTCGCCGATCTCGGGCACGCTCGGGTCCATCGGGTTGCGCTGTGACTCCCCGACGCCAGTCACATCGTGACCCGTGGGCGTGCGCAAGCTGACGTGGGCCAGCGTCGTGTCTTCTTGTTCGTCGATGTCGACGGTGATGCTCCACTGCTTCGTCGCAGACATGGAACTCACCACCCTCCCCGGTCTGGTTCCAACTCCAGCGTACCGACCGGCCGCACGTGCGGCGAGGGCACCGAACCCAATGACGCTCACCTCGCGCCCGCGCGGAGTAGCCTCCACCCATGGGAAGACCGATCGTCTCGGCGCTGCCTCAGGTCATCGTCGACCTGGCCGATGCCGGGTCGGGCAGTGAAGCGCTCGCGGCATCCGGCGGCGACAGCGGCCTCGGCGTCGCCCTGCTGCCGCTGTTCGCGCTCGCCGGCTCGCTGACTGCCGCCATTGCGGTCGGGACCCTGATCGTCGCGTGGTTGCGCAAGCCCGATGCCGACAGCGCGTTCGGGGTGACGGATCCGAAGACCGCCGGGCTGCTCTCCGTCGGGTTCGTGTCGGGGAGCGCGTCGGCGCGGTGGTTGCCGGCGACGGTGATGCAGCTCGCCTGCGATGGGGTGATCGCCATCGTGGATCGGCGCGAGGCCCGCGACGGCACTGCGGTCGGTTCGGCGGGCATCCGCCTGCTCTTGGATGGCGACGTTCCCGTGGCGGTCGCGGCCGGCGCGGAATCGGGCGGCGCCGAGGACAGCGTTCTGGTGGCCATGCTGGCGCCGGGTCTCGTTGAAGGCTCGAGGATGGCCGTGCATGGTTCGAGCGTCGACATCGACCGCGTCGTGGACGCGAACCCATCGCTTCTCGCGTTGACGCGTGACCGGTTCGTCTCCGCGGCGGCGTGGTACCGCGAGCCGCGCCCCACCCGTCGTTTCCGTGCCGCGACGGTCGGTGGTGTGCTCGGGGTCGTCCTCGGACTCATCTCGACCGGTGTGGGCGAGGAGTACTCGAACTCGATGGCCTGGAGCGCGGTCCTCATCGGCGCGGTGGCGTTGGGGCTGCGCGTGCTCCTGCCGCGCTGGATCCCATTGAACGCGGCGGGGCTGCAGCTTCGTCAGCGGGCGAACGACCTCCGCGAGGCCATCACGGCGACGGATGTCCCGGGCATCGCCGCCGGGCAGGAAGTCCTGCCCTGGGCGGTGCTCTTCGACGAGTCATCCGTCGTGCGGCGTTTCGCCGAGGCCGCTGAGCGATCGGGTGTCGCTCCGGCCTGGTACCGCTCATCCGCACCGCTCTCGGCGGATCGCCTGGCCTCGTGCATCACGACGGTCGCGGCCGAGTTGTCGCAGCCCATTCACGTCGGCGGCAGGCCGCTGGGGCGGGGTGACGACTCGCGCTTCGGCGTGCCGATGATCGGAGACACGAAGGGATGGGGCGGCGGGTACCTCGCCGGCGACGGCGGGGGTGGGCTCGCCGGCCACGGCTACGGCGATGGCGGCGGGGGATTCGGCGACGGAGGCGGAGGCGGCTTCGGCGGGTTCGATGGCGGCGGTGGGGGCGGCGACGGCGGCGGCTGACGGCTGACGGTTCGGGCGCCTGAGACATTCGCTCACCGTGTGAGGCGCTCGTCTCATGAAGAACAGGTCGGGCGAGGTATGCCCGACCTGCTTCCCACGTCGCGAGTGGCTACGCCTCCGGAGCCTCCTGCAGCGCGCGCACCTCGATGCGGGACTGCACCGCGGCCGATGCCCTCGTCGCCCATTCGACGGCTGCGGCCTCGTCGGCAGCCTCGATCACCCAGAAGCCGCCGACGTACGAGGATGCCTCGACGAACGGCTCATCGAGCACACGCGTCTCGCCCGACGAGGCATCGACGGTCTTCGCGGTCGAGGGCGGGTTGAGGCCGCCGGCGAACAGCCATGCGCCCGAGTCTTTCAAGGCGGTGTTGAATTCGTCGACCGCGGCCATCACGGCCGCCAGTTCGGCGGGGTCGAACTCCTGCATCGACTCCATGGTCGGCTCGGTCGCCGAGTCGTGGGGCATGGTCAGGAAGTACTGCGTCATTGCTCGATCCTCTCGTCGTGGGGCTCCGTGGTGTCGCCCTCATTCATGCGTCGAACGAGCGTGGCGTCGATCGACATCGGGGCAGGAGTTGTTCGAATGACCGGCTTCGCCTACACGACGAGCGCGACCGCGACCCCGTCCCACCCTTTCGTCCCGACGGTCTGCAGCGCCGTGGCATCCACCCGGGGGTCGGCGCCCAGCATCTCGAGCCCGAGCTTGGCGCCGATCACCATCTCGTCGGTCGAGTCGGGGTTGGCGACCTCGCCCATGCGGCCGACGTTGTCGACGACGATCACGGTGCCCGGCCGGCCGAGCCGGATCGCCCAGTCGATGTAGATGGTGTTCGACTCCTTGTCGGCGTCGATGAACACCAGGTCGAACGGCTCGTCGCCTCGCTCGGCGATGCGCGGCAGGCTGTCGGCGGCTCGCCCGACGACGATCTCGACCTTGTCGGACACGCCGGCCCGCTCGAAGTTGGCGCGGGCGACATCGGCATGCTTCTGCTCGAGCTCGAGGGTCACCACGCGGCCGTCGTCGGGGATGCCGCGCGCGAGCCAGATCGTCGAGTAGCCGCCGAGCGTGCCGACCTCGAGTACGCGCCGCGCGCCCGATATGCGTGCGAGCAGGTGCAGCAGCTTGCCTGAGAGCGGAGTCACCTCGATCGCCGGGAGCCCTGCGGCGAGGGAGTCGCCCACCGCGCCGGTGAGCGTCGCGTCGTCCTCGATCAGGGTCGTCGCGAAGTACTTGTCGACCAGCCGCCAGTTCTCGGGGGTGGAGTCCGCCATACCGCCAGCCTGATCGGCGCACGCGGATGCGTCAATGCCCTCGCGCCTCCCTGCCGCGTCGCGATGAAGTCCGATTCCCGCTGCCGATTGCGGCCCCGGTGCGTCGTCGCGGGGTGAGGATGGAGTCATGACCCGCCGCCACGCGACCCTGCCGACGCCGGTCGGCGAGCTGCTCGTCGTCGCCGACGGCGACGCGCTCGTGGGCATCTACTTCCCCGGACACTGGCATCCGCCCGCGGTCGGCAGCATCGGCGTCGAGGTCGAGGTCGCGTGGCGACGAACTCCTGACGCGGTTCGGCGCGCAGCTCGCCGAGTACCTCGACGGCACGCGCACCACGTTCGACCTGCCTCTGGCCCCCGTCGGTGACGAGTTCCAGCACGCGGTGTGGGCGATGCTGCGGGACATCCCATTCGGCGAGACGACGAGCTACGGCGAGCTCGCCGCCCGCCTCGGCGATCGCAATCTCGCCCGGCGCGTCGGCAACGCGGTGGGACGCAACCCGCTGAGCATCGTGGTGCCGTGCCACCGCGTCGTCGGCGCCGACGGATCGCTCACCGGGCTATGCCGGCGGGCTCGAGCGCAAGCGGTTCCTGCTCGAGCACGAAGGAGCGGCCGTCGTCGCGCAGGCGCGCCTGTTCTAGTCGGATGTCCCTGCTCGGGTCATCCGGCCGGGAACGAGGCGCCGGTGCGCGTCCAGCTGTGACGGACTACTCCTCGACGCCCGGGTCGCCGCCCTCGAGGCCACCATCCGTCGAGTCGGTCATCGGCTCGGCGTTGCCGGGCGCGCCGGGCTTGGCGGCGTTGGGCTGAGTGGGTGCGTCGGGTCCGTCGTCGGCGCGGTCCGGGTCATCCGCTCGCTTTGCGTCGTCGGGAACCGGGGTGACAGCGTCGGGCAGGGTCGAATCGGTCATTGGTCGCTCCTTCATTCATCATCGGTTGGTGGCTGCCGTGCGGGGTCAGTCCTCGGAGATCTCCGCCACGGTCTCGCCGGTCTGGGTCGCCGACAGTTCGCGGGCGATGTCGGCCTGGCTGATGATGCCGACGAGGTCGTGGCCGTCGATGACCGGCAGGCGACGGACCTGGTGGTCCTGCATCACCACGAGGGCGTCGCGGATGTCGTCGTCGGCGCCGACCGTGACGGGCTTGCCCTCGCCGAAGCTGCCGGCCGTCGCCGTGCTGGGGTCGCCGCCCTCTGCGATGCACTTGACCACGATGTCGCGGTCGGTGAGCATGCCCTTGAGCCGGTCGTCATTGCCGCAGATCGGCAGGGCGCCGACGTCGAGGTCGCGCATCATGCGGGCGGCGTCGACCAGCGTCTGGTCCTCTTTCACGCACTTCGGGTCGGGTGTCATGAGGTCGCGTGCGACGGTCATCGGGAATCGTCCTCTCGTGTCGAGTCGTGCTCGTTCGGGTCGATCGCGAGTCGTGCTCGTTCAGATCGACTCCCGCAGGCTACGCACGATCGCCACGTGGCGCACGGGGGTTGACTCGCGCGCGGTTCGATGCCGACGGAAGCGACTGGGCGGGTCATCCGTTGCTCCTTCCGCGAATCGGCGCGACGATTGCAGCATCGTCCGGATCCGTTTCAGCAAGGGGGCAGCGAAGTGGCGCGCATCGACATCGACGGGTTGAGCACGTGGACCGTGACTCGCGGCAGTGGCGAGCACACGGTCGTGCTGCTGCACGGCGGCCTCGGCAACAGCGACGACCTGCTCGACTCGATCGGCGCGGAACTCGAACACGGATTTCGCGTCGTCGCCTTCGATCGTCGCGGCCATGGCTACACCGCCGATACCGATGAGCCGTTCCACTACGACGACATGGCCACGCACGCCATCGCGGTGCTCGAGGCGCTCGCGATCGCTCTGCCAGTGCATCTCGTGGGCTGGAGCGACGGCGGCATCGTGGCGATGCTCGTCGCGCTCCGTCGGCCCGAACTCGTCGACCGGCTCGTGCTGATCGGCGTCAACTTCCACTACGACGGCATCCATCCAATCGACTTCGGCGACGGTGCACCGGCCGCGGTGATGCTCGAGGCCTACGCGAAGCGCTCGCCCGACGGTGTCGACCACTATCCCGTCGTGGCCGAGAAGTTCATGGCGATGGCCACGACCGAGCCGACGCTGACGACCGACGATCTCGCTCGGCTGGGACATCCGACGCTCGTGCTCGTCGGCGATGACGACCTCGTGCGACTCGATCACACGGTGGCGCTCTACGAAGCGCTGCCGGCCGGGCGGCTGTGCGTCGTCCCTGGTGCGTCGCATGCGGAGTTGATCGAGCGGCCGGGGTTCGTGGCTCGAGGTGATCGAGGAGTTCCTGTTGGGGCCCGAGCCGCCCGTGACGCTGATTCCGATCCGGCGGGGGCGGTGAGCAGGTGGCGCGTGAGTCGCGAGCGGATGTCCCGGCCGGGGCGCTCGGCGCGCTGAGTGAGCTCGCCGGGCGGGTCGAGGGGTTGCTCGCGGCGGCTTCGTCGGCGGGTGTGGCGGGTGCGTCGGGCGGGTCGTCGTCCGTGGTGAGCGGGAGCGGTGTTGCCGCGATGCCGCGTGCGCGGGTGATGCTCGGCATCACCGGAAGCCCCGGCAGCGGCAAGACCACCCTGGCGTTGGCGCTCGTCGACGAACTCAAGCGTCGAAGCCCGGGCGTCGCCGCCCACCTGCCGATGGACGGGTTCCACCTGGCCAACTCCACCCTCGATCGGCTCGGCCTGCACGATCGCAAGGGCGCGATCGAGACCTTCGACGGCTGGGGCTTCGTGGCGCTGCTCGACCGGCTGCGTTCCGAGCGCGGCCACACCGTCTACGCACCGAGCTTCCATCGGGTCGTCGACGAGGGCGTGGCGGGCGAGATCGCCATCGACGATTCGGTGCGGATCGTCGTCGTCGAGGGCAATTACCTGCTCGCCGACGGCGAGCCGTGGTCGGGCGCGCGAGCCCGCTTCGACGAGACCTGGTTCTGCGCCACGCCCGATGCCGAGCGGATCGCGCGTCTCGTCGACCGGCACACGGAACACGGGCGCACGCCTGCAGCCGCGCGCGCGTGGGCGACCGACGTCGATGGGGCGAATGCGGTGCTGATCGAGCGGTCGCGAGAGCACGCCGACGTCGTGGTGTCGGGCGAGTCGTTCGGCGTGCTCGCTGACCGAGGCGAACGTCGAAGCCCGTGAAGGTGTCGGTGAAGTAGCGGCGACGGTCGCTGCGCGAGGGGCCGGGGCGGATGCCTCGGCCCCCTCTCGCATGCCCGGTGTGACTCGGGCGCTGCCTCTCCACCATCAGCGGATCGTCCAGATGCTACGTCGGAACGCGCATTCCTCCGCGGCGCCCGCGTCCGTAGCATCCTCGTATGCTCTACGACGACCGCCTGCTGCGCCTACCGGACACCCCTGACCACCAACGGGGACTCGCCGTGGCCGTGTGGAGCGAGCCCGTCGAGATCCGCACCTATGAACCGGGTGAGCCCGCCCGCATGCCGGCGTTCCTCGAGACGCGCGTGTACCAGGGGTCGTCCGGACGCGTGTACCCGCTCCCGTTCATCGAGTCCATCGCGACCGAGCCGGTCTCGAAGCGCTGGCAGGCCGTGCACCTCGAGAACGAGTACGTGCGGCTCATGATCCTTCCCGAGATCGGCGGACGCGTGCACGTCGCCGTCGACAAGGCGACCGGCGGCGACCTCTTCTACCGCAACAACGCGATCAAGCCGGCGCTCGTGGGCCTCGCCGGCCCGTGGATCTCGGGCGGCATCGAGTTCAACTGGCCGCAGCACCACCGACCGGGCACGTTCCTGCCGATGGACTGGACCATCGAGCGCGAGGACGACGGCGCGGTCACCGTCTGGTGCTCCGACCACGATCCGTTCGAACGCATGAAGGGCATGCACGGCATCAGGCTGCGTCCCGGCAGCGCCGTCATCGAGGCCCGCGTCCGCCTGTTCAACCGCACCCCGCTCACCCAGACGTTCCTCTGGTGGGCCAACGTCGCCGCGCGCGTGCACGACGACTACCAGTCCTTCTTCCCCACCGACGTGACGATGGTGGCCGACCACGCGAAGCGGGCCATCACCGCCTTCCCCGCCGCCGACCGGCCGTACTACGGCATCGACTACCCGGCCCGGGCCGATCCCGCGAGCCCCGAGTTCGTCGGACCCGACGCCGACCGGCTCGACTGGTACCGCAACATCCCCGTGCCGACCTCGTACATGTGCGTCGGCAGCGCCGACGACTTCTTCGGCGGCTACGACCATGCCGCCGGCCTCGGGTTCGTGCACGTCGCCGACCACCGCATCGCACCCGGCAAGAAGCAGTGGACCTGGGGCAACGCGCCCTTCGGGTGGGCGTGGGACGACAACCTCAGCGACGGCGACGGTCCCTACATCGAGCTCATGGCGGGCGCGTACACCGACAACCAGCCCGACTTCTCGTACCTCGCGCCCGGCGAGACGAAGACCTTCAGCCAGTTCTGGTACCCGTTCCACGACATCGGCCCGGTGCAGCAGGCGAGCACCGAGGTGGCCGTGCGGCTCACGGTCGACCCGGTCGGCGCTGCGGATGCACCGAGCGTGGACGTCCCCGCTGCCATCGCCCCGCGCATCGCGCGCATCGGCATCGCCACCACTCGCGAGCGGACGGCCCTGCACGCCGAGCTCCGCGACGCCGCCGGCACCGTGCTGTGGCAGGCGACGGCGCGAGTCGCGCCGGGCGCGCCGCTGAGCGCACGGGTCGAGTTCGTGGCATCCGGGCCGGTCGAGCTCGTGATCTCGGATGCCGCTACCGAACTGCTTCGCTGCTCCACCGCCGAACGTCCGCGCGCGGAGCCGATCGAGCCGGCGACCGAGCTGCCGGCGCCGGAGGCGATCGCCTCGGCAGACGAGCTCTACCTCGCCGGGCTGCACCTCGCCCAGTACCGGCATGCGACCCGCTCGCCCGAGCCGTACTGGGAGGAGCTGCTGCGCCGCGACCCGCTCGACTCCCGCGGCAACGTGGCACTCGGCGAGCGCCGCCTGCGCGCCGGCCGCCTCGACGACGCCGAGCGGCACCTGCGCGCGGCGATCGCCCGCGAGACGAGGCGCAATCCGAACCCCGCCACCGGCGACGCCCACTACCTGCTCGGCCTCGTGCTCATGGCGCGCGGCGACCGCGACAGCGCCCACGACGCCGTCGCGAAGAGTCTCTGGAACGCCGCATGGCGCGTGCCCGCCCGGCTCGCGATGGCGCGCCTGGATGCCGCGGCCGGGCGCTGGCCCGCCGCCCTCGCGAACGCCGAGGAGGTCCTCCGACTCGAGTCCGAGCAGCTGCAGGCCATCGCGATCGCCGCGATCGCGCTGCGCCGGCTCGGTCGCGATGACGAGGCCGAGCGGATGCTGCGACGCGCCGCCGCGCTCGACCCCCTCGACCTCTGGATCCGCGACCTGCTCGGCGAACCCCCGGTCCACGCCGAGGCCCACCACTTGCTCGACCTCGCGGGGGAGTACGCCGAGCTCGGACTCGAGGACGAGCGCCTGCGCGTGCTCGACCTGGCCGCAGACGCGGCGTTGCGGCATCCGGTACCCGGAGCCGGCAACGCGCAGCCGCTCGTGCACTACC
Organism: uncultured Actinomycetota bacterium; assembly: GCA_963758615.1. Taxonomy (GTDB): domain Bacteria; phylum Actinomycetota; class Actinomycetes; order Actinomycetales; family Microbacteriaceae; genus Agromyces. The sequence goes on along the minus strand of CAVWVZ010000012.1, from coordinate 154,173 downwards.
ACCGCGCCGAGGCGCTCGACCGGCTCGGCCGCGCCGATGCTGCCGACACCGCGCGCGCCGCGGCACGCGACGTCGACGCGGGAGCCGCGTTCCCTGGCGGGCTCGCCGATGCCCTCGTGCTCGAGCGCGCCCTGGCACGCGATGACGCCGACCCGCGGGCGCATGTCCTGCTCGGGCACTGGAAGTACTTCCACCGTCGCTACGACGACGCCGTGCGGCATCTCGAGGCCTCAGCGGCGCTCGATCCCGGCGATGCCGCCGTGCACCGCGGGCTCGGCCTGGCTGCGTACAACGTCGCGCATGATGGCGCTGCCGCGGCCGCACACTACGAACGTGCGCTCGCGGCGGCGCCCGCCGACCCGAAGGTGCTCGTCGAGGCCGACCAGCTCGCCCGTCGCAACGGCGTCGCCCCCGGCGAGCGGGAGCGACGCCTCGCCGCCCAACCTGAAGTGGTCGGGCTCCGCGACGACCTCACGATCGCGTGGGCAGAGCTCCTCACGCTCACCGGCGACCCGGAACGCGCCATCGCGCTCGTCGCCGGCCGACGTTTCAGCCCGTGGGAGGGCGGCGAGGGCGAAGTGCTCCGCGTCTGGACGCTCGCCCAGCAGGCGGTCGCCCGCCGCGCGATCGACGAGGGGGAGGCGGATGCCGCGGTGGTCGCGTTGCGCGCCGCACTCGAGCCGCCCGCGAACCTCGGCGAGGCGCGGCATCCGCTCGCGAACTGCTCCGACCTGCTGCTCGCCCTGGGCGACGCGCTCGACCTCACAGGGCGGGAGGACGAGGCGCGCGAGATCTGGACCGCGGCCGCGTCGAGCGCCGGTGATTTCACGACGATGCTCACCGTGCCCTACTCGCCGATGACGTACTTCTCGGTGCTCGCCGCCCGCCGGCTCGGCGACATCGAGACGCAGCAGCGACTCATCGGCGGCCTGAGGGACTACCTCGCCGTCAAACGCGCGGAGGTGCCGTCGATCGACTACTTCGCCACGTCGTTGCCCACGATGCTGACGTTCATCGACGGTCCACAGGTCGCCCACGATGCGCTCGTCGAGGTGCTCGACGCCCAGCTCGCCCTGCTCGAGGGTCGTGACGATGACGCGAGGGCGATCCTCGACCGGCGGCGCGCGGTCGACCCCGCCGACCCGCTCGCCCTCGCCCTGCTCGAGGACGTGGTCGCGCCGGCAGCCTGAGTCACGTCAGGCGGGCGGATGCCGCGGCATGATCGCTGGGGCATCCGCCCAGCCGTGCGCCGGCGGCGCGCCGCCGTGCCCGCACGCCGCGCTGCGGCATCCGCTCAGCCCTTGTGCTGGTTGCGGTAGTCGCGCGGCGTGACGCCGTGCACCTTCTTGAACTGCCGGGCGAAGTAGAACGAGTCGGGATAGCCGACCGCGGCGGCGATCGAGGCGACGGTGCCGTTCGTCGTGTCGAGCAGTTCGCGCGCCTTCGCCATGCGCAGCATCGTCTGGTACTGCAGCACCGGCGTGCCGATGTGCCGTTTGAACAGCGCGCTGAAGTGCGACGTGCTGAGCGACGCGACGGCCGCGAGCTCGGCGACCGTCACGTGCTCGGCGAGGTGGGTGCGCAGGTAGTCGGCGGCCTGCTCGACGACATCGGTCGAATCGGCCGCGCCCTGCCGGTCGGCGGCCAGCAGCGTGAGCACGTGCCAGGCGGCGCCGGCGCTCGCGAGCAGGCTCGGGGTCGTCGAGTCGCGCTCCATCCACGCGACCACCTCGGTCATGAGCGAGACGACGTGGTAGAGGTTGCTCACGCGGCGCACCGGGTTCTGCGCGGTCAGGCCTGCCGCCTGCAGGAACGCCTCGATGTCGGGTCCTGCGACGTGGAACCACCAGAGCGTCCACGGGTCGTCCTCGTCGGCTCCGTAGCCGTGCGGCAGGCCCGGCGGAAGGATGACGACCTGTGATGCGCCCACGTCGAAACGTCCAGCCGGGGTCTCGCACCAGCCGCGGCCCTCGACGCAGACGAGCACCACGAGCTGACCGATCGCGGCGTGCCGCACGCGGCCGTGCGATTGCGCCTGCGGGAAGTATCCGCAGTCGGTTACGACGAGATGGGCGGTTCCGGACTGCGCGAGGAACTCGCGCACCCGTGGGCGGGGGAGGACGAGCATGCGCTGGCCGGGGAATCCGTCTGGGATGAGCACCGGATGATTCTGCGCCTCTGACCGTCGTTCTGTCCAGATAGACCGCAGAATTCTCTATCGGGGCGGCGCGATCGCTGGCGTAGCGTCATCACCAGCCTCGAGGCCGTCCTGCACCCCCACCGGCTCGAGCTCCGCCGGCACGATGCCGACGCACAGCCCATTCACCCCCAGAATTGGAGTCGAAGATGACCCACACAGCACGTCGCCGCCGCATCGCCGCCATCGGTGCCGCAGTCGCCGCATCCGCGCTCCTGGCCGGTTGCGTGTCGACCGGCGGCGCAGCGCCCGCCGCGTCGAGCGGCGAGGACGCCGCCGGCTCGCTCATCCTCCAGTCGCGGTTCACCGACGCGGAGAAGGGCGGCATCGAGGAGCTCGTCGCGAACTTCAACGAACTCGACGAGGGCACGGTCGAGCTCAACAGCATCCCCACCGCGACGTTCAACTCCCAGCTGCCGACCTACCTCACGGGCTCGAACCCGCCCGACGTCTACACGTGGTACGCGGGCCAGGCCACGCGCGACTACGCCGACCAGGACCTGCTCCTCGACCTCTCCGACGTCTGGGACGGCATGGAGAACTTCCCCCAGGCCCTGCGCACCCTCAGCCAGACCGATGACGGCACCGAGGTGTTCGTGCCGACCGGCTACTACTGGTGGGGCATGTACTACTTCAAGAGCGACTTCGAGAAGCTCGGCGTCACGCCCCCGACGACCTGGGACGAATTCCTCGCGGTCTGCGACGAGATCAAGGCGCAGGGCGTGAACCCGATCACGATGGGCCTGAGCGACAACGCCTGGCTCGCGTCGGCGTGGTTCGACTACCTGAACCTGCGCATCAACGGCGGCGACTTCCACCTCGCGCTGCTCGCCGGTGAGGAGTCCTACGACAGCCCCGAGGTGCGCGCGGTGTTCGACGCCTTCGCCGAGGTGCTGCCGTACGTGGACCCGGCGGTGCTCGGCACCGCCCAGAACCAGGCGATGAGCGACTTCTCGCAGGGCAAGTCGGCCATGTACCTGCTCGGTGCGTGGGCGCAGCCGTCGGTGCCCGAGGACCGCCAGGACGACCTCGCGTTCTTCCAGTTCCCGATCATCGACCCGTCGGTCCCGATCGCCGAGGAAGCGCCGACCGACGGGTTCATCGCGAGCGTCAAGACCACGAAGCCGGCGCTCACCAAGCGCTTCCTCGAGTACGTCGCGACGCCCGAAGCGCAGGCGGCGCTCGTGAAGGGCCAACAGGGCACGGCGCTGGCGGCCAACCCCGACGCGGAGCAGACGCTGAACGCGCTCGCCGAGCAGGGCAAGGCGATGCTCGAGTCGGCCGACCAGGTCACCCAGTTCTACAACCGCGACGCCGGTGATGCACAGCAGGGACCTGCCGACACCGCGCTCACCCAGTTCATCGCGGACCCCGCCGCCGTCGACCGCATCCTGGCCGAGTGGCAGGCGGCGGCCGAGAAGGTCCGGGCAGGTCAGTGACGAGCACCACCGCGACTCGCGGCCGGCGGCGGGTCGGGTTCCCGCCGCCGGTCGTGCTCCTCCTCGTCCTCGTCCCGTTCCTCATCGAGGCGATCGGCGTGTTCTGGCCGGCCTTCCAGGGCATCGGACTCTCGTTCCTGCGGTGGAACGGCATCGCCCCCGCCGAGTCGGTGGGCGTGCAGAACTACGTCGACCTGGGCAGCGACCCGATCTTCCTCACCGCGCTGAAGAACACCGCGATATGGATCGTGCTGTTCGGCGGCATCTCGTTCGTCGCCGGCCTCGGCGTCGCGATGCTCTTCCAGTCCGAACGCCGCGGCGTCGGGATCTACCGCACCGCCCTGTTCCTCCCCATCGTCTTCTCGCTCGTGGTGACGGCGCTCATCTGGAGTGCGTTCTTCCAGCCGACCGGGGTGCTCAACACCGCCCTCGGCAGCCTCGGGCTCCAGGACCTGCAGCGCGTCTGGCTCGGCGACCCCGACACTGCGCTCTACGCCGTGATCATCGCCGCGCTGTGGCGTGAGATCGGCTACGTGATGGTGCTCTTCATCGCCGGCCTGAAGGGCATCGACCCGGCGGTGATGGAAGCTGCGCGCGTCGACGGAGCCACTGCGTGGCAGCGATTCCGGCACATCACCTTCCCGCAGCTGCGAAGCGTCAACCTCGTCGTGCTGAGCGTGCTCGTCATCGACTCGCTGCGATCGTTCGACATCGTTTGGGCGATGACCCAGGGCGGGCCGTTCCACTCGAGCGAGCTGCTCAGCACCTACATGTTCTCGACCGCGTTCGAGACGCGGGCCCTCGGTTACGCCTCTGCGATCGCCGTCGTCATCTTCGTGCTCGCCCTCGCGGTGATCATCTCGTACCTCGTGCGTGCGCTCTCGGAGGAGAAGGAATCATGACCGCCACGACCCTCCCCGACGTGCGCCCGGCCCCCGTGTCGACGCCGACGCCCGCCGCGCCGCCCGCGCGCCGCCGGAGCGCGCGGCGGGCCGCGCGCACCGCGGGCTTCCACAGCCTCGCCTCGCTCATCTCGCTCGCGTGGTTCGCGCCGATCCTGCTCATCATCGTCACGTCGTTCCGCACCTTCGACGACGTGAGCAGCAACGGCATCGCGAGCATGCCGCAGAGCTTCACCCTCGACACGTACGTGCAGGCGTGGAACCAGGGCGGCATGTTCCAGGCCACCGTGAACAGCCTCATCGTCACGATCCCGACCGTGGTGCTCACCCTCGCGCTCGCCGCGGCCGTGGCGTTCGGGCTCAGTCGCTACCGGGTCCCGTTCCGTCGCACCATCCTGCTCATCATGCTCGCCGGCAACCTGCTCCCCGTGCAGATGCTGCTGATCCCGATCACGCGCATCACCCAGCAGGTCGGCCTCTACGACACGCTCCTCGCGCTCATCATCGTGCAGACCGCGTTCGGCCTCGGGTTCTACACCTTCGTGCTCTACGGGTTCATGCGCACCGTGCCGCATGAACTGCAGGAGGCGGCGGTGCTCGACGGCGCCGGGCCGATGCGCATCTTCTTCCAGGTGATCCTCCCGCTCACACGGCCGGCGCTCGCGGCGCTCGGCGCGCTCTCGTTCACGTGGATCTTCAACGACCTGCTCTGGTCGATCACGCTGCTGCAGACCTCGTCGAAGCTCCCCATCACGGCGGCAGTGCTGTCGCTGCAGGGCCAGTACGTGTCGTCGTGGTCGGTGATCGCCGCCGCCACGGTGATCGCGGCGATCCCCTCGACGATCGTGTTCCTCCTGTTCCAGCGCAGCTTCGTCGGCGGACTCGCGCTCGGCGCGGTGAAATAGGCGGATGACGCAGGTGAGCATGCCCCACACCACCCCTCTGCACCTTGCGGCCGGCGGCACGAGCCTGGTCGTCGACCTCGGCGACGCGCGCCTGCCGCGCATCCTGCACTGGGGCGAACCGCTCGGCGAGACGGATGCCTCCGAGCTCGACGCCCTCGCGCTCGCCGCGCAGCCCGCGATCGGCGACAGTCCCGTGACGTACCCGCAGCCGGTGCCGGTGCTCGCCCAGCTCGGCGAGGGCTGGCTCGGCCGCCCGGGCCTCGTCGGCGACGGCGACGGACGGCGGTGGGCGGCGGTGTTCCGCACCGAGGCGCACGAGCTCGTCGACGACCCCGAGGGACCGCTGCTGCGTGTGCACGCCGTCGACGCGGCATCCGAACTCGAACTCGACCTCGAGCTGCAGGTGCTGCACGGCAGCGGGCTCGTGCGGCAGCGCGCACGCCTCGGCAACGGCTCGCGGCATCCGTTCCGCGTGCAGCGGCTCGAGCTCGCGCTGCCCGTGCCCGAGGCGGCCGACGAGGTGCTCGACCTCACCGGCCGCTGGTCGCTCGAGAAGGTCCCGCAGCGCCGCGCCTTCGACGTCGGCGAGTGGGTGCGCGCCTCGCGCGGCGGCAAGCCCGGACTCGAGCACACGATGCTGCTCGTCGCCGGCGCCCCCGGATTCGGGTTCCACTCGGGCCGGGTGTGGGCGACGCATCTCGCCTGGAGCGGCAACCAGGAGCTCACGGCCGAGCGCGTGCCGGCGAACACCCGTCGACTCGCGGCGAGCGAGTCGCTGCTCGCCGACGAGGTCGTGCTCGAGCAGGGCGAGACGTACACGACGCCGTGGCAGTTCGGGTCGTGGGGTGACGGGCTCGACGCGCTCGCCGCACGCTTCCACCGGCATCTGCGCGCTCGATCGCCGCGGCCCGCCACGCCTCGGCCGGTCGTGCTGAACACGTGGGAGGCCGTGTACTTCCGACACGACCCGGTGGCACTCGGCGAGCTCGCCGAGCTGGCGGCGGCGATCGGCATCGAGCGGTTCGTCGTCGACGACGGCTGGTTCACGGGTCGCCGTGACGATACGAGCTCCCTCGGCGACTGGGACGTCGACCCCGACGTGTGGCCTGACGGGCTCGGCCCGCTGGCGCGACGGGTGCATGAGCTCGGCATGGAGTTCGGCCTGTGGTTCGAGCCCGAGATGGTGAACCTCGACTCCGAGCTCGCCCGGGCCCACCCCGAGTGGCTGTTCGACGCGGGCCACGGGCCGGGACTGCCGTCGCGGTACCAGCACGTGCTCGACCTCGGCCACCCCGAGGCCTACGACCATGTGCTCGAGCGGATGTCGCGCCTCATCGGCGAGCTCGGCATCGACGCCGTGAAATGGGACCACAACCGGTACCTGCTCGACGCCGGTCACACGCCAGACGGTCGGCCCGGCGTTCGCGCGCAGACGCTCGCCGTGTACCGCATGATGGCCGAGCTCCGTCGTCGGCACCCCGAGCTCGAGATCGAGTCCTGCGCGAGCGGTGGCGGACGCATCGACCTCGGCGTGCTCGAGTACTGCGCCCGCGTGTGGCCGAGCGACACGAACGACCCGCACGAACGGCTCGAGATCCAGCGCTGGACGGGGCTGCTCGTGCCGCCCGAGATGCAGGGCACCCACATCGGCGCCGAGGTGTCGCACACGACCCGCCGATCGCACCCGCTCGACTACCGCGCCGAGAAGGCGCTCTGGGGCAACCTCGGCGTCGAGGTGAACCTGCTCGAGGCGACCGAGGCCGAGCGCGCCGCGATCGCCGGATGGGTGGCGTTCCACAAGGCCCATCGCGAGCTGCTGCACGCGGGCGTCGTCGTGCACGCCGACCTCGCCGAGCCCGCGCTGCGACTCGAGGGCGTCGTGGCCGCCGACGCGTCCGAGGCGCTGTATGCGCTGAGCCTCGTCGAGCGTCCTCGCACCTGGCCGCCCGGACGCGTCGGCCTGCCCGGGCTCGACGACGAACGCCGTTATGAGGTGCAGGCGGTCTTCCCGGGAGAGGCACCTCCATCGGGCATTGCACAGCCTCCGTGGCTCGCCGATGGCGTGCGCATGAGCGGTCGGATGCTGCGTGCCGTCGGCCTCGAGGCGCCGACGCTCGACGTCGACCGCTCGATGTTGCTGCGGGTGGTGGCCGAGCCGGCATGATCGCGCTCGCCGCCGAGCGCCGAGGACGTGTCGTGGAGGCGGTCGTGTCGCCCGTGGGCGCCTCACTGCGTCGTCTCACCGTCGACGGCGTCGAGCTCGTGCGCAACACGCTCGACGAGCTTCCGCCACTCTCGGCGGGGGTGATCCTCGCGCCGTGGCCGAACCGCGTCGCCGACGCCCGCTGGACCTTCGAGGGTGCGACCGAGCGATTGGCCGTGACCGAGTCCGACCTCGGGCACGCGTTGCACGGGCTGCTCGCCGACCGCGCGTACGCGGTCATGGCGCGAGACGCGTCGTCGGTCGTGCTCGCTGCCGGCATCGACACCCCGCCGGGATATCCGTTCCGGCTCGACACGAGCGTCGCGTACACGCTGACGGCCCGAGGCGTGCGCGTGACCCACCGCATCGCCAATCGCGGCTCCCGCCGTGCGCCGGTCGCCCTCGGCGCTCACCCCTACCTGCGCCTCGGCGATCGGCCGGTCGGCGACCTCGTGTTCACCACGTCGGCGCGGCAGGCGCTGCGGCTCGACGACCGCCACCTCCCGGTGGGCTCCTTCCCGGTCGAGGGCACCGCGTTCGACCTGCGCGCCGGATCCCGCGTGCGAGACATGCCGTGGCACGCCGGCTACACCGACCTGCAGCAGCATCCGTCGCACGGCTACCGCCACCGGCTCGCCGACCCGGTGACCGGCGACGCGGTCGTGCTGGAGGCCGGACGCGCCTTCGCCTGGCTGCAGACGTACGTGACCGACGCGTTCCCCGGAACCGCACCCGGCGAACTCGCCGTCGCGGTGGAGCCGATGACCGCCCCGCCCGATGCACTGAACAGCGGCGCCGGCCTGAGATGGCTCGGATCCGGCGACATGTGGGAAGCCCGCTGGGGAATCCGGTTCGAGGATTCCCCAGCGGGCTGAGGTGGGTCGGCCGCGCCGGTCAGGCGCGGCGGCCCGTCAGGCGCAGGTGATCGTGGGCGCCGCCCAATCTGCCCGGTCGTTGTACCCGCCGTCACCGCCGTCGCCGACGTGGAGCACGAGCTCCCGCACACCGGTGACGTCGACGTCGAACGCGGCGGCCGTGCCCCGCGACACCACGTCGGTCTCCCAGAGGGTCACCCCGTCGCCGATGAGGTGGAACGTCGCGGTGCCGCCCTCGGGGCCGACGTTGCCGACGACGTCGTCGATGCCCGCGAACCCGGTGAGGGTCGTGCACGCGCCACCGAGGTAGTAGCGGATGTCCGACGGGCTCGCCACGCCGATGCCCGTCTGGTACACCGTTCCCGCGATCTTGATGGGGTTGCCGCCACCTACGCTCTCGTCGATGGTGGGCTCCATCCAGCCGCTTGTTCCTTCGACCCAGGCGTGGTGCGACAGCGTGACATCCGACCCGCTCGGCGGAGCCGGCGCGACGGTCACGACGAGCGGCGCCGACGTCACGCTCGTCGTCTCCGACGACAGCTTCAGCGGACGGAACGTCGTCGTTGCGGTGGCCTCGTATCGCTCGGCGGATGCCCCGTCGGGAACCGTGATCGTGAAGCGCGCCTCGGCCGACCCGCCGGGAGCAACGAGCGCGGGCGCGCGCCCGCTTGCTTCGGCATCCCAGCCGTCGGGCACGTCGAGGTTCACCTTGGGGAGGAGCACGGGGGTCGTGCCGTCGTTCCGCAGCGTGACCGTCGCCTGCAGCGTGGAGCCGCCCGCGACGAGCAGCGAGCCCGTCGGAGTGATCGCTTCGCCGTCGACCGCGGTCACGGTCGGCGCGCCCACGATGAGCCGCGGTGCCTCGGGCATGCCGGCCGCCCGATCGACGCGGAGCAGCGTCGTGCCGTGCGCCGGGACGACCGAGCGGAGCGTGCCCGACGACTCGGTGACCGCGTCGGTCCAGGCATCCTTCACCTCGAAGCGCGCGCCGCTCAGGCCCACGGCCTTCGCGGTGGTCGACACCTCGGCGGGTGCCGCGCTGCGGTTGAGCAGGGCGACGGCGACGGATCCGTCGGCGAGGGGCTTGACCCACGCCTCGGCTGTGCCGGGATCGCCGACCCGCGTGGCCTGCTTGCCGAGTGCATCCTGGTTGATCGCGAGCACGTCGGGGTCGAGCAGCGCCGCCATGGACGCCTCGCTGAGGGTGCGCGGGTCGCTCGCGATGACGAGCGGGGCGGCGGCAACCGACCACAGCGACATCTGCGTGCGGAACTCCTCGTCGGTCATGCCGAGTTCGGGGCCGACGTAGTCGGGATCGTTCCAGTGCCCCGGGCCGGCGGCCTCGGGGTGCCGCGCGTTCGCGTCGTAGTTGCGCAGCACGTCGCTGTACTTCATCATGCCGACGAAGCCGGCGTCGGTGTAGGTCCGCCAGGACTCGGCGATCTCGGGAGCGTAGCTCCACGAGTGCGTGGACTGCTGCTCCTCGGGGTAGTCGCCCCAATCGGGCGAGGTGACCGGGTTGCACAGGTTGAAGATCATCGGCCGGTTGCTGCTGTTGTTTCGCAGGGCTTCAGCGAACTCCGTGAAGACCGTCTCAGGGTCGAGATCGGCGGTGATGCCGCAGAGGAAGTCGACCTTGACCGCGTCGTACCCCCACGCTGCGAACGTGTCGGCATCGGTCTGGTAGTAGCCGTGGCTGCCGAGGCCGCAGCTGCCCGGGATGTATGGGCCGGCGTCGGTGTAGATGCCTGCGCGAAGCCCCTTCTCGTGGATCGCGTCGGCGAGCCCGTCCATGCCGTCGGGGAAGCGCTCGCGGTCGACGGCGAGGATGCCGTCCTCGCCCCGGGGGACGTCGGCCTGCCAGCCGCCATCGAGCCACACGATGTCGTAGCCGGCCTCGGCGAGGCCGGAGGACACGATGAAGTCGGCGACATCGAGCACCTCCTCGGCCGAGAAGTCGCCGCCGAGCCCGTAGTACGTGTTCCAGCCCTGGTAGGGCGTCGGGCTCAGCGACGGGTCGGGCACCGACATGGGTGCCGCGGTCGCCGGCATCGATGTCGACACGGATGCGACGGGTAGCGAAGTCGGCGATGCGGCGGCCGCGACCGTCGCGGGTGCCAACACCGCCCCTGCGGTGACGAGGACCGCGAGGGTCGCGGTCGAGATTCGTCGTGGATACATTCCAGCTCCTGACATCATCGTCGGTTGTGCGCGTCGGGTCGCGAAGGGACGTTCCCAATCCGAGCAGGGCGTGCGCCAGGCCGGAATGCACAGGAGGACGGCGTATCTGGATGATTCGCGGATGTCGCGACGGGCGAGTGGTGTGGCCGTCGCGTGCACTCTGACTTGTCCTCCACAGGGGTTGCTCGATTCGGAATTATTCACAGGCTGATCTGGGATTTCACCGGGCGCCGAATGTCAGTGGGTCCCGGCAGGATGGAGTCATGACCGCAGTCACCGAAGCACTCGAGCAGGTGCGCTCGTCGCTGCGTCGACGTGCTGCGGTTCGATGACCCGGCGGGGTGGTCTGACGACGAGTTGCTCGCGGCGACGGCGTCGATCGAGGCGGTCGGGCGCGTGATCGACGCCCATCGGGCGGCGTGTGCCGGCGAGGTCGACGAGCGGTCCCGGGTCGAGTTGGGCAGCGAGCGGCTGTCGTCGCGCCGGGGGTGCCGGTCGGCAGCCGAGCTCGTCGAGCGGGTGACCCAGGTGTCGGGTGCCGAGGCTCGGCGGCGCATCACGTTGGGCGCCGCCACTCGCGCGCCGGGTTGGATTCAGCGGGCGAGCCGCTCGAGGCGGAGTTCCCCGGTGTCGCTGCTGCGCTCGCCGCAGGTGCGCTCGGGGCTGACGCTGCGGGCGCGATCGTCCGCGAACTCGATCGACCCCGGCGCGTCGCCGACCCGGCGAAGTTCGCCGCGGCCGAATGCGAACTCGTGGCCGCCGCCACCGGCACCGGCGACGACAGCACGGTTCGGTGCGCTGCCGACGAACTGCGGGTGCAGGCGCAGGCGTGGGCGGCGTTCCTCGACCAAGACGGCCCCGAGCCCGACGACGAACGGGCGATGATTCGTCGTGGCGTGCGTCTCGGGCGGGCCCGCGACGGGCTCATCCCGATCAGGGGAGAGCTGATGCCCGAAGTCGCAGCAGGGCTGACTCGAATGTTCGACGCACACTTGTCGCCGAGGTCGAGCACCGGGTTCATGACCGACGAAGAGGCCGCCCACTTCGAAGCGTCCGGCGAGCAGCGCACCACCGACCAGCAGCGCCACGACGTGCTCGCGGCGATCATCGAGACCGCGGCTCGGTCGGGCGATCATCCGATGATCGGGGGTGCAGCACCGACGGTGCTCGTGAGCGTGCGGGCCTCCGACCTCGCGGCCGGTCGCGGTGCGGGTCACGCCGACGGAGTCGAGATCCCGGTGTCGCTCAAGGCCGTGCGCCAGCTGATGTGCACCGGCGGCACGCAGCAGATCGTGTTCGACGATCGCGGCCGAATCGTCGCGCTCGGCTCGCAAGAGCGCTGTTTCACGCCGCAACAACGGCGCGCGATCACGGTCCGCGATGGCGGATGTCTCATCCCCGGTTGCTCGGTACCGTCATCGTGGTGCGAGATCCACCACGTGATCCCCGACGTCGACGGCGGGCCGACGCATCCCGACAACGGGGTGCTGTTGTGCTGGTTCCACCACCGGTCGATCGAGACGTCGGGGTGGGGCATCCGCATGCAGCGTGGTGTGCCGCAGATCCGGCCGCCGGTGTGGCTCGACCCCGGCGGCGGGTGGCGCGACGCGACCAAGTCGCCGACGAGAGCGGCCGACCGGCTCGAGCGAAGATCGGATCCAGCGGCGTGAAGACGCATGGCGGTCGTGCCGCGAGTCGTGCCTTCTGGCGGTCGAGCCGCCTCGGCGCCGTTCTGCCTGCCGCTCTACATGGCTGGTCCTTCGGCCCACCAGGCCTGCGCCGCGTCGCCGACGCTGATGGTGCCCTGCGTCGTGGGCACGAGTCGCACGCCGAACCAGGTCTTGCCGTCGCGTCGGCGGTGCTTCGCGAGCGTGCGGATCGGCTCCTTGCCGCGGGCGAGGGTGTCGGGGTCGATCGTCGTCATCACGCATCGGTCGCAGTGCGAGGCGACGCGGAAGCGCACGCCGCCGAGTTCGACCTGCGACCACCGTTCCTCAGCGAACGGCTCGTCGCCGTCGATGACCACGTTGGGGCGGAACCGGCGCATGTCGAGCGGGGGAGTGGAATCGTCGGTCCACGCGTCGAGCTGAGCGAGCGATGCCTCGCTCGTGAGCAGCAACGGGCCTGCGTCGGCGAGCGTCAGCCGTTCGCCCGGCAGGCCTCCGTGGTTCGGGTTCACGGTGCGTGCGCGAGGATCGGGCTGCCACACCAGGCGCACGGGTGCGCCGAGGCGGACGCTCAGCCACTCGTCGGCCTCGTCGCCGGCCGCGAGCGCCGTCCCCTGACGGGAGTGGCCCACGGCGATCGCCGGGGCATCCGCCGGCACGTCGACCCACAGCGGATCGCTGCCGCCGGTCGCACTGCCGAGCAGCAGGCCGCCGTCGGCGAGCGGCTCTGCTGTGAGGCTGAGCATCGAATTGACCTCGCGGGCGGTGACCGGCACGCCGTTCAGGTCGACGACTCCCCAGCGACGATCGCCCGCGAGCCCCCACGGCAGCACCTCGGCCGAGACGACATCGAGGCCGGCGAAGGACTTCACAGGGTAGATCCGAAGCTGCGTCACCTGCATCCCAGCCACGCTACCCGAGCCGCATGGGTGCGCGGTGCGACCGCGGGTGCCGGAGTACCGAAGTGCCGAAGTGCCGAAGCGCCCAGCGCCGAACCGCCACCTACCCGTCGTGCACGTCCAGATCGACCGTGACCTCGTCGCCGAGACCGATGCCCTCGGCCTTCAACACCGCGGCCTTCAGTGGCAGCGCATAGGTGTCGCCGCCGGGGAAGATCGACGTGTTCCACGTCGTCGCGCCGACCGTCGCCGTGACGCGCACGGAGTCGAAGCCGCGTGGCATCCGGGGCTGGTCGGCGATGTCAGCGCTGGGTTCGGGCGGCACGTCGACGAAGAACCAGTTGCGTCGCGCGGTCCATTCGTAGATCGAGGCGGTGAAGCGGATGCGCATGAGCGCGATGCTACTCGCCACGAACGACAGGGCCCCATGACCCCGGCATCGGGACCAGAGACACGTACGACTCTGAGCTCCGTAGCCCGTACGGGGTCTTGTCGAGACATCCGATTTGGCCGTATCCTTCGCGCGAAGGCATCCATCGTCGACGAACGGAGCCGTCATGCCCGCGACCGCCCTACCCTCGAGCGGTGACCTCCCAGCTGGACCCAAGATCTGCGACGCGAGCGGCATGGCCGAGATCCACCGCATGTTCCGGGCCGGGTTCGGCGAAGCACGTTCCCTCATCGACGGAGTACGCGAGGGCAACACCGCCCACGCCGGCGTCGTCGCCGATCACCTCGCGCTGCTCTCAGGCGGACTGCACGCGCACCACGAGGGCGAAGACCGCATGCTGTGGGGCGCACTCGAACAGCGCGCACCCGGGTGCCAACCGCACGTCGAGCGCATGAAGGCGCAGCACGCGGCGCTGCTCGTGCACCTGACCGCCCTTGATGCCGCGCTGCCGGCATGGCGCGCGAGCGGCAAGTCCGCCGATGCCGCACCGCTCGGGATCGCCCTCGACGGCGTGAACAACGCCCTCGCCGACCACCTGCCCGACGAGGAGCAGAACATCGTCCCCGTCATGGAGCGGGTGATCACCCAGACCGAGGTCGACGCGCTCGGCGAGCACGGCCGAAAGGCGACGCCGAAGGGATACGCCTTCATCCAGCTCGGGGCGATCCTCGCGGCCCAGCCCGACGGTGGCGCCGAGTGGCAGCGCAAGCATCTGCCTGCGCCCGTGCGGTTCATCTGGCGGTGGATCGGCAAGCCCAAGTACAAGGCGAACCGCGCCGAGCTCGTCGGCGACCGTCCCGCCTAGCGCCACCACGGCGAGGCGGTCAACGGTGGCCGATCGGGCGAACTGGCTGGTGTGGGCGCAGTTCGTGCTGCTCGCCCTGCTCGTGCTACCCGGACCGCCGGTGTGGGGATCCCCGCCGATCACGGCGGTCGCGGTGCTGCTGATGTTGCTCGGCGCCGCGATCGCGATCGCCGGCGCGGTGAGCCTCGGCCGCGACCTCGTCGTGTGGGTGGCGCCGAAGGCCGACGCGTCACTGCGGACCACCGGAGTGTTCCGGTTCACGCGCAACCCGATCTACCTCGGCCTGATCCTGGCGACGGCGGGATGGGTGCTGTGGCGGGCCCGCCCCGAACTCGCCATCGTGTGGGTGCTGCTCGCCCTCGTGCTCGTCATCAAGGCGCACGTCGAGCAGCATCGGTTGCTCGACGCCTTCGGGGACGAGTACCGCGAGTACGCCGAGCGCACGCCGCTGATGCTGTTCGGGCGCGGGATCCGCTGACATTCGCATCGCGCATCGGCATCGGCATCCGCATCCGCCTAAGGCATCACCGTCGCGTCTGAGGTAGCGCAAGGTGCCGAATATAGGGCGACCGCCCGATTCGCGACCCCTGCCTCAGCGAGGAATCTGGGGTCATCGCGGAGAAGTCTCCGCACGAAGGGATCGGAACCATGGACCTCGCACACGGCTTCCTCGCAGCGAGCATCGTTCGCTCCAACAACGACGAATTCGACCGCGTCGCCCAGCTGCGTCGTGAATTCGAGGAGCGTCTCGCTGCCGACGAGCGTGAGGTCGGCGGACACCTCGCGCGGGTCATCCACCGCCTGCAGCACCTCCGCCACGATCGCGCGACGCACGCCGTGGTCCGCTGACCGCCCCCGACTCACACCCAGCCGCGGCGAACCGCCTCGGCCGCGAGCTGGAGGCGGGTCACGACGCCCGCCGCCTCCATGAGGTCGGCGAGCCTGACGCTGCACGGTGCGGGCCGAGATGCCGAGCTGGGCGCCGGCCGCCGCATCGGTCAGCCCGAGCATGACGAGCCTGACCAGTTCATGGTCGACCGCCTCGTCTTCGGCGGCGAGCGAGCCGGTCTCGATGAGGCGGGTCGCCGTGCGCCATGACGACTCGAACATCGCATTCACGAGGTCGAGCAGACCGCTCGGATGCACGAGCAGCGCCCCCGACACCTTCTCGTCGCCGTGCGACCACATCGGAATCATGGCGAGCTCGCCGTCGGCGATGAACAGCCGGGTCGGCAGCGTCGGCAGCACGCGGATCTCCTCGCCGAGCGGCATCACCGAGCGCGCCTGTTCGAGGAATCCGGGGCGTTCGACCACACCCGCCTCGACCACGACGCGATAGGCGACGCCGCGGGCAAGGGCCCGATCCTCCTCGGTGTTCTCGCTGCCGTCGACGAGCGCGACCTCGCGAAGCACGAAGACGTCGACGCGCCGCAGCGCCGCAGCCTGCAGCTGGCCGAGCCGCTGCACCACGGCATCCGGGCCGAGCACCACGTCGATCACGTCCGGCACCTCGCGCCGCATCGCACCCTCACGGTAGAGCTCGCTGAACTGCGCGAGCATCTCGTGCGCTTCGGTCAGCCGGCGCTCGCGTTCGAGCAGTACCGGTCGCAGCGCGAGCGACGGCGGTGACGCGACGACGCGATCGGGTGCGGATGCCTGTCGGGCGAGCAGGCCGAGCTGCTCGAGGAAGTCGACGATCGCCCGTACGCGAGTCGCCGGAATCGACGCCGTGACGGCGATCTCGTCGATGGTGGCCGACGGCGTCGACAGCAGCAGCCGGTACACGGCCGACTGCTCGTCGTCCAAGCCGATCGCATCGAGCACGAGTGTCCCCCATCGGCGGGTCAGTGGCGAGTCGCGGCCATGTCGACTCTTCGCCACCACCCTAGCCATGCCCGTGTGGCAGCGTGCTTGCAAGCCAGCAACACAGTGAGAGGTTCCCTCATGCCGAAAAGCACTTCGTCCGCTCGACGCCGACGGCGTTCGATCGCAGCCGCCATCAGCGGTCTTGCGATCGGCGTCGCCGGCGTCGGCATGGCCGCGCTTCCCGCGGTCGCCGATCCGGCCGCCGGGGGAGGTGCTCCGCCCGCGGCATCCGGCACCTCCCCTGCCGCTGCCGCGGGCGTGACGCACACCGTCACGCTGATCACCGGCGACAAGGTCCACGTGACCGACGTCGCCGGCGGCTCCCACGCCGTGCGGATCGAGACGGCCGTCGAGGGAGCCGCAGTGCAGACCGCGGAGGTCGATGGCGACCTGCACGTGCTGCCGCGATCGGCGATGCCCTTCCTCGCCGCCGGCGTCGTCGACCAGGACCTCTTCAACGTCACCCAGCTCATCGAGTACGGCTACGACGACGCGTCGCTCGACGCGACGCCGATCATCGTCGAATACACGGATGGCCCGACCACGCGCAGCGCACCGCTGCCCGGCGTCGAGGTCGGCGCGGCCCTCGAGAGCGTCGGCGGCGCGGCAGCCACTGCCGACCACGCCACGGCCGCATCGACGTGGAACGCACTGACCGAGGCATCCGGCGCCGGCATGTTCAGCACCGACGTCACCCTCGGCGGCGGCATCGAGGCGATCCACCTCGACGGCAAGGTGCAGGCGACGCTCGACTCGAGCGTGCCGTGGATCGGCGCCGGCGAGGCCTGGGAAGCCGGGTTCACCGGTGACGGCGTCACGGTCGCCGTGCTCGACACCGGCTACGACGACACCCACGCCGACCTCGAGGGTCGCGTGCTCCCCGGATCGACGAGCTTCGTGCCCGGCGAGGAGGTCGCCTGGGACCCGAACGGCCATGGCACCCACGTCGCCTCGACCATCGCCGGCAGCGGTGCCGCGAGCGACGGCACGCACCGCGGAGTCGCCGACGGCGCGGACCTGCTCGTGGGCAAGGTGCTCGGCGCCGACGGCTCCGGCCAGGACTCGTGGATCATCGAGGCCATGGAGTGGGCCGGCGCGAACGCCGACATCGTCTCGATGAGCCTCGGCTCGTCGCAGGCCTCCGACGGCCACGACCCCATGGCCGAGGCGCTCAACGCCATCTCGGAGGAGACCGGCGCACTCTTCGTGGTCGCCGCCGGAAACGCGTACTCGCCCGAGACCATCGGATCGCCCGGCTCCGCCGAGCACGCCCTGACGATCGCCTCGGTCGTGGACCCCACCGGTCAGCGCTCGGAGTTCTCGAGCCAGGGACCGCTCGCGTTCTCGGGCGCATTGAAGCCCGAACTCGCCGGCCCCGGCAGCGACGTGACGGCGGCCCGCTCGGCCGACAGCGGCGGTGAGGGCAGCTACATCGGCATGAGCGGCACGTCGATGGCGACGCCGCACGTCGCGGGCGCTGCAGCGATCCTCAAGCAGCAGCATCCCGAGTACACCGGCGACCAGATCCGCTCGCTGCTCATGAGCAGCGCCAGCGACGCGGGACTCACGTCGTACGAGGCCGGCAGCGGTGTCGTCGACATCGACCAGGCGCTCGACGCGCCCGTCATCGCGTCGGGCTCGGGCGACTTCGGCACGCTCGCGTGGGGCGAGGCGCCCGACGCCGTCGTGCGCACCGTCGACTACACGAACCGCAGCGCCGACGACGTCGTGCTGCAGCTGTCGGCGGCGCTCGACGGTGCGTCAGACGACGTGCTCGCGATCGATGCCGAGACGCTCGAGATCCCGGCCGGCGAGACCCGCACGCTCACCATGTCGGCCGATCCCGCCGCCGTGCCGGGCGGTACCCAGTTCTCGGGCACCCTCGTCGCGTCGATCGACGGCACCGCCGTCGCCCGTACCGCGCTCGGCATCATCGCCGAGCCCGAGCGGTACGACCTCACGATCACGGCGACCGGCTTCGACGGCGAGCCCGTCGACACGTACGGCATCCTGTACCAGGTCGAGACCGGCATCTTCGAGCCGATCGGCGTCGCGGGCGAGCTCACGATGCGCCTGCCCGCCGGCCGGTACTCGGTGATGTCGTACATGGACGTCGACGTCGAGGCCGACTCGAAGGTGACCACCCTGGTCGGCGACCCCGACCTCGTGCTCGACGGGCCCGCAGAGGTCGCCTTCGACGCACGTGCCACGAAGCCCGTGACCGTCGACGTCGGTGAGGACGGCCTCGAAGCCGCATTCAGCAAGATGTCGTACCGCGTCGACGGCTTCACGGGCAGCATCTTCGGCCTGCCGTGGATCGACGGCCTCTATGCGCAGCCGATGGAGGCGCCGAACGCGGAGGACTTCGCGTTCACGACCCGCTGGCGACTGCAGCAGCCCATGCTCGCGCTGACCGCGGGCAAGGAGCAGCTCGACCTCATCACGCAGGTCGGTTCGACCTTCCTCGATGGCGACGTCAAGGCCGAGGCCATCGACGCCGGCACCGGCAGCGCCGAGGAGTTCGCCGCGCTCGGGTCGGCGGTCGCCGGCAAGGTCGCGGTCGTCACCCGGTCGAACGACGTCTCGCCGAACCAGCGTGCCGTCAACGCGCTGGCCGCTGGTGCGACGCTGCTCCTCGTGGTGAACGACGCCGACGGTGAGCTGAGCGAGTGGGTCGGCGCCGACGACTACATGACGCCGGTCGGCATCCCGGTCGCCGCGGTGAGCGGCGTGCAGGGCGGCCGACTCCTCGAGGCGATCGCCGGCGAAGAAGGTCACGGTGAAGGGCGTCGGCGTGCCGACCGCGACCGAGACCTTCGACATCGCGAACGACACCGTGGACGATGATCCCCACGGAGCTCCACTACGAGCCGACCGACCTGGCACGCATCGACACGACGTACCACGGCAACGCGGGCGAGCTCGTCGGCGAGTTCCGGTACGACTACGCGCCCGGCGTCGACTACGGCGAGGGCTACATGCTGCGCACCGAGCGCGGCATGGAGCGCACCGAATGGGTGAACACCGGCGAGGTCGACTGGTACCAGTTCGCGCTGGGCATCGACTCCGGCTGGGAGGTCCGCGGCATGCGTCAGGCCTACGAGCCCGACTCGGTCTCGACCGAGAGCTGGTTCAACCCCATCGTGCGCCCGTACGTCGGCCCCGGCTTCTGGGCGCCGAACCGCCAGGGCGGGTTCGCGCAGGTCAACGTCCCCTCATGGGCCGATGGCGGCAGCGCACAGCACACCGGCGCGTTCGACATCTTCTCCGGGCGCACCGACCGCTCGCAGCTCACCGAGGTGTGGATCGACGGCGAGCTGTTCGCCGCGTCGCCGTGGCAGGCTGCGTCGGTGTTCGACCTGCCCGACGGCGAGACCGACTGGCGCGTGCGCAACACCGCCACGCACGACGGCACCTACCTCGCGTCGTCGACCGAGACCGTCAGCGAGTGGACCTTCCGCTCGACCGGCAGCACGGCCGACTACACCGAGCAGCTGCTGCCGATGCTGCA
This sequence comes from uncultured Actinomycetota bacterium, assembly GCA_963758615.1. Classification (GTDB taxonomy): domain Bacteria; phylum Actinomycetota; class Actinomycetes; order Actinomycetales; family Microbacteriaceae; genus Agromyces. The sequence continues at coordinate 134,272 of CAVWVZ010000012.1, read as the reverse complement.
GGCGTACTACGACGTCGACCTCGACGCCGCAGGCACCGCCGGCGCCGGCCGCAAGGCGGGTGCACCCGTCGAGCTGGCGCTCGAGATCGGCCACATCGCGGGCGCGATCGACAGCGACAAGGTCACGGCGGCGACGCTCGAGACGCGAGTCGCGGGCGGCGAGTGGGCGCCCGTGACGCTGGCTGCCGGCGAGACGGATGCCCCGTCGGGACCGGTCGACCCGGGCCCCGACGACTTCGTCGAGTCGCGTGCCTTCGTGTCGGCGTACCGTCGCGTCGATCTCGGCGCCCGACGCGGGTGCGTGGATCGACCTGCGCGTGACCGCGACGGATGCCGCGGGCAACACGTTCAGCCAGGAGATCGTGCGTGCGTTCGAGGTGGCTCCCGCCAAGGCGGGCGCACCGAAGGGCCCGCACGGCGGGCGCTTCTGAGCGGTACACACCACTGCACCACCGACCGCGGCGTCGGCCCGATCCCAGGATCGGCCGGCGCCGCGGCGCTGTGCGCACGGCGTCGTGCAGGGCACCGGGCGTGCGGGCGCATGGTCAGACCCACGACCGGCGCACGGCCTCCGCACCGAGCTGGATCCGCGTCGTCACGCCCGCCGTCTCCATGAGGTCGGCCACCCGCCGCTGCACGGTGCGCAACGAGATTCCGAGCTGCGCCGCGGCCGCGGCATCCGTCAGTCCCAACAGCAGCAGCTTCAACAGGTCGCGGTCGATCGCGTCGTGCGAACCGGGCAGCTCCCCCTCCGAGATGAACCCGGTCGACACCGTCCAGAACTCCTCGAAGATCGCCATCAGGAGGTCGAGCAGTCCGCTCGGATGCACCAGCAACGCGCCCGACGAGCGCTCGTCGCCGTGCGACCGGATGGGCAGCAACGCCATCTGGTCATCGGCGATGATCATCCGGGTCGGCAGTGTCGGCAGCACGCGCACCTCTTCACCATGGGGCGCGGACTCGCGGGCGGCATCGATGAAGCCGGGCCACTCGAGCACGGCCTTCTCGACGATCACCCGGTATCGCACACCGCGGGCGAGCGCGCGCTCCTCCTCGTCGTTCTCGGAGGCGTCGAGGAATGCCACATCGCTCAGCATCATCACGCTCACCTGGTGCTCGGCCGAGGCCTGCAGTTGCGCGAAACGCTGGCGCACGGCATCGGCGCCGAGGATCACGTCGACCACGTCGGGCGCTTCGCGCTGCGCGGCACCCTGCCGGTAGAACTCGCTCAGCTGCACGAGCGCCTCGTGCGCCTGCGTGAGGCGTCGCTCGCGTTCGAGGAGCATCGGTCGCAGCGCGATCGAGGGCGGTGAGGCGACGACGCGATCGGGCGCCGAGGCCTGCCGCGCCAGCAGCCCGAGGCGTTCGAGCTCGTCCATGATGCTGCGCACCCGGTTCGGCTTCAGGCCGGCGGCGGCCGCGAGTTCGTCGACACTCGTCGACGGCGACCGCAGGATCAGCCCGTAGACAGCCGTGTGCTCGTCATCAAGTCCGATCGCCTCGAGCACGCGAGCCTTCCGCTTCCCTCGCCGCGGCCGACCCGCCGATGACCGGCGTCGACAACGACGCCGCCGTGGCGGATCGAGGCCATGGCATCTCTCCGCCACCACCCTAACCAACGTCGTGTGGAAGCGTGCATGGCAAGCCAAAGCCACGAGCGCGAGAGGTATCCCTACATGCCACGAAGCACCAGATCATCCGCATCCCGCAGGAGGCGATCGGTCGCAGCCGCCATCGGCGGCCTCGCGATCGGGATCGCCGGAGTCGGCGCCGCCGCCTTCCCGGCGGTCGCCGATCCCGGCGATCCGGGCGGCGGCGCGCCGAGCGCCCCGGTCGCCGCGGCGGCACCGTCTGGCGAGCACTCGGTCACCCTCATCACGGGTGACAAGGTTCGCGTCACCGACCTCTCCGACGGCACGCACGCCGTCGAGATCGAGACCGCCCAGCCGGGCGCCGGCGTGCAGACCATCGAGGTCGACGGCGACCTGCACGTGCTGCCGAGCGCGGCGATGCCGTACGTGACCGCGGGCGTGCTCGACCGCGACCTGTTCAACGTGTCGCAGCTCATCGAGTTCGGCTACGACGACGCCTCGGTCGACGCGACGCCGATCATCGTCGAACTCGAGGACGGTGCGGCGAACCGCCGCTCGGCGCCGGCGCCGGTTCCCGGAGTCGAGCTCGGCGCGCCGCTCGCGAGCATCGGCGGCGCCGCGGCGACCGCCGACCACGCGAGCGCCGCCGACACCTGGGCCGCATTGACGGATGCCCCTGCCGCGGGTGCCCGCACGTTCAGTGCCGAGCCGGTCGAGCCGACGCTCGGCGGCGGCATCGAAGCCATCCACCTCGACGGCAAGGTCGAGGCGACGCTCGATTCGAGCGTGCCCTACATCGGCGCTCCCGAAGCGTGGGCCGCCGGCTACACCGGTGATGGCGTGACCGTCGCCGTGCTCGACACCGGGTACGACGACACCCACCCCGACCTCGCGGGCCGCGTGCTCCCCGAGTCGACGAGCTTCGTACCGGGCGAAGAGGTGGCCTGGGACCCCAACGGCCATGGCACCCACGTCGCCTCGACGATCGCCGGCACCGGCGCGGCCAGCGACGGCACGCACCGCGGCGTCGCCGACGGCGCCGACCTGCTCGTCGGCAAGGTGCTCGACGAGGGCGGTTCGGGTCAGGACTCGTGGATCATCTCGGCGATGGAGTGGGCCGCCCAGCGCGCCGACATCGTCTCCATGAGCCTCGGCACCCGGCAGGGCTCCGACGGCCTCGACGTGATGTCCGAGGCGCTCAACGCGATCTCGGCCCAGACCGACGCGCTCTTCGTCGTCGCAGCCGGCAACTCGTCGGCGCCCGAGACGATCGGCTCGCCCGGCGCCGCCGCGAGCGCGCTCACGATCGGCTCGGTCGACGACCCGACCGGTGCGCTGTCGTGGTTCTCGAGCCAGGGTCCGCTCACGGGTTCGGGTGCGCTGAAGCCCGACCTCGCGGGACCCGGCAACGACGTCACCGCCGCACGCTCGGCCGACAGCGCCGGTGACGGCTCGTACATCGGCATGAGCGGCACCTCGATGGCCACCCCGCACGTCGCGGGTGCCGCCGCGATCGTCAAGCAGCAGCATCCCGAGTACACCTCGGCGCAGCTGCGCGCTGCACTCGTGAGCACCGCGACCGACGTTGGACTCACGCCCTACCAGGTCGGCGCCGGCGTGGTCGATGTCGCGAATGCGATCGACTCCGACGTCGTCGCATCCGGCTCGGGTGACTTCGGCATGCTCTCGTGGGGCGAGGCGGCTGAGCCCGTCGCACGCACCATCGAGTACACGAACCGCGGCGAGGCCGAGGTCGTGCTCGCGGTCGAGGCGACGCTCATCGACACCACGCCCGGCGCAGACGGGGGCTTCGAGCCGATGTCCGCGGCCGAGGCATCCGACGTGCTCACGATCGACGCCGACGAGGTGACGATCCCCGCCGGCGAGACCCGCTCGGTGACGCTCACGGCCGACCCGGCCGCCGTGCCCGCCGGTGCGCAGTACTCGGGCGTGCTCACCGCCACGGTCGACGGCACCGCCGTGACGCGCACCGCGCTCGGCATCATCGCCGAGGCCGAGCGCTACGACCTCACCGTCACCGCGACCGACTTCGACGGCGAGGCGCTGTCGACGTACGGATGGATCTGGAACGCCGAGACCGGCTGGTACACGTCGTTCGCCGTCGACGGCGAGACCACCCTGCGCCTGCCGGCCGGCCTCTACTCGGTGATGTCGTTCATGGACGTCGCACGCGAGTCCGACACCGAGACGATCGCGCTCGTCGGCGACCCCGACGTCGTGCTCGACGGGGCAGCGGATGTCGCGTTCGACGCCCGTGCCACGAAGCCCGTCACCGTCGACGTCGGCGAGGACGACGTCGAGGCGGTCGTGCGCCGCATGGACTTCACGGTCGACGGCTTCAGCGGCAGCGCCCTCGCCCCGGTGTGGATCGACGAGCTCTACGCCCAGCCGATGGACGCCCCCGAGGCCGAGAGCTTCGACTTCACCACGCGGTGGCGCCTGCAGGATCCGCTCCTCGCACTGAATGCGGGCAAGGAGGAGCTCGACCTCATCACGCAGGTCGGATCGACCCTGCTCGACGGTGAGATCAAGGCCCGCGCGGTCGACGCCGGTCTCGGCAGCGCCGAGGAGTTCGCGGCGGTCGACGTGAAGGGCAAGGCGGCCGTCGTCACCCGCTCCGACACCGTGTCGGCCTCGGCCCGTGCGGCGAATGCCGCCGCGGCGGGCGCGAAGCTGCTCATCGTCGTCAACGACGGCGACGGCGAGCTGAGCGAATGGGTCGGCTCCGAGGATTACACGACCGACGTCGCCATCCCGGTCGCCGCGGTGAGCGGCGTGCAGGGGCGCCGGGTCCTCGAGGCGATCGCGGCGAGGCCCACGACCGTCACAGGCAGGGGCATCCCGGTCGCGGGCGAGGTCTTCGACATCGCACGCTACAGCGACGGATCGGTGCCCGAGAAGCTCGCGTACGCCCCGAAGGAGCTCGCACGCATCGACACCACGTACTACGGCGAGCAGGGCGCGACCGTCGGCGAGTACCGGTACGACTTCGTGCCGAGCACCGAGTACGGGACCGGGTTCCCGATGCGCACCTCACGCGGTATCGAACGAGCCGAGTGGGTGAACACCGACCAGGTCGAGTGGTACCAGAACGTGAGCGCGATCGACTCGGCGTGGGACATCCGCGATGTGGTTCGCGGGTACGAGCCGGGTGAGCGGTCCGAGGCGAGCTACTTCGGCTCGGTCGTGCGCCCGTACGTCGGTCCCGGGTACTGGGCACCGCTGCGGTCGGGTGACGGGATCCAGCTGAACCTCCCGTCGTGGTCCGACGGCGACTCGCCGGAGCGCACCGGCGCGTTCGACACGTACGCCGGCATCCCCGGTGTCGCGCAGTCGATCGAGCTGCACCTCGACGGCGAACTCGTGAAGACGTCGCAGTACCAGGGGCTGAACGACTGGGGCATCCCCGACGGCGAGCACGACGTGCGCGTGGTGAACACGGCGACGCACGGCGGCACTGCCCTCCCGTCGTCGACCATGACCCGCACCGAGTGGGCGTTCTCGTCGACGTGGGACTCCGCCGATTACACGAGGCAGATCCTGCCGATGCTGCAGGCCTACTACGACGTCGATCTCGACGAGGCGGGCCGCGTCGGTCACGACCGTAAGAAGGGCAAGCCGGTGAAGCTCGGGCTCGAGCTCGGGCATGTGGCCGGTGCGGTCGGGTCGGGCGCGATCACGGGAGCCACGCTGGAAGCGCGCGTCGCCGGCGGCGACTGGGTGACGATCGACCTCGACGTCACGTCGGCGGATGACTCGGGCCCCGGTGAGCCGCCGGCCAACGGGTTCCCCGCCGCGCGCGCCTACCTGACCGTCTACGAGGCCGACATCCGCGTGCCGGATGCCGGTGGCTGGGTCGACCTGCGGGTGACGGCGACCGATGCCGCGGGCGGCACCTTCAGCCAGGAGATCGAGCGGGCCTTCGAGGCGGCGTCGATCAAGTAGCACGTCGCGAGGAAGGCGGACCGGCCCGGGCGACCACACGTCGCCCGGGCCGTTCCGTGCGCGCAGGCGGTGTCGCTGCCCGCTCGGGCAGAGCCTTCCCGCGCTTCTGCTTCCGCGGTACCGTGATGTACCGGCCGGCAGTGCAGGCGGCTCCCCCTGTTACACCTCGCATCACCACTCGAGCCATCGGAGGAGCACCATGCGCACCAGGACCGTCGCCATCTCTCTCGCCCTCGGCGTACTCGCGGCCATCGGCCTCGCGTCGCCCGCGTATGCCGACCACAACGGCGGCGCCGAACTCTACGACCCCGACACTCCGAACGAGTGCTACGCCGGCGCGATCTACACCGGCACCCCGCCGATCGACATCTTCACGTCGAAGTACGCACTGTTCGAGAAGGCCGGAAGGCTCAACCTCGTGTGCTACTTCACCGTGCCGTCGTACGTCCCCGCTTCCGGCGAGGGGACGACCGGCGACTCGAAGGGCGAGTGGTTCGCGCCGTCGAAGCCGACCATCTCGCTCAACGCCGGAACCTGCCTCCCGCCCGGAGTCGATGCGGCCAGCGAGCTCTATCGCGACGACGAGACCCGGCCCGTGCCACCAGCGCAGGCGAAGATCGTCGCCTACAAGACGTCGATCGTCATGTACTGCTCCTGGCCGCTCAGCGAGCTTCCCTGAACCTCGGCGCCTGCGGCGCGGACGAACGGTGGTGCTGCGCTCAGCCCTGTCCGCGGTCGCGGCGGCGGGAACGCGGCTCGTCGAGCCCGATGTGCACCCGGGTGCGCTTGCGCTCGATGATGATGAACGCCGTGCCGAGTGCCCACAGGGGAATCTGGGTGAGGAAGGCGACGCGGAATGCCTCGAGGCTGTAGGTCTCGGGGGTGCCGGCGCCCTGCAGGTCCATCGCCAGGCCGATGAGGAAGATCGCGATGAGGCCCGCGAGGAACCCGCCGCCGTTCACGATGCCGGTCGCCGTACTCAGACGGTGACTCGGGTTGAACGTGCGGGCGTGGTCGAACGCGATCATCGATGCCGGACCGCCCGTCGCGAGGGCGCACGCGAGCACGAACAGGAGCCAGAGCGGCGCCGACTCGGGCCACGCGATGACCGCGATCCACGCCACGACCTGGATCGCGATCGTCGGCAGCACGAGCATGCGCGACCGCCGCATCGGATGCCGGCTCGAGAGCGCACCGATGATCGGGCCCGAGAGCATGCCGAACACGACGAACACGGTGATGACGAGCGACGCGAGCGAGGTCGAGAGCCCCTCGCCGACGGTGAGGAACGGGAAGCCCCACAGCATCACGAACGCGGTGCCCGAGAACGGCGTCGTGAAGTGCGACCAGAACGCGAGGCGCGTGGCCGGGTGCGCCCACGACTCGCGGAAGCCCTCGCGAAGGTCCGCCGATGACGTGACCGCACGGATGACGCCCGTCGAGGTGTCGACGGAGACGTCGGCGTCGCGCCCGGGCGGGCGATTGCGGATCACGGCATAGGTCAGCACCGCGAACAGCACGCACAGGCCGGCGAGGCTGCCGAAGGCAATGCTCCAACTCGTGGCGTGCAGCAGTGCCGCGAGCGGCAGCAGGGCGAGCAACTGGCCGGCCTGGCCGATCATGCCCGTCGTCTGCACCATGACCGGAGCCTTCTGGTCGGGGAACCAGGTCGCGATCACGCGCAGCACGCTCGGGAACACCGCGGCATCGCCCGCGCCGAGCAGCATGCGGGCGAGGATCGCGATGCCGACGTTCGGGGCGAACGCCATGACGAGCTGCCCCGCGGCCATGAGCACCATGCCGATCGTGATGATCGGGCGTGCGCCGAAACGGTCGAGCAGGAGCCCGGTCGGGATCTGCATGAGCCCGTACACGGCCAACTGGATCACCGCGAACATCGACAGCGTCGAGGCATCCGCATCGAATCGCACCGCCGCGTCGACGCCGACCGACGCGAGGGACGTGCGGTTCGTCACGGACAGCACGTAGGCGGCGACGCCGACGCCCCACAGCAGCCACATGCGCCATGGGCGCGGGAGTGGGGGCAGCGTGATCACGGGCCGGCCTTCGGATGTCGCGGACGATGGTGCGGGCGAGGGCCCGGTCGCTTCAAGCGTAGCCCGGGCGCGGCGGTGACGATCGGCACGATTGCGTGACTCAGCGCTGGCACGCCGCTACCATGTGGCTGCAGCGTGGGCTGCGGCGAACTGGCGTGGCCCGCATCAGCGACGATCATCAGGGGGATGAGGACATGTGCCGTTGGCTCGCATACTCGGGGGAACCGCTCCAACCGTCGACGGTCATCCTCGACGCGGAGCATTCGCTCGTGAAGCAGTCGCTCAACTCGCCGCTCGGCGCCGAGACGGTGAACGGCGACGGGTTCGGGTTCGGCTGGTACCCGCGCGACTCGGTTGCCGGCAGTAGGCCCGCATACTTCCACAGCATCGAGCCCGCCTGGAACGACCAGAATCTGCGCGAGCTGACGCAGGCCATCGAGAGTCCGTTGTTCTTCAGCCATGTGCGCGCCGCCGGGGGTCCGCCGATCCAGCAGACGAACTGCCATCCGTTCCGCTACGAGAACTGGCTGTTCATGCACAACGGCTTCCTCTCGGACTTCGCGAAGATGAAGCGAGACCTCGTGTTCGCGGTCGACCCGTCGCTCTACCCGCACATCCACGGCACCACCGACTCGGAGGTGATCTTCCACCTCGCGCTCACGCTGGGACTTCGCGACGACCCGGTCGCCGGCATCACGAAGGCCGTGCAGATGGTCGAGAAGGTCGGTCGCGAGCACGGGATCCGCTTCCCGATGCAGGGCACGATGGCGCTCGCCGACGGCGCGACGATCTGGGCGTTCCGCTACTCGACCCAAGGCAGGTCGCGGACGCTCTTCCACTCCGTCGACATCGACACGCTGCGCGAGATGTACCCCGACGCCGAGCGACTGAAGCTCTTCGGGCGACACGCGCACGTGGTCGTCTCGGAGCCGCTCAACGACCTGCCCGGGGCGTTCGTCGAGGTGCCGGAGTCGACCGTCGCCATCCTCGACGAGACCGGGTACCACCACGAGCCGTTCGCCGTCGAAGGCGCATGAACGAACGAGCGGATGCCCCGTCTGGGACATCCGCTCGTTCGTGGTGTTTCGGCCTGCGCTACCTGTTCGCGGCGCTGACTCGGGTCGCGATCACAGCTCCCGCTCGGCGGCGGCTTCGAAGACCGCGTCGAGCGGGGTCTCGCCTTCGGCGGACCTGACGACGGTGCCGTCTTCGAGCGCTTCTTCGGCGTCGAGGTCGGTCGCGGCCTGCTCGAACTGCGAGTTGTAGAGGCGGTAGTAGGCGCCCTTCGCGGCGATGAGCTCCTCGTGGTCGCCCTTCTCGACGATGTCGCCGTGCTCCATCACGAGGATGAGGTCGGCGTCGCGGATCGTCGACAGGCGGTGGGCGATCACGAACGACGTGCGGCCCTGCCGCAGCGCCGCCATGGCGTGCTGCAGCAGCAGCTCGGTGCGGGTGTCGACCGACGAGGTGGCCTCGTCGAGGATGAGCACCGACGGCTGCGCCACGAACGCGCGGGCGATCGTGATGAGCTGCTTCTCACCGGCCGAGACGTTCGACGCGTCCTCGTCGAGCACGGTGTCGTAGCCCTCGGGAAGCGAGTGCACGAACCGGTCGACGTACGTCGCCCGGGCAGCCGCGAGCACCTCGTCGTCGGTCGCCGACTGGCGGCCGTACCGGATGTTCTCGCGGATCGATCCGGCGAACAACCACGGGTCCTGCAGCACCATGCCGGTGCGGGCGCGCACGTCGTGCCGGGTGAGGTCGGCGATGTCCTGCCCGTCGAGCATGATGCGCCCGCCGTCGAGTTCGTAGAACCGCATGATGAGGTTCACGAGCGTCGTCTTGCCGGCACCCGTCGGGCCCACGATCGCGACCGTCTGCCCGGGTTCGACCCGGAACGACAGGTCGGTGATGAGCGGGTGCTCGGGGTTGTACGAGAACGACACGTGGTCGAACACGATCGTGCCGTCGCCGTCGACCGGTGCGGGGGCATCGGCCGCGTCGGGCTCCTGCTCCTCTTCGTCGAGCAGCTCGAAGACGCGCTCGGCCGACGCGGTGCCCGACTGCACGACCGCGGCCATGCCGCCCAGCTCGGACAGCGGCTGCGTGAACTGCTGCGAGTACTGGATGAACGCCTGCACGTCACCGAGACGAAGCTGGCCGCTCGCGACCATGAGGCCGCCGAGCACCGCGATGCCCACGTAGGTGAGGTTTCCGATGAACATCATGCCCGGCATGATCATGCCCGACAGGAACTGCGCCTTGAAGCTGGCCTCGTAGAGCTCCTGGTTCTCGGCCTTGAACTTCTCGCGCGAGTCCTCTTCGCGACCGAAGACCTTCACGAGCGCGTGGCCCGAGAACGACTCCTCGACACGGGCGTTCAGTCGGCCGACCTTGCGCCACTGGATGCCGAACGCCTTCTGCGACTTCGGGCCGATGACGCCGAAGATCACGGCCATGAGGGGGAGCGACACGAGCGCCACGAGGGCGAGCTGCCACGAGATCGAGAACATCATGATGAGTACGCCCACCACGGTGAGCACCGAGGTGATCACCGTCGACAGCGATTGCTGCATGGTCTGCGTGATGTTGTCGATGTCGTTCGTGACACGCGAGATCAGCTCGCCGCGCTGCACCTTGTCGAAGTGGCTCAGCGGCATGCGGTTGATCTTCGCCTCGACCGATTCGCGGAGGCGCCACATGGTCTTCACCATGATCACGTTGATCACGTAGCCCTGCAGCCAGGTGAGCACGGATGCCGCGATGTACAGCGCGAGCACGAGCATGAGCACCTGGCTCAGGCGCACGAAGTCGACGCCTTCACCGGGTGTCACGCCGGCCGACGCGACGACGTTCGCGAGGTCGTCCTGCCCGGCGGCCCGCAGGCCGTCGACGGCCTGCTGGGTCGTCGTGCCCGGGGGCAGCTGGTTGCCGATGACACCGGCGAAGATGATGTTCGTCGCCTCGCCGAGCACCTTGGGCGCCGAGACGGTGAGGACGACGCCGATCGCGCCGAGGATCGACGCGAACGCGAACGCGAAGGCGTGCGGCTTCAGCAGGCCGATGAGCCGGCCGAAGCTCTGGCCGAAGTTCTTCGCCTTGCCCGGGGCGACCGCGCCGCTCCAGTCGTCGGCGTTGATGCGAGCCTGCTCGCCGAGTTCGATCTCGAGCTGCTCTTCTGCGGAGAGGGGGGTCTGGGCGGTCATCGTGCGGCCTCCACACCGAGCTGGGATTCGACGATCTCACGGTAGGTGCTGCTCGACTCGAGCAGCTGCTCGTGCGTGCCGATGCCGACCATGCGGCCGTCGTCGAGCACGACGATGCGGTCGGCGTCGGTGATGGTCGAGACGCGCTGGGCGACGACGATCTTCGTCACCTCGGGCAATTCACGCCAGAGCGCCTGCCTGAGTCTCGCGTCGGTCGTGAGGTCGAGCGCCGAGAACGAGTCGTCGAAGACGAGGATGTCGGGTCGGTGCACGATGGCCCGCGCGATGGCGAGACGCTGGCGCTGCCCGCCCGAGACGTTCGTGCCGCCCTGCGAGATGCGCGCGTTGAGCCCGCCGTCCATCTCCTCGACGAAGTCGCGACCCTGCGCGATCTCGAGCGCGTGCCAGAGGTCGTCGTCGGTGGCCTCTTCGCGCCCGTACCGCAGGTTCGATGCGATCGTGCCGGTGAAGAGGAACGGACGCTGCGGCACCAGGCCGATCGTGCTCCAGAGCTTCTCGAGGTCGGCCTCGCGCACGTCGACGCCGCCGACCTCGACAGCGCCGCCGGTGACGTCGAACAGGCGGGGGATGAGCGAGATGAGCGTGGTCTTGCCGGCGCCGGTGGAGCCGACGATCGCGACCGTCTCGCCCTTGGCCGCCGCGAACGAGATGCCCGAGAGCACGGGCTGCTGCGCGCCCGGGTAGCTGAACTCGGCATCGGCGAACGTGACGGTGCCGGGAGCCGGGAACACGTGGACGGGGTTCTCGGGGCGCACCAGCGTGCTCTCGGAGTCGAGCACCTCGCCGATGCGCTCGGCCGAGACCGCGGCGCGCGGGATCATGATCGTCATGAAGCTCGCCATGAGCACGCCCGTGAGGATCAGCATCACGTACTGCATGAAGGCGAACAGGGTGCCGATCTCGACGTTGCCGTCGTTGACCTCGAACGCGCCGAACCAGACCACGGCCACGACGGTCACGTTGAGCACGAGCATGAACAGGGGGAACAGCAGCACGAAGAGCGAGCCGACCTTGCGGCCGACCACCATGATGTCGGTGTTCGCACCGCGGAAGCGCTCCTCCTCGATGGGCTCGCGCACGAACGCCCGCACGACGCGCACGCCGGTGAGCTGCTCGCGCATGATGCGGTTCACGTTGTCGAGCTTCGACTGGTAGCTGCGGAAGAGCGGCACCATGCGACTGATGATGAGCACGGCGATGACGAGCAGCGTCGGCACGGCGACGGCGATGATCCAGCCGAGGCCGACATCCTCCTGCAGCGCGAAGAAGATGCCGCCGATGGCGAGGATCGGCGCGGTCACGAGGAACGTGCCGCCCATCATGGCGAGCATCTGCACCTGCTGCACGTCGTTCGTGTTGCGGGTGATGAGCGAGCCGGGCCCGAACTTCGAGACCTCGCGCTCCGAGAAGTTCGACACGCGCTGGAACACGTCGTCGCGGATGTCGCGACCGGCGGCCATCGCCGCGCGAGCCGCGAAGTACGTGGCGATGATCGACGCCGTGATCTGCGCGAGCGAGATCATGAGCATGACCGACCCGGTCGACCAGATGTACTCGGTGTCGCCCTTCGAGACGCCGTTGTCGATGATGTCGGCGTTCAGGCGGGGCAGGAGGAAGGTTCCGACCGCCGAGACGATCTGGAAGGCGAGGACTCCGAGTAGGAGCCAGCCGTAGGGCTTCAAGTAGCGGAAGAGGATTTTTCCGAGCATCAGATCTCCGGGTCGGAGGGTGGGAGGGAGAGGTCGGCAGGCGGAGCCTCGCGAGGTGTGGATGCGAGGCGCGTGCCCGACGGCGGATACAGTGTCGCACCCCCATGCGACATTGCAGCATTCGAGGCTTACACGGGCGTTCCGGTGCGTCAAGGCGAGCAGGGGCATCCGACCCGTGCGTTCACCGATGGCGAAATCCAGGCGGCCGGATGTCCCCCACTCGCGCCGCTCCGACGTCCGCGAGGCGTCGGCATAGAATTCGCGCATATGGACGAGTCAGCGGCCCTCGACGTCACTGCGGCCCGCGCCGTCGAGACGGGTGACCGAGAACGGCTGCTCTGGTCGGACGCGGACCGCGAGTGGGCGAGCCGGGCCGCGGCCGAGGTCGTCGGCGAGGGGGCGACCCCCGAGGTCTTCCTGGGTCGTCGCGCGCAGCTCGTCCTCGAGCGCATCGGCCCGCGCCAGCCGGCCGTGCCGCGAACGGCGCGGGCGCTGAGCTGGCGGCCGTGGGTCGGCGTCGTGGTCATCGCCGCCGCGTTCCTGCTGGGGCTGCTCATCGACCGGATCGGCGGCGGCGCGAGCATCAACCTGCTCGCGCCTCCCGTGTTCGCGCTCGTGGTCTGGAATGTCGTCGTCTATGTCTCGCTCATCGTGCGGGCCGTCGCATTCCGAGGAGCGGGGCCCGGTCCGGTGCGGGGCCTCCTCATCCGCCTCGCGGCGCTGCGCACCCCGCTCACCCGGCATCGCAGCGGTGAGGCCGGCGACGCCCGGCGCTCGATCCTCACGGCGCTTCCCGGTGACTGGGCACGCGTCGCCGCGCCGCTCTATGGCGTGCGCGCTGCGCGCGTGCTGCACTTCGCCGCCGCCGCGACTGCGCTCGGCGTGATCGCCGGCCTCTACACGCGAGGGCTCGCGTTCGAGTACCGCGCGTCGTGGGAGAGCACGTTCCTCGGCGCCGAGCAGGTGCGGGCACTGCTCGCCGTGACGCTCGCACCCGGGTCGTGGATCACGGGCATCCCGGTCCCCGACGTGGCATCGATCGAGGCGATCCGCGCGCCCGAGAGCGAGAACGCGGCGACCTGGATGCACCTGCTCGCCGGCACCGTCGCAGCCGTCGTGGTCATCCCGCGCGTCGTGCTCGCAGTGGTCGCCGGCCTCGTCGAGCGTCGCCGCGCCACGCGCGTCGAGCTGCCGCTGTCGGAGCCGTACTACCGGCGGCTCGTGTCGGGCTACCTCGGCGGGCCGGGTCGCGTGCGGGTTCTGCCCTACAGCTACACCGTGGCGCCCGCGGCGCAGGCCGGGCTCGACGCCGTGCTCGCTCGCGCCTACGGCGGTGCCGCGGCCACGGTCGACCCGCCGATCGGCTGGGGCGACGACGAGGCGCTCCTCGGGCTCGCGGCCGGCGCGACGGCGGGGCCGGGCGGGACGGCGAGCGTGGCGGCCGTGACGCTCCCACTGTTCAGCCTCGCCGCGACCCCCGAGCGCGAGGCGCACGGCGCATTCCTCGAGGCGCTCGCCACGGGCGCGGCCACGGGGCATCCGCTCATCGCCCTGATCGACGAATCCGGCTTCCTCGCCCGCTGGCCCGACGACGAGAGCCGACTCGCCGGCCGCCGGGCCGCCTGGAGCGACTTCGTCGCCGACCACGGTTCCGTCCCGGTGTTCGTCGACCTCGCCTCGCCCGATCTCGCGGCGGCCGAGGCCGACCTCGCCGCGGCATCCGCAGCCGATGCCGGCGAGCCGCCGCGGGGGAGGGTCCCGTGACCGAGCCGACCACCGTACCGACCCGGCCGACCGAGCCCGCCGCGATCGCCCTCTCGCTCATCTCTCATACGAATGCGGGCAAGACGACGCTCGCGCGCACGCTGCTCGGCCGCGACGTCGGCGAGGTGCGCGATGCGCCGCACGTGACGACCGAGGCGACGCCGTTCCCGCTCGTGCAGACCGCTGAGGGCGATCTGCTCACGCTCTGGGACACGCCGGGCTTCGGCGACAGCGTCCGCCTCGTCCGCCGGCTGCGGCAGGACGGGAGCCCGATCGGCTGGTTCCTGTCGCAGGTGTGGGACCGCTACCAGGACCGGGCGTTCTGGCTCACCCAGCTCGCAGTGCGCAACGTGGCCGAGCAGGCCGACGTCGTGCTCTACCTCGTGAACGCGGCCGAGGAGCCGGCCGACGCCGGGTACCTCGCGTCCGAGCTCGAGGTGCTCGAGTGGGCAGGCAAGCCCGTGCTCGTGCTCCTCAACCAGACCGGCCGACCGCGCGAACGCGAGGTCGAGGCGGCCGACGCCGATCGCTGGCGCGCGGCGCTCGCCGATGCCCCGCACGTGCGCGACGTGCTCGCGCTCGACGCGTTCGCCCGCTGCTGGGTGCAGGAGTTCACGCTCTTCACGTCGATCGCCCGCGTGCTGCCCGACGAGCGACGGCCGGGCTTCGCTCGCCTCTCGCAGGCGTGGCGCGATCGGCGCATGGACCAGTTCGACCTGGCGATGACCGCGCTCGCCGAACCGATCGCGCAGGCCGCATGCGACCGCGCCGCGCTGCCGAGCGAGCCGCTCCCGACCCGGCTCGGTGGCTCGATCGGCCTGCCGAACGCAACCCGCACGCAGGCTCAGGCCGCGGCGGCGCGAGAGATGGGTGACCGGCTCGACGCCGGACTGCGATCGAGCACCGAGCGGCTCATCGCGATCCACGAGCTCGAGGGCCGCGCCGCCGACGAGGTGCTGCAACGCGTGGCGAGTGACGTCCACACCGACGCCCCCATCGACGAAGGGCGTGCCGGTGTGGTGTCCGGCGTGCTCTCGGGTGCGGCGGCCGGGCTCGGCGCCGACCTCATGGCCGGCGGCCTCACGTTCGGCGCCGGCATGGTCGCGGGCGCCGTCATCGGCGCGCTCGGCGGCGCCGGCGTCGCGCGCGGTGTCAATCTCGTACGCGGCCGCACCGAGTCGAGCCTGCGCTGGGAGGAGGCGTTCCTCGACGGGCTCGTCACGTCTGCGCTGCTGCGCTACCTCGCCATCGCGCACTACGGTCGTGGCCGCGGCGAGTGGAAGCAGGGCGAGTATCCGCCGTTCTGGCGCCAGCTCGTCATCGACTCGGTCGTCGCGAACGCGGCGAAGCTTGCGGCCGTGTGGGCGCAGCGCTCGGCCGACGACGGCGATCGGCTCGAACGCGACCTGCAGGCGACGCTCAGCGAGATGGCGCTCGGCCTGCTCGAGGAGCTGTACCCGGGCGCGCTCGCACATCGTCCGGATCATCCGGGCACCGAATAGCGGTACCGGATCCCGGGCAGACGGATGCCGCGCCGTGGACAACCCCGCGACGCGGCATCCGTTCATCGACCGCCTGTTCTCGAACTACCCGGCGAAGTGGGCGAGCATCCTCGCCACGACGTCGGCTCGAACGGCATCCGACTCGAGTTGCTCGAGGCCGAAGCCGAAGAGCAGCGTGTCGGGCGTCGCCGTGACCGCTACGACATCGCCGAGGCCGTCCGCGATCTCGAAATCGCTCTCGTTGTCGGGGCTTCCCGGGGGCGGACCGAGCACCGCCCAGGCGCCGAAGCCCGCTTCGAAGCCCTCGGCCTCGGTGGACGTTCCGCCGACCACGAGCCTGGTGTCGTCGACGATGAGACCTGCGCCGCCGGTGTTCGGATCGGTGACGTAGCTGACGACCACCTCGACCTGGCCGCCCGCGTATGCGCTCAGGTCGAACGCCACCGGTACCCAGCCGCCGGAGGAACCCGTGAACGAGTTCCACTGACCCGTGGTGCCCGTGGGCAGGCAGGGGTTGCCGGGTGTCAGGTAGTGCTCGAGTTGCGGATGGGCGCCCATGAAGAAGCCCGCCTCGCACTCCGTCGGGACGGTCGTCGACGTTCCGCCGTTGAGATCGGGGAGCGTCGTCCAGCTGTCAGTGCCAACCGGGCGCGCCTCGACGATGACGTGGTCGTATCCCGTCTCGGTGTCGTAGGCGATCTGCGCCGCGAAAGTCGGCACCTGGGCAGCGGAGACTCCGGTCAGGTTGAACGTTCGTCCCAGCCGCTGGTAGCCGACGTCGACGTGCGTCGCCGCCGCTGCAAGGGCGCCTTCCACCGCGACGATCCTGCCGGTCACGCCGGTGAAGTCAGCCGCTCCCCAGCTCTCGAACTGCGGGAACTGGTCGACCGGCAACCGGTCGCTCGTCGGGACGAACGACCCCACCTCGTCGATCGGGTTGTCCACCGTGGCAGGCCCGCCGAACAGCGCCTCGAAGCCGTCGAACGGCTCAGCAGTGCCGGTCACGCCCTCGGCCGCGATCGCCGCGCGAGTGTATGCCCCCATCCAGTACTGGGTGAAGTCGTCGGCCAGCAGCAGGCAGTCGGAGAACGGATCGACCGTGACCGCGCACTCCTCCTCGGGCAGGCCGTCGAGGCCGTAGTAGATACCGCCGAACGTGCTCGCGCCGATGCCGTAGTACGCCGTCGTCTCGCCTGCGTACGCGACCTTGCCGCCCTGGTTGAGGTAGTCGCGCATCGCGATGGTGAGGTACTGCTGCCGCTCGGCCACCGCGAGATCGGGGAGCTGCTGCGAACCGTACTGGATGAGCTCATCCTCCGGATCCTGCGTCAGCCGGTTGTCTCCGAGGTACCAGAGCACGGCGTCGTAGTGACCGAGCACGCCCAGGTCATGCGGCACGCCCTGTGCGTCGACGTCCCACACATCCGGGGTCACTCCGTTCGCCTCGAGGGCCGCGACGTGCTCGTCGACGTACTTCGGTGCGTCGGTGCCCGCCGGATAGGTGGGGTTCACGCCCGTGTAGTCCTCGTTCGCGACGATGAGCACTGAGTTGCCGGTGTCCTGCGCGACTTCGTAGGTGAAGTGCTCGCTCTCGACCTTGCCGGGCTTCTGCCCCTTGGGGAGGTCCTTGCCGGTCGCAGTGCCCGTGAACCACACCTCGACGCTGTCGCCCGGGCTCGCGCCCTTCACTTCACCGCGGTACTCGGCGTAGTAGTCGACGTTCTCGAAGCCGTAGCGCTCACCGCCGGCCCACTCCGAGAGCTTCGCCTTCACGGCCTTGCCGCCATTGATCGAGTAGTGCATCGACTTGGCCGTCAGGGCTCGCTTCGCCCAGACTGCGACGGTCTGCGGGTCGCCGTACGAGACCGAGAACGAGTCGACCCGGAAGTCTTCTGCGTCGCGGTTCACGACCGACACCGGGTCATCCGGATCGATCGCCGACTCGGCGACGGCGAGCGCGAACGGGATGTTCTTCTCGAACTCCGCCTGGATCAGCGCCTCGTCGTCGGGGAAGTTGAACCCGCTCAGGCAGTCCTCTGCGAACCACTCGTCGTCGGGAACGGAATCGGATGCCGCTTCGCACGTCGACATCTCGGGCGTGAACCCGAGCGCGTTGTGAGCCTCCTGCATGTGCGTGTCGAGGTCGCCATTCGTCGTGTACAGCTCCGCCGAGATGTCGGGGTCGTAGCCAGGAACCGCCGGGTTCGCGTCGTCGCCGGCCATCGCCTCGTAGATCACGTCGTCGGGCGACGGTGTCGCGACCTGCCAGCCGATGCCGTACAGCAGCAGCTCGGCAGCCGAGTGGTAGTTGATCATGAACTGCGGCGTGATGTCGCCGAACAGGCCGTCGATCGCCTGGGTCTCAGGCTCCGAGGCCGGCGACGGCCCACGGTACGTTTCGCTTGCCGGGTTCGGCGAGGAGCCTTCGTTGTCGTATCCCCAGCG
Source organism: uncultured Actinomycetota bacterium (assembly GCA_963758615.1). Taxonomy (GTDB): domain Bacteria; phylum Actinomycetota; class Actinomycetes; order Actinomycetales; family Microbacteriaceae; genus Agromyces. The sequence goes on along the minus strand of CAVWVZ010000012.1, from coordinate 116,010 downwards.
GGTCGCCGAGTTGCGGTTGAGGTCGACGCCGTCGCCGACCGTGATGTCGCCGTCGCCGTTGTTGTCGCGGAGGTTCTTGCGCCAGAGCCGCTGACCCTCTGTGAACGTGAAGTCGTAGCCGTCGGGGTTCGCGACGGGCACGAACCACAGCTCGGTGTCGTCGACGAGGTGGGTGATGCGGTCGTCGGTGCCGTACGAGCTCAGGTACAGGTCGAGCAGCCGCCGCACCATCTCGGGCGTGATCCACTCGCGCGCGTGCTGCGCGGCGACGTACACCGTCGTCGGCTTCTTGCCGTCCTTCGCCTTCTCGACGCCCTTCGTGACCCGCACCGCGCCGATGTCCTGGCCCTGCTGGGTCTGGCCGATCACGCGGAACTCGGCGATCTCAGGATGCGCGGCGGCCTGCGCCATGAGTTCTTCGAGGATGCCGCCCTCGCCGCTGTACATGCGGAACACGCCATCGGTGGCCTGCAGCGAACGACGCTGCGTCGCCGGGTCGGCCTTGAGTTGCAGCTCGGTGCCGCCTGCGGCGAGCGCGTCGACCTGAGCCCCGCTCAGGATGACCTGCACGTCGAAGCTGCCGGCGTCGGCGCTCGGCGTCGAGACGACCTCGTGACGGTCGACTCCGAGGTCGACGATCGCCGCGAGGCCTTCGGTATCCACGGTTCCGGAATAGACCGCGAGGTGATCGTCGCCGCCCGGTGTCGGCGGTGGACTCGCAACGCTCGGTGCAGCAGCCAGCCCGGTGAAGACCAGAGCCGCTGCTGTGGCGAGAGCAACTTGCCGGAACATCCCTACCCCCTTGTAGTGTGATGTGTCATGCCGAGGCGATCCCTCGGCGAGATCGGCGGCTGCTCATGGCGTGCAGCCGAACGTTCCTCATCTTCGTACCCCGTTCGAGGGTGGTCAACCCCCCGCCTCCGCGTTCTGCCGACCTCGCTCGAGCGTCCGCCGATGCCGCCGCAGAGGTGCTGTCGGGTCGGGCCATGGGAGCATGAGAATCACCTCACGTTCGTCGAGAATGGGGGCGGAGGTCGACGATGATCAACACGCACGAGGTCCTGAACCAGCCGCCGCCCCGCGTCGACGTCGACGAGTACACGACCGACGTGCCGCTCGTCGAGGCGGTCGCGAGATGGGGAGAGCGGATGTCCCGGGCGCAGCCGCTTCCGCCGGCCCGAGTCGCACGCGCCGCGCAGAACCGGTGGTCTCGACCCTCGACGAGATCGGCCGCCATGTCGGCTCCGCCGCCTTCCAGCGCGACGCCGAGCACGCGAACACGCAGCCGCCGGTGCTGCGCACCCACGACCGGTGGGGCAACCGCATCGACGAGGTCGAGTACGACGACGCCTACCACCGCATCATGGCCGCCGCGATCGGGGCGGGCGCGCACACGTCGGCGTGGGCCGACCCCGGACCGGGCGCGAACGTCGACCGCGCGGCGGCGTTCTTCCTCTTCGCGCAGGTCGAGCCGGGACACGCCTGCCCGGTGTCGATGACGCATGCGGCGGTGCCGACGCTCGAGCTTGCGGCATCCGGCCTTCGCGACGAATGGATGCCGCGGCTGCTGAGCCGCGCGTACGACCCGGGGCTGGGCGCGCCGAAGCGCTCTGCACTCGTGGGCATGGCGATGACCGAGAAGCAGGGCGGCAGCGACGTGCGGGCGAACTCGACGCGCGCCGAGCCGACCGGTGCTGACGGCAAATGGGGCCGCGAGTACCGCCTCACCGGGCACAAGTGGTTCTGCAGCGCGCCGATGAGCGACGCGTTCCTCGTGCTGGCACAGGCGTCCGGTGGTCTGAGCTGCTTCTTCGTGCCGCGGGTGCTGCCCGACGGGACGCGCAACGTGTTCCGCATCCAGCGATTGAAGGACAAGCTCGGCAACCGGTCGAACGCATCGAGCGAGATCGAACTCGACGGCACTGTGGCGTGGCTGGTCGGCGACGAGGGGCGCGGCGTCGCGACCATCGTGCAGATGGTCACGCGTACGCGCCTCGACTGCGTCATCGGGTCGGCCGCGGGAATGCGGCAGTCGGTCGCCGAGGCGGCCTGGCATGTGCGGCACCGCAGTGCGTTCGGCGCCCTGCTCGTCGACCAGCCCGCGATGACAGCGGTCGTCGCCGACCTGGCGCTCGAGTCCGAGGCAGCCACGCTCACCGCGATGCGGCTCGCGCGCGCCTACGACGACGATGCGGAAGACCTCGAGCAGGAGTTCCGCCGACTGGCGACGGCCGTCGCGAAGTACTGGGTCTGCAAGCGCGGCCCCGGCCACGCCTACGAGGCGCTCGAGTGCCTCGGGGGCAACGGCTACACCGAGGGGTTCCCGCTCGCTCGCCGGTATCGCGAGCAACCGTTGCTCGCGATCTGGGAGGGCTCGGGCAACGTCATCGCCCTCGACGTGCTGCGGGTGCTCGCGCGCGAGCCCGAGACGTTCGAGGCGTTCTTCGACGTCGTCGGCGAGGCGGCCGGCGAGCATGCGGCGTTCGACCTCGCGCTCGCCGAGGCGCGTGCGGTCGTGAGCGAGGTTGCTGCCGACGTCACGAGTGCGGCCGCGGCCGCGCGGGCACGCGAGCTCACCGAGCGGCTTGCGCTCGTGCTGCAGGCGTCGCTTCTCGTGCAGCATGCGCCGGCCCCGGTCGCCGACGCGTTCGTGCGCACCCGCCTCGAGGGTGACGGAGGCCTGCTCTACGGCGCGCTGCCGCCGGGGGTCGATACCGGGGCGATTCTCGCACGGGCGTGAGGCGGGGCATCCGTTCGTCGTTCAGATCGCGCCGGTGGACCGGGGCATCCGCGCCGCTCAGATCGCGCGCGTGAACGTGACCCGGTGCTCGCCCGGCCCGTCGTAGTCGAGGTAGGCCGGCACGCCGTCGAGATCGGTGTCACCGCCGAGCGCGAACCCCATCGCGCGGTGGAACGCCTGCGACCGCAGGTTGACCGGGCCGGTGATCGCGTCGACGCGGCGGCAGCCGAGCGCCCGCACCTGCGCGAAGAAGCGCTCGTAGAGCGTGCGCGCGAGTCCGGCGCCGCGCAGATCGGGACGCACGCCCACGAAATGCACGTACGCGACCTCGGGTTGCGATTGCGAGCGGAACCCGACGAGGAACGCCGCGAGCTCGCCGCTCGCCGTCTTCGACGATGGTCGACGTGTCACCGAAGTGCTGGAAGAAGAGGCGCGGCAGCAACAGCGGCAGCGTCTCGGAGTTCGGCGTCTGCCACCACTCGGGGATCGCGGCGACCACGCGCGCGTGGTCGCCTTCGGTCGCGGGTCGGAACACGAGCGACGGATGTCGCGTCCTCCGAGTCGTCGCTCACGACACGGCCTCGGGTGCGCCGGACGGGCGGTAGTGCGCCACCGTGACGCCCTTCGGCGTGGTGATGCTGCGGGTGAGTTCGAGCGCCTGGTGGGTGCCGTCGAACAGGCGGATGCCGGTGCCGAGCACCACCGGATGGATGATGAGCACGTACTCGTCGATGAGCCCTGCTGCGGCGAGCGCACGCACGAGCTCGCCGCTGCCGAGGATCGTGAGATTCGGCCCGTCGGCCTGCTTCAGGGAGGCCACGGTCTCCGCCGCGTCACCGGCGAGCAGCGTCGAGTTCTGCCAGTCGAGCTTGGTCTGCGGGCTTCGAGAGACGACGAACTTCTCGACCCGGTTGAGGTACTCGGTGAAGGGGTTGCCGTCGGTCTGGTTCGGCCAGAACGCGGCCATGTTGTCGTAGGTGCGGCGGCCGAACAGCATCGCGCCGCCCGAATCCATGCCGACGCCCATCTCGGCGGCGAGCGCCTCGTCGTTGCCCTCGAGAGCCCATCCGCCGTAGGGGAAGTCGCCGCGCGTGTCTTCAGCCGCCGACATCGGAGCCTGCATCACACCGTCGAGCGAGACGTTGTTGTTGACCGTGATCGTGCGCATGCCCCAATACTGTGCCGACCCGGCGACATTCGCGAGGGGTCGCGGTGCCAGTGGTCGTGGCCAGCGCACCTGTGGATAACGCCAAACCCCTGCCACGCGGCTCGCTTAGGGTATTCGCCATGCCGACCTCTCGTCTGAAGCGCCGACCGTCGCGCCGTCTCGGCGCCGCGCTCGCCGCAGCCGGCGCGCTCGCGCTCGTGCTCACCGGGTGCGTCGGCGGCGCCACGCCGACCTCGTCGCCGACCCCGACCGAGGCGGCGCCGATCTTCGCGTCTGACGAGGAGGCGCTGGCGGCTGCGGTGAGCGCCTACGAGCTCTATCTGATGGCTTCAGCCGAAGATCACAAGGATGGCGGCCGAGCGAGCCCGGAGCGCATTGAGCCTGTTCGCGACAGGCCAGATACTTCGGAGGAGAGTTCGACCGCCGAGCAGTTTATGCGAGGAAGGGCTCACGATCACGGGGTCCGCAAGCTATTTCGCTCACGAATTGCAGCGATCGACCAGCACGTCGAGCGGCGTGACAGTGACCATCATATGTTTGCGACGACATGAGCAAGCGTCGAATTTGATCGACAGCGGTGAAGACGTCACTCCGGGGATCGACCCCAGTCGATTCCAACTCGATGCCCGTACATGATCGCGATCGAAGGTACGACCGCGAACCTGCTTGAAGGTGAGCGAAAAGACGCTATGGGCCGGCGACAACTTCTGCCGCGCATAGCCCTCGCGATAGCCCTCGCGGGCGCTTGGAGGCAACATCCCTGCCATTGCCGTGCGGGCAGACTCACAGTGCTCGGATGCTCGGATGTGCTCGCCGGTCAATTGCGGTGTCCGACAGTCGCCTCGGCAGCCGAGATTCGGCTTGATCTCATCGGCTCCCAGAATCGTGATGACGGCGAGTCGGGCGGGCACACGCATTCAGGAGATCGCGAACGCTCTCATCTGCACGGCGCAGACCTCGCCACTTCCCGCCAAGGGCATGACGGTGGAGGAGTGCTCGACGACGCGGCATCCGGAGTGCGTGATGTCGTCGCCTCCGGGAGAGCCCGCGACTTCGGCGCCGGGCACGCCTGCCGTGACGCTTCGCGACATCGCGTCGTTCCGGCCGGCGGAGCCGAGCGATGTCATGGAGCCGAACGGGTGGGCGATCGAGGGGCTTCCGGCGAACTTCGTCGCGGACGCCAATCCCGAAGTCGTGTCCGGCACGCTGCTCGGTCAGCCGGCCGATGTTCGGTTCACTCCGGTCGGGTACCGGTGGGTGCACTCCGACGGTGCGACCGTCGCCAGTTCATCGCCCGGTGCGACGTGGACTGCGCTCGGGGTGGCCGAGTTCACGCCGACCGACACGAGTCACGTCTACGCGGCGAGCGGCGAGTACTCGGTCACGCTCCAGGTTGCAGTCGCCGCCGAGTATCGCTTCGCCGGTTCGGGATGGTCGCCCATCGCCGGCACGCTCACGATCGATGCCGCGCCGCAGCGCGTGCTCGTCGGGGAGGTCGACACGGTGCTCACGGTCGGAGACTGCACGGCATACCCCTCGAGCCCCGGCTGCTGAACGCCCGACCCTACCTCCAGACGAACGGCGGATGCGCCGCAGTCACCTCACCCGCTGCGACGAGTCGCGCAAGCCGAACAGCGCCGTCGAGCGGCCCGCCAGCCGGCTCTACGAGCGTGGCGTCGGGCGCGATCCGCGCGAACTCGTCGGCGAACGCGCCGGTGAACGCTTCACCCGAGGCGAAGACTCCACCCACCCCCGCCGCACGCGCCGGAAGCGCCGGATCGAGCGCCGCGGCCAGCGTCTCCGCGACGAGCGCGCCGGCGGTCGACATGATGCGCGTGGCCACGACGTCGCCGACGGAGGCGAGGCCCGCGACATCCGCCGCGAACCCGGCGAGCACCGCGCCGCGGTCATCGCGGGTGTAGAGCTGCGACGGCCAGGTCGGTACCGGGCCGAAACGCGACACCGCCGCCGAGAGCAGGGCAGGGGCATCCCGCGTCACGCCATCGTGGGTCTGGATCGCCGCCTTCAGGCCCTCGATGCCGATCCACGCGCCCGAGCCGCGATCGTCGTAGAGGTGCCCCCAACCGCCGACGCGATGCCACACGTCGCGCAGGTCGGTGCCGAGGGCGATCGCCCCGGTACCGACGGCGACCACGGCGCCCGCCGAGCCCCCGAGCGCTCCGAGGTGCGCGGTCACGGCATCGATCGCGAGCGCGACCGGCGCGCCCGCCGCCGCAGTCAGCGCCGAGAGCGACGTCGCCGGCGATGCGACGAGCGACGCGAGACCGGTTGCGCCGATGCCGACACCGGCCAACCGGGCGTCCGGTCGCTCGGCCCGCACGCGCTCGATGAGCGTGGCGATCACAGGCAATGCGGAGCTTCCATTCGATGAAATGGACACCGGCTCGTCCTCGAACAGGAGGCGGACGCCGCTCGCGGCACCGACTCCCGCGGCACCGGCGGCGCTGCCGACACCCCTGTCGTCGGCTGCGTCGATCGGCTCCAGTGCCGCCCGGCTCCCGGAGCCGCCGATGTCGATGCCCAGCACCCAAAAAGCACGCTTGGAAGTTTCTTGCAAAACCGCACTCATTCCTGAATACTACTTCCAGAGTCACCACCCTGTTCGGATCACCAGTCTGATTCAGATTCACAGCACGGGCACGTTCTGCCCCCAAGTTTCAATGAGGAGACCAACCCTATGAACAAGCGCTCCCTCCCGATCGTCGCGCTCGGCCTCACGGCCGCGCTGGCGCTGACCGCGTGCGCCGGCGGCTCCAACGACACCGGCGGCGAAGGCGTCGACGCCGAAGGCCAGACGCTCACGGTCTGGATCATGGAAGGCACGAACCCCGACTCCGAGGCGTTCTTCGACTCGGTCGGCGAGGCTTTCACTGAAGAGACCGGCGCCGAGCTCGACGTCGAGTTCGTGCAGTGGGCCGACGCGCACGACCGGTTCGTCACCTCGATCGCGGGCGGCACCACGCCCGACGTCGCCGAGACCGGCACCACCTGGACCGCCGAGTTCGCCGACGCCGGTGCGCTCGCGCCCATCGGCGACTACGTCGACGACGCGGGCCTGGGCGAGGACCTCGTCGAGGGCCTCGTCGAGTCCGGCACCTACGAGGACGAGCTCTACGGCATGCCGTGGTACGCCGGCGTGCGTTCGCTCGTCTACCGCGCCGACATCTTCGAGGAGCTCGGGCTCGCAGCCCCGACCACGTGGGACGAGATCGTCGCCGCGGGCGAGGCCATCAAGGCCGCGCACCCCGACATGATGCCGTTCGCCGTGCCGGGCGACGCCGAGTTCCCCGTGTACCCCTGGGTCTGGGGTGCCGGCGGCGAGGTCGCCGAGCAGGAGGGCGACGAGTGGGCCTCGGGCCTCGACAGTGCGGAGTCGCAGGAGGGCATCGGCTTCTACACCGGCCTCGCCACCGAGCACGGCTTCTCGTCGGCCGGCGCCACCACGTGGAAGGAGACCGACGTCCTCGACAACTTCGCGCAGGGCAACGTCGCGATGGCCCTCATGGGCTCGTGGACGCCGGCGGCGATCATCGAGAAGAACGCCGACCTCGAGGGCAAGTTCGCCGCGACGCCGATCCCCGGCAAGGACGGCGGCATCGCGCCGTCGGTGCTCGGCGGTTCGCACCTCTCGATGTTCGAGACGGCCGAGAACAAGGAACTCGCGTGGGAGTTCGTCAAGCTCATGTCGACGGGCGAGTTCGCCGAGCAGTGGGGCGAGCAGTCGGGGTACTTCCCCGGCCAGGCGTCGCTGCTCGCCGAGACGATGGAGTCGGATGACCCGCTCGTCGCCCCGTTCGCCACGCAGCTCGTCGAGGGCGGCGGCACCGTGCCGGTGACCCCGAAGTACGGTGCCGTGCAGGCGAAGAAGACCACCAACACCGCCATCCAGGCGATCCTCTCCGGGCAGAAGACGGTCGAACAGGCCACCTCCGACGCCGCAGCGGAGATGAACGAGATCATGAACGGCTGATCGAGTGACGAACACCCTTCAGGCTCCGCCGGTCGCGCAGGGAGCATCCGCTCCCCGCGCGGCCGGCGGGCCCGGCCGCACCAAGAACGTCCTCACCCGAACCAGGCCGTGGCTGCTGCTCGCACCCGCCCTCGCCGTGCTCGCGGTGCTGCTGCTCTGGCCGCTCGTACGGGTGTTCCTCTTCTCCCTGCAGGACTACGGGCTGCGCGAGATCGTCTCGGGCGAGCCCAACTGGATCGGCCTCGCCAACTTCGGCGAGATCTTCACGAGCCCCGAGCTGTACACCGTCGTACTGCCCAACACCGTGGGCTTCGCGGTGCTGGCGGTCGCCGGCACCGTCGCCCTCGGCACGGCCGTGGCCGTGCTCATGGCCTCCCTCGGCGGCTTCTGGCGCACCGTCGTCGGCAGCGCCATCATGATCGCCTGGGCCATGCCCGCGGTCACCGGCACCTACGTCTGGGTGTGGATCTTCGACGCCGACCGCGGCATCTTCAACGAGACCCTGCAGGCGCTCGGGCTGCAGGACGAGCCCGTCAACTGGTTCACGAACCGCTACACCTTCTACGCGATCGTGCTCCTCAACGTCATCCACCACGGCTTCCCGTTCGTCGCCATCACGATCCTCGCGGGCCTGCTCGGCGTGCCGAAGGAGATGCTCGAGGCCGCCGAGATGGATGGCGCGGGCCCGTGGCGCCGCTTCTTCCAGGTCATCGTGCCGAACCTCAAGCAGGTGTTCGCGGTCGTGATCATCCTCTCGACCATCTGGGACTTCAAGGTGTTCGCGCAGGTCTACCTGATGCCCGGTGGCGCCGGCTCGAACCGCGAGGCGCTGAACCTCGGCGTCTGGTCGTACGTCGAATCGTTCGGCCAGAACCGCTATGGCTTCGGCTCGGCGATCGCCGTGCTGCTCACCCTCGTGCTGCTCGGCATCACCGTCGTGTACGTGCGCACCATGCTGAAGGAGGACGAGCTGTGACCGCCGACACCGCCGTGCGCACCGACGCGACGGCGCCCGCCACCGCCACCGTCCGCGCCAGCCGACGCTCGGCCCGCAAGACCCGCGCCGCCGCGGGCAAGGCCGCGCTCGTCGTGCTGCTGCTCGGATTCACCCTGTTCCCCGCGTTCTGGATGCTCTCGAGCGCGTTCGACGCGCAGGCCGGGCGCCGGCGGCCAGCAGCTGCTCCCGCGCGAGTGGACGCTCTCGAACTTCGAGTACGTGCTCACCGAGGGCGGATTCGACGTGTTCCTCCGCAACTCGGCCATCGTCGCGCTTGTCACGGTGCTCGCGAGCGCCGTGCTCGCGCTGCTGGCGTCGGTCGCCGTCGCCCGGTTCCGGTTCAAGTTCCGCACCGCGATGCTGCTGATGATCCTCATCGTGCAGATGGTGCCGCTCGAGGCGCTCGTCATCCCGCTGTTCGTGCAGGTGCGCGACCTGCAGCTGCTGAACACCCTGCTCGGCCTGATGGTCGTCTACGTGGCGCTCTCGCTGCCGTTCGGCATCTGGATGCTGCGCGGCTTCGTCGCCGCCGTCCCCGTCGAGCTCGAGGAGGCCGCCTACATCGACGGCGCGAGCTGGGGCCGCATGTTCCGGTCGGTGCTGCTGCCGCTCGTGATGCCGGGCCTGGTCGCGACATCCGTCTTCTCGTTCATCACCGCATGGAACGAGTTCATCTTCGCCATGACCCTGCTCGGCGGCGCCTCCGAGAACTACACCGTCGCCATCGGGCTGAAGCAGTTCTTCGGTGAGCACTCCAACGAGTGGGGCTACATCATGGCGGCCTCGACGATCATCACGATCCCGGTCATGATCTTCTTCGTCATCGTGCAGCGCCGCCTCTCGAGCGGCCTGGTCGCGGGTGCGGTCAAGGGATGAGCGCCGCAGACGACCGGGCGCTGCGTGCGCTCGTGGGCGGGGTGCTGTGGCCGGGATTCCTCGGCCGCCACGTTCCCGACTGGCTCCGTCGTGAGTTCGACGCGGGCCTCGCCGGTGCGGTGCTGTTCGCGCACAACCTCGGTGACGAGCGCGAGCGGATGTCCCTCGCCGCCGATCTCCGCGGCATCCGCCCGTCGCTGCTCGTGGGCATCGACGAGGAGGGCGGCAACGTCACCCGCATCGACGCGGCCGCGGGCTCGACCCTGCCCGGAGCCGCGCAGCTCGGGTACCTCGACGACGTCGCCGTGACCGAGGCGGTCGGGCAGCGGCTCGCCGACCGGTCGCTCGCCGTCGGCGCGAACGCCGTGCTCGGCCCGGTCGCCGACGTCAACACCGACCCGCGCAACCCGGTGATCGGCGTGCGCTCGTTCGGCGAGACGCCCGAGCTCGTCGGCCGGCACGCCGTGGCCGCGCTGCGGGGCATCCAGTCGGCGGGTGCTGCGGCGTGCGTCAAGCACTTCCCGGGCCACGGTGACACGCACCTCGACTCGCACCACGCCGCGCCGGCGCTCACGATCGGGCTCGACGAGCTCGAGCGCGTGCACCTGCCCCCGTTCCGCGCGGCGATCGACGCGGGCGTCGCCATGGTGATGACCGCGCACATCATCGTGCCCGCGTGGGGCGACGCGCCTGCGACCCTCAATCCCGTGGCGCTCGGACACCTGCGAGCCATGGGATTCGAGGGCGTCATCGTGACCGACGCGCTCGACATGGCGGCGGTGCGCGAGACCGTCGGCGCGGGTCCCGGGGCCGTGCAGGCGCTGCTCGCGGGCGCCGACCTGCTCTGCATCTCGAACCCGACGAACCTCGGCGCGGCCGCCGCGCCCGATCAGGACGTGCGCGACTTCACGGAGGTACAGCAGGCGATCCTCGACGCGCTCGACGACGGCACGCTGCCCGTCGAGGTGCTCGAGCGTGCGGCAGCCCGTGTTCGCGCGCTGGCCGAGTCGGTCGGCCGGTCTGCCGTCCACGAGCGGATGTCCCTCGACGCGCCGCTCGTCGCCCGTGACGCGATCACCGTCGACGGAGCGGTGCCTGCGCAGCCGGGCCCGCGCACCGTGCTCGATGTGCGCGGCCGCTCGACGCTCGCGGTCGACAGCGATCGCGATTACGTCGAGTCGACGCTGGCCGCCGGCGGCAACGTGCTGCGGGGCGACGCGGCGGTGCCCGGATCGGGTGCGATCGTCGTGCTCGTCGACGCCGTGGGCGCGCCGGGTCCGCAACTCGACCGGGTCGCGAACATCGCCCGCATGCGACCCGATGCGATCGTCGTCAACGCCGGCATGCCGGGCACGACAGTGCCGCTCGCGACGCTGAACATTCGAGCCGCGAGCCGCCTCGCCGCCGAGGCGGCCCGCGACCTGCTCGACTCGGGGGCACCCGCGTGATCGTGCTCTCTCTGCAATCGGGCACCTCCGCCGACGGCATCGATGTCGCCGTGGTCGACATCGACGAAACCGTCGGTCGAGTAGCGGAGCGTATCGAGACCACGCACGCGCAGGGTCTCGATACGCGTCCTCCTTCGTCGGTCACTACTCGACCGACGACCCTGACCGTGCGCCACGCCGAGACCGTCGACTGGGAGGCCGATCTCCGCGCCCGGATCCTCGCGGTCGCCGCGGGCGAAGCCCTCGACGCGGGCGCCTGGACCAGGCTCACCACGCGACTCGGCCAGGCCTTCGCCGAGGCCGCGGCACGGGGCATCCGCGAGTCGGGCGTCACGCCCGACCTCATCGTCTCGCACGGCCAGACCGTGTACCACTGGGTCGAGTCCGGGCACGCCCGTGGCACCCTGCAGCTCGGAGATCCCGCGTGGATCACCGAGCGCACGGGTGTGCCCGTACTCTCAGACGTGCGCATGGCCGACATCGCCGCGGGCGGCGAGGGCGCACCGCTCATGGCGGCGTTCGACCGCGCCTGGCTCGGCGCCGAGGCCCGCGCCGAGGGCCGAAGCATCGCCACCGTGAATCTCGGCGGCATCGCGAACGTGCAGCTCGTGGGTGCAGACGGCGACGTCGTCGCGTTCGACAGCGGGCCAGGCAACTGCCTGATCGACGCGGTCGTCGACCGGCACTCCCGCGGCGTCGACGGCTTCGACGACGGCGGGCGTCTCGCCGCGGCGGGGCGCGTGCACGACGGTCTGCTCGAGCAACTGCTGCGGCATCCGTACTTCGCAGCGCCGACGCCGAAGTCGACCGGGCGCGAGACCTTCGACCTCGGCGTCGTCGATGGTGCCATCACCGCATCGGGCGCGTTCGGGCTGGGCGTGCACGACCTCGTGGCGACGCTCACCGAACTCACCGCCCGCAGCGTCGTCGAGGCGATCACGCGAGCATCGGCCGAACGGACGACGGCGCTCATCTGCTCGGGCGGCGGCACCCTGAACCCCGTGCTGCTCGCCCGTCTCGCCACGCTCGGCGCCGAGCAGGGCATCGCCGTCGAGTCGAGCGCCGACCGCGGCATCGACCCCGCCTTCAAGGAATCGCTCCTGTTCGCGTTCCTCGGCTACTGCAGCTGGCACGGCGTGCCGTTCGCGCTCACGCATGCCACGCCCGGCCGCGTGCTCGGGCGCCTCTCACCGGCATCGGGGCAGCTTCGACTTCCCGAGCCGCTCCCGGCCGGGACATCCGTCACCATCGAACGCATCGAATACATCGAACGCGTCGAATACATCGAATCCGGGGGAGGGGCACGATGACACCCGCACCGAACCAATCGCCCGAACACGAGGCCCTGCGCGACCTGCTCGGTGAACTCTCGACCGAGGGAGTCAACGAGGAGTACGCGGGCTTCGACCTGCTCACGACCGAGTCGCAGCTCATGGCGATGCAGGAGGAGAGCGCGCAGGCCGTCGCCGCCGTGTCGGAGGCCGCACCGCAGATCGCCGCGGCCGTCGACGCGATCGTCGCGCGCCTGCGCAGGGGCGGTCGGCTCGTCTACGCGGGCGCCGGCACCGCGGGGCGCATGGGGGTGCTCGACGCGAGCGAGATCCCGCCGACGTTCGGCACCGACCCCTCGCTCGTGGTCGGGGTCATCGCCGGCGGCGAGGTCGCCCTCCGCTCGGCGGTCGAGGATGCCGAGGACGAACCGGCTCGCGGCGCCGCCGACCTCGAGGAGATCGGCCTCGGCCCTGACGACGCGCTCGTCGGCATCTCGGCGTCGGGGCGCACCCCCTACGTCCTGGGCGCCATCGAGTATGCGCGTCGCGTCGGCGCGCTCAGCGTCGGCTTCGCCTGCAACGCCGACTCGGAGATCGGCTCCGCCGCCGACCTCGCGATCGAGACCGTCGTCGGCGCTGAGATCGTCGCCGGGTCGACACGACTCAAGGGCGGCACGGCGCAGAAGCTCGTGCTCAATGCCATCTCGACGATCGCGATGGTGCGGCTCGGCAAGGTGCACGGCAACCTCATGGTCGACGTGCGCGCCACGAACGCGAAGCTCCGGGCTCGCGCGGAACGCATCGTCATGCAGGCGACCGGGGTGGATGCCGCCACCGCATCTTCGGCCCTCGCCTCGGTCGACGGCTCGGTCAAGGCCGCGATCCTCGTCACCCTGACTGGGGTGGCTCCTGAAGTCGCGCTCGCGCGCCTCGCCGCCGAGGATGGAGTGCTGCGCGATGCTATCTCCAGCGTGCAGGACCTGAGCCCTGCGCAACCCGACCAGCAGCAACCGAGGAGCCACTAGATGACGGCGAACGTGCTCTCCGCCGCCCGCGAGGCGCTGCCGCGCCTCAGCTCGTCGGAGGCGCGCGTCGCCGAGGCGATCATCGCCGACCCGCACCTCGTCGTCGATCTCACGATCACCGACCTCGCGCAGGTGTGCGGCACCTCGCTCTCGACCGTCGCACGGTTCTGCCAGACGCTCGGCTATTCGGGCTACCGGGAGTTCCGCATGGAGGTCGCGAGCGCGGTGAGCCGCGAGGCCGCCGAACGCGAGCGCTTCGGGCTCGCGAACTCCGACATCGACCCGCACGACAGTGCCGAGGACGTCGTCGCGAAGATCGCGTTCCATGAGGTGCTCGCGATCGAGCAGACCGTCGAGGGGCTCGACACCGCGGTGCTCGACCGCGTGGTCGACGCGATCGTCGCGGGTGCCCACGTCGACCTCTACGGGTTCGGCGCGAGCGGGCTCACCGCACAGGACCTGCAGCAGAAGCTCGCGCGCATCGGCATCTCGGCGTTCTGCTCGGTCGACGTGCACCTGGCGCTCGTCTCGGCGGCACTGCGGAAGCCGACGGATGTGGCGATCGGGATCTCGCACACCGGGCTCACCACCGAGACGACCCAGGCGCTCGGCGTCGCGCGTGCCGCGGGTGCGACGACGGTGGCGATCACGAACTCGCCCGAGTCGCCGGTCGCCGAGCTCGCCGACTTCGTGCTCACGACGCGCGCGCGCGAGTCGAGCTACCGCATGGGCGCGATGTCGAGCCGCATCGCCCAGCTGGCCCTCGTCGACTTCCTGTTCGTGCGCATCGCCCAGCGCCGCGGCGACGACGTCACCGATCCGCTGCAGCGCACCTTCGAGGTCACGAAGACCCACCGCGTCAACGGCAGGCGGGCGGCCGACCGCCGCGCGAACGGCGACTCGCCGAAGGAGTAGCGCCGACGGCAGGAGGTGGATGGGCTGCGCACGCCGACGTGCGAATTCCCCCGACCCGTCGAGATTCCGATCGCAGCCTCGACATACTGATGGGAGCGCGGTTCCGCCTCCCAGATCGAAGGAGCGATTGCGATGAAGTACCTGATCCAGATCTACAGCAACCCCGCCTCGCGTGCCATGTGGGAGAGCTTCAGCTCCGACCAGCAGGCCGAGGGCTATGCCTTCTACCGGGGCATCAGCGACGAGCTCCGCTCGAGCGGCGAACTCCTCGCCGACGAGGCGCTCGCCGACATCTCGCTCGCCAAGCGCGTGACCGTGAGCGAGACCGCGGGCACCGTCGCGAGCGACGGCCCCTTCGCCGAGACGAAGGAGCTGCTCGCCGGCTTCTACCTCGTCGACTGCGAGACCGAGGCGCGTGCCATCGAGATCGCGGGCCGGTTCCCCGAGGCCGAGTTCGGACTCATCGAGGTGCGTCCCGTGCTCGAGATGACCTCGGGCGCCGACGTCTGACGATGCCCGGCACGCCCGGCACGCCGGGCAGCTCAGCCGCCGCCGTGCGAGCACTGCGTGACGCCGCCCCGTCGGCGCTCGCGGTGCTCGTTCGGCGCTACGGCGATTTCGAGGCGTGCGAGGACGCCATGCAGGAGGCGCTCATCGCCGCCGCGGCGCAGTGGCCGGGCGAGGGCGTCCCCGACAGCCCGCGTGCGTGGCTCGTGCGGGTCGCGGCACGTCGATACATCGACCAGGTGCGAGCGGATGTCGCGCGCCGCCGCCGCGAGGCCCACGCCGTCGACCTCGAGCCGCCGCCCTCGCCGGTGCCGTCGGTCGACGACACCCTCACGCTGTTCCTGCTCTGCTGCCACCCGGCGCTGGGTCGTCCGGCGCAGGTCGCGCTCACCCTGCGCGCGGTCGGCGGCCTCACGACCGCCGAGATCGGCCGCGCCCTGCTGCTGCCCGAGGCGACGATCGCGCAGCGCATCTCGCGGGCCAAGGCGCGCATCAGGGCGAGCGGCGAGGAGTTCCGGATGCCCCGGCCCGACGAGGTCGTCGAGCGCCTCGCCGCGCTCCGCCAGGTGCTCTACCTGATCTTCACCGAGGGCCACACGGCGAGCTCGGGCGACGCGCTCGCGCGGGTCGACCTCTCGGCGGAGGCGATCCGGCTCACCCGCCAGCTGCACGACGCGGCGGACGATCCGTCGGGCGAGACATCCGGCCTGCTCGCCCTCATGCTGCTCACCGAGGCCCGCCGCGCCGCCCGCACCGACGACATGGGCGCGCTCGTGCCCCTCGACGAGCAGGATCGCGGCACGTGGGACCGCGCCATGATCGACGAGGGGGTCGCGATCATCACCGAGACGCTCGACCGTGCGCCGATCGGTCCCTATCAACTGCAGGCGGCGATCGCGGCCGTGCACGACGAGGCGACCTCGACCGAAGCGACCGACTGGATCGAGATCCTCGGCCTCTACGACCTGCTCGAGCGGCTCGCGCCCGGACCCATGGTGACGCTCGGGCGGGTCGTCGCGCTCGCGATGGTCGAGGGCCCGGCGGCCGGACTCGCGGCGCTCGAACGCGCCGAGGTCGCCGACGAGGGCAGTCGCGGCACGTCTGTCGCCGAGCACCACCGCACCTGGGCGGTGCGGGCGCACCTGCTGGAGCGCAGCGGGGCGACGGATGCCGCATCGCTCGCCTTCACCGAGGCGGCCAGGCGCACCCTCAACGGACCCGAGCAGCGTTACCTCGCCGCGAAGGCCGAGGCGTTGCGCACCGCTGCGCGCTGACCGTCGAGGTTCAGCTCACGACGAGAGCGCGCCGACGACACCCGAGATGGTCCCGGTCACGATGCCGAGCGCCACGAGCCCGCCGGTGACGATCCAGGCGACGCGCGAGTGTTCGGCATAGCCCTCGAGCGGGCGCCCCTGCGTGTCGCGCTGCGAGCCAGTGAGCACGAGCAGCAGGTCGACGAGCACCCAGACGCCGAGCCCGCCGAGGGTGATGAGCTTCAGGATGCCGGTGCCGACCTTGCCGAGGTAGAAGCGATCGACACCCCAGTACCCGAGCAGCAGCGCGAACAGCCAGGTCGCGAGGAACGTGCGCCCGGCGCTGCGGTACGCGTCGTACGTGAACAGCGGCGCGGATGCCGCGGGCCCGGCGCCCTCAGGGGGAAGGGGCACCGTGGTGTGCTCCTTGACGTCACTGGCCAGGGTCGCGGGTCGCGTCGCCGAGGCGGCCACGCTCGGCCACGACGAGCGCACCGAGGTCAGCTCGTCGATCGAGTCGTCGACGGGGCGAGGGGGAACGGCGGTCGTCGCCGGCCGTGCAGTCGGCCCGGCCACGGCCTGCGCAGGCGAGTGCGCGATGCTTGCGGCCGGGACATCCGTCGTCTTCGGGGCCGTGTGGGGAGTCCAGGCGCTGCCGTCCCAGTACCGGATCGCGTCGGCGTCGGCCTCGTCGTCGTACCAACCCGCGGGGCGTGCGTCAGCGGCCACGCTCGTTCCTCTCTTTGCGTTGCAGGCGCACGGCGCGCACCGCCAGTTGCACCGTGGCGATCACGATGAGCGCCGAGAACAGCCAGGTCGACCACTCGGGCGAGAGCAGGTGCGCGATCGCCACCCCGGGGAAGGCGGCCACTGTGGCAGCCGCACCGGCGATGATGCCGGCTCGAAGGTCGACGACGCCGCCGCGGGCGTTGGTGATCGTGCCGCTGATCGCGGTGGGGATCATCACCGCGAGCGACGTGCCCTTCGCCACCAGGTCGCTCATGCCGAGCAGGATGATGAACGCCGGCACCATGACGATGCCGCCGCCGATGCCGAAGAGCCCCGAGGCGATGCCGATGACGACGCCGAGCGCGACCATGGCCACGATCGTGAGGGCGTCGAGCTCGACGAGGCCGTCGCCCCGCTCGGGCACGAAGAACAGCATGCGCGCCGCCACGACCACGAGCAGGGCGATGAACATCCATCGCAACCACGTGAGCGGGATGCGCTTGAGGAGCCTCGCCCCGAGCCATCCGCCGACGATGCCGCCGGCCGCGACGAAGAGCGCCGCGATCACGTCGACCTCGCCGTTCACGAAGTACGTGATCGCGCCGACGACGGCGGTGGGCACGATCGCGGCGAGCGACGTCGCCGACGCGCGGCGCTGGTCCATGTGGGCGAAGGTGATGAGCAGGGGCACCATGAGGATGCCGCCGCCGACGCCGAACGCACCCGACAGCAGGCCGCCCGCGGCGCCGATGAGTGCGAGCCGCACCCACGATGCTCGCGAGGGTGCAGGGGCGAGCGGGGCGGGCGAAGTCACCCGACTTACTGTAATCGCGGCCGGCTACGCGGCGCGATCGGCAGCGCTGCCCGTGCCCGCATCGCGGCCGACGCGGGCGCCGACGAGTTCGAGCGAGCGGGCGGGCTCGCCGGCCGCGGATTCGGCGAGCGCCTCACCCGGCGCGCGAACCGCGGATGCCGCGACCGCACCCGCGCGGCGCACCATGCGTGCGACGAGCACGAGGAACACCCCGACGACCGCGCCCGCCGTGTTCATGACGAGGTCGCGCGGGTCGGAGATGCGATCGGGTGCGAGCAGTTGGAGGAGCTCGATGACGGTGGTGAACGCGAAGCCCGCGGCAAGTGCGAGCGGCCAGAGGCGACGGCGGATGAGCAGCGCCGCGAGCATGCCGACGGGCACGAACAAGGCGACGTTGAACACCATCTCGGCCAGGTAGCCCGTGGTCCAGGTCACCGGCGACGTCCACGCGGCGGGGTTCAGGATGCCGCCGCCGATCTGGTGGGTGGCGGTGCTCCACGGGGCCGGACCGACGGTGACCCACAGCACGACGGCCGCATAAGCGGCGGCGACGAGACCGAGGGGGCGGCGATCCATCCCCCCATTGTGACCCCGCCAATCTGCGAATGGGCTGTTATCCACAGGAAGTTCGAGATCCGGGCGGGGGCCGATCCACGTTCGATCGGGCAATCGAATGTCACAATCGGGTCGCGGCCGGTGTGAACCTGAGCGTAACCCGATAGGGTACTATCACTGATTCCTCCATCAAGCGGGCACTTGCCCGGCCTCCATCCTGATTGCCCGGAGGCGGACCGATCCGCGTGGCATGACCCGATACGAGAAGGCGGTTGCCTGAGTGCACCCCCGCCCCTCGCCCCCGCTTCGACGACACAGTGTCGCCGGGGCAGCGATCGACCGTCGGTCGCATCGGGTCCGCAATCAGCGGCCCATCTGAATAAGAAGGACAGCAGTATGGCAACCGGAACCGTCAAGTGGTTCAACGCCGAAAAGGGCTTCGGCTTCATCGCTCCCGACGACGGCAGCGCCGACGTCTTCGCGCACTTCAGCGCCATCTCGGGCAACGGCTACCGTTCGCTCGAAGAGGGCCAGAAGGTCGAGTTCGAGGTCGCACAGGGCCCGAAGGGTCTGCAGGCCGAGAACATCCGCGGGCTCTGAGCCGGCACAGGCACCACGCGAACGCCCCCGCAGCTCAGGCTGCGGGGGCGTTCGTCGTTCGGGCGGGGTCTACTTCTTCCAGACCTGCACGACGCTCGGGCGGGGTCCGCCCCACTTGCCGCCGGCGAGCGTACCCGGGTGCGACGTAGTCGGGGAAGAACGAGCGCTGTGCGGTCCACGAACCGTTCTCGCCCGGGTGCTGCACGGCGACGAACACCATGCCGTCCTGGTCGTGGATGACCGGCCCGCAGGTCTCACCGTCGCGCGGCACCGACAGGAACTGCTGCACGCGCCCGCGCTCGGGGCCCTCGAGCGGCACCTTGAAGAGGCCGTCGCCGTAGGCGATGGTGCTCGGGGCGCCGTCGGTCGAGATCCAGAGGTTGCCCGTCGGAGTCGAACGCGACGTTGTCGGGGCATGAGATCGGCGACACCTTGTCGGCCGGGAAGCCCGCGAAGTACGTCGACGGGTTGGTGGCGGGATCGCCGGCGAGCAGCAGGATGCTCCACCCGAAGGTCGTCGCGGTCGCGTCGTTGCCCGACTCGGTGATCTCGACGATGTGGCCGTCGCGGTTGGCGTTGCGCGGGTTGACCTCGGTCGCGCCCTCCTCGACCGACCCTGCCGCGGTCGGTGTTGTTCGTGCACGCCACGTACACGCGGCCGGTCAGCGGGTTCGGCTGCGACGTCCTCGCAGCGGTCCATCTTCGTGGCGCCCACGGCGTCGGCGGCGAGCCGCGTGTTGACGAGCACCTCCTCGATCGTGAAGCCCGCGACCTGGCTGACGCCGTCGATCGCGAGCGCCACCCACTCGCCGGTGCCGTCGAAGGCCCCGTCGCTCGGAAGGGCACCGGTTCCGGTGATCTCGGCGATCGGCGAGTCGCCCGAGAACTTCGCGACGTAGAGGTTGCCCGCGGTGAGCAGCGTCTTGTTCTGCCGGCGCGCTGCCGGGCGGCTCGACTTGTCGAACTTCTCCTTGGAGACGAACTTGTAGAGGTAGTCGAAGCGCTCGTCGTCGCCCTGGTAGGCGGCGACATGGCCGGTGCGGCCGACGATCGACGTTCGCGCCCTCGTGCTTGAGTCGACCGAGCGCGGTGTGCTTGACGGGAGCCTCGTCGGGTGCCAGCGGGTCGACCTCGACGATCCAGCCGAAGCGGTTCGGCTCGTTGCGATAGCCCGGGGTTGGCCACCGCGTCGAAGCGCGGCTCGACGTTGCGCCATCCGCGGCTGTCGCCCGTGCCGTTCAGGCCGTAGCGCTGCTCGGACGCGGTCGTCGCCGGGGTTCACGGAAGTACCCGTTGAAGTTCTCCTCGCCCGACAGCACGGTCCCCCACGGGGTCGTGCCGCCGGCGCAGTTGCCGAGCGTGCCGAGCGCGGTCGTGCCGGTCGGGTCGTCACTGCGTCTTCAGCAGGTCGGAGCCGGCGGCCGGGCCCGAGAAGGTGAAGGGCGTGTGCATCGTGATGCGGCGGTTGCAGCGGCGCCCCGACCTGGTACTCCCAGGGCTGGCCCTTCTTCGTGCGGCGCAGTTCGACGACCGCCATGCCGTGCGCGGCGAGCGCGATGCGAGCCGCGCTCGTTCAGCTCCTCGGGGTCGGTCGATGCCGGGAACATGATGTTCTCGTTCGTGTACTCCTGGTTCGCGACGAGCACGGCCGACTTGCCGTTCGGCTCGACGATGATGTCGAGGTAGTCGTTGTTGTACCCGAACTGGCGGGCCTGCAGCTCGGCGGTCTGCGCGTCGGGGTTGAACGCGTCGGCCCTCCGAGAAGAGCGGGTCGCCCCAGCGGATGATCGGCGCCCACTGGTATCCCTCGGGCACCGATGAACGTCGTCCACGGCGGCGGGCACGGGTGCGATCGGCGTGAACGGGAGCTTGCCCGAGCCGCCGCCGGGTGCGGCGATCGCCGCGCTGGGGTCATCCGCGACCGTCGAGGCGAGCGCGATGGCGGCGGCGCCGCGCACCGGCGCCGGCGAGCAGGGTGCGGCGTGACATGCTCGCGCGTCGACGATGTCGCGGAAGTAGGCGTTGTCGCTCGTGTTCGGCACCGGGTGGAAGCACGCGTCGGCGCACTTCAGGTGGCAGGTCACGGCGCTGCGCTTGCCGAACGTGTGGCCCTGCATGGGCAGCATCGGCAGCAGAGTGCGGCGTGCGACGGGGCGCGGCGACGAGGTCGTCTCGTCGGTGCTCGCGGGTTCGTGGGTCATGGTCATAGGGGGACTCCCATCACGTTCAGTGCGCCGCGTCCGGACGCACGCGGCCAGATTGCCAGCGGCCGGGAACGTGAAGAGCGGATGCTGCGTGGCCGAGGGGTGAACCTCGGGTGAACGTGTGGCGGCGCCCTGACGGGCTACGGCGTTCGGTGCCGCGTGGTCGCGCCACGAGTGGCGCGGTTCGAAGCCCAGCACGCGGCGTGCCTTCTCGATCGAGAGGAGCGTGTCGTTGATTCCGAGGTCGCCGTGCAACGGGACATCCGGGAACACCTCGGCGACCAGTTCGGCGTTCGGCCGAGACATGACGGTGTCGGCCGCCGCGATGATGAACCGCTCGAAGCCCGGGCCGGCCGCCGCGAGCGCGCGGCTCACGGCCTGCGCACCGTCGCGGCCGTCGATGTAGCTCCACAGGTTCCACTTGCGCAGCCTCGCGTCGGCGTCGAACGCGGGGAAAGCGGCATAGTCGGCGGGGTCCATGACGTTCGAGAATCGCAGTGCCGTGATCGAGAGCTCGGGGCTCCGGCGCACGAACTCGATCGCCATCTGCTCCTCGAGGTGCTTCACGAGGGAGTAGGTGCTCTCGGGGCGCGCGGGGTACTCCTCGTCGACCGGGATGTAGGGCGGCGGCACATCGAACGGCAGGCCCAGCACGGTCTCGCTCGACGCGTACACGATGCGCGCGATGCCGAGTCGCCGCGCTGTCTGGAACACGTTGAACGTCGTCAGCATGTTGTTGTGGAACGTCGCGGCGTCGCTCGCCAACCCGGGCGCGGGGATCGCGGCGAGGTGCACGATCGCGTCGGTGCCGTCGTGCCGATCGTCGACGCCTGCGATCGCGTCGATCACCTGGCCGAAGTCGGTGAGGTCGACCTGGGTGAAGGCGCCGCGCTCGCCGAAGCGATCGAGGTTCGTGACGTGGTTGCCCTCATCGCGAAGGGCGCTGACGACGGTCCGGCCGAGCTTGCCCGAGCCGCCGGTGACGATGATCCGCATGCGATTCAGTCTGGCACCGCGGCGCGGCGCGACGAGATTTCCCAGCACGTTCCCATTCCGACCCGGTAGGCTCAGAACATCTGCAGCGGGTGGTTACCCGCGTGACACGGCTGGGAAGTCGATTACCAGCTGGGACGCACAACATCACTCACACCGAATCCCTCGGTGCGATTCGGGCTACGAAGCCCCGCACCGGCTCCACGGACATCACCCGCAGTTACACCGCCCTCTCCCGAGTCGTCCGCGAGTCCGGTCTCCTGAACCGCACACGCTGGTTCTACCTCATGCTCATCGGCATCCTGCTGATTGCCCTCGGCGGCGCCATCGCGGGGTTCATCCTGCTGGGTGACTCCTGGTTCCAGCTCCTGATCGCGGGCGCACTGGGCCTGATCTTCACCCAGTTCGCGTTCCTCGCCCACGAGGCATCGCACCGCCAGGTGCTCGAGTCGGGCCCCGCCAACGACCGCCTCGGCCGGGGCATCGCCGCCGGCGTCGTCGGCATCAGCTACGCGTGGTGGATGACGAAGCACACGCGCCACCACGCCAACCCGAACAAGATCGGCAAAGACCCCGACATCGACTTCGACACGATCTCGTTCGTCGAGGCCGATGCCGCGAAGCAGCGCGGCCTCATGGCGCTCATCACGCGCAAGCAGGGGTACCTGTTCTTCCCGCTGCTCACGCTCGAGGGCGTGAACCTGCACTTCACCTCCATCCGCACGCTCTTCGACCGCAATCCCGTCAAGGGCCGCGCGCTCGAGCTCAGCCTCATCGCGGTGCGGTTCGCGGTGTACTTCGGCGCGATCTTCTGGATGCTGCCGCTCGGCATGGCCTTCGCCTTCATCGGCGTGCAGCTCGCCGTCTTCGGCATCTACATGGGCGCCTCGTTCGCGCCGAACCACAAGGGCATGCCGATCATCCCCGCCGACGCGAAGCTCGACTTCTTCTCGAAGCAGGTGCTCACCTCGCGCAACGTGTCGGGCGGCTTCTGGGCCAGCGCCCTCTTCGGCGGCCTCAACTACCAGGTGGAGCACCACCTCTTCCCGAACATGCCGCGGCCGCACCTCGCCAAGGCGCGCGAGATCGTGCGCGAGCACGCCCGCACCCTCGACGTGCCCTACACCGAGACGACGATCCTGAAGTCGTACGCCATCGTCATCCAATACCTCAATCGCGTCGGCCTCGCGGCACGCGACCCGTTCGACTGCCCGATGGTGAACCAGTTCCGTCGGGTCTGATCTTCCGTCGGTGGATTTCGCCGACGGAACCCCGCACGACCTGAGGTCGTGCACGTCGCAGCCGCTGAGCGGCTCGGCTTTACAGAAGGAAAAGAATATGGCTACCGGAACCGTCAAGTGGTTCAACGCCGACAAGGGCTTTGGCTTCATCGCCCCCGACGACGGCAGCGCCGATGTCTTCGCGCACTTCAGCGCGATCGCGTCGGGCGGCTACCGCTCGCTCGAAGAGAACCAGAAGGTCGAATTCGAGACCGCCCGCGGCCCCAAGGGCCTGCAGGCTGAGAACATCACCGTCATCGGCTAGTTCTCGCACCACCTGATCGGCGGCGAAGCCGCCGGTCGACGAGCGGATGTCACGGCCACCGCCTCTTCGTGAGGCGCGTGCCGGGGCATCCGCTCGCGCTGTCTCCGGGCCGTGTCGATCTGAGGAACCTCCGAGGTTCGCTCCGTAGGCTCGAGGAACGTGCCGATCGACCCTGTCGGCCCCGAAGGAGGAGCCCCATGCAGTGCCCCAGTGACGGAACCGTGCTCGTGATGAGCGAGCGCAGCGGCGTCGAGATCGACTACTGCCCGACGTGCCGTGGTGTGTGGCTCGATCGCGGCGAGCTCGACAAGATCCTCGAGCGAGGCGCGCGCGAGTTCGGCGCCCAGCAGTCCGCCCCCGCGGCACCGGCAGCCCCTGCGCCGCCGGCCTATGGCCAGCAGCAGCCGTTCGACAGCGGCTACAACCGCGGCTACGACAACCGCGGCTCAGACAACCGGGGTTACGGCGACCAGGGCTATCGCAAGAAGAAGAAGGAGAGCTGGCTCTCCGAGCTCTTCGACTGAGCGCTCAACGACCACCACGACGGATGCCGCGGCACCGCCCTCACGGGCGCATGCCGCGGCATCCGTCGTTGCGTTCCGGGCCTCTCAGCCGAGGGCCTCGATCACTCTGCGCGCGACCGACGCGCTCGACTGGGGGTTCTGGCCGGTGATGAGGTTGCCGTCGACGACGACGTGATCGCTCCACGGTGCGGCCGAGTCGATGACGGCTCCGCGCTCGCGCAGGCGCGACTCGACCCACCACGGGGTCTTGTCTCCGGTGCCGCCCGTGCGCTCCTCCTCGTCGGTGAAGACGGTGAGGCGGCGGCCCGCGAAGGCGAACGATCCGTCGGGGAGCGTCGCCGACAGAAGTGCGGCAGGGCCGTGGCAGAACGGCGCGATGATCGTGCCGGCGTCATTCGCCGCGACGAGCACGCGGCCGACGTTCGCGTCGAAGGCGAGGTCGGCCATCGGGCCGTGGCCGCCCGGCAGCACGATGGCCGCGTACTCGGCCGCGTCCACCGCGGCGATCGGCGTCGCCGCCGCGAGTTCGGACTCGATCGCGTCGAGGTAGTCGGCGAGCCGGCGAGCGTTCGCCTCGCCACCGGCCTGCGACGGGTCGAGGCTGCCCGCGTCGACCGTCGGCGTGACACCGTCGGGTGTCGCGATCGTGACCGTGTGGCCGGCGGCGACGAGGTCGCGGTGCGCGGTCACGAGTTCCTCTGCCCAGAATCCGGTCGGGTGCTCGGTGCCGTCGTTCAGTGTGAGGGTGTTCGCGCCGGTGACGATCATCAGGATCTTGCTCATCAGGGGTTCTCCGTTCGTGGGGCGGGTCAGGGTTGGTTGAGAATTCGAAGAATCAGGCGAGGGATGCCACGGGGTGCGTGTCGGCGGGCATCGCCGGCTGTCCGGGGTGCGGGCTACCGGCGCCGCGCGCCGTGATCGCGGCCACGACCATGACCAGGAGCGCCGCTCCCGTGATGGCGGCTCCCACCCAGATCGGGGAGGTGTAGCCGAGCCCCGCCGTGATCGCCACGCCGCCGGCCCACGCGCCGAGCGCGTTGCCGAGGTTGAACGCGCCGATGTTGGCACCCGACGCGAGGGTCGGCGCCTGCGCGGCGTAGCGCATCACTCGGCTCTGCAGGGCGGGCACCGTGCCGAAGCCGAACCCGCCCATCGCGACGAGGAGCACCGCCGTGGCGATCGGGCTCCAGGCGAGCCAGGCGAAGAGCGCGAGCACGACGACGAGCGCTGCGATGAAGCCGAGCAGGGTGCCGTCGATCGAGCGGTCGGCGAGGCGGCCGCCGATCCAGTTCCCGACCACGAGTCCGGCGCCGAAGAGCACGAGCAGCCACGGCACAGCGGCGGAGTCGAAGCCGCTCACCTCCGTGAGCGTGTAGGCGATGTAGGTGAACGCGCCGAACATGCCGCCGAAGCCGAGCACGGTGACGAGGAGTGAGAGCCAGACCTGTCCGGAGCGGAACGCCCCGAGTTCGCGGCGGAGGCTGGGTGCGGGGCCGTCGCTGCCGAGGTTCGGCACGAGGGTCGCGATGCCGACGAGGGCGAGCACCCCGATCGCGGAGATGGCCCAGAACGTCGAGCGCCAGCCGTACTCCTGCCCGAGGAAGGTGCCGAACGGCACGCCGAGCACGTTGGCGGCGGTGAGTCCGGAGAACATGATGGCGATCGCGCCCGCGGCCTTCTCAGGGGCGACGAGGCGCGCGGCGACGACGGAGCCGATGCCGAAGAACGCCCCGTGGCTGAGTGCGGCGATGATGCGGCCGGTCATCATGAGCTCGTAGGTCGTCGCGATCGCCGAGACGGCGTTGCCCGCGATGAAGAGCACGAGCAGCCCGACGAGCACGGGCTTGCGGGGGAGCCGCGTGGTGGCGGCGGTGAGCCCGAGTGCACCGACCACGACGGCGAGGGCGTAGCCCGAGATGAACCAGCCCGCCTGCGCCTCGGTCACGCCGAAGTCGGCGGCCACCTCGGGTAGCAGACCCATGATCACGAACTCGGTGAGGCCGATGCCGAACCCTCCGATGGCGAGGGCGATGAGTCCGAGGGGCATGCGCGGGTCTCCTGTTACACTGGATGAATTAGTTGCATACGCGCTTTATTGCGCAAGCGACGTTAATACTTGCACACGCAATTAGATAGCGCAAGCAACTATCTGACCGAGGAGGAGACATGGGCATCGCCGACGACGCCGTCGAGGTTCGCGCGCACGGGTGGCGCACGCTTGCCGCCCTGCACGGCATGATCGAGGCCGAGCTCGAACGAGCGCTCGCGTCGTCAGTCGAGCTCTCGGTCGTCGAGTACACCGTGCTCGACGCGCTCAGCCGTCAAGACGGCTGGCACATGCGCATGCAGCAGCTCGCGCGCGCGGCCGCGCTCAGCCCGAGCGCGACGACTCGCCTCGTGAATCGCCTCGAAGACCGTGCCCTGATCTCCCGCGTGCTCTGCGCCGACGACCGGCGCGGCATCTACACCGAACTCACCGCGATCGGCCGCTCGCTCTACGGGCGGGCGCGGCCCATCCACGACGAGACGCTCGAGCGGGTGCTCGCCGAGGCCGAGCAGCGGCCCGAACTCGCGCCCGTCGTCGAGGCGCTGCAGGGCGCGGCCTTGCCGACCGTCGCCGTCTGAGGCGACCGCCGAGCGACACCCCGGGCGTCAGCCCTGGCCGGCTCCGCCGATGTTCACGAGCCACGAGGTGCCGAAGCGGTCGGTGAGCATGCCGAACGCGTCGCCCCAGGGCGCGACCTCGAGCGGCTGGTCGATCGTCCCGCCGTCGGCGAGCTTCTCCCAGTAGCCGCGAATCGTGGCGTCGTCGTCGGGGCCGCCGGACAGCGACACCGAGATGTTGCTGTTCGTGCCGGGGAATTCGAGGTGGCCGGGGGTGTCGGCGCCCATGAGCGTGATGTTGTCCGACTCGAGCTGGCTGTGCATGATCTTGTCGGCGTCGGCCGGGTCTTCTGCCGCCCCGAAGTCGGCGAACGTGCTCGTCGTCAGTTCGCCGCCGAAGACCGAGTGGTAGAACTCCATCGCCTCGCGGGCGTTGTCCTTGAAGTTGACGTAGGGGTTGAGCGTGACCATCGTGTGGACCCTTTCGACTCGACGTTCATGACAAGCCGATAGTGGCCGCTCGGGCGGCGGACGGCAACCCCCTTCGATGAACCCTTGACAGGGTCATCCGATGCTCGTATCGTTGTAATCAACCAAATGGTTGATCAAGCAAAGCGTTGATCACGGAAGTTCGATCGGAGGTGGGTGGTGATCGTGGATCCGAGCGCCGACGACCGCCTCGACCGCGCATTCATGGCGCTGGCCGACCCGGTGCGTCGCCGCATCGTCGCCCGCCTGAGTCGCGGGCCCGCCACGGTCAACGAACTCGCCGAACCGTTCGAGATCACCAAGCAGGCGGTCTCGAAGCACATCCAGGTGCTCGAGCAGGCGGGCCTCGTCACGCGCACCCGCGACGCCCAGCGTCGCCCGGTGCATCTCGACGCCGCCGCACTCGAAGCACTCACCGAGTGGATCGACCGCTACCGGCTGATCCACGAGCAGCAGTTCCGCACGCTCGACTCGCTGCTCGCAACCGACCGCGGCCCGCGCGCCGCATCGTCCGGCGGGGGCACCGCCCCTGCCACCACACAGGAAGACGCAGAATCATGACGAACCCCGTCACCATCACCGTCCCCGAGGGGCTCCCCTTCATCGAGATCGAGCGCGAGTTCGACGCTCCCGTCGAAGCGCTCTTCAACGCCCACCGCGACCCCGAGCTCATCACGCAGTGGCTCGGGCCGAACGGCTACGAGATGACCGTCGAGCGCTGGGACTTCGTGTCGAAGGGCGGCTATCGCTACGTGCACGTCGACCGCGACGGCGAGTCCTGGGCCTTCAACGGCACGTTCCACACCGTTCGCGAGAACGAGTTCGCCATCCAGACGTTCGAGTTCGAGGGCTTCCCCGACGTCGTCGCCATCGAGTCGATGACGTTCGAAGACCTCGGCGGTGGCCGCTCGCGGCTGAAGATCCACTCCGTGTATCCCACGGTCGAGTCGCGCGACGGCATGGCCGCGAGCGGCATGGAGCTCGGCCTGCGCGAGGGCTACGAGCGTCTCGACGCGCTCGTCGCCGCCTGATGCTCGACACCTCCTGAGCAGGGCGAGCGGATGTCGCGGCACGGCGCGTGCTCGCGGCATCCGCTCGCCCTTCTTCTTCACTGAACCACCCACGCAGAACGGAGCAGCACCATGGACTGGACCCTTGAAGTCGTCATCGTCCCGGTGAGCGACCTCGACCGATCGATCGCGTTCTACCGCGACCAGGTCGGCTTCGACCTCGACCACGACACCCACGCCGGCGAGATGCACATCGCGCAGCTCACGCCACGTGGCTCGGGTTGCTCGATCGTCATCGGCACCCTGCCGTCGCAGCAGGAGATGGCGCCGGGCTCGCTGAAGGGCACGCAACTCGTGGTCGCCGACGCGGCGGCCGCACGCGACGAGCTCACCTCGCGCGGCATCGAGTGCAGCGAGATCACGGTCTTCGACGAGCGAGACGGCGGCACCTTCTTCGGCTTCGCCGATCCCGACGGCAACACGTGGGCGGTGCAGCAGATCAAGGCCCGCGGCGAGCGCCCGCTGATCCCCGTCGAGGCGCGGCAGCGGTTCGGCGCGGAACAGGAGCTCTGACCTCCAGCGAGCACGACGGCGACCGCGACCGGCGAGCCCGACCCACGGGGGTCCGTGGCCCGCCGATCGTGCGACCATCGAAGGATGGGTATCGAGATCCTGCGCTACACCGCATTCGCCGATCATCCGCAGGGCGGCAACCCCGCGGGCGTCGTGCTCGACGCGAGCGACCTCGACGATGCCGGGATGCAGCGCATCGCCGCCGAGGTCGACTACGCCGAGACGGCCTTCGTCACGGGCGAAGCCGACGGCGCGCGCACGCTGCGCTTCTTCTCGCCCATCGCCGAGGTGCCGTTCTGCGGCCATGCGACGGTGGCGACCGCGATCGCCATCGCCGAGCGCGAGGGCACGGGGGTGCTGCGCTTCGCCACCCCGGTCGGCGAGATCACGATCGAGACGAGCGCGGAACCCGACGGCATCCGCGCGGCCTTCACGAGTGTCGACACCGACACCGTGCACTTCCCCGAGTTCGTGCTCGAGTCGCTGCTCGAGCTCGTCGGCGTCGACCGCACCGAGCTCGACGAGCGGTACCCACCGCGTCTCGCGTCGGCCGGCAATCAGCACCCGGTGATCGCCATCACCGATCGCGCGGTCTTCGACGGGTTCACCTTCGACCCGGGTGCCGTGCGCGCCTTCATGGATTCGCAGCGATGGCCCGCCACCATCACCGTGCTCCATCGACTGACGGATGTCGCGGGCGCGGCCCTGCGGTTCGAGGCGCGCAATCTCTTCCCGGTCGGGCGCATCACCGAAGACCCGGCAACCGGGTCGGCGGCGGCAGCGGTGGGCGGATACCTGCGCAGCCTCGGCGCGGTGCACCCGCCCGCGCGCGTGCTGATCGAGCAGGGGCGCCACGTGGGCCGCCCCGGCGAGCTCACGGTCGACATCCCCGAACACGGCGGCATCGTCGTGAGCGGCCGTGCCGTGCCGATATCGTGAGCAGCATCATGCAGACTCGTACTCTCGGCCGCACAGGCCGCACCGTTTCAGTCATCGGACTCGGCACCTGGCAGCTCGGCGCCGACTGGGGCGACGTCGACGAGGCCGACGCGCTCGCCGTGCTCGACGCCGCACGCGATGCGGGCGTCACCTTCTTCGACACGGCCGACGTCTACGGCGACGGCCGCAGCGAGTCGCTCATCGGCCGCTGGCTCCGCGAGCACCATGATTCGGGCGTCACGGTCGGCACCAAGATGGGCCGGCGCATGCACCAGGAGCACGCCAACTACTCCCTCGAGCACTTCCGTGCCTGGACCGACCGCTCGCGCGCGAACCTCGGCGTCGACACGCTCGACCTCGTGCAGCTGCACTGCCCGCCGACCTCGGTGTTCGGCGACGACCGCGTGTTCGACGCGCTCGACACCCTCGTCGACGAGGGTGCCATCGCGAACTACGGCGTGAGCGTCGAGCAGGTCGAGGAGGCGCTCACCGCGATCGCCCGGCCGAATGTCGCCACCGTGCAGATCATCCTCAACGCGTTCCGCCTGAAGCCGCTCGACGAGGTGCTGCCCGCCGCGAGTTCGGCCGGTGTCGGCATCATCGCGCGTGTCCCGCTGGCGAGCGGGCTGCTCTCGGGGCGCTACACCCTCGACACGCAGTTCGCCCCGAACGACCACCGCAGCTTCAACCGGCACGGCGAGTCGTTCGACGTCGGCGAGACCTTCTCGGGCGTCGACTACGCCACCGGCGTGCGTGCGGCGGCGGAGTTCACCGAGCTCGCCCGCGATGCGGCGCCCGAGCGCACGCCCGCGCAGGTTGCGCTCGCCTGGGTCGCGACGCAGTCGGGCGTCAGCACGGTGATCCCGGGGGCTCGAAACCCCGAGCAGGCGCGGGCGAACGCCGCCGCCGGCTCGCTCGAACTGCCCGAGGACTTCGGCGACGTCGTGCGCGAGCTGTACGACCGAGAGATCCGCCCGCAGGTGCACGGCCGCTGGTAGGCGCGTCCGTTGATCGAGTAGCGCGAAGCGCGTTGCGCCCGTTGATCGAGTAGCGCGAAGCGCGTATCGAGATCGGGCGACCGGGTCTCGATACGGCGCCAGGGCGCCTACTCGACCACCGGGGCGCGGAACCGCCAGCCGGTGATGCGCTCGGGGTCCTCGCCGTGCTCGTACGCGTATGCCCGGGCCTCCGCGCGGGCCGCATGCCACTCGTCGCCGATCTCCGCGACGCCGGCGCGACCGGCGAGGCCGGGCACGCGGTTCAGCACGTCGAGCGCGAGCCGATAGCGGTCGAGGTCGTTCAGGTGCAGCATGTCGAACGGCGTCGTCGTGGTGCCCTTCTCGATGAACCCGCGCACGTGCAGGTTCGCATGATTGGTGCGCCGGTAGGCGAGCTGGTGGATCAGCGACGCGTACCCGTGGAACGCGAAGATCACGGGCGACGAACGCGTGAAGACCGCGTCGAACGCGAGGTCGTTCATGCCGTGCGGATGGTGCGACGGATCCTGGATCCGCATCAGGTCGACCACGTTCACGACCCGCACGCTGAGGTCGGGCAGCCGTTCGCGCAGCAGCTGCGCGGCGGCGACCGTCTCCATGGTGGGCACGTCGCCCGCGCACGCGAGCACGACGTCGGGCTCGGATGCCGCGGGGTCGTCGAGGTCGAACCCGGGTTCGTTGCCGGCCCAGGCCCATACGCCGAGCCCCGCTTCGACGTGCGCGTCGGCCTCGTCGGCGCCGAGCCACTGGGGCTGGGGCTGCTTGCCCGCGACCACGACGTTCACGCGGTTCTGGGTGTCGAACGCATGCCGCATGACCGCGAGCAGCGTGTTCGCGTCGGGCGGCAGGTACACGCGCACGACCTCGGCCTGCTTGTTGACGACGACGTTGAGGAAGCCCGGGTCCTGGTGCGAGAAGCCGTTGTGGTCCTGGCGCCACACGTGCGACGAGAGCACGTAGTTGAGCGATGCCACGTCACCGCGCCACGGCACATCCCGCGCCGACTCGAGCCACTTCGCGTGCTGGTTGAACATCGAGTCGACGATGTGGATGAACGCCTCGTAGCTCGTGAGCAGGCCGTGGCGCCCGGTGAGGAGATAGCCCTCGAGCATGCCCTGCATGAGGGTCTCGCTGAGCGCCTCGATGACCCGTCCCGAGCGGGCGAGGTGCTCGTCGAGCGGATGCAGCCGCGCCGCCCATGCCCGGGAGGTCACGTCGAACACCGCGCCCAGTCGGTTCGAGAGCACCTCGTCGGGGCCGAACAGGCGCACGTCTGGGTTCGCGCGCATGAGCTCGGCGAACCAGCCGCCGAACGTCGTCATCGCCAGTCCGTCGCCGCCGCGGGCGTCGGGGTCGACGTCGAGCGCGAACGGCGCGGTGTCGGGCAGCTCGAGCGCCCGCGCGATGCCGCCGTTCGCCACCGGAGTCGCGCTCATCCGCAGGTCGCCGGCGGGTCGCAACGCGTCGAGCCCGGCGACCGGGCGCCCCTCGGAGTCGAAGAGCTCGTCTGGCCGGTAGGAGCGCAGCCACTGCTCGAGCATCGCGAGGTGGTCGGCGTTCTCGCGCACCTCCGAGAGCGGCACCTGGTGCGAGTGGAAGGTGCCCTCGACCTGCACGCCGTCGACGACGCGGGGGCCGGTCCAGCCCTTGGGCGTGCGCAGCACGATGGCGGGCCAGCGCGGCGCATCCGTGTCGAACGCCCCTGACGCGGCATCCGCTCGGATGTCGGCGATGCGGTCGTAGGCGACGTCGATCGCGTCGGCCATGCGAGCGTGCACGCACCTCGGGTCCTCGCCGTCGAAGCCGCCGGTGACGAGGAGAGGCTCGTATCCGTTTCCACGCAGGAACTCGACGAGCTCGGACTCGGGGATGCGCGCGAGCAGGGTGGGGTTCGCGATCTTGAAGCCGTTCAGGTGCAGGATCGGCAGCACCGCCCCGTCGGTGACGGGGTTCAGGAACGTGTGCGCGCGCCAGCTCGCGGCGAGGGGTCCGGTCTCGGCCTCGCCGTCGCCGATCACGCACGCGACCACGAGACCGGGATGGTCGAGTGCCGCGCCGTAGGCATGCATGAGCGAGTAGCCGAGCTCGCCGCCCTCATTGATCGATCCGGGCGTCTCGGGTGCGGCGTGCGACGGGATGCCGCCGGGGAACGAGAACTGGCGGAACAGCCGCTCCATCCCCTCCCGGTCGGCGGTGATCGCGGGGAAGAGCTCGGAGTAGGTGCCGTCGAGCCACGTGTTCGCGACCATCGCGGGGCCACCGTGTCCCGGTCCGCACACGTACAGCGTCGGCGTGCCGCGCTCGACGATCGCACGGTTGAGGTGCGCGTACACGAGGTTGAGGCCGGGGGAGGTGCCCCAGTGTCCGAGCAGCCGCGGCTTGACGTCGTCGGGCTCGAGCGGCGTGTCGAGCAGCGGATTCCGCATCAGGTAGATCTGGCCGACGCTGAGGTAGTTGGCCGCCCGCCACCACGCGTCGACGACGTCGAGCGGCACGGATGCCGTGCCCCCGTCTCGTTCGAACCCCTCACCCTGCTCGACTGTTGCGGTCATCGTCTCCCCGTCCGTTCGGCTCGGCGTCCCCTTCGAGGGTAGGTCGCCGAGGTGTCGCCCGGCCAGAGGGCGGGTCGACGGCCGGATGTCGTGGCGGCATCCACCGAGCGCTGCGTGACGCGCGGGCGCAGCATCCGCTCGGGGTAGCGTTATGGGGATGATCCGCCCGCATGCGACGAGCGCCACGCGCGCAGCCCGACCGGGTGGCGGGCGCACGTGATCGAGGTCTTCACCGGATTCGCGGTCATCGCCCTCGCCGTGATCGTCGGCTACATCGCCGGCCGCACCGGCGTGCTCGGTCCCGAGGCGCGGCCGGTGCTCGCCCGGCTGAACTTCAGCGTGCTCGCGCCGTTCCTGCTCTTCTCGGTGCTCGCCCGGGCCGATGTCGGCGCCCTGTTCTCGGTGCTGCTGCCGGTCTCGGCGATCGCCGCCGTCGCGGTGATGCTCGTGTTCGCCCTCGTCTCTCTGCTGATCTGGCGACGGGGCATCGCCCGCACCGTCGTCGGCTCGCTGGGCTCGGGCTACGTCAACGCGAACAACTTCGGCATCCCGATCGCCGTGTACATGCTCGGCGACGCCGCGTACTCGGCCCCGATCGTGCTGCTGCAACTGCTGCTGTTCGCCCCGATCGCGCTCGCGATCCTCGGCGCGAAGGTCACCGGAGCGACATCCGCCTGGCAGATCGTTCGCTCGACGATCATGAACCCGATCATCGTCGGCTCGCTGCTCGGCGTCCTCGTGGCGGTCACCGGACTCGAACTGCCGCCGATCGTGCTCGAGCCGATCGCGCTCATCGGCAACGCGGCCGTGCCGCTGATGCTGATCGCCTACGGCCTGTCGCTGCACGGGCAACGACTGCTCGAGGCCGGCACCGGCCGTCGCGATGTACTGCTCGCCTCGGCCCTGAAGCTCATCGCCATGCCGCTCGCGGCCTGGGCGATCGGGCGTTTCGTGTTCGGCCTCGACGACGTCGCGCTCTACGCCGTGACGGTGCTCGCCGCGCTGCCGACCGCGCAGAACGTGTTCAACTACGCGCAGCGGTACGAGACCGCCGAGATCGTCGCCCGCGACACGGTGTTCATCACGACGGTCGGGTCGGTGCCGGTGCTGCTCACGGTGGCGTTCCTGCTCGGCTGAGGCGGTTCGGCGCGGCGGGCGCGGTGGTGCGCGGTGCGGTCGGTGCCGCGCGGCAGGATGGGTCGCGAGCGAAGGAGACCAGATGCCGTTCCTCACCGACGACGGGCGCCCGCTCGACGAACTCGCACTCGCCCAGCGGCCGGCCGACGGATACCGTTTCGAGCTGCGCGAGCCGTTCGTGTACGTCGACCCGGTCTCGGAGCGCCGTTACCCGGTGCCGGCGCAACCCGGAGCGCGGGTCGAGACCGATCTCGCCTCGGTGCCGACGCTGGTGTGGGCCTTCATCGCGAGCTACGGTCGGCAGTCGGCGCCGGCGGTGATGCACGACGTGTACGCCGCACCGGCCGACGACCCGGCGTCGCCCGATCGCCGCGCCGAGCTCGCACGGCGGCGCGAGGTCGACCGCGTGTTCCGCACTGCGCTGCGCGAGCAGGGCGTGCCGCGGCTCCGGGCGTCACTGATGTGGGCGTGGGTGTCGGCCGATCGTGAGCGCGGCCTCGCCGGCGTCGCCGGCGCAGTCTTCTTCGTGCAGTCGATCCTCGGGGCGATCGTCGTCGTCGCTGCATCCGTGCTCGCGTTCTGGAATATCGGATGGCTCGTGCTCGCGGTCGTGCCCGCGATCGCCGCGGTGCCGTGGTGGCGGCTCGCGCCGCTCATGCTGCTGCTCAACTACTCGGGCGCGGTGTTGTCGCCGCTCGTCGTGCTGCAACTCCTCGCGGTCGTGCCGTTCCGGCTCATCGAGGCGATCGTCGAGCTGGTGACGGGCGGCGATCCGCGGTCGGTCGTGCGGCCGACCGTCGCACCACCTGGGCGCGAGCGATAGCCGGGGGGTCAGGTCGTGCCCGTTGCACCCGGTGCCGCTGGCGGCGTAGGCATCGAGGGATCGGTCGGGCGCCGATCGCGGGTGTCTCGAGCCGAAGACCGCGTCGATCGTCGCTGGGGTGACACGATGCGGCGGCGAGCGTCGCGCTCTTCGGTGTAGTCGGCATCGTCCATCGCACGGCCGAGCGTCATCTGGTCCAGGTCTGTCGGCTCGCTCACCGGGGCGGTCATCGCGAGGTTCGCGGCGAACCCAGTGCGTGCGGGCGCGCTCGTTGCGACCGGTGCCGTCGCTGGCAGCTCGGTGAGTCCCGTCGCCTTCGTCAGCGCATCGGCGGGTTGCGCGGCAGCGTCAGCGGCAGCCGCATCGGGTGCTGCCGTGGTGAGCTTGGGCATCGTGCCCGGCACGACGACGGGCGCCGGCGCGAAGCGCGGTTGGAAGACGGCGAGCGCCGTGAGGAGCAGGAGCACCACCGCGATACCTGCGAGAGTCCACGTCACCGCCGCCTCGGTCAACCCCTCCCAATCGGGCCACAGCATGATGCCGAAGAACACCGCTGCGGAGGCGAGAAGCGCGTAGACCGATCGGGGGATCATCGTGTACGCGAGCCACGTGCGAGCATCGAGCGGGCAGCGCTCCCATACGCGTGAGCGCAAGATGACCCCGTGCAGCTGTTGATTCACCCACACGAGCATTGCGAAGATCAACCCGGCGGCGACGATCCATCCCCAGACCGAGAGCGATTCCACGCCGGTGGTGGGGTCGACGCGCCGGAGCCAGCCCACGTTCTGCTCGAAGTCGGGCGCCGGCGCTGAGCCGTTGAACAGGTCGAACACTTCAGCGACGAACCCGGAGATATTGCGGAGCACACCGGCCAGGAACTCGGAGACCGGCGGCAGTCCCGGCACGATCGCGGCGATCACGACCGCCGCGAGGAAGTTCGCGGCCAGCGACTTCTTGGCGATCACCGACAGGCGCTTCTCGACGTACGCCGCCGCTGCGGGTGGCCGGGGGTAATCGTCGCCCAGCAGGTTCAGCGCCGTCGGCTCGATGACCTCGGTGACGTTGTCGAAGTAGAGAGAATGGTCGAGGAACGGCTGGCTCGTGTTGTGCACGGCATGCTCTTCCGGGCCGTCGGGGATCGATGCGATCTCGGGGAAGTACGCCGCCCGCCAACGCCGCTGCAGTTCCTTCGGCTGGTCGGCGATCGGCCCGGCCGAGAACGGGTCCCAGGTGGCCCAGTAGTTCTGCCAGACGAGGCGCTTCTCCTCGGGGAGGCCGGCATTGAGCTCCAACCACCTGTTGATGGGACGGTACGGGGTGTTGCGGCCGGGCCACTTGTCCGCGCCGAGCAGGACGACCGCGGCTCCGACGGTGGTGAGGCGCCGCACTTGGAAGTCGTCGGGGGTCAGCTCCTCGAGGAGCGCGTACGTCGCCACCGCGGCACCCTGAGAGTGGGCGAGCACGTGCACCTCGCCGGAGTCCCCGACCAGCCGGCTCGCGTGGGTCACGGCATCGCGGACGACCATCCGCATCGCGCTCGCCCGTACAGGCAGCTCTCTCCAGGTCGCCGCATCGCCGATCGATTCCACGATCGTGTCGAGGGTGGCCCCTGCGGCCCTGGCGAACCAGGGGATGATGAGCAGCGGACTGAGCAGCGGCAGGATCGGTGTGAGCACGATGCCGAGTGCCACGATGAACACCCAGATCACCGCGAACATCAGGGATGACGCGGCGAGCCGGACTCCGTCGACGATCAGGTTGAGCGGCCACGGCAGCAGTGACGTCGCAGGCGATTTCTGGTGACGCAGCAGCATGTACCAGGGCGCGAGCACGAGCGTGTAGGCGAACAGGCGAAGCATGCGAACGAAGGCGCGCCACATGAAGCGAACCGCCCACTTGAAGACGGCGCGCCGATCGAGCGGTACGAACGCGTCCTCCCAGCGTGCTTCGAGGATCGCGATCCGACGGGTCGCCTTCTCCGGCTCGCCGACCGGCCCGGTGCGCCGAGCGCCCTGCTGTCCCGGCCGCTTCGGGAACGTCACCGTCGCGGTGACGACGGGCGTCGCGCCGGAGAGCGTCGACTCGTTGATCTCGACGCCGAAGCCATCACGGTCACCGCCGATCAGCGGGTCGCGCGCCAGCCACTCGAGGCGCGCCAGCAACGGCTCAGCCCATTCGAGCAGGATTTGGCTCGTATAGGCATCGCCCATGCCGTGCACGACGACGAGCGCGACATCGAAGGGATCGGTGAGCTTGCCGCCGACCTCGTCGGCCTCAACGCCTTCGGGCGCGGCTTCCTTGGAGATACGCATCGGGGGACCCTCCTCGAGGTGGCGTCTGAGCGAACGCTAGCGGTCGAGGCCCCGTTGCGGAACAGTGCGCGGCCCTATCCGATGTCAGTGCTGACCCTGATCCCACGCACGGCCTCCGAAACCTACCGTTGAAGGCGACCGCCGCCTCCGGACTGCAGGGGGAACTGTCACCGATCGCGGCGGTCGCGAAGCCGGCCGGTACCACGGACCCGAATCCGTGGGCCGGGCCGGCTTCCCCTTTCGGGATGCCAACGACCGCGACGCAGTGCGGCAGACTCGACGGATGACCCTGCCACTCCTCGATCGCGTGCCACGCCCGTTCGACGCCGACGTGATGTACGACGCCTTCGTCGAATGGTCGGGCGATCGCGGGCTCACGCTCTATCCCGCGCAGGACGAGGCCGTCATCGAGATCGTCTCGGGCGCCAACGTGATCCTCTCGACGCCCACGGGCACCGGCAAGTCCCTCGTGGCAGTGGCCGCGCACGCGGCATCCGTCGCCCAGGGCGGTCGCTCGTACTACACGGCGCCGATCAAGGCGCTCGTGAGCGAGAAGTTCTTCCAGCTCGTCGAGATCTTCGGCGCCAAGAACGTGGGCATGGTCACCGGAGACAGCTCGGTGAACTCGGACGCCCCGATCATCTGCTGCACGGCCGAGATCCTCGCCAACCTCGCGCTGCGCCACGGTCCCGACGCCGATGTCGACCAGGTCGTCATGGACGAGTTCCACTTCTACGGTGACAGCGACCGCGGGTGGGCGTGGCAGGTGCCGCTCATCACCCTGTCGCGTGCCCAGTTCATCCTCATGTCGGCCACGCTGGGCGACGTCACCGACATCGCCGCCGACCTCACGCGGCGCACGGGTCGCGACACCGCGCAGGTCACGGGCGTCGAGCGACCCGTGCCCCTGCACTTCTCGTACGCGAAGACCCCGGTGCAGGAGACCGTCGAGGAGCTGCTCGAGACACGGCAGGCGCCCGTGTACATCGTGCACTTCTCCCAGGCGGCAGCGATGGAGCGCGCGCAGGCGCTGTCGTCGATCCGGGTCGTGACCCGCGAGCAGCGCGACGAGATCGCCGAGGCGATCGGCGGGTTCCGGTTCAACACGGCGTTCGGCAAGACCCTCTCGCGGCTCGTGCGCGCGGGCATCGGCGTGCACCACGCCGGCATGCTGCCGCGGTACCGGCGGCTCGTCGAGACGCTCGCGCAGCGCGGCCTGCTGCGCGTCATCTGCGGCACCGACACGCTCGGCGTCGGCATCAACGTGCCGATCCGCTCGGTGCTCATCACGGCGCTGTCGAAGTACGACGGGCAGCGGACGCGCCAGCTCAGCGCCCGCGAGTTCCACCAGATCGCGGGGCGGGCCGGAAGGGCGGGCTACGACACTGCAGGCACCGTCGTCGTGCTCGCGCCCGACCACGAGATCGAGAACGAGGTCTCCGTGCGCAAGGCCGGCGACGACCCGAAGAAGCTCAAGAAGGTCGTGCGCAAGAAGGCGCCCGCGGGATTCGTCAACTGGAGCGCGGCGTCGTTCGAGCGACTCGTCGACGCCCAGCCCGAGCCGCTCGCGCCGCACCTGCAGCTCACCGCGGCGATGCTCATCAACGTGATCGCCCGCGGGGGCGACGTCGTCGGCGACATCCGCTCGCTCGTCTTCGACAACCACGAGCCGCGCGCCCGCCAGTTCGAGCTGGCCCGGCGCGCGCTCGACATCTTCCGCACCCTGCGTGAGGCGGGCGTCGTCGAGGTGCTGCCGCCGGGGTCATCGGCACATTCGCTCGCCGAGATCAGGCTCACCGTCGACCTGCAGCCGAACTTCGCACTCAACCAGCCGTTATCGCCGTTCGCCCTCGCCGCGATCGAGCTGCTCGACCCCGACGAGGCGCCGGGCGCGCCCGGCGTCGGCACGGGGCACTACTCGCTCGACGTCGTGTCGATCATCGAGTCGACGCTCGACGACCCCCGGCCGATCCTCTCGCAGCAGCAGTACAAGGCCCGCGGCGAGGCGGTGGCTGCCATGAAGCAGGACGGCGTCGAGTACGAGCAGCGCATGGAGGCGCTCGAGGAGGTCACCTGGCCGAAGCCACTCGACGAGCTGCTCGCCCAGTCGTTCGAGACGTTCGCGTCGAGCCAGCCGTGGGTGCGCGACTTCGAGCTCAGCCCCAAGTCGGTCGTGCGCGACATGTTCGAGCGCAGCATGTCGTTCGGGGAGTACGTGTCGTTCTACCAGCTCGCGCGCAGCGAGGGACTCGTGCTCCGGTACCTCTCGGACGCCTTCCGCGCGGTGCGCCAGACCGTGCCCGCGGAGGCGAAGAACGAGGAGCTGCTCGACCTGATCGAGTGGCTCGGCGAACTCGTGCGGCAGGTCGACTCGAGCCTCGTCGACGAGTGGGCCGAACTCATCGATCCGGCGTCGCACCTGCCCGAGGATGAGGCGGCCGTGGTGCCGCCGGCCCCGCCGAGCGTCGTCACCAATCGACGTGCCTTCACGGTGCTCGTGCGCAACGAGCTGTTCCGCCGGGTGCAGCTCGCGGCACTGCAACGCGACGAGGACCTCGCCGAGCTCGACCCCGACGTCGACTGGCCCGACGCGCTCGACCGCTACTACGACGAGCACGACGAGATCGGCATCGGACCGGCTGCCCGGTCGCCGCAGCTCGTCGCGATCGACGAGACGGATGCCGCGAATGGGGTGTGGCGCGTCGAGCAGACGATCGACGACCCGGCGGGCGATCGCGACTGGCGCATCCGTGCCGAGGTCGACCTCGAGGCGTCGGCCGAAGAGGGCGCCGCGGTGGTGCGGGTCATCGCGGTGGTGCGGCTCTGATCCGCCGTCGCGGCGCGATTGGTGCGCATTCGCGCGGCTTTACCGGGCGGCAGTGCTCATGTGAGCAGACCCGCAAGAATCTCCGGTAACAACCGGATGAGCAATGCTCGCGAGCCCCTTGGCAGGGCCGATCCGCGAACGTATGCTGCGAGAGTCCGCCGGTCTGAGTGCCGACGGCGCATTGCCGGGGAATGCGAATCCGACGCTCCTCGGGCGACTCGCAGAGGAGACAACGGGATGCAGTCAGATTCCAATGGTGCGGGCCTCCGCGCCAGGCGGACCACACGTTCACGCACGCGGATCGTCGCCGGGACGCTCGCGGCCGCCACGGCCGTGGGGCTGTCGCTCGGCGCGATGGCACCGGCGCAGGCCGCACCGCCGCCGAAGGGCGATGACGCCCTCAGCGTCGACATCAACCTCGTCACGGTCAACGACTTCCACGGGCGCATCGAGCAGGCCGGCACCGCCGCCGGCATCGCCCGGCTCTCGAGCGCCGTCGACTCGTTCCGTGCCGCGAACCCGAACACCGTGTTCGCCGCCGCAGGCGACCTCATCGGCGCGTCGACGTTCACGTCGTTCATCCAGCAGGACAATCCCACGATCGATGCCCTCAACGCTGCGGGTCTCGACGTCAGCGCGGTCGGCAACCACGAGTTCGACAAGGGCTTCGCCGACCTGACCGACCGGGTGATGCCGCGGGCCGATTGGGAGTACCTCGGCGCCAACGTCTATCGACAAGGACACGACCGACCCCGCGCTGCCCGAGTACTGGACGGCGAAGTTCCAGGGCGTGACCATCGGGTTCGTCGGCGCCGTGACCGACGAACTGCCGTCGCTCGTGAGCCCGGCGGGCATCGAGGACATCACGGTCGGCAGCCCGGTCGAGGCCGCCAACCGCGTCGCCGACCAGCTCAGTGACGGCAAGAAGAACAACGGCGAGGCCGACATCGTCATCATGCTCGTCGCACGAGGGCGCCGCGGACACGACCCTCGCGTCGGCAACCGACCCGAACAGCCGTTCGGCCAGATCGTGCTGAACGCGAACGACAACATCGACGCGATCGTCTCGGGCCACACGCATCTGCCGTACAACCACGTGATCGACGGTCGCCCCGTCATCTCGAGCGGCCAGTACGGCGAGCGGTTCAGCAACATGGAGATCAGCTACGACCGCGCCACCAAGACGATCACCAAGATGGAGAACACGCTCTACACGATGGCCACGGCGTTCGATGCCGCCGGCAACGTGACGGCGTGGCTGTTCGAGCCCGATCCGGAGATCGTCCCGATCGTGACCGCCGCCACCGAGATCGCCAACGAACTCGGCAACGTGGTGATCGGCCAGACCGATGCGGCATTCAACCGTGCGCAGCGGCCCGGCGTCGTGAACGGCCTGCCAGCCCTCGTCGAGAACCGCGGCGGCGAGTCGACGCTCGGCAACTTCGTCGCCGATGTGCAGCTCTGGTCGCTGAACGAGGACGACCAGGACCGCGGCGTGCAGATCACGTTCATGAACCCCGGCGGCCTCCGCGCCGACATCAATGCCGGTCGACACGACGTATCGCGAGGCGGCGAACGTGCAGTCCTTCGCGAACACGCTCGTGACGCTCGACCTCACCGGCGCACAGATCAAGGGCATCCTCGAGGAGCAGTGGCAGCCAGCCGCTGCGTCGCGGCCGTTCCTGAGGCTCGGGGTCAACGAGGCGTTGACGTACACGTACGACCCGACCGCTGCTCAGGGATCGCACATCATCGACATCTTCCTCGATGGCGTGCTGCTCGACCCTGCGGCGACCTACAAGGTGGGTGCCAACTCGTTCCTCGCCTCGGGTGGTGACAACTTCCTCACCTTCCGCCAGGGCGTGAACAAGGCCGACACCGGCAAGATCGACCTCGAAGCGATGGTCGACTACTTCCAGACGTTCGGCACGGCGACGCCCGACTACGCCCAGCGCGCGGTCGGCGTCGACCTGGTCAGCATCGTCGGCGACCAGGCGACGGTCAACCTCTCGTCGCTCGACTTCAGCACGACCGAGCCGAAGGCGGGAACCGTCACTGTCTCGCTCGACGGCGTCGGCCTCGTGACCGCCACGGTGGACCCGTCGTTCCCGACCCCGAACACCTTCGACGAGATCGGTCGGGCGACGGTGACGTTCACGATTCCCGCGGGTGCCACCGCGGCGTCGCGATTCGTCATCACGACCCCGACCGGCACGACGAGCTCGTTCACGCTTCCGCTGTGAGCTGAGTCTCGACGACGCACGGAACGGCCCCGGACGCGAGTCCGGGGCCGTTCCCGGTTCCCGGCGACCAGGCCAGCACGTGACGTCCTGCAGTCGGAGACGGCTCGTCCAGTCGCGTTGGCCGGTCCCGCGCCGGTCGCCTAGGCTTCCCGTGTGACTTCGAGATGGGCGCGCGTCGCGCAGGGTGTGGCGATCGCGTCCTTCGCCACGTTCGTCGCCGCGCTCTCGCACACCGTTGGCGGCGGCACACCTCCGGGGCTGCTCCCCGTCGTGCTCTCGATGGCCTTCTCGACGCTCCTCTGCCTCACCGTCGCCGGTGGCCGACTGACGCTCACGCGCACTGTCGTCGCAGTCACGGCGACGCAGTTCGCACTGCACGCGCTGTACTCGGTGCATGGCGCGGTGCCGAGCGCGACCCCGGGTTCGATGGGCCACCACCATGGCGCAGTCGACGTGTCGTCGACCGCGAGCTCGCCGGTGTCGTACGACGCCCCGATGCTGATCTCGCACCTGGTGGCGGTCGTCGTCACGGTCGTCGCGATCCGGCACGGCGACCGGGCTCTGCGAGCGACGCTTCGGGCGATCCGAGTCGCCGTCGCGTCGGTGCTGCCGAAGGTTCCGCGGCTCGCCGATGCCTGGCGGCGTCCGTCGCAGCCCGCCGTCACGCATGCGCCGCGCGCGAGCACTCGCCTGATCGTGCTCTCCTCGATGCGCCATCGGGGTCCGCCGATGGGGTTCGCCGCGGCCTGAGCAGCGTCATCCGACGTTCTGCATTCGCGCGCGCCCTGCGCGCGCCGCGGCTCCGAACCACCTCACACCGGCACGTGTCGCTTCGGCGACCCACGCACAGAATCAGGATCACCATGACCATTCGCACCACGACCATCGCCGCAACCGCCCTCGCCGGCGGCGTCCTCCTCGCACTCGGCGCGCCGCTCGCGGCGACCGCCCACGTCGGCGTGACGCCGAGCAGCACCGCGGCCGGCAGCAGCACCGTGCTGACGTTCGCGTTCAGCCACGGTTGCGCCGAGTCCCCGACGACGCAGCTGACGTTCGACATCCCCGAATCGATCGCGAGCGTCTCGCCGACCCTCAACCCCAACT
Organism: uncultured Actinomycetota bacterium; assembly: GCA_963758615.1. Lineage (GTDB taxonomy): Bacteria > Actinomycetota > Actinomycetes > Actinomycetales > Microbacteriaceae > Agromyces. The sequence continues at coordinate 72,244 of CAVWVZ010000012.1, read as the reverse complement.
ACACGATCGAGAAGGTCGTCGAGGGTGACCGCACGGCCCAGGTCGTCTACACCGCGATCACTCCGGTGGAGGATGGCTACCGCGACACGATCGAGCTCTCGCTGCGCCTCCCGGAGGATGCCGAGGGGGAGACCCTCGCGTTCCCCGTGCTCCAGACGTGCGCCGAGGGCGAGACCGACTGGAGCGAGGTCGCCGAGGAGGGCGAGGCCGAGCCCGAGAGCCCGGCGCCGACGATCGTCGTCACCGAGGCGACCGGCGACGAGCACGGAACGGCGGCCACGGTGTCCGATGAGCACGCCGAGTCGGCATCGGATGTCGCAGCCACGACCACCGACGACACGCTGGCGCGTGCGCTCGGCATCGGCGGTCTCGTGGTCGGTGCCGTGGGCATCGTGCTGGCGATCACCGCGCGCCGCCGCCGCACCGACGCGTAGTCGACGCCGTCGTCGAGGCCGGAGGCAGCGATGCGCTGCCCCCGGCCCCGGCCCGGCGCCGGTGCGAGCCCCGGGCGCGCAACGACTCCTCCACAACCGCCGCAGTGCCCACCCCTGGCGACTCTGGCATCGCGCGGGCTCGGGGGTCGGGGGCGCTCGTTACACTCGACGGGTGAGCTGGAGCACCGAACCCGACCCGACCGACGAGGTTCCGTGGAATCCCGACGAGTTCGCGCCTCCGCCTGACGACGAGTGGGCGCCCCCGCCGCCCGTCGACTCGTGGCAGCCCGCGACCCAAGGGGTGTCCGGCCCCGCGACATCCGCTTCGGCGGCAACGTCGGCTGCGCGTGCACCCCTGATCGCCGCCGCGGCCCCGCCGCGCTTCGCGACCGCGGCCGAGGCGCTGCACACCGTCTTCGGTTACGAGGAGTTCCGCGGCGAGCAGGCCGAGATCATCGAGCAGGTGGTCGGCGGCGGCGACGCGGTCGTGCTGATGCCCACCGGCGGCGGCAAGAGCCTCTGCTACCAGATCCCGGCACTGCTCCGCGAGGGCACGGGCGTCGTGGTGTCGCCGCTCATCGCGCTCATGCACGACCAGGTCGACGCGCTCGTGCGCAACGGCGTGCGCGCCGCCTACCTCAACTCGAGCCAGCAGGCCTCAGAGCGTGCCGCGGTCGAACGCGCCTACCTGGCGGGCGAACTCGATCTGCTCTACATCGCGCCCGAGCGGCTCAACAGCGAGTCGGCCAAGCGGTTCCTCGAGGGCGGCACAGTGGCGCTCTTCGCCATCGATGAGGCGCACTGCGTGGCCCAGTGGGGGCACGACTTCAGGCCCGACTACCTCGCACTGTCAGAGCTCGCCGAGCGGTGGCCCGACGTGCCGCGCATCGCCCTCACCGCCACGGCCACCGAGGCGACGCACGGCGAGATCACGTCGCGGCTCTCGCTCGAGGACGCCAAGCAGTTCGTCTCGAGTTTCGACCGGCCCAACATCCAGTACCGCATCGCGCCCAAGCTCGAGGTGCGCAAGCAGCTCCTCGACTTCGTGCGCAGCGAGGGCGTCGACGCCGCGGGCACTCCCGTCTCGGGCATCGTCTATGCGCTGTCGCGCGCGAGCACCGAGAAGCTCGCGGGCTTCCTCGCCGCCAACGGCGTGAACGCGCTGCCGTATCACGCCGGCCTCGACGCGGGGCTTCGCCGGCGCACGCAGGAGCGCTTCCTGCGCGAAGACGGTGTGGTCGTGGTGGCGACGATCGCGTTCGGCATGGGCATCGACAAGCCCGACGTGCGATTCGTCGCCCACGTCGACCTCCCGAAGTCGGTCGAGGGCTACTACCAGGAGACGGGTCGCGCCGGCCGCGACGGTGCACCGGCCACCGCGTGGCTCGCATACGGCCTGCAAGACGTCGTGCAGCAGCGCCGCATGATCGACGAGAGCCCCGGCGATCTCGCGCATCGGCGGCGGCTGGCGCAGCACCTCGACGCGATGCTCGCGCTCTGCGAGACCGTGCACTGCCGCAGGCAGAACCTGCTCGGCTACTTCGGCGAGGTCAGCGAGCCGTGCGGCAACTGCGACACGTGCCTCGAGCCGCCCGCTGCATGGGACGGCACGGTACCCGCCCAGAAGCTCATGTCGACCATCGTTCGGCTGGCGCGCGAGCGCCGCCAGCGTTATGGCGCCGGTCACCTCATCGACATCCTGCGTGGCAAGGAGACCCCGCGCGTGCGCCAGTACGGACACGACTCGCTGGCCACGTGGGGCATCGGCCAAGACCTCGGTGAGCAGCAGTGGCGGGGCGTCGTGCGGCAACTCCTCGCACAGGGCCTGCTCGCCACCCACGGCGAATACGGCACCCTCACCGTCACCGATGCGGCATCGGCGGTACTCGCGGGCTCGGCTCAGGTGATGCTCCGCACCGAGCCCGAGCGGGCGGCTCGTTCGCGCGGTCCGCGGGCCGCACCGGCCGCCGCCGACCTCGAGCCCGGCCAGGCCGAGCTGTTCGAGCAGCTGCGCGCGTGGCGGGCGGGCGAGGCCCGCGAGCAGGGTGTTCCCGCCTACATCGTGTTCGGCGACGCGACCCTGCGCGCCATCGCCGTTGCGCGGCCCGGGCGCCTCGACGACCTCGACGGCATCACCGGCATCGGGGCGAAGAAGCGCGAAGCCTACGGCGAAGCGCTCCTGGCCGTGGTCGCCGCGGCGTAGCCGGCCGGTCACGGCGTGCCGCTAGGATCGCGGCAAGCGTGCGGGGTCGCACGGCATCCGCGGATCACGACAGGGAGTGGCCATGTCAGACCAATTCGGGCCGAAGCGTCCGCTCGGTGTCACGATCGTGGCAGCCCTCTCGATCCTCGCCGGGGTCGTCGACGTCATCGGCGGCATCGTGCTGCTCAGCATGCAGGGCGATCCCGAGGTGGTCGACCGCGCCGGGGGTGCGGGGTTGCTGGTGACGGCCGCGATCGTGTCGATCCTCTTCGGGGCATTCATGATCCTCATCGCCTTCGGGCTCCTGCGGGGGAACTCGGCGTCGCGCATCGCGGCGACGGTCGTGCAGGCGGTCTCGCTTGCCGGCTCGCTCTGGATCGGCCTGACGCAGCCGTCCGCGTTGCCGACCGAGATCGTGAGCGCGCTGATCGCGCTCGCACTGCTCTTCCTACTCTGGTCGGGCGAGGCGGGCCGCTACTTCAAGGGGCTCGCGCCCGACGAGCCCACCGCCTGATTCGTGCGCCCGGCACGGCGCGCGCAATGGTGCCCGGTGGCTCATGAGGGCCACTTGCCGATCCGGCCTTTCCGCGGGATTGCTCGCGTCGCGCCATCCGTCCGCGATACATTGCAAACACCGTTCACGACGAAGGGAACCAGATCATGGCAGCATCCCGGCCCGGCGGCGTGACACTCGTCGCCGTCCTGACGTGGATCTCGGGGGCGATCAACATCATCGGCGGCGCCCTCGGCCTGCTCCCCGGCGGGCAGGAGTTCTGGAGCGGGATGCTGCAGCTCGTGCTGGGCATCATCGTGGTCGCTGTCGCCGGCGGGCTGCTGCGGGGCAGCAACCTCTCGCGAATCGTCATCACCATCATTCAGGCGATCGCCGTGATCGCCGCGGTGGTCGGGCTCTTCAACGGGAACTGGTGGGCCGTCTTCGGCGGCATCCTCCCCGCGATCGTGCTGATCCTGCTGTGGACCCGCCGCGCGAACGAATTCTTCAAGGACTGAAGGGGAGCACACATGTCTGAATCGATCGAACGGCCGGGCGGGGTCACACTCGTCGCGGTGCTCGCGTGGATCTCGGGTCTGCTCGACATCTTCGGCGGCACCATCCTGCTGTTCCAGACGAGCGTCGCCTCGACGGTCGAGCAGTTCGGCGGGGCGAGCGCCCTCATCGCCTCGGCGATCGTCTCGATTCTCGTCGGGGCGATCGTCATCATCGTCGCGACCATGCTGCTTCGGGGCAGCTCCATCGCCCGCATGATCGTCACGATCTTCCAGGTGCTGTCGATCGCCGGCTCCGTGTTCCTCGCGATCGCCTATCCGGCCGGTGCGATCGGCGAGTACTTCGGCATCGCGGTCTCGGTGATCGTGCTCTTCCTCCTGTGGTCCGGACGCGCGAGCACCTTCTTCCGCGACTGACGGCACCCTTGTGGATGTCCCATTGCCGGTGTCGTCGGCACTTGTAGGGTGCCCACAGCGCTCGTCGAGGCGCTGCGCGCTGCGTTTGTAGGGGGCGAACGCAGGGTTTCGTCGTGGTCGGGGGCGGTCATACCGTGGGAATGAAGCCCACGAACGCACACGAAGGACGCCAGATGGTTGACACGGCACCCCCTACCACTTCGAAGACCACCAAGCCCGCCGCCGGCTCGCGACGCCCCGGAACGACGGCGGCGTCGAAGCCGGCCCGCCCCGCGGCATCTGCGCCCGCGCCCTCGGCGAACGGCGCGTCGGCACCGCAGCCGAAGGTCGACGTCGCGTCGCTCGGCCGGCAGCTGCTCGGCACGTGGGCCGATCTCCGGATGGCGGCGCGGGAGCGCGCCGCCAAGCCCGACCTGCAGCGCATCGACGGCCAGTCCATGGCCGAGCACCGCGAGCGCGTGCTCGGCCAGCTGAAGCTGCTCGTCGAGCAGGGTGCCGTGCACCGCGCGTTCCCGAAGGAGCTCGGCGGTCACGAAGACCACGGCGGCAACATCGCCTCGTTCGAGGAGCTCGTCATCGCCGACCCGAGCCTGCAGATCAAGTCGGGCGTGCAGTGGGGCCTCTTCGGTGCCGCCGTGCTGCACCTGGGCACCGAGTACCACCACGAGACCTTCCTGCCCGACATCATGTCGCTGAAGGTGCCGGGCGCGTTCGCGATGACCGAGACCGGACACGGTTCGGATGTCGCGGCGATCGGCACGACGGCGACATACGACGAGGCCAAGCAGCAGTTCGTGATCAACACGCCGTTCCGCGGCGCGTGGAAGGACTACCTCGGCAACGCGGCGCTGCACGGCACTGCGGCGGTGGTGTTCGCGCAGCTCATCACCAAGGGCGTCAACCACGGCGTGCACGCCTTCTACGTTCCGATCCGCAACACCAAGGGCGGGTTCCTCAAGGGCATCGGCGGCGAGGACGACGGACTGAAGGGCGGCCTCAACGGCATCGACAACGGGCGGCTGCACTTCACGAACGTGCGCGTGCCGCGCGAGAACCTGCTGAACCGCTACGGCTCGGTCGCCGAGGACGGCACCTACTCCAGCCCGATCGCGAGCCCCGGCCGCCGCTTCTTCACGATGCTCGGCACGCTCGTCCAGGGCCGTGTCTCGCTCGACGGCGCGGCCACGAGCGCTGCCGCGGTGGCACTCACGATCGCGATCACCTACGGCAACCAGCGCCGCCAGTTCAACGCCGCGAGCGACACCGACGAGGAGGTGCTGCTCGACTACCAGCGCCACCAGCGCCGCCTGCTTCCCAAGCTCGCGACGACGTACGCGCAGATCTTCGCGCACGACGAGTTCCTCGTGAAGTTCGACGCGGTGTTCTCGGGCAAGGCCGACACCGACGACGACCGTCAGGACCTCGAGACGATCGCCGCCGCGCTGAAGCCCCTGTCGACGTGGCACGCGCTCGAGACGTTGCAGGAGGCCCGCGAGGCGACCGGCGGTGCCGGCTTCCTCGCCGAGAACCGCATCGTCGGACTGCGGCAGGACCTCGACATCTACGTGACCTTCGAGGGCGACAACAACGTGCTGCTGCAGCTCGTGGCCAAGCGCCTGCTCACCGACTTCTCGAAGCAGTTCGCGAACGCCGACGCCGGCGCGATGGCGCGGTACGTCGTGCAGTCGACTGCCGAGCGCGCCTACCACGGCACCGGCCTCCGGCGGCTGGCGCAGACCGATCGCCGACTTCGGCTCGACGGCCCGTTCGGTCTCCGAGCTGCGTGACGAGAACACGCAGCGCGAGCTGCTGACCGACCGCGTCGAGGCGATGATCGCCGAGATCGCCGGGGCTCTTCGCGACGCGCGCAAGCTGCCCAAGGCCGATGCGGCCGCGGCGTTCAACCGCCACCAGGACCAGCTGATCGAAGCGGCCCGCGCGCACGCCGAGCTGCTGCAGTGGGAGGCATTCACGCGCGGCCTCGCGAAGACGACCGACCCCGGCACCAAGCAGGTGCTCACGTGGGTGCGCGACCTGTTCGGCCTCGGCCTCGTCGAGAAGCACCTCGCCTGGTACCTCATGAACGGGCGGCTCTCGCCGCAGCGCGCGCAGGCCGTCACCGCCTACATCGACCGCCTGCTCGAGCGGCTCCGCCCGCACGCGCAGGACCTCGTCGACTCGTTCGGCTACACGCCCGAGCACCTGCGCGCGAAGATCGCGTCGGGCGCCGAGCTCGAGCGTCAGGACGAGGCGCGCGCGTACTACGCGGCGCAGCGGGAGGCGGGCACGATGCCGGTGCCCGAGAAGTCCAAGAAGTAGCATCCGCACGTCACGAAGGCCGGGTCCCTGATGGGGACCCGGCCTTCGTCGTCGGGTGCCGGTCAGTGCCGCAGGCGCCGGTATGCCGCCGCCGCGAGCGGCAGGAACACGGCGGTGATCACGAGTGGCCACACGGATGCCGCGACCACGGCGTTCTCGGCGAGCCATCCGCTCGTCGCGCCGGTCGGATTGCCGAACAGCTCGCGCGCGGCGGTCGCCGTCGCCGACACGGGGTTCCACTCGGCGATCGTGCCGAGCCACGGGGGCATCGTCTCGGCCGAGACGAACACCGTGGAGAGGAAGCCGATCGGCCAGACGAGCACCTGGACCGCCGTGGTCGCCCCCGGACCGCGGAAGTGGAGGCCGAGGAAGATGCCGAGCCAGAGCAGGGCGAATCGCAGCCAGAGCAGCAGCACGACGGCGAGGGCGATCTCGGCAGGCCCCGTCGTCGGGTACCAGCCGATGAGCAGGCCGCCGAGCATGAGCACCGCGAGGCTCAGGGCCGACGAGCCGAGGTCGGCGATCGCACGGCCGAGTGCCACCGAGGCGCTCGTGATCGGCAGCGAGCGGAAGCGGTCGGTGATGCCGCGCTTGGCGTCTTCGGCCATCGCGGTCATGGTCGATTCGAGGCCGAAGAGCATCGCGAGCGCGAACATGCCGGGCAGCAGGAACGCGATGTAGTCGCCGCCTCCGGGCAGTTCGATCGCGCCGCCGAAGAGGAAGCCGAACATCAGGATGAGCATGATGTTGAACGCGAGGCCGAACACGATGCCCCACGGTTCGCGGATCTGGTGCAGGGCGTCGCGACCCGCGATGAGCAGCCCCTCGCGCAAGGGATTCGGGCGGCGGTCGCGCAGGCCGGCGGCCGCGGCGATGGGGGAGCGGGTGGTCGTCATCGTGCCTCCTGGGCGGTGTCGAGGGCGGCGCCGCCGGTGAGGTGCAGGAACACCTCATCGAGCGTGGGGCGGCGCAGGGCGAGATCGTCTACGGTGAGGCCGGCAGCGTCGAGCTCGCGCACGATCGGCGCGAGCGCTCGCGCGCCGTCGGCGACCTCGATGGTCACCGTGCGGGTATCGGGATCGACGGATGCCGCGGCCCCCGTCGCCCGAGCTATGGCCTCGACCGCCTCGGCGAGGCGTTCTCCATCGGCGAGTACCGCGTCGACCCGGTCGCCGCCGAGGCGGCGCTTGAGGTCGTCGGGGCGCCCTTCGGCGATGACGCGGCCGTGGTCCATGACCGACACCCGGCTCGCGAGCTGGTCGGCCTCGTCGAGGTACTGGGTGGTGAGCAGCACCGTCGTGCCGGCCGCCGCGATCTCGCGCACCGCCTGCCACACCGTGGCGCGGCCACGCGGGTCGAGGCCGGTGGTCGGCTCGTCGAGGAAGAGGATGGCGGGGGTCAGCACGAGGCTCGCGGCGATGTCGAGGCGTCGGCGCATGCCGCCCGAGAATCCGGCGACCGCCCGGTCGGCGGCATCCGCCAGTTCGAAGGCGTCGAGGAGGTCGTGTGCTCGTGCTCGTGCGCGGGACTTCGAGATGCCGCTGAGGCGGGCGAAGAGCACGAGGTTCTGGCGGGCGGTGAGCGCTTCGTCGACGGCGTGGAACTGGCCGACGAGGCCGATGCGCTCGCGGACCGCGGCGGGATGGCGCCGGATGTCGATGCCGTCGATCGTCGCGGTGCCGGTGTCGATCGTCGTGAGGGTGGTGAGGCAGCGCACCGCGGTCGTCTTGCCGGCGCCGTTCGGGCCGAGCAATCCATGCACGGTGCCGGGCTCGACGTCGAGATCGAACCCGTCGAGCGCTGTGGCGCGGCCATAGCGCTTGCGGAGTCCGGCGGCGTGAAGGGCTGGGTGGGATATCGGTTCGGGGGTGGTGGGCGGAGTCATCGCTCTCCTTCAACGTACTCTGTACGGAATTATTCCGATCGCGAGCGTACACCATACGGAGAATGTATGCTAGCCCGCATGGCGACCGAATCCACGGGGCGGGGCGAAGCCGATCGCACGTTGAGGCTGCTCTGGCGAGCACGCCTCGGCGACCCCGTCGGCACACGCGGGCCGAAGCAGCGGTCGAGTGTCGACGAGGTCGTCGCCGCCGCGATCCAGCTCGCCGACGACGAGGGCATCGATGCGCTCTCGATGCGTCGCATCGCGGATCGCCTCGGGCTCAAGCCGATGTCGGTCTACACCTACGTGCCCGGCAAGGCCGAGCTCATCGACCTCATGGTCGACCACGCAGCGGGCGAGGTGCCGCTGCCCGTGCTCGAAGGGTCGCTTCGCGACCGACTCGCGGGAATCGCCCGGTTCCAGTGGAGCGAGTACCTGCGGCATCCGTGGCTCCTCTCGATCGATACGAGCCGGCCGCCGCTCGGGCCCAACGTCTCAGATCATTGGGAGTGGTGCCTGCGAGCCGTCGACGGACTGGGCCTGACCGACCTCGACATCGACCGCGTCATCACCCTGCTGATCGGGTTCGTGGCGGGACCCGCACGCGCCCACGTCGACGTCGAGCGGTTGCGCGTCTCGAGTGAGGAATCCGACGTCGAGTGGTGGGAGCGCAATGCGCCGCTGCTCGAGCAGATCATGGACTCGGAGCGCTACCCGGTGTCTGCACGCGTCGGACAGGCCGCGGGTGAGGCCTACAACGCTCCGGCGGATCCCGACGACGCCTTCGAGTTCGGCCTGGCGCGGGTCATCGACGGCATCGTGGCGTACGTCGGGCCGGTCGACGAGGGCTGAGCTACTCCGCGGGCGGCTTCATGAGCGCGCCGGCCGCGAGGCCGACTGCGGCGCCCGCCGCCAGCCACAGCCAGAAGCCCGTCCAGAGGCTCACCACGACGCCGACGAGCAGGCCGACGACGATGCCGACGATGATCTGCTTGCGGCGGGCATTGGGTGAGGGGGTTCCGGCGGCCATGCCACCAGCCTAGGTGCGCGATCAGGTGACGCGCGGACGGTACTCGCGCACGTGCGCCACCTCGAACACCAGCGGATGCGCGGACGTGTCGCGCAGGGCATCCGTCGGCAGTTCGTAGACATCGAGCATGAGCTGCACGGGGTAGTCGATCGACTGCTCGACGACCTTCACGAGCCGCCCGTCGATGAAGAACCGGAGACGATCGGGCAGCCATTCGACGGCGTAATCATGGAAGGCCGTGAGGTCGCCGTCGACCCGCACCTTCTCGAAGTCCATCACGAGTCGCGGGTCGCGCTGGGGCTTGACCCCGACACCGACGAGACCGCCGGTATCGTCGATCTCACTGCCGAAGATCTCGAATATGCAGATCTCGCCGCAGTTCACCCGCTGGTCCTCGAAGCCGATCGGCCACAGGGCGACCATGGCCGAGGGGTGGCGGATGCCGCGGACCCGCGCCTCGATCACGCCGAAGTGCGGCAGCCAGAGCCGCTCCTCGTCCTGCTCCTCGTGCACGACGAGTCCCGCGCGGAACCGATGCTGGCCCTCCGGGCTGCCCAACGGTCCCGAGAACTGGCCGGTCTGGAGGTGGGAGACGCGCACGTCGCCGTCGTACTCGGGCGACCAGGGGTCTGTGTCTGCGTCGATGCGGAGCTTCAGCGTGCCGCCTGAGACCTCGGAGCGGCCGCGGGTCGCCGCCCTCGAGCTCCAGTGCGGCGTGTAGTAGGGCAACCAGCGCGTCTCGGCCAGGTCGTTCCCGTCGAACTGCTCGTCGACCACGAGGTCGTAGCCCGACAGGTCGAGCGTCGTTGCGTCCGTCATCGGCCCGTCCCTTCGTCTGCCCCGCCCGTGCGCGCCCGTCAGTCAGATGAGGCCGAGCGAGCGCACGGCCTCGCGCTCGTCCTCGAGCTCCGCAACGGACGCTGCGATGCGGCCCCGCGCGAACTCGTCGACCTCGAGCCCCTGCACGACCTGCCAGGTTCCCGCCTCCGACACCACGGGGAACGACGAGATGAGACCCTCGGGCACGCCGTACGACCCATCGGAGACGACCGCCGCACTCGTCCACCCGTCGGGGGTGCCGCCGACCCAGTCGCGCACGTGATCGATGGTCGCCGAGGCCGCCGACGCCACCGACGACGATCCCTTCACCTCGATGATCTCGGCGCCGCGTTTGGCCACGCGCGGGATGAACTCGTCGACGAGCCAGTGCCTGGCGGCGTCGACACCGCCGAGGCGGGCGGCGAGCAGTGCGGGCACCGAATCGCCCGCGGCGGTCGCGTGCGCGACGTCGGGGAACTGCGTCGCCGAGTGATTGCCCCAGATCGTGAGGCCACGGATGTCGCCGACCGAGGCGGCGAGGGTGGCCGCGAGCTGGCCGACGGCGCGGTTGTGGTCGAGGCGGGTGAGGGCGGTGAACCGCTCGCGCGGGACATCCGGTGCGTGCGCCGCCGCGATGAGCGCGTTCGTGTTCGCGGGGTTGCCCACTGCGACCACCCGGATGTCATCGGCCGCGCCGGCGTTGATCGCGGCTCCCTGCGGGCCGAAGATGCCGCCGTTCGCGGTGAGCAGGTCGCCGCGCTCCATGCCCGGGCCACGCGGTCGCGCGCCGACGAGCAATGCGATGTTCGCGCCGTCGAAGGCGGCCTCGGCATCGTCGTAGATGTCGACGTGCGCGAGCAGTGGGAAGGCGGAATCCTGCAACTCGAGGGCGGCGCCTTCGGCCGGCTTCAGCCCCTGCGGGATCTCGAGCAGGTTGAGGCGGACCGGCGTCTCGGGGCCGAGCATGGCGCCCGAGGCGATGCGGAAGAGGAGGGCGTATCCGATCTGCCCTCCGGCTCCGGTGATCGTGATCCTGACCGGTGCGGTGCTCATACGCCGAGCCTACGCCGGGCGATGCGCCGCGTGCTGCGGCGCGGCACCCGGGCGGGGCATCCGTCGCTCGCTACCGTGAGCAGATGCGAGAGTTGTATCCGGAGATCGAGCCGCTGGAGACCGGCATGCTCGACGTGGGGGACGGACAGCACATCTACTGGGAGGTGTCGGGCAACCGCAGCGGCAAGCCGGTGGTGTTCCTCCACGGCGGACCCGGGGCGGGCACCAGCCCGTCGCACCGTCGGCTGTTCGATCCCGAGCGCTACCGCATCGTGCTGTTCGACCAGCGGGGCTGCGGGTTCTCGATCCCGCACGCGAGCGAGCCGAACGCCGATCTCTCGGCGAACACGACCTGGCACCTCGTCGCCGACATGGAGCGGTTGCGCGGGCATCTCGGCATCGATCGCTGGCAGGTGTTCGGCGGCTCGTGGGGGAGCGCACTGGGCCTCGCCTACGCGCAGACGCACCCCGAGCGGGTCACCGAGCTCGTGCTGCGCGGCATCTTCACGTTGCGCAGGCAGGAGCTCGACTGGTTCTACGAGGGCGGCGCGTCGGCCGTGTTCCCCGACCTGTGGGAGGACTTCCTCGCTCCCGTTCCCGCAGCCGAGCGAGCGCATCTCATCGAGGCGTACGGGCGCCTCCTCGCCGACACGGACCCCGACGTGTACGAGCCCGCCGCGATCGCGTGGTCGCGGTGGGAGTCGTCGACCATCACGCTCCTGCCGCAGGCCGAGACGATCGCCCGGTTCACGGCGCCCGAGTACGCCGCGGCGTTCGCGCGCATCGAGAACCACTACTTCCGCCACGGCGGATGGTGGGAGGAGGGACAGCTGATACGCGATGCGACGCGGCTCAGCGGCATCCCGGCCGTGATCGTGCAGGGACGCTACGACATGTGCACGCCCGTGATGACGGCGTGGGACCTGCATCGCGCCTGGCCCGAGGCCGAGTTCACCATCGTCGACGACGCCGGCCACGCCTACGACGAGCCCGGCATCCTCGACGCGCTCATCACCGCGACCGATCGCTTTGCAGAAGATCCCCACGGCGATCAAGCCCCTGACAGTTCGGATGTCGCGGAGTAGCTTCGGCTCATGACGTTCAATCCCGATGCGGACATCAGCCGCGGCAAGGCCTCCAAGCGCGGGCGCAACACGGGCATCGCCGTGGCGGGCGGCGGAATCGGCGTGATCGCGCTGTTCGTGCTGTCGCAGTTCCTCGGCGTCGACCTCACCGGGCTCCTCGCCGGCGGCGAGCAGCAGCCCGCCGAGGACTCGTCGCTCGAGCAGTGCCTGACCGGGGAGGACGCGAACGAGGACATCGAGTGCCGCATGAAGGGGGCATCGGCCTCCCTCGAGGCGTACTGGTCGACCGAGGGTCCGGCGATCGGACTCGCCGACTACGTGGGCCCGCAGGACCTGATCCTGTTCACTGCCGCGACGACCACGGAGTGCGGCAGCGCATCGTCGGCGACCGGGCCGTTCTACTGCCCGCCCGACCGGACCATCTACATGGACGTGACCTTCTACGACGAGCTGCGCAGCCGGTTCGGGGCGAGCGGGGGGCCGCTCGCGCAGATGTACGTCGTCGCGCACGAGTGGGGCCATCACATCCAGAACATCGGCGGCATCCTCGAACGCGCGCAGGACGGGCAGACCGGCCCGGCGTCGAACGCGGTGCGGGTCGAGCTGCAGGCCGATTGCTTCGCGGGAGCGTGGACGGCGGATGCCGCGACCGTGCCCGACGACAGCGGGGTGCCCTTCCTGCAGGAACCGACCGAAGCCGAGATCCGCGATGCCCTCGATGCCGCGGCCGCGGTCGGTGACGATCGCATCCAGCAGGCCACGCAGGGGCAGGTGAGTCCGCACACGTTCACCCATGGCACGAGCGAGCAGCGGCAGCGGTGGTTCGCGGTCGGGTACCAGCGGGGCGCCGGAGCGTGCGACACGTTCGGCGTCGCCGGGGGCCAGCTCTGAACCCTGAGGCACGCAGCCGTCGCCTCACGATTGTGGGGAATCCACGTCATGATCGACGCGGTCCGACCTCTCTTCGAGTGCGCCCTCCAGTCGAAGTTGAATAATCCTCACCCCGCGGACGGGGGTATTGGGGTCGGCGTTTCCGAGGCGTAGGCTCCACCCCAACGGGGACCGGACTGGGCGACCCGACGTCGACCGCAATCGATGGCCCGGTCGTCGCTGAGATTGCGCGCGCGCATGCACGCTCGCGGTCGAGCAAGGTCGAGGTACTCGTGAGGCACAATCGGATCCGTTCCGGATCAGCCGATGAAGGCTCGCTGCTGAGCGCAGCGGTCACGGCGATGGTGTGCTCGCTGCTCGTCGTCGGGTCGCTCGCAGGGTGCATCGCATCCGCGCCGGCCGAATCCGAGACCTCCGCGCCGGTCGAATCCGAGAAGCCCCGGACGACCGAAGTCCCGGCGCCAGGCGACACCACGATCGACGATGTCATCGAGGATGCGCCACCGGTACCGGTGCAGGAGGCAGAACTCGACGATGTCGTGGAGCTCGACACCGGGGTCCGCGTCTCGGTCATCGAGATCACCGGCACCACGGTGGAAGCCGAGACGCCGGGCGAAGTCGCCGGCCCCGCGGTCGTGGCCACCATCCGGTTCGAGAACGAGTCCGGTGCGCCGCTCGATCTGGGCGGGGCGACGGTCTCGCTCGTCGATGCGGCCGGAAACGTCGCAGTACCCACCACCTCTTCGCCGGCAGCGCCGGCGATCGGAACCTTCGACGACGGCGAAGCCGCCGAAGGAACCTACGTGTTCCGGATCCCCGAGGACACGCGGCACGAGATCACGTTGACGGTCGACTACGCGGCGGGTGCGCCGGTGGTCGTGTTCCACGGATCCGTCGCCTGAAGCACGAATGAGGAGCAGATCATGGAGCTCGAGTCCAGCCGGAGCAGGAGAGGTCTCGCCATGCTCACGGCGGCCGCCGTCGTCGCAGTCGGGATGTTGTTCGGCACCGCCGCTCCCGCATCGGCGGCCGAGAACGGTCCGGCACCGATCGAGCAGCGGAACAGTTCGACGGTCACCGCCGATCCCCTGCCCACCGTGCAGATCGACTCCGGCATCGTGTGGACGCAGGACGTCGTCGGCAACACCGTGTTCGCCGGCGGCAGCTTCTCGAACGCCCGGCCCGCGGGCGCCGCACCGGGAACGAGCCTCATGCCGCGCAGCAACATCCTCGCCTACAACCTCACCACGGGCGTGATCACCTCGTTCGCTCCGCAGATCAATGGCCAGGTGAAGGTCATCAAGGCCTCGCCCGACGGTGCGCGCATCTACGTCGGCGGCAGCTTCACCTCGATCGGCGGTCAGACCCGGTTCAACATCGCCGCCTTCGACGCCGCGACCGGCGCGCTCCTGACGACGTTCAGGCCGGCCGTCGGCGGATCGTACGTCAACGCGATCGAGGTCACGAGCTCCGCGGTCTACGTGGGCGGCCTGATCAGCGCCGGAGCCGGGGTCGCCCGCAAGAACCTCATGGCGTTCAGCACGAGCGGCGCCCTGCTCGGATGGGCACCGACGACCGACCTGCAGGTCGACAGCATGGTGCTGACGCCCTCGAATGACAAGCTCATCGTCGCGGGGCGGTTCGGGGCGGTCAACAACGTGTCCCAGCGAGGCCTCGCGGCACTCGATCTCAGCTCCGGTGCGATCCTGCCCTGGACCGCTCCCTCCATCGTGAAGAACGGCGTCGCCGCCGGCGCCGGTCAGGCCGGCAAGGCGGGCATCTGGGAACTCGAGGCGGACGCCAACGCCATCTACGGCACCGGATGGGTGTACGCGGACAAGGCCACCGGCAACCTCGAGGGCCTGTTCGCGGCCGAGCCGGGAAGCGGCGCGATCCGGTGGATCGCCGACTGCCACGGCGACCACTACGGCGTGTACTCCGACGGCACGAACGTCTACTCGACTGGACATGAGCACGCGTGCGAGACCATGAACGGCATGCCGCAGCTCTCTGGGAACCCAGGCAACATGCGCAATGCGACGGTTTACACCGCGGCCCCGAAGGGTATTCTGCTGCGGACGTTCAACGTCAACAACATCTACGCCGACTGGAGCGGCTATCCGGCACCGGCGGTCGTGAACTGGTACCCCGACTGGATCACAGGCGGCGCCGGCGGTGGCCAGGCCGGCTGGACTGCGACCGGCGCGGGCGACTACCTGCTCGTCGGCGGCGAGCAGGGGTTCGTCAATGGCCAGCGATCGCAGGGCATCACTCGCTTCTCGCGAAACCCCTCCACCGGAGCGAACTCCGGGCCGAGGCTGTCCGACGAGAACTGGGTGCCGGCCGTCTCATCGACGACGAGCGGCAAGGTGCGGGTCTCGATCCCTGCCAACTGGGATCGTGACGACCTGAACCTCACGTACCGGCTCATCCGCAACGGTGGTGGGCAGCCCGTGGCGACCACGACCGTGCAGGCGACGTACTGGAGCCGACCGCAGGTCGTGCTCACGGACACCCTTCCGGCCGGCTCGACGCCGAACTACCGGGTCGTGGCCATCGACGGCGACGGGAACACCGCGAACAGCCAGACCGTCTCCACGACGGTGACGGACGTCGCGGGCTCGCAGTACGCCGAATCCGTCATGGACGACGGCGCGTCGCTGTACTGGCGACTGGGCGGCACCGCCGCGCAGGGTGCGAATGACCTCGTCGGGAACAACGACGCGGTCGTGCGGTCAGGCGTGACCTCCAACTCCGGCGGCGCGCTGCCCTCCGAGCCGGGACCGTCGTACAACTTCAGCGGGACCACGTCCGGATTCCTGAACTCCACGAGCCAGACGAGCGTCGGGCAGCAGTACTCCACGGAACTGTGGTTCAAGACGACGACGACGACTGGCGGGAAGCTGATCGGATACGGCAACTCGGCCGCCGGCACCTCCAGCAACTACGACCGCCATGTGTACATGCGGAATGACGGCCGGCTGACGTTCGGCACGCACCCCGGCATCGTTCGGACGGTCACCAGCGCGAACGCCTACCGCGACGGCAACTGGCACCATATGGTGGCGTCCCAGGGCTGGGACGGCATGAAGCTCTTCGTCGACGGCCAGCTGGTCGGCGCCCTGCCGGACAACACCTCGCAGGCCTACAACGGGTACTGGCGTGTCGGCGGGGACAACCTCGCGAGCTGGCCCAGCCGACCGTCTTCGGACTACTTCAACGGCCAGATGGATGAGGTCGCGGTCTACAACCGCGTGCTGACCTCGCAGGAGGTGTCCGAGCACTACCTGAAAGGCACGGGCGTCGCCGCACCGACCGCCGCGTTCACGTCGACCACCGACGACCTCGAGGTCTCGGTGAACGGCTCGACCTCCTCGGCGCCTCCCGGTCGCACGATCACCGCGTACAGCTGGAACTGGGGCGACGGCACCGCGGCAGGCAGCGGCGTCACCGCGACGCATCCGTACGCGAACGGCGGCACCTACACGGTCACGCTGACGGTGACGGACAGCCTGGGCCTGACGGCGTCGACGTCGAAGAACGTCACCGTGGCACCGCCGCACGCGAACCCGACGGCGGCGTTCGGCACCCAGGTCGATGGTCTCTCGGTCGCATTCGACGGGACGACGTCGACGGCGGCGGATGGCGCGACCATCGCGTCGTACGCGTGGAACTTCGGTGACGGCGGCACTTCCACGCAGCCCGCGCCGAGCCACCCCTACGACACCGCCGGGACGTACAACGTCACGCTGACGGTGGTCGACAGCCTCGGGGCATCCGACTCGGTGACGCAGCCGGTCACCGTCGCCGAGGCGACCACGCTCGCGGCCGACGAGTTCCAGCGCACTTCGGCCAGCGGCTGGGGCACCGCCGACGCCGGCGGCAGCTGGAGCGCCGTGTCGGGATCGTCGGTGGACGGGAGCGTCGGGCTGCTGAGCGTCATGAACAGCCAGACCCGCGCAACGACGCTCTCGGGCACCCTGCCGGCGGGCACCGATGCGCGAGTCAGCGTGTCGATCGACAAGGTCGCCAACGGCGGCGGCGCGCACGTCAACGTCGCACCCCGCAAGACTGCGGCGGGCGAGTACCGGGCGAAGCTGCGGTTCTCGGCGACGGGCGTCGTGAACGTCAGCGTCGCGCGCCTGGTCGGCACCACCGAGACCCTGCTGTCCAACCGGATCCTCACCGGGTACACGCACACCGCGGGCGCCACCCTGGAGGTGCGGGTGCGCACGGTGAGCACGGGAGCATCGACGACCGTGCAGGTGAAGGTCTGGGCGCAGGGACAGCCCGAGCCCGCCGATTGGTTCGTGGCGTCGACGGACAGCACCGCCGGCCTGCAGGGCACGGGCCAGCTCGCGATCACCACCTACGTGTCGGGTACCGCGACCAACGGTCCCATCGGCATCGGCTTCGACCACCTGAACGTGGTGGCGCCGAACTGAGATGAGACGACCAGGTGACCGATCAGGACGGAAGGGAGAGCGATCCCAGCGCGGGCAGCATCGGAGCCATGGAGGCCCGCCCCCGCGCTCGGGTTTCCAGCGCCAGCCGTTCGAGTGACGGGTCGGCGAGCATCTCGAGGACTCGTGCGGCCGCCGCGGCGGTATCGTCGTCGCCGGGGTTCGCGGGCGGGATCGAGTACGGCCATCCGATCGCGTCGAAGAGCGGTGCGAACTTGCGCGAGTACGCCATGGCGATCGCCGGGACCCCAGTCGAGAGGGCGTTCAGGCAGGCGTGCATGCGCGCGCCGATCAGGACCCTCGAGTCGGCGATGATCGATCGGGCGTCGTCGAGGTCCCGCGGCGCGACGACCTCGAGGTCCGCGCCGAACTCCGCGGCGAGGGCGTCGACTGCCGGCGCATCATTGTCGCGATCGTGCGAGTCGAGCACGTGCGGCAGGACGGCGACCGACCGGGATTCAATCAGCAGCATCCGGACGATCGCGGTCACCGCCTCCCGATACGCACGCGCGTCGAGATGGGGATTCTCCTGCCAGAGCAGACCCGAGACATTGAGGATGACGTCGCGATTTCGGTCGGCCGGCTCCGGCGGAGCGATGGCGAAGGCGAGGTCGCTCGTGACGGCATCGACCGGCCGACCGAGCGCCGCAGCCGCGGCGGCGCTCACCGGGTCTCGCGCGAAGACGAGCGCCGAACGGTGGAGGGAGCGGCGGCCGAGCATCCGACCGGAGACCGTGCTGAAGGGGCCGATCGTCTGCGGGGCCATGACGACCGGGCGACCGGTCTGGGCGGCGAACTCGTGGACCGTGGACATCACGGAGTGCCGATGCGATCCGTAGATGTCCGAGAAGCTGTCGCCCGAGCGGGTGTCCCAGACCAGGTCGAATCCCTCGAGCCAGGACTTCATGCCGAGCCGTCCGACCACCCGCTCCTTCACGAGCGAGCGGACGCGACCCCATGGTACCTGCGGCGGACGAGACGTGAAGTCGGCGAACTCGAACTCCGCATCGGGCCACACGCGGCTGATGAGGTCGCGGCTCCCGCGAGCAAGGACCCGCACGCCGAGGTTCGGGGAGTGCTCATCCGCCCACAACACGAGTACGCGCACTTCGTTCTCCACTCTGCGCGGCGCCGGCGCCGTCTCGATCCTATGGACCGTGACGAGGAATCGCCTAGGGAACGGTGGGTGGCGACGTGACGGACGGCCTCGACCTGCGGACCGTGCTGCTGCTGCTCGTGGCGGTCGGGGCGCTCGTCGCGGCCTGGTACGTCGCACGTCGAGCGCCCCGAGTCGTCGTCGCCGGGTGGGCGGCGCTGTGCTTCCTCGTACCGATCTGGGTCGGCGCGCAGGCCGGGATCTACTGGTCCGCGGTGACCGCGGTCACGGTCATCGCGCTCGCCGCGTGGGCCACTTCGGACTTCACGTTCTCGTACGTGGACGTCCTGTTCGTCGGATTCGCCCTCCTCGTGCTCGCCGCATACGTGGTGGGCGGCGCGACATGGGGCCACGTCCTCATCGTCCTCGTCGGATGGCTCGTCCCCTACGTCTGGGGACGCGTCGTGCTCGCACGCGTCGATTCGGCTTGGCTGTACACGTGCATCGCCATCGCGGCGACCGTCGCGGCCGTGCTCGGCATCATCGAGTTCGCCACCGGCTTCAATCCGTTCGTCGGAATCGCCATGCCGAACGGCGCGTGGAACACCTGGCACGAGCTGCAGCCGAGGGCCGGCTTCGTCCGTGCCGAAGGCGCGTTCGGCCACTCGATCGCCTTCGCGAGCGCACTGGCGATGAGCTCGGTCTTCGTGATCGTCACCCGGTGGCCGACTTGGGTGCGCCTCGCCTGCCTGTCGGTGATCCTCGCCGCGGTCGGGATGAGCTTCAGCCGTATCGGCATGATCACCCTGGCGCTCACCCTCCTGCTCGCGGTGCTGCTGCTCGGTCGATGGATCACCCGGTCGATGCGCGTCGGCGTCGTCGCCCTGCTCGTCGTCGCCGGCGCGATCGCCGCGCCGCTGCTGGGCGACGTGTTCACCGCAGCGGGCGAGGAGGCGGGCGGCAGTGCGGAGTACCGCTCCGACCTCGCGATGCTCATCGGGGAGATGCAGGTCCTCGGGATCACCAAGAGCTGGACCGTGCTGCCCACGGGCGAGACCTACTACGGGTCCTTCCAGTCCATCGACAGCGAACTCGTGCTCACCGGCCTGCGCTTCGGCATCCTGCCGCTGCTCGCCCTCGTCGCGGCCATCATCACGTGCGTCCTCGGCCTGATCCGGGGACGTGCCACCCCGGCTGCCGTCGCGATCGCCGCACAGGTCCCCGCGTTCGCGACGGTGGCGCTCATCACGCAGTACGGCTACCTCGCGTGGTTCCTCGCGGGCGTCGCGGTCACCTCGTATAAACTTGAGCGAGCCGACAGCATCTCTCAGCCGGGCAGAGACAGCTCCGTCATCGCCGACGGAGCCCGAAGAGAGCGGGTGTGGAGGCCGTGACCGCAACGACGAGCAGCATGAGCGTGGCACGCGCCATCGGAGTGCTCCGCAAGCGCTGGTGGATCGTGCTCATCGCCACCATCCTCGGCGGGGTCGCGGCGTTCGCGGCGTCCAGCACCGTGACGCCGATCTACCATTCGACCGCGTCCCTCTACTTCTCGTTGGCGACGGCCTCGAGCGGCTCCGACATCAATCAGGGCTCGGCGTACACGCAGGCGCAGATGCTGTCGTTCGCGAGGCTCGCGACGTCGGCAGTCGTCCTCGAGCCCGTGGCCGACGAGCTCGACGGCGACCTCACCGCAGCCCAGCTGCGGCGGACGATGAGCGTGACGATCCCGCAGAACACGGTCATCCTCGACATCCGGGTCGGATCGACCGACTCCGAGCGCGCTGCTCGCATCGCGAACGCCGTGGCGGACTCCCTCATCGAAGCGGTCGACGAGGTCGCACCCGATGCATCCGACGGCAATGCCACCGTGACCGCGCGGTCGATCGAACCGGCAACCCCCGCGACATTCCAGAGCTCCCCGAACAAGCAGCAGGACGCGTTGCTCGGCGCGCTCATCGGCTTCCTCCTCTCATCGATCGCGGTCGTCCTCGCCAGCGCCCTCGACACGCGCGTGCGTTCGGAAGCGACGTTGAAGGCGATCACGGATCTTCCGGTCCTCGGTTCGATCGAGCAGACGCCGTCCTCGTCCGACCCGCGGCCGGTGGCGATCCGCCAGCCGAACGGGAGCGCGGCGGAGTCGTTCCGGCAGGTGCGATCCGGACTTCGATTCGCGTCGGCGAGCCATGAGACCCGGAGCCTCGCGATCACCTCGTCGGTACCTGCGGAGGGGAAGACCTGGATGGCCGCGAACCTCGCATTCGTCATCGCGGAGACCGGCAAGCGCGTGCTGCTCATCGACGCCGACCTCCGCAAGCCGAAGGTCGCCGACGCGTACGGCCTCGTGGGGGCCGTCGGCCTGACCACCGTGCTGATCGACGCGATACCGCTCCGGAGCGCAGTGCAGCCGTGGCCGCGATCGACGCTCGAGATCCTGCCGTCGGGGGCCGTTCCGCCGAACCCGGCGGAGCTCCTCGCGTCCGAGCGGATGAAGGAGGTGATCCAGGAGGTCGTCGGAATCTACGACCTCGTCGTGATCGACACAGCCCCGGTCCAAGTGGTGGCCGATGCGACGATGATCGCCCAGCAGGTGGACTCGATCCTGATCGTCGCGGACACGACGCGGGTGCGTCGCGCGCAGCTCGCCGCGACGATCGAAGCGCTCCAGCGCACCGACGCCCACATCGCCGGTGTGGTCCTGAACCGGGTGAAGCCACGTCCGCGGCACGATTACTACTACGTGGCGGACGAGCCGGCGGCGCCGACGGCCAGTCGTCGCAGGAGCCGCGTGACCACCCCCGTTGCCCACCAGGCGGGGTCCCTTGAGCCGGAATGACCGTCGCCTGGTCGCCGTCACGCGCCGCCATCATGGACTCGGGAATCGGATGCGCGTGGTGCTCGGCGCGCAGGCGCTGGCCAGGTATGAGGGGCGATCGTTCGCCTACGTCTGGCCGACGGGGCGTGGATTCGGAGCGCGGCTCGACGAGCTCTGGGAGTTCCGCGCGCGACGCTGGTCGGCGATCCGATCGCGGATGCTCGAGTCGGCCTACCCGTATCGCGATGCGGGCCTCGAGTGGATCGACGATGCAGCCCGGGCGGAACGTGTGTGGCAGATCCGCACGGCGCACGCCCTCACCCTGCCCGTGGGCGCGCCCTCATGGCATGCGGCGCTCCGCGCCCTCCAGCCCGTGGAGGGGATCCGGCGAACGATCCTGGAGCTCTCCGCGGCATCCGCTGACCGGCCGTATCTGGGCGTCATGATCCGAGCGCACTCGATCGCTCACGACGAGACCCTGCGGGCCTCACCGGTGGAGTGGTACCTCGACCGCGTCGAGGAGATCCGCGCGGAACGGCCCGAGCTCGGCCTGTACGTCTCCGCCGACACCGATGCCGCGTTCGCGCGGGTGGCGCGGCGATTCCCGGACTGCCTCGGACAGACCGACAAGGGGCCGTACAACAGTCGTCCGGCGTTGCGGGCCGCGGTCGCCGACCTCTACCTGCTGGCCGGCTCGTGCCACATCCTGGGTCCGCACTACTCGAGCTTCCCGAACTCGCACATCACCTCTCCGGCGGCGCGGTCGCCCTCGAGACGTCCACTTCGGCGCCCTCGACGCGCTTCGAGGCACGGGGCGAACCGAGCGTCGGAGCGCCGCTGCGGCCCGAGCTTCGGAGCCCGGGCCGCAACTGACGCGCGTCGAGTGTCGCTTCTGCGACCTCGGTTACTTGAGGACCGTCCGCACGACGGGCTGACCGGTCGACTCCCAGGTGTTGCCCGACTGCTGCGGTGCGTTCATGTCGGGCGCGAGGATGCCGCACCCGTTGAACTTGCGGTCGGGGCCGAACTCGTTGTCGGTCACCGCGAAGGTGCCGATCGGTGCCGGCGTTCGAGCGATGTTCACGGTGCAGCCGCCGTCGTTGAAGTAGTTGTCAGCGATGCGGATGTTGCCGAGCTGTGCCTTGCTCGTGTTCTGCGTGATCTGGATCGCCGCGTTGTGAGCGCCGCTCATGCGGTTCCCGGTGATCGAGATGTCGTTGCCGGCCTCGATCTGGATCGAGTCGCTGTGGCTCGGCGTGCCGTTCCACAGCGGGTCCTGCTCGTAGTGGTCGTTGTCGTGCAGCCACGAGTCGCGGATCTCGACGTCGCCGCCGATCACGCGGATCGGGTCGACCACGTTCGAGATGTCGACGCGGATCGCGGTGAACGCGCTGGCGAAGATGCCGTTGTTGTACGGCGAGGGCACCGCGGCGGTGATCTCCGAGTCCATGATCGTGAACGGCAGTCCCGAGTTCACGTTCGAGACGAGGCCGACGTGATTGGTGACCGCGCGGCCGAGGATGCGGGAGTTCTTGATCACCACGTCGGGTGCCTTGACGATCAGGAGACCGCGCACCTCGACGCCGTCGATCACGGCGCCCGGGGTGGTCACCGTGAGGTCGCCCTGGTGGACCGTGAGCTTCGTGCCCTCGGGAACGCCGGTCGTCTCGGCGCTCGGGTACTCATCCGGCGCGGGAGCGGGGTTGGACGGCGCGGGGTCCGGTGTCGGCGTCGGGGTGGGGGTCGGAGTGGGGGTCGGCGTCGGCGTGGGTGTCGGCGTCGGGGTGGGGGTCGGCGTCGGGGTCGGCGTCGGCGCAGGGGTCGGCGTCGGGGTCGTCACCGCGGCCGGAGTCGACGTGACCGTCGCGGGCGCGATCGGGATCTGCGGCGTGGAGGTCGAGAGATACTTCCATGCCGCTGCGGAGCCGGCCCGGTCGAGGGCGGCCGAGCTCGAGTCCGTCGCCGTGAGCACGAGCGGGGTCCCGGTGCCGACGGACACCGTCGCGCGGAGCTTCACCTGGTCGCTGCCCGTAGCCTGCAGCGTGATCGAGAACGCGGATCCGGCCTTGGCCTTCGTCGCGACAGTCTGCCGTGCCGAGAGGACGGTCTCGGTGGACGTGCCATTGCCCTGCACGATTCGGCGGATGGTGGCGTCGACCGTGCCGTCGGGATACGTCCGCGTGTGGGCGAGGTAGTAGCTGCCGTTCGATTCCCGAGCGCGGACGCCGGTGTACAGGCCGCCGCCCTTCGTGGGTACCGCGGCGTACTTGGTCGACAGCGTGGCGGTTCCATCAGTCCATGACCCGGCAGCCCGCGTCAGGGAGGAGGACCCGGGCTTCAGCGTCGCCGAGGCACTGGAGACCGTGCTCGCCGAGGCCGGAGCGACCGCGGTGATCGCCGCGATCGGGACGATCGCGAGGGAGGCTGCGAGGAGGGCCGTGAGTCCGAGGTGGTTCTTCTTCTTGTGCTTCTTGTGCTTCTTGTGCTTCATTCCCTTGACTTCTGCGTTCAGGTCGGCGAGCGGCGATTCTTCATCGTCACTCGTCGCCGACGGTGGAGCGTCCCGCGGGGGGCTGCGCTTCGGTCTTCAGGCCTTTTCGGCCATCCGGGGATAGTACACAAGCCGACTGAGAGAGTCGAGCAGGGCTCATGGACGATGGCTGACGCTGTCGACCGCCGGGCATCCCTCGGATACGCTGGCAGGGCCACGTCCGCGAGGACAGGGGGTGTGTCCGATGCGGGTGATGCAGTCCTTCGGGGAACCGAGGGACACCACGAATCCGTACGTCATCATGCTGCGGGCCGTGCTCGTCGATGAGCCGTCGGTCGACCACGTCCCCTTCTCCTGGCGCGCTGCCCTGACCGAGCGATACGACGTGCTGCACGTCCACTGGCCCGACGCGCTGCTCGCTGCACGTCATTGGTGGACGAGGGCCGGCAAGCGGGCCGCGCTCGCCTGCCTCGTTGCACGGGTGAGGCTTCGCCCGATCGCCGTCGTGCGCACCGTGCACAACGTCACGCCGCCGTCGGGCCCATATCTGGATCGTGCCCTCATGCGCTCATTGGAGCGGCGCACGGACGTCCGGATCCGCATCGCCGCCCAGACCCCCGAAGCCGAGGGCGTGCCCTCGGTGCTGATTCCGCACGGGCACTACCGGACCTGGTTCGACGGGATGCCGCAGGCCGCCGTGGTTCCCGGGCGGCTCGGGTACGTGGGCCTGATCAAGCCGTACAAGGGGGTCGAGCGCCTCGTCGACGCATACGCCGAGGCATCCGCCATCGATCCGACGCTCACACTCCGGATCGCCGGCGAACCGACAGACGAAACCGTGGCGCACGAACTGCGCGTCGTGACGGAGCGGCTCAGCGGGCTGGATGTGACGCTGCGTTACGTCAGTGACCACGAGTTCGTCGAGGTGGTGACGTCGAGCGAGATCGTCGTCCTGCCGTACCGGTTCATGCACAACTCGGGAACCGCGCTGGCGGCGCTCTCGCTCGGACGCCCCGTGCTCGTGCCCGACAACGACGTCAATCGCGCCCTGTCCTCGGAGGTCGGGCCCGGGTGGGTTCACCGATTCGCGGGAGAACTCACGCCGGGCGCCCTGCTCGACGCCGTGCAGGCGTTCCGGGCAGACCTGCCCGGAGCGGCCCCCGACCTGAGCGCGCGCGAATGGCAGGAGGCGGGCGCCGCCCACGCTCGCGCGTATCGGCTGGCCATGGATCGACGCAGCCACCGCTCGACGGTCGCACCGTCCACGGTGCCGACGGCGCATTCGGAGCCGTCGGGCGGCCGTGTGCGTGACCTCGTCATCGTGATCCCGACCTTTCACCGGCCGGCCCGGCTCGCGAACGCGCTGACGGCAGTCCAACAGCAGGTCGACACCGAGAACGGCCGGCCCGACGCGGAGATGCACTGCTCGATCCTCGTGATCGACAACGATCCCGCAGGGTCGGGCGAACAGGTCGCGCAGGAACACCACGTGAGGTACGTGAACGAACCACGTCCGGGCATCGCCGCGGTTCGCAATCGAGCGCTCGCGGAGTGCACGAGCGCCGACGCGCTGCTCTTCCTCGACGACGACGAGACCCCCGACTCCGGCTGGCTGGCGGCCATGATCGCGATGTACACGACGACCAGGCCGACCGCCGTCGCAGGTCGCGTCGTGACGCGGCTGCCCGACGACGTGGAGCCGTGGATCTCTGCAGCCGGCGCGTTCGTGCGCCCGACACGAATCCACGGTCAGCTGATGAGCGAGGCAGCGACGAACAACCTCCTCCTCGACCTCGATGAGATACGCGGCCTCGGGCTCACATTCGACGAGCGATTCGGGTTGACCGGCGGAAGCGACAGCATGTTCACCCTGCAGCTCACGAGACGCGGCGGCACGATCCGTTGGGCCCAGGATGCCGTCGTGATCGAGCAGGAGGATCGTGAGCGCCTGACGCGGTCATGGGTGCTGATGCGGGTCTTCCGGTTCGGCAACACCTCCGCGCGCGTGCGGATCGCACTCGCGCGATCGGCCGTCGGACGGCTCGCCGAGCGGGTCCTGGCGTTCGGCCGGGGAGGAGCACGCGCCGTCGCCGGAAGCGCGCGTTGGGCGTTCGGGGCAGTATCGGGTTCGCTGCGGCATCGGGCGCGTGGACTCCGAACCGTCAGCCGCGGCCTCGGCATGATGGCCGGTTCGGTCGGGTACGCGCATGATGAGTACGGGCGGCGGCGGCGTTCGTCTGCGCGCCGAGACGTCGGCCGGGCGCCCGTGGCGTGAATCCCCCGAACGCGCCGGCGAGCGTTCCCCGGAACGCCGACCAGAGCAGCAGCGGGTGCTTCGCGAGCATCCGCCGGCTGCCACGTGTGGCGACGTTCCACGCGTAGGCGATGCTGCCCGGCCACCACCGTCGTCCGTACCTCGACGCGAGTCGCTTTCGCGCGAACAGCAGCCGATTGCGGCAGTTGAAGTACACGTACAACGACGACTTGCCCGCGCCGGTCTGGGTGCCACCGGCGTCGTGCACGGCCGTCGCCTCGGCGAGGAGGATCAGCGTGCCCCCGGCGTCGCGCCAGCGCCATGACAGGTCGATGTCCTCCCAGTACATGAAGTAGTCGTCATCGAACCCTCCGACGTCGTCCCACATCGCGATCGTGGCCATGAAGCAGGCTCCGGTCTGCCACGTCCGGTCGCCGGTGAGCTCCGCTTCGCGGGCCCGTCGTGTGGTCCCGTTCCGGGGGTCGAGCACCGCCCCGGCGAACCACACCGTCCCATCGCTGCGGACGACGCGGGGACCGACGAGTGCGCGCGGGTCCGCCCTGCTCTCGGAGAGGAGGACCCGGACCGAGTCGGCGTCGATCGTCGCGTCGGGGTTGAGTGCCAGCACGCGCGTGCAGCGGAGCTCCCGGGCGCGGTCGACACCGGCGTTGACCCCCGCCCCGAAGCCGGCATTCCGCGGGAGCTCGACGAGGCTCCACCCGTTCATTGCGCACAGGTCGCGGATGCGGGTGGTCTCCTCGGCCGAGCTCGGATTGTCGACGACGACGACGCGTCCGATGACCGCGCGAAGGAGCGGATCGACGAGGTTCGCGGCGAGGAGTGACGAGGAGTCGAAGTTGACGACGATGAGCGCGATCCCGTCGGCCGCGGCACCGGGATCATCGCGCGGGCCCGTCACGGCGCGGATCCCGCGGCCGGCTTGGAGCGGCGAAGCCGCGCGTGGGTTCCGCGCGCCGCTCGCAGGTTGAGACGGGGGTGCGCCAACGCCAGGGCCCACAGCCGGAATCCCCGATAGCGAGGTCCGCGCACGCCGGCGAACCGACTTCCGAGGAGACGGCCGAAGAGCGATGCACGACGGTTCCGCTGCAGTGGCTGCACGTCGGCGAGCGCCGACATGCGGATCGGCCGCACCACGATCGCTCCCGCTGACACGGCGGCGAGGACGGCTTCGAGACCCCGTTCGGTGCGCGCGATGAGCGCGCTCGACCCGGCACCCTCGGTGAACACCGGGTAGCCGCGCTCGTCGACCGCCCAGAAGTCGGCGGCGACGACATCGGCCGACTCACCGACGCCATCTGCGCACACCTTGCACCGCCAGTGCGTCGCCCTGCCGAGGACGCCGCCCCACGACTCCTCGTAGCTCATCGACGCCTCCCCGTTCCCACGGCGAACCGTGAATCGGCCGGGCCATCCCCGACCGCGGTACCAGAGGTCGTCGAGGGGATCGTCGGCCCGCACTCCGAGCGTGGCGAGGAGTTCGTCGGTCGCGTGCTGCGACGGGGTGCCCGCGCAGAAGAACGAGAGGAGGATCGGCTCCCCGGCACCCGGCGTTCGAGCGGCTGCTCCGAGCGCCCTGATCGCCGTGATCTCGCACGGCTTGGCCGTGATCGCCGCGCTCGACGCCACGTCGGGATTCGAGAGGACCCCCACCGGCGCATAGCGCGAACCTGCAGCCGCGAGCGCAGCGGCCTTCGTCGTGATCGTCACCGGGACCGTGCGTCGGGCATCCGATGCGACCGATGCGGAGGCGATCGTGCTCGCCCGTCCGCTCTCGAGGAGCCAGCCGTGCAGGGCGGTGAGGGCGCCGCCGCTGCTTCCGCGATGCCGGACGGCCTCGTCGCTCGCCCACGCCTCCCACACGCCGAAGGAGGAACCCATCGTCGGGTGCCGCCGGCTCCTCGGCGGGCGAACGGCGTCCACGCGACATCCGGGACAGGACTGCTCGAATCGGCGCGCAGCCCCGGCGACGACGACACCGGCGCCGCGGGTGCGGTGCGGCCTGAGGAAGCCATCGGCCTCCAGTTCGAGCTCGAGCGAGGTGTCGAGACGCGTGCAGAGCCCGCAACCGATGCACGCGTTCCGCTGCACGACCCGGCTGATCGCGGCGTCGAGCTCCTGACGCTCGCGCTCCGAGGTCACACAGACCACCTCCGGGTCGGCGGTCGACCGCCGCTCGTGCGGCACGCCAGGGCGGCTGATGTCCGCCCTTCATCGTAGGCACGCGAGCAGCGGGCGGCAATGTACCCGTTTCGGGGGGACCTGCGACGCCTCGGGCGGCACCGTGCCGCAATAGACTGGGGCGGCTCTGATGTTCCATACGGTCGGAGAAGGCATGCGCGACGACGGCTCCTCGACATCCGATCCGCGGTCGCGCGCAGCCCTCGTGGGGCGATGAGCGAACGGTCCGCCGAGGGCGGAGGACTCGGCCGGCGCGCGGTTCGCGGGGCGGCCGTCACCAGTGCCGGGCAGGGCCTCCGCATCCTCATCCAGCTCGCGTCGGTGGTCATCATGGCGCGACTGCTGTCGCCGGCCGACTTCGGGCTCTTCGCCATGGTCATGTCGGTAGCCGGCATCGCCGAGGTCTTCCGCGACTTCGGACTCTCCCAGGCTGCGGTGCAGGCCCCGGTGCTCACCACGCAACAGCGGAACAACCTCTTCTGGATCAACTCCGCGATAGGCGCCGCGCTCGCCGTGGCCGTCTTCCTCGCGTCGTGGGGGATCGCGGCCCTCTACGGGGTGGAGGAGCTCGCACCGCTCGCACAGCTCGCCTCGGTCGCATTCCTGCTGAACGGGATCGCGACGCAGTTCCGGGCCAGCCTGAACCGGTCACTGCGATTCACGGCACTCTCGACGACCGACGTCAGCGCGGCGCTGGTCGGCATCGGAGTCGGCGTCGTCGCAGCGCTCGCGGGAGTCGGACCGTGGGCCCTCGTCGCGCAGTTCCTCGGCACGGCGTTCGCGACGCTCGTCCTCGTGGCCTTCTTCGCCGGCTGGCTTCCCGGGCTTCCGCGCCGGGGGGTCGCCATCGGCGGTTTCATTCGCTTCGGATGGAACATGGTCGCCACGCAGATGGTGACGTACGTCGGGAACAACGTCGACACCGTCGTCATCGGCGTGCGGTTCGGGGCGTCGCAGCTCGGCATCTACAACCGTGCGTTCCACCTCGTCATGAACACCGCGAACCAGCTGCGGGCGCCGATCACGAGCGTCGCGGTGCCGATTCTCTCCCGGCTCCAGGGCGAGGGCACGCGGTACTGGGACTTCGTGCGCGTCGGCCAGGTGGGACTCGGCTACACGATCGTCGTGGTGCTCGCATGGGTCATCGGAGCCGCCGTGCCGGTCACGGCATTGCTGCTCGGTCCGGGCTGGGCCGAGGCGGCGCCGGTGCTCAGCCTCCTCGCCATCGCCGCGGTGTTCCAGACACTGAACTCCGCGAGTTACTGGGTATATGTCTCGAAGGGCATCACCGGCCCGCTCTTCCGGTACAACCTCGTGAGCGTGACGATCAAGGTCGCCGCCATCCTGATCGGCTCGCAGTGGGGGATGATCGGCGTCGCGATCGGTTATGCGATCGCGCCGGCGCTGTCGTGGCCGATCTCGCTCTTCTGGATCTCGCGGGTGATCGACGACGTACCGACGCGAATACTCGCGTGGGGAATCGTACGGATGTCGCTCCTCGCCGCCTGGGGCGCGCTCGCGGCGTTCGGCGCGGTGACCCTCGCCGAACCGTGGGGCGTCTGGATCCAGGTTCCCCTGGGCGCGATCGCGACGGTCGCCGCCTATGCCGTCGCAGCGTTGCTCCCGATCGTGCGACGAGATCTCGGCGAACTGTGGACGATGCTCCGGTTGCTGCGGCGGGAGCGGAGCCGCCGAGAGGATGGCTGATGGGGGTGCCGTCAGCGCGACATCCGCTCGCGGAGCAGCTTGGCGCTCATCGCGCGCAGATACACGATTCGGAATCGTCGGATGAACCGTTCCGCATCGCCGCTCGTGCCGAACAGTCCGTGACGGGCCCAGAACTCCGCCAGGTCGTGCGCACTCTCGGAACTCAGGTTCGCGAGCGCGCGACGGTGGATCGCGAGCGTCGTCGTAGCGGAGGCATCCGCCCGATCCAGCACTGCGCGCACGTCGGCGACCCCTGCCGCACCCGCCGAGACCGTCGGGCTGGCCAGGGAGCGACCCGAGACCAGGTCATCCAGCGTGGCGCCCCTCGCGATCTGCCACGCGGGATAGAGGAAGAACTCGGTGTACCCCGACCGTTCGAACTCGACCGGGAACCGGTGGGGGTCTCCGCCGCCGACATCGGCGACGATCGCATTGACGATCCGGCAGTCGAGCACCACCGGCGGCGCCGCCGCGGTGAACCGCTGCACCGCGAGCGCGGGGTCGAGGCCGAGTGCGAGTGCCACGTGCTCGAGCTGCGGGCGGAGCGGATCCTGCTCGAACGAGTGGATCCCTCCGTGCGGGCGCCCCGTGGCCCGGTCGAAGAAGTCGGCGCGGGTGGTCGACTCGATGAAGTGGTTCTTCGCGTCCAGCACGACGTAGTGGTCGGTGATGAGCAGCCGTGCGACCATCAGCTTGAGGATCTGCTGCGAGCGCCACCCCGAGGAGGCCAGGTCCGCGTCGGCGCCGAGGAGGTCGCCCGAGGTGAAGGTGAGGAGGTCGCCGTGGCTGCCGAGCTCGGCGCGAATCCGTTGTCGTGCTCGCGGTGACAGCCCTTCGCGGGTGTTGTCGATGACGACGTACTCCTCGAAGAGCCCGTCCTGCGCGTGCCGCTCGATCGACCTCGCCTGCAGTTCGAGGAGCGGCACCTCGGCTTCGAAGACCACGGTGACGGCGGAGAGGCTCCCCGGGGGGTCGGACACGTGTCACCGTCCCTCCGGCTCCGCACTGCGCCGACCGGTTCGGGGCACCGGTCGACTCACCAGCGACGCGACCAGGTCCACGATCGATTCGCGGTACTGATCGGGATCGAATCGGGCTGCGGCGAGACGAGCGGCCACTTCCGCCTGATCGCGGTGCAAGGGCCAGTCGGCGATGATCTCACGCACCGCATCCGCGATCGCCATCGAGTCACCAGGCGGGACACGAAGCACGCCGGGCAGTCCCTGCGTCGCTTCGATGAGGCCGCTCGATGCGCTCACGATGAGCGGGCGGGCGGCGAGCGCCGCCTCGACGGCCGTGTTGCCGAACGGCTCGCCGACTCGAGAGGGGATCACCACGACATCGGCGTCCTCGAGGTCGGCCCACACGTCCTCCCGGAATCCGAGGAACCGAACGCGGGAGTCCAGGCCGCGCCTCGTGACGGTGTCATGCAGCTCGTCGACGAACCATTCGTAGCCGCTGAACGCATCGCCGAGGACCTCGGCCTCGGCGTCGACGCCGTCGTCGACGAGCTTGCCGGCCGCGGCGATCACGAGATCCGTGCCCTTCCGCGGCGAGAGTCGTCCGACGTACGTGAGGTGCACTGGCCGACCCTCGAGGGAGGCCCGTGCGGGGGCCGGTGAATCCGGTCCCGCGACTCCGTTGTAGACCACTCGGGTGCGCCGCGCGAGCGACCGATACGCGCGGCCGGCGACCGATCTGCTGAAGCGGCTGTTGGCGATCGTCGCGTTCGCCAGGAGATGCGGGGCGTACAGGGCCTTGAGCGTCAGCCGCGACGCGTCGGCCTCGGCCTCGTGGATGTGGGTGAGCACGTGCACGCCGTGCCCCCGTGCGAGCAGCGGCCAGAGCGGCAGCGTGATCGTGTTCACGTAGACGAGGTCGGGTCGGTCGCGGAGGAGCCGTCGCGACGCGCCGACTGCCCGGAACGTCGTCGCGATGGTCGAGGGCCAGTTGCGAGGATGGAGCATGCTCTTGCGCAGCACGAGGGCCGGTTCGATCGCGACCGTGGCGCCGGCCTGCTCGAGTTGTTCGATGAGGGGTCCGGTCTGAGGCACGGTGACCTCTACGGCTGCACCCGCGTCGACCATGGCCGCCACGCTCTCGAGCACCACGCGATCGGAGCCGTACAGCTCCGCGCCCGGGTGTGCGACGAGCACTCTGGTGCCCACCAGCGGGCGCGGGAACGGCGGCAGCGGCTCCGAGGCGGCGTTCGTCTGTGCGGGGTCGGTACGTCGGTGTGGTGGCCCATTCACGACGGGATCCGACCCATCTCCCGGAACCACTTGGGGAGGGCGAGCAGCGCGTACGCCGCGTTCGCAAGGAACAGGAGCCCGTACACCGGCACGAAGGCGGCGGGCACGCCGAACAGGAGGAAGGCGATGCAGAGGACGCCGTAGTCGGTCGGGAGCACCAGCAGCGAGCGGATGCCACCACCGGCGGGGCGGGCTCGCGGGGCGCCGCGGTCGCGAGCACGAAGGAAGTCGTTGAGGATCATCGCGAAGAAGAGCACGGCTGCGACGATCGAGAATCCGAGCGGGACGAGCAGGAGAAGTTCGCTGGGCAGTTCGAGGTAGCGGAACCATGAGATGAGCACGGCCAGGTGGAGGCTGGAGATCTTCGCGGCGTCGACCACGTGGTCCAGCCACTCGCCGACGGGCGAGCCGCCGCCGCGGAGGCGCGCGACCTGTCCGTCGGCCGAGTCGAGTGCATATCCGAGGATCAGGAGCAGTCCGATGCCGACGCCGGCCAGCGGCGCGGGCGGGACCAGCGCGATGATGATGATCCCCGAGAAGGTGAACACCGCGCTGATCGCCGTGACCATGTTCGGCGTGAGGCCGCCGAGATAGGCCGCCGCTGCGAGCAGGCGACCGAGCGGGCGGTTCACGTAGATCGAATAGGCCGGAGCTCCCGGCGCTCGTGCCTTCTGGGCCGCCGCGAGGCGTGCGACCACCTCGGCGAAGCTCTCCCTCGTCGTGTCGCCGACCGTCGAGCGGGTCATTCCACACCCGCTGTTCGTTCCGGACCGAGGGCCCCGCGATTCAGGGATTGCAGCGCGAGCCGGAGTGCGGTGCTCGACGTGTGCACGGTGTAGGGGAAGTACACGACCTCGACCCCGACCTCGGCGAACCGGGCTTCGAGACGGCTGCCACGTTCGGTTCCGCGCCAGTCGTCGCCCTTGAAGTACAGGTCGAACCCGACCTCGCGCCACGTGTCGAGCTTGTCGGGGACGTTCTCGGCATGCACGTCGTCGACGAAGGAGATATGGCGGACGATCTCCAATCGCTCGGCGAACGGGACGACCGGCGGGATGCCCTTCGTGAGGACGAGCATCTCGTCGGTGACGACGCCCGCGATGAGGTAGTCGCAGTTGGCCTTTGCGTGCCTGAGGATGTTGAGGTGGCCGACGTGGAACAGGTCGAAGGCGCCACCGGCGTACCCGATGCGGAGGCTCAATGGATCCTCCCGTGCACGCCGGCCGGAGAGAACACGGTCCGGCTCTTGGCCGCGCGTGGCGCGGCGAACTCGCCCGTCCGCGCCCGCACGTGCGAGCTGACGCCGGATGCCAGGTCCCCTGCCAGCGCTTCATAGGCGACGGCGACATCATCCCAGCGGTAGCTCGTCCTCACGATCTCGCGCAGGGCCACGCCGTCGCGCTGGGCCTCGAGCGGGCTCATCTCGGCGGCCTCGAGCAATGCGGCGAGCGACGAGTCGTCGTCGAAGTATCGTCCCCGCTCGCCGGCGACCTCCCGATTGAACGACACGTCCCACGCGATCACGGCCGAGCCGGCACCCATTGCACGGAGCAACGACGGATTGGTCCCGCCGACCGAGTGGCCGTGCAGGTAGCAGAGTGCGCCCGCGTACAACTGGTCGAGGAGGTCCTGGTCGTACACCCCGCCGAGCAGTCGAACGCGGTCGTCGTGACCCGCGCTCGACTGCACTCGTCTGGTGTACTCGGCGGCATACGGAGCTGAACCGACGACCACCAGGGGAAGCTCGGCGTTCGACCGCGCGTACCCGGCGACCATCATGTCGACGTGGTTCTCCGGCTCGAATCGGGCGACGACCAGGTGGAATCCCTTCCATGACAGTCCCAGCTCGCTGAGGCGATCGCTCGGCGGGTTCAACTGGACGGGAGCGCCGTACGAGATCAGCCGGGTCGGCGCCCCGTACGAGGACGCGAAGTGGTCGGCGATACCGCGTGCATCGGCGATGAGCGCGTCGGCGTTCCGCACGGCCGACTGCTCGGCCCAGCGGTAGTACGCGCGGCCCGCTCCGCCCCACTTCTCGCGCTGCCATTCGAGACCGTCGACATGCACCGCCGCCGGAATGCCGCGCGCCCGAAGGAGAGTGACGAACGGGGCATTCGCCGCATTGAACACGAATGCCACATCGGGGCGAGGTCGCTGCGCGATCGCATGCGCGACGGAGAATGCGGTATGACTCAGCGTCTCGGCGGTCTTGAGTTTCAGCGCCGGAAGGTGGACCAGGTGCATGCCGGCGTACTCGCGTCGGGACGCGTCCGCCGCACGCCGGCAGTACACCGTCACCTCATGCCCTCGGGCGGCGAGGCGCGATCCGATCTCCTCGACCGCGGTCTCGAACCCCCCGTACGCCGCAGGGACCCCCCGCGTGCCGATCATGGCGATGCGAAGCGGCGATGCCGGTTCAGTGTGTTCGACCATCAGTACGCCCCTCTTGCGTGGATCACCGTCTTGGCGGTGCGCCAGACGATCATGAGGTCGCCGGTGAGCGACCAGTTCTCGACGTAGTAGAGGTCGAGCCGCACGCTCTCCTCCCAGCTGAGGTCGGAGCGGCCGCTGATCTGCCAGAGACCGGTCATGCCGGGCTTGATCATGAGCCGGCGCCTGACGTCGCCCTCGTACGCCTCGACCTCGCAGACGAGCGGCGGCCGCGGGCCGACGACGCTCATGTCCCCGACGAGGATGTTCCAGAACTGCGGCAGTTCGTCGAGCGAATGCTCGCGCAGCACGCGACCGACGCGCGTCACGCGCGGGTCGTTGCGCATCTTGAAGAGCACGCCGGCGCCCTCATCCTGATCGAGCAGGCTGGCGAGATCCCGCTCGGCGGTCTTCACCATCGAACGGAACTTGATCATCTCGAACGTGTCGCCGTCACGTCCGCAGCGGGTCTGCCGGAAGAAGACCGGCCCGCCGTCGTCGAGGAGGATGCTGATCGCGATGATGACGAACACCGGGGCGAGCAGCACCAGCGCGGTTCCGGCGAACCCGATGTCGAACGTGCGCTTGAGCACGTGCCGCCACCCGTCGAACGTCGGGATCTCGACGTGGAGGAGGGGCAGGCCCTCGACCGGCCTGAAGTGGATGCGCGGTCCGGCGACATCGGTGAGCCGCGATGTCAGGACGAGCTCGGTCGCGGTGCCCTCGAGGTCCCAGCTCAACTGGCGGATCGCCTGGCCGCCACCCCTCAGCTGACCGGCGACGATCACGGAGTCCGCCTGGTATTCAGCGGCCGCAGCGGCGCCGTCGCTCACGCCGCCGACCACGGGGATGCGCGTGCCCTGCACCACGAGGTCGCCTCGGTCGTCGTCGTCGACGGCCGCACCCACGAGGCGATACTCGGCTCCGGCGTGCCGCGAGATCTGCTGGGCGACGTACAGGACCTCAGCTCGTGAACCGACCACGATCGCGCGAGCGAGATAGTGGCCGAGGCGCCGCTGCGCCATCAGCCACTTGCGCCAGAGCCATCGACCCAGGAGCAGCCCGCCCGCGCCGAGAGGTGCGGCCACCACGAAGTACGACCGGGTGTTCGAGACCTGCAGGAGCAGGACGACGACGGCGAACGTTCCGAATGCGGTGGCCGTGGCGTTCAGCACGCGCCGGTACTCCAGCACGCCGACGCCGACGACGTGGCAATCACGTGTGCGGAACGCCGCGAGTGCGGTCAGCCACGTGGCAGCGATCATCACGGGAATGACGACGCGGTCGAGGCTGGACTCCGCGGCGATCACGGAATCGCCGACGAGCGCGGACCCGATGGCGACTGCGGCGAGCATCGCGACGACGATGACGGCGGTGTCGGTGATGCGGAGCCGGTCGCGATACATTCGCGCCAGCCGCAGCCCCGAGGGTTCGGAGGCGTCCACGGGGCGTTTGGCGCCTGCGGTCGCATCGAGCGCTCGCAATCGCGCCGCTGCGCCATTCGGTGACTCCGCGGGAGAGGGCAGGCCAGTCATTGGCAAGCCCAAGCAGCCGCGGGCGGTCGGGAACTCTTGTTCAGCCGACAGCTCGTCGGCCGGGTTGGTGCCGCTATCACGTTGTATCCGTCGTCGGGGAATTCGGCTCGAGAGCCGATCGCCGGATGATGCCCGGACTGCTCGTCGACCCCGATACGGGTAATGAGTCGGCGAAAATTCGAACGAATCCGGTCGGGTTGAGCCCGACTATACCTGAGATATGCTCACCCAATAATCCCCAAACTGGGGGTGACTCGGGTGCCTTCGGACGGCGTCAGGGAGCGATCGCGGCCACGATCGCCTGGCCGAGTTGCACGGGCTTCGTGAACTGCGGCCAGTGCCCGGTGGGCAGGTCGACGTACTCGACGTGCTTCACCTTCGCGAGCTCGCGAGTGTATGGCGAACCCGCTGCGATCCACTCGGTGAGCATGGTGCTCGGGAACTCGCACGCGATGACGGTGATGGGAACGTCGTAGCGGCGCTCGTCGAAGAGCTGCATCGCATCGGTGGCCACTGCGGCGGGCTCGGGGATCGCGCGCGCCCGGAACTCCGCCCGCAGCTCGTCGTCGAGGTCGACGAGGTCTTCGTCGCCGAAGGCCTCCCATACGGGGAGGGGCATGTCGGCACCCTCGACGGGCAGCTCGTCGTTGATGCTGCCGCCTTCGCCGAGCGGCCCGGCATCGACGTACACGACGCGGGCGATGCGGTCGGGTCGGGCATCGGCGACGCCGTGGGCGATGGCGCCGCCGCCCGAGTGACCGACGAGCACGACGTCGCCGTCGAGCGAGTCGACGACGGCCGTCACCGCCTCGATGTGGGTGCGCAGGCCGATGCCCGATCGGTCGGCGTCGACCGATTCGAGACCCGGGAGCGTGAGCGCGTGAACGGTGTGGCCCGCCTCTTCGAGGAGTGGCGCCACCCGCTCCCACGATGATGCGTCGAGCCAGAATCCGGGGATGAGAATGACGTCCATTCGACGAAGCTAGCGCGCCCCGCCGACATCCGGAACGGGGTTGCCGGCCTCCCGCTTCCGGGCCGGTTCCGGCTCGCTGCGCCCGCCGCCCGAGCTCCCGGTCGCGAGCAGCACGATGCCTGCCGCGAGCACGACGAGGCCGACGACCGCGCCGCCGGAGAGCGTCTCGCCGAGCACCGCCACGCCGAGCAGGCCCGCCGTCAGCGGCTCGGCGAGCGTCAGCGTCGCCACCGTCGCGGGCGCGAGCCCGGTGAGGCCGAACCCGAAGAGCACGTACGCGAGCGCCGTCGCGACGAGGCCGAGCCAGAGCGCCATCGCGAGGCCCGGCCCGGTCGCGAGCCACGAGGCATCCGTCATCGCGAGCACCGGCAGGCCCACGACGCCGGCCGTGCCGAACAGCGCGCCCATGCTGCCGGTCGCGGTCCAGCCCCGGTCGAGAAGCGCCTTCGCCGCGAGCGTGTACACCGCGTACGAGGCGCCCGCGCCGACCGAGGCGAGCAGGCCGAGCGGATCGGCCGACGCCGTGCCGGCGTCCGGCGCCGCCGACCCGCTCGACGCCGCGAGGATGACGACCCCGGCGGTCGCGATCGCCGTCGCGAGCCCCCACCGGTGGCCGGGATACCGCCGGTGCAGCGCCCAGTCGAGTGCCCCGGTGAGGACCGGTGCCGAGCCGAGCGCGACGACCGTGCCGACGGCGACGCCGTTCGCGGCCGTGCCGGCGAAGAACGCGGGCTGGTACGCGAGCACGCCCGCCGCTCCGAGCGCGATCAGCGCCCAGGTCGGCAGGCGCCGGGTCCGCGCGCGAGCGGCGGGCGGACGTCGTGTGCCATCGCCGCGCGTCGACGCGGCGGGTGTCCCGGCCACGGCGCGCCGACGCGCGGCGAAGTGGATGACGAGCGCGACGAGCGCGAGGGCGCCGCCGCCCACGACGAGCCGGGCCGCACCGAGTGAGAGCGCTCCGGCATCCGGACCGAGGGCCTGCGCGGTGCCGGTCGTGCCGAAGCACACGGCGGCGAGGAGGACGGCGAGCACGAAACGCATGGCATATTGTTACACAATCCTCGGACTGCGGCAGCCGGTAGGCTCGCGGATGTCGCACGCGCGGCACGGCGACGAGGCCGCAGCCACGCGGCATCCGAACGCCCCGATCCCCGCGGGGCCACCCGAACCGGAAAGGATTCCCGTGCGCGCCGTGCACTTCAACGCCTTCGGTGAGCAGCCCGAACTCGCCGACGTCCCCGAGCCCGAGTGCCCGCCTCGCGGTGCGGTCATCAGGGTGCGCGCGACCGGCCTCTGCCGCAGCGACTGGCACGCCTGGATGGGCCACGACGACACCGTGTCGCTGCCGCACGTGCCGGGTCACGAGTTCGCCGGCGAGATCGCCGAGCTCGGCGTCGACGTGGGCGACGATTCCGGCTGGGCCGTCGGCGACCGCGTCACGGCCCCCTTCATCTGCGCGTGCGGGCGCTGCGACGAATGCCGCTCGGGCAACCAGCAGGTCTGCGACCACCAGTCGCAGCCGGGCTTCACCCACTGGGGCTCGTTCGCCGAGTACGTCGCGATCGACGAGGCCGAGCTCAACCTCATCCGCCTGCCCGACTCGCTGGGCTTCGTCGAGGCCGCGTCGCTGGGCTGTCGGTTCGCGACCGCGTACCGGGCCATCATGGCCCGCAGCCGCCTCGCGACCGGCGAGCAGATCGCGGTGCACGGATGCGGCGGGGTCGGGCTCTCGGCGATCATGATCGCCGTCGCGGCCGGCGTGAAGGTCTACGGGGTGGATGTCTCGGACGCGGCGCTCGCCGCCGCCGAGAAGCTCGGCGCCGTACCCGTACGAGGTGGCGAGGGCGCGGCCGAGCGCATCCTCGAGGTCTCCGGCGGGGGCGTCGACGTGTCGGTCGACGCTTACGGCAGCAAGGAGACCGCGTTCGCATCGGTGCGCAGCCTGAAGAAGCTCGGCCGACACGTGCAGATCGGACTGATGGTCGGTGACAGCGCGCTCGCCGCGATGCCGATGGACGCGGTCATCGCGCGCGAGCTCGAGATCATCGGCAGCCACGGCATGGCCGCGCACGAGTACCCGTCGATGCTCGGCGCGGTCGCGTCGGGCTACTT
This sequence comes from uncultured Actinomycetota bacterium, assembly GCA_963758615.1. Classification (GTDB taxonomy): domain Bacteria; phylum Actinomycetota; class Actinomycetes; order Actinomycetales; family Microbacteriaceae; genus Agromyces. The sequence continues at coordinate 32,773 of CAVWVZ010000012.1, read as the reverse complement.
CCGCCCGATCGAGCTGGTGGGCCGGCGAATCACCCTCGACGAGGTGCCGAAGGCACTGGCGTCGATGGGCACGGCCGGCGGTGCCGGCTCGGGGATGACCGTCGTCGAGCTGTAGCCGCGAGCGGCCCGCCCCGACAGAATGAGGGGCATGGATCCGGTGCAGGCGCTCGAGGAGATCGCGTTCCTCCTCGAGCGCGATCGCGCATCGGCCTACAAGTCGAAGGCGTTCCGGCGAGCCGCTGAGGCGGTGCGCGGGCTCGACGCCGACGAGATCTCGGCACGTGTCCGCGATGGAAGGCTGAAGCGCACCGCAGGCATCGGCGACTCGACGTTCACCGTCATCGCACAGGCCGTCGGGGGCGCGGTGCCCGATCGCCTCGCCGACCTGCGCGCCGCGGCGGGGCTGTCGCCGACCGGCGTCGTCGAGGGTCTGCGCGCCGAGCTGCGCGGCGACCTGCACAGTCACACCGACTGGAGCGACGGCACGACGAGTCTCGAGGTGATGGCCCGCGCGGGCACGGCGCTCGGCCTCGAGTACCTCGCGATCACCGACCACTCGCCGAGCCTGCGCGTCGCCAACGGGCTGACCGCCGAGCGGCTCGCCGAGCAGCTGGAGCTGCTCGCCGACGTGCAGGCACGCGTCAGCGACATCCGATTGCTCGCCGGAATCGAGGTCGACATCCTGCTCGACGGCAGCCTCGACCAGACACCCGAGATGTTCGCGCGGCTCGACGTGGTCGTCGCCAGCGTGCACTCGAAGCTGCGCATGGAACGTCGCGAGATGACCGATCGGATGCTCCGTGCGATCGCCGACCCGCACATGAACGTGCTCGGGCACTGCACCGGGCGTCTCGTCGAGGGTTCGCGCGGCACCCGGCCGCAGTCGGCATTCGATGCCGATGCGGTCTTCGCGGCGTGCGCCGAACACGACGTCGCGGTCGAGATCAACTCGCGGCCCGAACGTCAGGACCCGCCCGACGAACTCATCCAGGTCGCGCTCGACGCGGGCTGCCTCTTCTCGATCGACAGCGACTCGCACGCGCCGGGGCACCTGACGTTCCTCGAGCTCGGCGCTGCCCGCGCGACGGCCAACGGAGTGCCGGCCGAGCGCATCATCACCACGTGGCCGGTCGACCGTCTGCTCGAGTGGACCGCGGCCGGTCGTTGACCCGGTCGCTCCAGGTCAGCTGCTCGACGCGCCGTCGCCGACGGCGCTGACGACCGCGTCGACGTCGTTCGGCGACGCCGGGAGTCCCGCCTCGTCGAGTCGCTGGCGCACCATCTTGTGCACGTCGTCGACGTGACCGAGCGCGATGTCGCCGCGCACCTGCTGGATCACGCCTTCGAGCTTCTGACCGTCGCTGGCGTCGTCGTGCCCCCGCTCGACCGGTTCATCCCTTGTGGAGTCCATTGGCCGATGGTGACAGCGGAGCGTGGCCGAGGCCAACCCCTTGACGCACGAGCGGCCGATGTGCCTGCATTCGTTCTTCTCGACCGACACGTGCAGCGACGGCATGGTTCGTCGGGTTGCCTGTCGCCTGAACACGCGGGAGGATCGAGCCATGGGCCGACGGGCGTGGATCGCAGCATTCGTCGGCTCGGCGTCGGTGCTCGTCGTCGCGTCGCTCGCGGGGTGCGCCGCAGCCGGGTCGTCGCCGGATGGCCCAGGCCCGTCGCCGTCGCCCTCGCCCGCCTCGGCACCGGGCGGCGAGTCCGACGAGATCCTCCTCTGCCAAGGCACTCCGGTGTCGGTGCAGGCACTGCAGGATGCGAGGCCGGCGACCGACCTCGCACCCGACGTCGTGGCGGTCCTCGAGGGGCCCCTGATGCCCATCGAGGCGCCGCTCTCGGATTGGGTGATCGAGACCGAGGCGGCCGAGTACGTCGTGATCATGCGACGGATCGAACCGCCCCTCGACCTCGGTGGGGGCGACGTCGTCGACTACGACCTCGTCGCGATCTCGGCCGGCGCCGAGCACGCGATCCCGCTCACGCCTCCGTGGGGGCTCGACCGGGCGTCGAGTTGCGCGCTTCGGATCGACCTCGGCGGACTGGTCGAGGCGAGCGTGGCCCTCGACCCCGATGCGCTTCCCGAGGCGGGTGACGATCGGATCTCGCTGCTCGTCACCGAATCCGCATGCAACTCGGGCGATCCGGCGACCGGCCGGGTCGAACTCGTCGAACTCGTCGAGACCGAGACGACCGTCGAGATCGTCATCGGCGTGCGGCCGAACGTACCGGACGACGGCAGCCCATCCGTGCACACCTGCCAGGGGAACCCGGCGACGCCGTTCACGGTGGAACTCGAGGAGCCGCTCGGCGACCGGATGATCCTCGACGCCGCCGTGGTCCCGCCGCGCGAGATCGGTCCGGACCACCGGCCCTGACAAGCGCAAAGCGTCGCCCAACGGGGCGAAGGGCGATCGTCCATGCTGCGTTTCAGCATGGCTTCAGCGGAATTCGAGGACGATTGGCCCCGACGGAGGGGGGCCTGTCGATGCGATCGGTGCTCGCTGCGAACGACCCGCTCCCCGCCGATGAGAGGTCGAGCTACGACGAACGGGCGCCGAGTTCGGGTCGGGCCCTGAGCCGCACGCTCGCGTGGAGAACCCGGTTCTCCGCACCGCTCCTCGGGCTGGCAGCGGCCCTGCTCGCGTTCGCCGGCGCCGGGATTCCGTCGTACTGGGGCGACGAGGCCGCCAGCGTGCTCTCCGCCGGACGACCGCTGCCGAGCCTCTTCGCGATGCTCGGCCGCGTCGACGTGGTGCACGGGCTCTACTATCTCTTCCTGCACGGCTGGACGGGGCTCGTCGGGACGTCGGAGGCCCTCGTGCGGTTGCCGAGCGCCGTCGCCATCGGCTTCGCCGTCGCTGGAACCCTGGTGCTCGGCAGCCGGCTCGGCTCACGGTCGACAGGCATCGTCGCGGGGGCGGTGCTCGCGGTGCTTCCGGTCGCCACCCGCATGGGGATCGAGGCGCGCTCGTACGCGTTCGTGATGGCTGCGTCCGTCTGGCTCGTGGCCTGGCTCGTGGTGCTGGTGCGCCGTCGCGAGACGCGATCGCTGGTGTGGGCGGCATACGCGGTGGCGTACGCTGCGTCCCTCTATCTCTACCTGTACCTCGCACTGCTGGTGTTCGTGCAACTCTCGATCGTCCTCTCGCTGCGCGGCACGCGCCCGACGGCGCTGCGGTGGCTCGCGGCATCCGCTCTGGCAGCCGTGCTCGCCGCGCCGATCCTTCTGGCCGGCACGTCCCAGAGCGATCAGGTCTCGTTCCTTGCCCGGCGCGACTATGCGACCAACGAGTCCGTGCTGGTCCGCCAGTGGTTCGGCAATGCCGAGTGGTTCGCGGCGGCGGGGTGGCTGCTCGTGCTCGCCGCGGTCGCGACGGTCGCGTTCGTTCCGGCGATGCGCCGGTCACGGCCCGCCGTGATCATCGCCTCGGTGTGGATCGTCGTGCCGACGGCCACGCTGCTCATGGTCGACGCTTGGGTCGCGCCGACCTACAACCCGCGCTACCTCACGTTCTGCGCCCCGGCGCTCGCCCTGCTCGTTGCCGTCGGGCTGCGTGGACTCGGCGTCGTCGTGGGCGAACTGAGCCGGCGCAATGGTGCGCGGCGCATCGTGCCCCTCGTCGGACTGGTGCTCATCGCGGCAGTCGCCGTGCCCGGCTATCTCGCCCAGCGCGGCCCGTTCGGGAAGGGCGGCGCGGACTTCCGCCAGGCTGCCGATATCATCGCGGCGAATGCGCTCGCGGGCGACGCGATCGTATTCGACGACTCGGTGCGTCCGTCGAGGAAGCCTCGCCTCGCACTCAACCTGTACCCCGATCGGTTCGACGGACTCGATGACGTTGCGCTGCAGCGACCGCTCGCCGCGACCACCCGGCTCTGGGACTCGGTGGCGCCGATCGACGAGGTCGAACAGGTGCGCGCACAAGCGCGCGTCTGGGCGGTGATCGTGGGCCGGAAGGGGCCTGAACTCGACACGCTCCGCTCGCTCGGATTCTCGGTCGAGCGCGCGATCCCGGTGAATCGCGTCGTGGTCTACGAGATGGTCAAGCCGTGAGTGCGCACTCGGCGCAGGTCAGCCGGCAGGCCGCGACGTTCGTCGCGGTCGGCGGAGCAGGATTCCTGCTCGATGTCGGTGTCTTCAACCTGCTCACCGCTACGGTGCTCTCCGCGCAGGTGGAGGGCGGGCCGATCGTCGCGAAGGCGATCTCGACGACGCTCGCGATCATCGCGAACTGGATCGGCAACCGAACGTTCACGTTCCGCGGCACTCGTCGCACCGACGTCGTCCGTGAGGCGGTCGAGTTCGCGCTCGTGAGTCTCGCCGGCGGTGCGATCGCGATCGGATGCCTCGGGGTCTCGCACTACGTGCTCGGGTTCACGTCGCGGTTCGCCGACAACATCGCGGCGAATGTCGTCGGACTCGCCCTGGGTGCGGCGTTCCGCTTCGTCGTCTACCGTTCGTGGGTGTTCAACCCACAGCGCGCGCAGGCGGAACCGGTGCCCGTGGTGGTCGAGCCGGCACCGTGAAGCCCGCCTGGTGTGGCGATCTATGCCCAGGTCTTCGTACGTTTCCTCAGGATGCGGTCGGCCCCTGCCCGATGCTCAGCCACTCGTCGTCCTCGCCGGCTCCCTTCCCGGAACGACGAGCCTCGGATGCAGAGCCGGCGTCCTTCATCTCCTGCAGCTGGCGGTCCACTTCAGATTGGGCGCTCAGCGCTGCGAGCTGCCGTTCGATGTCGGCGTCGGGCGCGGCGGTGAGGTCCTTCAGCGCACCGCTCGAGAGCAGTTCGTCGGTGGCGGCGGCTCGAGCCTGCATCTGGGCCACACGGTCGCGTGCGCGCTCGAGGCTCGTGCCGACGTCGTTGATCGTCGCGCCGATGCCCGCCACGGCCTCGTTCGCCCGCACCTGTGCTTCGGATGCGGTGTAGGTCGCCTTGATCGTCTCCTTCTCGACCCGGAACGCCGCGACCTGCTCGGCCAGTTGCCGCTCGCGTGACTCCAGTTGCGCGGTCTGCTTCTGCAGCGCCTCGTACTGCTGTTGGAGGCTCGCCACCTGGCGCTCGATCAGCGAGCGACGCTCGAGCGCGGCGCGAGCCAGGTCTTCGCGCCCCTGGCTCAGTGCTTCACGCGCCTGACCGGCCAGCCGTTGGTACCTGGCGCCCATCTCCTGGCCCTGCAGGTCGATCCGCTTCTTCGCCGTGGCGACCTCGGCAAGTGCCTGACGCACCTGCTGCAGCAGCTTCAGCTGCTGGTTGTAACTGTCGTCGAGGGTTTCGCGAGGGTCCTCGACCTTGTCGAGGGCCTTGGAGGTCTTGCTTCGGAAGATCGTTCGCATCCGCGAGGTGTTGTCGCTCATGGTCGGGTCCCCTTGTCTCGTACGGTTGAAGTGGTCGGTCGGTTGATGCTGCTCGGTTCGAGGGGTCCGTCACGCCGGTTCAGGGTGCGCAACTCCTCCACACCCGCGTGCAATGCGGCCACCTCGCGGTCGACATCGGAACGCAGCGAGGTGAGCGTGTCGTCGGTGACGCCTTCGAGACCCGACGCGACGGCTGAGCGCAGACGACGGACCAAACCCTCCACCTGCTCGACACGGCGCCCGGCGGAGGCGAGATCGCCGGCGAGCACGGTCGCGTCGATCTCGCTCTCCATGAGGCGGAGCTGCAGGTCGAGCGCGGCGCCCTCGTGCTCGACGCGCCGGAACAGATCCGGAAGCTCGCCGCGTGGCCCATCACTGCGCGCGGCGAGGTCGACGGCGGCCTGCCCGCTGACGAGGATCTCGTCGAGCCGCACTCGCAGCCTCAGCACCTTCCTGCGCGGCCCCGAGCTGAACTGGGCGCGGGTTCGGAGGGCCGCACCGGCAAGAGCTCGATTGCGGCGGACTCGCTTCACCAGCGCTCGCACGACGAGGACGACGACCGTGATCGAGACGGCGACCATGGCCAAGAGCGAGACGAGCACCCAGATGAGGATGTCCACGACGACCACCTCTCCACTTCCGAGAGGCACTCGCGATGTGCGATGCGATCTTCGGGTCCGGGGACCCTCCTGCATCGATCACGGTCGTCGCGCACCTCAGGTCGAAAACGCGATATAACGCAAACTTACGCTCCCTGACGTCCGATCGTCAGGGGTGTGACGAAACTCGCAGCTTTCGACCGGCGTGATGCCGCGCCCGTGAGCGCACGGGCGTCGCTGCTTCCGACAGTGCGGCGGATGGCCGTCGTCGACGTCTGGCCGCGCGCGTGTGCGCGGAGTAGCATCCGAATCATCGGGGTGGGGGCCCCGATGATGCGACGTCGGAGACGCGCAACGTGTTGCTGCGCGTCAGCATGGCTTCAGCGGCACCCCAGGACGATCGGCCCACACGGAGGGGCTGTCGATGCGCTCGCTGGTCAGGGGGAACGGCGCTCACCGGGGCGACGCATCCACGATCGACTCCCGGCCGGAGGAGACCTCTGGCGAACGGTCGCGACGGCCCGCGCTCGAGTGGGCCGCACGGTTCGCCGCGCCGCTTCTCGGGGCGGCCTCAGCCCTGATGACGTTCGCGGGCGCCTGGATCCCCTCGTATTGGGGCGATGAGGCCGCGAGCGTGGTCTCGGCAGGGCGTCCGCTCCCGAGCCTGCTGGCGATGCTCGGTCGGGTCGATGCCGTGCACGGGTTCTACTACGTCATCCTCCACGGCTGGACCGGGCTGGTCGGCACGTCGGAGGCCCTCGTGCGGCTGCCGAGCGCCATCGGCATCGGCCTGGCCGTCGCCGGAACCGTCGTGCTCGGCAGTCGACTGGTCGGGCGATCGACCGGGATCCTCGCGGGCGTGGTGCTGGCACTCCTTCCCGTCGCCACGCGCATGGGCATCGAGGCGCGCTCGTACGCCCTCGCCATGGCGGCGGGCGTGTGGCTCACCGTCTGGCTCCAGGCGCTGGTGCGGCGCCGTGAACTGCGGTGGCGCATCTGGTCGGGGTTCGCGGTGGCGTCGGCGGCGGCCGTCTCGCTGTTCCTCTTCCTCGGGCTGCTCGTGTTCGTGCACGTCGCCGTCCTCGTGCTGTACCGGGCAGGGAGGGCGACCGTGCTCCGCTGGCTCGCCGCGTGCGCCGCCGCTGCGGCGCTGGCCGCGCCGATCCTCGTGGTCGGCATCTCACAGCACAACCAGATCTCGTTCCTCGCCCGACGCGACTACGCGAGCACCGAGTCGGTGCTCATCCGCCAGTGGTTCGCGAATGCCGACGGACTGGCGACGGCGGGGTGGTTCCTCGTCGCAGTCGCCGTCGCGACCACCGCCGCAGCGCCGGGGATGCGGCGGTCGTGGCGCGCCGTGGTCATCGCGTCGGTCTGGATCGCCGTGCCCACGGCCATGCTGTTGGCGGGCGACGCGTGGATCGCGCCGTCCTACAACCCGCGCTACCTGTCCTACTGTGCGCCGGCGCTCGCCATGCTCATCGCGGTCGGGCTCCGCGGTCTGGGCGTGGTGACGGCCGAGGTCATCCGGCACGAGGGGGCGCGCACCATCGTGCCACTCGTCGGGCTCGTACTGCTCGTGGCGCTCGCCGCGCCCGGGTATCTCGCCCAGCGCGGCCCGTTCGGCAAGGGCGGCGCCGACTTCCACCAGGTTGCCGACGTGATCGCGGCGAACGCCTCCGCGGGCGACGCGATCGTCTTCGACGAATCGGTCCGGCCATCGAGGAAGCCCCGCCTCGCACTGAACCTCTACCCCGACCGGTTCGCCGGGCTCGATGATGTCGCGCTCGAGCAACCACTCGCTGCGACGACCCGACTGTGGGACGCGGTGGCGCCGCTCCACGAGGTCGACCGGGTGCGGGCGCACACGCGCGTGTGGGCGGTCGTGGTCGGTCGCGAGGGACCCGATCTCGATACGCTCCGCGCATTCGGGTTCTCGGTGGAGCGAGCCATTCCGGTGCATCGAATCGTGGTTTACGAGATGGTGAGGCGGTGAGAACCCCAGCGCCGCAGCGACTCCGACGGCTTCTCACCGTACGCCCGCTGGTAGGCGTCCGCGAACCGCTGGAGGTGTGCGAACCCCCATCGGCGCGCGACCATCGCCACCGTCGTCTCTGGACCGGCGGCCAGCAGGTCCGCGTGGGCGCCGTCGAGCCGGATGCGGCGGAGTACCTGCCCAGGCGATTCGCCGAGCTCCTTGGTGAACGCGAAGTGCAGCCCGCGTGTGGAGATGTACGCGGCGCACGCGACGTCCGTGATGGTGATGGGATCGCCCGCATGAGCGTGCATGTACTCGACCGCGCGGCGCACGACTGCGGAACCACCCGAGCGTTCATCGGTCGCGTCGAGCCAGTTGGTGGGAAACGCGTGAAGGAACGCGGTCGCAAGGTGATGGAAGGTCGAATTTGCGATCAACGGCGACTCGAGCAGATCGGATGAGGCATCCAGGTGTTCGCGAACGCTTCCGAGCAGGGTGCTCCAATAGGTCACGAGCTCGGGCGACGTCGGTGTGAGGCCCGTCCGACGCAACTGGAGCGCTTGATTGCCGGTGGCGGCACGGGCGATTCGCTCGACTCCGGCGAGCTCGAGCACGACGACGCTGGTGCGACGCTCCTCCCATTCCGCCGAAAGACCCTCTGCCGGTGCGAGCAACGGCAGACTCGGATCGATCTCCGCCCGCCCATGGCTGAGGCGGTACCCGCGGCCTTCACCGGCGACCACCGTCAGATCAGCGGAGCCCCCGGTCGCCGCACCGGGCGAGCTCCACGAGGAGTCGATGAATGAGAACCGGTCGGCCCTGGCCATGACGACGCGCATGTGGAAGGTCGCATCACTGCCACCTCGGAACCGCCGTGCTGGGAAGTTGTCGGAAAACCATTGGTGCACGGAGTCCATATCGTGGAACGACCGACACTGTCGCTGCAGCTCGACCACGCCATTCCCCCTCGACTCCGCCGTCGGCTTGGGCGCCCATCGTACGTGGTCGCGGGCGGAACACCGAAATGTCCGCTTTCGGTACAGCGCCATCCACCGACGGAAATGCTTCGCCGTCGCGAGGGATCCTCACGGGTCGGCGTACCTATCGTTGCCATGTGCACGGCAGGAGCGGCGTATTCGGGGGGATCGCCGTCCCAGTCGGGCACCGCCGCATCGACTACCCGACGATGCGGATCGCTGTACTGAGATGGAGGCCCAATGGGCACCCTTGTCTACAACGGTCGCGTGACCCTCGCGATCGAGGATCGCGTTCTTGCCCACCTTCAGGTCGTCGTCGTCAACAAGCTTCGGCGGCGTGAGGCATTCGCGTTCACGTGGAATGACGGCGGGAAGTCGACCGTCTGCTGGCTGCATCCGTCCATCGCGCTCGAGTTCGTCTACTCCGGCAACCGCCAGCCGCTGCTGAACCGCGAGTGGCTCGAGATGATGGCGGGGTCGGCGAATACGAACTCCGGACTCTTCGTCATGCCCGAGCCGGCGCCGGCCACGCGCATTGACGAACAACATCCGCAGTCGCCGGTCGAGCTGCAGCGACCCGCACAGCCGAAACGCCCGAGTTCGCCGGTTCCCGAGCCTGTCAGCGCCTGAGCGTCTCAGCCGGATACTGGCCGTACGCGCGGCGATACGCCTGCGCGAACCTCGACACGTGCCGGAACCCCCAGCGCCTGGCGACGGCCGCGACCGTCGCCGTGCCGTCGGATGCCAGCAGGTCGGTCCGTGCGCCCTCCAAGCGGAGTCGGCGCAAGTAGGCCGATGGCGGTTCGCCGTTCTCGCGTCGGAACGCGTAGTGCAGCCCGCGTGTCGAGATGCACGCGGCGTCGGCTATCTCCTGCATCGTGATGGGCTCGCCCGCGTGGGCGCGCATGAACTCGATCGCGCGGCGTACGACCCCGGATGAGTTCGACGTGGTCGGGGTGCTCTCGGCCAGGTCGAGCCAGTTCGTCGGGAACACGTGCAGGAATGCGGTCGCCAACTGGTGGAACGCGGCTTCGGCGACGAGCGGCGAGTCGAACGCCTCGGGTGCGGCCGCGACCGTGCGTCGAAGGCCCTGCACGATGGTGCTCCAGTACTCCGCCCGTTCGCTCGAGATCGGTACCGTGCCGGTGCGGGCGAGGATGAAGCCGTCGTCACCGCCGGCGCTTCGGGCGATGTGCTCCACCTTGGCGCTGCTCAGCATCAGCACGCGGGCCTGGTGCGTGTCCCAGCGCGCCACGAGCCCTTCATCGGGCGAGAGGAAGGGCTGCGCGGTGTCGAGGACGGTCCGACCATGTGAGATCGTGCAACCATCTCCGCCGCTGGAGATGACGACGATTTCGTCGGATCCCGCCGTGGCCGAGCCCGGCGAGGCGAAGCCGTAGTCCACGAGCGAGAAGCCCGGTCCCGCCGTCGTCGAGATCCAGGAGCGGAATGCGCCGGGTTCGGAACGGCCGAGTTGCAGCGACGGGAAGTAGTCGGCAAGTGCCCGTTCCGCGCCATCGGGATCGCGCAGGGTCAGCGCGGCGCGCGACAGTGCGACCACCGTGCCTCCCCAGATGCCTGCCCGGCGAAATGGCCGGTCACGATACTGTACGCATCGGCCCCTCGGAAGTCATCCACGAGTCTGCGCCAGGGGCTGCCGAGCCCTGTCCGACGACCGCGCTGGAGCCCGCGTCACTGCTCGAGCGGCACGCCCATCACGCGAAGGACGGCGCGCATGCCCTGCTCGAGCGCGCGCAGGTCGCCGAGTTCCAACCGCTCGAGCGGTTCGCGGCTCATCTGCGATTGGGCCGAGACGAGGCGGTGCGCCGTCTTGCGGCCCAGCGGGGTGACGAGCACGCGACGCACGCGGTGATCGCGCTCGTCCTCGACGCGCTCCACCATGCCGTGGCCTTCGAGACGGTCGATGATGCCCGAGACGCTGGCCAGCGAGATACCGAGGGCGCGGGACAGCCCCTGGCCGGTGCCGCCCTCCTCGGAGGTCACGAGGATCATCAGGACCTTGAGCTGCTGGATGGTGAGCTCCATCGACATGAGCGGCTCGAGCATCGACGGCAGTGCGGTCGTGTCGAGCGCGTCCTGCATCGCTGCGAGCCGGTCGAGCAGCGCGCGGCGCTCCGCCTCATCGCCCTTCGGGCCGCCGCTCGCCGTGCTCACACTGCCTACCGTAACGACTCCGCCGGCTCCCAGCGCACGCCCAGCGCAATTTGATTAGCCTTTGACTAAGCTTCGCGTCAGGCTAACCATCTGTCGCAGGCCAGCACCTCGTCGTGTGCGTCCTCGTCGTCGATCCCAACGGAGTCCCATGTTCAGGCTGGCCAGATTCAGTCTCGCCAATCGAGCGCTCGTCGCGCTCGTCACGCTCGTCATCGCCGGCTTCGGGCTCTTCTCGATGACGCAGCTCAAGCAGGAGCTGATCCCGCCGATCGACCTGCCGCAGTCGCAGGTCGTGACGGTCGTTCCGGGCGCGAGCCCCGAGGTCATGGACGAGCAGGTCAGCCTGCCGATCTCGAACGCGCTCCGCGACCTCGAGGGCGTCGAGTCGGTCGTCGCCACGAGCTCGAGCAATGTCTCGAACGTCTCGGTCGCCTACGCCTACGGCACTGACGCCGACGAGTTCACGGCGTCGCTGAACGAGGCGCTCGACGGCCTCGAGGACACGCTGCCGACGGATGCCGCACCCGAGGTCGTCGGCGGATCCACGTCGGCACTGCCGATCATGTTCCTCACCGCGAGCTCCGAGGCGCTCTCGCTCGCGGAGCTGACGACGCAGCTCGAGGACGTCGTCGTGCCTCGCCTCGAGTCGATCGACGGCGTTCGTGCCGCGTCCGTCTCGGGTGCCGAGACGCAGCGCATCGTCATCTCGCCCGACCAGGCGGCCCTCGCGCAGCTCGGCATCTCGCCGACTGCCATCTCCGACGCCCTCGAGGCGAACGGCATGACGCTCCCGCTCGGCAGCGTGAGCGGCGACGGCACCCTCATGCCCGTCCAGGGCGGCGAGCCCATCGAATCGCTCGACGCCCTGCAGGCGATCCCGCTCGCGTCGACCACGCAGCCCGGGGTCGTCGTGCCGCTCGGCGACGTGGCATCCGTCGACCTCGTCGCCGAGGAGCAGGCCTCGATCACGCGCACCAACGGCGCCGAGGCGCTCTCGCTCATGATCACCGCCACGCAGGACGCCGACATCGTCGCCGTCTCGCACGCCGTCGACGACGCGCTGGCCGACCTCGGCGAGGAGCTCGACGACCTCGAGCTCACGGTGATGTTCAGCCAGGCGCCGTTCATCGAGGAGTCGATCCAGCACCTCGCCATCGAGGGCCTGCTCGGCCTGGTCTTCGCGATCATCGTCATCCTGATCTTCCTGCTGTCGGTGCGCTCGACCCTGGTCACCGCGATCTCGATCCCGCTGTCGGTGCTCGTCACCTTCATCGGGCTGAACCTCGGCGGCTACTCGCTGAACATGCTGACCCTCGGCGCGCTCACGATCGCGATCGGGCGTGTGGTCGACGACTCGATCGTCGTCATCGAGAACATCAAGCGGCACCTCGGCTACGGCGAGGCGAAGCAGCATGCGATCCTCGCGGGCGTGCGCGAAGTCGCCGGCGCGATCACGTCCTCGACCCTCACGACGGTGGCCGTGTTCCTGCCGATCGCGCTCGTCGGCGGGCTCGTCGGCGAGCTGTTCGCGCCGTTCGCCCTCACGGTGACGATCGCGATGCTCTCGTCGCTGCTCGTCTCGCTCACGATCGTGCCGGTGCTCTCGTACTGGTTCCTGAAGCAGCCGGCGAACGTCGTCGACACCGAGACCACGCGCCGCGACGCCGAGGAGAAGGAGCACCGCGGCTGGCTGCAGCGGGTGTACACGCCGCTCCTTCGAGGCACCCAGAAGCATCCGGTGATCACGCTCACCGCGTCGGTGCTGCTGCTCGTGATCACGCTCGGCATGGTGCCGCTCCTGAAGGTGGACTTCCTCGGAAGCACCGGGCAGAACACGCTCAACCTCACGCAGACGTTCGAGGACGGCACCGACCTCGAGACCATCTCCGCGGGCGCCGAGCAGGTCGAGGACGCGCTCCTGGAGGTCGACGGCGTCGAGGACGTCATGCTCACCGCGGGCACCGGCGGCGGCGTGTTCGCCATGATGGGCGGCGGCGGCGCGACGGCGACGTTCATCGTCAACACGTCTGAGGATGCCGACCAGGCCGCACTGAAGGAGGACGTGCGCACCACGCTCGAAGAGCTCGACGCGCCGGGCGAGGTCGAGATCACGGATGCCGCAGCCGGCATGGGCGGGCTCGGCGGCACGGTCGACGTGGTCGTCACCGCACAGGACGAGTCCGAGCTGGCGGATGCCGCGGCCGACGTGTTCGCGGCCCTCGAGGACACCCCGAACACGGCCGAGGTCACGAGCGACCTGGCTCCGGCGCAGCCGATCGTGCAGGTGACCGTGGACCGCACGGCGGCGCTCGAGCAGGGACTGACCGAGATCCAGGTGCTCGGCATCGTGGCGAGCACGCTCTCGCCGCAGTCGGTCGGCTCGATCGCGCTCGACGGCGACGAGCTCGACATCTACATCGAGGGCCCCGACGCCCCGGCGACCGTGGCGGAGCTCGAGCAGCTCATCCTGCCGACCGCGGCCGGCTTCGCGCCGCTCTCGTCGGTGGCGACGGTCGAGGAGGTCACCGTGCCCACGTCGATCACCCGTCAGTCAGGCGATCTCACCGCGACGATCTCGCTCACGCCCGACGAGGGCGAGCTCGGGGCCGTGAGCGCGTCGGTGCAGGAGACCCTCGCCGACCTCGACCTGCCGTCGGGCGTCACCGCCGAGGTGGGCGGCCTCGCCGAGACGCAGGCCGCGTCGTTCCAGCAGCTCGGCATCGCCATGCTCGTGGCCATCGCGATCGTGTTCATGCTCCTCGTGGCGACGTTCCGCTCGCTCGTGCAGCCGCTGATCCTGCTCGTGTCGATCCCGTTCGCGGCGACCGGTGCGATCGCGCTGCTGCTCGCGACCGGCACCCCGCTCGGCATCTCGGCGCTCATCGGCATGCTGATGCTCATCGGCATCGTCGTGACGAACGCGATCGTGCTGATCGACCTCGTGAACCAGTACCGCGCGCAGGGGCAATCGGTGTCGAACGCCGTGTTCAACGGTGCGCGGCAGCGCCTGCGCCCGATCCTCATGACGGCGCTCGCGACGATCTTCGCCCTGATCCCGATGGCGATCGGCGTGACCGGGTCGAGCGGCTTCATCTCCCAGGACCTCGCGATCGTCGTGATCGGCGGCCTCGTCTCCTCGACCCTGCTGACCCTCATCCTCGTGCCGGTGCTGTACCGGCTCGTCGAGGGGCGACGCGAGCGGCGAGCGAGCCGGCGGGCATCGGTCGCGGTGGCGCAGGCGTCGGACGCGTAGCGCTCGAAACGGCACTCGTGAAGCAGCCCCGCCATCGGCGGGGCTGCTTCATCCGGGTGTCACGAACCCATCACGAATGGAGCCGTCCCGGCTGCCGAGGCGTCATTCCTGCTGCTCGGTAGATGTCGTCGATGACCTGCATGGTCGCGACCGCTTCGGCAGCAGTCCCGGGGAACGGGCCACCGTCGCGCACGGCATCCCTGAATGCTTCGAGCTGGTAGCGGTACGTGCTCTTCCGGTCGGCTTCCTCGCGGATTCGGACACCGGGCCCGTCGACGCGCAGGCGCCCGGCCAGCTGCGGATGGAACGGACTGCTCGCCCGCATCCGCGCGCGCGAGCCCTCGACCTCGAAGCCGGCACCGAGCACCCGCCTCGACCACATCCCGCAATCGATCATCGCGTCGATCCCGCCGACGTCGAGGTGCGCGGTCATTCGGCGGTCGATGTCGCCTCGTCGCAGGGCGACCGCGCCGGCCACCGTCGGCTCGCCGAGCACGTCGCGGATCAGCCGCACGGGGTAGCAGCCGAGGTCCATGAGCGAGCCGCCGCTGAGCTGCAGGTTCCATCGGATGTTCCGACCCGGAGGTATCGGCGCGTGAAACCAGGCCGACGCGGTTCGGATCTCTCCGAGCACGCCCGAATGGACGACCTCGCGCATCCGGGTCGTGAACGGGTGCGAGGACGTGTGGTGGGCCTCCATCACGACGAGCCCCGACCTGTCTGCCGCCGCCGCGACCACTCGCGCCTCATCGGCGTTCGCGGTGAACGGCTTCTCGCAGAGCACATGCTTCTCCGCGGCGATCGCGCGCAGCGTCCACCAACCGTGCAGCGCGGCCGGGAGTGGGAGGTACACCGCATCGACATCGGGATCCTCGAGCAGGGCGTCGTACGACTCGTGCACGACCGGGATGCCGCGGCGGCGTGCATACGCGACCGCGCGGTCCCGGTCGCGAGCCGCGATCGCAGTGACCTCGACCCCCTCGGTGCGGCGAGCCGGCGCGATCAGCGCCGTCGTGTTGATGCGCGCAGCGCCGAGAACCCCGATGCGGAGCGTTCCCATGGCGTAAGCATCTCTGATCCCGGCGGGCATTGAAATACGGCATCCGCACCAGCACCTGCGGCATTCCTTCGTTCGCCCCTGCTTCGCTCACCCCCCCCGAACGGGTCGGAGTGTTGCCTTTACGATCGGGGAGGCGCGACACTCGGCTATGTCGAGTTCACGGCGGGGCACGGTGTTGGGACAGGTCCTGGTCTTCGCCTCCATGGTCGGGCTGCTGGCGGGGTGCACAGTGGGTGGGGCGTCACCCGCAACACCACCGGCCACTGACGCGACGACGACGGCGCAGGCAGCGGAGGCCGCGGAGATCCAGTCCTCGGATCCGGAGAAGGCCGAAGCCGTGATGAAGATCGTCCGCGACTACATGGAGGAAGCCCATCTGAAGGCCGTCATCGTGCGTGTGACGGTCGACGGCGAGGAGATCGTGACTGCCGCCGAAGGCGAGTCGATGACGGGTGTGCCGGCCACGACGGACATGCACTTCCGCAATGGCGCGGTGGCGATCTCGTACGTGTCGACGCTACTGCTGCAGCTCGTCGACGAGGAGAAGATGACGCTCGACGACAAGTTGTCGATGTACCTGCCCGACCTCCCGCACGCCGACGAGGTGACGATCGGCCAGCTGGCACAGATGACGTCGGGATATCAGGACTTCGTGCTCGGCAACGACGAGTTCGCGCAGATCGCCTATTCGGACGTGTTCAAGGCGTGGACCACCGAGGACCAACTCGCGCTCGCCATGGACAAGCCGCTCTGGTTCGAGCCGGGCACCAACTGGGCGTACGCCCACACCAACTACGTCATCCTCGGGCTGGTGCTCGAGGAGGTCACCGGCATGCCGCTGGAGGATGCGCTGCAGGAGAAGGTCCTCGACCCGCTGGGCCTCGACGAGACGAGGGCCTCCCTCACCGCCGAGATCCCCGAGCCGGCGCTCCACGCCTACAGCTCGGAGCGGCGGGCGTTCTTCGGCATCCCCGAGGGAACGCCGTTCTACGAGGACTCGACGTCGTGGAATCCGTCGTGGAGCATCAGCCAAGGCGCCATCCAGACCAGCGACATCTTCGACCTGCACGACAGCGCGATCGCGGTCGGCACGGGCGAACTGCTGTCGCCGGAGTCGTACGCGGCGATGACGTCGACCGACCTTCGTGGCAAGACGACCGCGATCGAAGGCTGCGTCAACTGCCGCCCGCTGGACGAGTTCGCGACCTACGGACTCGGACTGTGGATCACGGGCGACTGGCTGCTCCAGAACCCGCTCTTCTACGGGTACGCCGCGGTGAACGCCTACCTGCCGTCGGAGAAGATCGCGATCGCCGTCGCGGTCACGTACGAGGAGGCCGCCTTCGACAGCGAGGGCGGTTACTCGAACGGTGGTGACGCGTTGTTCCGGAAGATCGGCGCGTACCTCGCCCCGGAGGACGCGCCACCGGTGCGTACGGCACCGTAGGGCCACCTTCGAGGGGCCCCGCTGCGGAGCGGACTCGATTGAGGGCGCAATTGCAGGGTCACTGGGTTTCACCCGAGCGGGGTGCTGCCCGATCGCGCGTCTTCGGGCGTGCCCAGCGCGCGGGGATGCGGTCGCCGTCCCACACCTGCACGACGCCCCACGCCGCGGCAGTGAGTGGGACGGCGAGGAGGGCTCCTGTGATTCCGCCGACGGCGGTTCCCGCAGCGATGACGATGAGCACGACGAGGGCGTGGAGGCTGACCGTCTTGCCCATCAGGATCGGCTTCAAGACGTTCCCTTCGAGCTGATTGATGACGATGACGACGAGCACGACGAGTGCCGCGTTGAGCGGTCCGTTGCTGACGAGGGCAACCAGGGCGGCGACGGCACCCGCGCTCACGGCGCCGATGATCGGGATGAAGGCGAGCAGGAAGGTGAGGATGGCGAGTGGTACCGCGAGGGGGACCTGCAGGATGAGCAGGCCGACGAAGATTCCCACGGCGTCGAACAGTGCGGCGGCGGCGGTGCTGGAAATATAGCCGCCGAAGACGTCGACGGTCTTGCGCCTGATGCGCTCGGCGCGGTCGTAGGCGATTCCCTCGAAGGGCCTGACGAGGAACTCCCACATCTGTGGGCCGTCCTTGAGGAGGAAGAAGAGGATGATCGCCATCATCCCGAGGCTCGCGCTGACTTCGGTGACGACGCCGATCCCGCCGAGCGCTCCGGATCCGAATTCGGCGCTCGTGACGAAACCGCTGATCTGCTCCGTGACGTCATTCAGCTGACGCCGGTCCGGTGCGAACGGCAGTGTCTGCAGCCAGGCGGCAAGGCGCTGGAAGCCGTCCTGGGTTTTGATCGCGAGCTCGGACCATTCGTGGCCGACGGATCCCACGACGAACACGAGAGCGCCGATGATCGCCGCGAGGAGGAATACGAGCGCGAGCGTGGCGCCAAGCGCAGGCGGGATCCTGTGTCGTCGCGTCCACCCCATCCACGGCGCGAACGCCGCTGCGAAGATCAGCGCGAGCACGAGGGGGATCGTGACGATCGACACGCGGCTGAGTAGCCAGACCAGCGCCACGACGACCGCGCCGACGAGGAGCACCTGCGCCCCGCGGGTGCCGGCACGCCCGAGGCCGTCGCTCCAAAGCCGCGCAAGTGTTGGCCGGGGGGAGCTGGCCGGCGCGTGGCCGAGTGACTCCGGATTCGCACGATCCTGCGATCCGCTTCGGGTTCGTTCGGTCGTGGGTCGGTCCAGGTACCTACCTCGGAATTGCATGCTCTTTCCCTCGCTCCAATGGGGTGGGCTAATGGACGACGACTTTGAGCAGGACGACCCCGCCGACGGCGGCCAGCTGGAGCAGCAGGTAGCCCGCTTTCTGCCCCTTCGTGGTGGCGCTCCCGCGCAAGCCCCAGAGAACGAGGACGAGCTGGGTGACCGTGAGAGCCGCAATCGCGAGCGCCAGCCCCGTCCTCAGACTCCAGATGCCGGTGTCGCTGAGCAGCAGAAGAACGGCGGGGACGACGGTGATCTCCAGCGCGCGGATCGACGCTCCAAGGATGCGGCGCATTGTGCCCCGCCGCGTTGCTCCTCCGCCCTCGCTGGCGTGCGCGATCGTGTCGGCGACAAGGCCTGCGGCGAACAGTCCGCCCATGGTGCCGAGGAGGCTGCTCGCGGCGGATCGTCCGGTGAACGCCTCAGACGACGGGATCATGACCAGGAGCGTGGCGACGCCGGTGATGGACGCGTACAGCGCTTCCCGGGCGTGCTGCGTCATCGGCGCCGGTCGTGTGTCGTGTCTGGTGCCGCCGGTCGCGAGCTCCTGACGTTCGATCTTCATGTCTTCCAGTCCGTTCGTTTCTGGTTTTCGGTTGTCGGGAGCCGACCGAGCAACTGCTCGCCGATGCCCAGAGGAGTCGATCGGGGCACCGGGCGCGTCGGAACGCGGCTCGGTGCCCCGATCGGCTCGGCGACTCAGGCGGCGTCGAGCTTCTCCTTGAGGGCCGTCACGTGCTCCTCGGCGTTCTGGCGGAGCTCGGCCTTCCGCTCCTCGGCGTTCTGGCGGCGCTCAGCCTTCCGCTGTTCGCGCGCCGCCCGGTCGGCTTCCTTCTGCGCCTTCCGGTAGGCGTCCTCTGCCGCCTCGAGCTCGGCGAGCACCACGTCGGCGGGACGCCGATACACGGTCCCGCCCTGCGCGGTCATGAGCTTGTCGACGACCTCGACGGCGTACTCGTTGACCTCCGCGACGACGGCCGTGCCGCCCAGGGGGATGTAGCGGCTGATCTCTCCGAGCACGCTGTCGGAGTCGTCTGCACGACGGATGTCGACGGCCCCGCCTACCAGCAAGCCTCCGGTCCACCCGAACAGCATCCCGATCGGGCCGCCGATGACGCCGACCATGGCCCCGATCAATCCGCCTCCCCAGGTGGCGGCGCCATCCAGGCCGTCGGCTACCTCCGGGGCGGCGAGTTCGCCCTGCTCGTCACGGGTGACGATGCTCGCGCCGAGCACCTGGACGCGTCCTTCCAGTCCGGCGCCCTTGAGCTCGCTGAGCGCCTGATACGCCTTGCTCCGGTCCTCGAAGGAGACGGCGATGACATTGTGTTCGAACATATTGTGACCTCCAGATCACGTAGATTCCTCTTACGGATTTGCGCGGCATTTCCGCGACACGACAACGTTCCCGTGGATCGGTATTCGGGTCATCGTGCGCTCTGTCGCAGCCCTGGATGCAACGATGTGCACTCTGCCCTGCGGGGCTAGGCTGACCGTGTGTCGACCGCCGACTCGATGTCGAAGGTCATCTCCACGCTCGAATGGGCCGGTGACCTCGGGCCGGCTTCGCTCTCGGTACCCGAGGCCGAGCGGCTCCAGTCCCGACTGGGAGACGGCGCAACCCGGTGGGTGGCCGGCGCCGTGGAACAGTCCCTTGCCGCACTGCACGAGCAGATTCACGACTCGCTCGCACCGTGGCCACTCATTCGAACGTTCGCCCAGCACGTTCTCACCGCGACCCTGCTCCGCCTCGCAGGCGAGGACGAGCTGCCCGCCGACACGGAGGCGATCGATCGCGATCTCGCCGAAGACATCGTTGCGCGGGATATCCCCTTGTCGGAGATCACCGAAGTATTGCGGAGCATGCAGCGTGAGTGGCTGTCACTCCTCGTAGATGCCGCCGTCGGCGAGGGGACAGACGGCATCAGCGTCATCCCGGCCTTGGCGACATCGGTTTCCGGAACGATGGATGCGTGGATCGGCGCCGCAACCGACGCGATCGTCGACGAGCGCCGGCGCGTCTACCTGGCTGAGCAGGTTCGCGTCCGGAGCGCGATCGAATCGCTGGTGGCGGCAGAGCCCGTGGATGTCGAAGCGGCCACACGGTTGCTGCGGATCCCGCTCGCCGGATGGCACCTCGGTTGCGCCATCGGAATACCTCCGGGAGGCACGGTCGAACGGCGAGCCCTGGATGGCATCGTGCACCTGTGCGCTCGGGTGGTCGGCAGCGAACGGATGCTGCGATACGAGACGAGCGCTGGGAAGGTCCACGTCTGGGTGAGCACTGATCGCCCGCCGCGGACCCCCAGGGTGGAGGATCTGCGCGTGCCGGCACCGCTGCTCGTCGGCATCGGCGAACCACACCCCGGAGCCGACGGATTTCGGCGAACCTTCTTGGAAGCTTCCGATGCGCTGCGGCTGGCCGCCAGCCTGGGCGACAACGGCGGAGTCTCCTACGGCGACGCTGCGTTGGCGATCGTACTCAGCCGGGACGAGGAACGCGCCCGCTGGTTCGTCGATCATGAGCTTCGTGATCTCGCCGATGACAGCCCCGAGATGGCCGACATGCGCAACACACTCCGGACGTTCTTCGACACGCGGATGCGCATCGCTCCGGCAGCTGAACGCCTCTTTCTGCACCGCAACACGCTCATCAACCGGCTCGAGCGGATCCAGGCCGTTCTCGGACACAGCGTCGTCGAACGCCCCGCGGAGACCCAGGCAGCGCTCGTACTCGCCGAACTCTTCGCACGGCGCCGCGACGATCCAGCCACCGGACGCGACGAGTACGGGGCTTAGCCGCCACGTCCCGGCGGATGCCGCGGGAGATCGCGCTTCACAGCCGAGAGCTCAATGAGTATGCGCCCGTCAGTGAGCTTGGACGACGGCCTTCTCGTAGTCGGCCTGGGCAAGACCGAACGAGAAAACCCCGGCGAACCGGGGGTTTCGAGGTGGCTCCGACCGGCATCGATCCGGTGACCTTTCGATTTTCAGTGAGCCTGGGCGGTTTTCGCTCAAATCTTATGGTTACGATTTCGCGCTGATCAGGGATTCGTCGAAACGCTCACAGTTGGTTTCAGTTGGTTTTCGCGCATTTAATGGCACATTAATGGCACAGATTTCGGCGTCGGAGGACGGAATCGGCTTCGCGAAGAGCGCGGATCTGGATGACTGAGGGTGTCAGCGATTCAGGCGATCGAGTACTTCCGTCGGCGTAAATTCGTAACCAGTGCGTTGGCGTCCACCCAGTTCAGGCCGACCAGAAAGCCGTCGCGCTCCGTCGGTGGGTGCGATCGTGGCCGCGTCGATGGCCTGTTGCGCAACGTCAGAAACTCGACGGAAGGCATGCACGAGCGCGACCGCCCGTGCCCGGAACTCGGCAGGATAAGCCGCCGGCATGATCAGAGCCTCTCAGTGAGAGCCAGATCACCACAGCAAAACTGGTAACTGTCCCGTGGGGAGGTCAAAGAGTCACCAAGACCTTCAACCGTCCCGCACTCCGGAACCTTGGCCTGCCCATGGACACGAACGGAGTCCAAAGCGGGTCGCCAGCTCGAATTTTCCTCATGCAGCGCCGTCCAATAAGTCACGCACTCGCAGCGTCTGGGCGTAGGTCGCATATGGATACAGCTTTACGGCGGGGATCTGTTGGAGCGACTAGGGAAGGGTGGCGATAGTGCTATTGAGCGTTGTCTGTAGGTTCGTTGCGATGTGCAAAGCGAAGTCGTCGAGGTATCCACGGTGGATTTCGGCGTCTCGTTCCAGACTACGGAGACTTTCCGGTCCGAATTCTCCGATCGTTGATGCCCCATCGACTGCAAAGGCTAGCTTGACCGCGTCAAACGCCCGGTAGTCCTTCGCGAGCACCGTTTCAGGCAGTTCGAACGGGAGGGCTGAGTTGAGGTCGTAGAAAGGGGAGAGAAATGACCAGTCGGGCGCATGGGTGAGTGAATAGTTCTTCGAGTGCCCGTCGTTGTGCCCGATGATCCAGGAGAACACGAGGCACTCCACGAAGCGCTGCTTCGCATTTCGCGCCGCCGTGGGGGTGAGGTCGCGGTCGAAGACTTCGAAGACGTCCCGGTAGCTGGGTCCCCCATCCCGTTCGTATTTGTTGAGGTATGAGGTGCCCGTAGCTTGCGCGAGATCTTCCTGGTGCAAGCGGACGTGGCGGCCATCGACTAGCTCACGATCGAAACGTTTGACCACTAGGACGTGCTCTCCGTCGAAGAATCCAACCTCCGTGTCCGCCACGATCAGTCCGAGCTTCCGAGCCACCTGCAGCGTGATGTGCTCGGTGATGTCCGATCCATCGAGCGTGTCGACGCCGGGCTTAAGTGCTGCGTGGAGGGATGCTGCCCAGTGGGCTCGAACACTGGCCGTCTTGTTGGCTCAAGGCGAACTTGCCCTGTGCCCCGCCGAGAGAATCCTTCTTCGACAGGGCGTCGTTCGAGCCAGTCAGAGTCATCTGCTCGGATTTGGCGGACGCGGGCAGCGATCATCTCGTCAGTCATGGGCGAGAGGTCTGCTTCAGTTCGCGGTGCAGCGCCCGCGGGGTAGAACTCGAGCGCACCCGCAACATCGGCGCCGTACACAGAGAGAAGGTCGAACGCGCTGTCACTAGTGAGCTTGGCCTCTCTAGCCCAGCGAGTCTTTACGTCTGGGCGGTCGGGGAGGAGATTCTCAAGGAAACGCTTGGTCGTCTCGGCGGGAGCGACGCCTGCAACTACCGGCAGCTGAACCGAGATCGGAACCGGCTGCTCATGCGCCACGTAGGTGGGCAGGTATCGCAACTGCAGGTTGTCTCCTCGCCTTGAGATCGTTGCTACCGGGTGACCGTACAGATAGACATCGAGGGTGCTAGCCATTGCCTGCCTCATCGGAGCTCCCTCGAAATTGAAGTGCTCCGTCGGTGGCCGAGTCCTTGCGATCGGGATCTCCAGCCTCGATCGCTGCACTCGATACGGGCCTTGCGCGCCTCAGTCGTATCGACTGCGGATCCCGTGCGCGCCGCGGCTTGCTGAACTTGAATGGCCAGCTCGTTGAGGGAGGTCCGCCATTTGGACAGCTGGGCGGAGGTGTCGATGTTCCGGGTGGCTGCGGCGGCGGCTGCGGCTAGGGCGGAGGTGTCGATGTTCCGGGTGGCTGCGGCGGCGGCTGCGGCTAGGGCGGAGGTGTCGATGTTCCGGGTGGCTGCGGCGGCGGCTGCGGCTAGGGCGGAGGTGTCGATGTTCCGGGTGGCTGCGGCGGCGGCTGCGGCTAGGGCGGAGGTGTCGATGTTCCGGGTGGCTGCGGCGGCGGCTGCGGCTAGGGCGGAGGTGTCGATGTTCCGGGTGGCTGCGGCGGCGGCTGCGGCTAGGGCGGAGGTATCGATGTTCCGGCCACCAACCAGCGCTCCGGAGGTGGTTCTCTGGAGACTGTCATCGAAGCTGGGGGTAGCAAGCTGACGCTGGCTGTTCGGAGCAGCCTCGAGATGAATGTCCAACTTCTCGAGGATGCGGAGCACAGTGTCGAATGACACGCCGCCGTGACCGCGCTCGATGCGGGCTAGCGACTGCCGGGTAATCCCAACATCATCCGCGACTTCTTGCTGGGTGAGGCCATGAGCTTGTCGACGCGTCTTTACGAGGCGAGCCAGGTCAGAGGGCTTCTGGATCTGCATGTCGCCTCCTTCTCCAGAAAGTAAGAAATCTATTACACGAGGAGATTGTTACATAAATATACCATACGCTTAATGTTTGATAAATAACACACGGGGGCTATGGTGGTATTTTATAACACGAGTCGCGCAGATCGACCGGATCCAGTTTGACTACCTCGACTCGGTCCGGCTCACAAACGACGTCGCCGACATTGTCTTCGGAACACACGCGACTTCGCCACCACGGACAACTAGGGCGTGTTGCTAAAGGCTCGGGTGAGCCGAGGTGGCGTACTGGCCGAAGCAGGCGATCCTGGACGGGACGTGGAAACCCTTCCGTCGTCACGAAGATCAGTTAGGCCGTGCTGCTAATTCCGTCTGTACCCAGTGGAGGGCGGCGGCGAGGCAGAGGGCGGAGTGGTAGTTGCGGGCGGTCTTGTCTGAGCGCATCGCGATGCCGCGCCATTGCTTGAGCTTCTTGAAGGAGCGTTCGACGACGTTACGTCCGCGGTAACGCTGTCGTTGCTCGGGGCCGATGTCGATCGGTCGGCCGGGTCGCTCGCGGCGGTGACCTATCTGGCCGGCGCGTTCAGGGATCGTCGCGGGGATGCCGCGTTCATGTAGCCACCCCCGGTTCGCCTTCGACGGGTAGCTCTTGTCGGCGATGAGTGACCTGGCGGCCGCACCTGGGAACGCGGATCTGGGAGATCGGAGCTCATGACCGGACGGCGCGCGAACTAGATGCGATTTCCCGCAGGGGATCCACGGATCGGACGGGATTCATCGAAGCGGCGCCAATCATCAAAGCTCCGATAAGAATGATGTGCTGTGCCCAAGGCAGCCAATGCCGCTAACGAAAGGATCTCGACTTGGAGCGCGACTTCGACCCCGAGCTTGCACCGATCGAGGGATCAATGTGCATGGTACATGTGACTGACTCGGTACTGCGCCAGCAGCTCGAGGGCCTCGTCGATAAGCGTGAATGCAGGCTGTGCGGTCGTATGTCTGGCAAGAACGAATCGCCGTTCGCCGTTCCGATTGATGCTGTCGCTGACCGAATGTTCGCTCTCGTGCTCGAGTCTTGGATGGACGCAGATCAGATACAGCGGGACCGGCTACACGGAGGACAGCTCGTCGTGCTCGACGAATGTGTTGGGTCGACTATCGACGAACGTATGAGGAGGAACTCCACGAGCTCATTGTCCAAGCGATGTCGATAGGCGAGTGGGCGCGACGAGGGGATGATGACTTTGGTTACCTCGACGCAGATGAATGGGAGTACACGTGGAAGACCTTCGCCGAAACGGTTAAGACCCAGGTCCCGTTTTGTGCTCCTCTCCGCACCATCCGAGCCAGAAGGCGGTCGGTTCCACCGGCACAGCTCGCAACATTCCTTGGCATGCTCCTGCACTACATGGACGCGAAAGCTGGGATGGTGACGAACCTGCCGGAGGGTACCGAGTTCTTTCGCGGGCGAATGACCGATGATGTCTTCGCTCTGCTCAAGGCTGCGAGAGTTGCCCCCGCAGCAGAACTAGGCTCGGCGCCACCCGCGAAAGCCGGGGTCAGCCGGATGAGCGGCCGCGGCATCTCCATGTTCTACGGGGCCGACAGCAAGCCCCTTGCTCTTAGTGAGATCGCATCGCACAGTGTCTACAACCGGGCGGTGATCGGCAAGTTTGTTGCGCTAAGGCCGCTTCGAATTCTCGATTTCACCCGAACTCCCACATATCCAAGCCCATTTGACGACACGGCCGACGAGCGTCGGCACGCCCTCGGCTTTATCCGAGACTTGTCCGCGCAATTACTAGTTCGGTCGTGCTCGACGGGCGAGAGCATGTCGAGTATCTGCCGACCCAGATAATTCACGGAGTATTTGCGTTGGGCCCCGGATGAACGCATCGACGGGATCGCATACCCGCCAGCAAGCGATGACGAAGGTGACGAGGCCGGCGGTACGCCAAGCGCAAAAAACTTCGCGCTGTTCTTCGACAGCGAGGACATCACGGATCTACCTCGCGAAGAAGAGCCCATGGACAAGTGGGGGCTTGGCAGCGAACCAGCACTTGGAATCGAATCGAACTCGGTGGAAGCCCACCGAGTAACGCGGTCGGTCTCCTCCACGCTCATGGACCCACGCTGGTGGTGACCTTCACGTTAGGCGGATCGGTCATGTGCTGAGGTACGTGACGGATGCGGCCAACAATCCTCATCGGCGTCGGACCTCGTCTGGTGTCCCAATTGATGCGGTGGCGGTTGAGAGGCCGCGGACGGACTCTCGCGCCGCGGCCGTCGCTCTCGCGAGTCCGCGATCGGCGCGATCGCGTTCCAGTGCGAGCGACGAACTGCTCCCGCGCGTCATCCGATCCGCTGCGACGAGATGCACGCGGTTGGAGTTCCGCGCGCGGGTCATGCCGACATAGACGGCCGAGGCATCCATGGCGTCTCCGAGCATCGTGTGCGACTCGGGCACCGTCGCGCCCTGCATCCCGTAGGCGGTCGAGGCGTACGCCAGATGCGTGTGCTCGGCGACGTACTCCGCTGGCAGACGCACCGTGCGCTGCTCGACGACTCGGCGGTGTGTTCCTTCGCCCACACCGCGCCATCGTCGCCCACGCTCCGGACGACCCACACCTGCCGGTTCGCCACGCGCACCGCCGGAGTCGTTCTGCCGGGTCTGGATCACATCGCCGCGGCCGATGCTCAACCCATCGCTGCCGGTCGCCGTGCAACCATCGTCGACCTCCCCGGCGCGCACTCGCTCGTCGCGGATCCGCGCATTCAGCTCGCGCGCCTCGTCGTTCGTCGCAACGGTGATCGCGCATCCCCGTCGCGCCACTCGCGCGCAAGCGCCTCCTGAGCGGCGCATCCGGGCTTTCATGCATCACGACGAGCCCGAGCGCGTGCAGCCGATCGAAGACCGCTTCCGCATGCTCCCCGCGTCGCATCTGCACGGTGAGCGCGGCGTACGCGGGGTCGGTGAACCGGTGCACGGTCGTCATGCCGTGCACGCGGGGGAGGAGTTGCGCGGCCATGTCGAGCACGCCGCCTCGACCGATCGCGGCGAGCTGCGCGCGGTCGCCGACCAGGGCGAGGGTGGCGCCGTGCTCGTCGGCGACGGTCAAGAGCGCGAGCGCGGTGTCCTGGTCGAGCATGCCCGCTTCATCGACGACGATCCGCTCACCGCGGCTCGAGACGAGCGGATGCCGCGGGGCCGGCGTACGCGGCATTCGTTTCGGGGTCGTGGTCGCCGACGGCGAGCCGGGTCCAGACGCCGTCGCGATTCCAGCGCCACCCGTGCTCGTGCACGAGCTTCGCGACGCTGTCGGTTGCAACGCCGAGTTCCTGGTGCGCAACGTCGGCCGCCTTCTTCGTCGGCGTGACCACGCGCGTTGCGCGGCCCTGCATAGCGGCAGCCTCGATCGCAGCGGCGAGCATCGTCGTCTTGCCCGCGCCGGCTGCGCCCTCCACGACGACGAGCGGATCGGTGGATGCCACGGCGGCGGCCGCCCGCGCCTGCGCCGGGTCGAGCCGGTGTCGCTGTGCGATGTGCGATCAGGTTCGGTGCGCGTTGCCGCGGCCGCTGCGGCCCGTGCCGTGAGCAGGTCGCGCAGCCGGGTCTCGGTGGCGATGACGTGCACGCTCGTGAGGTGCGCGACGTGCTCGGGATGCGGGCTGTCGGGCGGCAGGACCGACAGGCAGTCCCTGCGGCCAGCCGCGTCGCGAGCATGACGAGCTCGCGCAGCGGCTCGGGTCGGCGCGCACGCCGGCCTCCGTGATGATGCGAGTGACCTGCTCCTGGATGTCGTGCACGGTCCACGTCGACGCCGCAGCCGCGCAACGGTCGAGCGCGCGTGATGCGACATCCTGAACGCTCATGTCGTCGAGCGGAGCCGACGGGTGCGCCGGCGCGCGCTCGAGGCCAGGGCGGTAGCCGGCCTCCTCGAGCTCCGCACGCCAGGCCGCCTCGCTACCGAGCGCGGTCGGCCGCTTGTGCGGCCGCTCGTGATCCCACGCCATCGCGATCAGCCGCGACGTCGCTGCCGGGCCGGGCTCCTCGCCGGGATGCTTCGTGCGCCACTCCTTCTCGAAGTGCGCCAGGTTGCGCGCGACCTGCTCGGCTCGCTTGCTCATCACGGCGTTGAAGGGCTGCAGCTCCGCGACCTCACCCGTCACGGGGTCGAGAGTAAGGCCGTGGGCGTCGAGGACGGCCGCAAGCTGCGGGTGCGCGGCGATGACGGCCGTGCCCAGCGAACGGATCGCGCCCTGCTGTCGGAACAGCGCCGCCGTGTCGAGCCCGCGCCACGCGTCGGCCGCCCACACGCGCGTGCCGATCTGGAAGTGCATGTGCCGGTGCGGGTCGCCGGCCCGCGAGGTCTTGTGCGAGACGGCGACGGTCTCCAACTGCTCGACCGGCACCACCCGCTGCTGTCCGCGCGGGCCGACGCGGGTGACGGAGTGCTGGCCGAGCCAGGCGCGGATCGCGGCGACCGCGTCGCGCTGCGCAGCATCGAGAGCGACGGATACCTCGGGGTGCAGGGCCGCGGCGATCGACAGCGACTTCGGCGCATTCACGACCATCTCCGCGAACCGCGGCGATCCTTGCCGGCCGTCGCCCGGCAGGCGGGGCTTGCCCATCGACTCGCCGGTGAGCGGGTTGATCCAGTCCACCCACTGCGCGTACTCGTCTGGCGTGAGCGCGCCTTCGCCGATCACCTCGCCCTTGCCGTCGACGACCGAGAACTCGGCGAGGGATGTCCCGCCCTCGAGGTAGTACTCGTCGGCGCGCGACCGATCGGACTCGAGGTATCGGCGCGCGTCTGCCCCGGAACCCCGGAACAGGATCACGCCGCCCTTCATCGCCGCCCTCCGAGCTAGCTCAGGTTCTTGCAACTACCTACGGTAGCATACGTCCATTCAGATTGGGGTCGAAGTAAGTGAGGTGAGGATGGAGTGCCGAAGTCGGAGCACCGTTGGGAAGAACACTTTTGACGGCAAGCCGGTTACGCGACTGAACCGTGATGTGCATAGGGCGTCGGTGTCAGCGAGTGGCCGCCGCGTAGGCTTACACGACGAGGAACGGGCCAAGGTTCTTGATACGGCCGGGGTGTCGGAGGGCTGGAGCATAATCGCACCGTGATCGACCTCTTCCGCATTGTGTCCGCCAGGGCCTCAGATCACGAGGCCCAGGAGTGGCTGAATAGTATCGACCGGACTGAGAAGGTCGGAGCGAAGCGCCATATCGTTCCGAGGATGGTTCTAAAGCGATTTTCCAACGCGAACGGCCAGCTCTACGTCCGCGACCGCGAGACCGGCGACGGCAACCTCCGCAACGCCGGCGACTTGGCTGTCCGCGACTTCAATACCGTCGTCTCCAACGACGCAAAGCTCGACAGCTCCCTTGAATCGCTACTCTCCGTCGTGGAGGGGGCCGCAGCGGGCGTCCTTCGCTCGCACCTCGATGCCGAGGCCTTCGCCCGATCGAGGCCCTTCACAGCCGAAGAGCGATTCAAGGTCGATACCTTCGTTGCGTTTCAGTCTGTCCGAGGGATGCGTCAACGGCGAGCATACGAACTCGCCGCCGACTACGGGATCAAGCTGATGAATCAGCAGAATCTGACAGCCGACGACATCGAGAACCTGGTTCTCGTCCCGCATCCGAACGAGTACATCCAACTGTCGGCCAAGCTGTCAGAGCGGGCCCAAGAGACTCTTGCGGCAAGGCCAGTAACGCTAGTCCGACTCGACCGGCCACTTTTCATCATCAGCGACGCGCCAGTGTTGCTGTTCCACGATGCTCCCCTACCGCAGGCTGATCCGAATGGTTATCCCAACGTGACCGGGCCGGGCATTGATCCCAAGAACGTTATCCAGCTGCAATCGGGAGGCGGCGTCGGCATGGCCAATGCCGATGCCGTGATCATGCCCGTATCGCCCCGGGCGGCATTGGTCTATGACCCTTTCCGCGATCCGAGATCTGCACGCCCGCAGATATTTCGAGGGGACGAGGCAGACGAGGCAGCAGCGGAAGTGAATGCTGCTGTCGTAGATCGCGCCGTGAGCTGGGTCGCCGGTCATCCCGAGCATCCAAGTTTCAGCGGTATGACCTTTCCGCCGCCGACGCCTCTGCTTCAAGTGATTGACGGCGGAAGCGCCATCGGCCAGCGCACTAACGCCGACACGAGGCGCCGTCCGCTGCGGCGAGTCCGGCGCAGCGATGTGGACGATGTGCTGCAAGCGAACTCAGGGCTCAGCGACGCGAGGGGGGCGGTGCTTCTCGAATCCTGATCGCTTCTCAAGACTTCCGGTCGCGCACGAGTGGGATGCCGCCGTGACATCCCGAAACGGAACGAAGCTCAGGATGCTGCGAAGCGTCCTTCGGGTCCGCGCCATGCGTGTCCACCCCGGTCGCGGGCGCTGATAGTGTGGCGACACTCTCTCAGCTCCCGTCCCCGAAGCGAGCCCGATGTTGCGTTCCATCAGTCGATCCCTCCTTGCCGCGATCTGCGCGTTTCCGCTTGTACTCGGCATTGCGGTGCCGGCCGATGCCGCGGAGTCCACGGGTACCGTGCGCGGCACGATCAGCGACCCGGCTGGCGGGCTACCATCCGGAGTGAGACGGATATCACGGTCTCGCTCTACCGGGGTGATGAGGTGACCACCCCCGTTCTCACGACGGATCTCGACCCGGCCGATTACGGCGGTTCGAGATCGCCGCGGTTCCGGCCGGACGGTACTCGGTCAAGTTCGACGTGCACGACTGGGGACACGTCGGCGAGTGGTGGGGAGACACCCGACGGGCTGCCGACCGAGCCTTCATCGAAGTCACCGAAGGCGGCACCGTCGACCTCGGCGTGCGACTCTCTGCCACGGTCGCGCTGCAGGGCGCCATCACGGGCCGCGACGTCCCGTACTCCTCGCGCTCGAACATCCGTGTGAGCGCCACCAGCGGTGATGCGGAGCTCGACGCGTGGATGCACGACCGGGTCCGCACGACGACCGTTCCCAGCACATACGACGTGACCGGCCCGTACTCCCTGCGGCTGCTTCCCGGCACGTACGACGTCACGTTCACCGACACGACGGGCGCGCATCGTCCGCTCACGGTTCCGGATGTCGTCGTGACGGCCACGGGCACGACCAAGGACGTCGTGCTCACGGCAGCGCGAGCCTCGATCAGGGGCAACCTCTCATTGCGGACGGCCTCGGGCGTCGCTCCGGTGACCCCCGACCTCCTCCGCCTCTACCGGTGGTCCGCGACCACCGCGAAATGGGTCGAGTTCAGCGGGTGGTGCGGCAGCAATGGCGAAGAGTTCTTCATCGACTGCCTCAGCGCCGGCCGGTACAAGCTCGCCGCCTGGTACCGGGGTGGAGACCTTCGGGGCGGCGGTGACCTCGAAACCGCGCCCGTAATCGAGCTGGCGAAGGATGAGTCCCGTTCGGGCATCGACATCGTCGTCGACGAACCCGCGAGATTCTCAGGCGTCATCGCCGAGCGGTGGTCGGACGGCACGCTTTCGACGACCACCGGTCCGTCGCCGTCTGGCGCAAGACGGCGACAGGTGGCTTCGAGGCGTTGCCGATCTCGGACTCCGGCACCGGCTGGGATCAGCTCGTGACCGGCTATGACGGCGAGTTCTACGGTTGGCTCTCAGCGGGAACCTATGTATTCAAGTTCTGGGACGACGACTATCCGTACACGGGCGGAACCTACTTCAAGGGAGCGCGTTTCTTCGAAGACGCCACCGAGGTCACGCTCAAGTCAGGCGAGCACCGCGATCTGGGCACGATCGTGCTGCCGAAATCCTCGTTCACCGTCGACCGCATCGCCGGTGCCGACAGGTTCGCGACCGCGGTCGCGGTTTCGAAGC
This sequence comes from uncultured Actinomycetota bacterium, assembly GCA_963758615.1. Classification (GTDB taxonomy): domain Bacteria; phylum Actinomycetota; class Actinomycetes; order Actinomycetales; family Microbacteriaceae; genus Agromyces. The sequence goes on along the minus strand of CAVWVZ010000012.1, from coordinate 1,131 downwards.
GAGTCGTGCCGGCCGGGAAGCGGGCGTCGGTCGTCTACCTCACGAACGCCTACGACTTCCCGGATGCGCTCGCCGCCGGCCCTGCCGCGATGCGAGCCGGCGGTGTCATCCTCCCGGTCTCGCAGACATCGGTGCCCGCCGCGGTCGCGGCAGAGCTGCGCCGCATCCGCCCCGACCGTGTGGTCTTCGCCGGAGGGCGCGCCGTGGTCTCGGATGCGGTGCGAAACGCCGTCCGGAACCTGGTGCGGCCGGCACCGAGCTCGTACGGCTGGGTGGCGCGAGCCGGTACGAGACCGCCGACCTGATCGTGCGAGACGCCTTCTCCGCAGCGGGCAGCCGCTACGCGATCGTCGCGACCGGCAGGACCTACCCGGATGCACTCGCCGCCGGCCCGGCAGCAGGCCACCTCGACGCACCCGTCCTCCTCGTCGATGGCCAGCGCGGACTCCAGAGTGCGACGAAAGCGACGATCGGCGCGCTCGGCATCACGGACGTCTACATCGCGGGCGGCACCGGCGCCGTCGGTGCGTCCCTTGAGTCTGGCCTAACGCCCTGCTCGGCGACGCGCACGTGACGCGGCTCGCCGGGTCGGACCGAATCTTCACCGCCATCGCGGTCAACGACGCGATCTTCGACGAGACCGACACCGGGTACCTCGCGACGGCCGGCGGATTCGCGGATGCGCTCACCGGAGGACCGCTGGCCGCGATGGGAGACGCACCGCTCTACCTGAGCAGTGCCGGATGCCTCAACTATTGGACCCTCGAAGGCCTCCGATACCGGCAGATCGCTCGGCTCACCCTGCTCGGCGGCACCGGGGTGCTGAGCAGCGGGGTCGCGAGGCTCACGCAATGCCCCTGAGCACCTGAAACACGAGCGGGACCGCGACCTGCGGCAGGATGGGCCCATTGGCAGAGCAGTTCACCGCGATCGTCGAACCGCACGAGAAGATGCGCGGCCTCGAGGTGCCGCCCGACATCGTCGAGGCGCTCGGGGGTGGCAAGCGCCCGCGCGTCGTCGTCACGATCGGCGACCTCTCATGGCGCACTCGCATCGCGATCATGCGCGGCAGCCAGCCTGCCGTTCGAGACCGCCGACGAGCTCGCGGAAATGACCGAGGACGTCTACCTG
>CAVWVZ010000011.1:0-456623 GCA_963758615.1 uncultured Actinomycetota bacterium | reverse complement strand
TCGACGCCGAGGTCAGTGAGTGCGCGTTCGCGCCCTCTCCACTCGTCGACGACGGCGCTGTGCGAGACCCTGAGTACGCGCACTACACCCCCTCTAGACTCCTAACGGAAACCCTAGCCGGGCATTGGCGGGTGGGGTCGTCCGTCAAACGTGCCAAAAGGGGGGCCATATTGGGTGCGGAGTCCTTCACGGTGCTCGTGGTCTGCCAGGGCAACGTCAATCGCTCGGCGCTCGGCGCGGTCCTGCTCGAGCGGTGGGTGGACTGGTATCTGCCGTCGTCCCTGCGGGCGCAGGTCGTGGTGACGAGCGCCGGGCTCGGGGCGCCGGTGGGAGCGCCCATGGGGCCGAGGGCACGCGTCATCGCCGAGGCGCTCGGCGCCGACGGCTCCGGCCATCGAGCCTCGCAGATCAGCGAGGACCTGATCCGCTCGGCCGATCTGGTGCTGGTCTCATCGACACGGCAGCGTGGCAGCGTGCTCGAGTTGGTGCCGGGGGTGGTGCGCTCTACGTTCACGATGCGCGAGGCCGGCCGTATCGCCGCGACCCTGCCGCCGATGCCGGCACCGGACACCGTCGATGAGTTGCGGACGAGGGTCGCGTCGCTCGCGGAGAACCGGGCGACACCCGCTGACCGATCGGGCGGCGACGATATCGTCGACCCGGAAGGGAAGGACGACGAAACCTACCGCGAGATGGCCCGCCAGCAGGTGCCCCCGCTCGCGCGCCTCGCGCACGCGTTGTTCGGGATGCCGCAGGGCGAAGTCGAGGCATACGACGCGGCTGCCGAGGCAGCTGAGTTCTCGTTCACCGGCGACGCGGTGGGCGGTGCAGGCCAGGCGCAGGCGCGACCGCGAGGACGGCGTCAGGCGTGACGCGCCGCGGTGCGGGCGCGGGGGATGCGGCGACCGGGCCGGCAAGAATGTCTGCTGACGAGGTCACGGGCGGTCGACCGATGCGGGTGCTGCATCTCGACCACACCAATGTGGGCGGCGGGGCCGAGTTCGCCCTGCTCCGCATGCTGAGGTCCGAGCCGTCGTGGTCGCCATACCTGCTCCTCGCAGCGACATCCGATCGAGCATTCGGGATCTACGAATCGGTACCGTCTCGCGTTCCTCGCGCGATCGCCGGTGTTCGACAGCCTGCCGGGGTCACCGCCGGGGGCCTCGGCGCCGCGCTCACTGTCGGCGGTCGCGTGCTCGCCCAGGCCGTCTCGGTGCGCTCGTCGCGGGTATTCCGCAGCGCCGACCTCGTCGACGCCAACACCGCGCGTGCGGCCGCCTATGGGGCCCTCGCCGCGCGCACGTCCCGCGTGCCGTTCGTCGTGCACCTGCGGGACCTCGTCGAGGTCGAGGCGCTCGGCCGTGCGGGCTACGAACTGATGGTTCGGGTCGTGCTGCCGCGCGCCGACGGTGTCATCGCGAACTCAGGCGCGACGCTCGACTCGGCTCGGTCGCATCTGCGCCGTGGGGCGCTCGCCGAGGTGATCCCCAGCGCGTCGGGGCTGCGCATCGGCACTGCATCTGCACCAGTGCGCCGTCCCATAAGGACAGTGGGCATGCTCGCCCGCATCGACCCGTGGAAGGGGCAGCACCTGCTGCTCGAAGCGTTCGCGGACGTCTTCCGAGGGCGTGACGTGCGCCTGCATTTCGCAGGCGACGCGCCGTTCGGGCATGAGCGCCACCTCGAGGACCTGCGTCGCCGGGCGTCGGAGCTCGGCGTCGACGGGCAGGTCGATTTCCTCGGGCACGTCGATGACGTCGACACGCTCATCGCGGGGTGGGACGTCGCTGTGCAGGCATCGACACGCCCCGAACCGCTCGGCCAGAACGTGCTGCAGTATCTCGCGGCCGGCCGCGTCGTGGTGGCCGCCGACGAGGGCGGTCCCGCCGAGTGGATCGCCGACGGCGTCAACGGACTGCTGGTCTCGCCGCGTGATGTCGCCGCGCTCGCCGCGGCGCTCGGTCGTCTCGATGCCGATGACGACCTGCGCGTGCGACTCGCGATCGCCGCCGCAGCGACCCCCGGCCTTCTCGACGACAATGCCGTCACGCAGGCGCACGCCGCGTTCTACGAGGCGGTCGTGCGCTCGAGGCGCGACGCCTGACCGACGCCCACGGCGCCGGCCGCGACATCCGCCGCCGTCAGGAACGCGGTGACCTCGTCGAGCGTGACGTCGGCGCGCAGGATGCGGTTGTGGCCGAGGCCGTCGGTGGCGACCAGGCGGGCGGCCGGGCCGTTGACCTCGGCGAGCCGCTCGGACTGGGTGAACGGCACCCTGCGGTCGCCGCGGTCGTGCACGAGCAGCAGCGGGGTCGCGTCGGGCAGCGGATGCCGCAGCGCCGAGTAGCGCTCGAAGGGGTCGGGTCCGGCGGGGAAGAGCCGGGCGGTGAATCGCTGCGCGAGGGCGTCGCGGCTCGGCCGGTCGAGGCCGAGCGCCTCGCCGAATCCGTCGATGAAGACCTCGGGCGATCCCGGCGCCGGCGATGCCCACGACCCGGCGTGCGGCGACCCCGTCGTGCACGGCGACGAGTGCGGCGAGGGCCCCGAACGAGTGGCCCACGATCGCGTGGAACGCGCCGTGGTGGTGCTGCAGCTCGGTGATGATGTCGAGGTGGTCGACGAGGTACGTGCCGCGCCCGGGCGAGTCGCCGTTCGCGGGCGCCGTCGAACGCGATGACCCGGAAGCCCTCGCTGCGCAGCTCGCGGACGAGTGGCGCGAAGACGCTCGCCCGCGACTGCCAGCCGTGCGCGAGCACGACGACGTCGGCGCCCGTGCCCCACTCGTAGGTGACGACGTCGACGCCGGTGCGACGAAGGCCCGGGATGCGCACGGTGCCGCGACGGGCGACGTCGTGCGTGGCACGGTCGGCGGGCGCGACCGGCGTGCGGCGACCGACGCGCATGAAGAGTGGGAAGGCGAGGCGGCCGGCGAGTGCCGGTGAGACCGCGCCGGCGGTGCGGACGCCGGTGGCGATGGCGGAAGTTGCGGACATCGGTGTCTCCTCAGAAGCTCTTTCTCATCACGCATCAAACAATACGAACGATCGTTCTCACACTATACGAACGTTCGTGCGTAAAATACAAGACATGGCAGAAACTGATGGACGACGGGCAGAGATCGATGGTCGACGGGCCCGAGGGGATGCCTCCCGGCGGGTGGTGCTCGCCGCTGCGGTCGACCTCGCCTCGGTCGAGGGCCTCGACGGACTCTCGATCGGGCGACTGGCGACGGCCGCGCAGGTGAGCAAGAGCGGGGTCGCCACCCTGTTCGGCAGCAAGGAGCGCCTGCAGATCGCCGCCATCGAGGCGGCGCGGGAACGGTTCATCGAGGTGGTCGTCCTGCCCTCGCGCACGCGGCCGCGGGGGCTCGGCCGGGTGGTCGCCCTGTTCGACAACGGGATCGCGTACTCACGCGACCGCGTCTTCCCTGGTGGATGCTTCTTCACCGCCGCGGCGGCCGACTTCCACGCGAAGCCGGGCCCCGTGCGCGACGCCCTCCTCCGTGCGCTCGACGAGCGGGCTGCCTACATCGCGGCATCCGTTCGCTATGCGATCGAACTCGGCGAGCTTCCGGGGCTGCACGACTCCGACCAGTTCGCCTTCGAGTTCACCGCGCTCGAGGACGCCGCGAACACGCGATCGGTCATGACCGGTTCGAACGAGCCGTACGCGCGCGCGCGGTCGGCGTTCGCCGCCAAGCTGGTCGCGCTCGGCGCCGACCCCGCCGCGGTCGCGCCGCTCCTCGACGTCGACGACGAGGCCGCCGCCGCTCGGTGATTCGGCGACCCCGGCGAGCGCGCTTCAGCGATCGATCGGTTCACCGTCGCCGAGCTGCGCCGTCGCCCTGTATCCGAGGCCGCTCAGCCGGTGACCAGGGCGCGCGACCGTGAGATCTCGACCTGCTCGTCGCGCGGAACGACCTTCACTCGCTCGCGCGCGACCGGTCCATCGAACGATTCGCCGAGTGCGCGCTCGTGCGCGTCGAGGTCGAGCCATCCGGCCCACGTCGTGTAGGCGACCCCGCGGGACTCGAGCAGTTCGACGACCTCGGCACCGTCGGCGGGCTCGACGAGCGCTGCCGGCAGCCGACCCTCGACGGCGTCCTCGAGCAGGTTGGTGATCGTCTCGAGCGCGTCGCCCTTCGTGTGGCCGATGAGGCCGACGGGGCCGCGCTTGATCCATCCCGTCGCGAAGACGCCGGGGATCGGCGAGCCTGCGGCATCAGTCACGCGCCCGCCTTCGTTCGGGATCACGGCGCGACGCTCGTCGAACGGCACGTCGGGGATCGGGGAGCTCGCGTAGCCGACCGCCCGGTAGACGGACTGCACCGGGTAGTCCACGAACTCGCCGGTGCCCTCGACCGAGCCGTCGCCGACGGGGCGGGTGCGCTCGAACCGCACGGCCTCGACCCGGCCGTCGCCGAGCACCTCGACCGGGCTGTGCAGGAAGTGCAGGTGCAGGCGCCGCGACGCGGTCGACACCTGGTCGGCGGGCTTGCGCCACCCGTTGAGCGTGCGCGTCATGACCTTCACCTGGTTGTTCGCGGCGAACAGCGCCTCGGCGTGCGGGTCGCCCTCGGCGCGCTCGAAGTCGTCGTCGTACACGACGATGTCGACGTCGGGCACCTCGCCGAGTTCGCGCAGCTCGATGGGCGTGAACTTCACGTGGCCCGGGCCGCGGCGCCCGAACACGTGCACGTCGGTGACGGGCGAGGCCTCGAGGCCGGCGTGAACGTTGGCAGGGACATCCGTCGTCAGCAGGTCGATCGGATGCTTCGCGAGCACGCGCGCGACATCGAGTGCGACGTTGCCGTTGCCGATCACGGCGATCGACTCGGCCTCGAGCGGCCACTCGCGGGGCACGTCGGGGTGCCCGTCGTACCAGGCGACGAAGTCGGCGGCGCCATACGATCCGGGCAGGTCGATGCCCGGGATGTCGAGCGGGGCGTCGCGCAGGGCGCCGGTGGCGAAGACGACCGCGTCGTACCGCTCGCGCAGCTCGGCCACCTCGATGTCGCGGCCGATCTCGACGTTCCCGATCAGGCGGATGTCGCCCGCATCGAGCATCTCGTGCAGCGAGTTCACGATGCCCTTGATGCGCGGGTGGTCGGGTGCGACCCCGTAGCGGATGAGTCCGTAGGGTGCCGGCAGCGACTCGAACAGGTCGATCGCGACCTCACCTCCCCGCTCGGCGACCTGACGGCGCAGGATGTTGCCGGCGTAGATGCCGGCAGGGCCGGCGCCGACGATCGCGACGCGGAGGGAGAGGGTCGGCTGGGTCATTGCTGCGGTGCCTTTCGGTGGGGGCGCGGGGACTGCGTGCCGGTCTCGACGAGCTCGACCAGCGGTTCGGCGTAGGGACTGAGTGTGACGACGTCGCCGACCACGACGACGGCGGGCGAACGGATGCCCCGCCGCGCGGCCTGCACCGCGATCGTGTCGAGCGTGCCGACGGTGACCCGCTGCGCGGGCCCGTACCCATCCTCGACGATCGCGACTGGGCATTCGCCCCCGCGCTCGCCGCGGCCGAGGGTGATCGCCGAGTTCGCGAGGGTGCCGACGCCCATGAGGAGCACTACGGTGTGGTCGCGGCCTCCGCCGAGCGACTGGATCTGGTCGTGGCCGGTGACCACGGTGAAGGCGGTCGCGAGCCCGCGGTGGGTGAGCGGGATGCCCGCGATCGCGGGCACCGAGACGGCGCTCGTGATGCCGGGCACGACCTCGACGGCGATGCCGGCGTCGCGGCAGAACGCGAGCTCCTCGCCGCCACGGCCGAAGATGTAGGGGTCGCCGCCCTTGAGCCGCACGACCTGCTTGCCGTCGCGGGCGAGGGTGACGAGCAGCGCGTTGATCGCGTCCTGCGGCACCGCGTGGTGGCCGGGCAGCTTGCCGACGTCGACGACCTCGGCCCGCAGGTGCACGCCGTCGGCGGCGAGCCCGTCGAGGACGGCGCGGGCGCCGAGGCGGTCGGCGACGATGACGTCGGCCGCCTCGAGGGCGCGCAGGCCCCGGATCGTGAGCAGTCCGGCGTCACCGGGGCCGGCGCCCACGAGCGTGACGACTCCCGTCGGTCGAGGAGGCGCGCCAGCGCCGTCGGTGGTCGAGTAGGCGCGAAGCGCCGTATCGAGACCAAGAGACCCGGTGGGGTGGTCTCGATACGCTCCTTCGTCGCTACTCGACCGACGGTCGGTCATCGGGTGCCTCCCTGCAGCAGGCCGCGCCGGCGCAGCATGCGCCGTTCGAGCGGGGCGAAGACGACGAGTTCGATGAGGATGCCGATCGCGAGGATCGTGATGATGGTCGCGAGCACCCCGGCGAGGTCGGCGAGCTCGCGGCTCTGGTCGAGCATCGACCCGAGCCCGAAGCCGATCGTGCCCCCGGTCGCGATGATCTCGGCCGCCATGAGCGAGCGCCACGAGAACGCCCAGCCCTGCTTGAGTCCGGCCACGTAGCCGGGAAGCGCGGCCGGCAGGACGACGAGGGTCGCGAGCTGGCCGCGTCCGGCGCCGAGCACGGTGCCGACGCGCCGGAGCTGCGGGGGCACCTGGTCGACGCCCGAGATGAGCCCGTTGACGATCGACGGCACCGCGCCCATGAGCACGACGAAGTAGACCGTCGCGTCGGTGAGCCCGAACCAGATGATCGCCGCGGGCACCCACGCGACCGACGGCAGCACCTGCAGGCCCGAGATGATCGGACCGACCGCGCGCCGCAGCGGCTTCACCTCGGCGAGCAGCAGGCCGAGCGGCGTGCCGATGATGACGGCGATCAGGAACCCGACCACGCCGCGTTCGAGGCTCGTCGTGACGGCGAGCTGCAGGCGGCCGCTCTCCCAGGCGTCGCCGAGCGCGGCCGCGACGTCGAGCGGGCCGGGTGCGATGTCGGGACGCGACTGGGCGAGCACGACGTAGAGCTGCCACACGACGATCAGGGCGATGACGAAGATGATCGGCGGCAGCACGCTCGTCGTGAACCGACGCCACAGGCTCGGCGCACGCTCGGGGTCGGTCTGCAGGCGGTCGAGCCCGGCTTCGAGCGCGCGCAGGTCGTCGTTCCCGCCGGTCGAGTAGCGCCGCGGAGCGGCGTATCGAGACCGTTGGGTCGGATGTCGTCGGCCTCAGGGGTCTCGATACGCTCCTTCGTCGCTACTCGACCGGCGGGGTTCGTGTCACGCGGCATTTCGGCGGATCTCCTTGCGAAGCTCGGCGGTGATCTCGATCGAGAGCGCCGCGACCTCGGGCGACTCGATACGTCGACCCTCGGCGGCGTCGATGCGCCACTCGCCCGCCACACGACCCGGTCGGCTCGAGAGCAGCACGACACGCTGCCCGAGCCGGGCGGCCTCGCGCACGTTGTGGGTGACGAACACGATCGTGCGGCCGGTACGGCGCCACACCCGCTCGAGCTCGTCGTGCAGCAGGTCGCGGGTGATCGCGTCGAGGGAGGCGAACGGCTCGTCCATGAGCAGCACGGGCCGATCCTGGGCGAGCGCGCGCGCCAGCGCGACGCGTTGCCGCATGCCGCCCGACAGCTCATGGGGGCGCTTGTCAGAGGCATCCGCGAGATTCACGGTCGCGAGCAGCTCGCGCGCCTGCGATGCGCGCGCGGCCCGCGGGACCCCGCGCAAGCGCAACGCGAGCTCGATGTTCGCCTGCGCGGTGAGCCACGGCATGAGCGCCGACTCCTGGAACATGACGGCGGCGCCCTCGGCGGGCACGTCGATCGTGCCGGTGGTCGGCCGGTCGAGTCCGGCGACGAGGTTCAGCAGCGTCGACTTGCCGCAGCCTGATGCGCCGAGCAGGCAGACGAACTCACCCTCGGCGATGTCGAGGTTCACGTCATCGAGGACGAGCGGCCCCGCGCCGAAGCGCTTGCCCACGTGCTCGATGCGAATGGCCGTCTGCCCGCTCATGCGCTGCTCCTACTCCTCGCCGAGCCCGTCGGCCGAGACGGGCTCCTCGCCCGCGTCGGCCCGCAACTCGTTCAGGATCCGCAGGTCGAAGAGCCCGTCGATCGAGCCCTCCTTCTGCGTGCCCGCCTCGAGGCCGTTCTCGACGAGCGTCTCGAACGTCTCGGCGTGCGGGTCGACCGAGAAGGTCACGTGCTCGAGCGCCCGGTCGATGACCTCGTCCGCGAGCGGCTTGCCCGTCTCGGCCTCGATCGCCGCGTTGATCACACCGGCCGCGTCATTGGCGTTGTCGGCGAGCCAGGCGACGGATGCCTCGTGGCCCTCGAGCAACGCCTTCACGGTCTCGGGGTGCTCGGCGAGGAACTCGGCCCGGACGAGCAGCACCGTCGTGGGGAAGGCGCCGTCCTCCCAGAGGTCGGCCTCGTCGACGAGCACGTGCGCGCCCGCGTCGATGATGAGCCGCGAGACCCACGGCTCAGGGAGCCACGCGCCGTCGAGGTCGCCCTGCTGGAACAGCGTCAGCGTCTGCGCGTTCTCGGTGGGCGTGATGTGCACTTCGCCGCCGCCCGTGGTGTCGGTCTCGTAGCCCTCGTCGGCGAGCCACGAGCGCAGCGCCACGTCCTGCGTATTGCCGAGCTGCGGCGTCGCGAGCGTGGTGCCCTCGAGGTCGGCGGCCGAGTCGATGCCGTCGGCCACGACGAGCGCGGCGCCGCCGGTGGCTGCGCCGGCGACGATGTGCGCCGACTCCCCGCCCGACTGGATGAACGTGTTGATCGACGGGTTCGGCCCGATGTACGTCGCGTCGATGGCTCCGGCCGACAGGGCCTCGATGGCCGCCGGCCCGGCGTTGAAGACCTGGGTGGTGAGCTCGGTCTCGCCGAGCGCGTCCTGCAGCAGGCCCTCCTCGAGGCCCACGAGCGCGGGCGCGTGGGTCACGTTGGCGAAGTACCCGAGACGGAGCTCGTCGGCAGGACTGGTCGACGCCGGTGCATCGTCGGCAGCCGACTGCGCGGCGCATCCGGCGAGTGCCGCCGAGGCGACGATTGCGCCGGCCATCATCATGCCTCCGACGAGTCCGAGGCGGGATGTGACGCGGGATGATGCGGTCATGCTGCTGCTCCTTCGGTGTCGGTGGCCGTGCGGGTGCCGGCGGTGCCGGCGGTGGGCGTCACCGGTGCGGTGACGATCCCGGCAGCGAGCGAGGCGCCCGACTGCGGGTCGATGACGAGGAACGCGCCCGCGCGACGATGCGCGGCGTACTCCTCGACGGGCAGTTCGGCCGAGAGGCGGATCGTCGCCTGGCCGATGTCGTTGATCTCGAGCGCCTCGGCGGGCTCGAGGGCGAGGGAGTCGAGGTTGCGTCGCCCCTCGATCGTGGTCACGAGCGCCTGCACGGTGCTCGTGCCCGACTTGACGAGCACCCGGGCGCCGGGTCGCAACGGGCGGGCGTCGAGCTGGAACAGCGCGGCATCGAGCTCGCGTCGCGGCGCCGGCAGCGCGCCGGCGGCGACCACGACGGCGCCACGGGCCGCGTCGAGCGCGTCGGCGAGCCGAAGCGACACCGATTGCGGGGCGGATGCCTCGTGGAGCTCCTGCGAGCCCGCGTCGATGCCGGTCACGGTCGTCGTCGCACCGCCCGGGAACACCTGCACGGCGTCGCCGACCCGCACGGTGCCGGAGGCGATGCGGCCGGCCACCGCGCGGTAGTCGCGGTAACGCTCGGGGTCGTCGACGTCGGTCGCCACGGCGCCCTGCGGACGGATGACCAGCTGTACCGGCATCCGCAGCGCCTCGAACTCGGTCTCGAGCTCATCGAGCGACGGAAGGGTCTCGAGCAGCTCGAGCAGGCTGGGTCCGTCGTACCAGGGCGTGTTCGCCGACCGATCGACGACGTTGTCGCCCGCGAGGGCCGACACCGGGATGACGTGCGTCTCGGGCAGGCCCAACTCGCGTGCGAGCTTCGCGGCATCCGCCGCGACGGTGGCGAACGCCTGCTCGTCGTAGCCGAGCAGGTCGATCTTGTTCACCGCGATGATCACGTGCGGTACGCGCAGCAGCTGCACCACGGCGAGGTGACGGCGGGTCTGCTCGAGCACGCCGTTGCGGGCGTCGACGAGGACGACGACGGCGTCGGCGGTGGTCGCACCGGTGACCATGTTGCGCGTGTACTGCACGTGGCCGGGGCAGTCGGCGAGGATGAACGATCGCCGCCCGGTCGAGAAGTAGCGGTAGGCGACGTCGATCGTGATCCCCTGCTCGCGCTCGGCGCGCAGGCCGTCGGTGAGCAGGGCGAAGTCGATCGCGCCGGGCTCCCCGCCGAAACCGCGCTCGGCCGAGGTGCGCGCGACCTGCTCGAGCTGGTCGGCGAGGATCGCCTTCGAGTCGTGCAGGAGGCGGCCGACGAGGGTGGACTTGCCGTCGTCGACTGAGCCCGCCGTGGCGAAGCGGAACAGCGTGCCCGCCGTCGGTCGAGTAGGCCGCGAAGCGGCCGCCGTCGGTCGAGTAGGCCGCGAAGCGGCCGTATCGAGACCCGTGCGATGGTCTCGATACGCTCGCTGGCGCTCGCTACTCGACCGGCGATGGTCTCGATACGCTCGCTGGCGCTCGCTCCTCGACCGGCGAAGATCTCAGTCATCAGAAGTACCCGTCCTTCTTGCGGTCCTCCATGGCGGCCTCGGAGATCCGGTCGTCGGCCCGCGTGGCGCCGCGTTCGGTCAGCGTGGAGGTGGCGACCTCGGCGACGACGGATGCCACGTCGGCGGCATCCGACTCGACGGCGCCCGTGCAGCTCATGTCGCCGACGGTTCGATACCGCACGACGCGAGTCTCGATCCGCTCGCCGGGTCGCGCCGGTGACACGTCGGAGACCGCCCGCCACATGCCGTCGCGGCGATACACCTCGCGCTCGTGCGCGTAGTACAGCGGCGGCAGCGCGATGCCCTCGCGTTCGATGTAGCGCCACACGTCGAGCTCGGTCCAGTTCGAGATCGGGAACGCGCGGACGTGCTGGCCCACGGTGTGCCGGCCGTTGTAGAGGTCCCAGAGCTCGGGTCGCTGGTTGCGCGGGTCCCACTGGCCGAACTCGTCGCGAAGGCTCAGGATGCGCTCCTTCGCGCGCGCCTTGTCCTCGTCGCGGCGCGCCCCGCCGAAGACGGCATCGTGGCGACCCGCGGCGATCGCGTCGAGCAGGGGCTGCGTCTGCAGCGGGTTTCGGGTGCCGTCGGCGCGCTCCTGGAGGCGGCCGTCGTCGATGTAGTCCTGCACGGACGCCACCTCGAGGCGGATGCCGAGGCGTTCGACCGTCTCGTCGCGGAACGCGATGACCTCGGGGAAGTTGTGCCCCGTGTCGACGTGGAGCACGGGGAACGGCACGCGCCCGGGCCAGAAGGCCTTCGCCGCAAGGTGCAGCACGACGACCGAGTCCTTGCCGCCCGAGAAGAGCAGCACCGGTCGCTCGAACTCGGCGACGACCTCGCGGATGATGTGGATCGCCTCGGACTCGAGCACGTCGAGCGAGTCGAGGTTCGTCGGTCGAGTAGGCGCGCCAGCGCCGTATCGAGACCCGGTGAGTGGTCTCGATACGCTCGCTTCGCTCGCTACTCGACCGGCGGCGGTGGTGTCAGTACGCTCGCTGGCGCTCGCTACTCGACCGGCGGGTGTGGTCGTGATCGTCTCGCTCACAGGTGCAACCCGCATTCCGTCTTGTCGAGTCCGGCCCAGCGGCCGGACCTCGGGTCTTCGCCCGCGGCGACGGGCTTGGTGCAGGGCTCGCAGCCGATCGAGGGGTAGCCCTGCGTGAGCAGGTCGTTCACCGGAACCCCGAAGGCCCCGGCGTAGTCGATGAGGTCGTCGAAGCTCCACGCGGCGAGCGGATTGACCTTCACGAGGCCGTTGCGCTCGTCCCAGGCGACGAGAGGAGTGTTCGTGCGCGTCGGCGCCTCGTCGCGGCGCACGCCCGTGAACCACAGCTCGTAGCCGGACAGGGCGTTCTGCAGTGGGGCGACCTTGCGCATCGCGCAGCACTGGCCGGCATCGCGTGCGAACAGCTTCGCGCCGTATCTCGCATCCTGTTCGGCGACCGTCAGCTCGGGCAGCACGTCGACGATGCGCACGTCGAGGGCCGCCGCGACCCGGTCGCGCGTCTCGTAGGTCTTCGCGAAGTGGTAGCCGGTGTCGAGGAACAGCACGTCGACCCCCGGCAGCGACTGCGCGACGACGTGCGGCAGCACGGCGTCGGCCATCGAGCATGCGACGGCTGCGGCATCCGTCGAGAAGTTGCGCGCGACCCAGGCGACCACTTCGTGGGCGGATGCCTCGCCGTCGGCGAGGCTGCGAAGCTCGGCGTTGCCCGCCTCGGCGAGGGCGCGCAGTTCGTCGTGCGAGCGCAGCGTCGGTCGAGGAGGTGTGGCGCTCGTCGGTCGAGTAGGGAGCGAAGCGACCGTATCGAGACTACGTGCGGTGGTCTCGATACGCGTCGACTCCGTCGGCGCTACTCGACCGGCGGTGGTCGGCGCTACTCGACCGGCGGTGGTCGGCGCTACTCGACCGACGGATGATCCGAGGTTGCGCGCGCTCATCGCAGCACCTCCTCGTCGGCCCGGTGCGCCCACTCGGCGAAGGTCTCGTCGGCTGCCGCGTCGCGCTGCTCGAGGAACCGGCGCACGACCTTCTCGACGTAGTCGGCGAGTCCGTCGGCGGTGACCTTGAGGCCGCGCACGGTGCGTCCGGTGCCCGCCTCCTCGCGCGTCGTCGACGCGAGTCCGCCGCCGAGGTGCACCTGGAAGCCGGGGGTCTGCCCGCCGTCGCCGTCGGGAAGCAGCTGGCCCTTCAGGCCGATGTCGGCCGTCTGGATGCGGGCGCACGAGTTGGGGCATCCGTTCACGTGCAGGCTGATCGGGTGCGGCACGTCGATGCCGGCGAGCCGTTCCTCGAGGGCGATGACCGCGTTCGTGGCCGTCTGCTTGGTCTCGACGATCGCGAGCTTGCAGAACTCGATGCCAGTGCACGCGATCGTGCCGCGGCGGAAGAGGCTCGGGCGTGCCTGCAGGCCGAGCGCGTCGAGCTCGGCGACGACCTGCTCGACGTGCTGCTCCTCGATGTCGAGCAGCACGAGCTTCTGGTGGGGCGTCGTGCGCAGCCGGCCCGAGCCGACCCGCTCGAGCAGCTCGGCGAGGTTCGTGAGGATCGTGCCCGAGATGCGGCCGACGAACGGGGTGACGCCGATGTAGAAGCGCCCGTCGTGCTGGCGGTGCACGCCGACGTGGTCGCCCTGGGTCGTCGGCTTCGGCGCGGCCGGACCGTCGGCCAGCGGAGCGCCGAGGTACTCGGTCTCGAGCACCTCGCGGAACTTCTCGGCGCCCCAGTCGGCCACGAGGAACTTCAGGCGGGCCTTGTTGCGCAGGCGCCGGTACCCGTAGTCGCGGAAGATCGCGGTGACGCCGTACCAGACGTCGGCCACCTGCTCGGGTGCGACGAAGGCGCCGAGCCGCACGGCGAGGTGCGCGTTGGTCGACAGGCCGCCACCGACCCACAGGTCGTAGCCGACGCCGAGCTCGGGGTGCTCGACGGCGACGAACGCGACGTCGTTGATCTCGTGCACGACGTCCTGGCTGGGGTGGCCGGTGATCGCCGACTTGAACTTGCGCGGCAGGTTGGCGAGCTCGGGGTCGCCGATGTAGCGCTCCTGGATCTCGAAGATCTGCGGCGTCGGGTCGATGAGCTCGTCGGCCGCGATGCCGGCGACAGGAGAGCCGAGGATCACGCGCGGCACGTCGCCGCACGCCTCGGTGGTCGAGAGCCCGACGGATTCGAGGCGTCGCCAGATCTCGGGCACGTCCTCGACGCGGATCCAGTGCAGCTGGATGTTCTGCCGGTCGGTGAGGTCGGCGGTGTCGCGGCCGAACTCGGTCGAGATGCCGCCGATGACCCGCAGCTGCTCGGTGCTGAGCTGGCCGCCGTCGATGCGGACCCGCAGCATGAAGAACTCGTCCTCGAGCTCGTGGGGTTCGAGGGTCGCGGTCTTGCCGCCGTCGATGCCCGGCTTGCGCTGCGTGTAGAGGCCCCACCAGCGGAAGCGCCCGTGCAGATCGGTGCCGTCGATCGAGGCGAACCCGCCCTTGGCGTAGATCGTCTCGATGCGCTCGCGGACGCTGAGCCCGCCGTCCTGCTGCTTCCACTCCTCGTTGGCGTTCAGCGGTGCGGTGCCGTCGACCTTCCACTGGCCGTTGGGCCGGCTCGCCGGCCGCGGCGGCCTCGCTGTCGGATCGGGACGGGTCACGTCACCCGTCGCGGCGCGCGCCGGGCGCGGGGCATCCGCCTGCCTGGTCGTCTCGCGCAGCGTCACGATGGCCTCCCGATGTCGTTCGTCGCCGATGCAGTGACGCTAGGCGAGGCGCGGGTGGGCGGCACGTTCGTGACGGGCCGCGCTGTCACGTGACGAAACGGGCGGTCGCACAACGCCGTATTGCGTCACATGCTTGACAACCCGCACGCATCCGTCGGTCGAGTAGCGCCGACGCGCAGCGGTGACGCGTATCGAGACCTGGAGTGCCGATTCCGGGAGAAGCTCACGAGGTCTCGATACGCGTGCTCCTTCGTCGCTCGCTACTCGACCGGCGGGGGGAGCGCCGCGTCGTATCGATCGAGCACGATGTCGACGAGTTCGCCCGGCACGGGCGCGTCGGGCACGAGCAGCGGGGCGCTCACGACGTCGGCACCGGCGGCCTCGGCCAGGTCCTGGAAGTACCCGGGCGCGAGCAGGTAGCTCGCGACGACGACGCGCGCGCCCGGGGCATCCTCCCGCGCCTCCGCGATCGCGTCGACGAGCAGCGGCGACGCCGCCGACAGGAATCCGAGACGGATGTCCCGGCCGCAGGCCGCCGCGAGGCGCTTGGCCATGTCGCGGCAGTCGCGCACGGCGCGGCCGTCGCTCGAGCCCGCGACCGAGAGCACGACGGCGTCGTCGTCGCGGACGCCGGCCTCGTCGAGCCGACGCGCGAGCACGGCGGCGAGCTTGTCGTCGGGTCCGAGCGCCCCCGCCAGCGCGACCGTGCGGTCGGCGGCGTCGGCGACCGCCTCGGTGAGGTCGACGTGCACGTGGTACCCGGCCGACAGCAGCAGCGGCACGACGACCGCGGGCTCGCCGGGTTCGAGCGTGGCGAGCGTCGCCGGCACGTCGGGCTGTTCGACGTCGACGTGTCCGAGCCGCACGCTCGGTGCTCGCCCGCCGGCCTCGGCCCCGGCCCTGCTCGCGCGCTCGGCGACGGCGGCCGTGACCGCCTCATGCAGGGCACGCACCGCGGCACGCCCTTCGCTCGACGAGGTGCCGTGCGAGATTCCGACGAGGGCGGGCTGCAGCCGGGTCATCCGACCATCTTCGCAGGATCGTGCCGGTGCGGCACGCGTCTTCCGCCGCGCGCTCTCGGGGTCTGAGCAGCAGCGCTGAGTCGATCGCCTGAGCACACGTGTCCGGATACCGCCTACAATCGCGCCGTGACGACTTCGCTGCCGCCGATGCCCGCGGGGCTGACCACCCGCCCGCTGACTCGCGAGGACTCGCGGTCCGTCTTCGAACTGATCGCCGCCCAGGAGCTCGAGGACACGGGTCGTGTCGACATCGAGGAGGCCGACCTCATCTCCGACTGGAGCCGCCCGAGCCACGACTTGACCACGCGCTCGATCGCCGTGCTCGACGGCGAGCGGATCGTCGCGTACGGCGAACTCGTGGGCGCCGACCGCGCCGACGCGGCCGTGCACCCCGACTTCCGCGGGCGCGGCATCGGCACCTGGATCGCGGGCTGGATCCGCGAGGTTGCGCGCCGGCTGGGCTCCACGGTGGTCGGGATGCCGGTGTTCGTCGGGTCCGCCGGCGACCGATTGCTCGCCGATCTGGGCTACCACGTGCGCTGGAACAGTTGGGTGCTCGAGCTTCCGGCGGGGGCCGAGGTGCCTGCACGCGAGCTGCCGCCCGGCTATGCGATCCAAGAGGCGCGCCCCGCCGACCTGCACGCGGTGCACGACGTGCTCGAGGACGCATTCCTGGAGTGGTCGGTGCGAGAGCGGGAGAGCTTCGAGGACTTCACGGCCTCGACCCTCGGCCGCCCGGGCTTCGAACCGTGGAACCTGCGTGTGGTCACGGATCGCACGGGTGACGTGGTCGGCGTCGCGGTCGTCATCCTGGCCGACGAAACGGCGTACGTCGACCGTCTGGCGACCCGCGCCGACCACCGGAACCGCGGCATCGCGCAGGCGCTGCTCGTGGACTCGTTCGCACAGGGCCGGGCGCACGGGGCGACCGTCTCGGAGCTGAGCACGGACTCGCGCACCGGGGCGCTGGGCCTCTACGAGAAGGTCGGCATGGTCGTCACCTCGAACTACGTCAACCGCGCCACCCAGCTCTGACCGAGACCGATTGCTCAGATGTGCAGCGATTGCCTGGATCGTGCACATCCGAGCGATTCACCGGGTGTTCGCACACTGGATCTACCCGAGCAGACGTGGGCCTCGTAGTCTTGCCGCATTGTCGCCGGGGGCCAGGTCGGCTCTCGCGCAGTGAAGCCGGGAGTGTGCTGATGAAACACGTCGTCCAACGAGCCACCGTCACCATAGCCGCGGGGGCACTGCTCGCCGTGGGGATGGCAGCCGCTCCGGCGACTGCCGCGGTGGCCGCGACACCGACCGACCTGCTGATCAGCGAGTACGTCGAGGGTTCGTCCTTCAACAAGGCTGTCGAGATCTACAACCCGACGGATGCCGCGATCGACCCCACCGAATACACGCTGAGCGTGTACTTCAACGGGTCCGCGACCGCGACCGGGAACTTCGCTCTCGCGGGTGACCCGATCGCGCCGGGTGCGACCTTCGTCTTCGCTGACGAGGACCTCGCCGCTTTCGCCGACCAGACCACCGCGGCCAATCTCTGGAACGGCGACGACGCGATCGTGCTGAGACGGGGCACCACGGTCGTCGATTCCCTCGGCCAGGTCGGAGTCGACCCGGGTGCGCAGTGGGGATCCGACCTCACCTCGACCGCCGACAACACGCTGCGTCGATCGGCGTCGGTGTGCGTGGGCGACACGGTGACGAATGACGCGTTCGACCCTGCTGCCGAGTGGGTCGGCTTCGCCAATGACACGTTCGACGGGCTCGGTTCGCACACCGCCGATTGCGAGGTCGGCCCGCAAGAACCGGTCATCAACGAGTTCTCTGCCAGCACCGTCGGCACCGACGTCGAGTACGTCGAACTGCTCGTCGAGCCCGGCACCGACGTGAGCTCCTACCGGGTGCTCGAGATCGAGGGCGACGTGACGACCACGACAGGCACCCCGACTCCCACCGCACCCGGCATCGTCGACGAGGTGATCGCGTTCGGCGCTCCCGACGCCGACGGACGGGTGCTCGCGAACCTGGCGGCCAACGCGCTCGAGAACAACACGATCTCACTCCTGCTGGTCACCGGATTCGCTGGTGCGGTCGGGAACGACCTCGACGCGAACGACGACGGCGTGCTCGAACTGCCCGCGGGTGTCACGCTCGTCGACTCGATCGCCGTCAACGACGGCACGGCCGGCGATCTGACGTATGGCGGCGTGACCCTCGGGGTCGCCTACGACGGGCAGCCGTTCGCCCCAGGCGGAGCCTCGCGCATTCCCGACGGCACCGACACCGACTCGACCGCCGACTGGGTGCGGAACGATTTCGACCTCGCCGGCATCCCCGGCAACACCGGGACCCTCATCGACGGACGAGGCCCTGAACACCCCGGGTGCCGAGAACACCACCGAAGCGCCCGAGGAGCCGCCGGTCGAGGCGAACTGCGAAGCGCCGATCGTGACCATCGGATCCGTGCAGGGTTCGGTCGACGTCTCACCGAGCGTCGGTGACACCGTCGAGATCGAGGGCATCGTCGTGGGTGACTTCCAGTCCACTGGCGGCTACGACGGCTACTACCTGCAGGACGCGGGTGACGGGAACGCCGCGACCTCCGACGGCATCTTCGTCTACGCCCCCGACGGACTCGACGTCGCCGTGGGCGACGAGGTGCACGTCGTTGGCGACGTCAGCGAGTTCTTCGGCATGACCGAGATCACGGCCGACGCCGCGGCGGTCTGCGCGACGGGGATCGCGCTGCCGGCGGCGACCGAGTTCAGCATCCCGGCCGACTGCCGCGGCCTACGAGTCGCTCGAAGGCATGCTCGTGACGCTGCCGCAGTCGCTCGCGATCCTCGAGACCTTCGAGTACGCGCGCTACGGCACGATCGACGTCGGCCTCGACCGGCAGATGACGCCCACGGCGGTCGTCGAGCCGGGCTCGCCCGAGTTCGATGCGCTCGAGGCGCAGAACCTCGCCGAGCGCATCACGATCGACGACGGCCGCTTCTTCCAGAACCCCGACCCGGCGATCCACCCGAACGGTGACGAATTCACCCTCGAGAACTCGTTCCGGGGCGGCGACCTGGTGTCGAACCTCACGGGCGTGCTCGATCACCGCAGGGACGGCACCGACAACTCGACGATCCGCTGGCGTGTGCAGCCCACCGAGGGCGCCGACTTCGAGGCCGTGAACCTGCGCGCCGAGAACGTCGTGCCCGAGGTCGGCGGCACGACCAAGGTGGCGAGCTTCAACGTGCTGAACTACTTCACGACGCTGAATTCGCGAGGCGCGAACGACGCCGAGGAGTTCGAGCGGCAGGAGTCGAAGATCGTCTCGGCGATCGCGAAGATCGACGCCGACATCGTCGGGCTCATCGAGATCGAGAACAACGGTGACACCGCCGTGGGTACGCTCGTCGAGGCCATCAACGCCGAGGTCGGCGAAGGTACGTACGACTTCATCTCGACAGGCGTGCTCGGCACCGACGTGATCACGACGGCGCTGATCTACAAGCCGGCCGAGGTCGCCCCGCTCGGCGAAGAGGCCGTGCTCACCGAAGATGTCGACGAACGGTTCAACACCGATCTCAACCGCCCGGCCCTGGCCCAGACCTTCATCGACCTGGAGGCCGGCGGCGAGGTGACCGTGGTGGTGAACCACCTGAAGTCGAAGGGATCGGCCTGCGCCGGCGACCCCGATCTCGGCGACGGGGCGGGCAACTGCAACGTCACGCGTACGCTCGCTGCCGAGGCGCTCGCCGACTGGTTGGCAGGCGACCCGACTGGTCAGGGCGCCGGCAACGAGATCATCATGGGCGACCTGAACTCGTACGACAAGGAGGATCCGATCGACGTGCTCCGCGCGGCCGGCTACACCGATCTGCTCTTGGAGCACCAGGGCGAAGAGGCGTACTCGTACGTGTTCGACGGGCAGCTGGGCTACCTCGACTACGCGCTCGCCGGCTCGGGACTCGGGGAACGCGTGACGGGCGCCGCCGCTTGGCACATCAACTCCGACGAGCCGAACATCATCGACTACGACACGGGGTTCAAGCTGCCGGCGCAGGACGCGCTCTGGGCGCCCGACGAATGGCGTTCGAGCGATCATGATCCGGTGATCGTGGGTCTCGACCTCGACGTCATCGCGCCCGAGCTGTCGGTCACGGCGTCACCCGCCACGATCTTCCCGCCGAACAACCAGTGGCGCACGGTCGACATCGACATCGAGGCGACCGACAATGTCGACGCCGACGTGACGGTCGAGCTCGTGAGCGCCACGGCAGAAGGTCACAAGGCCGAGATCCGCGTGATCTCCGACACCCAGGTCGAGGTGCTTGCTCGCAACGGCGCGGTGTACACGCTCGTGTACACCGCGACCGATGACACCGGCAACTCGACTACCCAGACGGTGACCGTGCGCGTCGGCCCGTGACGGCTGCACGACTGGCGAACTGAGAACGACGGCGCCCCCCGCGATGAGCGGGGGGCGCCGTCGTTCTGGCTGGGCCCAGGCCTAGAAGCTCGTGACGAGGTCGCCCAGCACGTCGCTGACCTTCGTCGGGTCGGTCGCGTCGTAGTAGTGGGCGCCCGTGGCGCTCGAGATCGACTGCAGCGTCGCGACATCCGCATCGGCACCGTATGCGAGCGTGAAGATGAGCACCGGCGTCTCGTGGTGGTGCAGCTGTTCGAGGTTCGCGAGCATCTGCGGTGCCGTGATCGTGGGACTGAGCGTCTCGTTCTTGCCGTCGCTGAGCAGCACGATCGCGTTGATGCGATCGGACTGCCAGTCGGCCGCGCGCTCCTTCGCGAACTGGTCGACGGCGGTGTAGAGCGGCGTGAACTCGATCGGCTGCAGGGCGTCGAGTGCGTTGAGGAAGCCGCGTTGCCCTGTGGAGATGTCGGCGACAGGGCTGACGAGTCCGGGGCTGATGGGGTTGTCGTCGACGGCGGAGAACGCGGCGAGGCCGACGTTGTCGCCGCGCGTGAAGTGCCCGAGCGCTTCTTCGATCGCGTCCTTGGCGGCGGCGAGCTTGGTCTGACCCGTGGAGATCGGTTCGCTCATCGAGCCCGAGACGTCGACCAGGAAGAGGACCTCGGCACGCTTGCGCACGTCGGGGAATGCCTCGTGCGCGGCGACGATCACGTTCGGCTGGGGGAAGGCGAGTGCACCGCTCGGCTGCTCAGGTGTCTGGGACACCTCGGCGACCAGCGGGTCGAGCTTGCCGTTGAGGTCGCGATAGCCGGTCGCGCGGGCGATCTCCTGGCCCTGCTTCGTGCCCGTGAATCGCACGAAGTCCTCAGCGGCGGCAGCCTCGGCCTCGTCGACCCAGGGGCCGGTCAGCACGACGGCGGGGTTGTCGGCGACGTAGAACCCGTCGCTCGGATAGATGGGCACGAGTCCTTCTTCGGGGGGCGTGCTCTGCACGCGGGTGACACCGTCGCGACTCGTGATGCCGCGGTTGTAGTCCCACACCGACTTCTCGTCGACGATGACCGCCGACAGGAAGTCGGCGACAGAGCCCTTGTCCTCCGACTGACGGGCGTGCCAGAGGAAGTGCTCGGGGGTGGCCATGTAGTGGCTGGTCGCGAGCTCGTGGTCTCGCACTTCGTCGGTGATGTCGCCATTGTGGATGTTGTTGACGGTCAGCTCGCTCACCGAACCGGCGGCGGAGCCGTACGAGGTGAGCAATGCGGCCTCACCCGACGTCGCGATGAGCGGGCTCGTCTTGCCGAGCTTGAACGAACCCCACTCGGGGTGGCCGAGGTCGCTCCAGATCTCTTCGCTGGCGGCGGCCTCATAGACCTCGGCCCACGTCGGACGCTCTTCATCCCAGCCGATCGCGGCGGCGAGGCTGTTGGGCATCGCGATCACGATGTCGGATGACGCGACACTCGTGCCCTCGGCGGGAACGTTGGCCCCTCCGCCACCGTCGAGGGCGATGTCGATCCACGAGCTCGCGTCTGGCAGCCAGACGGTCGGGCGCTTGTCGGCGGCGAGATCGGGGAACCCGTCGGCCGCGTCTTCGGCCGAGAGGCCCGACTTGTCCTTCGTCGCGACGACCGTCACGCAACGACCGTCGACGTCGCGTGGCTGGGCGTTGTAGCCCTCGGCCATGCGAGACACCATCTCGGAGTTCTCGAGCGACGAGAGCACGGTCACGGTCGTGCACGGGGCTGCGCCTGCCGCGGCGGCGGGTTCGTCCTCGGAGAAGACGATCGGCTCGGCGCTCTGCGGCGACTCGCCGGCCCCGCCGGCGTCGGTCGCCTGATCCTGGTCGTTCAGCACCACGGCGGCGGCGACCCCGCCCCCGACGAGCAGCACGAGTGCTGCAGCGCCGATGACGATCCAACGCGTTCCGCGTCGTCGTCGTCGCCGCTGCTCATCGCGGCGGCGTTCGCGACGCAGTGACGGCCCGCCCGCGCTCATGCGCCGATTCCCGTCGTCGATCGACCGGCGCGCGGGTGGCGGCTGAGTGTGGGAGCGTCCGGGTCGGGGGCGCGCAGCACGAGTGAATCGAACATGGGGGTCTGTCCTCGGGTGGCGGTGCAGGGCCGAGCCGAGCATATCTCGATGTCGCGGGCGATCCCAATGGAGACCGTAGGAAAAGGAACATTACAGCAATCGCACAGGCGACACTCAGCGAAGCGGCCGGCGGCTCAGGTCGTCGAGTTCAGCATGCCGATGACGACGGCTGTCCACCAGGCGACCTGCGAGATCACGGCGCTCGAGATGAACCGGACGCGGGCGGCCCTGGGGAGGGAACTGAAGCGCGTCTTGCGGGGGAATCGCGCGAGGTGGGTGGTCCACCGCGTGATCGCCACGCCATTGAGGGAGAGCACGAGGACCGCGCCGAGCTTCACGAGCGTGAGCGGCGAGCCGAGGTCGGGCTGCAGGAGTGCGCCACTCGCGAGCAGGCCGATGATGCCGACCCAGATGGGCGGCTTGAGCGTGATGTCGACCTGCCGGAGATCGCGGACCGAGCGCCACTCGGTCACCCAGAGCAGGGCGTACCAGTCGACCATGAGCACGGCGCCGAACCCGACGATGAGCGAGGCGAGGTGCACGAACAGGGCGATCGCGTGCAGCCAGGGCGGCGCAGCCAGCAGTGTGCTGATCCAGATCGCTGCGGCCCAGCCGGCGGCGATCGCCACGTACGCGACCGCGCGGTGGCGCTGTCTACGGCGCTGTCTCGCCTTGAGCGTGGTCGTCACAGGGGGTGCCGGTCTGCCTCTCGTTCGTCGTGCGCGGTGTGCGCGCATCGGGGTCCGCCGGTCACATTATCGGACGTCGGCGACCGGGCAGGGGCAGAATGGGTCGCATGGATGCCGAGCTCGCCTCTGCCTTCGACGCGACACTGCCCCCGTGGCTCACCGATGAGCTCCCTGCGCTGGTCGCCTCGTCACCGATCACGACCCCCGAGGAGCGCATTCGACTGGTCAACCGTCTCGCCGATCGCAACTGGCGTGCGGGCAACGGAGGCCCGTTCGCGGCGATCGTCGTGGACGCGGCATCCGGTGCGCTCATCTCGGTCGGGGTGAACGTGGTGCTCGCGAGCGGACTCAGCGCGACGCACGCCGAGATGATGGCGCTCAGCCTGGCCCAGCGGGCGCTCGGGCGCTGGGATCTCGGAGCAGACGGCGTCGAACTCGAACTGGTCGTCAACTGGCGCCCGTGCGTGATGTGCTACGGCGCAACAATGTGGTCGGGGGTCCGCGCGCTCACGATCGCGGGCGAGGGAGCAGAGGTCGAGCGGCTCACCGGTTTCGACGAGGGCCCCATGCCCGACGACTGGGTCGGCGAGTTCGAGCGCCGCGGCATCCGGGTCTCCATAGGCCTGGGGCATGACGACGCCATCGAGGTGTTCCGGGCGTTCGGCGCGTCCGACGCGGTCGTCTACAACGCGCGCGGCGCGAGCGAGGGGTAGACCGAACCCGGAGCGGGACATGCCGATCGACAACGAGATCTACGACCGGCTCGGTGCGGGCTGGTGGGACGAGGACAACCCGCTGAACATGCTCCACGGCAGCTGCACGCCGGGACGCATGGGGTACTTCCGCGAGATCCTCGATCGCCGGGGCGTCGCCGACGGCCGGGCGCTGGACGTCGGGTGCGGTGCCGGCTTCATCGCCGAGGAGCTCGCGACGGCCGGGTTCGCCGTGACGGGCATCGACCCGTCGCGGGTCGCCATCGAGGCGGCCCGCGCCCACGCGGGACAGCACGGCCTCGACATCGCGTACCTGGTCGGCGCCGGCGAGGAGCTGCCGTTCCCGGATGCCGCGTTCGACCTCGTCACGTGTTGCGACGTGCTGGAGCACGTGCGCGACCTCGACCGGGTCATCGCCGAGACGGCGCGGGTGCTCCGACCCGGCGGGCTCTACCTCTTCGACACGATCAATCGCACGTGGCTGAGTCGGGTGCTCGCCATCAAGGCCATGCAGGAGTGGCGGCTGACGCGCATCATGGACACGTCGATCCACGAGTGGTCGATGTTCATCACGCCCGAGGAGCTCGGGGCGAGCCTCGATCGCCACGGGATGGACGTCGTGGAGGTGGCGGGGCTGGCGCCGCGCGCGGGCGTGCCGACGATCCTCGCCGCCCTGCGCGACACTCGGCGCAGTCGGATCAGCTACGGCGAGCTGAGCCGGAGGCTCGACTTCGGCCGCGTGAGGTCGCTGGCCCTGTCGTACATGGGGTTCGCCATCCGTCGTCCGTGAGTGGGGCGGGTTCGTGGGTTCGTGCCGCCGCGGCCACCCGCAGACGGCGGAGCCGGGAGCGACTCGGTCGAGCGCTCCCGGCTCCGCGTTCGAGGCCCGATCAGGCCTCGGGGTGCGGTCCGTGGTGACGACGGCCATGGCCCTCGTGCCGGTCGTCATCGTGCAGGTGCACGTGGACGTGGACGTCCTGCCGGCCCTGCTGCGGGCCGAAGCCCGGACGAGGACCGAAGCCGGCGCGCGGGTGGAACGCGTGCTCGCCGAACGGCTGCGGCGCGTCGGCGCCCTCGAATCCGTGGCGGTGCCCGAATCCGTGGCGCACCTTGGCGCCGTGCCAGCCGCCGAACCCGTGGCGACGACCGCCGCGGTGGCCGCGGGGCATGGCGTGCGACTCGTCCCAGCCGAGCTCGCGGGCGATCGCCTCGAGGCTGCGCAGCGTCGTCGCGAAGTCCTCCGCCGAGACGGCGCCTGCGACCCGCTCGCGGAGCGCGCTCACCTGACCTTCGAGGCGGTCGCGGGCCTCACGACCGGCATCGGTGAGCACGGGAGGGGCGCCCACGATCCAGCCGCGCTCGGCGAGGCGGTGCAGGGCGTGGGGCTTGGCGCGAAGCCGATCCGCGAGCCGCTCGTCGCGAGCCTCACCGGCGAGCAGGTTGAGCATGCGCCAGTCGCGGCGGGTGATCCCGTCGGCGGCGAAGAGCGTCTCCATCTCGTCGGAGAGGCGGCGGTCGACGAGCTTCAGCCAGAAGCCGAAGGGCCGGTCGGTTGCGGGTGATGCCTGATGCCGCTCGGTGTCGTCGGAACGGTCGGGCTGTTCGGGGTTGATCTGATCGGTGGTCATGGTGTTGCCTTTCTCGGTGCGCCCATTGGCGCCCGGCGCGCGTTGCGCGTTCTCGGTATTGCATGTCAACTGACATGTATATGTACAATGACATGCATGACCCCGCCTCGTCAAGACAGTCGCGGCGAATCCTCAGGTTCCGACCCGGTCGCGGCGGTCGAGGCAGCCCTCGGTGCGTTCCGCGGACGTGGCCCCGGTGGGTCGTTCGGGCCCGGCCCGTTCGGCAGCGCGCCGGGATCCTTCGATCGGGGGCCGGGCGGCTGGGGCGGCCAACACACGGGGCACGATCGGGACGACGGCCCGTTCGGCGGTCACCCCCATGGCGGTCACGCCCACGGCGACCCCGCGCACGCCGAACATGGCCGACGCGGTCGACCCGGCGGCCCCGGCGGTCGCGGTGGCCACGCCGCGATTCGGCTGCTCATCGTGCTCGCGAATCACGGCCCGAGCTCGGTCAGCGACGTCGCCGCGGCGATCGGCGTCGACCAGCCGCGAGCGAGCCGGCTCGTGCAGGCCGCGGTCGATGCCGGTCAGGTACGGCGCGATGTCGATCCCGCCGACGCCCGGCGCAGCATCCTCGTCATCACCGAGGCAGGTCGCGCGGCCCTCGCGGCGGTGATCGACCATCGGCGCACCGCGATCGAGCAGGCCCTCGCCGACTTCTCGCCCGACGAGCGGGCCGAGTTCGCGCGACTGCTCACCCGTTTCGCGGAGGCCTGGCGCCGAGGCTGAGCCGTGTCGCCGCGTGGGCGTTGCGGCTCACAGCACCCGCGGCGTCGCCTTCACGGGGATCAGCAGCGCGAGGCCGAGGGCGATCACGAGCACGATGCCGAGGATCCCGTAGTACGGCTCCCCGCCGATCGTGACGAACAACGCGAAGGCGGTGGGCGCGAGGAAGCTCACGGCACGGCCCGTCGTGGCGTAGAGGCCGAACACCTCGCCCTCGCGTCCGGCGGGGATGAGCCGGGCGAGGAACGTTCGGCTGGCCGACTGCGCCGGACCCACGAACAGGCACAGCGCGAGGCCCGCGGTCCAGAACACGATCTGTCCGCCGTCGTGCAGGAGGAAGATCAGGAGCCCGCTCACCACGAGGCCGATGAGCGCGGTCATGATCACCGGCTTCGCGCCCAGGCGGTCGTCGAGTGCGCCGACCGCGATCGTCGAGATGCCGGCGACGACGTTCGCGGCGATGGCGAAGATGATCACCTCGCCGGCCGAGAAACCGAAGACGGATGCCGCGAGCACGCCCCCGAACGTGAAGACCCCGGCGAGGCCGTCGCGGAACACCGCACTCGCGAGCAGGAACCACACCGTGTTGCGCTGCTCGTTCCAGAGCCGCTTGATGTCGCGACCGAGCCGCGCGTACGAGCCGAAGAAGCTCACCTTGCCGCGATCGACCGCGGCGGGGTTGCGGTACTCGGGTACCGCGAGCAGCACGGGGAGCGCGAACAGGCCGAACCAGAGCGCCGAGACGACCATCGTGACGCGCACGTCGAGCCCCTCGTCGCCGGTGACGCCGAAGAGCCCGACCTCGGGCTGGATGAAGCCGAAGTACACGATCAGCAACAGCACGATGCCGCCGACGTAGCCCATGCCCCAGCCGAAGCCCGAGACGCGGCCGATCGAGCGTGGCGTCGACACCTGCACGAGCATCGCGTTGTAGTTGACGCTCGCGAACTCGAAGAACACGTTGCCTGCGGCGACGAGGAAGAGGCCGAGCAGCAGGTACTCGGGCGTAGGGAGCACGAAGAACATCGCGAGCGTCAGTGCGACGACGATGTACGTGTTCACCGCGAGCCAGAGCTTGCGTCGCCCGCTCGTGTCGGAGCGCTGGCCGGTGATGGGCGCCAGCGCTGCGATGAGCAGGCCTGCGATCGCGAGCGCCCAGCCGAGCTGCGCCTCGACCGTGCCGGTCGGCCCGAACGACTCGCTCGTGAGGTACACGGTGAAGACGAAGGTGGTCACGACGGCGTTGAATGCCGCCGAACCCCAGTCCCACAGGCCCCACGCGAGGATGCGCCCCTTGCGGGCGCCCGCCTCGGTGACCGCTTCGACCTGCTCGGTCGGCACGCCGATCGTCGCCGCCGCGCCGTCGGGCGGGGTGAGGTGCGAGGGAGGGAAGTTGCGCGGCGCGGGCTGCTCGGGCGGCAGGGTCATGGCTGAAGCCTCGTTCGGTCGGATGAACGGAAGGTGACGCGCGCGACCGTGGCGGGACATCCGCTCGATCGTCGCTGATCTTGGGTGCACTGTAGCGCCCGGGAACCCCTCAGGGGAACCGCACGTCGGCGACGACCTGGCGCGATCGGAGAGGGACAACCCGTCGACCGTGAATGCCGGATCCCACGTGCACGCCGAAGCGGCGCCACCCGCGATGGGTGGCGCCGCTTGTGCGACATCAGTCGACTACGAGGTGAACCGCGGGCTGACGTATGACAGCGTGGTCATGTCGGAGTCACTTTCGCCAAAGCCCTCCAACACCGAGCTCCCACCGCTCACGAAGACCCGGAGCACCCCCTCGGGGGTGACGTCGCTGGTGATCGCGGTTGCGGCGTCGGTGCCCGAGCCGGCATCGTAGTCCGCCGACCAGACCTGCTTGCCCGTCGCCATCGAGTAGGCAATGGTCTCGTAGTCGCGGCGAGACGCACTGTTCTCCACGAAGCCGGTGATGAACACGTGACTGCTGTCGGGCGTGACCGTGACGCCCTGCGAGATGTCCAGCGAGTTCGCCGTTCCGCCGTGAAGCGCGACCCACAGCTGCTCTCCCGTCAGCGGGTCGTATGCCACGGTGGCGTATTCAGCGTCGCCGCGGACCCCGTCGGAGTTGCCGGTGACCACGAGAGTCGCTCCGTCGGGCGACACGACCGCCGTGCGCGGCGTGTCCTGCGAGGCTCCGACGCCGTCGTAGCTGCTTGTCCAGAGATCCTCACCGGTCGTGCCGTCGTACGCGACGGTGACCCAGTCGTTGCTCTCGTCTGCGACCGAGCCGGAGACGAACACCGTACCGGTCTCAGCCACGGCCACCGTGGTGGGAAGGTCGATACCGTGCGCCGGGCCGTCGTGCTGCGCAGACCACAGCTCCGCTCCGGTGGCGGCTGCGTAGGCGACCGTGCCGAAGTTGGTGAGGCCCGATCCTGCCGGACCGGCACTCTGTCCGGTGACCACGACGGTGGAGCCGTCGGGGCTGACCGCGATGTCATTCGGGGCCTCGGTCTCCTGACCCGGTCCATCGAAGTAGGAGATCCACTCCTGCTCGCCCGTCGCAGCGTCATAGGCGATCGTCGCGAAATCGGTCGACAGCTCTCGCGTGGCCATGCCCGTGATGAACACCGTGTCCCCGTCGGGACTCACACTCAGGCCGGACACGAAGTCGCTCAGACCCTTCTCGTCGAAACGCTGCAGCCAGCGCTGCTCACCGGTGACCGAGTCGTATGCGACGGTGGCGAAGTCGGATTCCGTGCCGTCACCGCCGGAGCTGCCCGCTACGAAGACGGTCGAGCCGTCAGGGCTCAGGCCGAAGCCCGACAGTTCGTCACCGCCCCGCACGGGGCCGTCATACGTCGCCGACCAGAGTTCCTCGCCCGACTCCGGGTCATAGGCCGCGGTGATGAAGTCCGGCTGGAACGCCCCGAAGCCCGCCGGGTAGCTGTTCCCAGCGACGATCAGGCGTTCGCCGTCGGAGGTGACGGCTGTGCCGTATGCCTGGTCGCCCGGATTGCCGGCGGCGGTCGGGAGTCCGTTGAAGCGTGCCTCCCACGTCTCTGCGCCGTTTCGCGCACCGCGCACGACGATCGGGCTGCGGGCGCTGTGGCTGCCATCGCTCCAGGTGAGCTGGCCGGCAAGCGCACCGCTCTGCACGTCCTCGGGAACGGCGAATGTCACTTCGAACTCGGCGCGCTCACCCGGCTGGAGCGTCAAGGTGCTCGGCGCCACCGTCACCGTGAGCCCCTCGAGTCCGGTCACATCCGCGCGGTAGGTGCTGGACGTGGCGCTGACGTTGGTGACCGCGCGGGTGACGGTCTGCTCCGTGCCGTTGACTCGGCCGATCGAGATCGAGGCGAGGTTGAGGTCACTCGGGTCGAGTGAGTGCCCGTCGGCTTCCAGGTCGTCGCAGGACTGCTGCTCGATGCCATGGGTGGCGCCGCAGAGGAATGCCAACCAATCGTCCTGGTTGCTGTCGTACACCAGCCCTGGGTCCACGGCGGAGTTCGGGGCGACGTGGCCCGCGCCCTGCCCGTAAAGCGTCGCCGGGTCGGTCGGGTCGGCGTCGACGACATCCGCGCCGGTCGTCATCAGCGCCGACTTGATCATCATCGGCGACCAGTCCGGGTGACTGTCGGCCAACAGTGCCGCCAGACCGGCGACGTGCGGTGCCGACATGGACGTGCCGCTCATCAGGTTGAACTCTGCCCCTGCTTGGCCGGGGGGAGCGACCGCGGCCAGGATGTCCTGACCTGGCGCGATCAGGTCCGGCTTGAGCAGGTCACCACCGGCGGCGCTGCTCGGGCCGCGTGAGGAGAACTCCGCTACCGCGGGTGCCGGTGCGTCGAGGTTGATCTCACCCTTGGCGATCGTGGCCGTTGCCCCATCATTGGCGGCATAGGCCTTGAGCGCGTCACGCTCGGTGACCGCCACGTGCACGCTCGGCACTGCGTGGAAGTCGGCCACCACGTTGTTGGGGTCCGTGTTGACGAGGACCATGCCGATACCACCGGCCTCGGCGACTGCACGGCTCTTGTTGGCACGCGGCGTCTCTCCGCGGTCGCAGAGCACGATCTTGCCCGCGACGAGCGCCGGGTCGAGCACCGGAGTACCGCCATTGTCGACCGCGGCGTGGCACTGTTCCACCTTGTAATCGGGCGCGCCGGAGAGTCCTGCGTCGGAGGCGTTGATGAAGGGGGCCGGCCCGACGCTCTCGGCGGCAGACGAGGCGCCCGTGTGCTGCGAGCTGTCACCCAGGGTGACCGAGCCGTTGAGGCTTCGGTTGTGCGTGCCCGCAGCCACCGTGGTGACCCACGGCGACGGATGCGCGACGGTGCCCGCGGTCGGGCCGTCGTTGCCGGCCGAGGCCGCCACGAAGATGCCGGTCGCGGCCGCGTTGAGGAATGCCACCTCGGCAGGGTCGAGTACATCGCTCATCGTCCCCGAGACGGAGAAGTTGATGACGTCCACCCCGTCGGCGACCGCCTGGTCGATGGCTGCCACGATGTCGGAGTTGTAGCCGTTCGCGGTGGAACCGTCCTCGGTGGACCACAGCGCCTTGTAGGCCGCCACGCGAGCACGAGGGGCGATGCCGCTGACCTTGCCGAGCTTGGCGGCCGGCCCGGTCACGGCGACCCCGTGGTTGCCGGCGGCCGTCGCTGCGGTATGCGTGCCGTGGCCGTTGTAGTCACGCGGGGAGAGGAACTCCCACGGCAGCTGCTCGGCGATGCCCTGGTCGCCACCCCACCCGGCGTTGAAGTGCCGCGCGCCGACGAGCTTCTTGTTGCACAGGTCGGCGTCCCAGGAGTCGTCGCCGACGGTGTCCTTGGAGTCGCATCGGCCGGCGAAGGCCAGGGGCTTGTAGTCCAGCTTGCCCTTCCCGCTGTTGACGTCCCGGTCGGAGAAGCTCTGGCTGTCGGGCCAGATCCCCGAGTCGATCACGCCGATCACGATGTCTTCGCCAGCGCCAGAGGCCTTCGTGGAGCCGTCGGGCCCACCGAGCTGCTCCCAGACGCCATCGGGTGCATCGAGACCGAGGAACGAGGGCGTGGAAGTGGTCGTGGATTCGACGAGCGCATCGGGGGTCACCGCGAGCACGTCGGGCTGTGCGGCCAGCTCCGCCGCCTGCGTCGAGGTCAGCTCGGCGGAGAAGCCGTCGAAGGCGTACACGTACTGCTGCTGCGGCTTGCCCTTGCTCACCTTTGCGAGGGCGGCGCGCTGCTGACCGCGCAGGTGATCCGAGTAGGCGGCGACATCCGCCGACTCCGTATCGACCTTCTTGCCCGGTGCGGGTCGCGTGGCCTTCAGGCCGGGCGTCCCTCCGTCATACGAGGCCACCGGGTCGAGCGCCAACTGCACGATGTAGGTCTGCGGTCCCGTCTCCGCCGGCGCTTCCTGGGGACCGGGAGTCGTCACCTGCGCCTGGGCCTCGTCTTCCGGCGGGGCCTGACCGTGGTTCGGGGCGGCCATCCCCGCTTGTGCGCCGGTCGCCAGCATGGCCGTGGTGGCCAGTGCCGCCAACCACCAGCGGCGCCCGCCGTGTGATCCTGTCCAACCTGCTCTTCGCATGGTGTCCCTTCGAGTCCGCCCGCACTCCGCGGGGCCGCTGTCCGGGACGCTATGCGTCGAAACACCGTGGAAGCATCCGTGTTTTACACTGAATCTTGCTCGAAGGAGCGGATTCGGAACCGAATCAGGGATGGGAGTTGCCCGCGATCAGCACCCACGACAGCCCCGCCCCCAGGCCGTCATCAACAGTCCCGCTCGTAGGGCGCGACCGCGATATGGGCCTCCTCCGCTCGGCGCTCAGCATGCCTCCGTCCCTCACGATCGTCGAGGGCGAGGCCGGCATCGGCAAGAGCCGACTGGTGCGCGAGCTGGCCGACGACCCCGCGCTGTCCGGAACGCTGGTCCTGATCGGCCAGTGCGAGCAGTTGCATGAACCGTTCCCGCTGGGGCCGGTCCTCGACGCGCTCCAACAGGCCGCGCCGGCGATCAGGCCAGCGGGTCTCGGTGCGGTGACCGGGGCCCTGGCCCCGCTCATGCCCGAGATCGCCCACCTGCTGCCGCCCCCGCCGCCGGCGCCCGAGCCGGGCTCCGCCAGGCACCAGGTCTTCCGCGCCGTGACCGCGCTCCTGGAGCACCTGGGCCCGGTGGCGCTCGTCCTCGAGGACGCGCACTGGGCGGACAGCGCCACCTTCGACCTCCTGAGCTTCCTGGCGTTCCGCCAGCCGGCCGAGGTCGCCCTGCTCCTGACGACCCGCGCGGAGTACGGGCCGCTGCCGGTCGTCGAGGCCTTCGCCCGTGCTCCAGCCGGCCCGGCGATGGTGCTGACGCTGGAGCCGCTGGACGGCGCCGAGGTGCAGGAACTCTCGCGACGGATCCTGGGCGTCGATCTGCCGGCCCGGGTCGCTGACGAGCTCCGGGAGAAGACGGGAGGCATCCCGTTCGTCCTCGAGGAGGTCCTTCGCACCCTGCTCGAGCGCCTGCCCGACAGCCCCGACCTGCTGCACAGCCTCGCCGTGCCCACTGCGCTGCGCGACGTGATGCTGCAGCGACTGTCTACGCTCGACCCAGTCGCTCGCGAGATCGTCGGGGTTGCCTCCGTGCTGGCGCGCCGGGTGGATGTGGATCTGCTCGGCTCCGTTGCCGAACGCTCCACTCGTGAGGTCGTCGCCGCCATCGCGAGCGCCCAGGCCGTGGGGCTGCTCCAGGACGAGAACGACCGCCCGCAGTTCCGGCACGCGCTGGCGCAGCAGGCGGTCTACGAGAGCCTGCCCGCCACCAGCCGCCGCTGGCTTCACGAGCGGGCGGCGACGGCGATCTCGGCACTTCCCGGCGTCGCTCCCAGCGCGCGGCTGGCCTATCACAGCAAGCGGGCCGGGAACACGTTGGACTTCGTCCGCTACGCCGAGCAGGCGGCGGACCTGGCAGTCGCGCGCGGAGACGACTCCGCGGCGGCCCGATTCCTCCTCGAGATGGTCGAGTCCGGTGACGTGCCGCTCTCGATCCGACTGCGGCTGGCAGTCAGGCTCGGACGTGTGGCCATCGACGGCCTGGCGCACACCGAGGCCGTGCCGATCCTCACCCGACTGCTCGACGGCGGATCGCTCGAGCCCGCGGCGCGAGGCGAGCTGCGTTTCGCCCTGGGACGGATGCTGCGCCAGCAGGGACGTGCTCGCGCCGGATTCGAGCAGATCCGGTTGTCGCTGCCCGACCTGCATGACCGACCGGCGCTGGCGGCCCGGGCAGCCGCGGTGCTGGCCGCGCCCGAGACCGTCCCGGGGGCGCACGTCCGCGAGCACACGGCCTGGTACGAGCAGGCCGAGCAGGCGGCCCGGAGGATCGAGGACCCGGCCGTCGACCTCGCCGTGCGGATCGCCCGCGCCTCACTCCTGCTCGAGCAGGGCGATCCGGCGGCATGGCAGCTGATCGACGAGGTGCGGGGGGGTCCGGCGCTGGAGTCCAATCCCCGCGAGCACGCGCGGGCCTGCCTCAACTGGGCACAGGGCGCGCTGCACATCGGGCACATCCACCGCGCCGATGCGCTCCTCGCCGAGGTGAAGCGGGCGGCGGCGAGCGCCGATTACGTCAGGATCGCCGGGGTGATCGATCTGGTGACGCTCGCGGCGGACTTCTCCGCGGGCCGGTGGGAGACGATCGCCGAGCGCGTCGAGGCGTTCGCAGACAGGCCCACGGAGTTCGGTGGCGCGGTCCTCGAAGCGAGGTTGCTGCAGGTCGCGTTGGTCGCGTGCAGCGGGAATGCCACCGAGGCGGCACGGACACTGCGCAGCGTGATCCAGGACGCCGAGGAGTCGGGCACGGTCTGGCCGCTGGTGGTCGCCCGGACGACGCTGGCCCGGTTGCTCCTGAACGTGGACGATCCGAGGGCCGCCCTCGAGCAGGCGACGCAGGCCCTCGACGTGGTCCGGGCGAAGGGCCTGTGGGCGTGGGCGGGCGAGCCCGTGCAGTGCATCGTAGAGGCCGCGGACGCGCTCGACGACCTGGCGCAGGTCGTGTCGCTTATCGAGGAGCTGGGTGCCGGTATCGCGGGCGCGGACGCGCCACTGGCGCACGCCGCGCTCCTCTCCTGCCGGGCCATCATCGCGGACCGCGCCGGCGATCCTGAGGCGGAGCGCCTGCTCGCCGAGGCCGTGTCGGTGCTGCACCGTGCCGGCGTGCGGCTGGCTGAAGGCCGGGCCGCGGAGCGGCTCGGCGGGATCCTGCTCACTCGGGGCGACGACGGGGGAGCGGCGGCCCTCGAGTCGGCCCTCGGCATCTTCGGCGAGCTCGGTGCCCGACGAGACTTCTCGCGAATCTCCCGCACGATGCGTGAGCACGGGATCGCCATCCCCTCCCGTTGGCGGGGCGGCCGGCGTGCACTCGGCGTCGAGCTCTCGGAGCGGGAGCGCGAGGTCGTCGAGCTGGCGGCCGCGGGGATGAGGAACAAGGAGATCGCCGCCGAGCTCTTCCTCTCGATGCGCACCGTCGAGAGCCACATGTCCAATGCGCTGCGCAAGCTCGGTGCGCCGTCTCGGCGAGACCTGGCCGCGGCCCTGCACGACGCAGCAGCCCCGCGTGTTCAGTAGGTCGGAACCCACCTCGGCCACCAGCTCCCCGAACAGCTCCTCGGCGTCGCCTCGAGCCGCCGCCGGCGCGCCGCCAAGCGGCGATGCGCATCAACTGCCCGCCGGTGACGGAGGCCGGGGTATCCGTCGGCAACGTTGCCGGGCGCGAACTGCACGCTCGACGCCGGCCGCGACCCGGCTCAGATCCCGACCACGCCCACCAGCTCGCCGAACAGCTGCTCGGCGTCGCACTCGAGCCGCTGTCGCGTGAACCACTCGCACACGTTCACGCAGTCGCGATGCAGCAGCTCGAATCCCTGGGGGTTCGCCACCACGTCGACCACCTGGGGCAGGTCGATCGCCACGACGCGGCCTCGATGCACGAGCAGGTTGTACGGCGAGAGGTCGCCGTGAGCGAGTCCCGCACACGCGAGCGTGTGCATGAACTCGACGATCTGCTCGAAGAGTTCTCGAAGCTCGTCGGGCTTCGCGCGCACCTGCGCGAGCCGCGGCGCGGCAACACGACCGTCGCCGATGAACTCCATGAGCACCTCGGTCTCGTGCACCTGCACCGGATAGGGAACGGATGCCCCGAGCTCGGTCAGTCGGGCGAGCGCCTCGAACTCGGCGCTCGCCCACTGCACGCGCGCGACGGCTCGGCCGAAGGTCGACCGGTTGTCGACCGCGCGCTGGTCGCGGCTGCGGCGGGTGCCGCGGCCCTCGGTGTAGATCGTCGAACGGTGGAAATCGGAGTGGTCGCCCGACCGGTACCGCTTCGCGGCGAGCAGGACGTGGTTGCCCGGCACGTCGGCAGCGGCATCCGGGATGGCGCGCTCGATGAGGTGCAGGTCGGCCTCCTTCCCGGTCTTCACGACGCCGAGTTCGGTGTCGATCGCGGCGGCCGAGGTCACGAGCCAGTCGGGTCGCGGCTGCGGGCCGCGTTCTGAGGGAAGGGTCGCCGGCCACGTCGACCAGCGTTGGTCGTCGCCGGGCTCAGCGGCCTGGAAGACGAGGGAGGCGGTGTCGCCGCCGAACGGCGCGACGGAGGTGTCGTCGATCGCATCGAGCGAGTCGAGTGACGAGAGGAAATGCACGGTGGTTTTCTCCGAGAGATCACGGAGGCCACCGAACGCCGGCGCTGGTGCGCTACGAGCGGGCGGCCTCACAGGGAAGAGTGTCTGCGATGCGCGCGACAATCACGGTGTTCATCGTTCTCTCCCTTCGCCTCGGTGATGCGGATGCCGCTGACGCGGCCAAGACGTGAGCATACGCCCTGCACGGCGTGGTGTCCACGGTGGCGCGGAGGAAATCCGCCGTGCTCATCGCATGACAGCGGACTCGATGATGCGCGCGCTCGCCGCAGCGCGCTCGCCCACGAACGCCCCCTGCACCCGGTCCGCGGGTATCGTGCTGGCATGCGCGCGGAGACGACCGTGGTGCTCGTCGAGGGCGAGAGCGACCGGCGGGCCGTCGTCGCCCTTGCGCGCCGGCTCGACCGCGACCTCGCGGCGGCGGGCGTCGACATCGTGGCGATGGACGGCGTGACGAATCTCCGACGTCACCTCGCGCAGCTCGATGTCGACTCGACGGCACCACGCGTGCTCGGCCTCTTCGACGTGGGCGAGGGCGCAACGGTGGCGAGGATGCTCGCCGCGGCGGGGCGTCCCTCGGCCGACTCGACGGCCGAACTCGAGGCCTTCGGGTTCTTCGCCTGCTCACTCGATCTCGAGGACGAGCTCATCCGGGCCGCTGGCCCGGCCCTCGTGCAGGAGGTGATCGCGTCTCGAGGCGAACTCGCCCGGTTCCGCAGCTTCCAACGCCAGCCCGCTCAGCGAGAGCGTCCCATCGGCGCACAGCTTCGACGTTTCGCCGGCACCGCGAGCGGGCGCAAGACCACCTTCGCCGCCGATGTGGTCGAGGTGCTGCCCCTCGATCGCGTCCCGGGTCCGATGGCGCGTCTGCTCGACGCCGCCGGCCCGAGCGAGCGTGCACGCTGACGTCACGCTTTGGGTCTATCGCCCCGGCGGGGCGGTGTGGTTGGCTGAGCCATGAGCGCAGACAAGGGTGCTTCGGCCCCGTTCAACGGACGCCTCGCGATCCTCCTCGCGATGGCCATGTTCGTGCTGGTCGTCGACACCTCGCTGATGAACGTGTCCATCTCGGCGGTGGTTGAGGATCTCGACACGACGGTGAGCGGCGTGCAGGGTGCGATCGCGCTGGAGGCGCTCGTCTCGGCTGCGTTCATCCTCATCGGCGGCAAGACGGGCGACCTCATCGGGCGCAAGCTCGCGTACGTCCTCGGCCTGCTCGGGTACGCGATCGGCGCGATCGCGATGGTGTTCGCGCAAGACCTCGGCTCGATCATCCTGTTCTGGGCCATCATCGGCGGCATCGGCGCGTCGCTGCTGCTCCCGGCGATGCAGTCGCTCATCCACGGCAACTTCGAAGGCGCGCAGCAGAAGCGGGTCTACGCCCTCGTCGGGGCATCCGCCGCGATCGCAGCCGCGGTCGGGCCGCTCCTCGGCGGTTTCATCACCACGTTCCTCTCCTGGCGGGTCGGATTCGCGCTCGAGGCCGTCATCATCGCCGTCGTGCTCATCGGCATCAACCTCGTGAAGGACGTGCCCTACCACGGCGACCGGTCGATCGACTTCGTGGGCGCGCTGCTGTCGATCGTCGGCATGGGCGGCGTCGTGACCGGCATCCTCGTGTGGCAGGAGGGCGGCGGTTACGTCGGCATCATCATCGGCGTCGGCGTCATGGCACTCGGGGTGCTCGTGTACTGGCTGCGTCGTCGCCACCGTCGCGGCAAGCCCACGCTGCTCGACCCGACGCTGTTCGAGTCGAAGATGTTCCGAGCCGGGGCTTCCGGCCAGCTGCTGCAACAGGTCGCCCTCGGCGGCACGATGATCGTGCTGCCGATCTACCTGCAGATGGTGTTCGAGTACAACGCGCTGCAGGCCGGTCTCTCGATCGCGCCGCTCTCGCTGAGCATGTTCGCCGTCGCGCTGCTCGCCGGTCGCGGCCTGAAGCGCCGGCCGGCGAGCATCATCCTGTGGGGCTTCGTGCTCGTCGTGGCCGGGCTTGCGATCCTCGTGCCGATCGTGCCCATCGCCGACTCGGGCTGGTACCTGCTGGTGCCGCTCATCATCTCGGGCTGCGGCCTCGGCCTGCTCGTCTCGCAGTTGAACAACTACACCCTCTCCCCGATCTCCGACGAGCGCGTCAGTGAGGCGGCCGGGGTGAACTCCGCGGCCGGCTCGTTCGGTCTCTCGTTCGGGCTCGCGTTCGCCGGGGCCATCATGCTCGCGACGCTCGCGTTCACGTTCACCGCGAGCTCCGACGCGAGCACCGTGCTCTCCTCCGAGCAGCAGCAACAGGTCGCGACAGTGCTCGAGGAGGACGCCGAGATCATGACCAACACCGGGCTCGAGGAGCTCCTCGCCGACGAGACGCCCGAGGTGCAGGACGAGGTCATCCGCATCAACACCGACTCCCGGATCATCGCGCTCCAGGTGGCCCTGTTCGTGCCGATCCTCGCGGGCCTCCTGGGCGTGCTCAACGCGTTCCGCATGCGACGCCTCCCCGACCCCAAGGCGTCGGAGGCGGCCGAAGGCACGATGCTCGGCTGACGCCGGCCTGCTTCAGCAACGCTCACCGGTCGGGCGAGCAGCTGCGCGTGCGAGGATTCCGGGATGAAGGTCCTCTCCATCCAGTCCTCGGTGGCCTACGGCCATGTCGGCAACTCGGCCGCGGTGTTCCCGCTGCAGCGGCTCGGCGTCGAGGTGTGGCCGGTGTTCACGGTGCACTTCTCGAACCACACGGGCTACGGCGCGTGGCGCGGCCCGCTGCTCTCGGCCGATGACGTGCGCGACGTCATCACGGGCATCGAGGAGCGCGGTGTGCTCGGGCAGGTCGACGCCGTGCTCTCGGGCTACCAGGGCGGCGAGGACATCGGCGATGTCATCCTCGACGCGGTCGCCCGCGTGAAGGCCGCGAACCCCGCGGCCACGTACACGTGCGATCCGGTGATGGGAAATGCGAAATCCGGATGCTTCGTGAATCCGGCGATCCCGCCGTTGCTGCGCGAGCGCGTGGTTCCGGCCGCCGACGTGATCACGCCAAACCAGTTCGAGCTCGGGTTCCTCACCGGAACCGATCCGCACACGCTCGACGAGACGCTCGCGTCGGCCGACCTCGCGCGGGCGATGGGCCCGTCGACCGTGCTCGTCACGAGTGTCGAGCGACCCGACGCCGACGCCGACACCATCGAGATGCTCGCGGTCGACGACGACGGGGCCTGGATCGTGCGGACGCCCCGGCTGCCACTGAAGGCGAACGGCTCGGGCGACGTGACCGCGGCGCTCTTCACCGCGCACCGCCACCTCACGGGCTCCAGCGCCGACGCGCTCGCCCGCACGGTCAGCAGCGTCTACGACCTGCTGGAGAACACGCTCGATTCGGGCGAGCGCGAACTCGCGTTGGTCGCATCGCAGGAGACGTTCGCGCACCCGCGCGGCCAGTTCGAGGTCACGCGGGTGCGCTGAGCGGGTGCGCTACTGCAGTTCGGCGACCGATCCGAGGAGTGCGGCGTAGCTCACGAAGTACGTGACGCCGTCGGCGTGGTACATCGACGGCTGGTAGTTCGCGTCGTAGTCCGCTGGCGCGAGCAGGGTGCCGGCCAAGGGGGTCATCCGAGACGACCCAGCCGGCCGCCGTCAGCTCGGCGTTCCGCGCTGTCCAGTCGGTGTCGTCTTCAGCAAGGCGCGCGAACCAGACCGCAACGTCGCTCGACGGTTTCGACCACTGGCAGGTCAGGGCGCCGTCGGCGGCGAGGTCGGTGAAGGCGGGGCCGAGATCGAACGCGCTGTCGGTGTTGAGCGTCAGCCCGTCTTCCACCAAGGACGCGTACTCGGCATCGGTGAACACCTGGTCGCACGTCGGGGCGACGGCGGCCGGCTCGGCGGGGACGTCGGGCGTGGGGGTCGTCGACGCGGGCGGAGTGGCCGGCGGCTCCGTCTCGGCGGGTGCGGCTGCGCTGCAACCGCTGAGGAACAGGATGGCTAGGGTGCTTGCGGCGACGATGCCGCCGAACAAGGGTCGTTGGTCATCCTCCGCACACTAGCGATTCACGACCCGACGTCCCTCGGGGCAGTCCCCGATGTGCTGTGCATCGGAACACCGTACGCGATCGACCCCCGTGAGCCGGCGATGCGCCGGCGCACGGGGGTCGTTGGCGATGACCGCTACGGCAGCACGGTCCAGGTGGCCGGCGGCTTCTCCTGGGCGTACAGCCAGGTGTGGAAGAAGGCATCGAGGTCTTCGCCCGAGACCTCCTCGAACACCGCCTGGAAGTCCTCGGCGGTGCCGGCCGAGTCGTTGTAACGCTCGAGCCAGAGTCGGGTGCCGGCGAAGAAGTCCTCGTCGCCGACCTCGACGCGGAGCGCGTGCAGGGTCGCCGCGCCGCGGTTGTAGATCTGGGTCGCGAACAAGCCCAGTGCCCCCGGGTCGCCGATCTGGAACGACCAGTAGGCGGCGGTGCGCGCCGGCGCGTACCAGTTGTTGTACGCCTGCTGCGCCGAAATGCCGCCGGTCTGCGCGGTCCAGAGCCACGTCGCGTACGTGGCCCAGCCCTCGTTCAGCCAGATGTCCTGCCAGCGCTCGGGGCTCACCGCATTGCCGAACCACTGGTGGGCCAGCTCATGCGCGACCGTGCCCTGGCTCGCCGAGCTCGAGTAGACCGGGCGCGTCTGCGTCTCGAGGGCGTACCCGACGGAGTCGTTGTCGACGATCGCGCCGAAGGAGTTGAACGGGTAGGGGCCGAAGCGGCTCTCGAAGAAGTCGATCATCGCGACCTGTCGCGCGAGGCTCGCGTTCGTGGTGTTGCGCTGGTTCAGCGTCAGCTTCGTGTCGACCGCATCGATGATCGGCACGCCGCTCGTCGAGAAGTACGTCGGGCGCAGGTCGAAGTCGCCGACCGAGGCCGTGGTCAGGTAGCTGGCCTGCTGGTCGGGGGCGTCCCAGTACCAGGTGGTCCAGCCCGCGTCGGTCACTGCAGGCTTCGACTGCACGCCGTTGGCCACGGCGACCTTGCCCGCGGGCACGGTGATCTCGAAGCTGTAGCTCGCCTTGTCGGTCTGGTGGTCGCTGACCGGGTACCAGGTCATCGAGCCCTCGGGCTCGCTGACCACCATCGCGCCGTCTCGCGTGGTCCACCAGCCGTAGGGCGCGTCCTCGATGTCGAGGGGCCGGGTGGTCGCCCCGCCGTACTCGACCACGACCTGCACGCTCTGGCCCGCCTTGATCTTCGGTCGCGGCTGCACGGTGAGTTCCCAGATCCGCGCGGTGTCGTCCTGGACGTGCCAGTACGCGGCGCCCTCGACCTCGGCACCGGCGGCCGGAGGTGCGATCGCGGTCGCGGGCTTGCCGTTGACCGTGAGCGAGCTCACCTGCATGCCGCGGAGGTCGAGGTTGAACCGGTCGAGATCCTGAGTGGCGATGAAATCGATCGTCGCGATGCCCTCGAACTGCCCCACGAGCGGCGCGGGCGCGGCGGCGGGCGGCGTGTAGATGACGTCGAGGTCGTAGTGCTGCACGTCGTACCCGCCGTTGCCGGCGTACGGGAAGTAAGCGTCGCCGGCGCCCGGCGCACCCGCCGTGTAGCGTGGGCCGCCCGGCGTTCCGGGGGCTGCGACCGCTCCGGCCGCCCCGAGTCCTCCGACCACCATGAGCGCGACCGCCAGGCCGCCGACCAGCTTCAACCGTCTCCCGTTCACGACTGCTCCCATCACCGTTCCGCGTAACGCACTTGCGCGAAACTCTAGGGGTGGCCGAACGCGGCCGATAGCCCCCGGACGGCCGATGGCCGGAAGGGCCGCTGCCGCCGCAGACTGGCGCGGAGCTCCCGGCCGTGGCGGTGCCGTTGGAATACTGGGAACCAGCCGTGAGTTGAGTCAAGTGCACTCAAGTTTCGCCCGCTCAACTTGACACGAAAAGTCGGCGCTGCGAAGCTTGAGTCGGCGAGGCTCAAGTCTCGTCACCCCGTACTTCGGTTGCGGGCCAGAACGGCCGAACCGGTCGCCAGAACGCGTGTGCGCGACATCCGCTCGCTCGCCTGGCAGAAGGAGAAACACACATGGCACGTGCAGTTGGAATCGACCTCGGCACCACCAACTCGGTCGTGTCGCGTCCTCGAGGGCGGCGAGCCCACCGTCATCGCGAACGCCGAGGGCTTCCGCACGACCCCGTCGGTCGTCGCGTTCACCAAGGACGGCGAGGTGCTCGTCGGCGAGACCGCGAAGCGCCAGGCCGTCACCAACGTCGACCGCACCATCGCGTCGGTCAAGCGCCACATGGGCACCGACTGGAAGTCGCCCGAGGTCGACGGCAAGAAGTACACGCCGCAGGAGATCTCCGCGCGCATCCTGCAGAAGCTCAAGCGCGACGCCGAGCAGTACCTCGGCGACACGGTCACCGACGCCGTCATCACGGTTCCCGCGTACTTCAACGACGCCGAGCGCCAGGCCACCAAGGAGGCCGGCGAGATCGCGGGCCTCAACGTGCTGCGCATCATCAACGAGCCCACCGCGGCCGCGCTCGCGTACGGCCTCGACAAGGGCAAGGAGGACGAGCTCATCCTCGTCTTCGACCTCGGTGGCGGCACGTTCGACGTCTCGCTGCTCGAGGTGGGCAAGGACGACGACTTCTCGACCATCCAGGTGCGCGCCACCTCCGGCGACAACCGCCTCGGCGGCGACGACTGGGACCAGCGCGTCGTCGACTACCTCATCAAGCAGTTCAAGGACACCACCGGCGTCGACGTCTCGAACGACAAGATCGCCCTGCAGCGCCTCAAGGAGGCCGCCGAGCAGGCCAAGAAGGAGCTGTCGTCGGCGCATGAAGACCTCGATCCAGCTGCCCTACCTCTCGCTGACCGAGAACGGCCCCGTCCACCTCGACGAGACGCTCACGCGCGCGAAGTTCGAGGACATGACCAAGGACCTGCTCGACCGCACCAAGAAGCCGTTCGAGGACGTCATCCGCGAGGCCGGCATCAAGCTGTCGCGACATCGACCACGTCGTGCTCGTCGGCGGCTCGACCCGCATGCCCGCCGTCAGCCGAGCTCGTCAAGCAGGAGACCGGCCAGGAGCCCAACAAGGGCGTCAACCCCGACGAGGTCGTCGCCGTCGGCGCCGCCCTGCAGGCCGGCGTCCTCAAGGGCGAGCGCAAGGACGTCCTGCTCATCGACGTCACCCCCCTGAGCCTCGGCATCGAGACCAAGGGCGGCATCATGACGAAGCTCATCGAGCGCAACACGGCCATCCCGACCAAGCGCAGCGAGACCTTCACGACCGCCGACGACAACCAGCCGTCGGTCGCGATCCAGGTCTTCCAGGGCGAGCGCGAGTTCACCCGCGACAACAAGCCGCTCGGCACGTTCGAGCTCACCGGCATCGCGCCGGCTCCCCGCGGCATCCCGCAGATCGAGGTCACGTTCGACATCGACGCCAACGGCATCGTGCACGTGTCCGCCAAGGACAAGGGCACCGGCAAGGAGCAGTCGATGACGATCACGGGCGGCTCGTCGCTGCCCAAGGACGACATCGAGCGCATGGTGCGCGAGGCCGAGGAGCACGCCGCCGAAGACAAGGCGCGCCGCGAGTCGGCCGAGACGCGCAACCAGGCCGAGCAGCTCGCCTACTCGATCGAGAAGCTCATCAAGGAGAACGACGACAAGCTGCCCGCCGACGTCAAGACCGAGGTGCAGGGCGACGTCGACGCGCTCAAGTCGGCGCTCGCCGGCGACGACGACGACGCGGTGAAGACGGCGTTCGACAAGCTCGACGCGAGCCAGGGCAAGCTCGGCGAGGCGATCTACGCCGTCGCAGCAGGCCGACGCAGCCGCTCCGGCGGCGGCGAAGACGCCTCGGCGTCGGGCCCGGCCGCTGACGAGTCCTCCGACGAGGACGTCGTCGACGCCGAAGTCGTCGACGACGAGGACGAGAAGAAGACGTCATGACCGACGAGCAGAACCAGAACCACGAGGAGCCGGTGATCCGCGACAAGCGCCGTATCGACCCCGAGACCGGTGAGGTTCGGCATCCCGATCAGGCCGACGGGGCGCCCGCCGAGGGCGCCCCCGAGGCGGCCGGCGCCGAGGCCGAGCCGGCGGGCGAAGCGGGTGCCGAGGCATCCGATCTCGCCGAGGACGAGTACGAGCTCACGGTCGAAGACATCCTGAACGCGGCCAACGCCGAGGTCCGGGAGCCGAGCGACGAGCGACCTCGCCGACCTCAAGCGGGTCACTGCCGAGTACGCCAACTACCGCAAGCGCACCGAGGCCAACC
Organism: uncultured Actinomycetota bacterium; assembly: GCA_963758615.1. Lineage (GTDB taxonomy): Bacteria > Actinomycetota > Actinomycetes > Actinomycetales > Microbacteriaceae > Agromyces. The sequence goes on along the minus strand of CAVWVZ010000011.1, from coordinate 413,177 downwards.
GCGAGCTCGAGCGCGAGCGAGCGGTCGGCGCGGCCGTCGCGGTGCCTGCTGCCCGTGCTCGACGACCTCGACCGGGCCGAGAAGCACGGCGACCTCGAGGGCGACACGCCCTTCGCCACGATCGCCGACAAGCTGCGCGGTGCGGTCGAGAAGCTCGGACTCACCTCGTTCGGCGAGGTCGGCGAGCCGTTCGACCCGCAGCGCCACGAGGCGATCTTCCAGCAGCCGAGTGACGAGGTCGAGATCGACACCGTCGCCGAGGTCGTCGAGAACGGCTACAACCTGGGCAGCGTGCAGCTGCGCCCGGCGAAGGTCGTCGTCAGCGCCGCAGTAGCCCGCCGTCGGTCGAGTAGCGACGAAGGAGCGTATCGAGACCACACCCAGAAGGTCTCGATACGCGCTTCGCGCTACTCGACCGGCGCAGACATCGAGCACTCCGGAGCAGCAGACTCAGACAAGGGAGGTGCCGATGGCCAGTCAGGATTGGTTCGACAAGGACTTCTACCAGGTCCTCGGCGTCTCCAAGGACGCGAGCGACGCCGACATCAAGAAGGCGTACCGCAAGCTCGCGCGCAAGTACCACCCCGACCAGAACCCCGGCGATGCCGCCGCCGAGGCGAAGTTCAAGGACATCAGCGAGGCGAACTCGGTGCTCTCCGACGCCGAGCAGCGCAAGGAGTACGACGCCGATCCGCGCCATGGGCTCGGGGGCCCGCTTCACCGCGCCGGCGGCGCCGGTGCCGGCGGGTTCGAGGACGTCTTCGGCGGCATGTTCGGCCAGGGCGGCGGTCGCCCGTCGTCCACGTTCCAGCAGGGCGACTACGACGACCTGATCGGCGGCCTGCTTCGGCGGCGGCCGGTTCGGCCAGCCGACAGGCGGCTATCGCGGATTCGGCGGGCCCTCGCGCGGCGCGCGACGTCACCGCGACGACGACCCTCGACTTCATCACCGCGACCAAGGGCGAACAGATCACCCTGCAGACCGCCGAGGGCAAGCCGATCAACGTGCGCATCCCCGCGGGCGTCGCCGACGGCCAGAAGATCCGGCTGCGCGGCAAGGGACATCCGTCGCCCGATGGCGGCGAGTCCGGCGACCTCATCCTGACCGTCAACGTGCGCAAGCACCCCGTGTTCGAGCGCGACGGGCTCAACCTGCGCGTCACCGTTCCGGTGACGTTCGCCGAGGCCGCGCTCGGCTCGACCATCGAGGTGCCCACGCTCGGCGGCGATCCCGTCAAGCTGCGCGTCGCGCCCGGCACGCCCAGTCGGGCGCGTGCTGCGCGTCAAGGGCCGCGGCGTCGAGACCTCGAAGGGCACGGGCGACCTGCTCGCGGTCGTGCAGGTCGCGGTGCCGTCCCACCTGTCGAGCGACGCCGAGGCGAAGCTCAAGGCGTTCGCCGCCGAGTTGCCCGACGAGAACCCGCGCGACGACCTGATCGCGAAGGCGCGGGGCTAGGCGATGGACATGAACGAGATGAGCCCGCTGTTCGTCATCTCGGTCGCCGCCGAACTCGCCGGCATGCACCCGCAGACCCTGCGGCAGTACGACCGCATGGGGCTCGTGTCGCCGACGCGCACGGCGGGCAAGTCGCGTCGGTATTCGATGCGCGACGTCGCGCAGCTGCGCGAGATCGCGCAGCTCTCGAGCGAGGGCGTGAGCCTCGAGGGCATCCGCCGCGTGCTCGGCCTCGAAGACGAGGTGGCGACGCTGCGCGCACGCGTGCGGGAGCTCGAGGGTGCGCTCGCCGACGAGATGCTCAACCGGCCCGGGCGCCGCGTGTTCGCGGCGGGGTCGGCGGGCGAGGTCGTCACCCTTCGCGCCGGCACGCGCGTGCGGCGCGAGAACGCCGTCGTCGTCTGGCGCCCGCTCGAGCGCTGATCGGACCGAGGAGGCGTGATGTCAGGGCGATCCGCAGGCGGAATCCCACAGGCGGCGCTCGCCCGATACGACGCGATCATCGCGACGAGGACCGAGGTGTCGCGCAAGGGCGCGACGATGCCGTACACCTCGATCAACGGGCACATGTTCAGCTTTCTGACGCCCGAGGGCACGCTCGCGCTGAGACTGTCGGCGGCTGACCGGGCGCGCTTCCTCGACCAGCATCCCGAGGCGGTCGTCGAGCAGCACGGCCGGCTGCTGAAGGACTACGTCGCGGTGCCCGATGAGCTCTTCGCCCGCACCGACGCGCTCGCGAAGCTCTTCGCGCTCGCCGCCGATCACGTCGCTTCGCTGCCGCCGAAGCCGACGAAGCGCTGATCGGATTCGGCCGCCCGCTCGATCCCGTTGCCACGGTCCAAGCATGGACCCGGTGACGCCCGGACGCGAGGAACCGGGGGAGCTACCAGGCCGAGGCAGGCGCCTCGACGATGGGCACGGGCGAGGTCGACCAGTTCGCTCCGTAGCCGTAGTGGCTCGTCGCCCACGGCGAAGCCCAGATGGCCTGTGCGGTGCGTTCTGCGGAGGTCCCGTCGGCGAGGCCGGCGGCAATCGGCGCGTAGATCGAGCGCAGCAGGTTCTCGGCCGCGTAGTACGCCGCGGTGTCGAGGTTGTCATAGCTCCCGAGTCCGCTGCCGCCGCCGGAACCCTGCCCGTTGTTCATGGGGTTGTTCCGGTTGAACCAGTTGTCGGGGCCGTTCTCCTCGCGCATCCACTGGACCATGACGGTGACGTTCGCCTCGGTCACCGGCCAGCCGCCGTAGACCAGCACGAGCTTGGCCCAGTCGTGGTTCGTGCCGCCCGCGATGAGCGTCTCGGGGCCGGTGGCGGCCGCGTACGACTCATGCGAGATCGCGGGGGCCGCGACATCCGGCGCGACCTCGACGCGCTGCGTATCGCCGACGTGCGGCGAGTCGGCCGACGCCGCGAACGCCGGCGACGTGGCGTCGGGACGCGAGAGCGGAGCCAGCGCGAGCGTGGCGATGAGGCCCAGCACGGCCGTGACCGAGAGCACGCCCGCGAAGCGGCGAACGAACCGCTCGCCGCGCTTGGCTCCCCCGTGCTGTGCTCGCCGCATGCGAGCACCGAGGCTAGCAAAGTCAGGTGGGCACCGCATTCAGGGTTTCGTCAGGTGATCGCTTCGACAGGCTCCGAGAGCCTTGCGTACCCTTGGCGCATGCCCTTCGATCTCGGCGCGCTGCGTCGCCACCCCGACGTCGACGGGCCGGGTCTCGAGGCATCGGATGCCGCTGACCGCCTCGTGCTCGATGAAGCGGCCGCACTCATCGCAGCAGTCGGGCCGGGTGAGGTCGTCGTCATCGACGACGCCTACGGCGCGATCGCGCTCGGCGCGGCCGATGCCGGGGCCCGCGACATCCGCGTGCACCAGGATCTCGTCACCGGTGAGCGCGCGCTCGCCGAGAACGCGGCGCGGACGGGGTTCGCCGACGCGGTGCGGTCGATGCCGTTCACGGCCGAGCTCGTGGCCGGCGCGCGGGTCGTGCTCACGCGCCTGCCGCGTTCGCTCGACCGGCTCGACGAGGTGGCGGCGCTCGTCGCTGCCAGAGCCCATCCCGACGTCGTGCTCATCGCGGGCGGCCGCATCAAGCACATGTCGCTCGCGATGAACGACGTGCTGCGTCGGCATTTCGCGGTGCTCGACGTTTCGCACGCCCGCCAGAAGTCGCGAGTGCTCGCGGCGTCGGAGCCGCGAGGTCTCGATACGGGCGCGGAGCGCCCTACTCGACCAACGGATGCCGGTCTCGATACGGGCGCGGAGCGCCCTACTCGACCAACGGATGCCGGTCTCGACACGGGTGCGGAGAGCCCTCCTCGACCAACCGATGCGTGGCCGCGCCACGAGCGGCACGACGACCTCGGGCTCACCGTCGTCGCGCACGGCGGAGTCTTCGCGGGCACGGGCGTCGACATCGGCACCCGGTTCCTCCTGGCGCACCTCTCCGACGCGGTTCCGGATGCCGCGACCGCCGTCGACCTCGCCTGCGGCACCGGGGTCGTGGCGACCTGGCTGGCGCGCGAGCGCGCCGGGCTGCGGGTGACGGCGACCGATCGCTCGGCCTCGGCAGCGGCATCCGCTCGCCTGACCGCCGAGGCGAACGGCGTCGCCGATCGCGTGCAGGTGACCCAGGCCGACGGGCTCGAACTGCTCGCCGACGCGAGCGAGCGGCTCGTCGTGCTGAATCCGCCGTTCCATTCCGATGCGGCGCTGCACACGGGTATCGCCGCGCACCTGTTCGCCGACGCCGCACGGGTGCTCGCGCCGGGCGGCGAACTGTGGTGCGTGTGGAACTCGCACCTGCGGTACCGTCCGCTGCTCGAGCGCGCGGTCGGGCCCACGCGGCAGATCGCCCGCAACGCCAAGTTCACGGTGACCGCGTCGACACGGCACGGGAGAAAGGTTCGAGGTTCCGTCTGATCCCCGGTCGTGTCAGGCTTGGAGGGTGACCCCGTCGACCCTCGAGCAGCACGACACCGAACTCCGCGAGCGCGTCGCGGCCGACGTGCCGTGGCAGACGATCGTGTGGGACGACCCGGTGAACCTGATGACCTACGTGACGTACGTCTTCCGCAGCTACTTCGGCTTCCCGCGCGACAAGGCCGAGCGGCTCATGATGCAGGTGCACACCGAGGGCCGGGCCATCGTGGCCAGCGGCAACCGCGAGCAGATGGAGCACCACGTGCAGGCGATGCACGGCTACGGGCTGCAGGCCACCGTCGCGAGGGCCGAGACGTGATCGTCGCAGGCCTCGGCGGCGGCGAGGGCATCCGCATCGTGCTCGAGACCGAAGAGGCGATGCTGCTGTCGGAGCTCGCCGACCAGGTCGACTCGGTGCTGCTGCTCGGCGAGGTCGACGACCCCGCGCTCGGCCGGCTCCTGCCGAACGCGTACCCCGAAGACCTCGAGGCGTCCGAGGAGTTCACCCGCTACACACGCGAGAGCCTCGTCGACGGCAAGCGCCAGGCGGCCCAGTCGGTGCGCGATGCGACCGCGGTCGACCACGTCGACGCAGGCGTGGTGCAGATCGAACTCGACCAGGCCCAGGCCTGGGGATGGCTGACGTTCCTCACCGACCTGCGCCTCATCCTGGCCGAGCGGGTCGGCCTCGACGACGACGAGGCCGATGCCGACGTCGAGACCCGCGACGACTACCTGCGTGCCGCCTACGAATGGGCCGGGTTCGTGCAGGGCTCGATGCTCGAGGTGCTCGACCCGATCAAGCCCTGAGCTCGCGAGCGGTGCGGATGTCGCGGCGTCGGCGGTCGCGGAATCCCGCTCGCGCGTCATCATGGACACCGGTGCTCCGGGGTGGCATTCTGGTGACCCAGCATGACCGCCCCACGGGCGGTCGCACAAGCGAACGGGGTGCCTCGTGGCCGAATCGTCGTCGATCTCCAGGGTGGTGCGGCACCCGGCCGCGAGTGCCGAATCCCTCGAATCCATCGCGCTGCTCCTCGGGGCGGCGTTCTTCGTCGTGGGCGCCATCGTCTCGTTCTTCGTGTTCTGGGGACGCGAGCTCGCGATCTCCGGACCGGGCTCGCTCGGTGAGTACGTGGGCATCGGCGGCGCGATCGTGGCGCTCATCGTCTTCGTCCTCGGCCGGATCCTGATCGCCCGTCACCGGCACCCCGCGGTGCTGCGCGACACGTCGCCCGGCCTGAACGTGCCGGGCGCGCACCTGCACTGGTTCGACGTCGCGGCGATCGCGGTTGCCCACGCCGTGATCGCACTGCTCGGCTGGGTGGCCCTCGCCGACGTGCTCGAGCAGAGCTTCGTCGGCGCCGTCGTGTTCCCGCTCGCAGGCGCCATCCTCGCCGGCGTGGCCCTCGCGGTCACCGCCTACGCGACGTTCCTCTCGTCGGTGCACCTCACGCCGATGCTGCTCTCGCTCGTGCTCGCGGCCTTCCTGGTGGTCGGCGCGATCGCCGCCATGCTGAGCGCGACCGACCCGCTGTGGTGGCAGAAGAACCTCAGCGCGCTCGGCATGAGCGATGAGGCATCGGCCCTGGCCTTCAACCTCACGCTCCTCATCGCGGGCGCCATGGTCACGATCATCGCCCGCTACGCCACGGCCTCACTGCCGACGACCACCCGCGAGGAGCTCCGCGGCCGCAACCTGCTCCGCGTGGGCCTGATCCTGATCGGCATCTTCCTCGCGTGCGTGGGCATCTTCCCCGTCGACGAGTTCTTCGCCGTGCACAACACGGTCGCCACCGGCATGGCGGTGATCTTCGCGGCGATCGTCATCGGGCTGCGGTGGCTCGTACCGGCGATGCCGCGCGTGTTCGTCCTGCTCGGCTATGTCTTCGTCGGCGTGATCGCCCTGCTCGGCTTCTTCTTCGCGATCGGGTACTACAACCTCACCGCGGTCGAGCTCGTGGCCGGAGTGCTGATCTTCAGCTGGATCATCGTGTTCCTGCGGAACGCCGGCACCATGCGCACCGCACAGGTGACGGCGCACACCCCGGCGGACATGCGGACGGGGCCGGATGCCGCGGCATCCGACCCCGTTCCGGTGTCGAGCTAGGCGGTCTGCCCAGGGTGCGCGAGCGCCTTCGCCTTGAGCTGGTCGTACTCGGCCTGCGAGATGGTGCCCGAATCGAGCAGCGCCTTCGCCTTCGCGATCTCGTCGGACGGGCTCGACGACGTGCCGACGGTCTGACGGATGTACTGGTCGGTCGCGGCCTGGTACTGCTTCGCCTCCTTCTGCGAACGCTCGGCCATCCCGTTGCCACGAGCGATCAGGTAGACGAGCGCGGTGAGGAACGGCACGAAGATCAGGAAGATGATCCACACCGCCTTCCACCAGCCGTTGAGCTTGTGGTCGCGGAACAGGTCGCCGATGATCGCGAACAGCGCGAACAGGTAGGCGATGAAGACGAACGCCCAGAGGAACCACCAGATCAGGTCCCAGAAGTTTTCCCAGAAAGTCATGCGGAGCCTTTCGCTGTGAGTGCGCTCCCCCGTAGAGCGCCGCTGAGGCGAACCTATCGCGTGGCGGTCTCGCACGTCCACGATCCACGCCGCGGCGGCGCTACCCTCGACGCGAGAGGACGCATTCGGAAGAGCGGCTCCATGTGCTCCACGTCCGACCCTGCGTCCCCTGCCAACGACCTCGGCAGACAGGATCAGAGATGACGCTCGCGATACCCCCGAGAGACCCGGATGTCACGCCCCGACGCCTGATCGTGCTGTCGGTGCCCGCGCTGCTCATCGGGGTGGTGGCGGCGCTCGTGCTCTGGGCGCTGAACTCGGTATCCGAGGGACTGTCGTCGGTGATCTACGACACGGTCCCGGATGCGCTCGGGGTGGACTCCGCAGGGTGGTGGACCGTGCTGGTGCTCACGGTGACCGGCCTCGCCGTGGGCGTCGTGCTCGTGTTCGCGCCGGGCCACGGCGGGCCCGACTCGGCGACGACCGAGTTCGCCGAACCGCCCCAGCCGTTGCGCAACCTGCCCGGGCTCGCGATCGTGACGATGCTCGCGCTCGCGGGCGGGGTCAGCCTCGGGCCCGAGAACCCGATCATCGCGATCAACGTCGCGATCATCGTCGCAGTCCTCGCACGATTCCTGCCGATGGTGCCGGCGCAACTGTCGGCGTCACTGGCCGTTTCGGCCACCATCGGCGCGCTCTTCGACACGCCGGTCGCCGCGGCCCTGCTGTTCACCGGCATCGTCGCGGCACTGAAGTCGGGCGGCGCGCTCTGGGATCGCCTCTTCCTCCCATTGGTCGCGGCGGCGGCCGGGGCCATCACGATGCACCTGCTCGGCGCGCAGTCGTTCGGGTTCGATCTCCCCGCGTACGACGGGCCGATGCCCGTCGACCTGTTGACCGGCGTGATCGTCGCGTGCGGCGCGACCGTCATCGCGCTGGCGATGCTCGCGGCGTTCCCCATCGTCTATCGCGCGATGCACTCGCTGAAGTACCGGGTGCTGATCGCGACCGCCGGCGGCCTCCTCCTCGGGCTGCTCGGGCTGCTCGGCGGGCCGATCACGATGTTCAAGGGGCTCGAGCAGACCGGAGAGCTGATCACGAACAGAGAGGACTACGACGCCGCGCAGTTCGCGGCGCTCGCGGGCATCAAGATCGTCGCCCTCCTCATCGCCGCGAGCTCGCTCTTCCGCGGCGGGCGGGTCTTCCCGTCGGTCTTCATCGGCGTGGCACTCGGGCTGCTGGGCCACGCGCTCATTCCAGGGATGCCCGTTGCGCTCGCGGTCGCCGCCGCCGTGCTCGGGGTGATCCTCGTCGTGACTCGCGACGGCTGGATGGCGATCTTCATCGCGGTGGCGGTCGCGGGCGATGTGGCCGTGCTGCCGGTGCTGTGCGCGATCGTGCTGCCTGTGTGGCTCCTCGTCACCCGGGCGCCCGAGTTCCGCATCGCGCCGCCCGACCCGGCCACGACGCCGTCCCCCGCGAGCCCGGAATCCGAGTCGCCGGAGGCATCCGCCCGATAGGGTACGAACCGTGCAGAGGGGGGTCTCGTTGCAGAAGCCGCTTGCGGGGTTGAGCCGCTCGAACCTCGTTCGCGAACTCACCGCAGGGGTGACGCTCCTCGCGATTGCGATCCCGCTCAACATCGGCTACGCGCAGATCGCCGGTCTCGCGGCCACTGCCGGGCTCTATGCCCTCATCGTGCCCACCGTCGTCTACGTGCTGGTCGTGTCATCGCGGCAGGTGGTGGCCTCACCGGACGCCGCGGCCGCCGCACTCGTCGCGTCGTCGATCGGTGGGCTCGCCGTGGCCGGGAATGCCGATTACGCGACCCTCGCCCTCGCGCAGGCCATTCTCTGCGGCCTGATGTTCGTGCTGCTCGCCGTGTTCAAGCTCGGCTTCCTCGCGAACTTCCTGTCGAAGCCGATCCTCGTCGGCTTCGTGGGCGGCCTCGCGCTCGACATCCTCGTGAGCCAGGTCGCGAAGATGCTCGGCGTCTCGATCGATTCCGGTGGTGAGTTCGTCGACAAGGTCGTCGGGCTCCTCGCCGGGCTGAGCACGGTCGACTGGTGGTCGGTCGCGATCTCGGTGGTCTCGGTGACGATCCTGCTCGTCGGACGAAGACTCTTCGGCAGGGTGCCGTGGGCGCTCGTCGTACTGGTGCTCTCGACCGTCGCCGTCGCGCTCCTGAGTCTCGACGATGCCGGCGTCGACGTGCTCGGTGAGGTGCCGGCGGGCCCGCCGACGCTGACCTGGCCGATCATCGACTGGTCGATGTGGCTCGCGCTCATCCCGTCGGCGATCGCCCTCACGATGGTGACCACTGCCGAGGGCCTGCTCGTGTCGCGTTCGTACGGAGAGCGGCGCGGCTACCCCACGAACCCCGACCGCGACCTGTTCGCGTTCGGTCTGGGCAACATCGCGGCAGGCGCGAGCGGCAGCTTCGCCGTCGGGTCCTCTACCTCGCGCACGGCCGCGATGGACCAGGTCGGCTCCCGCACCCAGCTGCCCTCACTGGTGCTGGCCGTCGGCACCCTGCTGCTCCTGCTGTTCGGCACGTCGCTGCTCGCCGACATCCCGTCGCCCGCGATCGGCGCGATCGTGGGCGTGGCGATCCTGCCGCTGCTCGGGGTGAGGGAGTTCATCGCGATCTGGAAGGCCGACCGGTTCGAGTTCGTCATCGGCGCCGCATGCTTCCTCGTCACGCTCTTCATCGGCTCGATTCCGGGAATCCTCGTCGCGTTCGTGCTGGCGCTCATCAACCTCGCCAAGCGTGCCGCGAATCCCGCCATCGACGTGCTGGAGGTCGGCGGCGAGCCCACCGACTCGCTCCTCGAGGAGGCGCCCAAGGGTGCGGTGACGGCACCGGGCGTCATCGTCGTCCGCCTCGCGGCCCCGCTGTTCTTCGCGAACGCGTCGGTGTTCGGCGATGCGGTCAAGCGTGCGGTGAAGGCCGCGCCCGAGGCATCCGTTCGCCATCTCGTGATCGACATGGAGGCGGTCACCGATGTCGATGTGACCGGTGCCGAGAGCTTCGAATCGCTCGCCGCGTGGCTCACGGCCCGCGACATCGAGCTCGGGTTCAGCCGCGTACGACCTGACGCCAGGGCGCGGCTCGAGGAGCTCGACCTTCTCGCGGGGCACCGCATCTACGACACGAACCGCGCGGCGATCGCTGCGCTCAGCACGGAGGAGAAACTGTGACATCCGACCACACCGACTTCGACGGCAGCCACGGTCTGCCCGAGATCGAACGGATCTGACATGACTTCCGTCATCGGAGACATCCTCCCGCTCGCGCTCGGAATCGCGATCAGCCCGATCCCCATCATCGCCGCGATCCTGATGCTGCTCTCGCCGAAGGCGAAGGGCACGAGCGTGGGCTTCCTGATCGGCTGGGTGCTCGGCATCGTCGTCGCGGTCGTCGTGTTCACGCTGCTCGCCTCGACCATCCCCGAGCAGGACCCCGACGCCGCGAAGCCGATCGCCGGGGTCGTCAAGATCCTGCTCGGTGCAGGACTGCTGTTCCTGGCGCTCCGGCAGTGGCGCAGCCGCCCGGAGCACGGCGAGTCGGCGGCGCTGCCGAAGTGGATGGCCGCGATCGACACGATGACCGCCGGTCGCGGGCTCGTGCTCGGGTTCCTCCTCTCGGCCGTGAACCCGAAGAACCTGTTGATGGCCGCGGGAGCCGGCGTCATCATCGGCACGGCCGGGCTGAGCGCCGGCGAGATCACCCTCACGGTCGTCGTCTTCGTCATCATCGCGGCCTGCTCGGTCGCGATCCCGGTGATCGCCTACCTGGTCGCGTCGAAGCGCATGGCCGCACCGCTCGAGTCGCTGCGCGGCTGGCTCGTGCAGAACAACGCGACGGTCATGGCGGTGCTGCTGCTCGTGATCGGCGTCGTGCTCATCGGCAAGGGCATCGGGAGCTTCTGACCATGTCCGACACCACTCCGCGAACAGGGCTCACCTACGGCACTCGGGTGCTGCTGACACTCGCCGCCGCGGTCGTCCTCTTCGTCGGCGTCTGGCTCGCCCGCGACATCGTCGGTCCGGCGGCGATCGCCGCGGTCGTCGTGATCATCGCGAACCCGGTTCGACGGCCGCTCGAGCGGCGGGGCTGGCCGAACTGGCTCGCGACGACGGCGGTCATCGCCGTGGCCTACGTCATCCTGCTGGTGATCGCCGGGCTCGTCGTGTTCGCGTTCGCGCAGTTCATCGCGATGCTGCCCGACTACGCCGACGAGTTGCAGGCGACCGCGCGCAACGTGGCCGCCTGGATCGAGTCGCTCGGGCTCAGCGAGGAGACGGCCGACGCCACGAGCGCCGCGCTCGACCCGGCGACGATCGTGCCGATCGTCACCGCGATCGGTGAATCGGTGCTCGGCGTCGCGACCGCGTTCTTCTTCGTGCTCGCCTACGCGATCTTCATGGCTGCGGATGGCGCGCGCGTGGCGCGCTCGGGCCTGATGTTCGGCTCCGCGGCCGCCGACGCCATCGGCACCCGCTACTTCACCGGGGTTCGTCGCTACTACATCGTGAACGCGACGTTCGGCGCGATCGTGGCGGTGATCGACGGCCTGCTGCTGTGGGCGCTCGGCATTCCGGTGCCGATCGTCTGGGCCATCCTCGCGTTCGTCACCAACTTCGTGCCGAACATCGGGTTCGTGCTCGGGCTCATCCCGCCCGCGGTGCTCGCCCTCGTCGTCGGGGGCTGGCAGCTCGCGCTCGTCGTCGTCCTGGTCTACAGCGTCGTCAACGTCGTGCTGCAGGTGCTCGTGCAGCCGAAGTTCGTGAGCGACGCGGTGTCGCTCAGCCTCACCATCACGTTCGTGTCCGTCGTCTTCTGGACGCTCGTGATCGGGCCGGTCGGGGCCATCCTGTCGATCCCGCTGACACTGCTCGTGCGGTCGCTCGTGCTGGAACCCGACGACCGCGCGGCGACGCTCCGGCGACTATCCGGCGAATCACTCGAATCACCTGTAGCGCCGCCACCCCCTCGGAGATAGTCTGCAAACACCACGCGTGAGGGGGAACCACATGACGGAGTTCGAGTACGGTCCAGTCGACCTGTACCTTGTCGGATTCGAAGGAGATCGGCCCGACGAGGGAACGCTCGAGGCGATCAGGGAACTGGTCGCAGGCGGTGAGATCAGGCTGCTCGACTTCCTCGTCGTCTCGAGGGAGCCCGACGGCTCGGTGCAGATCTCGGAGTTCGAGGAGATCGCCGACGACTACGGCTTCGGCGTCACCGAGCTCGAGACGATCGGGCTCGTCGGCGATGAAGACGTCGAGGAGTTCGCCGAGCAGATCCCGCCGGGCACGTCGGCAGCGCTGCTCGCGATCGAGCTCGTCTGGGCCAAGCGGCTCGCCTCCCGGTTCGCCCAGTCGGGCGGCATCGTACTGACGGCCGAGCGCATTCCCGCCCCGGTCGTGAACGCCGTGCTGGCAGAAGCTGAAGAGGAGTAGACCATGCCGTTCAGAAGGATGGGACGCCCGGGACTCGTCGGGATGGCCGCTCGTACCGCCGTCGTCGCCGGAACCGCAACCGCGGTCAGCGGCGGCGTGCAGCGACACCAGCAGGCGAAGGCCCAAGAACAGTACGACCAGCAGCAGTACGACGCGCAACAGCAGCAGGCGCAGATGGACGCGGCGGCGCAGCAGGCCGTCGCGCAGCAGCAGGCGGCAGCGCCGGCGCCCGCGGCAGCACCCGCGGCCAGTGTCGACATCGTCGCCGAACTGCAGAAGCTCAGCGGCCTGAAGGACGCAGGGATCCTCACTGACGCGGAGTTCGCCGCGGCGAAGGCGAAGCTGCTCGGCTGACGCCCTGCCGCAACCACGTCATGGCCGTCACCCTACGAGCGGTTTCGACCGCTGTTCCGCCGACCATACTCGTGCAGGGGGAGGTGCGCGACGTCTTCGCGGCGCAGCCCGGACTGAACCGCCTGGCACAGCGCATCATCGGTACCGCCTTCGACGTGTCGGGCATCGCGACGCGGCACACCGTGCTCGAGGAGCTCAGCTGGGAGGCGCGCCCCGAGGAGCCGGTGTTCTTCGACGTCGAGTCGGGCGAGCTTCGCCTGCCGGGCACGAAAGCGCGCAACGAGATCTACGCGGTCGAGGCAACCCGCCTCTACCTCGAGGCGGCGCGGGGCGCGCTCGAGGCGTGTGCGGGTGTCGAGGCATCCGATATCACGCACGTCGTGACCGTCTCGTGCACGGGGTTCTACGCGCCCGGCCCCGACTTCATGCTCGCGCGCGATCTCGGGCTCGACCCGGGGGTCGAGCGCTACCACCTGGGGTTCATGGGCTGCTACGCGTCGATTCCGGCGCTGCGCATGGCGAAGCAGCTATGCGAGGCGGATGCCTCGGCGGTCGTGCTGGTCGTCAGCGCCGAGCTGTGCACGCTGCACCTTCGTTCGTCGAACGACCCCGACACGATCGTGGCGTCGTCGCTCTTCGCCGACGGCGCGGCCGCGGGCATCGTGTCGACGCGGCCCGCCGAACCCGGTGAGCGGGCGTTCGACCTCGATGGATTCGCCACCCGCGTGACCCCGGTCGGCGAGGGCGACATGGCGTGGAAGATCGGCGACCACGGATTCGAGATGGTGCTCTCGAACGCGGTGCCGGCGATCATCGACGACCACATCACGGGTGCGCTCGAGCCGCTCTTCGCGAGCGAGCCCGCGCTCGCCACGGCGCTCGCCGACGACACCGCCTCAGACGCGGTCGAGCACTGGGCGATCCACCCCGGCGGGCGCAGCATCCTCGACAAGGTCGAGTCGCGGCTCGTGCTCACCGAGGCGCAACTCGTTCCCGCCCGCGAGACCCTGCGCGACTTCGGCAACATGTCGAGTGCGACGGTGCTGTTCGTGTTGAAGAACATCCTCGAGTCGCAGGCCGCCTCCGACGGCGACCGGGTGGCCGCGATGGCGTTCGGGCCGGGGCTCACGGTCGAATCGGCGCTGCTGACCGTTCGGACGTAGCGTGGGACATCCGCTCGCCGCGCTCGCGACCCGCGACGAACGGGCGCGCGAGCAGATGGACGCGCCCGACGCCGACCCCCGGGTACTCGCGAAGACCTACGAGCGGTTCCGGCTCGTGAACGCGGTCGTGTCAGGAGAGCGGGCGGTCTACCGACGGTGGGTGCGGCCGCGGCTCTCGCCGGTGTGGGGTACGCGGCTGCTCGACGTGGGCACGGGCAGCGCCGACCTGCCCCGACGCATGCTGCGCTGGGCGCACGCCGACGGGCTTCGGCTCGAGATCACCGCGATCGACCCCGACGCCCGGGCGATCGCGTGGGCCGATGCGCAGCCACCCGTACCGGGGCTGACGACGCGGGGCGTCATGACGGGCGACCTCGTCAAGGCCGGCGAGCGGTTCCAGATCGTGCTGTCGAACCATGTGCTGCACCATCTCGACGGCCGCGAGACCGGGGCGCTGCTCGCCGACTGCGAGCGGCTGGTCGGGCCCGGAGGCATCGCGGTGCTCGGCGACATCGAGCGCAGCCGCTGGGGCTACGCGGGATTCTGGCTCGGCACCCTGCCGTTCGCCGGCAACCTGCTCGCGGGCACGTACATCCGCGGTGACGGGCTCGCGTCGATCCGTCGCAGCCACACCGCCGCAGAGCTCGCCGGGGCGTTGCCGCCCGGGTGGAGGGTGCGGCGGGCGTTCCCCTCGCGGCTCGAGGTGGCCTGGGGAACGGATGCCTGAGCCGGCGGCGGTCGGGTCCGAGCCGATCCACGACGTGGTCGTCGTCGGCGGGGGGCCGGTGGGCATGCTGCTGGGGTGCCTGCTCGCGGTGCGCGGACGCGACGTGGTGGTGTTCGAGCGACGCCGCGAGCGGTCGGGGCGGTCGCGCGCGATCGGCATCCACCCACCCGGGCTGCGCGCCCTCGCGCACGTCGGGCTCGAGCCGGCCGTGCGCGCATCCGCCGCGGAGATCTCGGGCGGACGGGTGATCTGCGAAGGCCGGGTGCTCGGCGGCATGACGTTCGCCGGGGCGGGTGCGGTGCTCTCGCTGCCGCAGCTCGAGACCGAGCGGCTGCTCGAGGGCCGGCTCGACGAGCTGCGGCCGGGAGCCCTGCGGCGCGGTGTCGAGGTGCGCCACGTGCGCGACCAGGGCACGCACGTCGTGGTCGACGCCGTCAACGTCGGCGAGGGAGGGCGTGCGACCGGGCTGGTCTCGGTGCGCGCCCGGTACGCGGTCGCGGCCGACGGGGTGCGCAGCGCCCTGCGCGAGCAGCTCGGCATCGACTGGCATGCCCACACCGGACACGCCCACTACGTGATGGGCGACACCCGCGACGACACCGGCGAGCCCGACCAGGCACTGCTGCATTTCGAGCCGTCAGGCGTCGTGGAGTCGTTCCCCATGCCGGGTGGCCTGCGACGCTGGGTCGCGTGGGTGCGTCGCCCACCGGCACGGCCGACGGCCGAGCAGTTGGCGACGATCGTACGGTCTCGCACGTCGGGCGTATTCGACACCGCCGCTGCCTCGGAGCCCAGCGCGTTCGAGGCGCGGCAGCACCTCGCCTCACGGCTCTCGCGCGGCCGCGTCGCGCTCGTCGGCGACGCCGCGCACGAGATCAGCCCGATCGGCGGGCAGGGCATGAACCTCGGCTGGCTCGACGCCGTGCGGCTCGACCACGACCTCGAGACCGCGCTCAGGGTGGGGGCGCCCTTCGAGGCGTTCGAGGCGTACGACCAGGTGCGACGGTCGGCCGCGGCGCGCGCCATCCGTCAGGCGGCGTTCAACATGGCGATGGGTGCGCCCGCATCGGGCGTACGGCTGCGGTTGCGCAACGGCGCGGTTCGCCTGCTGGCGGTGCCGCCGTTCCGCGGGCTGCTCGCGCGCGCGTTCACGATGCGGTGGTTGTGAGCCCGATCAGAGCACGATGCGCGTGAGTGCGAACACCGGGATCAGGCGCGCGGTCTTCTCCTGGTAGTCGGCATACGGCGGGTAGGCCTCGACCGCGCGCGCCCACCAGGTGGCGCGCTCGTCGCCGGTGAGCTCACGGGCCTCGTAGTCGTGCTTCTCGGCGCCGTCCTGCAGTTCGACGTGCGGGTGGGCCACGATGTTGTAGTACCAGAGCGGATGCTTCGGGGCGCCGCCGATCGACGCGACGACGGCGTACTCGCCGTCGTGTTCGACGCGCATCAGGGCGGTCTTGCGCAGCTTGCCCGACTTCGCGCCCAGCGTCGTGAGCACGATGATCGGCATGCCGCGCAACGTGTTCGCCTTCTCGCCGCGCGACGCCTCGAATGCCTCGGCCTGCTTGCGCGCCCAACCCGACGTGCTCGGTGCGTACTCGCCCTCGAGTGGCATGCATCTCCCTCTTCCGGTGGTCTCCTTCGACCGTACCCCGCATCGGAGACGATGAGTTCCGCCGGAGTCCACGGGCCAGCGCTTGCGGTCGCCGGCGTCACGCGGCACGCTCGAAAGCACGAGTGCGAAGGGGACGGACGATGGCGAATCAGGCGAGCGAAGCGGTCACGGCAGCGAATGGGGGGCTGCGAGGCCGGTTGCCGTTCGATGATCAGCGCGACTTCGAGGACACCGATCGGGGATTCCTCGGTTCGATCTCGCCGGGAGTCGTGCATGCCGCCGACGGCCGTGTCGTGTGGGACGCCGACGCGTACGCGTTCGTCACCGGCGATGCACCCGACACCGTGAACCCGAGCCTGTGGCGACAGTCGCAACTCGTGGCGAAGCACGGGCTCTACGAGGTCGTGCGAGGGCATCTACCAGGTGCGCGGCTTCGACCTGTCGAACGTGACCTTCGTCGAGGGCGACACCGGGGTGATCGTGATCGACCCGCTCATCTCGACCGAGACGGCGGCGGCCGCACTCGGCCTGTACCGGGAGCACCGCGGGGAACGTCCGGTGGTGGCCGTGATCTACTCGCACAGCCATGTCGACCACTTCGGAGGGGTGTTCGGCGTGGCGTCGGTCGCCGACGTCGAAGCGGGCCGCATCGAGGTGCTCGCGCCCGAGGGGTTCGTCGAGCACGCGGTCTCCGAGAACGTCTACGCGGGCACCGCGATGTCCCGGCGCGCCGGGTACATGTACGGGGCGGCGCTCGCCAAGGGGCCCGCGGGCCAGGTCGGCGCCGGTCTGGGGCAGACGACCTCCAGCGGCGAGGTCGGCCTCATCGTGCCGACCATCTCGATCACGACGACGGGCGAGACGCAGACGATCGACGGCGTCGAGATCGAGTTCCAGATGGCGCCCGGCACCGAGGCGCCGTCCGAGATGCACTTCTACTTCCCGCGGTATCGAGCACTGTGCATGGCCGAGAACGCGACGCACACCCTGCACAACCTCGTGACCCTGCGCGGCGCGGTCGTGCGCGATCCGCACGTGTGGGCGACCTACCTGACCGAGGCGATCGAGACCTTCGCGGGCCGTGCCGACGTCGCCTTCGCCTCGCACCACTGGCCGACATGGGGTTCCGACCGCATCGTCGAGTTCCTGTCGACGCAGCGCGACCTGTACGCGTACCTGCACGACCAGACGCTGCGCCTGCTCAACCAGGGGCTCACCGGCGCCGAGATCGCCGAGGTGATCGAGCTGCCGCCGGCACTCGAACAGGCGTGGAACGCGCGCGGGTACTACGGGTCGGTGAGCCACAACGTGAAGGCGATCTACCAGCGCTACCTCGGCTGGTTCGACGGGAACCCGGCCCGGCTCTGGCCGCACCCGCCCGCAGAGTTGGCCGCACGATACGTGAAGGCGCTCGGCGGCGTCGATGCGGTGGTCGGCATCGCGCAGGCCGCGTTCGACGAGGGCGACTACCGCTGGGCGGCGACGCTGCTCGACCACGCCGTGTTCGACTCGCCGGACCACCAGGGCGCTCGCACGCTGTACGCCGACACCCTCGAGCAACTCGGCTACGGCGCCGAGAACGGCACTTGGCGCAACTTCTTCCTCTCGGGCGCGACCGAACTGCGCGAGGGCAACTTCGGCACGCCGACCGCGACCTCCGCCCCGGCGCTCGTGGCGCAGCTGTCGCCGACGCAGTTGCTCGACGCGATCGCGATCTCGGTCGACGGGCCGAAGGCGTGGGATCTCGACCTCGCGTTCGACCTGACGTTCACCGACCTCGACCTGAACTACCGGGTGACGGTGCGCAACGGCGTGCTCGTGTACGTCGAGAAGCCCGCCGCCTCCGACGCTGCGCTCACCGTGCGACTCACGAAGGCGCGCATGATCGCGATGCTCGGCGGCGACACCGACGGCCCCGGGGTCGAGCTCGCGGGCGACGCCGGCGTGCTGCAGTCGCTGCTCGGCGTGCTCGACCGCGGCGACCCGTCGTTCGAGATCGTGCTGCCGTAGGTTCGCACGTCGCGAAGCGTCGGGCGGCGGCTCAGGCCGGGACGATCACGAGCGAGAACTCGACGAACCCCTCGGGCTCGACCGAGACGAACCCGAGGTTCGGGGCTTCGACGCCGAAGTCGGCGAAGGTGATCGGGATGCTGCCCGCGACCTGACCGCCGTCGGCGTTCAGCACGGCCTCCAGTTCGACCGTCACCTGCTTGGTGACCCCTGCCAGGGTGAGGTCGCCCGTCGCCTGGATCGTCTGGACCTCGCCCGCGACCGGAGCGGCGGATGTCGTGACGGCATCGGTGAGCACGAAGGTCGCCGTGGGGAACTCGTCGACGCGCATCGCCGTGCCGCGGAAGTAGTCGTCGCGATTGCCCGAGTCGGTTGCGATCGATTCGACGTCGACGGTGAACTCCGCCGCGGTCAGCGTGAGGCCGTCGACCTCGAGGGCGCCCGACACGTCGTCGGTGCGACCGGTGACCGTGACGTCGGTGCCGTTCAGCACCTCATCGACGCGGTAGCCGGCGAACGAGCCGTCGGCGACCACCCACGATCCCGTGAGGTCGGAGGCGTCGATCGCGGTTCCGGCGGAGCCATCCGACGTGGCGGGTGTCGGAGCCGCCGTCACGCTCGGAGCGGCATCCGCCTCGCCGACGATGAGGTCGCGATACACGATCGGGCCCGCGATCGCGGCGGTGGCGCCGAGCACGAGGGCTCCGGCGACGATCGAGACGGCGATGATCTTCGTACGTGTCTGCATGCTGCTTCTCCCGTGGTCGGACTTCGAGCCTTCCGGACGAACGTATGAAAATGCATTGAATCTCCTTTGAGTGCTCGCAGATGACGGCGGATGACGAAGGTGGCCGTCGAAGTGCGGTCCAGGGGCGGGCTCGCGGGTCTGGTGCGCCCGGCGGCATCCGTCTACCGTGAAGCGGGGGAGATTCCGGAAGGAACCGGAATACCTGCCCTCCCGCCAAAGTTGAGTTGAGTAGACTCAAGTTTGAACGAAGGGAGTGCCTGTGGCCAACATGCAGGGCGCGCCGAACTCGCAAGAGGAGCAGAAGTCGGCGCTCGAACAGTACGGTGTCAACCTCACCGAGATCGCGAAGGCGGGAAAGCTCGACCCGGTCATCGGTCGCGATGCCGAGATCCGCCGGGTCAGCCAGGTGCTCACCCGACGCACCAAGAACAACCCGGTGCTCATCGGCGAGCCCGGCGTCGGCAAGACCGCGGTCGTCGAGGGACTCGCGCAGCGCATCGTCGCGGGCGACGTCGCCGAGTCGCTGAAGCACAAGCAGCTCATCTCGCTCGACATCTCGGCGCTCGTCGCGGGCGCGATGTACCGCGGCCAGTTCGAGGAGCGGCTGAAAGCCGTGCTCAAGGAGATCGACGAGGCAGAGGGCCAGATCATCACCTTCGTCGACGAGCTGCACCTGCTCATGGGCGCGGGCGGCGGCGAGGGTTCGGTCGCGGCATCCAACATGCTGAAGCCCATGCTCGCCCGCGGCGAGCTGCGGCTCATCGGCGCGACCACGCTCAACGAGTATCGCGAGTACATCGAGAAGGACGCCGCGCTCGAGCGCCGCTTCCAGCAGGTGTACGTCGGCGAGCCGTCGGTCGAAGACACCGTCGCGATCCTGCGCGGACTCAAGGGCCGCTACGAGGCGCACCACGGGGTGACCATCAGCGACGCGGCGCTCGTGGCCGCGGCATCCCTCTCGAACCGCTACATCTCGGCCCGGCAGCTGCCCGACAAGGCGATCGACCTCGTCGACGAGGCCATGTCGCGTCTCAAGATGGAGATCGACTCGAGCCCCGTCGAGATCGACCAGCTCAAGCGTCAGGTCGACCGGCTCAAGCTCGAAGAACTCGCGCTGAAGAAAGAGAAGGATGACGCGTCGAAGGAGCGACTCGCCAAGTTGCGCGAGACGCTGGTCGACCACGAGCGCGAGCTCGCCGAGCTCGAGGCCCGGTGGGCACGCGAGCGGATGTCGCCTGAATCGCGTCGGCGACCTGAAGACGGCAGCTCGACGAGGCCATCACCGAGCGCGACCGGGCCATGCGCGAGGCCGACTATCAGCGCGCCTCGAAGCTCGAGTACGAGACCATCGCGCAGCTGCAGCGCGATCTCGCGGCGGCTGAGCAGGCGGAGGCCGCACCCGACGAGCCGCGCATGGTGAACGAGCAGGTCACCGAAGAGGACATCGCCCAGGTCATCGCCGCGTGGACGGGCATTCCCGTCGGCCGGCTGCTGCAGGGCGAGACCGAGAAGCTGCTGCACCTCGAGACCGAGCTCGGCAAACGGCTCATCGGCCAGAAGCGCGCCGTCGCCGCGGTCGCCGACTCGGTGCGCCGCTCGCGCGCCGGCATCAGCGACCCGAACCGTCCGACGGGCTCGTTCCTGTTCCTCGGTCCGACCGGTGTCGGCAAGACCGAGCTCGCGAAGGCGCTCGCCGAGTTCCTGTTCGACGACGAGCACGCCATGGTGCGCATCGACATGTCGGAGTACGGCGAGAAGTTCTCGGTCTCGCGGCTCGTCGGCGCCCCTCCGGGTTACGTCGGCTACGACCAGGGCGGCCAGCTGACCGAAGCCGTGCGACGTCGCCCGTACTCGGTGATCCTGTTCGACGAGGTCGAGAAGGCGCACCCCGAGGTGTTCGACGTGCTGCTGCAGGTGCTCGACGACGGGCGCCTCACCGACGGTCAGGGCCGCACGGTCGACTTCCGCAACACGATCCTCATCCTCACGTCGAACCTCGGCTCGCAGTACCTGATCGACCCGTCGCTCACGTGGGACGACAAGGAGCAGGCCGTGCTCGCGACGGTGCGGCAGGCGTTCAAGCCCGAGTTCGTGAACCGGCTCGACGACATCGTCGTGTTCTCGTCGCTCTCGGAGGAGGAGCTCGCCGAGATCGTGAACCTGTACATCGACCGGCTCTCGACGCGGCTGCACGAGCGCCGGCTCGAGCTCGGGGTCACGCCCGACGCGCGGGCGTGGCTCGCCGAGCGCGGCTACGACCCGCTCTACGGGGCGCGTCCGCTGCGCCGTCTCATGCAGCACGAGATCGACGACCGCCTCGCGCGGGCGTTGCTCACCGGTGCGGTGCGCGACGGCGACACGGTCGTCGTGGGGCTCTCCGACGACGGCGAAGCGCTGACGGTGACGCGAGCCGAGGCCCCGGATGCCGGCGGCGGCGCGGCCGGACTCGACGACGACGTCATCGACGCCGAGATCATCGACGACGGGCGCTGACCCCACCGGTCGCAGGAACTTCCGGGCGACACGCCGCCGATCCCCATGCGGGGAGCGGCGAGTCGCCCGGAAGTTCCTGCATCTCGCGACCTTGGGCGCGAAACGTGAGTCGCCTCAGTCGCCGACCTTCTCGGGTTCGGGCACGCCGTTGGCGCTCGCCGGGATTCGGCGCTCGAGGGCGCTGGCCAGCACGCCGATGCCGACGCAGCCGACGACCATGATGCCGATGTACACCCCGGACAGGCCTTGGTCGAGCAGCAGGCCGGCGGCGATCGGCCCGGTGATCGCGCCACCCTGGAACGCGGCTGCATTGATCGCGTTGTAGCGACCGCGGTTGTGGTCGGAGGCGAGGTCGTTGTAGACGGCCGGCACGGTCGGCTGCAGCAGGGTCTCGCCGAATGCGAACACGCCCATGAACGCCAGCACGCCGATGGCGGCCGCCAGGGAATCGGGCAGCAGCCCGGCGGCGCCCAGGATCAACCACGAGCCCGCCCACACCAGCGCCATCACCCACATCACCCGGGTGCGGCGGTGACCGCTGATGCGCGCGAGCACGGCGAACTGCAGCAGCACGATCACCGCGGTGTTGACGGCGAACGACAGGCCGATGACGCGGGTCGAGACCTCGGCCACCTGACGGGCGTAGGCAGGGAACCCGGCCTCCATCTGGCCGTAGCCGATGAACATCGCGAGGAAGGTGAGCAGGGTCAGCCAGAGGACCGCCGGCTGCCGGAGGATCTCGCGGTAGCTGCCGGCCGTCGGGGCGTCGTCGGAGGGTTCGGCCTGGGTTCGGACGTGCCGGAGCGGCCCGAGCAACAGGGCGACCGGCACGAGGCAGCTGATGGCGTCGACGAGGAAGATCACGGTGAACGTCTCGGGGGAGTCGACGTCGACGTAGAAGCCGCCGATGATGCCGCCGATGCCGATTCCGAGGTTGACGAGCGCGAAGTTGACGCCGAAGTACTGCTGGCGCAGATCGCCGTCGACCACGGCGGCGATGAGGGCGTTGAAGCCCGGCCAGGAGACGCCGAAGTTCACGCCGATCAGCACGAGCCCGACGGCCGCGACCGCGGGGTTGGTCGCGAAGGCGAGCAGGGTGCATCCGGCGATCATCGCCGCCAGCCCGATGAGCAGGATCCTGCGTGCGCCATAGCGGTCGATGAGCGTGCCACCCGGGCCGGTCACGATCAGTCCGACGATCGCGATCAGGCTCATCAGCGCGCCCGAGAGCCCCAGGTCGAAGCCCCGCACCTCGTGCAGGTAGATGATCGTGAACGGCAGGGTGAGCCCGCGGCCGAGCGTCTGGATCGCGACCGTCGACAGCAGCCAACGCCCTTCGGTGGGGAGCGCGCCCCAGAACCCTCTCATGCCCGCCACTCCGACATCTTGGCGGATACCGCCGACATCGCGCGACCCGATGCCGTGAACGGGGTCGGTGAATCCCCCTCGCTCTCCAGGTGAACACGTCGGGACATCCGCGGTCGGGCCCCTTGCCCGCGGCATCCGATTCGCTATGGTGGCGACAACGGTGATGAGTCGACAGGGGAGGCGCCATGTCAGCGACAACGTCAGACGAGGTCAACGAGGTCGTGCTGAGCAGCAGGCAGGGCCGCCTCGTGCGGCTCATCGGACTCGCGGGGATCATCGCGGGCATCCTCATGATCGTGGTCGCGGTCGTCGCATGGGTCGGGGTCACCAACCAATTGACTGCGGAGAACATCACGATCCCCGACGACGCGCCCATCTTCGCGGGCGAGGTCGTCGACGGACCCATCGACGCGTTCGTCCAGGCTGGCGTCATCAACATGCATGCGCTCGAGGCGAGCGACGGCAAGACCTACGCCGAGCTCGACCAGGACGATCCCGTGCGCGAGACCGTCATGAACGCCTCGTTCCTGCGGGCCTCGCTGTTCACCTCGGTGGTCGCCTACGGGGTTGCATTGTTCGCAGCGGGGGTCGGCGTCGTGCTCGTGCTCTTCGGCTGGGCGCTGCGCATCTTCGTACCCCCGACGACCAGGCCGACGCGCACCGCCTGAGCCCATGACGCGGGAGTTGTACCGCGCTCCGGCCTCGGCCGCGAGGCCCGTGAACGCTGCACTGGTCGTCGAGACCGACCGCGGCGCAGTCCGGGGAGTGCGGCGAGCCGGCGTTCGCGTCTGGCGCGGCATCCCGTATGCGGCCTCGACCGCAGGGGAGCGGCGGTTCCTGGCGCCCGAACCCGCGCCCGGATGGGACGGCGTGCGGGATGCCTCGGATTACGGGCCGGTCGCCCCGCAGAATCGCAAGGGCCAGTTCATCGGTGCGTCGCCGCGCCTGCCGCGCAGCGAGGACTGCCTCAGCGTCAACGTGGTCGCTCCGGACGAGTCGGATGTCCCGATGGGCGGCCGTCCCGTCATGGTGTTCCTTCACGGCGGGGCGTACAGCGTCGGCTCGTCGGGCGAGTACCCGCAGCAGGGTGAGCGGCTCGTGCGTCGACATGGGGTCGTCTACGTGAGCCTGAACTACCGCCTGGGTGCGCTCGGCTGGCTCGACTTCCGGGCGTACTCGTCGCCGGGACATCCGTTCGACTGCAATCTCGGCCTGCGCGACCAGGTCGCCGCGCTGGAGTGGGTGCGGCGCAACATCCGCGCGTTCGGCGGCGACCCCGGCAACGTGACGCTCTTCGGCGAGTCGTCGGGTGCGAACTCCGTCACGACGCTCCTGACGGTGCCCGCGGCCGAGGGGCTCATCGCACGTGCGATCTCGCAGAGCTCACCCGCGAACGCGGTGTACCTGCCGGATGTCGCGGCGAAATGGGCGCGCGAGTACGTGCAGCACCTCAGTCGAATCGTCGACGACGACGACCTCGACAGCGAGTCGCCCGAGGATGCGGCGGTGATGCTCCGTGCGACCGATCCCACGGTCCTCGCTGAGGCGACCACCGCGCTCTGCGTTCGGACGCCTGATGAGAACCCCGGCACCATCAGCCTCGCGCCGGTCATCGACGGCGAATTCCTGCCGCACCGACCGCTCGACGCGTTCCGCGACGGGCTCGCGCACCGCGTGCCGCTCATCGTCGGCACGAACGACCGCGAGGGGTCGCTCTTCGAGGGGCGCATCAGCATCCTGCCGACCACGAAGCCGCGCATCCGGGCGATCTTCGCGAACACGAGGAAGAAGGCGCGCAAGGCGATCAAGCGGCAGTATCCCGGGTTGCCCGAGCGACGCCCGGCGGCCGACTTCGCGGGCGACTTCACATTCTGGTTCCCGAACATCAAGGTGGCCGAGCGGCACTCCAGGTACGCGCCGGTGTTCATGTACCGCTTCGACGCAGCACCGCGGATGCCGCGACTGCTCGGCCTCGATGCGACGCACGGCCTCGAGCTCTTCGCGCTGTTCGAGAAGTTCGACAACCCCACCGGCATCGGCCTCACGCTGCTCGGCGGGCGGGCGATGTTCCGCGAGGTCGGGCGCCGCATGCAGGGGCACTGGGTCTCGCTCGCGACATCCGGCGCCCCCGGGCCCGAGTGGCCGCGCTACGACGAGTCGGAGCGCCGCACGCTCGTGTTCGACCACGCCGACCGTGTGGAACTCGACCCGCGCCGCGAGAAGCGACTCGCGTGGCAGGAGTTCGTTCCACACGTGTAGCGGGGAGCCGTTCAGTCGCCGAGGTAGAGGGCGATGTCCTCGCAGAAGTCGCGGCCCGCGGTGTCGGACCGGCCGTGGAACTGCGGTTCCTCGACTCCGCCGATGAACTCGTCGTCGTCGGGGAACGTGGGCGTGCCGTTGTGGTCGACGAGGAAGGCGCCCTCGGCGAGCCCGGAGTCGTGGAACAGGAATTCGCCGTCGATCGAGACGGTCGACTTCACCGAATCCTTGAACCAGATGGTGAGGGTGCCGTCGCCGTTGTCGACGATCTTGTGGTCACGCCTGTTGCCCTGCGATTCGATCATGAAGGTCTTGCCGTTCGCGCTGTACATCTCGACGGCCTTGAACGTCCCTGCGAAGCGGAGAATGCCGTCGCGTTGGGTGTAGATGCGGTCTTTGCCGGCCGCCTCGACGCTGAAGGTGACGTCGAAGTCGACGACGTCGGGCGGGCACCAGTCCTCCGCACCGACCTCGAGGACCTCGGTGAACGACTCCTCCCATGGGATGATCTGCACGGGGCTCGCGAAAGCCGGTGCCGAGACGGTCATGGCCAGCGCGAAGCCGACCGCCATCCCGCCGATGAGTGTTGAGCGCTTCATGGTGCTCTCCCGTCTCGGGTCCAGAACATGAGGATGCCTCACGAACTGCACGCTACTCCCGCGTGACGGGCCACGGCGACCCCCAGTTCCTGCCCGATCGCCCAGACGCCGGCGGACGCCGAGCAGGTGGACGGCCCGCTCGGCCGTGCCGCGACCGCACCGCGGGCATAGGCTCGAACCATGCTCGCCACCGTCATCCACGCGCCCCGCGACATCCGTGTCGAATCCGTGCCCGATCCCGTGCTCTCGACCGGCGGCGACGCGATCGTGAGGGTCGTCGCGGCGTGCGTGTGCGGCTCCGACCTGTGGCCGTACCGCGGCGTCACCCCGACGCACGCGCCGCACCGCATCGGGCACGAGTTCGTGGGCGTGGTCGAGGCGGTCGGCGATGCCGTCGCGCACGTCGCCGTGGGCGACTTCGTGATCGCACCGTTCTACGTGTGCGACAACACGTGCATCAACTGCCGCAACGGGGTGTCCACATCGTGCCTGCACGGCGGCTGGTGGGGCGGCGACGACCGATTCGGCGGATTCGCCGACGGCGGCCAGGGCGAGCTCGTGCGCGTTCCGCTCGCCGACGGCACCCTGGTCGTCGTGCCGGGTCCCGTCGCCGACGATGAGATCCCGGGGTTGCTCACCCTTTCCGACGTGATGGGCACCGGGCACCACGCCGCCGTGTCGGCCGGGGTGGGCCCGGGCGATTCGGTCGCGGTCGTCGGCGACGGCGCGGTCGGGCTCTGCGCGATCATCGCCGCGCGACGGCTCGGAGCAACGACGATCATCGCGATGTCGCGGCATCCGCAGCGTCAGGAACTCGCCCGCGACTTCGGCGCGACGCACCTCGTGGCCGAGCGTGGAAACGTCGGGGTCACCGCGGTGCAGGAGATCACCGGCGGCATCGGCGCCGACCGCGTGCTCGAGTGCGTGGGCTCGAAGGAGTCGATGGACCAGGCGATCCGCTCGACCCGCCCCGGTGGCATGGTCGGGTACGTCGGAGCGCCGAACGGCGGCCCCGAGCTGCCCGTGCGACCGCTCTTCAACCGCAACGTCGGGGTGAACGGCGGCGTCGCGCCGGTGCGCGGGTACATCGAGGAGCTGCTGCCCGACGTGCGGTCGGGAGCGATCCGGCCGGGCCGCGTGTTCGATCTCGAGTTGCCGCTGCGCGAGGCCGCGGCGGCCTATGTCGCCATGGATGAGCGTCGTGCGGTGAAGGTGCTGTTGCGGCCATGAGCGAGCTGTTGGAGCGTCTCGTCGCAGAGGAGTCCGAGCTGCAGTTCTCGCGGTTCACGCTCGAGGACGCCTGGGTGCTCGGCGGCCGGCTGCGCGCCGCGGCCGCCTCGGCGGGGCATCCGGTCGCCATCGCGATCTGGCTGGGCCCGCAGCGGGTGTTCCACACTGCACTGCCGGGCTCGTCGGCCGACAACGACGGCTGGCTTGATCGCAAGCACCGGGTCGTCGAGCGGTTCGGCCGGGCATCTCTCCTCATCGGAGAGCAGTTCCGCGCCAAGGGCGAGGACTTCGACACCCACGCTCGACTCGACCCGCGCGACTACGCCGCGCACGGTGGCGTCGTGCCCATCGGCATCCGCGACGTCGGGGTCGTCGGCGCGGTCGGCGTCTCGGGGCTTCCGCAGCAGGACGACCACGATCTCGTCGTCGCGCAACTGCGCGCGTACCTGCGCGAGCAGCACGCCGGCTGAGCGACCGGAGCCACCTCGCGCTCGGCGCGCGACCAGGCGGGCGTCAGCTGCTGCGCCCTGACGCCTCGAGAGGCCGGCGGGTGCCCCGGCCGCGATCAGCCGCGATCGGTCAGCGTGCCCTGAACTGGGGATCGGCGGGGAGCCCTCAGGTTCGTACTCTGAGAGTAGGCAAATCAAGGATCTCTCATGATTTCAAATCGCCGCAGAACCACCACGAGTGCCTTCATCGCATTCATTCTTCTGGTCGCCACATCGCTCGCCCTGTGGCAGCCCCCTCCGGCCGTGGCCGTGGACTCGCCCGTGCCCGCACTGGTGTCGGCGCAGGTGACCACCGCCGTGGTGCAGGACGGTGATGACGTCATCGTCGCGTGGGAGTTCGACTCCCCGGTCGACTTCGTGAGCTTCCACTTCAGCGACTCGCTCGGCGGCCAGCAGCAGGTCACCTGGAACGGCAACCTGGCCGATGAGTCGGTCGAGGGGCTTCCTCCGGGACAGTTGACCGGAGAGGCCGTCGGGCACGTGGCCAACCCGACCTGGCCGCGCGGCGCATTCACCCTCGACGGGTACACGGTCGCGTGGGACGGCTGGAAGCACTCGGCCAGTTTCGACGGCGACGGCAACCTCATCTGGAAGACCGAGGGCACCGGCGTCCCCAGCCCGGTTCCCGATCTGAGCGGTGTCACGTTCGAAGTCGTCACCGCCGTCGACCTGTCGCGCCCGCCGTCGCTGACGAACGTTGCGCGCATCTCGCTCGCGGGCCTCGCCGATGGCGACGTGCTCGAGGTCGCCTGGCGCTTCACCAACCCCGTCGACAACGTGAGCTTCACGTTCACCGACTCGGCGGGTGGCGTGCACAGGGCCGAGTGGAACTCCTATCAGATCGACGGCATCGCGTCACGGACCGGCACCGCGAAGGCCTACATCAAAGCGAGCACGTGGCCACTCGGCCCGGTGACGTTCAACGGATTCGACTACCTGTGGCCCGTCGGGTCGCTGGGGGCGAGCGCGGCCGGAGTCGCCCAATGGAAGGTGCCGAGCGGTCTCGCCGACCCGGTGGGAACACCGTTCGGCATCGGCGGTCTCGCATTCACCATCCTCCCGAAGCTCACGTCGACGCCGAAGCCCGTCGTGCTCGGCGACCCCGCGGTCGGATCCGCGCTGACCGTCGACCCCGGCGTGTGGGAGCCCGCGCCGGTGCAACTGACCTACCAGTGGCTGCGTGACGGCGTCGCCATCGGTGGCGAAACCGATGCTTCGTACGTGGTCGCCGAGGTGGACCAGGGCGCCGAGATCTCGATCGCGGTCACCGGCACCAAGCCGGGGTATCGCACCGCGACCACGACGAGCGACCCCGTCGCGATCCCCGAGCCCGACCCGGGTCCCGATCCCGATCCCGATCCTGACCCTGATCCCGATCCCGATCCCGATCCCGATCCGACGTTGACGATCGAGCGTTGGGCCGGCATCGACCGATTCGCGACCGCGGCCGCGATCTCGAAGGCGAACTTCGCCTCCGGCGTGGGCGTGGTGTACGTGGCGAACGGGATGAACTTCCCGGATGCGCTGGCGGGTGCGCCGGTGGCCGGCAAGGACAGCGGGCCGGTGCTGCTCGTGCAGCGCGACTCGATCCCGTCGGTGATCGCGGCCGAGCTGGACCGGCTGAACCCCGGTCGCATCGTGGTGCTCGGTGGCACGGGCGTCGTCGGCAACGCGGTGTTCGGGTCGCTCGACCAGTACACGAACGGCGCGGTGACGCGGATGGCCGGCCCTGACCGGTTCGGCACGGCGGCCTCGATCTCATCGCACAACTACAGCCCCGGCGTGGGCGTGGTGTACGTGGCGAACGGGATGAACTTCCCGGATGCGCTGGCGGGTGCGCCGGTGGCCGGCAAGGACAGGGGGCCGGTGCTGCTCGTGCAGCGCAACTCGATCCCGTCGGTGATCGCAGCCGAGCTGGATCGGCTGAACCCCGGTCGCATCGTGGTGCTCGGTGGCACGGGCGTCGTCGGCAACGCGGTGTTCGGGTCGCTCGACCAGTACACGAACGGCGCGGTGACGCGGATGGCCGGCCCTGACCGGTTCGGCACGGCAGCCTCGATCGCGTCGATCTTCGCGGCGGGAGTCGGCACGGTGTACGTGGCGAACGGGATGAACTTCCCCGACGCCCTGGCCGGGGCCCCGGTCGCCGGCATGACCGCCGGCCCGGTGGTGCTCGTGCAGGCGAACTCGATCCCGGCCGCCGTGGCTGCGCAGCTGGCGAGGCTGAACCCCACCCGCATCGTGGTGCTCGGCGGAACCGGCGTCGTCGGCAACGGCGTCTTCCAGGCGCTCAGGGGCTACCTCGGGTGAGCCGCGCGCGGAGCAACTGAACACGGAAGACCACCGAGCGGATGTCCCGGGCGCGGCCCCGGGACATCCGCTCGGCTGTTCGCTTACTCGCCGACGAGCACCAGCTCATCGAGCGGCTTGCGCAGGCGCGGTGCGACCTCGCGCTCGCGCAGCGGGTCGGGCAGCGTGTCGGGGTCGCCGAGCACGCCGATCGCGGTGATCGAGACGACCGCGAGGCTCGCGTCGAGGTCGAACGCGTCGTGGATCTTCGCGGCGTCGAAGCCGCCCATCTGGTGGGAGTGCAGGCCCTCGTGCTGCGCCTGCACGGTGAGGTGGGCCACGGCCTGGCCGAGGTCGTAGCGTGCCCAGGGGCGCGCCTTGCCCTCGGCGTCGACGGTCTCGGCGACGTTCACGATGAGCACCGCGGCCGAGTCCGCCCACGCCTGGTTGAAGCCCACGAGCGCGTCGTGCACCGTGGTGAACGCAGCCGTGCCGCGGCGGGCGACGATGAAGCGCCACGGCTGCACGTTGTTCGCCGACGGCGCCCAGCGGGCGGCCTCGAGGATCGTGCGGAGCGCCTCGACGGAGACCTCGGCGGTCGGGTCGTAGGCGCGAGGGCTCCAGCGCTCGACGAGCGGGTTGATGAGCTGTGCGGTGGTGTCTGCGCGGCGGGAGGTGAGGTCGGTGACGAGCGTCATGTGAAACTGCTTTCGCGTGGGGGACGGATGCCGGGGCGCCGTCGTCCCGCTCCATTCCAACGCATGGAACCTGTGGATATTCCGAACGCCGCGGGGCGCTCGTACGATGGCCAGATGATCACCGTCGATGGCCAGGCCGCCCGAGTCCTCACCGCGTACACGGACCTCCTGGTCGAGCTGGGCATCCGCGGCGCGACGCTCGAGGCGGTTGCGAGCCGGGCGGGGCTGTCGAAGTCGGGGGTCTTGCATCACTTCGCCTCGGTGGGGGCGCTCCGAGCCGCACTGTTCGTCGAACTGCGAGCGCAGGCCGAGCGCGATGTCGAGCAGATGCGCTCCGCGCCGGACGGGGCGGTGCGCTACTACCTCGTATCCTCGCTGAACCGGGACTCTGAGCTCGAACGGCTCATCGACGCGGCGTACCGCATCGCGCAGACCGGCGACGCGGCGGCACTCGACGTGCTGCGCGCGTGCCGCGGGGACTGGGTCGACACGCTCGTCGCGGCGACGGGTGACGAGTCGCTCGCGCGTATGGCGCTGTTCGTCGGCGACGGCATGAACCACAACGCCCTCATGAGCCTGCCCGAAGGCGACGACATCCTCACCCCGCCGCATGTCGAAGGGCTGATCAGCACCCTCGAGGCGATGCAGGCGATGCAGGCGATGCAGGCGATGCAGGCGAGCGCGGGCGACGGACGCGCCGGCGCCTGAGCCGCCGCGGACCTGGCCCGGGGGAGGGCCGGCAGCGACCGGAGACATCCGAGCGCGCCTGAACCGGCACGCTCCCGGCGCTGCACGGAGACATTCGGGCCCGTCGATACCGACGACGTAACATCACCGACCGACTAGTCGGTCGGTGATGTACGCTGATCCGGTCCCCACCCACCCCTCGACGATGAGCAGGTACTGTGAGCAACTCCCGTGCGGTCGAAACCGCGTCCCCCACGAACCGCCCCTCCGCGGGTACGCCCACGAAGGGCCTTGCGATCGGCAAACTCGGGCTCTGGGGCTCGACCGTCATCGGCATCGCCTCGACGGCACCGCTGTTCTCGCTCGCGGCGACCCTCGGCTACGTCATCATCGCCGTCGGCGCGCAGGCGCCCGTCGCGTTCATCCTCGCGTTCGTGCCGATGCTGTTCACCGCCTTCGCCTACCGCGAGCTCAACAACGACGTGCCCGATTGCGGCACGGTGTTCACCTGGGCGGCGAAGGCGTTCGGCCCGCGCACCGGGTGGATGGCCGGGTGGAGCATCGCCGTCGCCGGCATCCTCGTCATGGCGAACCTCGCGGAGATCGCCTCGGTCTACCTCCTCAGCCTCGTCGGCGACGGCTCGCTCTCCGAGGACCGCACCATCGTCACGGCATTCGGATGCGTCATCATCGCCGTGATGACGTGGGTGTCGCTGCGCGGCATCGAGATCGGCGAGCGCATGCAGCAGGTGCTGCTCGCGATCCAGTACCTCGCGATGGCGGCCTTCGTGATCGGATGCCTCGTCGGCTACGTCAGCGGTGCCGCGCCCGACCCGACCGCGGTCTCCCTCGACTGGTTCAATCCCTTCCTCGCCGACGGCACGGGGATGGTGCAGGCGATCCTCCTCGCGCTCTTCATCTACTGGGGCTGGGACACCTGCCTCGCCCTGACCGAGGAGACGAAGGACCCGCGCCGCACCCCGGGCCGCGCCGCGACCCTCACGACCGTCGTGCTGCTCGTCACCTACGTCGGTGTCACCGTCGTCGCGATGATGTACGCCGGCATCGGCGACACCGGCACCGGCCTCGCGAACGAAGCGCACGCCGACGACGTGTTCTCGGGCCTGGCCGCCATGGCCATGGGGCCGATGGGCTGGTTCCTCGTCATCGCCGTCGCGATCTCGGCGCTCTCCTCCTCGCAGACGACGATCCTGCCGACCGCCCGCGGCACCTTCGCCATGGGGGTCTACAAGGCGTTGCCGGCCCGCTTCGCGAGGGTGCACGCGGCATCGAAGACGCCGACCTTCTCCACGACGCTCGTCGGGGTCATCGCGATCGTCTACTACGCGGGCATGAACCTCGTCTCGACGAGCGTGCTCGCCGACTCGGTGCTCTCGATCGGCCTCGCCATCGCCTTCTTCTACGGCATCGCGAGCTTCGCGTGCATCTGGTACTTCCGCCGCAACCTCTTCGACAGCTGGCGCAACGCGTTCTACCGCTTCGTCTTCCCGCTCGTCGGCGGGGTGTTCATGACCTGGGCGTTCGTGCAGTCGGCGATCGACATGGCGAATCCCGACTACGGCTACTCGCAGCTCGCGGGCGTCGGCAGCGCGTTCCTCATCGGCGTGGGTTCGCTCGTGCTGGGCGCCGTGCTCATGTTCGCGTGGGCGCTGTTCCCCGGCTCGCGCGACTACTTCCGGAAGCGCTCGCTCAATCGCGACACCGAGGTGCTCGCGCCCGAGTGAGCGGCGACGGGCCGCCGCGCCGCGCATCCCGCACCCTCACCCCTTTCCCAACGAATGGACCAGAGACCCATGTTCGATACCGTCATCGTCGGAGCCGGGGTCGCCGGGCTGACTGCGGCCCGGCTGCTGCACGCGGCCGGCCGCAGCGTCGTCGTGCTCGAGGCGCGCGACCGCCTCGGAGGCCGGACCTGGACCGACCGCTCGCCGGGCTTCTGCGTCGACCGCGGCGCGTCGTGGATCCACGGTCTCACCGGCAACCCGCTCACCGGGCTCGTCGAGGCGCTCGGAATGGAGACCTCGGAGTTCACCGTCGGGAGCTTCCAGGCCGGCGGACGCCCGATCTCGAACTACGACGAGGCGCATCGCGAACTCGACGAGCAGGCGACCGAGGCCTGGATCGGCGACGTCGCCGCGGCCCACGAGCGCCTCGTCGGGGTGGTCGCCGAATCGGCGGCCGGCACGAGCTACGCGGACGCCGTCGAGCGAGCGCTCGCCGAGCTCGGCTGGAGCACGGAACGCACCGAGCGAGTGCGGGCGTTCCACCGTCACCGAACCGAGGAGCAGTGCGGCGCCGACAACGCGGACGTCGACGCCCACGGGCTCGACGAGGATGCGATCCACGGCGACGAGGTCGTGTTCCCGGGCGGCTACGACGCGCTCGCGACCGGCTTGGCCCGCGGCCTCGATGTTCGACTCGAGCAGACGGTCACCGCGGTGGAATGGTCGGGCGCAGGGGTGCGCATCACGACCGGAACGGAGTCGTTCGAGGCCCGTGACGTCGTCGTCACGGTGCCGCTCGGGGTGCTCAAGGCCGGGGTGATCGACTTCGAGCCCGCGCTGCCCGAGACGGTGGCCAGAGCGATCGCACGCGTCGGGATGGGCACCTTCAACAAGGTCTTCCTGCAGTTCCCCGAGCGCTTCTGGCAGGACGGCGCGTACGCGATCCGTCAGCTCGGCGCCGACAGCGCGCCCTGGCACTCCTGGTACGACGTGTCGGCCGTCAGCGGCACCCCGATGCTGCTGACCTTCGCGGGCGGCGAGTGGGCCCGCCGCATCGAGCAGATGGCCGACGACGAGATCGTCGCCTCGGTGCTCGAAGGGCTCCGGCGCAACTACGGCGAGGCGCTGCCCGAGCCGACCGGCCATTGGATCACCCGCTGGGGCTCCGACCCGTTCGCCCTCGGCTCGTACTCCTACGTCGCCCGAGGCGCCTCGTACGACGATCACGACGTCATCGCCACGCCGATCGGCGGCGTGCTGCACCTCGCCGGGGAGGCGACGTGGGGCGACGGCCCGGCGACCGTCAACGGTGCGCTCCTCTCGGGGCACCGCGCGGCCGAGCGCATCCTCGGCGCGGCGATCCCGATCGAGAGCCTCGTCGCTCCGAGCTGAGCCGGCACGACGCGAGGGGCGCGGCATCCGCATGGATGCAGCGCCCCTCGTGCGTCGACGTGGACTACGCCGCGGCGAGCTCCTCGCGGATGCCGGCGACGAACGCGTCGATGTCGGCCTCGCTCGTGTCGAACGAGCACATCCAGCGCACCTCGCCCTTGGCGGCGTCCCAGTCGTAGAACTTGAACCCGCGGTCGCGCAGCCGGTCGGACACACCGTCGGGCAGCACCGCGAACACGCCGTTCGACTGCGTCGGCTGCGAGAACCCGAGGCCGGGCAGTTCACCTGCAGCGATGCCGGCGTCGAGCGCACCGCGCAGTCGCGCAGCCATCTGGTTCGCGTGCGCCGCGTTGCGCAGCCACAGGTCGCCCTCGTAGAGCGCGATGAGCTGCGCCGAGACGAAGCGCATCTTCGATGCGAGTTGCATGTTGAGCTTGCGCAGGTACTTCAGGCCCTCGGATGCCTCGGGGTTCAGCACGACGATGGCCTCTGCGCCGAGGCATCCGTTCTTGGTGCCGCCGACGCTCAGCAGGTCGACGCCCGCGTCGCGGGTGAACGCGCGAAGGGGCAACCCGAGGGATGCGCCGGCGTTGCCGAGCCGTGCGCCGTCGAGGTGCAGCTTCATGCCGTGCGCGTGGGCGTGATCGGCGATGGCCCGGATCTCGTCGGCGGTGTAGGCGGTGCCGAGCTCGGTGGTCTGCGTGATCGACACGACGAGCGGCTGGGCGCGGTGCTCGTCGCCCCAGCCCCACGCCTCCTGGTCGATGAGCTCGGGGGTGAGCTTGCCGTCGGGCGCGACGACCGTGAGCAGCTTGATGCCGCCGACGCGCTCGGGCGCACCGCCCTCGTCGGAGTTGATGTGCGCCGTCTTCGCCGAGATCACGGCGCCCCAGCGCGGCAGCATCGACTGCAGTGCGGTGACGTTCGCGCCGGTGCCGTTGAACACCGGGAACGCCTCGACGCCCTTGCCGAAGTGCTGGGCGAACACCTCCTGAAGACGGTCGGTGTAGACGTCCTCGCCGTAGGCGACCTGGTGGCCGTGGTTCGCGGCAGTGATCGCGGCGAGGATCTCGGGGTGAACCCCCGAGTAGTTGTCGGAGGCGAAGCCGCGGAAGGTCGTGTCGTGGAGCTGCTGGGTCACCGGACCATCCTCCCACCTCGCGCGTGCTCCGTCGGTCGAGTAGCGCGTCGCGGAGCGGCACGCGTATCGAGACCCGCGTGACGGATCTCGATACGCGTCGGGCTGGCGCCCGGCGCTACTCGATCGACGGAGTAGAGCCGAGCTGGCGCCCGGCGCTACTCGATCGACGGAGCAGAGCCGAGCTGGCGCCCGGCGCTACTCGATCGACGGAGCGGCGCTCAGCCGCGCAGCGCCTCGCCGAGCGGCACCCGCGCACCCGTCTTCAGCAGCGAGTTGCGGTAGATGCGCTCGCCGACGAGCACCGCGAGGGCGGTCGTGGCCAGCAGGATCGCGAGCGACACGAACGGCTCCCACCACTCGGCGGTGCCGAGGAACACCCGCATCGGCATGCCGACCGGCGCCGAGAACGGCACGTAGCTCATGATCGCGAGCACCGTGGGATTGTCGTTGAAGAAGATCACCAGGAAGTAGGGGATCATCACGAGCATCGTCACCGGGGTCGTCACCGAGCCGACGTCCTCGGCGCGCGACACCATCGCCGCGGTCGCCGCGAACAGCGCCGCGAGCATCACGAACCCGATCGCGAAGAACACGATGAACCAG
Source organism: uncultured Actinomycetota bacterium (assembly GCA_963758615.1). Classification (GTDB taxonomy): domain Bacteria; phylum Actinomycetota; class Actinomycetes; order Actinomycetales; family Microbacteriaceae; genus Agromyces. Next base: position 377,191 of record CAVWVZ010000011.1, on the reverse strand, counting down.
ATCACCGAGGTGCCCAGTCCGCCGAGCAGCACCCGCTGGCCCGTGAGCATGAGCCCCAGGATCGCCAGCGCCGCGATCGCGAGGATCTGACCGAACGCGAGCACGCTGTTGCCGATGACCTTGCCCGTGAGCAGCGCGCGGGCGGTCACCGTCGACAGCAGGATCTCGACGACGCGCGTCTGCTTCTCCTCGACGACCGACTGGGCGATGGTCGTGCCGAAGGTCAGGGCCGACATGAAGAACACGATGCCGAATCCGAACGCCACGAGGTAGGCGAGGGTCGGGTCGACCGCGGCGGGCTCGAGGAGTTCGACGGTCGGCTGCACCGAGAGCGCCCGCACCACGGACTCGGGCGTCGAGTCGAGGCCGATCACGGTGATGCCGAGCGGTTCGGATGCCGCGGGCGCGACGATCGCGTCGACCTCGCCGTCGCGCAGCAACTGCTCGGCGGCGGCCTCATCGGCGGCAGGCACGGCCTCGAGGGCCTCGTTCCCGTCGACCACGGCGGTCGCGCCGCCGATCACCGCGACCTTCGTCGTCTCGGTCTGCGTGCCGAAGATGCTGCCGAGCACGACCGACGCGAGCACGGCGAGCATGAGCACCGCCGTGGAGATGACGAACGCCTTGCTGCGCAGCCGCATCGTGATCTCGCGCCCGGCGATGAGCGAGACGCTGTCGACGAAGTTCGGGGTGCGGCGTTCGGTGCCTGTCGCGGTGCTCATCGCACGACCTCCTTGAAGATCTGGGCGAGCGTGGTGTGCTCGCGGGTGAAGCTGACGACCTCGCCGCGCGTGACCGCCTCGGCGAGGACTGCCTGGCGAGCGGCATCCGATTCGGCCTCGAACACCGCCCACCCGCCGTCGAACTCGACGACCTCGATGCCGGGCTGCCCGCGCAGCCAGCCGGCATCTCCGGTCGTGAGCAGCTCCCAGCGCTCCGAGCCGTGCTCGGCACGAAGCGCGTCGCCCGGGCCGGCCGCGGCGATGCGCCCGCCGGCGATGATGACGAGGTCGTCGCACAGCCGCTCGACGATGTCGAGCTGGTGCGATGAGAAGAGCACGGGCGCGCCGCCGGCGGCGGCGTCGGCGAGCACGCCCTGCACCGTCTCGACGGCCATCGGGTCGAGCCCCGAGAACGGCTCGTCGAGCACGAGCACCTCGGGTCGGTGCACGAGCGCCGCGGCGATCTGTGCACGCTGCTGGTTGCCGAGTGAGAGCGACTCGATCGTGTCGTCGATGCGCTCACCCAGGCCGAGGCGCTCGAGCAGCTCGAGCGCGTTGCGCCGCGCGGCGGCGGGCGCCCAGCCGTGCAGGCGCGCCAGGTAGACGGTCTGCTCGAGCACCTTCATCTTGGGGTAGAGGCCTCGCTCCTCGGGCATGTAGCCGAAGCGGCGGCGGTCGGCTTCGGTGATCGGCTCGCCGCCGAGCGTGACGGTGCCGCCGTCGGCGGCGAGCACCCCGAGGATGATGCGCATCGTGGTGGTCTTGCCGGCGCCGTTGCCGCCGACGAAGCCCGTGAGGCGGCCGTCGCCGACCGTGAAGCTCACCTGATCGAGCGCGAGGCGGTTGCCATAGCGTTTGCTGACATTGCTGAGTTCGAGCATGCCTTCACGCTACGGATGTCGCGTCGCCGGGACATCCGTCGCACGACGGGTCTTCTCGCACGACCGGGGCGCCCGACTCCGTCTCGCGACGGAGCACCCCCTTGACGCCGTCCCGGCACAGGGCCAGCATGGGCCGCGAGGACGTCCGACGCGAGGGTTGGAGGACCCATGCAACGTCGCAGCGAAGCAACCGGGAACGGCTCGACCAACAGACTTCGCAGGTGGCGCGCCCCCCTCGTGTTCGCGCTCGGGGCCGCGCTCGCGATCGGTGCCCCCGTGGCGGCATCCGCGGCGAAGCCGTCGCCCGCCCCGGGTGCGCCCGGTGCCGGTGACCCGTACTTCCCACTCGCGGGCAACGGCGGGTACGACGTCAAGGAGTACGACCTCGACGTCGGCTACGACCCCGCAACCGACACGCTCACGGGGTCCGCGGTCATCAAGGCGAGCGCGACCCAGGCGCTCAGTTCCTTCAACCTCGATCTCGACGGCCTCGACGTGGGCTCCGTGACGGTCAACGGCCGGGCGGCGGCCTGGACGAGGTCCGACGGCGAGCTCACGATCACGCCGAAGACCACGCTCAACAGCGGTGCCGGGTTCACCACCACCGTCGAGTACTCGGGCGTGCCCGAGCCCATCGACGACGTGCTCGGCGGCGTGTCCGGCTTCCTGCACACCGATGACGGCTCACTCGTCGCGGGTCAGCCCTTCGTGGCGTCGACGTGGTTCCCCGTCAACGATCATCCGACCGACAAGGCGCGCTACGTCGTGACCCTGACCGTCCCGAAGGGTCTCGAGGCGGTGTCGAACGGGCGGCTCGTCTCGATGCGCGACTCGGGTGACTCGTCGATCTGGGTCTGGAGGACGGACGAGCCGATGGCGAGCTACCTCGCGACCGCCACGATCGGCGAGTTCGACCTCGACGCCTACCGCGCCGACGGCATCAGCTATTGGGACGCGATCGACCCCGACCTCATGGCGCCCACGGTCCTCCCGCGCACGGGTGCGGCGTTCGCGTACTCCGACATGGCCGACGACTCGTACAAGCGCCTCCAGCGCACGCTGACCGTGCCGGCCGACGACTCCGCGCTGTCGTTCTGGGTCGACCGCGACACCGAGCAGGGCTGGGACTTCGCCTTCGTCGAACTCGCGCCCTCCGGCACCGACGACTGGACGACGCTGCCGGATGTCGGCGGGATCCTGCAGGCCGACGCGGGCTTCGCGGCATGTGCCGACCTGCTCGCCCAGCATCCGTTCCTCGGGCACTACCTCTCCGAGGGCGACGGCGGGCCGTGCCAGCCCACCGGATCGAGCGGCGCGTGGTGGGCGGCGACCGGCGCGAGCGACGGCTGGGAGCAATGGTCGTTCGACCTCGCGGCGTATGCCGGGCAGGAGGTCGACGTCGCGATCACGTACGTGAGTGACTTCGTGTTCCAGCTCGACGGGGTCGCGGTCGACGACATCGAGGCACCGGGCGATGCCGGATCGACTTCCTTCGAGGACGATGGCGACGTGATGGACGGCTGGACGGTGCCCGGCGCCCCGCCCGGCAGCCCCGGCAATGCGAACGACTGGACCGTCGGTTCCGAGGGGCCCGCGCCGCTCGGTGAGAAGGTCGCGGCGTCGTTCGCACGTCAGCCCGAGATCGTCTCGTTCCTCGAGGGGCACTTCGGACCCTACCCGTTCGACGAGCTCGGCGGCATCGTCGACGACCGCGCGAACCTCGGGTTCGCGCTCGAGAACCAGACCCGTCCGATCTACGCGAAGGAGTTCTTCACCGACACCGTGCAGGGCGACGCAGTCGTCGTCCACGAGATCGCGCACCAGTGGTTCGGCGACAGCGTGGCCATCGAGCGCTGGCAGCACATCTGGCTGAACGAGGGATTCGCGACCTATGCGGAGTGGTTGTGGAGCGAGTACGAGGGCTTCGCGGTGCCGCAGGACTACTTCGACTTCTACTACGCGAACATTCCCGAGGACGACCCGTTCTGGACCGTCGTGATCGGCGATCCGGGATCAGATGCGCTGTTCGACATCGCCGTGTACTACCGCGGCGCGATGACGCTGCACGCCCTGCGGCTGACGATCGGCGACGAGGTGTTCTTCGATCTCCTGCAAACCTGGCATGCCGAGCAGGCCGACGGCACGGCCTCGACGGCGGAGTTCATCGCGCTCGCCGAGGAGCTGTCAGGCCAGGAGCTCGACGCGCTGTTCGAGGTCTGGCTCTTCACTGGGGCTCGGCCGGCGGATGTCCCGGGTTCGGGGCTGCGCTCCTTCGACGCGGGTGGCGCGTCGAAGCTCACGGTCGTGCCGCCCGTGCACCGGCGCTGATCGACACGGATGCCGCGGGGGCCGCGCCTCGCGGCATCCGTCTCGGCAGGTCACGCCTTCACGCGACGGACGTCGCGTCGTCGGGACATCCGTCTCGTGGCGGGTATTCGTCGTCCGCCGTCAGGCGGAGGGGTTCCGGATGTCGGAGGTGGGAGCTATCCTCGCTTGCGTGTCCGAGGAGTTGAGCGGATCCGAGGTGCCCGAAGCGGCGACCGGGGCGTCGCCGTCGCAGGCGGTCACGCCGCCGCCGGGTGGCATGCGCATGTTCGTCCACGTGCTCGTGAACACGATGGTCGCGAACGTCACGACGAGCTTCCTCTGGTTCGCCCTGACGTTCTGGGTGTACCTCGAGACGCGCTCGGTGCTCGCCACCGGCATCATCGGCGGCGCGTACATGCTGCTCATCGCGGCGTTCGGCATCGTCTTCGGCACGATCGTCGATCGGCACAAGAAGTACCAGGTGATGCTGCTCGCCAGCGTGGTCACGCTCGCCGCCTTCGTCGCGGCCGGGGTGCTGTACCTCATGCATCCCGAGTCCGCCCTCGTCGACCTGAGTGGACCGTGGTTCTGGCTGTTCGCGGGGGTGATCCTGTTCGGTTCGGTCGTCGAGCACATGCGCAACATCGCCCTGTCGACGACCGTCACGCTGCTCGTGCCCGTGGACCGGCACGCGAACGCCAACGGCCTGGTGGGCACGGTGCAGGGCCTGGCGTTCGTCGTGACGAGCGTGTTCAGCGGACTCGCGATCGGGATCCTGGGCATGGGCTGGACGCTCGCCATCGCCATCGCGGCGACCCTCATCGCGCTCGTCCACCTGCTCTTCATCCGCATCCCCGAGGAGCAACCGGTCGCCGAGGGCGGACGGCCGCCTGCGGTCGACCTGCGGGGAAGCATCGCCGCGGTCAAGGCCGCGCCCGGCCTCTTCGCCCTCATCCTCTTCACGACCCTCAACAACCTCATCGGCGGTGTCTACATCGCGCTGATGGACCCGTACGGACTCACGCTCTTCCCCGTCGAGGGGTGGGGCATCGTGTTCGCCGTCGCATCCACCGGCTTCATCCTCGGCGGACTGGTGATCGCGAAGTGGGGGCTCGGGCGCAACCCGATCCGCACGATGCTATCGGTGGCCGTCGCGATGGGAGTGCTGGGTGCGCTGTTCACGATCCGCGAGTGGTGGCTGCTCTACGCGGCCGGCATCTGGCTCTACATGCTCCTCATACCCGCGGTGGAGGCGTCGGAGCAGACCGTCATCCAGAAGGTGGTGCCGTTCCGACGCCAGGGTCGCGTGTTCGGCCTCGCGCAGGCGTTCGAGGCGGCGGCGGCCCCGATCACGGCGTTCCTCATCGCCCCGATCGCGGAGTTCTGGATCATCCCGTACATGGAGTCCGACGGCGGACAGGCGGCGTGGGGATGGCTCGTCGGCGAGGGCGACGCTCGGGGCATCGCGCTGATCTTCTTCTTCAGCGGGCTGGCGCTCGTCGCCCTGGCGCTGCTCGCATTCGGCACGCGTTCGTATCGGTTGCTCTCGAAGCAGTTCGAGGGCGACGAGTCGTCAGGCGGTGATCCGTCAGAACCTGCCGATCAGCACGAGCCCGCCGACGAGCGCCAGCCCACGCGCGCCGAGGGGTGAGCCGATGACTCAGCGCACGCGGTATTCCATGCCGACGTGTCCGCTGGGGTGGGTCACCACGTGATCGAGCTCGAGTCGGCGCTGTCCGAGCTTCGCAGGGGTGAACGAACGACCTTCGCCGATGAGCACCGGCACGACGCGTAGCCGGAGCTCGTCGACGAGACCCGCCTCGAACAGCGAGTCGGCGAGCGTGAGGCTGCCCCAGACGACGATGGCGGAGAAGCGCTCCTTCAGCGCCGCGGCCGCTTCGCCCCCGTCACCGCGGAGGATCTCGATCGCGCCGTCGCCCCACGGGGCATCCGTCAGGGTGTTCGACACGACGAACTTCGGCAGGCGGTCGATGGGCTCGGCCACGCGCTCGACCTCGGGGTCGGCCTGCGGCCAGTACCCCGCGAACATCCGGTAGGTGTTCGCGCCGAGCAGGATCGCATCGACGTGCTCGAGGAACGCGAGCTGGTCGGCGTCGTTCGAGTCGACCTCGTCGACCGCCTCGAAGAATTCGATGCCGCCCTCGGGGTCGGCCGCATAGCCGTCGACGCTCACGATCTGCTCGACGATGAGGCGGCCCATCACTCGCGCCCGTCGGCCAGCTGCTCTGCGAGCATGTCGAAGGCGGAGTCCCATCCGTCATAGACGTTCTCGTCGCCGGGCGCGCCGTCGATGCCGACGAGGTGGAACCGCATCTCGGTGCGGTCATCGGGCAGCTCGCGAAGCTCGACGGTGATGACCGGGGCTTCGTCGTCGGCGTCGCCGGGCGAGCCCCACGTGTACACGAGCCGCTCGGGCGGGGTGACCTCGCGGTAGACGCCGGCCGTCGGATACTCCTGGCCGTCGGCCGGGTTCACCATCGTGTAGGCGTAGCGGCCGCCGACGCGGGCGTCGACGGACACGCTGCCCGGCTTGATCTCGATGCCGCGGGGGTGCCACCATTCGGCGGCGTCGGCCTCCGTCGTCCAGGCCTGCCAGACGAGGTCGCGGGGCGCGTCGAAGACGCGGGTGATCGTGAACTGCTTGCGTGTGGTGGCGGTCTGCTCAGGCATCGGCCCTTCCCTTCAATTCGCGGAGTCGCTCGTCGAGCAGGTCGAAGCGCTCGTTCCACTCGTCGCGGTGCCGGTCGACCCAGGCGGATGCCTCGTCGAGCGGTTCGGTGCGAAGGGTGCAGCGACGCCACTGCGCGTCGGCGGTGCGCTCGATGAGCCCGGCCCGTTCGAGCACCTTGAGGTGCTGCGAGATCGCGGGGCGGCTCATCGCGAACGGCTCGGCCAGTTCGCCGACGGTCGTCGGGCCGCCGCGGAGGCGCGAGATGATCGCGCGTCGCGTCGGATCGGCGAGCGCCTGGAACACGAGGCTGAGCTCGTCCGGGGCATCCACCAACGTAAGCAACTCCTTAATTAATGAATTGCTTAACTGTAGGCTCATCCCGTCGTCGCGTCAACCCCCGATCCCGAATGCAGGAACTTCCGGCCGACACGCCGGCCACGGCTCCGGGACACGCTGCAAGGACCCAAGAAGTTCCTGCATGGGCCTCGGCTTCGGACGCGGCATCCGGAATGATCGGGGGTATGGCAGATCCGGTCCGCAACATCCAAGCCGCCCTCGATTCGTTCTCGGAGCCGTGGTCGCCACACCGCCTGGCCAGCGTGAACGACTACGACGTGAAGGTGTTCAAGGCGCAGGGCGAGTTCACGTGGCACACGCACCCCGACACCGACGAGCTGTTCCTCGTGGTCTCGGGCCGACTCGTCATCCAGCTGCGCGACGCAGACGGTGGTGACATGGAACTCGGCCCGGGCGACGTGTACGTCGTGCCGCGCGGCGTGGAGCACTGCCCGCGCGCCGACGGCGAGGTGTCCGCGCTGCTCATCGAGCCCCGGGGAACCGTGAACACGGGTGACACCCCGAGTGAACGGACGACGGAGCTGCGCGAACTCGAGGGCTGACGTCGGGTCCTGCCGGCACCGCGCATCGCCCAGGGCCCGCATCCTCCATCGCGGCGATGCCTCTGGCGGAGTCATCCATCACGATGATAGGAACGTCACCATGGGGGACACGACAACGGGGACATCACAGACATCGCAGCGGTACGCACTCGGAGCACTCATCGCGACGAGCGTCTCGGCATTGGTGGTGAACGCGAACACCTCGGCGGTGTCGATCCTGATCCCGGCGATCTCCGAGGACACGGGAACGCCGACCGACACGCTGCAGTGGGCGGTGACGGGCTACTCGCTCGTCGGGGCGGCCGTGATCGTCACGTCCGGATCGCTCGGCGATGTGTTCGGACGGCGCCGGATCTTCCTCGGCGGCCTGTTCCTCTTCATCGCGTCGTGCGTGCTCATCGCGCTCTCGCAGGAGGGCGTCGGGGTCATCGCGGGCCGGTGCATCCAGGGCGCCGCCGGCGCGACGATCCTCGCGTGCGGCATGAGCCTGCTCTCGGCGTCCAACACCGGCAAGGCCCAGTTGCGCGCGGTCACGCTCTGGGGTGCGGCGTCGGCGATCGGCGCCGCGGCCGGCCCACTGGTCGGCGGCCTGCTCGCCTCGACGCTCGGCTGGCAGGGGTTGTTCTGGATCGATGCGATCATCGCCGTGCTGTGCGTCCCCGTGACGCTCCTCGCGGTGCAGGAGTCCAACGACCCGACCCGGTCGAAGTCGATCGACTTCGCCGGGACGGTGCTCATCGCCCTCATCCTCGCGCCGCTCATCTTCGCGTTGACGAACGGCAGCGCGTGGGGCTGGGTGTCGCTGCCCACGATCGGATGCTTCGTCGTCACGATCCTCGCGACCATCGGCTTCGTGCTCGTGGAACGTCGCGTCAAGGCGCCGCTGCTCGATCTCAACCTGTTGCGGAACTCGGTGCTCGTCGGTGCGACCCTGTCGATCCTGCTCGGCTCCGGCACGATCAACGCGATCATGTACGTCGTCAGCCTGTACTTCCAGAATCCGGCGACGCTCGACATGGACGCCTTCCAGGCCGGCCTCGCGACCCTGCCGGTCGCCGCGGCGGCCGTCGTGCTCGCACCGCTCATCACGCCCATCGTCGGGAGGATCGGCGCGCGCACCACGATCGCGCTCGGCTTCGTCATCATGGCGGTGTCGTTCGCCGCGCTCGCGTTCGTGCAGGAGAGCTGGGTCTACGCCCTGTTCGTGCTCCCGCTCGTCGGCGTCGCGGCCGGCATGAGCCTGCAGAACGGTCCCTGCTCGTCGCTCTCGACGGCGTCCGTCGAACCGCGCGAGGTCGGCGCAGCGTCGGGCGTCTCGAACATGGCCCGCTACGTCGGCGCGGCCGTCATGACGGCCATCGTCGCTTCGGTGTACGGGTCGGTCACCGCGAACCGCATCGCCGATGGCGCATCCGAGGGTGCCGCGCTCGCCGATGCGTTCTCGTGGTCGTCGATCGCGATGGGGATCTGGTGCGTGCTCGGCATCGCGCTCGCCCTGCTCGTCGCACGTCGCGTGACGCGCAAGCCGGGCGAATTCGAGTACGCGGCCGCCGCAGCATCGACGTCGCACACGCTCACGCCGCCTCAGCCGGACCAGACGGGGGTCGGTTCCGCGGAACCCGCGGGCGCCCGGGGCTGATCGCCACCCGGCGCACGCCAGGCGCGACCGATCAGGCTGACGGCCGCACCACGCCGTGCTCGTACGCGTAGACGACGGCGTGCACGCGGTCGCGCAGGCCGAGCTTCATCAGCACCTTCGAGACGTGCGTCTTCACGGTCGCCTCGCCGACCCACATGCGCTCGGCGATCTCGGCGTTCGAGAGGCCCTCGGCGAGCCGCTCGAGCACTTCGCGCTCGCGGTCGGTGAGGGCCTCGAGGGCGGGATTCGTCGATCGAGGAGCCGCCTGATTCGTCGATCGAGTAGCCGCCTGCGGCGTATCGAGATCAGGCGGCGGGGTCTCGATACGGCCCTGCGGGCCTACTCGACCGGCGGGTGCGGCGGTCTCGATACGGCCCTGCGGGCCTACTCGACCGGCGGGGCGCGACACCGCCTCGATGACCCGGCGGGTGACGTCGGGCGAGAGCAGCGCGTCGCCCCGGGCCACGACCTGCACGGCCTCGATCAACTGCTCGGGGCTCGAGTTCTTCAGGAGGAACCCACTCGCTCCGGCCTCGAGCGCGGAGAACAGGTAATCCTCTCGGTTGAACGTCGTGAGCACGAGCACGGCGGCAGCGGATGTCGCGTCCGCCGTGATGCGGCGGGTGGCCTCGAGCCCGTCCATGCCGGGCATCTGCACGTCCATGCACACGACGTCGGGCGAGTGCTCCGCGACCGCGGCGATCGCGGCCTCACCGTCGGCGGCCTCGGCGACGACCTCGATGCCGTCCTCGGAGTCGAGGATCGTGCGGAACCCCGCACGCACGAGGCTCTGGTCGTCGACGACGAGAACCCGGATGCTCATCCGCGCACCTCCTCGGCACGCCGCAGCGGGAAACGCGCCCGCACGAGATACCCGCCGCGCGCACGCGGCCCGAGTTCGATGCTGCCGCCGGCCGCGGCCACGCGCTCGCGCATCCCGAGCTGCCCGAGGCCGGCGTCGGGGACATCCGTCGCCCCTCGCGCGACCGCGCGCGTGATCGTGCCCGTGTTCGTCACCTCGATCTCGAGGGACTCGGCCGACCAGCGCACGCGCACGTCGGCGGTGGCGGCGGCGCCCGCGTGCTTGCGCACGTTGGTGAGCGCCTCCTGCACGATGCGGTAGGCGCTGAGCCCGACGACCGGCGACACCGGGTGCGGGTCGCCGACGATCGCGAGGGTCGTCGGCAGCCCGTTGGCCGTCGACTCGGCGACGAGTTCGTCGATGCGGTCGATGCCGCGCGTCGAGGTGCTCATGATCGCGGGCTCGTCGATCGGCGCGAGGGCCGGCGCGACCGCGACCTCGCCGGTGTCGGCCGAGCCGCGCAGCGTGCCGAGCAGACGATGCAACTCGTCGACGGCGTCGCGCGCGCTCGCCTCGATCGCCGAGAGCGACGCCGACGCGGCATCGGGATCCTTCGCGAGCACGCGCCGCGCCGCGCCCGCCTGCACGCCGATCACCGAGACGTGGTGCGCCACCACGTCGTGCAGCTCGCGGGCGATGCGCAACCGTTCGATCGCGACCGCCTGTGCTCGGGTGCGCTCGCGTTCGGCGGCGAGCTCGGCGGTGCGTTGCTCGAGCTCGGCGCGAGAGCGCGCCGAGCGGTAGGCGTTGTCGCCGAAGTACCATGCGCCGCCGAAGTACAGCAGGTTCGTGAGCACGTTGATGAGTCCGTAGGCGACATACGGCGAGAGCGCGCCCTCGCGCGGCAGGTCGGGCAGGTAGTCCTGCACGGCCGAGTAGTAGATGAGCGCCCAGAACAGCCACGCGAACATGCCGAACACGATCACGCCGCGCACGATCGTCGCGCGCCGGCGGCTGCGACCCCAGGCGCCCACCGTGTAGATCGCGACGAACAGGCAGATGTTGCTGAACAGCGCCTCTCCGGCCATCGTCACCGAGCCGACGATGAACGCGACGGATGCCACGAGCGCGACGATCTCGGGCTGCAGGCGCCGAGCTGCGAGGGGAAGCGACATGGCCGGCACCCAGATGACCGAGGCCCACCATGGGCTGTCCTCGCCCCAGCCGGTGATGCGGTACAGCACGACGCTCGCGGCGAGGCCGACGAGCAGCACCAGGGCGAGCACGATGTCGTTGCGCAGCCCCGTGCGGCCCGGGCGGGGGCGCACCCACTCGACGCCGTCGATGACGGGCGGGGCGGCGGGGGAACTCATGGTTCCACGCTAGCGAGCAGGCTCGGTCGGGTCATCCGTCGCGTGGCGGAGATGCCCGCCGCGCTGCGGACCCGCCGGATCCCGGCTGTCAGCGCATCGTCGACGCATCACCGTCGCATCGCCGTCGCATCGCCGGCGCGAGGCGTTTCGAGCGCGGTGCCTCAGGCCTCGTCGGCGAAGCGCAGCAGCACCTTCGACGATGCCGACGCGTCGCGCGCCACCGCGAATGCGTCGAGCGCCTCGATGGCCGCGAACTCGTGCGTGATGACGGGATCGACCTGCAGTGAGCCGTCGGCGAGGGCGGCGAGCACCTCGTCGATCTCGTCGTTGAACCGGAAGGAGCCGACGAGGGTGAGCTCACGCGTGATCGCGAGCGACATGAGCGCGGGCACCTCGCCCGATCGCTGCAGGCCGAGGAGGACGACGCGACCCCCGCGACCCGCGCCGCGGATGGCGCCGGCGAGACCGGGAACGGTGCCCGAGGACTCGATGACGACGTCGGCGTGCACGTCGGCGATCGCCTCGTCATCCCTCGCGTCGATCACGCGGGTCGCGCCGAGCGCGAGCGCCGTCCGGCGCGGCAACTCGTGCAGGTCGCTCGCGATGATCTCGCCCGCGCCGTGATGCCGGAGCACCGCGATCGCGAGCGCGCCGATGGGACCGGCGCCGATGACGAGCACGCGGCGGCCGGACACGTCGCCGGCCCGGCCGACCCCGTGCCAGGCGACGGCCGCCGGCTCGGCGAGCGCCGCCGTGCGCAGGTCGAGTCCCTCGGGCACCGCGCGGAGCATGCGCGATGGGAGGGCCACGCGGCGCGCGAACGCGCCCTGCGTGTGCGGCGTACGTGCTGCCGAGCCGAGGTAGGTGCCGGCCGGCGCCAGGTTCGGGTGATCGGCGGGGAACGGCGCCGAGCCGTCGTCGACCGGGGTCGCCGGATGCACCGCCACGCGCGTGCCGGTGACCGGCCCGCTGCCGTCGGCCGCCTGCGCCACCACGACGCCGACGATCTCATGCCCGAGCACCATCGGCTCGCGGAGGATCGACTCGCCCGCAGCGCCGTGAGTCCAGTAGTGCAGGTCGGAGCCGCAGATGCCGCCGTAGGCGATCTCGACGACGGACTCATCGGCCGCTGGTCGCGGCTCGGGAAGCTCGTCGACGCGGAGGTCGTCGGCGGCGTGGGCGACGACCGCGATGTTCTTGCTGGGCACGAAGGGCTCCTCGACGTTTGCTACCGGCACGGCGTGACGAGTCGCGCACCCGCGACGGTGATCTCGACGAGGTCGCCGGGCGCCGCCTCGAAGGCCGACTTCGGGGCACCCGTCATGATCACGTCGCCCGGGCCGAGCGGCACCCAGCGCGAGACGTACGCGACGCACTCGGCGATCGAGGCGGGAAGCTCGTGACTGCCGGTGACGACCTTGCTCACGCCGTTGATCCGCACCTCGAGTCCGGTGCGGGCGAGGTCTGCGTCGGTGTCGATCCACGGCCCGAGCGGCGTGTATCCGACGCCGCCCTTGCCCTCGAAGTTGCGCGGATCGGACTCGCCGCGGTCGGGATTCGAGATGTCGTTCACCGCGGTGAGGCCGAGGACGTGCTCGTGCGCGCGCTCGGGGCTCACGTCGGCGGTGTCGCGCCCGATGACGACGGCGACCTCGCCCTCGATGACGATTCGGCCGACGCCGCGGCGAAGGGGGACGGGCGTGCCGCTCGCGACGACCGTGCGCGCACTCTTCAGCCACGCCTGCACGGGGGAGTGATGATCGGGGCCGTTCTGCGCGATGCCCACGACGACGCGAGGCTCGGCGGGCGCCAGCAGGACCGCGTCGGTCACGGGCTCCCCTGCGGGCTGCGGGCGGCGGCCGGCGGCGAACGCCTCGAAGGGGTCGGTGCACGGCACCCAGGCGTCGCCCTCGGCGAAGGCATGCCGCGGGCCTTCGGGCGTCGCGATCCTGCCGATGCGCATCAGACCACCGCCGTCATGCCGCCGTCGACGAAGATCGTCTGCCCGTTCACGAAGGCCGAGGCGTCGCTCGAGAGGAACACGAGCGTGCCGACGAGGTCTTCGACCTGCCCCCAGCGACCCGCGGGTGTGCGCTGGGCGACCCAGGCCGAGAACTCGGCATCGTCGACCAGCGATTGCGTCAGCTCGGTGGCGAAGTAGCCGGGCGCGAGGGCGTTGACCGTGATGCCCTTCGGGGCGAGGTCGGCGCAGAGCCCCTTCGTGAGCATGACGATCGCGCCCTTCGTCGCGCTGTACGGCGCGATCGACGGGCGGGCGAGCTGCGACTGGACGCTGCCGATGTTGACGATCTTGCCGCTGCCGCGCTCGACCATGCCGCGCGCGACGCGGCGGCGAGAGCAGGAACGCGCTCGTGAGGTTCGTCGCGACCAGGTCGTTCCAGTCGGCGTCGGTGAACTCGGTGATCGGGGCGCGTCGCTGCACGCCCGCGTTGTTCACGAGGATGTCGACCGTGCCCACCTCGGACTCGAGCGCCGCGATGCCGGCGTCGACCGCCGCGGCGTCGGTGACGTCGAAGGTCGAGACGAGCGGCTCGGTGCCGGATGCCTCGCGCGATGGCCCGCGCGGTGCGTTCGGCCTTCGCGCGATCGCGGCCGTGCACCACGACGCGCGCGCCCGCCTGGGCGAGGCCCAGTGCGAGCGCGCGGCCGATGCCCTGGCTCGATCCGGTCACGAGCGCGGTTCGCCCGGTCAGGTCGAACAGTGCGGTCATGTTCAGCGCTCTCCCTGCTCGGTCGTCGAGATCTGCACGGTGTCCTCGAGGCGCAGCAGGTCGCGGCCGCGCGTCTCGGGCACGAGGAAGGTGGCGGCGGTCGTGATGAGGGCGAGCGTGGCCATGTACACCGCCGGCACGAGCCAGTTGTAGTCGGACACGGCGAGCAGCCACGCGCCGAGCACACCCGCGAGACCACCGGCGAGCACCGCGGAGAGCTCACGTGCCATGGCGACGCCGAGGTAGCGGTGACGGTTGCCGAAGAGTTCGGGCAGCATCGCGCACTGCGGGCCGAGCATGGTGTTGACCGCAACGCCGATGCCGATTGCGACGACCGCGATGACGATGCCCGGGTTGCCGAGCGACAGCAGCCACCAGGCGGGGATCGCGAAGACGAGCATGAACAACGCGCCCGCCCGGTAGACCGGCTTGCGTCCGTACTTGTCGGAGAGGTGGCCCGTGATCGGAATGGTGAGCATGCCGATGAGCGAGCCGATCGTGACGCCCCACGTGGCGAGCGACTTGTCGACGGTCGCCCCGGCGACCGTGGTCGCGAAGGTCAGGGCGAGGGCCTGGAACATGTACGAGCCGCCGTTCTCGGCCATGCGCAGGCCGATGCCGACGACGACGCCCGGGAAGCCCTTCGTGAAGATCTCCTTGATGGGGTGCTGGGTGACCTGGTCGGCCTTCTCGAGCACGACGAACGTCGGCGTCTCACGCAGCCGCACCCGGATGAAGATGGCGACGAGGATGAGCAGGAACGACATCAGGAACGGGATGCGCCATGCCCAGCCGAGGAAGATCTCCTCGGGCAGCGCGGCCAGTCCCGAGAAGACCAGGGCGGCGAGCAGCGTGCCGAGCTGGATGCCGATGAACGGCAGCGACGAGAAGAACCCGCGACGCTTGACGGGCGAGTACTCGGCCATGAGCACCGTGGCTCCCGCCTGCTCGGCGCCGGCGCCGAAGCCCTGGAGCAGGCGCAGCACGGTGAGCAGGATGGGCGCCCAGATGCCGATGGTCTCGTAGGTCGGCAGCAGGCCGATGAGGGTCGTCGCGCCGCCCATGAGGAGGATCGTGGTGACCAGCACCCACTTGCGGCCGATCTTGTCGCCGATGGTGCCGAAGAACAGGCCGCCGAGCGGTCGGGCGATGAAGCCGACGCCGAATGAGGCGAACGCGGCGACCGTGCCCATGGCGGGGTCGAGGTTGGTGAAGAACAGCTGGTTGAAGATGAGGGCGGTCGCCAGGCCGTAGAGCGCGAAGTCGAAGTACTCGAGCGCGGAGCCGACGCTCGACGCGAGCGTCGCCCGTCGGAGGTTCGCCGCGTACTCGGGGTCGTCGGTGTGCACCGGCGGGCGGAGTGTGTCAGTCAAGGGGTCATCTCCTTTGATGAGCGCGATGCGCGTCGTTGCCATGAGGACGAACGTTCGAGCATCACTGTAACACTCCAGTGGACACTGTTCAATACTCTGAACAGTTTATGGTCATGCACGCCGTGGGCCGGTCAGCGGATTCGTGAGCTCGCGCGCGGCCTCGATGAGCGCATCGCCCACGATCGCGACGCGCTCGGTGTCGGCGAGCTCGGTCGGCAGGGCCGCGCCCAGGGCGAACGGCGGGTCGCTCGGCGACCACGACTCGAGCGGAACCGCCACTCCGGTGACGCCGCCGACCGACCCGTTCGCGTCGATCGCGTAGCCGCGGTCGCGCGACGCGCGCACCTTGGCCAGGAGGCCGTCCATGTCGGCGACGCTGTGTTCGGTGAGCCGCGGGAACGGCGCGGTCGGGCCGATGAGCTCGACGATGTCCTCGTCATCGAGGCGCATGAGCAGCGCATTGCCCGATGCGGTCAGCGCGGCGGGCAGGCGCGATCCGAGCGGCGTTCCCAGCTGATAGCGGCGCCGGCCCTCGTGCCGCGACAGGTACACCGCGTCGGTTCCGTCGAGCATGACGATCTGCACGACCTCGGTACGCAGCACCGGCGACGCGTCGCAGACGCCGAAGAACTCGCGGATCTGGTTGAACTGCATGGCGAAGGCACCGCCGAGTTCGGCCGTGCGGCGACCGAGGAGGTACCCCCGCGGCACCCGTTGCAGCATCTGCCCGTCCTCGAGCACCGAGACGAGGTTCGCGGTCGAGGACTTCGCGATGCCGAGCGCGCGGGCGATGTCGCTGAGGGTCATCGGCGCGCCCTCGGCCTCGGCGAGCAGCGTGAGGATGCGCAGTGATCGTGTGACCGCGGGAGCCGGATCGCGCTCGGACTTGTCGGCTGCAGGCTCGGCGGTCATTTCTGCTCCCTCGCAGGGTGGTGATGGACGAATCAGTAGAACTCGACAGTATCGACCACGTTCTTGAGCGGCTCGCCATCGAGCAGGCGGCGCGCGTTCTCTGCGAACAGTCTCGCGATCCGCGACTCCTCCGCGCTCGAGAGCGCGGCGGTATGGGGGCTGACGAGCACGTTCGGATGTCCCCACAGCGGGTTGTCGTCGGGCAGCGGCTCGACGGCGAACACGTCGAGCGCTGCGAACGAGACGCGGCCGTCGTCGAGCGCCGCGATGAGCGACGGCTCGTCGATGACGGTGCCCCGGCCGACGCTCGAGACGATGACGCCGGGCTTCACGTTCGCGAAGACCTCCTCGCCGAGGAGGCCCTCGGTGGCCGCCGTGCCGGGCAGGGTCACGACGATCGCGTCGGCCTCGCGCACCGCGGTGGGAAGTTCGTCGATGGGGATGAGCCGGTCGACGCCGTCGACGGGTTCGCCTGAGCGCGTCGTGCCCAGGACGGTCGCACCGAGCGCCGAGAACTTGCGGGCTGCGGCAACGCCGATGCCGCCCAGGCCGACGATCAGCACGGTCATCTCGTCGAGCTGGCGCATCTCCCAGCGGTCGGTCCACTCGCGTCGAGCCTGCTGCCGGTGCAGACGCGGGAGGTCCTTCGCGCCCGCGAGCACGCCGAAGAGGGCGAACTCGGCGAGGGTGTCGCCGTGCACTCCGGCGCTCGTCGTGAAGAGCACGCGCTCGAGGTCGGATTCGGAGAGGCTCGCGGCCTTCACCTGGCCGCCGCCGCCCGCGGCCGTGGTGTGCACCCAGCGCAGGCGTGGGTTCGCTCCGATGGTGCGTGCGAGTGCAGCCGAGTCGACGTCAGGAATGCCGAAGAGCGCGTCTGCGGAGTCGACGAGCTCGTCGAACGCGGCCTGCTGCTCGCGGCTTCGCGTGAATGCCGGATCTCCGGACCAGTCGGCAGGTCCCCGCATGGGGCGGTACAGCGAGTGGTCGCGGATGAGTTCGACACGCGGTTCGAGCTGCTCGATCCGGCGGCAGAGATCTTCGCTCAGGTCGACGGAGACGACGATGCGCATTGGCGTGGTGGTGTCGGTCATGGGATCCTCTTCGATTCGTGGGCGACGACTCAATGGTACCCGGAATTCAACATGTTGAACACTGTTCTACAGAATGGTCGCTTGGTAGGGTGGTCGCATGACCATCGACGTTCACGACGACCGCATCGGCGTCATCGGCCTCGGCGCCATGGGGCGCCCCATGGCGCACCACCTGCTCGAGGCGAACGGATCGCTGCACATCACCGGCCGCACGCGACGCGACGACGACTCGTTGATCGCGTCGGGCGCGGCCTGGCACGACACGCCCAGGGACCTCGCCGCGGCATCCGACGTGATCCTGCTGATGCTCCCCGACCTGCCGCAGGTCGAGGAGGTGCTCGCAGGGCCGGCCGGCATCCTCGCGGCCGGCACCGACGTGCTGCTCATGATCGGATCGTCGTCATCGCCGACCGGCGTGCGCGCGCTCGCGGCGCGGCTGGCCGACGAGACCGACGGACGCGTCCGAGTCGTCGACTGCCCCGTCTCGGGCGGTGAGGACGGAGCGATCGGCGCGACGCTCTCGATCATGCTCGGTGGTACGCCTGACGATGTCGCGCGCGCATCGTCGGTCCTCGCCGCCTGCGGACGGCCGGTGCACCTGGGGCCGCTGGGCGCCGGTGAGGTGGCGAAGGCCTGCAACCAGATGATCGTGTCGGCGACGATCCTCGCCCTCGGCGAGGCGAGCGTGCTCGCCGAGCGCAGCGGCATCGACCTCGGGGTGCTCTGGGACCTGCTCGGCGGCGGCTACGCGGGGTCGAACCTGCTCGACAGTCGCCGCGAGAAGCTCGTCACCGGCGACGACTCGCCCTCGGGCATCGCGCGGTACATGATGAAGGACCTGTCGTTCGCCGCCGATGTGGCCGAAGCCACCGGCACGAACACCGTGCTGCTGCCCACCCTGCGGGACGCGTTCGACGAGCTCGTCGCCGCGGGGCTCGGGGACCGCGACATCGCGGTCACGCGCCGGTTCGTCGCCGAGCGCTGAGTCGGCTCGCATTCGAGGTCCTAGGCTCGCTTGCATGACGGCCTCCCCCGACACCGCAGTCGACCGAGCGCGCGTCGTCGCCGATCTCGGGCGGCTGCTGCGCGCCGATCAGGTGCTGACGGATGCCGCGGCGCTCGAGTCCTACGCGCACGACGATGCCGAGTGGGCGCCCTATGCACCGCCGCTCGCCGTGGTGCTGGCCGAGCGCGAGCAGGACGTGGTCGACGTGGTGCGGCTGGCAGCGGCATCCGGTCTGCACGTCGTCGCCCGCGGAGCAGGCACCGGGCTCTCGGGTGGCGCGAACGCGATGGCGCGCAGCATCGTGCTGTCGCTCGAGCGCATGACGCGCATCGTCGAGGTGAACGCCGCCGAGCGGTACGTCGTCGCCGAACCCGGGGTCATCAACGACACGTTGCGCGACGTCGTCGCCGAGCAGGGCCTCTGGTACCCGCCCGACCCGGCGAGCTACCGCATCTCGACGATCGGCGGCAATGTCGCCACGAACGCGGGCGGCATCTGCTGCGTGAAGTACGGGGTCACGCGCGACTACGTGCTCGGCATGCGGGTCGTGCTCGCCGACGGCGACGTGGTGGCGCTCGGTCGCCGCACGGCCAAGGGCGTGACGGGGTACGACCTCACCGCGCTGATCGTCGGATCGGAGGGCACGCTCGGCATCGTGACCGAGGTCACACTCAAGCTGCTGCCGCTCGGCGGCCGCGAGGAGCGCGCGATCGTCGGCTCGTTCGCCTCCCTGACGGCGGCCGGCGACGCGGTCGCGGCGATCACCGCTGCGGGCATCGTTCCCGCGGCACTCGAACTCATCGACCGCACCTGCGTCGAGGCGGTCGACGCGTGGCAGTCGCTCGGGCTGCCGCACGGCGTCGACACCATGCTGCTGGCGAAGGTCGACGAGGTCGGTGCGGTGGGCGTCGAGCTCGCGGCATCCGTCGCCCGCATCATGGCCGATGCCGGCGCGATCTCGGTCGAACAGGCGGTCGCGGCCGACGAGGTCGATCGGCTGTTCCTCGCCCGCCGGCTCGCCTACCCGGCCCTCGAGCGCCTCGGTCCCGTGCTCACCGAGGACATCTGCGTGCCGCGCGGCGCAGTGCCCGAGATGCTGGCGCGCATCCAGGCGACCGCGGCCGCGCACGACATCGTGATCGCGAACATCGCGCACGCGGGCGACGGCAACCTGCACCCGCTGATCATCGCGCCCGAGGGCGACGACGCGGCCAAGGCCCGCGCCAAGCTCGCGTTCGACCGCATCGTCGACGACTGCCGGGACCTCGGCGGCACGGTCACCGGCGAGCACGGCGTCGGACTGCTGAAGCTGCCCGGCGCCCGCGAGGAACTGGGCGACCGGGTCATCGCGATGCACACGGCCATCAAGCGCGCGCTCGACCCGCTCGGCACGCTCAACCCGGGCAAGGCGTTCCCCGGGTAGCGTCGGGGCTGCACACGGGCTTACGCTCTGGGTGCCGAGGGCACCTCAGCCGATCGGAGGGATGCGCGATGGGGGTTGCACCAGACGATCGGCCGGGTGCGCCCGCAGGCGCCCGCGGGTCGTGGCTCGCCGCGCGATGGCGCCGCATCCGCGGGGTGTTCCGGCGCGAGACGCTGGGCAAGGACGCCCTCGCCGGCACCATCCTCGGCATCGAGAGCGTTCCCGACGGCCTCGCCATCGGCCTGCTCGCCGGCGTCAACCCGGTCGCGGGCATCTACGCCTTCCTGTTCGGGCTGGCGGGGGCCGCCCTGGCCACCAGCAGCTCGTTCATGGCGGTGCAGGCGACCGGCGCGATGGCGCTCATCGTCTCGGACACCGATCTCGGCACCCGGCCCGACCCCGATCGCGCGCTGTTCACCCTCGCGATGCTCACGGGCGTGTTCATGATCATCGCGGGCCTGCTCAAGGGCGGACGGATGCTGCGCTTCGTGCCCACCGCCGTGATGGTGGGCTTCGTGACCGCGGTCGGCGTCAACATCGTGCTCGGCCAGCTCACGAACCTGACCGGATACGCCGGCAGGGGTCCGAACCGGCTGTTCAGGGCGATCGACACGTTCGCGCACGTGCGGCTGTTCGACCTGCCGACCCTGATCGTCGGGCTCGTGACGATCGCGCTCATCGTGGTGCTCACGCGAACGCCGCTGCACTCGCTCGGCCTCGTGGTCGCGATCGCCGTGGGCTCGGGGCTCGCCGCCCTCTTCACCTACGTCTTCGACTGGCCGGTGCTCGTCGTCGGCGACGTCGCCGAGGTGCCGACGGGACTTCCGATGCCCGTGCTCCCGAGCCTCGGCGACCTCGGGTACCTGGCGCTGCCGGCCCTCTCGCTCGCGTTCGTCGGCCTCGTGCAGGGCGCCGCCGTCGCGGCCGGCGTTCCGAACGCCGACGGCAAGCCGGCCGACGATTCACGCAACTTCGTCGGCCAGGGGGTCGGCAACATCGTCTCCGGGGTGTTCCGGGGCATGCCGGTCGGCGGCTCGATGTCGGCATCGGCGCTCATCACCGCAGCGGGTGCACGCACCCGCCTCGCGCTGTTCATCGCCGCCGCAGTCATGGCGCTCGTCATCCTCGTCGCCTCCGGCGTCGTCTCACTCGTCGCGATGTCGGCGCTCGCCGGGTTGCTCATCGTCGTCGGGGTGAAGGCGATCAAGCCCGCGCGCATCCAGTCGGTCGTGAAGACCGGGCGCGCTGCAGACCGCCGTCATGGCCGTCACGTTCGTGCTCACGCTCATCATCCCGCTGCAGTTCGCGGTGCTCGTGGGCGTCGGCCTCGGCATCATCCTGTTCGTGGCCCAGCAGTCGAACCGGCTCAGGGTCCGCCAGCTCGAGTTCCACGGCGAGGGCCGGCTGCGCGAGATCGATCCGGTGCCGGTCCTGCCTCCGCACGAGGTCGTGGTCCTCCAGCCCTACGGCAACATGGCCTACGCGAGCGCTCCGGTGCTCGAGGCGCAGTTGCCGAAGGTGGAACCGGAGTCGCGGGGATCGGTCGTCATCCTCCGCCTCCGGGGGATCGACGAGCTCGGGCTGTCGTTCGTCGCGGTGTTCGACCGCTACCTCAACGACCTCGAGCAGAACGATTCCACGCTGTGGTTCGTGATCGCCGGCGAGCGGATCCGCGGCCAGCTCGAGGCCGGCGGCCTGCTCGAACGCCTTGGGCCCGATCGTGTCTACGAGAGCTCGGAATGGGTCGGCGAGGCCGTGCACCGCGCGCATGACGATGCCGAGGAATGGGTGCGTCAACGGCGGTGAGCTGCTCGGCCGCCGCCGACGTCGCGGCAGGGCGTTGCGGCCTCAGCGCCGCAGGAACCCGAGCAGTGCCTCGTTGAACCGCTGCGGCTGCTCGATGTTCGCGGCGTGCCCGTCGCGCTCGATCACGGTCGAGCGCGCGAGCGGGTTCAGAGCTGCGGATGCCGCGGCGTGCGCGGCCGGCCAGACCTCGCTCTCGGCGCCGGCGATGAAGAACGCGGGCCGGTCGAACCCGGCGATCACCGGTCGCCAGTCGCGTTTCGCGTGGTCGTTGAGGAGGGCGAGCTCGGCCTCGGTGTACGTCGGCTTGCCGCCCTTCGGGATCTCCAACGCCTTCAACACCCGAGCGGTGCGTACGAGCCCCTTCGATCTCGGCGGAACGCGCCCGGGGTCGGGGATGCCGGAGGCGAACAACGTGTCGATGTTCGACGCGTCGCACCCGTAGAACCCGTACGCCCAGTCATCGTCGTTCAGCATCTTGGGCGTCTGGTCGACGATGACGACATCGCGCAGGCGGGCGGAGCCGAACTGCGCCACGAGCGCCCAGACCGAGTTGCCGCCCATGGACCCCCCGACGATCGTCGCGTCAGCGAGGTCGAGGCGCGTGAGCAGGTCGTTGATGTCGGCACCGTGGCGCTCCATGGTGTGCTCGCCGCCGACCTCGGAGGCACCGTTCCCACGGCGATCGAACGCGATGACGCGGTGGCCGGCTTTCTCGAGCGTCTTCACCTGGTAGCGCCAGCTCGTCGCCGAAGCCTTGAACCCCGCGACGAGCACGACCGGCCGGCCACTCGGATCACCGGTCTCGAGGTAGTTGAGCCGCACGCCGTCGGAGCTCATGATGGTGGGCAACGTCGCCTCATTCCTCGCCGGGTCGATGCCGGGGCATCCGATCGTTCGCCCCAGTCTGCTCGCGCCCGGCCGCACCGGCAACCGGGTTGCGGAGGCGCCGGACGCACCGCTACGTGAGGGGCTCGGCCTCGAGATCGCGCACGTGGTAGAACTCCTGGTCCCACAGCGAGTAGACGAGCCACGTGGGCAGGATGTACGCCTCGGGCAGGAAGTTCGCCTGCGACGCGTGGATGGTCCAGCCCTCGTGCTTCTTCGCCACCTCGGCGCTCATCGCGTACTCGGGCTTCGGCTGGTTCGCGACGACGAACGCCCCGGTCTCGCCGCCGAACGCCGCGAGCGCGCCCGACGGGCTGATCGTGTAGACGAGCTGGTCGGGCCCGGTGTATGAGCCGTCGGATGCCTCGAGCTCGGCGATCGCGAGCTCGGTGATCCGGCCCATCTCCATGTGGTCGGCGTGCCCGGTCGCGCCGCTCTCTGGCCAGAAGGCCACGACGACATCGGGGCGCACGCGCTTCATCTCGGCGACGACGCGCGCCACGAGCTCGTCCTCGTCGGCATCGGGCACGCCGCCGTCGGGGTAGTCCCACACGACGTGACGGTCGACACCGAGGTTGAAGCTGTTCTTCAGCGCCTCGGCCTTGCGGATGGTCCCGAGGTCCTCCTGCCTGGCGACCACGGGCGTCTGGTGGCCGGCCTCGCCCTGCGTCGCCGTGATCATCGCGGTGTACGCGCCGTCGCGCTGCTTGGCGCGGAAGAACAGTCCGTTCACGGTCTGCTCGTCGTCGGGATGGGCGAAGACGCCGAGGACGCGGGTGCCGCCGAGCTCGCCGACGACGGAGTCGACCCCCTCGGCGGTGGGCTCGTGGAAGAGGTGGCGGCCGGCCCAGTACGCCCCGCCGACGAGGGCGAGGAGGACGGCGGCGACGACGATGAGCGCGACGGTGCGCTTGCGCATGGTGGTGGTGCTTTCGGGTTCGGATGCTGCGGGGGCGGTGCCCGCGGATGCAGCGGGGTGATTCGGGGTGCGGAGCATGCTAACCCGAGCACGGTCGAACACCGAATCAGGTTCGGCTTCGAGCGGCGGCGCGAGAGGTCGCTCGAAGAGGTGCTTGCGGATAGGAAGATATCTTCCTATTCTTTCCACCATGGCACGCAGACGTGAAGGTCGACTGCTCGACCTCGAGATGCACATCCTCGGTGCAGGCATGGAACTGCAGGGGGAAGACGGCGACTTCTACGGGTTCGCACTCGCGAAGCGCATCGCCGAGCACAACGATGCCGGCGCGCTCACGGCGCACGGCACGCTCTACAAGGCGCTCGCGCGCCTCACCGATTCCGGCCTGCTCGAACCGACGTGGGAGGACGCGGCGATCGCCGAGGCCGAGGGTCGTCCGCGGCGCCGGTTGTACCGGGTGACCGGTGCCGGCGAGCTTGCGCACCGGGCCGAGCTCGCCGCACGCGCCGAGGCCGTCGCTCCGCAGCCGAAGGCGGCGTTCGCATGAGCGGCGAGCTGATCGAACAGACGATCGTGCCGCGCACGGCGGGCGACCGGGTCGACGCTGCCGTGCTGGGCTGGTGCCGCTGGTACACCCGCGACCTCCCCGAGCCGGTCGCCACCGCGCGCGTCGCCGAGCTCGCCTCCGATCTCTACGAGCAACGCGCCGATGCCGGCGGCGACTCCGCCACCAGCCGTGCGATCGTGGGCCGTGCGATCAGGGGCATCCCGGCCGATCTCGCCTGGCGGTACGCCCGACTTCGCCGAGCCGCGCTCGCGGCCCCTTGGGGCACGTTCCCCCTGGCGCTGCCGGCGCTCGCGCACCTCGCGACTGCGCTGCTGCTCGCGTGGGGAGTGCTCGTCGTCGCACGTACCGCAGCCGGCATGACGGCCGGCGACTGGGCCGGCGCCTGGGATCTCGTGGCGGCCGGGGTGGTCGGCCTCGCGATGGCGCTCCTCGGTGCCGTGCTCACGGCGATCCCCCGGCTGCGCTGGCTCGGCGCGCTCTGGCTCGCGGCCGCGAGCTACGTGCTGATCCGCTTCGGCATGTACACGCTCATCGCGTCGAGCGCCACGCTGACCGAGTTCTACCTGTCGTCCCTCTCCCAGGCGATCCTGCTGAATCGGGGCCTCGCCGCCGCGGGCGTCCTCTTCTTCGTCGCGATGGCCGCCTGGTGGCTGCCATCGGCGGGATCGCTCTGGGCATCGAAGCGTCGGCGAACGGATGTCGCCGCGCGAATGACCACCGAGGGAGCCGCCGCGTGAACCTCCAACGCATCGCCGCGATCGTCGCGATCTCGGGCGCCGTCGTCGGCGGAGCATCCGTCGTCGCACTCGGCGTGGCCGCGTACGCGGCCAATCAACCGGAGCCGGTGCCGACCGCGGCGGCTGAGCCCACCGCGGTCGACGTCGAGCCGACGTCGACCGAGCCAGCCCCAGCGCCCGCCGCCGTGGCGCCCACCGACGTGACCCCTGCGAGTCCCGAGCGCGTTCCCGGTACCGGCGTGATGGCCGCCGATTACAACCCGTACCTCGAACCCGGCGACCCCGAGTACGTGAGCCTCGAGGAACGCGCCGAGTACCTCGGGCAGGACGCGGTCGTGCGCCAGTGCATGAACGACGCCGGGTTCGAGTACCTGCCGAACCTCTGGTGGATCGGCGAAGGCGGGCAACCCCCTGGGCTCGACTTCGAGACCTCGGTGCTCTGGACGCAGGCCCTGTACGGACCCGACATCTACAACCCGGGCGGAGGATGCGCCGATGCTGGCGTCGCCGCGGCAGAGGCCGCACGCGCGGCGGGCACGCCGCTCACCGCCCCGGTGCCACCCGACGACCCGTCGACGCCGACGCCGCGCCAGGAGTCGCTCGTATTCGACGACGCGGTTCGTCAGTGCATGGCCGACGCCGGCTTCGAGGTGCTCTACTACGAGTGGTGGAACCCCGAGCACCAGCCGTCCGACCCGCGGGTCGACGGACGGATGCCCGTGGACCTGAGCGCCGATGAACAGGCCGCATGGACTGCGGCGATGTACGGCGACGCCGGTTCGGCTGCCGCCTACCGCTGGGAGGATGCCGGCTGCTCGGGCTACGCGACGCACGTCACCGGCAACGACAACATGCACTGAGCGGGCGACGCCGCGCAGCTGCGGCGGATGATTACTACGGCTCGTTGCGCGCGTCGACGCGTCGCTTCAGGAAGATGAGCGGCAGCAGCCACGTGCCGAGCGCCGTGACCGCCCAGACGATGAGCGTCGCGAGCACCCACGTGGTGAAGCCGTCGATCTGGATCCCGCTCGGGAACAGGCTCGCGATGAGGAGCGCGATGAACGTCGAGACGAGGCCGATGCCGCCCAGCACCGCCGGCGCGTGGCGGTGGGCGAGCCTGAAGGTGAACGGTGCGAGCAGGCTCTGGGCGATCGCGAAGACGAGCGTCGCGACGAGGAACCCGCCCCACTCGATGTGGAACTCGGGCAGCAGCCAGAAGGCGACGAGCAGGCCGAGGGCGGCGGTGACCAGGAAGATCGCCGTGCGGATCAGGAAGCGCACCATGGGTTGAGGCTAGCCCTTCCCGCTGTCGGTGCGCAGGAGGAAGATGGGGCTCGTGTCCGATCGACGAACTCGCCTATGAGCGACCCGGCCACGGTGAACCACGCGGCACGGCGGGTGCAGGCCGTGTACTTCACGCTGCTCACCGGCAACACGCTCGCCGCGTCGCTGATCTGGGGCGTGAACACGCTGTTCCTGCTCGACGCGGGCCTCACGAACCTCGAGGCGTTCGCGGCGAACGCGTTCTTCTCGCTCGGCATGGTCATCTTCGAGGTGCCCACGGGTGTCGTGGCCGACACGCTCGGGCGGCGCATGTCGTACCTGCTCGGCACCGTCACCCTCGCGGTGACGACGGCGCTCTACTACATGCTCTGGGTGATGCACTCGCCGTTCTGGGCGTGGGCGGTCGTGTCGGTGCTGCTCGGCCTCGGGTTCACGTTCTTCTCGGGTGCGGTCGAGGCGTGGCTCGTCGACGCGCTCACCGTGACGGGGTACTCGGGCAGCCTCGAGCGGGTGTTCGGCCGCGGCATGGCGGTGTCGGGCGCGGCGATGTTCATCGGCTCGCTCGCCGGCGGCGCGATCGCGCAGCTCACCGATCTGGGGGTGCCGTTCGTGCTGCGTGCGGTCATCCTCGTGCTCATGTTCATCGTCGCCGCGCTGGTGATGCACGACATGGGCTTCACGCCTACCGGTCGGGCGCATCCGCTGCAGGCCACGAAGCGGGTGATGCAGGAGTCGGTGAAGTACGGGATCAGGCGGCCTGCCGTGCGCTTCGTGATGTTCGCGTCGTTCTTCACGACCGGGGTCGGCTTCTACGTGTTCTACGCGCTCCAGCCGTACCTCGTCGAACTGTGGGGAGACCCGAACGCATACACGATCGCCGGCCTCGCAGCGGCGATCCTGTCCGGTTCCCAGATCCTCGGCGGACTGATCGCGCCCTGGGTCCGCGCCCGGTTCCGCAAGCGCACGACCACGATCATCCTCAGCCTCGTCATGAGCAGCCTCGTGCTCGTCGCCCTCGGCATCACCCGCAACTTCTGGGTGGCGTTCGCACTGCTGATCGTCTGGGGCCTCGTCGACGCGGCCGCCGGACCCGTGCAGCGGGCCTACCTCAACGACATGATCCCCTCGGCGCAGCGCGCCACGGTGCTGTCGTTCGACTCGTTGCTCGGCAGCACGGGAGGTGTTGTGATCCAGCCGGTGCTCGGCCGGTCGGCCGATATCTGGGGGTACCCCGGCTCGCTGATCCTGAGCGGCGGCATCCAGATTCTCGCGGCCCCGTTCCTTTGGCTGAGCCGGCGCCGGCAACCCCCGGCCGATGTCGCGACCGACCTCACGCCGGCAGACGAGACGGCGGCCGACCTTCCGCTTTCCGGCGACGGCGATCGCGGTTAGCATGTCCGGATACGTGGGGTGTGCGATGACGCCGATCCGGGGGGTGTGACGTGCGCAAGAAGTTGCTGGTGCTGGCCGGTGGGGTCGCGCTCGCCGTCGCCGCGGCGGTCTTCGCCGGGGCTGCCGCCGCGATGACCGGAGCCCCGGTCTTCTACGACGCCCGGTTGCCGCACGAGGTGCCGAACTCCTCGGGCGCGTTCGAGGTGAGCGAGGGCGAGGCGCCGGAGTCGTCGACCGATGGCGCGCCCGAGGTCGACGCGGCCGAACCGGCCCCGCCCGAGGCCGCCACGCAGCCGACCGAGCCGGCCCCCACTCCCTCGACGCAACCGACCGAGCCGGTCACCCCTCCGTCCGCAGCGCCGCCCACAGGCGACGTGCCCACCCCCACGCCCATACCCGACGACCCGGCCGCCGGCCACCCGGCACCCGGCGGGCCCGACTCCGTCGAGCCGAACCCCGACGGCACCACGCCCCCGCCGCCGCCCGAGAAGCGCAGGGAGTGGCTCGCGTTCCAGCAGATCGTGCGCGACTGCATGACCGCCGCCGGTCAGGAGTACCTCTACTGGGAGTGGTGGAACCCGAAGTCCGCGCAGTCCAACCGGTTCCCGCCGATGCCTGCGGAACTGACCTCCGACGAGTACGCGGCCTGGGATCTCGCGCTCTACGGTGATTCCGGTCTCGGCGCAGACTACGACTGGGAGCAGGCGGGCTGCTGGGGCTACGCGGTGCACCTCACCGGCGGCACGAACTGATCGCCTGGCGACGTCGACGACCGGAGCGTCCTGTTCAGGGTCGCAGTTCGATGACGGAACCGTTCAGGTCGGGGTCATCCGTTCGCCAGAGATCGACGACGGATGTCGCGAACCGGTCTTCGAGACCCGCGAGCGAGTTCACCCGGAAGGTGACGGCGGCAGCGGGCGAGTCGGACTTGCCGATTCCCTGGGCGAGCGAGCGCATCCACGACTCGCTCGCCGCCTTCACGGCGGTGTAGTTCGCGCCGCCCGCGGTGGGTCGCTCGACCGTGGTCGACGAGACGATCGCGATGCGGCCGGCGGGTGAGGCGACCACGTCGTCCCAGAACGCGCGGCTCACGTAGCGCAGCGCCGTGAACGAGCGTTCGAGGACCCGGTAGTCCTCTTCGGTCTGCCCCGCGATGCCGCCGCCGCCGCGCCACCCGCCGACGAGATGGACGACGCCGTCGACATCGCCGACATGCGCGTGCACGCGCATCGCGAGTTCGAGCACGTCGTCGCCATCGGTGAGGTCGGCCTGCTCTCCGATGATGCCGGGGAGCTCGGCCTCGAGCTCGCGAATGCGCCCCTCGTCGCTGCCGACGGCGACCACCCGTGCGCCCGCTGAGAGCAGGGCGCGGGCGACCGCCCGGCCGGACGCGCTCGTCGCTCCCGCGATGAGCACGGTCTTGCCTGCCAGTTCAGCCATTCGGTCATTCTCCTCTTACGGGGTGGATCGAGTAGGCGCACCTCCGTCGGTCGAGTAGCGACGAAGGAGCGTATCGAGACCAGGGTGAGTGGTCTCGATACGCTCCGCACTCGACCGACGGGTGCCGATACGCTCCGCTACTCGACCGACGAGTGGTGTCTAGGCGTCGGCGGCAGTGATGCCGACCGTCGACTCGATGACGGGCTTCATCTTCTTGTCGAGTGCCTCGAAGAACATCGACAGGGGGAACTCGTCGTCCATCACCAGGTCGGTGTAGCCCTTCGGCGGGCCGGCGAGCACCTCGCGCGGCAGGCCCTCGGCCCACATCGACGCCGGGTTCGGCGTGAGCACGCTGCGCACGAGTTCGTACGCGGCGAGCCAGTGCGCCGTCTTCGGCCGGTCGATCGACTTCCAGTACAGCTCGTCGATCGCGTCGCCGAGTTCGACGACCGCGTCGGGCACTGCTGCCCAGTCGAAGCTGAGCGAGACGTCGGTCCACTCGAGCACGTGCTTCTGGTGCAGCCACGCGAACAGCAGCTGGCCGCCGAGCCCGTCGTAGTTGCGCACGCGCGACCCCGTGATGGCGAACCGGAAGATGCGGTCGAAGATCACCGCGTACTGCACGAGCTTGCCGTGCTCGAGCAGCTGCTGCTCGATGTCGGTGAGCGATTCACCGGCGTCGACGCGCTGACGCAGGCCGCGCTCGATCTTCACCGACTCGCGGAACGCGGTGAGGTCGCACCGCAGCTCCTCGAGCGAGTAGAGGAAGAACGGCATGCGCTGCTTGATCATGAACGGGTCGAACGGCAGGTCGCCGCGCATGTGCGTGCGGTCGTGGATGATGTCCCACATCACGAACGTGCGCTCGGCGAGCTCCTGGTCGTCGAGCAGCGACGCCGCGTCGTCGGGCAGTTCGAGCTTCGTGATCTCGGATGCCGCGCGCACCACCCGGCGGTACCGGGCCGCCTCGCGGTCCTGGAAGATCGCACCCCACGTGAACGTGGGGATCTCGCGCATCGCGACCGTCTCGGGGAACAGCACCGCCGAGTTCGTGTCGTACCCGGGCGTGAAGTCGACCAGGCGCAGGCTCACGAAGAGCTTGTTGCCGTAGTCGCCCGCCTCGAGCGCGGCGATGAACTCGGGCCAGATCGTCTCGACGACGAGCGCCTCGACGTGCCGATCGGTCGACCCGTTCTGCGTGTACATCGGGAACACGACCAGGTGGCGGATGCCGTCGACGCGGTGCCGCTGCGGCTGGAACGCCATGAGCGAGTCGAGGAAGTCGGGCACGCCGAGCCCCTCGCCCTGCCACTTGCGGAAGTCGGCCTGCAGCGCCTCGAGGTACGCCGCCTCGTGCGGGAACCGCGGGGCGAGTGCGACGACCGACTCGACGATGGTGTCGACGAGCGCGGATGCCTCGGACCGGTCGCCCTCTTCGGGAACCGAGCCGTCCTTGACCTGCAGCGACTGCAGCGCGGTGGCCGCCTGCTTGAGCGCGAGCCACGCGGGGGCGGTCTCGACGCCGGCGGCAAGCGCGATCTGGGCGGCGGCGACCTCGTCCTCGAGGACCTCGGGTTCGCCGACGACGGCGTCGATGGTGGTGTTCGACATATGAACCTCCGTTCCTCGTGAGGAAATCTGCATGGGTGTGGTCGCGGCGCGATTCGCCGCACCCCTCAAGGCTACGAGCGATCCCTGTGCGATTGCTTGCGGTGCGGCGCGGGAATGCTGCGTGCGCGCAAGAATCCGCGCCGCAGATCGCCATTGGGCCGAAAGACCGGCCGCGCCATTCGGAGCGGATTCGCTCAGCACTGGCACGGGTGGCCGTCCATGCCAGCACCAGTGGCGGGGTGGTGTCAGTACCTACGGCGATACAGGTGCAGGTCCCGATGACGCACGATTCCTGCGTCCATAACGTGAGTCATGTTCAGTTCTCCATCACCCCCAACAGAAGAGGAGAGAGCCATGAACACCAAGAAGACCGGCGCAGTAGCACTCAGCGCCGTGGCACTCATCGTGCTGGTCAGCGGTTGCGCCGGCGTACGGTCGCAGGTTGACGCAGGTTCAGGGCAGTCGAGCATCACCTCGCTGCAGAACCAGGCCGACACCCAGCACCGCGAAGCCGCCGAGGTCCGTGCGCGTCAGCACGCGGTTCCGCTCGACGCATCGAAGCTGGCCGCCAACGAGGCGATCCGGAGCGAGAAGCAGGCGTCGACCCAGACCAAGGTCGGCAGCGCAGCCGTCACTGGAGCGGAAGCGATCCGCCAGGAGAAGCAGCAGACGTCGTCCACCCGGATGTCTGCAGCTGACGCACAGGGCCTCCGCCTCTCCAAGCAGGCCGAAGCGTACCGCGCAGAGCTCGAGGAAGACGCTCAGAAGCGCGTCGCCGACGAAGAGCGCCGCGCCCAGCACCCGCAGGCGTGGTGACCCAGCTGCAAGCCCCCACAACGAGAAGCGGGATCGAGCCGATGGCCCGGTCCCGCTTCTCGTCTGCCGTCGTCACCGTTCGCCGGTGCGCATCGATAGAGTGCGGAACGTGGCAGTCGCACCCGAATCGCCCGGTCTGACGGCGACCGCACTCGCCGCAGCGATCGACGCCGCGGGGGATCCCGGGGACGCCGCGTTCCTGCAACGCTTCTTCAAGACCGGCCCGGGCCAGTACGGCGCGGGCGATGTATTCGTCGGCGTGCGCGTGCCGGCGACGCGCGCGATCGTCGCTCGATTCGAGCGGATGCCCCTGGGCGAGGCGTCAGCCCTGCTCGACAGCCCCGTGCACGAGCACCGGCTGGCCGCCCTGCTCGTCATGGTGCGGCAGTTCCGGGTCGCCGGCCGGCCGCGCACGCGCGACGATGCCGCACGCGCAGCCCTGCACGCGGCGTACCTCGACGCGGTGCGTCGGGGCCGGGTGAACAACTGGGATCTCGTCGACGCGTCGGCCGATTCGCTCGTCGGGGAGTTCCTGCGGGAGTCGGGGCGGGGCGACGACGCGCTGCTCGACGAGCTCGCGGCATCCGACTCGCTCTGGGAGCGGCGCGTGGCGGTGCTCGCGACGTTCGCCTTCATCAGGGCCGGCGACGGGGCGCCCATCCTGCGGCTCGCGCCCCGCCTGCTCGACGATCGCGAGGACCTCATGCACAAGGCCGTGGGCTGGATGCTGCGCGAGCTCGGCAAGCGCGTCGCGCGGGACGTGCTCACCGGATTCCTCGATGAGTACGCCCCACGCATGCCGCGCACGATGTTGAGTTATGCGACCGAGCACCTCGCGCCCGAGGAGCGCGCCGCCTACCGCGCGATGCGGTGAGGGTCAGCGCGCCATCGCGGGCGCGGCATCGGCGGCGGCGGTCTCGACGTCGGGTGTCGCGGGCTCGATGTGCTCGGAACCGCGGCCTGCCGGAAGCAGCAGCGCGACGAGCGCCGACGCGATGAGCACTGCAGCCCCGACGAGCACCGCCGGCTGGGCGCCGATCGAGTAGTCGACGGGCGTGAGCGCGCCGCCGGCACCGGTGAAGACCGCGGTCGACACGGCGATGCCGAGTGCGACGCCGACCTCGCGCAGCATCGAGTTCGTGCCGCTCGCCTTCGCATGGTCGTCGGAGGCCATGCCCGCGAGCACGGCCGTCGCCGACGGGGCGAACACGAGCCCCATGCCGATGCCTGCGAGCAGGAACGGTGCGATGTAGCTGGAGTAGGCGAGGTCGGCGTCGAGCAGGCCGCTCAGCCAGAACAGGGCGCCGCCGAGCACCGTGAGGCCGGTGACGATGAGGGCGCGCGTGCCGACGCGCGGGGCGATGAGCCCGGCGAGCGGCGCGACGACCATCGGCGCCAGGGTCCACGGGGACGTCTGCAGTGCGGCCTCGAGCGGGGTCGCGCCCTGCACGACCTGCAGGAACTGGATGAGGATGAAGATCGAGCCGAACGCGCCGAAGCTGAAGCCGAAGCCGGCGAGGTTCGCCACCGTGAAGCTGCGGTTGCGGAAGAGCCGCAGCGGAAGCAGCGGTGCGGCGGCCCGCGCCTCCCAGGCCACGAACGCGACGAGCAGGATGCCCCCGGCGATGAGGCTGCCCATCACCTCGAAGCTGTCCCATCCCGCGTCGTTGCCGCGCACGATGCCGTACACCAGCCCGAGCAGCCCGACGCCTGAGAGCACGAGGCCGACGATGTCGGCGCGCAGCCGGGCACCGAAGCTGTTGGGCAGTGCGATGAGCGCGAGCGCGACCGAGATGACGCCGACGGGCACGTTGATCCAGAAGATCGCCTGCCACACCCAGCCCTCGAGCACCGCGCCTCCGATGAGCGGCCCGGTGGCGACGCCGAGGCCGGTGACGCCGCCCCAGATGCCGATGGCGAGTGCGCGGCGCGCGAGCGGCACCGCGCCGACGAGCAGCGTGAGCGACAGCGGCATGATCGCCGCGGCGCCGAAGCCCTGCACGGCGCGGGCGACGATGAGCTGGCCCGAGTCGGTCGAGAGCGCTGCGAACGCCGAGCTCAGCGTGAAGACGATGATGCCGATGACGAACAGGGTTCGCCGGCCGTAGCGGTCGCCGAGGGCGACCGCCATGAGGATCGTGCTCGCGAACGCGAGCGTGTACGCGTTCATGAACCACTGCAGTTCTTCGACGGATGCCCCGAACTCGGCGTGCAGCACCGGCAGCGCATTCGTCATCACGAGGTTGTCGAGGGTGGCCATGAACGTCGGGAGCGCGGTGGCGACGAGCACCAGCCAGAGCGGGCTCGGGCGACGCGCGCCGACGCGGGCGGGCGGCTGGGCCGTGGTCTCGAGGGTGGTGGACACGAGTTCTCCTAGGTTGTTATCGGATGATTACTTGCAGAGTAGTAATCGACTGATAACATGTCAAGCATGACGGTCGAAGAAGTTTCCACGGCCCCGCGCATGAAGGCCTCCGATCGCCGCGAGCTGATCCTCGAGGCGGCCACAGCGGTCTTCGGCGCGAAGACCTACGTCGGCACCACCACCGACGAGGTCGCGCGGGCGGCCGGGGTGAGCCAGCCCTACGTCGTGCGCCTCTTCGGCACGAAGGAGAAGCTCTTCATCGCCGTGATCGAGCGCGCCTACGCGCGGCTCCTCGACGATTTCCGCCGCGCCCTTCCGGGCGATCCCGACGGACGCTCCGAGCGCATGGGCACCGCCTACACCGGCCTGCTCACCGAGCGCGGCATGCTCTCGGTCATCGCGAACTCCACCGCACTCGGCGGCGAGCCCGAGATCGGGCGGGTCGCGCGCGCCGGCTTCAGCGCCATCTGGCGGTTCGTGCGCGAGGACGCCGGCTTCTCGGCCGAAGAGACTCGGGCATTCATGGCCACCGGCATGCTCATCAACACCATCGTGGGCCTGCGCCTCACCGGCGACTACGGCATCGAGCCGGCCGCCACCGAGGTGCTCGACACCTGCTTCCTCGACTCGGTCGAGAAGGCTCGCAACCTGATGCCCGAGGCCGGAGAGCCCTGGTGACCCTCAGCTCGGCCGGCTGATCCCCTCGACTCGGCCGAGTCGGCTGAGTCCTGAGGAATCGTCGCCTAAGGTGGCGGCATGAGGCGCGGTCGGCGAAGCCGGTGGCGGGCGGGGATCGGACTCGTCGGCCTGCTCGCGCTCGCCGGATGCACCGTGCCGGGCGTCGACGACTCGATGGGGCACAACCCCACCCAGACCCCTGGTTCCACTGCGCAACGCACGGCGTCGTCGGGCCCGGTCGCGTCGGGGGAGGTCGAACCGCCGACCGCGTCGACACCGGCGCAGCCGCGCGCCGACATCGGGTACCGCCTTCCGCGCCTGGGGCCTGGGGCTGCTCCGGGCCTGGTCGCCCGTCTCGCGGCGATGGCCGCGCCGGACTTCGCGGTCGTGGTGCGCTGGGCGACGCCGGCGGGCGTGACCGCCTTCGGCGATGCGCTCGACGCGCGGTTCTCCGAACTCGCACGCGGCGTGGCCGCCGAGCAGGGCGTTCCCTGGTCACCCGGCGTCGACATCGCGCCCGGCGGCGTGGGACCGGCGTGCGCGCAGCATCCGCTCACCCCGCCGGCCGGCGTGAGCCTCACCGTCGACTGCCAGATCGTCGCGGCGGCAGGTTCTGTCGTCGGGGAGCGGCTCATCGTGCTGCGTCGCGATGGGGCGTCGGCCGCTCCGCTCGAACGCGCCGTCTGGTACGCGGATGTCGCGACCGGCGAGATCGGCGACGGTTCGGCCCTGTATCGACCGGGCACCGAGCAGCGCGTGCTCGCACTGCTCGCCGAGGGGCTTCGTGCCGGCGGGTTCGCGCCCACGCCGTCCGACCCGTTCGCGGCGCTCGCGCCCGAGGCGGTTCGCACGATGCTCGCCGACACGGTCGTCATGGCCGACGACCTCGTCGTGCAGGTGCCGCTCGAGCCGAGTCCCGACGGTCTCGGGCGGCGCCTCGTGTCGGTGCTCGTGCCGGCGCGGCTGCTCGCGCCGTTCCTCAGCCCGTTCGGCACGGCCGTGCACGGCGTTGTCGCCGGGGGTGAGCCGTTCCAGGTCGCGGATGCGCCGGCCGCCGCCGACCCGATCGACTGCACCCTCGTCGCCTGCGCGTCGATCACGTTCGACGACGGTCCGACCTCGCTCACCGGCGGACTCATCGACACCCTGCACGACTGGCGCGCACCGGCGACGTTCTTCCTGCAGGGCGTGAATGTCGAGCGTCGCCCCGAGGTGGCGAACCGGCTCGTCGCCGAGGGCCACGAGCTCGGCAACCACACCTGGAACCATCCGCAGCTCACCAAGCTGCCCGACCCCGAGGTGCGTTCGCAGGTGCAGCGCACGCAGGCCGCGATCTCCGCCGCGACCGGGGTGACGGCCGGGTCGCTGCGCCCGCCCTACGGTGACGTCGACAAACGTGTTCGAGGGGTCGTCGGCCTGCCGATCGTGGTGTGGGACGTCGACACGCTCGACTGGACCGAGCCCGGCAGCGACGCGGTCGCCGAGCGGGCGGTCGGGCAGTCGTCGCGCGGCAGCATCGTGCTCATGCACGACACGCACTCCGCGACCGTCGCCGCCGTGCCCGGCGTCATCGACGGCCTCCGCGATCGCGGCTTCACGCTCGCGACGGTGGGCGAGCAGCTCGGCGGAACGTACCCGGCCGCCGGGCAGACCGTGTCACACGGGCCGCGCTGAGGTCAGCGGGTCAGCGTCAGCGAGCAGCGGGCAGCGGGCAGCGGATCAGCGAGCCGCCAGCACGGCCGCGATGCGCGCGGGCACCTCGCCGTCCTGCAGCGACGTCGTGTCGCCGAGCGCACGACCCTCGGCGAGGTCGACGAGCAACCGCCGCATGATCTTGCCGGAGCGGGTCTTCGGAAGCTCGGCGACGAACAGGATGTCGCGGGGCTTCGCGATCGGCCCGATCGCGGTCGTCACGTGGGTGCGCAGCGCCCGCGCCCGAGCGGCGACATCAGCCGAGGCATCCGCCCGCCCTTCGACGCCGTCGCCGGTGACCACGAACGCGGCGATCGCCTCGCCCGTCGTGCCATCGGTCACCCCGACGACGCCGGCCTCGGCGACCTCGGGGTGGGCGACGAGCGCCGACTCGATCTCGATCGTCGAGAGCCGGTGCCCCGACACGTTGATGACGTCGTCGACGCGTCCGAGCAGCCAGATGTCGCCGTCGGCGTCGACCTTCGCGCCGTCGCCCGAGAAGAAGTAGCCGCGGCCCGCGAACCGCGCCCAGTACGAGTCGCGGTACCGCTCGGGGTCGCCCCACACGGTGCGGGCCATCCCGGGCCAGGTGCCGTCGATCACGAGGTAGCCGCCCTCGCCGCGGGCGACGTCGTCGCCGAGCTCGTCGACGACGCGGGTCGTGAGCCCGGGCAGCGCGCGAAGCGACGAGCCGGGCTTCAGTGTCGAGAGTCCGGGCAGCGGCGCCATGACCGCCGCGCCCGTCTCGGACTGCCACCAGGTGTCGACGATCGGTGCGCTGCCGGCGCCGAGTTCGTCGCGGAACCACTCCCACGCCGCGGGGTTGATCGCCTCGCCGACCGATCCGAGCAGGCGGATCGTCGAGCGGTCGTAGGCGGCGGGCACGCCTTCGGGGAACCAGCTCATGAACGAGCGGATCAGCGTCGGCGCCGTGTAGTACGTCGTGACCCCGTAGCGCTCGATGACCTCGAAGTGCCGGCCGGGGTGCGGCGTGTTCGGCGTGCCCTCGTAGATGACGCTGGTCACGCCGTTGAGCAGCGGACCGTAGAGCACGTACGAGTGGGCGGTCACCCACGCGAGGTCGGCAGTGCACCAGTACACGTCGGTGTCGGGCTTCGCGTCGAACACCGAGCGGAACGTCGAGGCCGCGTGCGTGAGGTACCCGCCGCTCGTGTGCACGAGCCCCTTCGGCCGGCCGGTCGTGCCCGACGTGTAGATGATGAAGAGCGGCGTCTCGGCGTCGAAGAACTCGGCGTCGTGATGATCGGATGCCCCGCCGACGGCGTCGTGCCACCACACGTCGCGACCCGGGGTCCACGGGATGCCGGGCGTCTCGTCGCCGGTGCGGCGCACGACGAGCACGTGCTCGACGTGGTCGAGCCCCGCCACGGCCTCGTCGGCCGCGGCCTTCACCGCGACCGCCGTGCCGCGGCGGAACTGGCCGTCGCTCGTGATGAGCAGCTTCGCTCCCGTGTCGGCGACGCGGAACCGCAGCGCCTCGGCCGAGAACCCGCCGAACACGAGCGAGTGGATCGCCCCGAGGCGCGCGATCGCGAGCGTGGCGATGACGGTCTCGAGCAGCACGGGCAGGTAGATGACGACCCGGTCGCCGCGGCCGATGCCGAGGGCGGCGAGGGCGTTCGCGGCGCGCGACACCTCGCGCTGGAGCTCGGCGTAGGTGAGCGAGCGGCGGTCGCCGCGTTCGCCCTCGAAGTGGAACGCGACACGTTCGCCGCGGCCCGCAGCGACGTGCCGGTCGACGCAGTTGACGGCGACGTTCAGGCGCCCGCCCGCGAACCACGTGGCCTGGGGGATCGTCGTGGCCGAGGCATCCGTCGGCTGCCACTCGTGCAGGGTGTGCCAGGGCTCGGCCCAATCGAGCCGCTCGGACTCGCGTGCCCAGAATGCGAGCGGGTCGGCCGCTGCCGCGGCGACGAACGCGGCGTCGGCATTGGCGGTCGCAGCGAAGGCGGGGTCGGGCGGATACGTCCGCGATTCGTGCGCGAGGGTCGTGATCGCGGGGCCGGTGCCGGTGCGGTGCGGGGTGCCGTCGAGGGCGCGTCGTTCACGCCCATCGCTTGATCGCCCAGCGCTCGAAGAGTCCCACGAGCGAGTCGGTGAGCTTGCCGAGCACGGCGAGCAGGATGATCGCGAGGAAGATGCGGTCGATGCGGCCGTTGTTGCCCGAGTCGACGAGCAGGAACCCGAGGCCCATCGAGCTCGCGATGAGCTCGGCGGCGACGAGGAAGAGCCACGCCTGCGCGAGTGCGAGGCGGAGCGCCGAGATGACCGACGGCACGACCGCGGGCAGCTGCACCGTCGTGAACAGCGGGACGCCGCGCAGGCCGAATGCCCGACCGGCCTCGAGCAGGTGGCGATCGACGTGGCGCAGGGCGGCGGCGACGATCGTGTACACGGGGAAGAACGCGCCGATCGCGATGAGGATGATCTTCGAGTCCTCGCCGATCTTGAACCAGAGGATCAGCAGCGGAACCCACGCGAGCGACGGCACCGCGCGGATCGCACCGAGCGTCGGGGAGAGCAGGATGTCGCCGAGCTTGGAGAGCCCCACGACCGCGCCGAAGGCGAGGCCGAGCGCCGCGCCGAACGCGAAGCCGAGGAACACGCGCTGCGTCGAGATGGCGACGTAGAGGCCGAGCAGACCGCGCTGCGCGAGGTCGACGGCGGCGAGCCACACCATCTCGGGCGTCGGCAGCATCGACACGGGGACGAGCCCGCTCGTCGACACGAGCTGCCACGTGATGAGCAGCACGACCGGGATGACGGCGCCGCCGACCACCCGGAACCAGCGGCGGTCGACGAGCCGGCGACGCGCCGACCCGGACGTGGGGGACGGCTGGTGGCCGAGCGGGCGCTCGGGCCGGTCGACGCCCGACGGTCCGACCGGACCGGCGGCGGCGACCGCGAG
The DNA here is from genome assembly GCA_963758615.1 of uncultured Actinomycetota bacterium. Lineage (GTDB taxonomy): Bacteria > Actinomycetota > Actinomycetes > Actinomycetales > Microbacteriaceae > Agromyces. The sequence continues at coordinate 338,217 of CAVWVZ010000011.1, read as the reverse complement.
TCCGCCGTCGGTCACGGGCGCAGCGAACCCGCGATCGACCGACGTGGCGGCATCCGCTTCGCTCATGGGTCCTGCTCCCTCTCTCCGCGCCCACTCCGGGGGTGGTCTTCCGACGTACGGACTGCGGTCAGCCCGTCGAAATGTCGGGTTCCCACCCCCGGAGCGAACCTCACTCGAAGCGGGCCGAGTCGGCCTGCGTGGCGAACGTGTCGTTGATGAGCGAGGCGAGCGCCTCGTCGACCTGCTGCTGGCTCGCGACGTCGCCGAGCTCGACGAAGATCGGGCCGATCTTCTCGAGCACCGCGACCTGTGCGTCACCGGGCACGTTGTCGACGTCGAGGTTGGTGCGCTCGTCGATGACCTTCGTCGCGACGGCCGTATCGAGCGCCGCGACCTCGGCGAGGATCGCGGCGGTCTCCTCTGGGTTCTCGACGGCCCACGCGCGAGCGGACTCGTAGGCGTCGACGACCGCCTGCGCGACCTCGGGCTTCTCGGCGATGAACGACTCGGTGGCGTTCAGGAAGCCGTAGCTGTTGAAGTCGACGTTGCGGTAGAACAGCGTCGCTCCGGCCTCCTCAGCGCCGGCCATGATCGGGTCGAGGCCCGACCACGCGTCGACCGACCCGTTCTGCAGGGCCGCCCAGCCGTCGGCGTGCTGCAGGTTCTGCACCGTGATGTCCTCGGGTGCGAGACCTTCGGCCTCGAGCGACTGCAGCAGGAAGAAGTAGGGATCGGTGCCCTTGGTGACCGCGACCTGCTTGCCCTTCAGGTCTTCGACCGACGCGATCGGCGAGCCTTCGGGAGCCACGAGCGCCGCCCACTCGGGCTGGGAGTAGATGTCGATGACCTGGATCGGCGAGCCGTTCGAGCGGGCGAGCAGGGCGGCCGAGCCGGCCGTGGAGCCGACGTCGATCGCGCCGGCGCGCAGCGCTTCGTTGGCCTTGTTCGACCCGGCCGACTGCACCCACGTGACCTCGAGGCCGGCCTCTTCGAGCCAGCCCTGGTCCTTGATGACGAGGCTCAGCGGGTTGTACGTGGCGAAGTCGATGTTGAGCGTCTGGCCCTCGAGCGAGACGGCCTCGCCCGACTCGGCGGGCTCGGGCTCGGAGGCCTGGCCTTCGCCGGCGACGCAGCCCGAGAGCAGCAGCGCCGCGGCGGCGGCACCCGCGACGAGCGCGGATCGGAGGAACGGGGGACGGGACATGGTGACTCCTTCAGCTTCTCGCCGGTCGAGTAGCGCCGGAGGCGCGTATCGAGACCTGATGCGGTGATCTCGATACAGCCTTCGGCCACTCGATCGGCGTTTGTCGGTCAGTACGGGTAGTGCGGGATGGTCGTCGTGGTGGGCACGCCGCGGGCGTCGCCGTGCCGGTCGATGCCGAGTCCGTCGAGCAGGCGTCCGCGGAGTTCGGCGAGCTCGGCCGAGCCCCGGTCGCGCGGACGGTGGCCCGGTACGACGACGGTCTGCTGGATGCGGGCACCCGGCCGGTCGCCGTCGTTGCCGAGCAGGATGACCCGGTCTGCGAGCTGCAACGCCTCGTCGACGTCATGCGTGACGAGCAGCACGGTGGTGGGCTCGGCCGCGTGCACGTCGAGCAGCAGGTCCTGCATCTTCAGCCGGGTCAGGGCGTCGAGTGCGCCGAAGGGTTCGTCGAGCAGCAGCACCGCCGGGTTGCGCGCGAGGGCGCGCGCCAGGGAGGTGCGCTGTGCCATGCCGCCCGACACCTCGCGCGGCCGGTGCTCGGCGAAGTCGGCGAGCCCGACGAGTTCGAGCAGCCGGGCGACGTGCGCGCGACCGGCGTCGCGCGCGGTGCCTCGCGGCAGGCCGAGGGCGATGTTGCCGGCGACCGTTCGCCACGGCAGCAGCCGCGGCTCCTGGAACCCCACCGCCGAGCGTGCGTCGAACGGTGCGACGGTGCTGCCGTCGATGGCGACGACACCGTCGGACGGCCGGTCGAGGCCGCCCGCGATGCGCAGCAGGGTCGACTTGCCGCAGCCGCTCGGGCCGAGGATCGCGACGATCTCGCCGGCGGCGACCTCGAGGTCGATGTCGCGCAGCACAGGGCGCGCGGCATCTGCCGAGCCGAATGTGCGCCCGACCCCGTGGAACGAGATCGGAGCCGCAGTCACGACGTCGCCCGCGGCGCGCGCGACCACCTGGGCGGTCGGCTCATTGCCTGCGGATGACGTGGTCATCACTGCTCCTCGGCGGACGGGACGGGGGATGTCCCGAAAATATCCGAGGTGCTGCACGGCGGTAAGCGGCGACGACCCGCGACGTAACAGAGCCGCAGGCCGGGCGGGCGACCGGGGGACGGAGCGCCCGAGGGCTCAGACGTCCTTGAACATGTGCAGCGACGTCGTGAGGTACCCGAGGCTCTCGTAGAGCCTGATCGCCGCCACGTTGTTGGCGAACACGTTCAGCCCGAGCGACGCGGCACCGTGCTCACGGGCGATGCGCTCGGCCTCGAGCATCGTCGCGCGACCGATTCCGCGACGCTGGAATGCCTCGTGCACGCGGATGTCCCACACCCACCACGGGTCGCCGTCTCCGCCGTCGCCGTCGGTGTCCTTCCACGGGCCGATCCACAGCCAGCCCGCATCGTCACCATCGACGAGCACCGTGAAGATGAGCTGGCCCGCGGCGGGCCGTCGGTCGGGGAAGAACCGCGCCTCCGACTCCTTGCGCGCCGCGACCGCCTGCTCGGCGGTGTCGCCCGCCGCGATGCGGGCCTTCTCGTACTCGGCCATCGACTCGACGAGCCAGCGCTCCAGCTGCGCGTCGTTCTTCGCCACCAATCGGATGTCGGAGTTCGGCATGCGCCCATGCTCGCATACGCGGCATCCGTATCGTCGAGCCGAAATGGTCAGTGACGCATGCCGCGCCGGGCTACGCGACGTTCGGCCGCCGGAGCAACGAGACGGCGTAGGCGGTGATCCATCCGAAGCCGAGCGCCACGGCAAGGAAGAGACGCACGCTGAAGCCGGGTCCCACCGGAATCGAGAGTGCGAAGCACGCGACCGCCGCGATTCGAGTCCACACTGCCACGCCGCGTCGGCCCTCCCATGCGAGCCGGTGCGCGACCACGAACATCCCGATGACGAGGGCGGTGAACGCGAGCGGCGGGGCGACCGCGTGCACCATCGCATGGAAGCTCATCGTCAGGGGTATGCCTTCGGGCGCGCCGGCCGGGAAGCCGAGCGCCGGGTCCGCGGTGAACGCACCGCCGATCATGAGTCCGATGCCGAAGACGCCGAAGAGCCACGGCGCCCACCGGCGCGACGGCCCGCCCCGCAACGCGCGTCCCGCACCGACGGCGAAGCCGAGCATGAGCACCCCGGCGAGGATGAAGTTCGTGATCTGCACCCAGCCGGCATCGCCGAGCGAGAGCAGGCTGATCGGTTGCCGCGTGAGGTCGAACCCGTCACGGGACACCGTCTGCACGGCCGCGGTGAGCACGAAGACAGGCCCGGCGACGGCGCCGGCGGTCACGAGTGCCCGGTCGGTGCGGCCGTCGGCGTGGGCGATCCGGCGCGAGGCATCGGTCGCCGCGTGCGTTGTGGTGGTCATCGTCATGTCCTTCCGTCGGTGCGACCGTCGAACCCGGCCGCTCACCAGGTCGTCGCGGTGGTACGGCGATTCTCGACATCTCTCGAAGAAATTCCTGGGACCGATGTCGAGAACCGGAGGGAGCCGCCGACGCTATCGTGAAGGCGAGCCGACCGAGCACGCCTCATGGAAGAGGGATCCCATGCGATACATGTGCCTGATCACGTCCAGGGAGTCGAACGGCGAGGCGCCGCCCGGAGTCTACGAGGCGATGGCCGAGTACGACCGATGGGGCCGCGCGAACGGCGTGCTCATCGAGAGCGAAGGTCTGCTGCCGAGCGCGGCCGGTGCGATCGTGTCGCTCGTCGACGGGAACATCAAGGCAGTCGACGGTCCGTTCACCGAGGCGAAGGAGCTCGTCGGCGGCTATGCCGTCATCGAGGTCCGCTCGCGCGAGGAGGCACTCGAGCTCGGGCGGCGGCTCATGCAGATCCACAAGGATCACTGGCCCGGGTGGGAGGGCAGCGTCGAGATCCGCCAGATCGCGGAGTTCTAGCAGCCACCCGGCATTCCACACGCTTGCGTCGTCGGCGGCGCGTGTGGTCGGATCACTCCCGTGGGAGACGAGACCACACGCGCCGCCATCGAGGCGGTCTGGCGACTGGAGTCGACGCGGCTCATCGCCGCGCTCGTGCGCATCGTGCGCGACGTCGGGCTCGCCGAGGACGTCGCGCAGGACGCGATCGTCGCCGCGCTCGCGCAGTGGCCCGTCTCGGGGATCCCCGAGAAACCCGGCGCCTGGCTGATGACCACCGCGAAGCGTCGCGCGATCGACGCGTTCCGCGAGCGCGCCAAGCACGACCGGGCCGCCGCGATGATCGCCCGCGACCTGGCCGAGACCGCCGATGACGACCCCGGTGCGGGCATCGACCACGTCGAGGACGACGTGCTGCGGCTCATGTTCATCTGCTGCCACCCCGCTCTCACCACCGAAGCGCAGAGCACGCTGACCCTCAAGCTCGTCGCCGGACTCTCGACGCGTGAGATCGCGCGGGCCCACTTGGCCCCCGAGGCCACGATCGCGCAGCGCATCTCCCGAGCCAAGCGCACCCTGACCGAGGCTGACGCCGCGATCGAGGAGCCGAGCGGCGCCGAGCGCGCCGAGCGCCTGACGACGGTGCTCGGCGTCATCTACCTGCTCTTCAACGAGGGCTATTCCGCAACGGAGGGCGCGGACTGGATGCGACCGCAGCTCTGCGACGAGGCGGTGCGGCTCGGCCGCATCCTCACGGCGCTCGTGCCCGACGACGCCGAGGTGCACGGGCTCTCGGCGCTCATGGAGCTCCAGTCCTCGAGGCTCGCCGCACGCGCCGGAGCCGACGGCGAGCCGATCCTCCTCGACGACCAGGACCGCGAGCGGTGGGATGCCTCGCGCATCAGCCGTGGGCTCGAAGCCCTCGCCCGAGCTGAGGCGCTCGTGGCCGCGTCGCGCGCGGACGCCGCTCGTGGCCCCTACCTGCTGCAAGCCGCCATCGCCGCCGAGCACGCGCGCGCGGCATCCGTCGGCGACACCGATTGGCCGCGCGTCGCCGATCTGTACGAGGAACTGGCCGGCCTCACGGGGTCGCCCGTGGTCGAGTTGAATCGCGCGGTCGCGCTCGGCCGGGCATATGGGCCTGAGGCAGGGCTCGAGCTGCTCGAGCAACTCGCTGGATTCGAATCGCTTCGCGGCTATCACCTCGTGCCGGCCGTGCGGGGCGACCTGTACCTTCGGCTCGGCCGGAACGAGGAGGCCGCGATCGAGTTCGAACGCGCCGCTGCGATGACCTCGAACGAGCGGGAGGAGGGCCTGCTGCACCGTCGGGCCGTCATCGCCCGAGCAGGCGGCGTTGCGCGCGGGTGAGGTGCTGCCGCAGCAGGCATCGGGTTGGATGCCGCGTGCGCGAAGATTGAGGGATGACGAGAACGGTGCGTGGCGCGAGAGTGCTCATCACGGGTGCGGCCGGCGGCATGGGGCGCATGTACGCCGAGCGCGCGGTGGCCGAGCGCGCGGCATCCGTCACCCTCTGGGATCGTGACTCCTTCGCCCTCGCGCGCACCGTCGATGCGCTGGGCTCGGTCTCGCAGGGCCGCACTCGCATCTCGTCGTTCGTGGTCGACGTGGGCGACCTCGGCGCAATCGCGAAGACCGCGCAGAAGGTGCGCAAGGAGGTCGGCAACCCCGACGTGCTCATCAACAACGCGGGCATCGTGCGCGGCAACCGGTACTTCTGGGCGACCGACAACGGCGACGACACCCGCCCCACCATGCAGGTCAACGCGCTCGCGCCGATGTACATCACCCGCGAGTTCCTGCCCGGCATGATGGCGAACGCATATCGTGAGGCGCGCATCGTGAACATCGCCTCGGCGGCGGGCACGCTCGCCAATCCGCGCATGGCGGTCTACGCCGCATCGAAGGCCGCGCTCATCGGGTGGAGCGACTCGCTGCGCCTCGAGCTCGAGCAGGCCGACCACGGCAACGTGAAGGTCACCACCGTCACGCCGAGCTACATCTCCACGGGAATGTTCGCGGGTGCTCGCGGGCCGGTGCTCGCGCCGGTCCTCGAGCCCGAGTACGTCGTCGACCGGGTGTGGCGCGCCATGCTCGCCGGGCGGCCGCTCGTGCAGCTGCCCTGGAGCGTCGGGTTCTCGCGCGCGCTGCGCGGCCTGCTGCCGACGCGGGCGTTCGACCGCATCGTCGGCGACGGGTTCGGCGTCTACCGCACGATGGAGCGGTTCACCGGCCGTCCCTGACGCGCTCGCGTCTAGAGCCCGCGCTCGCCCAGCCAGTCGCGCAGCGCCTGCAGGAACCGCTCCGGTCGTTCGACGCTCGGCAGGTGCGCCGCGTCGCTGAAGCGGACTCCCGTCACGTCGGGAAGGTGTTCGATCAGGTGCTCGTACTGCGCGATCACCTCGCTCAGGTCGTGGTCGCCGACCATGGCGAGCGCCGGCGAGCGGATGTCCCGCAGCCGGCCGAAGGCCGGCGGTTCGAGCGGGAGCATCGTGCCGTCGTCGGCTGCGTGCGCGATGTTCGGCGCATTCAGTTCGTGTGCGCGTCGCACGAATCGGGGGTCGAGGGCCGACTCGGATCGCGACGGACCGACCGCCCAGAGCGACGTCTCGAGGCGAACGAGCCGGGCGGGGTCGACCGTCGGATCGATCCCGTCGATCTCGTCGACGAGTCGCTGCTCGGCGTCGGTGGGGGGCACATCGGGATGGCCGCTCGGGCCCGACCCGACCGTGACGACACCGGCCACCCGGTCGGGAGCATCGAGTGCGACGTCGAGCGCGATCTTGCCGCCACGGCTCGCGCCGACCACCGTCGCGCGAGCGACGCCGAGGTGATCGAGCACCGCGATGGCGTCGCGGTGGTTCGCGAACGGCACCGCGGGGTCGTGACGGGTGCCGCCGAACCCGCGCGGGTCGTAGGTCACGACGAAGTGGTCACGCGCGAGATCGGGAACCTGCTCGTCCCACATCCGCAGCGTCGCGATGCCAGCCGGAATGAGCAGCAGCGCAGGTGCCGACGCCGGCCCGTTCGACTCGTAGTACAGATCGGCACCCGGGGTCGTGAGGCGTGGCATCCCTCGAGACTACGCAGTTCACTCGACGGTCCGGACCAGCCGCTTCGCGCGAGCTCGAGTCTGCTCGTTCAGGGGATCTGGCCGACACGCCGCTGCGTCGGTCTGCCCGAACGGCGTGGCGCGAGAATCCCCTGAACGAGCAGCACCCGACTCAGTCGTCGTCCTCGTCGCCGCCCTTGTCCTTGTTGTCCTTGTTGCCCTTGCTGCCGTTGTTGCCGCTGTTGCCCGGACCGCTGTTGTCGCCGTCGCCGTCGTTGCCATCGTTGCCGGTATCGGCCGGGGTCGGCGTCGGTGTCGGCGATGCCGCGGCATCGAGGTCGGCTCGCACGAGTTCGATCGCCGCGCGGATCTCGGCCTCGCGGGCATCGTCGAGCTCTCCGGCGGTGACCGCCGCATCGACGGCTCGCTCGAGCAGCAGCAGTTCGGCCATCGCGCCGGTGAAGTCCTCGACGCTCGCGCGCTGGGCGATCTGCACGACCGAGGCGTGCAGGCCTTCAGCGGGCGACGGTTGTGCCGCTGCGCACCCGCCGAGGCCGAGGGCGAGCGCGGCCGTGACGGCCGTCGCCGTCAGCGTGATTCGCAGTCGCGTCATGGGGTCACCGCCTCATCGAGTTGTTGCAGGTGGTCGCCCAGTTCGCCGAGTTCCGCGGGGAGCGTGGGCAGGGGTTCGGGCGCAGCCGGCTCGGGGTTCATCGCGGCGATGAGGCCCGGGAGGAACAGCACGCCGGCGACCACGACGGCCGCGACGATCACGAGGATGGCGGCGAGCGGCCCCCGCCGCCGTCGACGCGGCTTCGCCGGCGTCGAAGGCACGGGTGGCGCGGCGTCGGGTGCCGTCATGATCCGCGTCTGTGCGGTCGGGAACGCCTGGGCGTCGCCCGCGGAGGCAGCGCCGGCCGGCGCGGGCATCGTCAGCCGCCGGGTCGGGGCCGTTCCGTCGTCGGGCGCGTCCACCGCGACGGTCGCGGCGTCGGCGATCTCGGCGCCGGCGAACGCCGCATTCGCGCCGCTCGCGCCGTTGCCCCCGGCCACGGCGGGTGCGGATGACCCGTGGTCGAGCTGTGCGGCGGCGACCGCGACCTCGAGCGCCGTCGGCCGCGCAGCGGGGTCCCGTGCGGTCATCGCGCGCAGCAGGTCGACCCACCCGGGCCCGAATGCATCGGGGACGTCGGGGTCGCGTACCAGCCGCGCGCTCGCCGCCTCTCCGGCTGACCCCGGGAAGGCGGGGCTGCCGGTGCGGGCCTCGAGCAGCACCAGGCCGAGGGCGTAGACGTCGGTCGCGCTGCCCGCGGGCTGGCCGCTGACCTGCTCGGGGCTGAGGAAGCCGGGCGTCCCGATGAGCAGGCCCGTGCGCGTGATGCGCGCGTCGTCGATGAGTCGCGCGATGCCGAAGTCGGCGAGCTTCGCATTCCAGGTGCGCGTGGGCAGGTGCGCCGGCTCGAGCAGTACGTTCGCCGGCTTCACGTCGCGGTGCACGATGCCCCGCGAGTGGATCACGTGCAGTGCCTCGCCGACGTCGGCCGCGAGGCCTGCGGCATCGGCAGCGCCCGACCGGCCCCGATCGCAGCGTCTCGCGCAGGTCGCGCCCGTCGACGAGCTCCATGACGAGGTATTCGCGGCCGGTCGCGTCGTCGCGGGCGGCGTCGTAGAGCCGCACGAGCGCGCGGTGCTCGACGCTCGCGAGCAGCGCCACCTCTGAGCGGCGCCGGGCGACGTCGTCGATGCCCTCGGCCGCCTCGGCGAACACCTTCACGGCGACCGCACGGCCGAGCGCGGTGTCGGTGCCGCGGTACACCGACGCCATGCCGCCTCGACCGATGAGCCCGTCGATGCGGTAGCGGCCACCGAACACGACACCGGTGAAGGTGTCGGCGGTCGCGGGCTCGGGAAGGGTCGTCACCCTTTCGAGGGTAACCCGATTCGGTGAACGACCGCCGAGTCAGCCGAAGATCATCGGGAGATCGCCGCCGTCGTCGTCACCGAGGGCGAGGTCGACGAGCACCGGCACGTGATCGCTCGGCGCGACGCCCTTGCGCTCGTTGCGGTGGATCGACGCGTCGGTCACCGCGGCGGCGAACGCCGTGGAGCCGAGGACGAAGTCGATGCGCATGCCCTCGTTGCGCGGGAACCGCAGCTGCTTGTAGTCCCAGTACGTGAAGAGGCCCTCGGGAACCCGGGCGCGGGCGACGTCGGTGACACCGGCCTGCTCGAGCGCGAAGAACGCCTCGCGCTCGGCCGGCGAGACATGGGTCGTCTGCCCGACGATGACGGTCGGGTCGCCGTTGTCGATGTCGAACGGGGCGATGTTGAAATCGCCCATGAGGGTGAACGGCACGTCGGGGCGAGCGGATGTCTCGGCTCGCGTGTACTCGGTGAGCGCGGCGAGCCAGTCGAGCTTGTAGGTGTAGTGCGGGTCGCCGAGTGCTCGCCCGTTGGGCACGTAGAGGCTCCATAGCCGCACCCCGTCGACGGTGGCGCCCATCGCGCGCGCCTCTTTGGGAAGATCGGGGCCCTCGTCGCCCTTCAGGAACCCCGGCATGCCCGGGAAGGTGGTCTCGACGTCGTGGATCGGCGAGCGGCTGGCGATGGCCACCCCGTTCCACTGGTTGAGCCCGTGGATGGCGAGCTCATAGCCCGCCGCTTCGAACGCCTCGGCGGGGAACTGCTCGGGCTTGCACTTGATCTCCTGCATGGCCAGCACGTCGACGTCTTCGCGCACCATCCAGTCGACGACGCGGTCGACGCGGGTGCGGATCGAGTTGACGTTCCAGGTGGCGATGCGCATGGGTTCAAGCGTAGGTCAGGCCGGCGACACCCCGAGCACGACGAGGGCGGATGCCCCGTGGTCGCCCACGAGGCATCCGCCCCATCGATCGTGCCGGCTCAGCAGCGCTTGAGCGGCTCGGCGAACGAGATCTTCGAGAAGTAGCCGAGCAGGTACGCCTCGTAGACCTTGAGGGCCTTGATGTGCTGCTGGACGGCGTCGGGGACGCAGGCCGGCGGCACGGCGTACATCGGCGCACTGTATCGGCCCCCGGCCATCGCCGCACCCGAGAGTGCGTCGGGGAACTTCGTGCCGTTGGTCAGGAAGGCGTACACCGACGTGGAGTGGCCTTCCGGCACGTCCCAGGCGAACTTGTTGATGGCGAGCGAGGTGCCGTAGCGGTCGGCGCCCTGCAGGCGGATCTTGCCATACAGGTTCCAGAGTTGGTTCTCGATCCCCGTCGAGACCACGCCCGTACCGCCGGCGATCGCGACGGCCGCAGGGTTGCGTGCGGCGATCGTGGCCATGGTCGCCTTGTCGAGCGACTTCGCGGTGCCGGGAACGATCAGGACGGGCTCGCCGTAGGCCGCCGCGGCATTGCTCGCCGACAGCGCATCGGGGAAGTTCGCGCCGGTCGCGATCCAGACGAACTCGGACGTTCCGAACGCTTTGCCGACGATCGCGCGCGAGGTCGCGTAGCGGTCGGCACCGGCGAGCCGCGAGACGGCCGCACCCGGGACGAGCTGCGACACCTTCGTCTGCACCGCGTTCGAGACCGCGCCGGTACCGCCGGCGATGTGGATGCTCGACGGGTTCAGGCGGGCGAGTTGCGCGGCGATCGCCGCCGGCACCGCGTTCGGCTCGACGAGCAGCAGCGGCCCGCCGCAGGTCGCGGCGGCGGGGGCGGCGCTCAGTGCGTCGGGGAAGTTCGCACCGGAGGCGAGGTAGACGCAATCGACATTCGCTTGGAACTCGGCCGCGATGGCGGCAGAGGTCTCGTAACGCGACGCGCCCGCGACGTAGCCGCTGAGGAGCGGCGCGAGCAACTCGTCGATCGAGGGCGTGTCCTGACCGTCGGTGACCTGAACCGCCTCCGCCTGCGACGCGTACGCGGCGTTCGGGTAGAAGTCGGGCAGCAGCTTCGAGCCCGAAGCGGTGTGCTTGACGAGCACGACATACGAGCCGGTGCTGAGCCCGGTGAGCGTGTACGAGCCGTCGGCACCGCTTGTCGCGGTTGCGAGGGCTGGCGACAGAACGTCGGTGGGCGGCCCGTCGTACGTGTGTGCCGTCACGGTGGCGCCGCTCAGCGGAGCGTCCGCCTTGTAGTCGATGAGTTTCGTGATCGTGCCCGAGATCGAGCCCGTGCCCGCCGTGATCCGCGCGACGGCGTCGTCGCCGATCTCTGCGGCGGCGTCGGCGGCCGACATCCCGAGGCTCCTGTTCCGGGGCGTCGTCGGGTCGGCGGCGGTGCCCGCCCGCTGTTCTGCGGAGGGCTGCGCGGCCGCCGCGGGGACGTGGCGCGATTCGACGGGGATGGTGGGGGAGGCGGGCGGGGGTTCGTCGGCGAACGCGGTGGTGGTGCCGGCGAACAGGAGCGCGCAGGCGGCAGCGGCGGAAGCCGCAACGCGCCACGGCGCGCCGTGCGGGGTTCGGGTCATTGAATTGTCCTTCGTAGGGTTCGGGCGCCGATCCAGGCGCACATAGGCGGCATCGTAAGGACTCCTGAGTACCCCGCGCCACCCCCCGAACGGGGTATCGGGTCCGAACCGACGCGCGGGCGCTGAGGAGTGCCCGCCCGCGGATCGTCTCCTCCGCTATTCCGCCGCGATGTCCGCGGGGTCGTCCTCCCCGCCCATGGCGAGTACGAGGCGCGGCAGCACCACCCAGAGCGCGACGAGCACGATCACGCCGACGACCAGCGCGATGATCCCGGCGGTGCGCGAGAGCGCCCAATCGAAGATCAGGCTGGACACCCCGATCACGAGCAGTGCGACGACGATCAGGTGCCCGATGAGGAGCCGGTTCCCGATGCGCACGACGCGTTCCTTCACTTGACGTCGGAAGAGTGTGCGGTGCAGCGTGACGGGAGCCAGGCCGACGACCGTCGCGAGGCCGGCCAGCGACACCAGGACGAGGTAGAGGGTGAGCTGGTAGGTGTCGAGCTCGTCGAATCGGGGCTGGAACGCGACCGCGAGCAGGAAGCCGCCGATGAGCTGGGTGCCGTTGAGTGCGACGCGCAGCTCCTGGAGGATGTCGTTCCAGTTGCGGTCGCTGCGCTCGTTCGGCGTCTCATCGCGCCCGTCACCGTGGTCGAAGTCGCGACGGAGGTCCGGCCGCGCCTCTTGCTCGGAGGGCGCGGGATCGGGGTCGGATTCCGGTGAGATCGGGCGGGAGTGACGGGCGTTCATGTTCGATCGTAGCCACGGCGGCAGCCACCGACTCAACCCCTTGCGCGAGAGCTACGCACTCGCCATGGACACGCCAGAGGCGGTCAGAGCGACGGCACCGACGAAGATCGCGCCGATCAGCACGATCCCCGCGATGGGGATCCAGAACGCGATGCGCTTCAGGACGAGCACGATGACGGCGGCGACAAGTGCGATCAGCCCGACGAGGAGCGGCCCGATCATCGCGACGAGCATGCCGGTTGCAATGCGGTCGTAGTCGCAGACTGCGCTTGCGCCGCACGAGTCGCTCGCGAACGCGAGGAAGAAGGAGAGGAACGACGCGATGAGCGCCGCGCCGACCATCAGCACCAGGAGCACGATGGTGAGCACGAGGTCCCAGACCACGAGGGGCCGCTTCGGCGGTGCCGAGGTCGGATTGGAATCGTGCGGTTGTACCGCCTCGGTCATGGCGGCTCCCTCTCTTCCTCGGGACGGTGGCCCCCGAGGAAACGCCCCGCCAGCCGAATTCTGGCATCGGCGCGCCAGGTGCTGCAAAGATCGAGGCAGCACGAGGGGAGCGCGGTGGCAGTGGAGTATCGCATCGAGGGTGTCGAGGGCATTCCCGAGATCGCGGCGGGCGACGACCTGGCCGCGGTCATCGCAGACGCGACCGAGCTCGGTGACGGCGACATCCTCGTCGTCACGTCGAAGATCGTCTCGAAGGCCGAAGGACGCGTCGTGCAGGCCGACGACCGCGAGCAGGCGATCATCGCCGAGACCGTGCGGGTCGTGGCGATCCGCGAGCACGAGTCCGGAGTCACGCGCATCGTCGAGAACCGCCAGGGCATCATCGGCGCCGCAGCAGGCGTCGACGCCTCGAACGCGCCCGAGGGCACGGTGCTGCTGCTGCCGGTCGACCCCGACGCGTCGGCACGGGCGCTCGCCACCGGCCTGCGCGCGCTCACGGGCGCGCGCGTCGGCGTGATCCTGTCGGACACGCTCGGCAGGCCGTGGCGCGAGGGGCAGACCGACATCGCGATCGGCGCCGCGGGCGTATACATCTTCGAAGACCTCCGAGGGCACGCGGATGCCTCGGGCAAGGCCCTCGCCGTCACGATGCCCTGCGTCGCCGACGAGATCGCGGGGGCGGCCGAGCTCGTCAAGGGCAAGTCGGCCGGGGTGCCCGTGGCGGTGGTGCGCGGGCTCGGCCAGTACGTCGGCGACCTCGACCTGCCCGGCGCGCGGTCGATCCAGCGGCCCGCCGAACGCGACCTGTTCCGCCAGGGTGCCGACGAGGCCTACGACGAGGGCTACCGCGCCGGCTTCGACGAGGCGCAGGCCGAGGGGCCGCTCGCCGGAGCCCGTCAGCGCGCCGCTCCCGTCGGTCGAGTAGGCGCGCCAGCACCTCCCGTCGGTCGAGTAGGCGCGCCAGCGCCGTATCGAGACCCCCGTGTCGAGGTCTCGATACGCTCCTGCGTCGCTACTCGACCGGCGGTGCGTCTCGATACGCTCCTGCGTCGCTACTCGACCGGCGGGTGGGTCTCGATACGCTCCTGCGTCGCTACTCGACCGGCGGTGCGTCTCGATACGCTCCTGCGTCGCTACTCGACCGGCGGGTGCGTCTCGATACGCTCCTGCGTCGCTACCTCGACCGGCGGCTGCGGGAGGATGGAGGGGTGCCAGCCCACATCGGATACGCCGCGATGCTCGAGCGCTTCCCCCCTGCCGACGCCGTCGAGTACTCGGCGCTCGCCGAAGCGCACGGGTTCCGCGGCACGATGGCGAGCGACCACTTCCAGCCATGGGTGCCGTCGCAGGGCGAGTCGTCGTTCGTGTGGAGCGTGCTCGCGGCGATCGGCGCCCGCACGACGGGCGACCTCGGTCCTGGCGTGACGACCCCGACGTTCCGCATGCATCCTGCGGTCGTCGCCCAGGCCGCCGCGACCCAGGCGGCGCTCTACCCCGGCCGCACCTGGCTCGGCATCGGATCCGGCGACGCGCTCAACGAGCACGTCGTCGGCGAGTACTGGCCCGAGGCGCCCGAGCGCATCAACCGCATGTTCGAGGCCGTCGACCTGATCAAGAAGCTCTTCTCGGGGTCGATCGCGGGCCGCGACGTGCGCCACTCCGGCCCGCATTTCACGCTCGAGGCGGCCCGGCTCTGGACGATGCCGGCCGTCGCCCCGCCGATCCTCGTCGCCGCGTCGGGGCCGATCACCGCCCGTCGCGCCGGCCGCACGGTCGACGGCATGATCACGACGGGCGCTCCGATCGAGAAGCTCGCGACGCTGCTCACGCGCTTCCGCGAGGGTGCGCGCGAGGGCGGCCGCGACGCCGACACGATGCCGAAGGTGTTGCAGCTGCACCTGTCGTGGGCCGCGACCGACGAGCAGGCGATGCGCAACGCGCTCACCGAGTGGCCGAACGGGGGCATGCGATTCCCGCGAAGCGACATCCGCTCGCCGTTCGAGTTCGAGCAGTTCGCGCGCACCGTGCGCCCCGAGGACTTCACCGACCGCATGGTCGTCTCGGCGGACCCCGACGTGCACCGCGCGGCCATCCAGCGTCACCTCGACCTCGGCTTCGACCGCATCTACCTGCACAACGCGGGCCGTGACCAGCGCGGGTTCCTCGACGTGTTCGGCCGCGAGGTGCTGCCCGGGTTGCGTTCGTGACCGGGGCGGCGGATGTCTCGCCCGCGCCGCTCTCGTGGACCGTCGTGATCCCCGTGAAGAGCGCTCCGGCGGGCAAGACCCGGCTCTCGCCCGCGGTCGCCGACGACGCCCGGGTGATGCTCGCCGGGGCGTTCGCGCTCGACACGATCGCAGCCGCGCTGGCGGCGGGTTCGGTCGCGCGCGTCATCGTGGTCGGCGACGACCCCGCGCTCGCCGGTGGGGCCGAGTTCCTCGCGGAGCCCGTCGTCGAACCCCGCAGCCTCGGCCGCGCGATCGCGCACGGCATCGCGCACGCGCGCCTCCACGACCGCAAGGGCGGTATCGCGGTGCTGCTGGGCGACCTCCCGGCGCTGCGCCCCGATGAGCTCCACTCCGCGCTCGAGGCCGCGGCGCGGCATCCGCTCGCGTTCGTGCGCGACGCCGACGGAACCGGCACGACGCTCGCGACCGCCGTTCCGGTCGCCGCGGGAGGCGATGCCGACGAAGTCGCCGCGTTCCAGCCACTCTTCGGCCCCAACTCCGCGGCGCGGCACATGGCTGCCGGGTTCGTCGAGCTCGCGGCATCCGACCTCACCGGACTCACGCACGACGTCGACACGGTCGACGCGCTCGAGGCCGTGCTGCACCATGGAGTCGGCGACCACACCGCCGAAGTCGTCGCGCACCTCGCCGATCGAAAGGGAACCAGATGACGCTCACCCTCGGATACAAGGCCTCGGCCGAGCAGTTCGCGCCACGCGAGCTCGTCGAGATCGCGGTCGCCGCCGAGGCCAACGGCTTCGAGTCGGTGTTCACGAGCGACCACTTCCAGCCGTGGCGGCACGAGGGCGGTCACGCCCCGTTCTCGCTCGCCTGGATGGCCGCCGTCGGCGAGCGAACGTCGACGATCCGGATCGGCACGAGCGTGATGACGCCGACGTTCCGGTACAACCCGGCGGTGCTCGCGCAGGCGTTCGCGTCGCTCGGCGTGCTCTACCCCGGGCGCATCATCGCGGGCTTCGGCACGGGTGAGGCGCTCAACGAGATCGCCACCGGGTTCCGCGGTGCGGGCGAGCAGGACTGGCCCGAGTTCCGCGAGCGATTCGCGCGGCTGCGCGAGTCGGTGCGGCTGATGCGGGCGCTGTGGAAGGACGAGCGCGTCAACTTCGAGGGCGACTACTACTCCACGCATGACGCGTCGATCTACGACCGTCCGGATGTCCCGGTGCCCGTGTACATCGCCGCTGGCGGGCCGACCGTGGCGAAGTACGCCGGCCGTGCCGGCGACGGGTTCATCTGCACGTCGGGCAAGGGTGCCGAGCTCTACGTCGACCAGCTGATCCCGGCCGTGAAGGAGGGCGTCGAGGCGGGCGGCCGTTCCTATGACGCGCTCGACCGCATGATCGAGATCAAGGTCTCGTACGACACCGACGCCACGGCGGCACTCGAGAACACGCGGTTCTGGTCGCCCCTGTCGCTCTCGACCGAGCAGAAGCACAGCATCACCGACCCCGTCGAGATGGAGCGCGCCGCCGACGCCCTGCCGATCGAGCAGATCGCCAAGCGCTGGATCGTCGGCAGCGACCCCGACGAGGTCGTCGCGGGGATCAAGCAGTACGTCGACTGGGGCTTCAACCACCTGGTGTTCCACGCGCCCGGGCACGACCAGTTGCGGTTCCAGGAACTGTTCGCCCGCGACCTCGCGCCGCGGCTGCGGGCGCTCTGAGTTCGGTGGTCGAGTAGGCCGCGCAGCGGTCGTATCGAGACCTCCGGGCGGCGGATCGGTGTCCCGACCGATCCGCCGCCCGCTGCCTCCGCCTCCCGGCTCAGGGAGCCGGATCGACCACCAACCCGGTGCCCCCGCCACGGCGAACGGGTTCGGCAACGGCGGTCATGAGCCCGTCTGCGTCGACCTCGATGGCGGCCACGGCACCGATCTCCGCCGGCGGCGGACTCACGAACTGGTGTCCGTATGTTGCGAGTTCGGCCCCGAAGGCGTCGATGAACGCCTGCTCGGCCGAGACCGCCGCCGTGTTCCGCTGCGATGCGCGCGGTGCCGCGACCGCCTCGGGCAGGGTCATCCCGAGGTCGATGCGGTTCATCAGCACCTGCGTGACCGTCGTGATGATCATCGACCCGCCGGGCGAGCCGACGACGTAGCGCACGTCGCCGCCGTCGAGCACGATCGTGGGCGACATCGACGATCGCGGGCGCTTGCCGGGCTCGACGATGTTCGGGTCGGCGGGGTTGGGAAGGAAGCTGAAGTCGGTGAGCTCGTTGTTCAGCAGGAATCCGCGGCCCGGCACCGTCATGCCCGACCCGCCGGTCGACTCGATCGTGAGCGTGTACGCGACCGCGTTGCCCCACTGGTCGACGACCGAGAGGTGGGTCGTCGAGATGCCCTCGGTGTCGGCCAGCTCGGCCGCGGCGACCGCGTCGCAACCGGCCGCATCGAGCGGTGCGGGCGCGACGGGCTTGACCGACGCGACATCCGGATCGATCACGCAGGCGCGGGCATCAGCGAAGTCCTGGCTCAGCAGGGTCTCGGTCGGCACGTCGACGAAGGCCGGGTCGCCGACGTAGGCACCGCGGTCGGCGAAGGCGTGGGCCGTGGCCTCGAGGTAGAGGTGCAGTGCCTGCGGCACCTCCTCGGCGGCGAGGTCGTAGTTCTCGAGGATGTTCAGCGACTCGCCGACCGTGGTGCCGCCCGACGACGACGGCGCCATGCCGTAGACGTCGAGGCCGCGGTACTCGATGTGCGTCGGATCCCGCTCGATCACCTCGTAGCCGGCGATGTCGTCTGCCGTCATGACGCCGGCGAACGCGGGCAGATCGGTCGTTTCGATCGTCTGCGGGTCCTGAACGACGGCGGCGATCTCGTCGGCGATCGCGCCCTCGTAGAACGCGTCGGTGCCGCGGAGCGCGATCTCCCGGAGCGTCTTGGCGAGGTCGGGGTTCGTGAACGTCGAGCCCACCACTGGCGGGGCGTCGTTCGGCAGGAACAACTCGGCGGTGGCCGGGAACTCCTCGAACCGGTCCTCGTTGGCGGCCGTCTGCGCGGCGAACGTCGCGTCGACTCGGAAGCCGCGGGTCGCGAGCAGGATCGACGGCTTCAACATCTCTTTCAACGACTCCGTGCCGAACCGGTCGAGGGCCGCCTCCCAGGTCGCGAGAGTGCCCGGAACGCCGACCGAGAGGCCGGAGGACACGACGTCGGCGAAGGGGCGAGCCACGCCGAACGGGTGATCGGCGTCCACGGTGTCCGGGACGACGAACGCATCGCTCGGCATCTCGGCGGGCGCCGTCTCGCGCCCGTCGATGGTGGTGACCTCGCCCGTCGCGGCGTCGAAGTACACGAAGTATCCGCCACCGCCGATTCCGGCGCTGTAGGGCTCGGTGACCCCGAGCGCCGCGGCCGTCGCCACTGCGGCGTCGGCGGCATTGCCGCCCTTGCGGAGCACCTCGAGCCCGACCGCACTGGCCTCGGCGTCGACGGAGGACACGGCGCCGCCGTGTCCGGTCGACGTCGACGGGGCGGGCGGCGCTGGGCGGCCGGCCGCGGAGGCCGGTGCCGCAGCCGCGACCGCCCCCACTGCCAACACTGCGGCGAGCGCGAGACCCGCGCCGCGAACCGCGGAACGATGAGTGACGTGGACCATGAGAACCCCCCGAACTGGGTACAACGGCGACGAATGCCCTCACCGTAGCCGGAGAGACCGTCGAGGGGCAATGGGTTGACGCGTGCCGCGCTCGCATCCTGTGTGTTCGCCGCCGATCGATGACGGATGTCGCGGCTCGGCGTAGCCTGAACACATGCGCGCCCAACGAGGCACTGGGGCGTCCCGCCGGCTCAGCCGCTGGATCCCCGCCATCGCCGCGCCGATCGCGATCGGCGTCGCCGTCGTGGTCGTGCCGATGCAGGCGAACGCGGCCGTAGACCTACCCGACCTCACGCCCGCCGAGCTGCTCGAGTTCGCCGCGGCCAGTGACGTCGATGCCCTGTCGGGAACCATCGAGCAGGCGTCCGAGCTCGGGCTCCCCGACCTGTCGGGTCTGACCGGCACGATGGGCGGCGGAACAGGTGGCGACGGGTTCGGCCGGGGCGGCCCGGGCGGTGGGTCCGACGCCGATGAAGGGTCATCCGCCACCGATCTCGACGACCTCATCTCGCTCGCGACCGGCACGCACACCGCACGTGTGTACCTCGATGGAACGAACGCGCGCCTGCAGGTGCTCGACGAACTCGCCGAACGGAACATCTACCTCTCGGCCGACGACGCCTGGATCTACAGCTCCGCCGAAGAGGCGGCCACCCACGTCACCGTCGACCGCGCTGCGCTCGACGCGCTGAAGGCCGGGGCCGAGTCCCACGCCGACGAGGCGCGCGACCAGCTCGAGGCCGAACTCGGCACGCCGCTGCCGACTCCCGCTGAGGTGCTCGACCAGGCGCTCGCGAAGCTCGACGAGACGACCGAGGTGAGCGTCGGCACCGATGCGCTCGTCGCCGGTCGCGAGGTCTATGAACTCGTGCTCGAGCCCCGCGATCCCGACACCCTCGTCGGCGAGGTCTCGGTCGCGATCGACGGCGAGACGGGGGTCGCGCTCGCGGCGTCCGTGACGGCGCGCGAGGCGACCGAGCCCGCGTTCAGCGTCGCGTTCACCGAGGTGACGTTCGAGGCGCCCGACGCCTCGGTGTTCGCATTCACGCCCCCTGAGGGCACCACGGTGACCGAGCACGAGGTGCCGATCCCGACCGTCGCCGAGCTCGAGCAGCTGAAGGCAGAGCACGAGGCCGGTGCCGGCGAGCGGGCCGAGGGGATGCCGCAGCCCGAGGTCGTCGGCGAAGGCTGGACGACCGTGGTCGTGCTTCCGGCGGGAGCCGCAGGCAGCGGGGCGCCAGGCGCTGAGGCCCCCGAGGGCCTCGACCCCGAGGCATCCGCGATGCTCGACACGCTCACCACGCCGGTCGACGGCGGACGCATCCTGCAGACGTCGCTCTTCACCGTGCTCTTCACCGACGACGGTCGGGTGCTGGCCGGCGCCGTGACCGCCGACCACCTGCTCGACGTCGCCGCGAGCGGTCGTTGACCGGCGGGTCGCCCGCGGGCGCCGGCAATACCGGCGGCGCCGACCTCGCGATCGCGACGAGCGGCCTCACCAAGCGCTTCCGATCGCAGGTCGCGGTCGACGGCATCGACCTCGCGGTGCCCCGCGGCGCCGTCTTCGGCTTCCTGGGGCCGAACGGCTCGGGCAAGACGACGACGATCCGCATGCTGCTCGGCCTCGTGGCCGCGAGCGCCGGCGACGCGCGCGTGCTCGGCGCCGTGATGCCCCGCCACGTCGACTCGGTGCTGCCGCGCGTCGGCGCGCTCGTCGAGGGCCCGGCCTTCTCGCCGTACCTCTCGGGCGTCGCGAACCTGCGCAGGTTCGACGCGGCCGACCGGCATGCGCCGCGGCGCACGCGGGCGGCACGAGTGGATGAGGCGCTCGACCGGGTCGGGCTCTCGCACGCCGGCCGCAAGAAGGTGCACGCCTACTCGCTCGGCATGAAGCAGCGCCTCGGCATCGCGAACGCCCTGCTCATGCCCCGCGAGCTGCTCGTGCTCGACGAACCGACGAACGGCCTCGACCCGCAGGGCACGCGCGAGGTGCGCTCGCTCATCCGATCGCTCGCCGACGACGGCACGACGGTGTTCGTGTCGAGCCACCTGCTCGCCGAGGTCGAGCAGGTGTGCTCGCACGTGGGGGTCATGAGCGCGGGCCGACTGGTGGCGCAGGGCACGCTCGACGAGTTCCGCGACTCCGGTGAGGCGCGCGTGCTGGTGCGCACCCCCGACGCGGCGGCGGCCCGGCGGGTGCTGGAACGGCTCGAGATGGAGGTCGACGGGGATCTCGGCGGCGACGTCGCGGCACGATTCAGTTCGTCGGATGTCGCGCCAGAGACGATCGTCGCGGCGCTGGTCGCCGACGGGATTCGGGTGCGGGGGTTCGAGGTCGAGCGCGCGAGCCTCGAGCAGCGCTTCGTCGAGCTCACGGGCGAGGGGTTCGACATTGTCCAGTGACGCGACCGACCCGGGCGTCGCCGCGCCGGCCGCATCGGCAGCGCCGGCTCCACCGGCAGCGCCGGCCGCATCGAGTCCTCGACCCGCTGCCCCCGCACCGGCGACGGCAGCCCGGCCACGAGCGGTGGGCGGCACCCTGTCGCTGTTCGCCTCCGAGCTGCTCACGCTGTTCCGGCGGCGGCGCACCTGGGCGCTGCTCGGGGCGCTCGCGCTCATCCCGATCCTCATCGCGGTGGCGATCAGGGTCGCCGGTGACGCGCCGAGCGGCCGCGGCCCGGCCTTCCTCGGGCAGATCACCGAGAACGGCCTGTTCGTGGGGGTCACGGCGATGGTCGTGGCGACCCCGCTGTTCCTGCCGCTCACCATCGGCGTCGTCGCGGGCGACACCATCGCCGGCGAGGCGAGCCACGGCACCCTGCGCTACCTGCTCATCGCACCGGCGGGGCGCGTTCGCCTGCTCGTCGTGAAGTACGCGGCCACGGCCGTGTTCTGCGCCGCGGCGACCCTCACGGTCGTCGTCGTCGGCACGCTCATCGGCTGGGCGCTGTTCCCGGTCGGCCCCGTGACGCTCTTGTCGGGTGCGACGGTGAGCATCGGCGAGGGGCTGCTGCGGTTCCTCGCCATCGCCGGCTACGTCACGGTGTCGCTGCTCGGCATGTCGGCGATCGGGCTGTTCCTCTCGACGCTCACGACGGTGCCGGTCGGGGCGATGGCCGCGACGGCCATCCTCGCCGTGGTCGCCCAGATCATGGGGGCGCTGCCCCAACTCGAATGGCTGCATCCGTGGCTCTTCACCGAGTACTGGTTCGGCTTCGCCGACCTGCTGCGCCAGCCGCCCGTGTGGGAGTCCTTCACCGACAACGCCGTGCTGCAGCTGGGCTACCTCGTCGTGTTCGGCGCGCTCGCGGTGGGTCGCATGCTCACGAAGGACGTGCTGTCCTGACGCCGGCGGCCGTGTGGCCGACCCGGTCACTCGCGCAGCGCCGCCCCGTCGTGCGCCCAGAATGGCTGGGCACATACGAGGGTGCCGCTCACAGGGCGCTCGGCGGCAGCGCGCAGTAGTCGTAGAAGTATCGGGTGGGCGCGTCGTCGTCGGTGACGTCGACGATGACGGATGCCCCGGCGTGCGGCAGCTCGTCGCCCGCGAGGGTCCACAACGAGAAGTGCCACATGCCGCGCGCCGAGACGGTGAGCAGGTTGCGGCCGTCGATGACGAGCACCGTGTCGTGCTCTTCACCGGGCAGGGTGCCGGCGCGGAACGGCTCGACCGTCGCCGCGCGCAGGGTCGCCTCGTCGACGTCGCCCACCGAGACGCGCAGCGCGTGCTGGCCGGCAGCCTCGAGTCGCTCGGCGAGGCCGTCGGCGAACCGGGCGGCGCGGGCGTCGTCGGCTCCGTCGACGGCGACCAGGCGTCTGCCACGCGACGCGTTGTGCAGGAACTCGGCGACGATGCCGTCGAGCATCTCGGTGCGGTTCTGGATCAGGAACGGCCGGGGCATGACTTCAAGGCTACGCCCGCGTGCACGCCATGCACCCGGCCCGCCGCAACTCAGGAGAACTGCGCTGACGGCTGCGGCGGAGGCGCTCTGGGCGCAATTCTCCTGAGTTACGACCGGGGTTCGCCGGCGGGAAGCGGCGCGGCCGCGCCCGCGAGCGGCGCGCCCGCGATTCCGGCGTACGCGATGAGCGGGCGTCCGGTCGCCGGGTGATCGATGACGGATGCCTCGACGCCCCACACGTCGCGGATGAGCTCGGGTGTCAGCACCGCGTGAGGGTCGCCGGCGGCGACCACCCGCCCATCGGCGAGCACGATGACGTGGTCGGCGTAGGCGGCGGCGAGTGAGAGGTCGTGCAGCGCGGCGAGCA
Organism: uncultured Actinomycetota bacterium; assembly: GCA_963758615.1. Lineage (GTDB taxonomy): Bacteria > Actinomycetota > Actinomycetes > Actinomycetales > Microbacteriaceae > Agromyces. The sequence goes on along the minus strand of CAVWVZ010000011.1, from coordinate 315,308 downwards.
CGGTGAGTCCGCCCCGGGCGAGCTCGCGCACGAGCCCGAGCATCGTCAGCTGCGCGTGGATGTCGAGGTGATTGGTCGGCTCGTCGAGCAGCAGCAGCCCGGGCTCCTGCGCGAGCGCCCGCGCGAGGTTGACCCGTTGGCGTTCGCCGCCCGACAGCGAGCCGTAGTCGCGGTCGGCGAGGTCGAGCAACCCGGCGTCCTCGAGGCCGCGTGCGACGATCGCCCGGTCGCGCGCGCTCGGGCCCGCGAAGGCACCGAGATGCGGGGTGCGCCCGAGGGCGACGACCTCGGCGACCGTGAGGCCCGGGGCATCCGTCACCTCCTGCTCGGCGAGCGCGATCACGCGAGCCCGCTCGCGGCGGCGCATCGTGGCGAGGTCGCGGTCGCCGAACCGCGCGGCGCCTTCGTCGGCTCGTTCGATCCCGGCGATGAGGTGCAGCAGCGTGCTCTTGCCCGCGCCGTTCGGACCGAGCAGCGCGCCGACCGCACCGGCAGGTACGGTGCAGTCGATGTCGTCGATGATGAGCCGGTTGCCTCGTGTGAAGCGCACCCGGTCGACCCGAAGGCCGTCAGCGCTGCGTGCATCGGTCATCGCAGCCCCCGATTCCGCAGGAGGAGCAGGGCGAACACCGGCCCGCCGATGAGGGCGGTGAGGATGCCGACGGGCAGTTCGCGCGGGTCGAAGAGCGTTCGCGCGCCGGTGTCGACCCACACCAGGAAGATCGCACCGGCCAGGGCCGACAGCGGCAGCAGGGCCCGGTGCCGCGAGCCGACGATGAGTCGCACGCCGTGCGGAAGGATGAGGCCGACGAATCCGATCGACCCGCTCACGGCCACGAGTGCACCGGTGAGCAGCGCGGTCGCGGTCAGCAGGAGTGCCCGACTGCGGCCGACGTGCACGCCGAGGGCCGAGGCGGCCGTGTCGCCGAAGGCGAAGGCGTCGAGGGTCTTCGCGCTCGTGAGCAGCGGGATGCCGATGACGATGACGGCTCCACCCGCGATCGCGACCGAGGTCCAGTCGGTGCCCGCGAGCGACCCGAGCAGCCAGTTGAGGATCTCGCGGTAGCTGTCGCCGGTCGCGCTCCAGAAGATGATCAGGCTGGTCACGGCGCCGAACACCGACGCGACGGCGAGCCCCGCGAGCACCGTTCGGGTCGGGGTGAGCGAACCGCCCGTCCCGCTCCGGCCGCCGCCCCCGCTGGCGCCGGCGGCAAGCGCGAGTGTCGCTGCGAGTGCGACGAGCGCGCCGACGAACGCGGCGAACGGCAACAGCAGGCCGACGCCGAGCACGATCACGATCACGGCGCCGACCGACGCGCCCGACGAGAGGCCCAGCAGGTACGGGTCGGCGAGCGGGTTGCGCGTGAGCGCCTGCATCACCGCGCCGCACAGGGCGAGGCCCGCCCCGACCGCCGCGGCGGTGAGCACCCGGGGCATGCGCAGTTCCCACACGATGCCGTCGCGCAGCGGGCTCAGCGTCGGTTCGCCGATGCCGAGATGTGCGGCGATGCTCGCGAACACGTCGGCTGGGGCGAGTCCGGCGGGCCCGATCGTGACCGCGACGATGACGGATGCCCCGAGCAGGACGATGAGACCGACGGCCCAGGCTCCCGTGCGGAGCCCCGTCGGTCGAGTCGGGCCCGCAGCGCCCCCGACCGGTGGTCGAGTAGGTCGCGCAGCGACCCCCTCCGGTGGTCGAGTAGGTCGCGCAGCGACCCCCTCCGGTGGTCGAGTAGGTCGCGCAGCGCTTGACCCGCGCCGTATCGAGACCCGGCGACCCGCTCCTCGAACCGGGGGTCTCGATACGCTCCGCTACTCGACCGCCGCTCGCCTCGATACGCTCCGCTACTCGACCATCGGACGCGGGCTGCGCCGCTACTCGACCGACCTCATCGGCGTGCGACATCAGCCGAGCGCCTCCAGCTGGTCGACGAGCGACGCCACCGCGCCGACGTTGCGCACGCCCGCCTCGGTCGCCGGGAAGTCGACCACGAGGTACCGCTGCTCCTGCACGGCGGGCAGCGCCGCGGTCGCGGCGTTCGACTCGAGGAGCTCGACCTTCTGTTGAGCGGTGTTCCAGGCGGCGTCGACGAGCACGATCACGTCGGGATTCGCCGCCACGATCGCCTCCCACCCCATCGAGGTCCAGGTATCCTCGACGTCGGCGGCGACGTTCTCGAGTCCGGCGGCCTGCATGATCATCTGCGGTGCGCCGATGCCCGCGCCCACGTACGGGGTGTCGTCGCCCGAGCTGTACCAGAGGGCGGTGAGGCCGGCTTCGTTCGGCTCGATGCCGTCGAGTTCGGCACGCTGCTGCGCGACGAGTTCGGTCGCGGCATCCGGAACGCCGAAGATCGCGCCCGCCTCCTCGAACTCGCGGAAGACCTCGTCGAACGTGAGCGGGTTCGGCATGTAACCCTCGCCCTTGCATGCGGCGGGTGCCACGTAACTCGCGACGCCGAGCTTCGCGAGCGTGTCGCGGTCGCCGGCGCCCTCGGCCGACAGGTTCGACTCCCAGCCGGCGAAGACCAGGTCGGGCTCGGTGGTGAGGGTCGCCTCCTGCGACGGCACGTTGTCGGAGAGCACCTCGACGCCGGATGCCGCGTCGGCGAGCTCCTCGGGCACCGGACCGTCGCTGAAGGCGCTGCCGACGATGCGGTCCTCGAGTCCGAGCGCGAGCATGAGCTCGAGCGTCGACGACTTGATGGTGACGACGCGCTCGGGTGCGGACTCGAAGGTCACCTCGGTACCGCAGTTGTCGATCGTGAGCGGGTAACCGGATGACCCGGTGTCGGAGTCGGTCGGCGCGCTCCCGGGCGACGCGGTGGAGGTGCCGGAGCATCCGGCGAGCACCAGGGCGGCGAGCGGAACGGCCGTCGCGGCGAGCATGCGAAGCCGGGTTGTGCGGGTCGATGAACGGGCGGTGTTCGATGAACGGGTGTTCGGTGAACGGAGCGAGCGAGTGGGCATAGGGCCTCCGGGACGGTGTGCAAGTGACATTCCGACGGTGTCGGCGACTCGCGGCCCAATCCCGGGCCACTCACACCGGTCAGATCCAGACCGGCGGTCGTCTCCATCGTAGACCCGTCACGTGGGTTGAGGGCGTTGCCGCGATCACGCCATCCCGAGCATCACGGATGCGGTGACGGCGAGCACGATGCCGGTCGCCTGCACCGCGTTGACCCGCTCGCGCAGCAGGATCCACGCGAGCAGTACGGTCGCGACGGGATACAGGTTCACGAGTACCGCGACCACGGCGACGCTTCCGCCGTGCAGGGCGATCATGAGCAGCACGTTCGCGCCGCCGATGAGCAGGCCGGCGACGGCGGCGAGCATTCGGGCGCGGCTTCGCTGCGCCTGCTCGTCGACGGTGAGGACGGCCGAACCGGGGCCGGGCGTCGGCGAGAGGTGCGACGTCGCCGGCACGGGCTCGTGCGCATCGAGCATGGCGACGACTCGCTGCACGGCGGGCACGGTGCGCGTGAGCCCGACCAGCCCGAGGAGCAGTACGAACCCGAGTGTCGTGTCGAGGAACACCGGCACCATGCCCGCGTCATCGGGCACGGCGTCGAGTGCGACCGTCGCGAAGCCGAGGCACAGTCCGGCGATCACGGCGAAGAGCAGGGTGCGCGGGCGCGCGCCGCGAGCGCTGACGCGACGTTCGACGCTGATGAGCATCGAGCCGATGATCGCGAGCACGATGGCGATCCACGCGATTGGGCCGAGTTCGTCGCCGATCGCGAACGCGACCACCACCGGCACGGCCGAGCTCAGCAGTGCCATGAGCGGCGACATGAGCGAGATCGGCCCGGCTGCGAGCGCGGCGTAGAAGGTGAGGAAGCCGACCGCCGCCAGCAGGCCCGCGATGAGGCCGCCCCAGACCGCGGCCTGCGACCAGGCACCGCCGCCCGCGAGCAATGCGATGACGAGCACGATCGTCGCGAACGCGTAGTTGATGGTGCTCGCGACCAGTACGGGAATGCGCCGCGCGGCGACACCGCCGTAGAAGTCGCCGACGCCGTACAGCAGCGCCGAACCGAGCGCGAGCACGACGATCAGGGTCACCACGCCAGTCTGCCCTGACCCGCCGACGGCGGGGCATCGATCGACGCCCCGGTCGCGGGGTCGTCAGCCCATTCGGCGCTCGCAGCGGCGGCGAATCATGAGTTGGAAGGCCCGAGCACCGCACCGAGGTCGATGGCTGCGCCCGCGAGGGCGGCCGAGGTGTCGAGATCGCGCATCCAGAGCGGCACGGATGTCGCGACGAGGCCGGCTGCTTCGAGTGACGCGACGGCTGGGGCATCCGTCTCGTCGACGAGCCAGCCGTCGAGGAGGCCGCCGGACGCACGCGAGCCGTAGTGCAGCCCAACCCCCTCGGCGGACGTGTCCACGCCGATCACCGGAAGGCATGCGTCGGCCATGCCGCGCACGACCTTTCCGCCGATGATGGGCGAGACGCCGACGACCGGCGCGCGGGTCGCCGCGAGCGCTTCGCGGATGCCCGGGATGGAGAGGATCGTCCCGATCGAGACGACCGGGTTCGACGGTGCGAACAGCACGAGGTCGGCAGAGGTGATCGCCTCGACGACGCCCGGTGCGGGGCGCGCCTCATCGATATTCCGCTGCCGGAATGCGAGCGCCGGGAGCGTCGCCCGGTAGCGCGTCCACCACTCCTGGAAGTGCAGCTCCCGTTCGCCGTCGGGTGCCTCGGGGTCTGCGACGAGCACGTGCGTGTCGACCTCGGTGTCGGTCGCGGGGATCAGCCGGACGCCGAGCGGCCAACGACCCTGCAGCCGTTCGGCCACCTGCGATGGCGTCGCTCCCTCGCGAAGCCACGACGTTCGCGCGAGATGGGTGCCGAGGTCGAGGTCGCCGAGCGTGAACCACGGCCAGCCCACGCCCCACTCGCGCAACTCGGCGGCGACCCGCTCGGTCTCGCCCGCCCGGCCCCAGCCCCGCTCGGCGTCGTTCACGCCCGCGAGCGAGTACAGCAGCGAGTCGAAGTCGGGCATCAGGCGTACGCCCGCCAGCCAGAGATCGTCGCCCGTGTTCACGATGACGGTGACGGATGCCTCGCCGCCGTCATTTCCGCGCCGCACTGAGCCTGTCGGAGGGTCGGGCCATCGCCGTCGCACCTCTTCTCGAACGCCGCGCACGAAGCGCGCGCCGCCGACTCCACCCGCGAGCACCGTGATCTGCACGCTGCCACGCTACCGGCGCCGCGTCGCGGGCCCGCCGCGCCGCTACACCGCGCGCCGCGGCTGGTCGGAGCGCGGCCAAGCGCCGGCGCGCGCGATCTGCTGTGCCCGTGCGCTGTCCGCGAGCGAGCGGGCGGCATCGCAGCTCGTTCATGCGGCGGTTGCGGATGGGAGCGCGAATCGTGCCCTGCCCGCCGAGTCGTGGGGCTCGTGCGGGATCGATGTGCGGGGGTGGGATGAACCACACTTCGTTCGCGGCCTGCGCGGATCCCCACCCTTCGCGGTGGATCATGTGGTGGCAGAAGCTGCAGAGCATGACGCCGTTGCTCGAGGTCGGTCGGGCCGGTGTCGCGGTGCCACCAATCGTATGTGGTGGGCGTCGACGTAGCAGATGTTCTGGGCGCAGGACGCGCAACCGCCATCGCGTTCTGCGAGCGCGAGGCGTTGCGCACGGGAGAAGAATCGCGCGGCGCGGCCGAGATCGAGCGGCACGCTGTCGCTGCCCAGCACAGCCGGGATGAGTTCGGCGTCAGCCGCCATGCGCCGGGCGGTGCTCGGCGGGGATCGGCTGTTCGAGTCCGTCGATGCGCGCGTGGCCGATCCATCGAGCAGTGTCTCGAGGTCCAGGCGCACGACGACGGTGGTCTTGGCGAGCGGCGGCAGCGTCGGTCGTGCAACCCGAGGGCGTGGCGGGCGAGCATCGCGAGTGCATCGGTCTGGATCTGCGGGATCGTGCGCACGTCTTCGACGCCGGGCCCAGCCGCTCCTGCAATCGGTATCCGGCCCGGCACCGGCGCCCGCACCGCCGCCCGGGCCAGCGGGTTCACGCCGGCGGAGCACGTCGCTGACGAGCGCCTCGATCGCGGCCTTGATCGGTGCGGCGGTCTCGGGGTCGAGCCGAGCATTCAGGTGAACCATGCCATTGCCTGCTCGCGCATCGTCAGCGAACGCGTCGCTGCGGAGCAGCTCTTCGCGGGGCTCGATGCCTTCGGGTCGAGTCGAGCCTCGGCCTCACGCACACCGCGCATCAGGGTCTCGAGCGGGCACCTGCTCGCGCCAGGCCCACGAACGCGGCTCAGTCGACGCTCGGCAAGTCCGGGTTCGGCGCGAAGCGCGACCCGCTCGAGCATCGCCGTGATCGCGGCTGCCGCATCTACGCTGATCGCGGCGGCCTCGAGTGCGGCGGCGACGTGCGGATGCTTCGACGCGCATCCGCTCGCCGCTGAATGTCGCCGTTCGGCGGTCGCGACGCCGACGGCGATCAGTTTCGCCGCATCGCCGCGGGTCGACCCGGTCGAAGCGGCGATCATCCGCACCGGGTTATGGAAGCCCTGCGCCTTGGCGAGCCCGATCTCGCCGAACTCCAGGCCCCGAGCGTCGCGCGACCTCAGCGGCGACCCGCGCCAGCAACGGCCTCGGCGTCACGACGCACTCTGCGCCAGCAGGTCGGTGACCCGCACGAGGCCCGCGAATCACTCATCTGCTCGACCTCGACTTGAGTTGTGCCGGCGACCGTACCGAAGGCGGGTAGCGAATCGGCCCACGCCGCGCGCAGCGCATCGAGGTCTCGCTCGAGCACGGGAGCGGGTGCAGCGGTTGCTCCATGCTTCGATCCTGTACCCACCCACTGACATTCGGCTTGCCATGGAAATTCCGATCCCTGATCAGCAGTTCTGACTGTGGACAACTCCCTCGAGCACGCCGCCTGTGGAGGACAAGTCACGGGCAACGGGACATCCGCAGCTCGAGACATCCGTTCGCCGTCGAACGGGCCGCGGAAGACTCCACAGGAGGCACCCAACCCAGCACCAAACCCAGCGCCGAGCGCCGCCTTCCCTCTGGTAATCGCGCCCCGACAGGTAGACGATGGATGCACGGATCCGCACCGGCGCGGGAGGCCCCATGAACTCGGTACCCACCTCGACCCACCGCACCGTCGCCCTCGTTGGCGCGGCGGCTGCGGGCAAGACCACGCTCGCCGAAGCGCTGCTGCACCGCGCCGGGGCCATCCCGCGGGCGGGCAGTGTCGAACAGGGCACCACGGTCTGCGACCACGAGCCTGAAGAGATCGCCCGGGGAACGTCCCTCGGGCTTTCGCTTGCCCACTTCGCCTGGACGCCCCCGGGCGCCGCCGGCGAGTGCACGATCACGCTGGCCGATACGCCCGGACGGTCGGATTTCGTCGGCGGGGTCGATGTCGCGTTGGCGGTGGCGGATGTCGCAGTGGTGGTCGTGAGCGCGGTCGACGGTGTCACGGCGGGCACCCGGTTCGTATGGTCGGCGGCAGAGGCGGCGGGTCTGCCTCGCCTGGTCGTGATCACTCAGGAGGACAAGACGCGGGCGGACTTCCATCGCGTGCTGGGCGAGCTGCGGGCGGCCTTCGGCGATCACCTGTGGCCGCTCGAACTGCCGCTCGGCGAGGAGCAGGCGTTCCACGGCATCGCCGACGTGCTCAGCGAGCAGGCGCTCGAGTACGACGATTCCGGCCGCCATCGCGACGGGCCGATGCCGGCCGACGCCGAAGCCGAGGAGCACCAGATGCACCTCGACGTGACTGAAGAGATCGTCTCGCACGACGACGAGCAGCTCGAGGCCTACCTCGAGGGCAACGAGCCGTCCCCGGCGGAGCTCGAGCGCACCCTGGCCCGCGAGGTCGCGTCGGGTGGCGCGGTGCCCGTGGTCGTCTGCTCGGGAGTGACCGGCACGGGCGTCGACCGGGTGGCGGACCTGATCTGCGAGCTGGCGCCCTCCGCCCTCGAGCGCGAAGCGCGGATCGTGGTCGGCGGCGCGGCGAAGGGTTCGAACGGGGCCGGCACCGGAACCGGCGGCGGCGCTGAGCTCCGGGTCGCCCCGAACCCCGACGGCGAACCGCTCGTATACGTCTTCCGCACCGTGGCCGACCCGTTCGTCGGGCAGGTCTCGATGCTCAAGGTGCTCTCGGGCGTGCTGCACCCGAGCGACCGGCTCCACAACGCCACCACCGGCACCGACGAGCGCATCCACGGGCTCTTCCAGCTGCGCGGCGCCGAGCACCTTCAGGTGGGGGCGCTGCGCGCGGGCGAGGTCGGCGCCGTCGCGAAGCTGACGGGCTCCCCGTCGGGGACGCTGCTCTGGTCGCGCACGAGCGGCGCCGCCCGCCCGGCCGCGCTGCCGACGCGCCCCGCCGTGTTCGCGGTGAGCCTCACGCCGGCGACCCAGTCCGACGACGAGAAGATGTCGACGGCGCTCGCGCGGCTCGTCGCCGAGGACCCGACCCTCGTCATCGACCGTGCCGGCGACCAGACGATCCTGCGCGGCCTCGGTGACATGCACGTCGAGGTCGCCGTCGAGCGTCTCGCCCGAGTCTTCGGAGTGCACGTCAACACCGGGCCCGCGCCCGTGGCCTACCGTGAGACGATCGCGGGCAGCGCCGACGTCGAGGGCAAGCTCAAGAAGCAGTCGGGCGGGCATGGGCAATTCGCCGTGGTGCAGTTGCGCGTCTCGCCGCTGAAGCCGGGCGAGGGGTTCGAGTTCGTCGACTCCGTGGTCGGCGGCTCGGTGCCCCGCAGCTACATCCCGGCCGTCGAGAAGGGCGCGCGGGATGCGCTCGCGGGCGGCGGGCCGCACGGACATCCCGTCGTCGACGTGCGCGTCGAGCTCTACGACGGCAAGTCGCACTCGGTGGATTCCTCGGAGATGGCCTTCCGCACGGCCGCGTCGATCGGGGTGAAGGCGGCGCTGGCCGAGGCGGGCACGGTCATGCTCGAGCCGGTGTCGATCGTCACCGTCACCGTGCCGGCAGAGCTGCAGGGCACCGTGCTGACCGACCTCTCGGGCCGCCGCGGCCGGGTGAGCGCGACCGAGACGGCCGACGACGGCCGGGCCCGTGTGGTGGCGAGCGTGCCCGAGGCCGAGCTCGGGCGATACGTGCTCGACCTGCGCTCGATGACCGGCGGGCAGGCCGAACTCACGATCACCCCCGACCGTTATGTGAAGGTGACGAACGCCGCACGGGCGTAGGCGGGCACCCCGCGACCACGCGCACGCGCCCACGGTCAGGCGTCACCGGCACGCTCACCACCCACTGCGGGTCGGCGTGTGCCCATCACGAGACTCCTCGGGCATGCGCATCTCGGCCCGCAACCCGAGCAGCCGCACCGGCCGGTCGGGTTCGATGCGCGCCACGAGCTCCATCACGCGCGACATCACGAGCTCGCGGTCGAACGTCTCGGCCACCTTCTTCGTGAACGTCTTGGTGATGAACGGCGCGTACCGCACCTTGAGCGCGAGTCCGACAACCGGGCGACCCTCGGCTGCGACATCCGCGAGCACCTGGGCGGCCAGCTCGCGGATCGCCTCCTCGATCTGCGAGACCTCGGTGAGGTCGTGCTGGTAGGTCGTCTCGCGGCTGTGGCCGCGAGCGACCCACGGGGTGTCGTCGACGATGCGTGCGCCGTCGCCCCTCCCGAGCTGGGCGTACCACGGGCCCATACGCGGGCCGAACTCGGCGACGAGGCCGTCGCCTTCGGGGTCGGCGGCGGCCAACTCGGCGACCGTCGTGATGCCGATCGCGGCCAGGCGGCGCGAGATCTTCGTGCCGACACCCCACAGCTCGATCGTCGGCCGGTGCCCCATCACCTCGAGCCAGTTCTCGGCGGTGAGCCGGAACACGCCCTGGGGCTTGCCGAACCCCGTCGCGACCTTGGCCCGCACGAGCGTGTCGCCGATGCCCACGCTGCAGTGCAGGCGGGTGCGATCGAGAACCGCTCCCTGCAACGCACGCGCATAGTCCTCGGGCGCGTCGGTCTGCACGCCGACGAACGCCTCGTCCCAGCCCAGCACCTGCACGACCGCCCCCGGCTGCACGCGAAGGGTCGCCATGACCGCGTCGGATGCCGCGAGGTACGCCTCATGGTCGACGGGAAGGATCACCGCCTCGGGCGCCTTTCGAGCCGCGATGCGCAACGGCATGCCCGAGCCGACGCCGAACTCGCGAGCCTCGTAGGAGGCCGTCGAGACCACGGCCCGCTCGGTCGGATCGCCCCGGCCGCCGACGATCAGCGGCTTGCCGGCGAGTTCGGGATGCCGCAGCACCTCGACCGCCGCGATGAACTGGTCGAGGTCGACGTGCAGTACCCATGAGTGACTGCCCTGGCTCACACGACCAGTCTGCACTGCGCGTCGGCGGCCGTCGCCCTCGCCATTCTCAGGATATTGCGGCGAGGGGGTCTTGCCGCAAGCCCCCTGGTGCCGAATACGCTGTTCCGTCGATGGGCGACGATGGGGGTTGCTGTGGCTGAGGTGATCGTGGTGGGCAGCGGGCCGACCGGGATGATGCTGGCCGGTGAGCTCGCGTTGGCGGGCATCGATGTGGCGGTGATGGAGCGTCGCGCGACGTCGGACCTGGCGGGGTCCCGCGCAGGGGGATTCCACTCGCGCACCATCGAGATCCTCGACCAGCGCGGGATCGCGGATCGGTTCATCGCGGAAGGGCAGATCGCGCAGACGGCGAGGTTCGGCACAGCCGTGTTGGACATCAGCGACTTTCCGACACGGCACCCCTATGGGCTGGCTCTGTGGCAGAACCGTATCGAGCCGATCCTCGCGGACTGGATCGAGCGGCTCGGGGTCCGAGTCGAGCACGGTCGCGAGGTGACCGGCTTCGTCCAGGACGAGAGCGGCGTCGACGTTGCGTTCGGTCACGGTGAGACGACGCGGGCGAAGTACCTCGTCGGGGCTGACGGCGGCCGCAGCGTGATCCGCAAGGCGGCCGGCATCGAGTTCCCCGGTTGGGACGCGACGCGCAGCAACCTCATCGCCGAGGTCGAAGTCACCCAGGAGCCTCCGCCCGGCTTCGTCCAGGACGAGACAGGTGTGCACGCGCTCCATCTGATGCCGGATGGGCACACCTATCGGGTCGTCACGACCGAACCACGGATCGGGCCGGCGATCGACCCCACGCTTTCCGATCTCAGCAGCGCGCTCACATCGGTCTTCGGAACCGACTTCGGTGTCCACGACGCGACGTCGATCTCGCGGTTCACCGACGCCACTCGCCAGGCTGCGGCGTACCGGAACGGGCGCGTGCTGCTCGCCGGCGATGCGGCGCACATCCACTATCCCGCCGGCGGTCAGGGGATCGGCTTGGGCATCCAGGACGCCGTCAACCTGGGGTGGAAGCTCGCCCAGGTCGTCAATGGCGTCTCGCCGCAGTCGCTGCTGGACACCTACCACGCCGAGCGGCACCCTGCGGGAGCACGGGCGCTCAGGCTCTCGATGGCGCAGACGGTCCTCCAGCGCGCCGACCCACGAACCATTGCGCTGGACGAGATCATCAACGACCTCATGACGACGGCCCCGGCCCGCAGACGGATCGCCGGGCTCATCCACGGCCTGGACGTCGTCTACGACCTGGGGGAGGGACATCCGCTTCTTGGACGACGGATGCCGGACCTGGACCTCGACACCTCGCGGGGCCCCACTCGGGTCTACGCGCTGCTGCACGAGGCCAGACCGGTGCTCCTCGACTTCGCGGGTCCGGGGCGCCTCGACATCTCGCCCTGGGGCGACCGAGTGCGTGCCCTCGACGTGCGGTTCACCGGCGCGTGGGAATTGCCGGTACTGGGGGAGATCGCAGCTCCGACGGCGGTACTCGTCCGGCCCGACGGTCACGTGGCATGGGTCGATCCCGGAACCGGCGAATCACTCACCGACGCGCTCACGCGCTGGTTCGGGCCGGAATCCCAGTCCCCGGATGAACGCTGACGACATGGCGGTGGCGACGGTCGCCGGGGCATGGAAAGCTGGCCGGAGGACTCGGAGCACCTCGGAGGAGTTGCCATGTGCGGAAGGTTCGTCGTCTCGCAGAAGGTCACCGACCTGACCGAAGTGTTCGACGCCGAGAACGACTACGAGGACTGGGAGCCTCGTTTCAGCCTCGCGCCGACCGACACCGTGCCGATCGTGCGCGAGCGACCCGACTCCGAGACCGGTGAATTCGTGCGCCGGCTCGAGCCGGCGGTGTGGAACTTCCATCCGGCATTCATGCGCGACTCGAAGCGGCCGCAGTTCAACAGCTCGCATCGAGAGCGTCTCCACGAACGGCCTGTGGAAGGGCGCGTTCGCGTCGGGCCGATGCATCGTGCCGATGCACGGCTACTACGAGTGGACGGGTGAACCCGGTCACAAGCAGGCGCATTTCCTGCGCGGGCAGGACGACCTGCTCGCGGCGGCCGGCATCTCGACGGCGCGCAAGCTCGACGACGGCAGCTGGGAGGTCTCGACGTCGATCATCACCCGCGAGGCGCGCGACGCGAGCGGTGAGATCCACGATCGGATGCCGGTCTACCTCCCGCTCGACGCGGTCGACCACTACCTCGACCCCACCAAGCTCGACGCGGGCGGCATGCAGGCGATGGTCGACTTCCTGATCGAGTCATCCGATCGGGTCGCGCCGACGATCACCGAGTACGAGGTGGATCCGCGCGTGAACAACCAGCGGCGCATCGACACCACCGATCCGACCCTCATCGAGCCACTCGAGGAGAGCAACCCTTGACCATGGGCATCGAGAACTGGTGGCCGAGACTGCAGCCCTCGACGAGGGAATGGCTGATCGCGCACAACGGCGAAGAGTTGCCGGCCGAGGTCGCGGCTGAGATCCGTCGTGCGGGCGGCACCGTGGCGACTGATGCATCGTCGGTCGATGAGCGCGGTGCGACCGGTCTCCTTCCTCCAGGACGACGCCGTCGATTGGATCGAGGCAGTCGCGAACGACGAGCGGCCGGGCAAGAAGTGAGCAGGACGGATCGAGCGACACTCCTGATTCACGCCGACGGAGAGCGGGTGTTCGCCGCCCTCACGAGTCGTGAGGCGCTCGTGCAGTGGTTGCCCCCGAAGGGCATGCGCGGCCGATTCGAGCGGTTCGACATGCGCGATGGCGGCTCCTACCGCCTGGTACTCACCTATGACGACGCATCCGGCGCGCCTGGCAAGACGTCAGTCGACTCCGATGTGTCCGAAGTGCGGATCGCGCGAATCGTTCCGGGAGAACGGGTCGTGCAGGAGGTCGATTTCGAGACGGACGATCCTGCGTTCACGGGGACGATGCGAATGGAGTGGAGCCTGCGCAGCGGGAGTGAGGGGACAACGGTCGAGTTCGAGGCGCGAGACGTTCCCGATGGGATTCGGGCCCGCGACCATGCCGAAGGTCTCACTTCCTCGTTGTCGAACCTCGCCGCCTTCCTCGAGGAGTAGGTACGGCAGCGGCACCGATCGATGCGGGATCCACCCTTCGTGGGGCGTCGGCGCGTCAGCTGGTCGCGGGGCGTCAGAGTCGTGTCAGCATGGCTCCGTGACGAAGGTGACGGTCCGCCGGATGACTCCGGCCGAGTTCGACGAGTGGCAGGCCACGATCGCTGAGGAGTACGCGGAGGAGCAAGTCGCTGCTGGCCGATGGCAACGCGAAGGAGCGGTGCAACGTGCTCGCGACGAGAACACGCAGCTGCTCCCGCAGGGGCTGGAAACAGCACGAATGCTTGTTCTCCAAGGCGTCGATACCGACGGCGAGCCTGTCGGCCGTGCTTGGGTGAGCCTCGACCATCCGCGTGGCGCACCGGATGTGGCATTCCTCTACGACATCGAGGTCATCGAGAACAGGCGGGGAAGAGGACTCGGCCGTGCTCTCCTCGAGGCTGTGGAGGATGCAACCCGGCAGGCTGGCGGAGCCGCCTTGGAACTCAATGTCTTCGGGCGCAACCACACGGCTACCTCCCTCTACAGCTCATCCGGGTATGAGGTCGTCACGCAGCAGATGCGGAAGTCGCTCTGAAGTGGTGAACGAAGGGGCAACTTGCCCGCGGCACTCATGGTCGCCACGCAGCGGATGCGGGAACGCGGCTCAGCTGGGCAAAGACTCGGCGGTCCCACAGCGAGAGCGGCCCGGTCGAGGATCGGCTACTGGGAAGGCGCGGGCCGGACGGTGAGGATCTGGTGGGCGTAGCCGACCGGCCCGACGGGGTCGTGGAGCACCGTGCTGGTGATGCCCTGGCCGGTGGGACCGAATGTGGTCGTCGTGTCCAGACCGACATGGTGCCCGGTCGGCTGGCGGTGGAGGTGGATGGTCAAGTCCATGTTCGGGAACATCCATTCGCTCGGTCGTTCCCGCGCGCCGAGGCCGTTGGCGATGTCGACGAGCGCGACATACGAGGCGACCGGACTCGCGATCTCGTCGGCGACGAGGTCGAGCGGGGTCGTCACCCACGCGACGGCGCGGCCGGGCTGCGGCGGCTGGAGCGGCCGCACCTCCAGCGATGCGACGAACCCTCCGGGCCAGACGGAGCTCATCGGCCAGGGCGCGAATGCGTCCGGGATGGCGAGCGGTTCGGGCGCGCCGCCGGCGACGGTCGTCGTGTCCACCTCCGTCAGGTACCAGGCGTGAGCGTGAGCCACGGTGCGTCCAGCGATGCGTACCCGGGCATCGAGGAGCTCGATGGTGCGGCCGGCGCGCCCGGTCTCGACGATGATCTCGCAGTCGTCCAAGGCGAGGCGTCCGAGGATATCGAAGCTGATCCGGCCGAGCAGCATGCCGTTCTCCGGACGACCGCTGCGATGCCGTTCGATCGCGTGGACGATGAGGCCGCCGAGCGGGCTGAAGTGCATCTCGGCGGGGTCCCATCCCCCGCCGGTATGGCTCGTGGGCCGAAATCGGTGCTCGTCGACCCGCTCGAAGTAGGCGTCGTTCACTCTTCGATGGCTCCGCCGATGGAGCGGAGATGCTGTCGGAAGGTCGTGCCGTCGCGATCGCGAGCGGACAGGAAGCCGGCGAACTCGGCCTGTTCGCGGAAGCTGGTGCCGAGGTTCATCCGGGCGGCCTGTCGGCGTTCGGTGTCGCGGATCGTGGTCGCGAGTGCGGCGATCTCGTCGGCGCGGTCGAGGGGCAGGAAGAGCACGCCGTCGTCGTCGCCGAGCACGAAGTCCTCGCCGGTGATGATGTGCGTACCGAACCTGGCGGCGGTGAGCGCGTCGGGCTCCTGGGAATCGAGCCGTTGCGGACCGCCGGGCAGGGTTCCCTGGCTGAAGACGGGCAGGCGGATGCTGCGCAGCTCGCGTGAGTCTCGGTGCAGGCCCCAGATCACGATGCCGGTCAGTCCTGCGTTCCGCACTTCGAGCGTGACGAGGTCGCCGACGCACGCCTCGTCGTCTCTGCCCGCGTTGTCGACGACGAGCACGTCGCCGGGCGCGGCGATCTCGAGCGCCTCGAGGAAGACGTCGACGCTCCCGACATGGCGTGCTGGGCGGGCGCGTCCGACGACGTGCGTGTCTTCCCAGATCGGGCGGACGTTCGCCGGTGCCTGCCGGATCGGGATGCCCAAGCGCAGGATCGCGTCGGCGACGTGAGGGGTCGTGAGGTCCAAGTAGGTGCGTTGCAGGTCGATCGAGTCCATCAGACGTCCTTCTCGGTGGGCCGGGGTCGCACGGGTGAGTTCATTCTGCTCCTCGGCATTGGATCCCTGCGTTCGCGAGCGTCGCTCAATAACCCCCGGCCACGACGTGCTGCGCCGCCGTCGCGAGCGCATCGGCGACCTCGTCGACGCCGTCGCGAACCATGCCGACGGTCACCCGGACGTACTCTCGCCGTGACCGCGTCGCGCCGGGCACGTCCGACCCGTTCGCCGCCGCGAGGAACGGCGACCCCGCCGCCACCCGAATGCCCGCGGCCGCCAACTGCACGAGCGCCGACCGCTCGCTGAGTACCGGCATCCACAGGTTCACCCCGTCGGCCGGCGCCACCGCCACGCCCCGCGCCCGCAGCGCGTCGCCGAGCGCGCGCTGCCGCGAGAAGTACTGCCGGCGCGCCTCGGCGACCGCGTCGAGCGACGAGCCGTCGGTGAGCAGGTCGAGCAGGATCGTCTGCAGCATGCGCGAGGTCCACCCCGGTCCGAGCATGCGGCGCGCGGTGATGCGGTCGATGAGCTCGCGCGGGCCCCCGAGCGCGGCGATCCTGAGGTCGGGGCCGTGCGACTTCGAGAAGCTGCGCACGTGCACGACCTGGGCGGGCAGCCAGGTTCCGAGCGTCACGTCGCCTTCGGTCGAGATCATGCCCGAGTGGTCGTCTTCGATCACGACGAGATCGTCGCCGCGTTCGTCCGAGCGGATGACCCGCGCCAGCGCCTCGGCGCGGTCGGGCGTCATCGAGGCGCCGGTGGGGTTCTGGGCTCGCGGCTGCACGAGCGCCGCGACGGGCCGGCTGCGCAACGCCACCGCGAGCGCCTCGGGAATCATGCCCTGGTCGTCGAGCGCGACGGGCACCGCGACGGCGCCGAGCACGTCGAGCAGGTCGAGGAACGGCGGGAAGCCGGGATGCTCCACGACGACCCGGTCGCCCAGGCGCACGAGTTGCTCGAGCGTGCGCGAGAGCGCGTCGAGCGCGCCGTCGACGACCATGATGCGCTCGGCGGCCGACGGCCACGAGTCGGCGAGCACGGTCGCGAGCCCCGGGATCACCGGCACCGACTGGTAACTGCCGGTCTCGGCCCGGGCCGAGACGCGCGAGAGCGCCGGCGCGAGCGCGGGCAGCAGCAGCGGGTCGGGGGTGCCGCGCGAGAGGTCGAGGCGCACCGGGTCGTCGGGAGCGGCCATGCCGCGCATGCGCAGCGCGAGACGACCGGCGGATGCCTCGCGCACGAAGCTGCCCGCACGCCCGCGCGACTCGATCAGGCCGGCACGGGCGAGCGCCTGCCAGGCCTGGCTGACGGTGGCGGGGCTGACGCTCAACTCGGTGGCGAGCTCGCGCACCGTGGGCAGGCGAGCGCCGGCTTCGAGCTCGCCGCTCGTCACGAGCCGGGCGAGGTCGCCCGCGATGCCCTTCGGCGTCGTATCGCTGAAGGGCGCGAGCGAAGTGAGGTGCGAGACATCCATACGAATACTCGACCGCACCATTGCCTCCTCACGCCGCACGCGACAGGATGATTAACCACCACGTCACAATGTGAAACATAAAGGAAATGTTCACGCCGAACAATAACAGAACGGGTCGCAAGGCCCGTCGGGCAGCAACAATCGGCACCATCCCTCGGCGTTCCACCACCGCCCGGTAGGCACTTGCACCAGAACACCTACCGAACGGACGGCAACGACGCCGACCGACTCAGGAGGCAATATGACGATCGTCAGAGCGGCCATCACGCAGACGACCTGGACCGGCGACAAGCAGTCGATGCTCGACAAGCACGAGCAGTTCGCCCGCGATGCGAAGGCGCAGGGCGCCGAGGTGATCTGCTTCCAGGAGCTCTTCTACGGTCCGTACTTCGGCATCACCGAAGACGTGAAGTACTACGACTACGCCGAGCCCGCCGACGGCCCCATCGTGCAGCGCTTCGCCGCGCTCGCGAAGGAGCTCGGCATGGTCATGGTGCTGCCGATCTACGAGGAGGAGCAGCCCGGCGTCTACTACAACACCGCGGTCGTCGTCGACTCCGACGGCACGATCCTCGGCTCGTACCGCAAGCACCACATCCCGAACCTCGACAAGTTCTGGGAGAAGTTCTACTTCCGCCCCGGCAACCTCGGCTACCCGGTGTTCAACACCGCGGTCGGCCCGATCGGCGTGTACATCTGCTACGACCGGCACTTCCCTGAGGGATGGCGCGAGCTCGGCCTCAACGGTGCGCAGATCGTGTTCAACCCCAACGCGACGAAGCCGGGTCTTTCGAACCGACTGTGGGAGATCGAGCAGCCCGCCGCGGCCGCGGCCAACGGCTACTTCATCGGCGCCGCCAACCGGGTCGGCCTCGAAGACAACGAGTACGGCGAGCTCGCGGTGAACTTCTACGGGAAGAGCCAGTTCGTCGACCCGCAGGGCAACATCGTCGGCGACTACGGCTCGGGCGAGCACGAAGAGATCGTCATCCGCGATCTCGACCTCGACATGATCCGCGACGTGCGCAACGCCTGGCAGTTCTACCGCGACCGCCGGCCCGACTCGTACACCTCGATCCCCAAGCCGTAACCCGTTCGGTGATCGAGTAGCGACGAAGAACCGTATCGAGATCGGCCCATCGGGTCTCGATACGGCCGCAGGCGGCCTACTCGACCAGCGAGAGAAGGAGCAGCAGTGACCACCACCCTCATCACCGGCGGCACCGTCGTCAGCGCGACCGGCCGCACCCCCGCCGACGTGCTCATCGACGGCGAGACCATCCGCGCCGTGCTCGAGCCGGGCAGCAACCTGCTCGGAACCGATGTCGCGGCATCCGTCGACCGCGTCATCGACGCGAGCGGCAAGTACGTCATCCCCGGCGGCATCGACGCGCACACCCACATGGAACTGCCGTTCGGCGGCACCGCCGCCAGCGACACGTTCGAGACCGGCACGCGCGCCGCGGCGTACGGCGGAACCACGTCGATCATCGACTTCGCCGTGCAGACCTACGGCCAGCGCGTTCAAGACGGCTTGGCCGCCTGGCACCAGAAGGCCGCGGGCAACTGCGCGATCGACTACGGATTCCACCAGATCGTGGGCGGCGTCGACGACGACTCGCTCGCCGCGATGCGCGCGCTGCCCGACGAGGGCGTCTCGAGCTTCAAGCTGTTCATGGCCTACCCGGGCGTCTTCTACTCCGACGACGCGCAGATCCTGCGGGCCATGCAGGTCGCGCGCGACACGGGCATGCTCACGATGATGCACGCCGAGAACGGGCCTGCCATCGACGTGCTCGCCCAGCAGCTCGTCGACCAGGGCAAGACCGATCCGTACTACCACGGCATCGCCCGCGCCTGGGAGATGGAGGAGGAGGCCACGCACCGCGCGATCATGCTCGCGAAGGTGACGGATGCCCCGTTGTACGTCGTGCACGTGAGCGCGAAGCAGGCCGTCGAACAGCTCGCCACCGCGCGCGACAAGGGCTGGAACGTCTTCGGCGAGACCTGCCCGCAGTACCTCTACCTGTCACTCGAGGACCAGCTCGGTGCGAAGAGCGACGAGTGGGGCGCGTTCGAGGGTGCCAAGTGGGTGTGCTCGACCCCGCTGCGCTCGCGGGCCGACGGCCACCAGGACGCGATGTGGCGGGCGCTGCGCACGAACGACCTGCAGATGGTCTCGACCGACCACTGCCCGTTCTGCATGAAGGACCAGAAGGAGCTCGGCCTCGCCGACTTCCGGAAGATCCCGAACGGCATCGGCTCGATCGAGCACCGCATGGACCTGATGTACCAGGGCGTCGTCACCGGCGAGATCACCCTCGAACGATGGGTCGAGCTCACGTCGACGACGCCCGCGCGCATGTTCGGGCTCTACGGCCGCAAGGGCGTCATCCAGCCCGGAGCCGACGCCGACATCGTCGTCTACGACCCGAACGGGCACACGTCGATCGGCGTCGACAAGGCGCACCACATGAACATGGACTACTCGGCCTGGGAGGGCTACGAGATCGACGGCCACGTCGACACCGTGCTCTCGCGGGGCAAGGTCATCGTCGACGGCGAGGAGTACCTCGGCGCCAAGGGCGACGGCAGGTTCCTCAAGCGGGGCCTCAGCCAATACCTGCTCTGAGCAGGCCGCCGGTCGAGTAGCGCGAAGCGCGTATCGAGACCAGCGGATGCCACAACCGAACATTCGCAACACGCGGTCTCGATACGGCCTTCGGCCTACTCGACCGACACGAAGAGAGGCACACCATGGACTTCGGAGTCGTCCTCCAGACCAACCCGCCCGCCTCGCGCACGGTGCACCTCGCCAAGCTCGCCGAGCAGTACGGCTTCAGCACCGCGTGGACGTTCGACTCGCACCTCCTGTGGGAGGAGCCGTACGTCATCTACAGCAAGATCCTCGCCGAGACGCACCGCATCAAGGTGGGACCGTTCGTCACCAACCCCGCGACCCGCGACTGGACGGTGACGGCGTCGATCTTCGCGACGCTCAACGAGATGTACGGCAACCGCACGATCTGCGGCATCGGCCGCGGCGACTCGGCGGTGCGCGTGACGAACGGCAAGCCGGTCACGCTGAAGGAATTGCGCGAGTCGATCCACGTGATCCGCGAGCTCGCGAACTCCCGGCCGGTGGAGTACAAGGGGTCGCAGCTGCAGTTCCCCTGGTCGCGCGGCTCGCAGCTCGACATCTGGGTCGCCGCCTACGGGCCGATGGCGCTGACCCTCGCAGGCGAGGTGGGTGACGGCTTCATCCTGCAGCTCGCCGACCTCGATATCGCCGCGTGGATGATCCAGCACGTGCGCGACGCCGCCGAGGCCGTCGGCCGCGACCCGATGTCGGTGAAGTTCTGCGTGGCCGCGCCCATGTACATCGGCGACGACTGGGAGCACATGCGCGACCAGTGCCGCTGGTTCGGCGGCATGGTCGGAAACCACGTCGCCGACATCGTCGCCAAGTACGGCAGCGGTTCGGATGGCTCGGGCGGGGCGGTGCCGCAGGCACTGACCGATTACATCAAGGGCCGAGAGGGCTACGACTACAACGAGCACGGGCGAGCCGGCAACGTGCACACGCAGTTCGTGCCCGACGAGATCGTCGACCGGTTCTGCGTGCTCGGAACCGCCGACGAGCACATCGCGAAGCTCAAGCGGCTGGCCGATCTGGGCGTCGACCAGTTCGCCGGCTACCTCCAGCACGACAACAAGGAGGAGACGCTGCGGGTCTACGGCGAGACCGTGATCCCGGCGCTCTCCGAGCACATCACGGCGAAGGCATGACGACGACCACCACGACGAGCCGCCGAGCACGGCGTTGGCACGCGGCGCTGTGGGGCGTCCTCGGCCTCGTGGTGCTCGCCGCGGTGTGGGAGCTGTACAAGCTCGTCGGCCCGCCCGACGGCTGGCTGATCGGCGCGCAAGAGGGGATCACCGGGAGCGGCATCCGACTGCTGCCGCGCACGAGCGATCAGGCCATGCCCCACACCTGGGAGATGCTCGCGCGCGCCGCGGAACCCGTGACCCGTGCCCCCGGCGCGCTGCCGTTGGGTGTGGTGGTGCTCCTCGCCGCACTCGTCAGCCTCGGCGTCGCGGCCCTCGGTTGGCTCGTGGGCGTGGTCGTCGGATTCGCGCTCGCCCTCCTCATGCTCGCCTTCCGGATCGCCGAGCGGGCGGTGCTCCCGTTCGTCATCCTCAGCCAGACCGTTCCGCTCATCGCGCTGGCGCCGCTCATCCGCAACTGGGGCTCGCGGCTGGAGTTCGGCGCGTTCTCCTGGGAGAGCTGGATGTCGGTCGTCATCATCGCGAGCTACCTCGCGTTCTTCCCGGTCGCCGTCGGCGCGCTGCGCGGCCTGCAGAGCCCCGATTCCGCCGACCTCGACCTGATGCGAAGTTACGCCGCGGGCTGGTGGACCACCCTCTTCCGGCTCCGGCTGCCCGCGAGCGTGCCGTTCCTCATCCCCGCCCTGCGGCTGGCCGCCGCGAACGCGGTGGTCGGCACCGTCGTCGCCGAGATCTCGGTCGGATTCAGCGGTGGCATCGGCCGGCTCATCCTCGAGACCGCCGTCGCCGCGTCGAGCGACCCCGCGAAGCCGTGGTCGCCGATCCTCGGCGCGGTGCTGCTCGGTCTCGTCGCCGCCGGGTTCGTCGCCCTCCTCGCCGCCTTCCTCAGCCCGTTCCGCCGACAGGAGACCGTCGCATGAGCACCCCCGCGCCCCAGCCGATCGCCGCCGACCCCGGGCCGACGCCCGCTGCCGATGCGACCGAGGCCGTGGTCGTCCGCGGCGTCGAGCGCGTCTTCTCCGGCGCGAAGGGCGCGACGGTCACCGCGCTCACGGGCATCGAGCTCACGGTCCGCGACGGGGAGTTCGTGTCGCTCATCGGCCCCTCCGGGTGCGGCAAGTCCACGCTGCTCCGCCTCATCGCCGACCTCGACGAGCCCACCGACGGCGACATCCGGGTGTTCGGGAGGACCGCGCGGCAGGCGCGCATCGACCAGGCGTACGGCATCGCGTTCCAGCAGGCGGGCCTCCTGCCCTGGCGCAGCGTCTCGGCGAACATCGAGCTCCCTCTGCAGCTGCACGGGGTCGGCGCGAGCGAGCGCCGCGCCCGCGTGGCAGAGCTGGTCGAGCTCGTCGGACTCGCCGACTTCGCGAAGCACTACCCCGACCAGCTCTCGGGCGGCATGCAGCAGCGCGTCGCGATCGCCCGCTCACTGGCCGAGCGACCGCGGCTGCTGCTGATGGACGAGCCGTTCGGCGCGCTCGACGAGATGACCCGCGAGCGCATGCAGACCGAGCTCCTCCGCATCCGCGCCGAGACCGGCGCCGCCGTCGTGTTCGTGACCCACTCGATCCCCGAGGCGGTATACCTTTCCGATCGGGTGGTCGTCATGTCGCCACGGCCCGGCCGCATCACCGACGAGATCGACGTGCGGCTCGGCCAGGCGGCCGAGCGCGGCGAGGACCTCCGCGAGGACACCGCGTTCTTCGCCGGCGTCACCGCCGTGCGCGAGGCCCTCCACGGCCCGCAGGCGATGGCCGCCGGGGCGCCGAAGGGGGTGGACGTGCGATGACCGGCCTGCCCGACGCCGCGATTGCGACGCAGCTCACTCCGCCCGCGTCGGCCGCGGCCCGTCGTCGCCGTTCGCCGGAGGGCCCCCTCCGCCGGTTCGTGCGGCTCGTCGTTCCGCCGATCGCACTCTTCATCGTGCTCGTGCTGCTCGTGGAACTCGTCGTCGTCGCCGCGGGCATCCCCCCGTTCGTGCTCGCCAGCCCCTCCGCCATCTGGGGCCAGCTCGTGCAGTACGCACCGCAGGTGCTCCAGGCCACGCTCGTCACGGGCTTCAACGCGCTGATCGGGCTCGTCATCGGCGGGGTCGTCGGCGTGCTGCTCGCCATCGTCGCGTCGTTCATCCGCGCGATCGACGGCATGCTCGTACCGGTCGTCGCCGCCGTGGCGGTCGTGCCGATCGTCGCGCTCGCCCCCGTGCTCTACACGATGTTCGGCTCCACCTCCGAGGTCGCGCGCATCATGATCGCCTCCATCGCGGCGTTCGTTCCGGTGTTCCTCAACACGCTGCGCGGCTTCCGCCAAGTGCGGCCCGTGCACCGCGACCTCATGCGCTCGTACGCGGCGACTGCCCGCCAGGAGACGCGGGCGGTCACGATCCCGTCCGCGCTGCCGCACTTCTTCACCGGGCTGCGCATCGCCTCGTCGCTCGCCGTGATCTCAGCGCTCGTCGCCGAATACTTCGGCGGCCCCCGCGAGGGCCTCGGCTCGGCGATCACGACCGCGGCGGCGTCGAGCGCCTACGCCCGGGCCTGGGCGTTCGTCATCGGCGCCATCCTGCTCGGCCTCGTGTTCTTCGCCCTCACCACCCTGCTCGAGAGGATCGCGTCCCGCCACCGATGACGTCAACGTCGGCCGTGCAGCGTCGCCCGGCCAACCGTCCTCCGGCCTTCGGCCGGTTGGAGTGCACCACATGCACCACCCCACCAAGAGAAGAGGAATGCAGATGAAGAGCAACAGGATGCTCGCTGGTGCGGCCGCTCTGGCCGCCACAGCGCTCGTGCTCACCGGCTGTTCCAGCGGGGGCACCGACGGCGGAGACGGCGGCGAGGGCGACGGCGAGCTCACGCCGGTGACCCTGCAGTTGCAATGGCTCACCCAGGCGCAGTTCGGCGGCTACTACCTCGCGGCGGCCAACGGCTACTGGGAGGACCTCGGCCTCGACGTCGAGATCATCCCCGGTGCGGTCGACATCGTGCCGCAGGACGTGCTCGCCGCCGGTGACGTCGACTTCGCGATCGCGTGGGTGCCGAAGGCGCTCGCGTCCATCGAGGCCGGTGCGAACATCACGAACGTGGCGCAGATCTTCGAACGCAGCGGCACGCTGCAGGTCTCGTGGGCCGACAGCGGCATCACCGGCCCCGAGGACCTCGCGGACAAGCAGGTCGGCAGCTGGGGCTTCGGCAACGAGTGGGAGCTCTTCGCGGGCCTCACCGAGGCAGATGCCAGCGGGTACACGATCGTGCAGCAGAACTTCGACATGAACGCGCTGCTCAACCGTGAGATCGACGCCGCTCAGGCGATGACGTACAACGAGTACGCACAGCTGCTCGAGGCGACGAACCCCGAGACCGGCGAGCTCTACCAGCCCGAGGACTTCTCGGTCATCGACTGGAACGAGGTCGGCACCGCGATGCTGCAGGACGCGATCTGGGCCGACACCGAGCGGCTCGAGTCCGACGAGGAGTACGCGGACACCGCCGTGAAGCTCATCCAGGGCGCGATCCTCGGATGGATCGACCAGCGCGACGACCCGCAGGTCGCGGCCGACGCGGTCACGGCAGCCGGTTCGACGCTCGGCACGAGCCACCAACTCTGGATGGCCAATGAGATCAACAAGCTCATCTGGCCGTCGACGAGCGGCGTCGGCCACATCAACGAGGACCAGTGGAATGCCACCGTCGAGATGGCCCTCGCCACCAAGAACCAGGACGGCGCCCAGGTCA
This sequence comes from uncultured Actinomycetota bacterium, assembly GCA_963758615.1. GTDB lineage: Bacteria > Actinomycetota > Actinomycetes > Actinomycetales > Microbacteriaceae > Agromyces. The sequence goes on along the minus strand of CAVWVZ010000011.1, from coordinate 290,689 downwards.
TCACCACCGACCCGCCCGAATCGGCATTCACCAACGAGTACGTCGACCAGGCGCTCGAGGCACTGAAGGCCGACGGCGTCGACGTCACGGGCGAGGACTACGCGCCCGTCGAGGTCACCCTGACCGAGGGCGGCAACTAGTGCCGTCGCTGGTCGAGTAGCGCCCGACGAAGGAGGGCGCGTATCGAGACCCGCTCAGCAGATCTCGATACGCGCCGCGCCAGGGCGCGGCGCTACTCGATCAGCGGAGAATGGAACAGAAAGGCAGCGAAGCCATGACCGAAAGCCTCACCGAGGGTCTCGACGAGCTCGCCCGCGAGCTCGACAAGGACCACGTCTTCCACTCCTGGTCGGCGCAGGCGCAACCCTCGACGCTCACCATCGCGAGCGGCCGGGGCGCCCGGGTCTGGGACCACTCCGGGCGCGAGTACCTCGACTTCTCGAGCCAGCTCGTGAACGTCAACATCGGGCACCAGCATCCGGCGGTCGTGCAGGCGATCCGAGAGCAGGCCGAGCTGCTGACCACGATCGCGCCGTCCACGGTGAACCTGGCACGCGGCGAAGCCGCGAAGCGCATCGTGGCGCGCGCGCCATCCGGATTCCACAAGGTGTTCTTCACGAACGGCGGTGCCGACGCCAACGAGAACGCGATCCGCATGGCGCGGTTGCACACGGGTCGCGACAAGATCCTGTCGACGTACCGCTCGTATCACGGCAACACGGGCGCGGCGGTCGTCGCGACCGGTGACTGGCGGCGCGTGCCCAACGAGTTCGCCCGCGCGCACGTGCACTTCTTCGGCCCCTACCTCTACCGCTCGGAGTTCTGGGCGTCGAGCCCCGAGGAGGAGTCCGAGCGCGCGCTGCGCCACCTGCGCCGGGTCATCGAGGCCGAGGGGCCGTCGTCGATCGCGGCGGTGCTGCTCGAGACCATCCCCGGCACGGCAGGTGTGCTCGTTCCGCCGCCCGGCTACCTCGCCGGGGTGCGCGAGCTCTGCGACAAGCACGGCATCATGCTGATCCTCGACGAGGTGATGTGCGGGTTCGGCCGCAGCGGCAGGTGGTTCGCCTTCGACGGCTACGACGTGCGCCCCGACCTGATCGCCTTCGCGAAGGGCGTGAACTCGGGGTACGTGCCCGCGGGCGGCGTGGTCATCTCCGACCCCATCGCCGCGACGTTCGACGACCGCGTGTTCCCGGGCGGGCTCACCTACTCGGGGCACCCGCTCGCGATGGCGTCGATCGTGGCGACCCTCGATGCGATGGCGTCCGAGGGCATCGTCGAGCACGCTCGCGAGATCGGCGCCGAGTCGATCGGGCCCGCGCTCGAGGACCTCGCCGAACGGCACCAGGTCATCGGCGAGGTGCGCGGCGAGGGCGTGTTCTGGGCCGTCGAACTCGTCGCCGACCGCAAGACCCGCGAACCGCTGCCCGCCGCCGCGATGGGGCGGATCAAGTCCGCGCTCGTCGGGCGCGGCCTGCTGCCGTTCGTGCAGGACAACCGAATCCACGTGGTGCCGCCGTGCGTGGTCACGGCTGAGGAGGTCGCCGACGCGATGGCGATCTACGATGAAGTATTGAGCACCGCACTCGAAGGAGAGGGCTGACTCATGAGCCAGACACTGACCGAAACCCAAGCATCGGGCGCCGCCACCGCGACGATCGACCACTGGATCGACGGAGCATCCGCCACCGGGTCGTCGGATCGCAGCGGGCCCGTCTACAACCCCGCGCTCGGCGTCGAGCAGAAGCGCGTGCGCTTCGCCTCGACCGAAGACGTCGACACGGCCGTGCAGGCCGCGGCCCGCGCGTTCCCGGGATGGCGCGACACGTCGATCGCGAAACGGCAGGCGGTGATGTTCAAGTTCCGCGAGCTGCTCGCCGGCCGCACCGACGAGCTCGCCGCGATCCTCACGAGCGAGCACGGCAAGGTGCTCTCCGACGCCGCCGGTGAGATCGCACGCGGACTCGAGGTCGTCGAGCTCGCCTGCGCCATGCCCGGCTACACGAAGGGCGAGTACAGCGAGAACGTGTCGACGGGAATCGACGTCTACACGACCCGCCAGCCGGTGGGCGTGGTCGGCATCATCTCGCCGTTCAACTTCCCGGCGATGGTGCCGCTGTGGTTCTTCCCGCTCGCGATCGCGACCGGCAACACGGTCGTGCTGAAGCCGTCCGAGAAGGATCCGAGCGCCGCCGTCTGGCTCGCGAAGCTGATGAAGGAGGCGGGGCTGCCCGACGGCGTGCTGAACGTCGTGCACGGCGACAAGGTCGCCGTCGACGCGCTGCTGCATCACCCGACCGTTCGCTCGATCTCGTTCGTCGGCTCGACACCGATCGCGCAGTACATCTACTCGACCGCGACGGCCAACGGCAAGCGGGTGCAGGCGCTCGGCGGCGCGAAGAACCACATGCTCGTGCTCCCAGACGCCGACCTCGACCTCGCGGCCGATGCCGCGGTGAACGCCGGCTTCGGCTCGGCGGGCGAGCGCTGCATGGCGATCTCCGCGGTGCTCGCGGTCGATTCGATCGCCGACGAGTTCGTCGCGAAGGTGGCCGAGCGGATGTCCCGCCTGAAGACCGGCGACGGGACCCGGGGTTGCGACATGGGACCCCTGATCACCCGCGAGCACCGCGACAAGGTCGCGGGCTACCTCGACGTGGCGGCATCCGACGGCGCCTCGGTGGTCGTCGACGGGCGCGATCCGGAGATCGACGGCGACCCCAAGGGATTCTGGATGGGGCCGACCCTCGTCGACAAGGTGCCGACGTCGTCGGCCGTATACCGCGACGAGATCTTCGGCCCCGTGCTGTCGGTCGTGCGCGTCGAGGGCTACGAAGACGGGCTCGACCTCATCAACTCCAGCCGCTACGGCAACGGCACGGCGATCTTCACGAACGACGGCGGTGCCGCGCGGCGCTTCCAGCGTGAGGTGACGGTCGGCATGGTCGGCATCAACGTGCCGATCCCGGTGCCGGTGGCGTACCACTCGTTCGGCGGCTGGAAGGACTCGCTCTTCGGCGACGCCAAGGCCTACGGCGCGCGCGGGTTCGACTTCTACACGCAGGAGAAGGCGATCACGTCGCGCTGGCTCGACCCGAGCCACGGCGGGATCAACCTGGGGTTCCCGCAGCACGACTGATCGGGTGAGGAATCGCGTCGCGGGTCGCCCGAAGCTGGAGGGGTGACCCGCGCGCCGGTCGAGCGGGCTGCCTCAGTGCCCGTAGCTCGGGAGGGGGCCCTGGATCGTCTCGACCGCCCCGACGTCGACAGGGCCGTCGACCTGCAGGGAGAGGGTCGGTGCGTCTCCGGTGCCGGGGCCGGGCGGGAGCGCCACGATTTCGATGGGGAAGCTCCGGTAGGTGAGACCCGACTCCTCCACGACATACTCGACGGGCTGCCCGGCGCCGGTCATGTCGATATCGGCGAATGCGTCGCCGACGGCGATGCCGCCGGCGGTCGCCAGCGCGACGTCGCCGCTCATGGGTCCGTTGAGACGCACTTGGTGATTCGGCCAGTAGGGCGCCTCCTCGACCTGGTCGGTGTCGTACAGCTGGAGGCCCTCCCAGTCGTGCAGGGTCGCAGGAGTGGACTCGTCGCCCCCGCCTTCGACCCTCGTGTCGACCGGGTCGCCGAGGTACGCGGCGAGGCCGACGACGACCTCGGCAGTCGGCTGGAAGTAGTCGTAGCTCGCGAGGGTCGTGCCATCGTCGGCCACGACGGTGATCGCCTCTCCTGAGATGACGATCCGGTCGACGAGCGGGGTCGGGGCGGGCGTCGGTGCCGACGTCGACGCCGTGGGGGTCGGCGCGGCCTCGCCGGCGTTCGAGGCCGATGCGCACGATGCGAGGAGAACGGCTGCAGCGAGGAGCCCGAGGCCCGTGGAGATCGAGCGTCGAAAGGTGGTCGTCATGGGTCGAGCGTAACGATCAGCCGAGTGATATGTCTCTCAGGGCATGCACTGAGTGACAGGTGTCCTGCTGCGCTGGTATGGGTCAGCGGGAACTCGGGCTGGAGCAGTTCGGATCAGGGCCGCGGCAGTGCGTCGCGCAGCATCGCAAGCGCGGCGCCCACCGTCTGGTGCACGACCTCCGCCGGATCGCCCGCGAACTGGAACCGTCGGTCGCGAGTCGCACCGCGCACGGTGACCGCCGCGAACACGGTGCCGGCCGGCTCGCCGTCCGCAGGCTCAGGGCCGCCCACACCCGTGACCGCCACCGCCACATCTGCGCCGAGCAGCCGCGCGACGCCCTCGGCCATCTCGCGCGCGCACTGAGCGGTCGTCACCGATAGCGCCGTCACGCCGAGCAGGCCACGCTTGACATCCTCGGCGTAGGCGACGACGCCGCCCCGAAGCCAGTCCGCCGCCGCGGGTGCGGCGCCCAGCGCGTTGGTGAGCCCGCCGCTCGACAGCGACTCTGCCGCAGCGACCGTCATCTCCGCAGCGCTCACGCGTCGCGCGATCTCCTCGGCGAGCGGTGCGAACTCGTCTGCCGGATCCTGCATGGCCCCTCCTTCTCGGGCTGTCGCAATCAGTCGACCGCGCGCTTGCCTGCCGCTGCGGCGAACGCGGCGACTCGCGCCTGGGCGTCGGGTGTCACGAACGCCGCGCCGATCGTGCGGGCCTCGTCGTCGAGCGCCTCCTGGAACGGGCGCGCGAGCCCCGAGCGCACGAGTCGCTTCGCCTGCCCGAAAGCGGCCGTCGCCCCGTCGAGCCATGATGCGGCGATCGCACGGGCGCGCGACTCGAGGGCCTCGGGTGCGACGACCTCGGCGACGAGCCCCCAGTCGAGCGCCTCGGCGGCCGAGAGCGTGCGCGAGGTGAGCGTGAGCTCGAGCGCCCGCCGGGTGCCCACGGCCTCGGGAAGCAGGGTGCTCACGCCGCAGTCGGGCGTCAGCGCGACATCCGCATATCGGCTCGCGAACGTGGCGCGCTCGGAGGCGACGACGACGTCGGCGACGAGCATGAACCCGAGCCCGCCGCCGGCCACCGGTCCCTGCACGGCCGCGACGATCGGCTTCGCGCTCTCGCGGAGCGTGCGGTGCCCGTCGTGGATCTGGTCGGCGAGCGACCGGATGACTCGCCCCGCGTCGGGCTCGGAGCCCGCGAGCCGCGACATGGAGAGCACGTCGCCGCCCGCGCAGAACGCGCGGCCGACCGCATCGAAGAGCACGGCGCCGATGTCGTCGCGTTCGGCGATCTCATGCGCATGGCGCTGCCAGAGTGCGATCGCGTCGGGGTCGACGGCGTTGAGCCGCGCGGGCCGGTTGAGGGTGAGGTGGGCGAGCCCATCGGTCACGTCGAAGAGGATCGCGTCATCGCTCATGGTCGGTGATTCTAGTTCGGCGCTGAGCGCGGTGGGTCGCGATTGGAGGTCGCCCACGAATCCGCGGGCTCGAGGACCTCGCCTCTGCGCGGGACTGATGAACGCCACCGGAATCTCCGTGCATTCGCCGCCTGGGCCGGCCTCACGCGTCGGCGTTCGCCTGCTCGAGTCGCGCGGCGCGTGACACCAGCACGTCGAGCACGGTGCGCACGGCGAGCCGCTCGGCCACGTCGGGCCGCACGAGGGCGACGATCTGGCGAGCGGATGCCACGCCGCGCAGCGGCTTCAGCACGATCGACTCGGGTAGGGGACCGGAGGTCAGCCGGGGCACGAACGCGACGCCGAGTCCCGCTTCGATGAACGCCTCGATGATGCGCATGTCGCTGAACCGCTGGCTGACGTTGGCCCGGCGGCCCGCCTGTTCCTCGATCGCGTGCAGGATGCGCTCGAACGGGAAGCCCGGCGGGACGCCGAGCCAGGTCTCGTCGACGAGGTCGGCGGGGGTGACGTAGGTGCGGTCGGCGAGCCGGTGGCTGGCGGGCAGGCCGATGTCGAGCTGTTCGGTGAGCAGTTGCACGGCCTTGAGTCCACGCCCGCCCCAAGGCAGCACGCCGGGCATCGTGTGGGCGAGGACGATGTCGTAGTCGCTCGTCAGGTCGGCGAACTCGGCGAGTTCGGGATCGAGGTCGGTCGCGCGCACGACGAGGCCCGCCACGGCGGCGAGGTCGGTGAGCACGCCCGGCAGCAGGGTCGCGCCGATGGTGGGGAATGTGAGCAGCGTCACCTCGCCGCTCGGGTGGTTGCGGAACTCGTCCCACAGGGCGCCGGCGCGCTCGAGCGCGATGGCGATGTCGGTCGCACCGCGAGCGAGCGCGTGGCCCGCGCTCGTGAGCACGACGCCGCGCCCGCTGCGTTCGGTGAGCGGCACGCCGGCCTCCCGTTCGAGCACCTTCAACTGCTGCGAGACGGCGGACGGCGTGCGCCCGGCGGCCTCGGCCACGGCCGTCACCGAGCCGCGTTCGGCGAGTTCTCGGAGCAGGTCGAGTCGCTTCACATCCATGTAGCTAGGCTACATCGTTCCTGTAGGACTGTGAGCTTGTGCTGCACGATCAGAAGCGATTGAATGAGGGAGTCGAACACGTGCAACGGCGCAACGGTCGCTCGACCAGCCAGCTCCATTCTCGAAGGGATCCATCGTGTTCAGCATCATCGTTCTTCTCGGCACCGCCTCGGTCGCCGCCATCGTCGGCTCGATCGTCGTCACCGCGCGTGACGGCTACCGTCGTCAGCCGCGCGAGACGTTCGCGCTGACCGCCTAGGTCGCGTGACGCCCGGAGGTCCGTTCTCCGGGAGCAGGGCCGCTGCGCGGGGGAGGGACACCCCGCGGGGCGGCCCTTCATCGTCCCCGGGACATCCGGTGCCGTCGGGGCGCCCGTCGGGCGCGCTCCGGTCGCCCGAGCGGATGCCCCTTCGCCGTGTCGCCCGTCCCGGTTCGCCGTGGCCCGCTACCGTGTGCGTGAGGACGGGTGCGACGAAGGGATGCACGGTGGCGCATATGGTGGCGACGGTATGGCCCTCCGCGGCTCCACCGGTGACCGGGTGAGATGACCGAAGTCGCCGACCGCGCGATGCTTCGCAGGTTCCTCCTCGGACTTGCGGAGGGGATGAACGCCGCCGACGAGTCGGTCGACCACATTCACGAAACGATGATGGTCGTCGCTCGCGCCTACGGTCTCACGCACACCGACTTCGTGGTGCTGCCGACCGTCATCCTGGTGCAGACCGGAGCGGGGGCGGAGAGCAGCGTCGCGATCCGCTCGGTGACCGCATCGTTCCGATTCGACCAGATCGGCGCGCTCTACAAGCTGGTCGAACAGGCACGGCGCGGCGAGGTCGACCCGACCGCCGGCATCGATCGCCTCAACGAGATCGGCGCGATGCGTCCCCCGCACGGGTGGTTCGTGCGCACCTTCGGGCACGCGCTCCTCACCACAGGCCTGGCGTTCCTGCTCATTCCCACTTGGCAGGGCGCGCTCGTCGCGTTCGTGCTCGGAGCCTTCATCGGCCTGGCGAAACTCGTGCCGTCACGGACGCTCCAGCTCGTCTTCCCGGTCTTCGCGTCGTTCGTCTGCGCGCTCGCCGTGTTCCTCATCGCCCCGTACTTCGACGTCGGCGATCCGATCCGCCTGCTGATCGCCCCGCTCGCGACGTTCCTCCCGGGCGGCGTGCTGACGACGGGAACGGTGGAACTCGCGTCGGGGCAGATGATCGCGGGCGCGTCGAGGCTCGTCTTCGGCCTCGTGCAGCTCGCGCTCCTCTCGTTCGGCATCCTCGCCGCCGGCACGGTGGTCGGCATCGCCTCGTCGACCTACGTGTCGCGCGAGGCATCCGATCCGCTGCCGTGGTGGATCGCGCTGGTCGGCGTGCTGCTGTTCGCCTTCGGCAACTACCTGCACTTCTCTGCACCGGGGTCGGTGTTCGGTTGGATGCTCCTGGCGATGGTGGTGGCGTACACCGCACAGTCGATCGCGGCCACGCTGATCAGCCCGACGGTGAGCGGCTTCATCGGTGCGCTCGCGATGACGCCCGTGGTGCTCTGGATCGCGACCCTCCGCAGGGGTGCGCCGTCGCAGCTCACGTTCCTCCCCGCGTTCTGGCTCCTCGTGCCGGGTGCGGCCGGACTCGTCGGGCTCACGGAGGCCGTCGGCACGACCAGCGGCCTCGAGGACTTCGCGACGGCGCTCACATCGGTCATGTCGATCGCGCTCGGCGTGCTCATCGGCACCGCGCTCTACCGGGCCGTGCATCACGGTGCCCGCGAGCTCGCCGACTTCCACATCGACGTGCCGGCCGCGCTCCACGAGGAGGAGGCGCCGCCCTTCTGGGCGCGTCTCGTGCCGGGAACGCCGCGATCGGTCTGGGGCGGCCGCAAGGGGAAGCCGCCTGCGGTGCGGCCGGGGCAATCCGAAGAACCGGCAGAGGACGAGACATCCTCGCCTTCCTCACAGCCATCCGCGACGTAGAGTATTCGGGTGACCGATCGCACCCCCAACGACACCGACGACGTCCGGCAGCGGCTCATCGACTTCATCTCGGCCGACGCCGTCTTCCATGGGGACTTCACGCTGACGAGCGGCAAGAAGGCGACGTACTACGTCGACCTGCGCAAGGTCAGCCTCGACCATCGCGTCGCACCGCTGATCGGCCAGGTCATGCTCGACCTCATCGCCGACGTGCCCGACGTCGCCGCCGTGGGCGGCATGACCATGGGCGCAGACCCGATCGCCTCCGCGATCCTGCATCAGGGCGCCGCGCGCGGTCAGGCCTACGACGCCTTCGTCGTGCGCAAGGAGCCGAAGGACCACGGTCGCGGCAAGCAGGTCGAAGGACCCGACCTCGAGGGCAAGCGCGTGATCGTGCTCGAAGACACCTCGACCACCGGCGGCTCGCCGCTGAAGGCGATCGAGGCGCTGCGCAAGGTCGGCGCCGAAGTCGCCGCGGTCGCGGTCGTGGTCGACCGCGCCACCGGTGCGCGTGAAGTCATCGAGGCCGCCGGTGTGCCATACCTGTACGCGATCGGTCTCGAAGATCTGGGATTGACCTGATGGCTCGTAAGAAGAAGCACGACGACGAAGACGCCGGCAAGCAGCACGACGACGAGGGGACCGACTGGCTGCTCGCGCAGCTCGTGACCGGTCGCACTTCCGAGTCTGAGCAGCAACCGCAGCCACCGGCCGCGGCTGAGCCGCCCGTCATGCCCGAGCCCGCTGAGCCCGAGCTCAGGGCCGCGGAGCCCGACTTTCCCCTGCGTCCGCCGTCGCCGCGCCGTGAAGAGGTGCTCGACTGGTTCTCGCTGGCCGAGCCGCCGGCGCCCGAGACCGATGCCGCCACCCGCGCGCTGCCCGTGGTCGGCGACCCGGGCGAGGTGCCACCGGCCGCCTCAGACGCTCCGGAACGGCCGACCCCGACCGCAGGCAGTCCTGCCGACCCGGCGCCGGGGCTGCCCGCGTGGTCGCCCCCGTTCGTCGCATCGCCGCCGCCACCGCCCACCGTGCGCGTGACCCAGGTGGAACCTCCTGTCGGTGAGATCCCGCCGCCCGTCGAGCCGCCGCCAGGGCCGGTGACCCCGACCGGCCCATTCGCGCTGAGATGGGGATCGAACGAGCCCGAGGTCCGACGACTCGGGGAGGGCGGTCGAGCCCGCACCGCGCGAGGATGAGCCGACTCCGCCGGTGAGCGGGTCGGGCGAGACGAACGACCCCTTCGCGGGGTTCACCCCGCCTCCCGTCGCGCGAAGCTCGTTCACCCCGATCTCGGATGACGCTCCGCGGCATCCGACGACACCCGATTCCGCTCCTCGTGGGTGGGATGAGCGAGCCGCCGAGCCTCCGAGACCCGCCGCGTACGACGACGAGCTCTGGGCCGCGCTGAACGAGCCCGAGCCTGAGACACCGTCACCCGGCGATCCCGAGTCGACACCGGCCCCGCCCACCCACCCCGGCGTCGCGCTGAGCCTGCCCCTCACGCCGCCACCGGCGCAGCCGACGCCCCCGGCGGCGCCCACCCCGTTCCCCGGGTTCGCGTCCGATGGTGGCGGTCAGCCGACCGAGCCGCCGCAGGGTGCCTCGCAGATCGATGACCTGCTCGCCGAGCTCGGCAAGAGGCGGGCGGCGCGCGAAGCGGCCGACGTGGATGCCTCGGCCGGCGGGTCCGCGACGAACGACGACGCTCCAGCCGACGACGCTCCGACCGCCGCTGTTCCTACCGCTGCCGCCGCACCGTCAGCCGCCGGGCTGGCCTCCCTCGGAGTCGGATTCGACGGAGCCGACGATGCGCCAGGTGACGACGAGCCCGCTCCCGAGCCGACGGGCGAGGCGCCCGGCGAAGCCGAGTCGCAGATCGCGCGACAGGTCGCCGAGGCGGGGTACTTCTGGAACCTCACGCCCGACCCGACTGCCGCCGACCCGGACGCCGACGTCGTCGGCACCGCGGCGACGATCAATCGGCTTCGCGCGACGGCCCCCGAGGACGAGGCCGAGTCCGAGCCCGAACTCGTATGGCAGCCCGAGCCCGAGCCCGACTGGCAGGCCGAGCCCGACCGAGCCCGAGCCCGAGCCCGAGCCCGAGTTCGAGTGGGAGCCCGCCTACCCCGAGCCGGCCGTCGATCAGACCGAACCGTCGCCCGAGCCCTCCTTCGACCACGAGGCATCCGACCGCCGTGAAGTCGCCGACGAGCCCGACGATCACGACCCGCTCGCCGCGCTGTTCGGCGGCGCCGCGGCAACGCCGCCGCCTGCCCGACCCGCGGCGCCACTCGACGATCCGTTCGCCCACCTGGCTCCGCAGTCCTCCGCGAACGCGGCCCCGGCTGCCGCGGCAGCAGCAGCAGCCCCGGGAGCCGCGTTCGGCGCACCCGCCGGCGTTGCCACGGGGGCACGCAGCGCCTACGACGTCTCCGACTCCGGCCGCAACGGTGGCTCCGGTGGTGGCTCCGGGACCGGTGGCGTCGGCACGCAAGGGCGACGCAACAGCCCGGTTCGCATCCTCGCCTGGATCGCCGGCAGTCTCGCCGCGGTGCTCGTGCTCGCCGGCCTGTTCTTCCTCGGCACGCAGATCGGCGGGGGCGCGGCAGCTCCGGCCGAGTCGCCCTCCGCGAGCGCCACGCCGACCCCGACGCCCCCGCCCACGGCTGCGCAGCCCGTTGGCGTGCACGCCGTGGGACTCGCTCTTCGGCGGCGAGTGCCTCGACCCGTTCGTGGGCCCGTGGGAAGAGGAGTTCACGGTCGTCGACTGCGCCGCTCCGCACGCGGCGCAGCTCGTGTACCGGGGCGTGCTCCCCGGCGACGCGGCCGCTCCCTTCCCCGGTGAGGCCGAGCTCGCCTCGCAGATGAACCTGCTGTGCACCGCGACCGGCGTGATCAACCTTGCCGCGGTCGCCGGCATGGAGGACCTGCAGGTGCAGGCCTCGTACCCCGTGACCGAAGCGCAGTGGGCCGAGGGCGCGCGCAATTACTACTGCTTCGCGAACCGCGCCGGCGGCGAGCCGCTCACTGCCAGCATCGCCGGCCCGGGGCCCGCTGCCTGACATGGCGGTCGAGCCGGGCGTGCTCGTCGTGGTCGGGTCGCTGAACGTCGATTCCACGAGTTACGTGGCCGGGTTCCCGGAGCCCGGAGAGACGGTCACTGCGCACGGCTTCGTCGTCGCACTGGGCGGCAAGGGCTCGAACCAGGCGGTCGCCGCACACGTCGCCGGTGCCGCCGTCGAGCTCGTCGCCCGTGTCGGTGACGACGCGAGTGGCGACTTCGCGCTCGCTGCGCTCGGTCGATTCGGCCTGCCCCTCGGCGCGATCGAGCGCGTGACGGATGTCCCGACCGGCGTCGCCCAGATCACCGTCGCCGAGTCGGGTGAGAACACCGTGATCGTCACGCCGGGCGCGAACGCCGCGGTCACCCCCGCGGTCGTCGAGGCCGAGCGCGACCGCATCGCGGGCGCACGCCTCGTGCTCACGCAGGGCGAGTTGCCCGTCGCGACCATCAACCGGCTCGCGGAGGTCGCGTCCGCATCCGGTGCCCGGTTCGTGCTGAACCTCGCGCCGGCCGTGCCCGTCTCGCCGTCGTCGCTCGCCGTCTGCGATCCGCTCGTGGTCAACGTGCACGAGGCGCGCGCCGTGGGCATCGGCACGGATGCCCCTGCCGAGGCATCCCTCGACACGTGGAGGTCGCTCGCCGCCGACGCGGTGGGCCGCCTCGCCCGCTCGGTCGTGATCACGCTCGGCGCCGCGGGTGCCGTGGCGGCTTCAGCCGACGGCACCTGGGCGGTGCCCGCGCCGAAGGTCGATGCGGTCGACTCGACCGGCGCGGGCGACGGGTTCACCGGAACCCTCGCCGCCTTCCTCGCCGAGGGCCGCCCGCTCGACGATGCCGTGCGCATCGCGGTCGCGGCGGGCTCCCTCGCGGTGCAGGCCCGTGGCACGGTCGACTCCTACGCCCCACGCGCCGCGGTGCTCGCCGCCGCCGGCCTCACCGAGTGAATCGGAGCAGCATGAGCATCCCCGTCATCGTCGACTGCGACCCCGGGCACGACGACGCCCTCGCGCTGTGGTTCGCAGCGGGGCATCCGTCGCTCGACCTGCTCGCGGTGACGACCGTCGGCGGCAACGTGCCGCTCGTGCACACGAGCCGGAACGCGCGCGTCGTGCTGTCAGTGGCGGGCGTCACCGCGGTGCCGGTCGCGGCCGGGGCCGAGGGCCCGCTGTCGCGCCCGCTCGAGACGGCGGAGTGGATCCACGGGTCGAACGGCCTGGGCGGTCCGGTGCTGCCCGAGCCGACGGTGCCGCTCGATCCGCGCACTGCGACCGAACTCATGGCCGACGTGCTGCTCGCGGCCGACGAGCCCGTCGCGATCATCGCCACCGGGCCGATCACCAACGTCGCCGTGTTGCTGCGCGACCGGCCCGAGCTCGCCGACCGCATCCGTGAGATCGTCTGGATGGGCGGCTCGACCGAGCGCGGCAATGCGACGCCCTACGCCGAGTTCAACGCGCTGGTCGACCCGGAAGCGCTCGACCTCGTCGTACGCAGCGGCGTGAAGTTCACGATGGTCGGCCTCAACGTCACGCACCGCGCGCTCGTGACCCCCGCAGTGCGGACGAGGCTCGCCGCGATCGGCAACCGTACGTCGGCGTTCGGTGACGAGCTACTCGAGTTCTTCTGCCGCACGAATGCCGAGGTGTTCGGCATGCCCGACGGCCCCCTGCACGACCCGGTGGCGGTCGCGGTACTCGCAGACCCGGGCTGCGTCGACGTCGTGCACACGCGGCTCGACGTCGAGCTCACCGGCAGCCTGACCCTCGGGGCCACGAGCGTCGACTTCGACGGCATGCTCGGGCGCGAGCCCAACGCCTGGGTCGCGACGGGCATCGACGTCGACCGGTTCTGGGACACCGTCGAGGCATCCGTCGCCCGTCTCGCCTGAGATCGCGCTGGCCGCGCCCGCGTCGCAGGACTATCGTGACGCCTATCGAGTGAGGAGCGCGCCATGGATTGGACGTTCTGGGTCGGACTTGTCGTCATCGCGGTCATCTGGTTCGTGACATGGCGGGCGTTCTCACTGCGACGGCGTCGCGAAAATGTGCGACGCGAGGACCGTGAAGTGGCCGACGCCGCAGAGGCGGTACGAAGGGCGAAGGAGCACCCCGACCTGTTCGGTGGTGGCATGCCCTGATGGACGCATCATTCTGGGTGGGTATCGCCGTCCTGGTCGCGCTCGCCGCCGTGACGGTGCTGGTGCTCGTGCTCGTTTTGGCACGAGGCAAGCGGCTCCCTCCCGTCGAGCCCGGGGCTGAGGAGGCGCGAGTGGAAGCCGAGCAGCTCAGGGAACAGGGCCGACGCGACGGGTACATCGGGTGACGGTGGGACCCCGCCGCGCTCGCTACAGCTCGGTCTCGACCGGCGCCGCCTCGACGAGTTCGTGCACGCCGGTGAGGATCTCTTCAGGGCGGAACGGGTACTTCTCGATCTCGGCCTGATCGCTGATGCCGGTGAGCACCAGGATCGTGTGCAGGCCCGCCTCGATGCCCGCGACGATGTCGGTGTCCATGCGGTCGCCGATCATCGCGGTGTTCTCGGAGTGCGCGCCGATCTTGTTGAGCGCCGAGCGGAACATCATGGGGTTCGGCTTGCCGACCACGTAGGGTTCCTTGCCCGTGGCCTTGGTGATGAGCGCGGCGATCGCGCCGGTCGCGGGCAGCGGCCCGTCGGCCGAAGGGCCGGTGGCGTCGGGGTTCGTCACGATGAACCGGGCACCGTTGCCGATCAGGCGGATCGCCTTGGTGATCGCCTCGAACGAGTAGTTGCGGGTCTCGCCGACCACCACGAAGTCGGGATCGGTCTCGGTCATCACGAAGCCGGCCTCGTGCAGTGCCGTGAGGATGCCGGCCTCGCCGATGACGAACGCCGTGCCGCCGGGCAGCTGCTGCTTGAGGAAGTCGGCGGTCGCGAGCGCCGAGGTCCAGATGCGGTCCTCGGGCACGTGGAGGCCGCTCGCCCGCAGCCGCGCCGACAGGTCGCGCGCAGTGAAGATCGAGTTGTTGGTGAGCACGAGGTAGGGCGTTCCCGCGGCCTCCCACTGCGCCAGCAGCTCGGACGCGCCGGGCAGGGCGTGGTTCTCGTGCACGAGCACGCCGTCCATGTCGGTGAGCCAGCACTCGACCTCTTCACGTCGTCCCATGCGTCAAGCCTAGGGTGCGCACGTCACGCGTCGATGTCGGGCGGGTTTCGGCTACGCCGCCACCCAGATCGCGTGCGCGGCCTCGACGGGCAGGCGCTGCGCGGCGCCCTGCGCCTCGACGGTCACGGCCTCGGATGAGACATCCGTCACGGTGACGACCGTGCCCGGACCGATGCCGAGTTCGTACAGCAGGCGGAGCACGGCGGGGTCGCGGTCGCTGATGCGGATGACCGCGCCCGAGTGACCGGTGGACGCATCGCCCAGCAGCACCCACGGCTCGCTCGCCAGGGTGCCGTCGGCGGCGGGGATGGCGTCGCCGTGCGGGTCGCGCACCGGGCGGCCGAGCCGCACGTCGATGGCCTCGAGCAGGCGGTCGGAGATGGCGTGCTCGAGCACCTCGGCCTCGTCGTGCACCTCGTCCCACGCGTAGCCCATCTCGTGGACGAGCCAGGTCTCGATGAGGCGGTGGCGACGCACGACCGCGAGCGCGCGGGCGAGACCCGCATCGGTGAGGCGCACCGCGCCGTAGGGCACGTGGGAGACCAGCCCCACCGCGGCCATCTTCTTCACCATCTCGGTGACCGAAGAGGGGGCGACGCCCAACCGGTCGGCGAGCACCTTCGGGGTGATGGGGTCGGGCTGCCACTCGGTGTGCGCGTACACCGTCTTCAGGTAGTCCTCGATGGCGGGGCTCGTGGGTGGCATCGGCCTCAGGATACCGGGTGGCCGTCGCGGAGACGACCGGAGGGCGAGCCGGCGGTCGCACGCGTGAATCGTGTCAATTGTTCGGGTCGGGTTGACCCGCACCCATCCCGAGGGTTAGGTTCATCGGGCACGGAAAGCGCTGTCCCTACCAGACAAGGATTCGACGATGAATCTCGGAAACCTCGCGAGCGACATGAACTTCGCGAACGTGGACGTGTACACGACCGCGGTGACTCCCCGCGCCATCACGGAGTGGAGCTCCATCTTCGACGACTGACGACCGTCGAACCGGTCGGGCGGCGGGTGCAACCCCTCTTCCGCACAGGCCGCGACCGCCCGTCGCCCGACCACCACAGACGACCGCCCCGGGTGCCGCAATTTCCGTGCCGGCATCCGGGGCGGTCCCATGCCCGCGGCGATCAGGCTCCGGTGAACACCAGCCAGAGCAGCACGCCGTTCAGCGTGATGAGGAACACGGATGCCGCGATCCCGGCGGCGGTCGTCGCCCAATGGTTCTTCCACCGCCCGAGCACCCCCGCTTTCGCGGTGAGCGCGACGAGGGGGATGAGCGCGAACGGGATGCCGAACGACAGCACCACCTGGCTGAGCACGAGCGAGACCGTCGGGTCGAAGCCGAGTGCGAGGATCGCGAGCGCGGGGATGAGCGTGACGAGCCGGCGCAGCAGGAGCGGCACCCGCACGTGCAGCAGGCCGTACATGATCTCGGCGCCGGCGTAGGCGCCGACCGAGGTCGACGCGAGACCTGAGGCGAGCAGCCCCACGGCGAACATCGTCGCGATGGCCGGGCCGAGCGCGACACCGAGCGCCGCGTAGGCGCCCTCGAGGCTGTCGGTTCCCTCGACGCCGGCGAGGTTCACTGCAGCGAGCAGCAGGATGCAGAGGTTCACGGTGCCGGCGATCGCCATGGCGATCGACACGTCCCACCGGGTGGCGCGCACCAGCGTGTCGGTGGGCACGGCGGTCGCTGTGCCGGGAAGGAGCTCGGGAGCGACATCCGTGCCGCGACGGATGCCGAAACCGTGCCAGGACGTCTTGCCGCTCGGGCCCGGGCCGCCCGCCTGCTCGCCGCGTCGCGTCGCGAAGCGGTCGCGGCTCAGCGCCGAGTGCGCGTAGATCGCGTGCGGCATGATCGTGGCGCCGAGGATGGACGCCGCGAGGAGCACCGAGTTGGCGTCTTCGAAGCGCGGCACGAGTCCGCCGAGCACGCCCGCGGGGTCGGGGGGCGCGACGAAGACGCCCACCGTGAAGCCGATCGCGATGATCGCGAGCAGGCCCATGATCACGAACTCGAACGTGCGCGGCCCGCGCCGCGACTGCAGCACGAGCAGCACGAGTGAGACGACGCCGGTGATGAGGCCGCCCCAGAGGAGCGGCACGCCGAACAGCAGGTTGAGGGCGACGGCGCCGCCGATGACCTCGGCGAGGTCGGTCGCCATGGCCACGAGTTCGGCCTGCAGCCAGTAGGCGCGGCGGCCCCAGCGACTGCGGATGCGCCCGCCGAGCACCTCGGGCAGGCTGCGGCCGGTGACGATGCCGAGCTTCGCCGACAGGTACTGGATGAGCCACGCCATGACGTTGCCGAGCACGACGACCCACACGAGCAGGTAGCCGTACTGCGCGCCGGCCGTCATGTTGCTCGCGACGTTGCCGGGGTCGAGGTAGGCGACGCCCGCCACGAGTGCGGGGCCGATCAGCCAGGCGGCGCGCGGCACGCCCATGCGTCGGTCACGGCGAACGGATGTCGCGCTCGCCGCACCCTCGCCCGGGTTCGGCTGTCCGGCACGGTCGGCTGCGATCTCGCCATCGAGAGTTTTAGGCATGCCGAAATCGTAGCAATATTTCGGCACACCGAAAAGTCTCGATCGCCGTATCGTTGGAGAAGGGGGAATATGGCAGTGCGTCGACCACTCTGGCGGTCACGTTCGCGACCCGAGGCGGCCGACCCGCCCGGCGCGGACGACGACCCGTACGTGCTCTACCTTCGCTGGGTCGAGGCGGGACGCCCGTCGCCGGATGACGATGAACAGGGAGCAGATATCCGCGCAGTCGGCGCTCCTGATGACCTCGCGATCGACGATGAGGTGCCAGACGAACCTGCCGACGACACCTCGGCGGCCGTCAGACCGGCCGCGACGCCGAGCACCGGTCACGTCAATGCCATCGACGCGTCGACCGGGGCGATCTCGTCGTTCCAACGCCGGTTCCGGCTGTTCGGTCGACGATAAGAGCCGGCTCCCAGCCCGACCAGCCTGCCCCGGCCTGAGACGTACCCTTGCATGGTGGAACCCGATTCGACGCCCGAGCCCGCCATGACGCACGGCGTCGGTCCGTGGCCGGGCGGCGAGGCCGAGTGGCCGACCGACCCGCACTACGACCCAGAGCTGCTCGAGCACGGCGACACCCGCAACGTCATCGACCGCTACCGGTATTGGCGCATGGACGCGATCGTCGCCGACCTCGACGAGCGCCGGCACCCGTTCCACGTCGCCATCGAGAACTGGCAGCACGACATGAACATCGGGTCGATCGTGCGCAGCGCCAACGCGTTCGCCGCCGACACCGTGCACATCATCGGCCGCCGTCGCTGGAACAAGCGCGGCGCGATGGTCACCGACCGCTACCAGCACGTCGAGTACCACGCGGATGTCGCGGGCTTCGCGGCATGGGCGAACGAGGCGGGCCTGCCCATCATCGCGGTCGACAACGTGGCGGGTGCCGTGCCGATCGAGGCCTTCGCGTGGCCCGAGCGGTGCGTGCTGCTCTTCGGTCAGGAGGGGCCGGGTCTCTCGGCGGAGGCGACCGAGGCCGCCGACTCGATCGTCGAGATCACGCAGTTCGGCTCGACGCGCTCCCTCAATGCGAGCGCGGCTGCCGCCATCGCCATGCACTCCTGGGTGCTCATGCACGCGGTTCGCTGAACTCGTCGACCCGGCATCGCGCCGAATCGCGCGAGGAAGCTGCCATCGTCTCGCGCCCGCGGCGGTGCCCGACGTAGCGTGGGGGAATGGTCGATCAGAGCGAACGCGGCATCCCCGTCACCTCGGCTCAGGAGCTCGAGGCGATCATCGGCCTCCCCGAGCCGCGCACCGCGAACAAGGCGCGAGACCGGTTGCATGCGGTCGACCGAGCCTGGCTCGCTGCCGCACCGCTGGCCTTCGTCGCGACCGGCGATGAGCGCGGCGAACTCGATGTCTCGCCGAAGGGCGACCCGGCGGGATTCGCCGTCGTGCTCGACGACACGACCATCGCGATCCCCGAGCGCCCGGGCAATCGGCGGGCCGACGGATTCCACAACGTGCTGCGCAACCCGCACGTGGGGCTCGTCTTCGTGATCCCCGGCCGAGGCGACACGCTGCGCATCAACGGACGAGCGACGATCGTGCGCGACGCACCCTGCTTCGACGACATGGTGGTGCGTGGTCACCGTCCCGCCCTGGCGCTCCTCGTCGACATCGACGAGGTGTTCTTCCACTGCTCGAAGGCGTTCCTGCGGTCGAAGGCATGGCAGCCTGACGAGTGGGCGCCCGAGGCAGCACCGCGCCGTGCGCTCATCGCGAAGGCGGTCGAGCGACAGGGCGATTCGATCGACGTGCTCGACGAGTACTACGGCCCCGCCTACGCGGAACGCATCTACGGCTGACCGCCGCCGCCGGTTGAGCCTGTCGAAACCAGCCAGTCGAAGCCGGCCACCCGCCACGCCGCATGCCAGACTCGGCCCCATGCCGGTCATCGACAACGCGATCTACTCCGGCGGCGCCCGCGTCGCCACGCCGTCGAGCCTCGAGGAGACCTTCGAGACGCGCGACGCGCACGGCGGGTTCGCGTGGATCGGGCTGTACCGGCCCACCGATGCCGAGCTCGACGCCGTCGCGAGCGAGTTCGGCCTCCACCCGCTCGCGGTCGAGGACGCACGCAAGGGTCACCAGCGCGCCAAGCTCGAACGGTACGCCGACACCCTGTTCGTGGTGCTGCGGCCGGCCCGCTACCTCGACGCCGTCGAACAGGTCGAGTTCGGCGAGTTGCACGTCTTCGTGGGTCCCGGCTTCGCGATCACGATCCGGCACGCCGAGTCCCCGAACCTCGCAAAGGTACGTCACCGCCTCGAGGCATCGCCCGAGCTGCTCGCAAAGGGCCCCGAAGCGGTCCTCTACGCCGTGCTCGACGAGGTCGTCGACGAGTACTCGCCGGTCGACGCAGGACTCGAGAACGACATCGACGAGATCGAGGAGCAGCTCTTCTCAGGCGACCCCGAGGTGACCAAGCGCATCTACGACCTCGCGAGCGAGGTCATGGAGTTCCTGCGCGCGACCCGGCCGCTCATCGACATGTTCGCGGCGCTCGAGCGCGGCTTCGAGAAGTACGACGTCGACCTCGAGCTGCAGCGCTACCTGCGCGACGTGAAGGACCACGTGCTCCGCATCGTCGACCGCGGGGAGTCGTTCCGCCAGTTGCTGCAGAACGCCCTCTCGGTGCACGCGACCCTCGTCGGCCAACGGCAGAACGAGGAGATGAAGCGCCTCACCGAGACGAGTCTCGCGCAGAGCGAGCAGACGAAGAAGATCTCGAGCTGGGCGGCGATCCTCTTCGCCCCGACGCTCGTGGGCACGATCTACGGCATGAACTTCACCTACATGCCCGAGCTCGACTGGGTGTGGGGCTACCCGTTCGCGGTGTCGTTGATGATCGCGATGGGGCTCGGGCTCTACCTGATCTTCAAGAACCGCAACTGGCTGTGAGCGAGCGGATGTCGCAACACGGCGGGGATTCGTCGCGCGCCCTTCCCGCGGCATCCGATCGCGGTTAGCGTTGGCACATGACCGAGATCACCGACGATCTGCCCGCCCGTCTGCTGCACGAGGAGCACGCCGGATGGCGGGCCATCGTCGAGGGTCGTGGCGGTGAGCACTACCAGCGCGCGATGACTCGCGACGCCCTCATGGTCGTCGACGGCGCCATGCTCGGTCGCGACGAGATCCTCGCGCGGTTCCGCGCCACCCCGCCGTGGGAGACGTACGAGCTGCACGAGCCCGCGGTCATCCGACTCGGCGACCGTGCCGGAATCGTCGTCTACCGCGCGGTCGCGCGTCGCGGCGACGACTCCGTGAACCTGCGCATGTCGACGACGTACCTCTACGCCGACGGCGCGTGGCACGTGGCTGCGCACCAGCAGACCCCGGCCTGACGCGCCGCTCGCACTGCGAGGCGCGCTGCCGATGTGCACCTCGAGGTGCACATCAACTCGTGGCGTCGACCGCCTCGCGCGCGAGCGCCGTGGCCGATGCGACGAGGGTGGCGCGACGCCGAGCCGCGCGGTCGTCGACGCCCTGGACGAGGAACGCGTCGAGGTGCGCGAGCACAGGCCAGGCGTTCACGAGCGACACGATCGTGAGGAGCAGCTCACCGGCGGCGGTGCGCTCGATGCCGGGGAGCAATTCGCGGAAGCGCTCGACCTTCTCGTCGTGGTACGCCGCCCTGGCGGAGTCGGTCGCGGTCGCTGCGCCCCGCTCGAGACCCTCCCAGAACACCAGCCGGGGGACGTCGCCGTCGGCGAGGTGGTGGTCGAAGAGCCTTCCGGCGTAGTCGCCCACGGCCTCGGGGCCCTCGCCGAGCATGGGCACCTCGTCCATCGAGCTGCGCAGGCGCGCGGCGAGCACGGCGGCGAAGAGGTCGTCCTTCTTGCCGAAGTACTGGTAGATGCGCTCCTTGTTGACGCCGGCGGCTGCGGCGATGCGATCGACGCGGGCGCCGGCGAGCCCGTGCTCGCTGAACTCCGTCGTCGCCGCATCGAGGAGGAGTCGTCTCGTGCGCTCGGTGTCCCAGGCCATGACTCGACCCTACCAAATTCCAACCGAACAGTTGCAATATTCGATCGGGAGTGCTTCAATTACAACTGTTCAGTTGGAATTGTTGAGAGGAACGAACATGACGCACTCCACGGGATCCGTAGAACTCCGTCCCGAGCCGGTCGGTGCCACGCCCGCCACGCCGCCCGCGCCCCCTTCGGTGCACGTGCGAGCGGTGCTGACCTGGCTCGCGATCTTCCCGCTCGTGGCGATCGGCATGATGGCCCTCGCCCCGATCTCCGAGTCGTGGCATCCGGTCGCACGCGCCTTCGTGCTCACGCTCGTCGTCGTGCCCGTCGCGGTGTACCTCGTCGTGCCGCAGCTGATGCGGGGCTACTCGGCGATGCGCCGGCGCCGGTCCGCCGCGGTCCGAACCGGCGCGGGCGCCTGACGCGCCGAGCGCGAGGGTGCGGGTCGCCTCAGAGTCCCGCGAGCCCCGTGCCGATGATGAACACGCCGATGAGGATGACGATCAGCGCGGTCACCGTCGCGTGGTTGCGGGTGATCCAGTCCTTCATCTCGAGCAACCGCGGCTGCATCCCCTTGGGGTCCGCGAGCGCGAGGATCACCGGCACCGCGACGGTGGACGCCCCGATGATCGTGTAGATCAGGATGACGATCGCCGACTCGCCGACCGACAGCTCGGGTGCGCGGATCGCGAGTCCGGCCGCGATCGCGAGGAGCAGGCCCTTGGGGCGCGCGTTCAGCGCGAAGGCGATGCCGAACGCGCTCCACGGGCCGAGCTTGTCGACCGATCCCAGCCACTTCGGCATCGCATCCGACGGATGCCGCCGGGCGCGGCGCCATTCGATGATCGCCAGCACGACCAGCGTGAGGCCGACGAGGATCTCGATCGTGGCGATCACCGTGTCGGGGCGTCGATCGGAGCGGGGCGACGGTATCGCCTGCGCGCCGAGCGTGAAGACGGAGACGATGACGGCCATGCCGAGCACCCAGCCGATCAGGAACGGGAGTGCCGTCTTGGCGCCCTTCGGCGAGAGCAGGATGGCGACGGTCGCCATGATCGGCACCGAGCTGATCGCCACGGCGAGCGCGATCGGCAGGATGTGCCCGATCGCATCCAGCATGCGTGTCTCCGTCCCCGATCCCGGCTACTGCAGCGCGGACGTGAGCCGGGCGATGCCGTCGAGGAAGGTCGCCGTCGCCGGCTCCTGCTCCCACTCCTCGAGCGTCAGCTGGCGGCCGACCGCCCGGTATCCCGCCTCGACCTTCCGCATGTCGGCGACGAACGACGGGCCGCGCACGAGCATGCAGACCTCGAAGTTGAGGTTGAACGAGCGGATGTCCATGTTGCTCGAGCCGATCACCGCGACGTCGTCGTCGATCGACAGGTGCTTCGCATGCAGGATGTACGGACCCGGGTACATCCAGATCTGCACGCCTGCCCGCAGGAGCGCCCCGTAGTACGAGCGCTGGGCATGCCACACCGACCCCTGATCGCCGATCTCTGAGACGAACAGCTGCACGTCGAGGCCGCGCAGCCGCGCCGAGGTGATCGCGTACATCATCGCCTCGTCGGGCACGAAGTACGGGCTCGTGATGATCACCCGTTCCTGCGCCGAGTTCACGAGCGAGAGGAACAGGCGCAGGTTGTTCTCGCCGTCGAATGCCGGACCGCTCGGCACGATCTGGCAGTCCAGCGCATCGGGCGAGGTGTCGAAGGGGGCGACCGTCGCCGGCATGTTCTCGTCGTCGGCGAGGAGATCGTCGGTCTCGGCGTACCAGTCCGACATGAAGACCGCGTTCAACGCCGTGACGGTCGGACCGGTGATGCGGGCCACGAGCTCCTGCCACTGCAGCCCGCGCTTGAGGTTCTTCTTCGAGTTGTAGCTGCGGTCGATCAGGTTCTGCGAGCCCGTGTAGCCGACACGGCCGTCGACGACCACGATCTTGCGGTGGTTGCGCAGGTCGGGTCGCTGGTACTTGCCCTTGAACGGCTGCACGGGAAGCATGAAGCTCCACTTCGCGCCGATGCGGTCGAGCTCGGCGTAGGTGGCCTTGTGCGTCGCCGAGCGCCCCGTGGAGATGTGATCCAGGAGCACTCGCACGACGACCCCGCGCTGCACGGCGCGCTCCAAGGCCGCGAAGAAGCCGCGGGTCGTGTCGTCGAGCGACACGATGAAGAACTCGACGTGCACGAATTCCTCGGCGGTGTCGACGTCGGCGGTCATCGCATCGATCGACGCCTGGTAGTCGCCGATGAGCGTGGCGGTGTTGCCGCCGAGGGCCGGCAGGGCGCCGACGCGCTGGTTCTGCTCGACGATCGTGGCGAACCAGGTCGGCCACGTCGACCGGTCGGGGGCGAGGTCGAGACCCTCACTGCGCTCTTTGATCAGGCGGTTGACCTCGGTCTGCCGCTCCCGCCACTTCTTCGGCAGCTTCACGTTGCCGATGACCAGGTACAGCACGATGCCGACGAACGGGATCAGGAAGATCGCGAGCAGCCACGCCATCGCGGCCGTCGGCTTGCGGTCGGCCGGGATGACGACGAGCGCGATGATGCGGATGACCCAGTCGAAGAGCACGAGCACGAGGCCGAGGATCGCCGCGGTCTCCGTGCTCATGACGGGACATCCGTTCGCGTCATCGTGTCGCCGGCCATGGTGACCTCCCGAGGGATGCTGCCCGCCGTCCCCGAGTGTCGACCGGCCAGTCGTCTGAGTATGGCACCGCCCCCGGCTCCGAGGAAGGAGGCGGGGGCGGATGCGTCGATCGCGGCGCGGGTCGCGTCAGTCGGTGCCGAGGTCGAACGCGGCCGCCTCGTTCGCGGCATCCGTCGCCATCTCGAGGTCGGTCTCGAGCTCGCCCGCAGAGATCTCGGCAGCCTCACCGGCGTGCAGGTCACCCACGAGCTCGGCGGTCGCGCCGCCGACGATGCCCTGCAACGCGTACTGCTCGAGACGCGCGCGAGAGTCGGCGATGTCGAGGTTTCGCATCGTGAGCTGGCCGATGCGGTCTTCGGGACCGAACGCGGCGTCGCCGACGCGCTCCATCGAGAGCTTGTCGGGGTGGTAGCTGAGCGCAGGGCCCTGGGTGTCGAGGATCGTGTAGTCGTCGCCGCGACGCAGGCGGATCGTGACCTCGCCCGTGACCGCCGAGCCCACCCAGCGCTGGATCGACTCGCGCAGCATGAGCGACTGCGGGTCGAGCCAGCGGCCCTCGTACATGAGGCGCCCGAGCCGGCGGCCCTCGGCGTGGTAGTTCGCGATCGTGTCTTCGTTGTGGATCGCGTTCAGCAGCCGCTCGTAGGCGATGTGGAGCAGGGCCATCCCGGGTGCCTCGTAGATGCCGCGGCTCTTCGCCTCGATGATGCGGTTCTCGATCTGGTCGGATGCCCCGAGCCCGTGCCGTCCGCCGATCGCGTTGGCCTCGTAGACGAGCGCGACCGCGTCGGGGAACTCGACGCCGTTGATCGCGACGGGCCGGCCCGCCTCGAAGCGCACCGACACCTCTTCGGTGGCGACCTCGACGTCGTCGCGCCACGCGGCGACGCCCATGATCGGCTCGACGATGTCGAGTCCGGTGTCGAGGTGCTCGAGCTTCTTCGCCTCGTGGGTGGCGCCCCAGATGTTCGCGTCGGTCGAGTAGGCCTTCTCGGTCGAGTCGCGGTAGGGGAATCCGCGGGCGACGAGCCACTCGCTCATCTCCTTGCGGCCGCCGAGCTCGGTGACGAACGCCGCGTCGAGCCACGGCTTGTAGATGCGCAGGCGCGGGTTGGCCATGAGTCCGTAGCGGTAGAACCGCTCGATGTCGTTGCCCTTGTAGGTGGAGCCGTCGCCCCAGATGTCGACGCCGTCCTCCTTCATGGCGCGCACCAGCAGGGTGCCGGTGACGGCGCGGCCGAGCGGCGTCGTGTTGAAGTAGGTCTTGCCGCCCGAGCGGATGTGGAACGCGCCGCACTGCAGGGCGACGAGGCCCTCTTCGACGAGCGGCGCCTTCGCGTCCACGGCGCGGGCGATCTCGGCGCCGTACTCCTTGGCGCGGTCGGGCACCGCGTCGATGTCGGGCTCGTCGTACTGGCCGATGTCGGCGGTGTACGTGCAGGGCACCGCGCCCTTCTCGCGCATCCACGCGACGGCGACGGAGGTGTCGAGACCACCGGAGAAGGCGATGCCGACGCGTTCGCCGACGGGCAGGCTGGAGAGGACTTTCGACATGCCCTCCAGCCTACTTGTGCCACTTCTTGCACGACGACGCTCCGGATGTCCAGCCCTCGCCGCCCGACCCGGCGTCGCATATAGACTCGCGCCACCGGTCGCGCGGCACCACCGTCGCCGCCGCTCGTCGCATCCATCGACAGGCCGGGCCGCAGGCCGACCCGGCAGGCGGAGCTCCACTCACGTCGAAGGAGACATGAATGAAGAACCACAAGGTGATCGGCGCGGTATCAGCCGCAGCCCTCGCCGTCGGCCTCATGGGGGTGACCGTCGCACCGGCGGCCGCCGCAGGCCCCGAGTCCACCTACCTCGTGCTCGCGCCACAGGGCAAGAGCACGAAGCAGGCTGCGGCACGAGTCGCTGCCGCGGGCGGCGCCGTCGTCGCGACGTACAACCAGATCGGCGTGCTCGTCGCCCGGTCGACGAACACCGCATTCGCGGGCGCCGTCGCCGGCGCAGGCGTCGAGTCGGTCGCGTCGACCGACGGACTGGGCACCACGCTCATCGACGAGGAGATCGCCGAAGCGGTCGACACGGCCGCGGTCGAGGCCACCGGCGACCCGACGGTCGAGCCCATGTGGGGTCAGCAGTGGGACATGGCGCAGATCGACGTGCCCGCCGCGCATGCCGTCACGACCGGCAACCCGTCGGTCGTCGTGGGCGTGCTCGACTCGGGCATCTCGCCGACCCACCCCGACCTCGCGACCCAGATCGCGTTCGACCAGAGCGCCTCGTGCATCGAGGGCGTCGTCGACACGAGCGTCGCAGCTTGGAGCCCCACGACCTCCGACCACGGCACGCATGTCGCGGGCACGATCGCGGCAGCGATCAACGGCGTCGGCATCGCGGGCGTCGCGCCGGGCGTGAAGGTCGCCTCGGTCAAGGTCGTGAACGACGACGGGTTCATCTTCCCCGAGGCGGCGATCTGCGGCTACCTGTGGGCGGCCGACCACGGCATGCCGGTCACGAACAACAGCTACTTCATCGACCCGTGGGAGTTCAACTGCGTGAACGACCCGCGTCAGCGCCCGGTCTGGCAGGCCGTGCAGCGGGCGCTCCGGTACTCGTCGGCGCAGGGCACCCTGACGGTGGCCTCGGCCGGCAACAGCAACGTCGACCTTCAGCACAAGTTCACCGATTCGGGCAGCCCGAACGACGGCAGCTCCCCGGTCGAGGACCGCACCATCAACGGTGCGTGCCGCGACCTGCCGGCAGAGGCGCCCGGCGTCGTGACGGTCTCGGCCGTCGGCCCGACCGAGCTGAAGAGCTACTACTCGTCCTACGGCCAGGGCGTCGTCGACGTGGCGGCTCCGGGAGGCGACTCGCGGTTCCGCACCGGCGGGGCGACGCCCACGCTCGCCGACCAGGTGCTCTCGACCACGTGGAACCCGGTGACGCATGTCAATGGATGGGGTTACAAGCAGGGCACCTCGATGGCCGGGCCGCACGCGGCCGGTGTCGCGGCGCTCGCCGTGTCGGCGCACCCCGGCCTCAAGCCCGGTGCTCTCGCGTCGCTGCTCGAGCGCACGGCCGAGCCGCTGCCGTGCCCCGAGGGCGTGTACGAGCCGCGCCCCGGTTTCCCGGCGACCTGCACCGGTGGGGAGCGCAACGGCTTCTACGGCGCGGGCAACGTCAACGCGTTCAACGCCGTGCAGTAGCAGCCTGAGCTGACGATCGCGCGAGGGGTCGGGCCTGATGGTCCGGCCCCTCGTCGTGCGGCGCCCCGCAGGTTCCCGTGTGCGAGAACACCCCCGCGATAAGGTTGAGTGTGACCGCGAACGAATCAGCACCCGAGGGCGAGGCATCACTCGCCGACGAACCCGAGGTGCGGCAGGCGCTCGCCGAGGCCGATCGCGCATCCGTGGCGTCGGTCGTGGCGGGACATCCGTCGTCACCGCTCGCCTGGGCCGAGCTGGCCGACTGGGCCGACTCCGAGGGCCACTCCATCGACACATTCGCGTACGCCTCCGTCGCGGTCGACTTCGCCCGAGAGCAGCTGCTCGCCGCGGGCTGGTCGCCGGGCGAGCCGGTGCCGTGGTCCGATGAGCCCAATCGCGCCTACCTCCGGGCGCTCGACGCCCAGCGACGGGCCGCCCTCGCGCTCGGACTCGACGCCGCGGCCGTGCGGGTGGCCGACGAACTCGCCTCGGCCGACGCCGAGGCGCCCGCGCGCATCGCCTCGGAGTTCACCCCGACCCAGATGATGCCGATCGTGGCATCCGCCGGACTCTTCGAGCAGGCGACCGCCCTCGAGGCCCACACCGGCGAGCCGCTCGCCGAACCCACCGCCGTCGACGCGGCAGGAGAGGACTGACATGCCCGCAGCCGTACTCATCGGAGCGCAATGGGGCGACGAGGGCAAGGGCAAGGCGACCGACCTCCTCGGTCCGCGCCTCGATTACGTCGTGAAGTTCAACGGCGGCAACAACGCGGGCCACACCGTCGTCATCGGCGAAGAGAAGTACGCGCTGCACCTGCTGCCGTCCGGAATCCTCACGCCCGGCGTCACCCCCGTGATCGCGAACGGCGTCGTGGTCGACATCGAGGTGCTGTTCGAAGAGCTCGAGGGGCTCGAGAGTCGCGGCGTCGATGTCTCGAAGCTGCGCATCTCCGCGAACGCGCACCTCATCACGCAGTACCACCGCACCCTCGACAAGGTCACCGAGCGCTTCCTCGGCAAGCGCCAGATCGGCACGACCGGCCGCGGCATCGGCCCCGCCTACGCCGACAAGATCAATCGCGTCGGCATCCGCATGCAGGACCTGTTCGACGAGAACATCCTGCGCCAGAAGGTCGAGGGTGCACTCGACCAGAAGAACCACCTTCTGCTGAAGGTCTACAACCGCCGGGCGATCGGCGTCGACGAGGTCGTCGACGACCTGCTCAGCTACGTCGACCGGCTGCGGCCCATGGTCACCGACACGTCGCTGCTGCTGCACCAGGCGCTCGATCGCGGCGAGACGGTCCTCTTCGAGGGCGGTCAGGCCACGATGCTCGACGTCGACCACGGCACCTACCCGTTCGTCACCTCGTCGAACGCCACGAGCGGCGGCGCCGTCACCGGCTCGGGCATCGCGCCCAACCGCATCGACCGGGTCATCGCGGTCGTGAAGGCGTACACGACCCGCGTCGGCGCGGGGCCGTTCCCCACCGAGCTCTTCGACGAGTGGGGCGACTTCCTCACCGAGCAGGGGCACGAGTTCGGCACCACGACCGGCCGCAAGCGCCGCACGGGCTGGTACGACGCACCGATCGCCCGCTACGCCGCGCGCGTCAACGGCGTGACCGACTTCGTGCTCACGAAGCTCGACGTGCTCACGGGCATCGAGCGCATCCCGGTCGCCGTCGCGTACGAGGTCGACGGCGAGCGATTCGACGAGATCCCCGTCTCGCAGAGCGACTTCCACCACGCGAAGCCGGTCTACGAGGAGTTCCCCGGCTGGACCGAGGACATCTCGGGTGCCCGCGAGTTCGACGACCTGCCGCCGAACGCGAAGAGCTACGTGCGCGAGCTCGAGGCGATGAGCGGTTCGCGCATCTCGGCGATCGGCGTCGGGCCGGGTCGCGACCAGATCGTCACGCTGCACGACCTCCTCGACTGAGCTGAGTGCCGTCGCGCTGAACGCCGACACGCGAACGGGCGGCCGGGGTCGATGACCCCGCCGCCCGTTCGCGTCCGTGCGACTACTTCTCGGTGCCGATGGCCCCGTCGATGTTGTCGCGCACGCCGTCGACCTTCTCGTGGTGCTCGTCGGGAACGACCTTCTTGGCTGCGTCGGTGACGCCGTCGAGGATCTTGTCGCTGATGTCCTCGGCCTGCTCGCTGTTGAGCGCCTCGTTGATCTGGTCCTTGTTCTCCTCGATGAAGTCCTGTGCCTTCTTCGTGATGTCGTCAAGAGCGCCCATGGCCCCCGCCTTTCGTTCGGATCTGCACTTCCTCTCGTCATGTTAGGGGCCGGATGTCCCGCGGGGAAGCATCCCGGAATCCTCGGCAGCACCCCTCGTGGCAGACTCGACGGGTGACCGCGACCCGCCCCGCCGACGCCGATCTGGTCGGCCGCCTCGTTCGCCTGACCCCCTTCACGCCCGACGACATCCCCGAGCTCGAGCGGGCGATCCGCACGCCCGAGGTGTTCGCCGGGGGATACGGGGGAGGCCCTGCCGGGCTGCCTGCGGACTCGGCGGCGTTCGACGCGTACGCCCGCGACTACTACGCCGGCGGCCCGTCGGCCATGCCGTGGACCGTGCGGCTGCGTGGCGGCCCCGACGACGGCCGCGTCGTGGGCGCCACGAAGCTCGGCGATCTCGACCTCGACAACGAGTCGGCGCACATCGGGTGGACCGCCTACGACCCGCGGGTGTGGGGCAGCGGCGTCAACGTCGAGACCAAGCTGCTGCTGCTCGGGCTCGCGTTCGACCACGGCTTCGGGCGCGTGAAGCTTCAGGCCGACGCGCGCAACGAGCGTTCGCGCGGAGCCATCCTGCGCCTCGGCGCGACCTTCGAGGGCGTGCTGCGCCGGCACAAGCCACGCGCCGATGGAACGTGGCGTGACTCCGCCGTCTACTCCGTGATCATCGACGAGTGGCCCGCGGTGCGGGCGGGGCTCGAGGCGCGGCTCGCCGCGCGCGGCGACGAGCCGGTACGGGTCACGCCGGCGAGCTGACGCCGGGTCGCGGCATCCGCTCGCCCGGTCAGCCGGCCAGGTCGAGCAGGCCGTCGACGAGTGCGGCGGCGCCGCCGACGTACGCGATCGCGATGACCGCGATGCGTGCCGCCCGGTGACTGATGCGGCGGGTCAGGACCTCGCCGAGCGCGAGCCCCACCAGGAGCGCGCCGATCACGACGGGCCATGCGCCCGGGTCGAGGGCGGGAGCTGCCCAGCCGGTCGCGCCGAGCTTGCCGACGAGCGAGGCGACGCCGATCGCGACGAAGTACGGCTGCGCCGTGGCCGCGAAACGCACCTGCGACCAGCGTGTGGCGACCGCGTACACGCTGAGTGCCGGCCCGCCGACGCCCGCGGCGGCGTTCATCACGCCCGAGGCGGCGCCCGCGATGAGCGCCGGCGTCGGGCCCGACGCGACGTGCGACGTGCGCGTGACGACGAGGGTGACCGTGAGGGCGGCGATGACGAGCACGCCCACGCCGACCTGCAGCAGCGGCGGCGACACGTGGGTCGCGAGCAGCGCTCCGGCGACGGTGCCCACGAGCGCGGGGACCGTGAGCCAGCTGAAACGCCGCCAGTCGACGTCGCGCCACACCCGCGGCAGGATCAACAGCGACGAGAGCACGGCGCACAGGTTCACGATGACGACGCCGTCGAACGGGCCGAGCAGGATGACGAGCGCGGGCGCGGCGATCAGCGCGAACCCCATGCCGGTGATGCGCTGCGCCATCGCCCCGACGAGCACGGAGAGGGCGACGGGCAGGAGCACCGGGACAGCCTAGTCGCGCGCCGCCGGTGATTCGCCCACGAGCCGGCCGCTACCGCTGCTCGGGCACGTGGAGCCGGGTGAGGAACGCATCGGTGCCGGCCGGCGTGCCGCGGCGATCGAGTCGCGAGACGGTGACGGTCACGATCACCGCGAGCGGCACGGTCCACGCGGCGGGCTGTTCGAGGAACGGCGCGATGAGCGGTGCGGATGCCGCCACGAGCGGTCCTCCGAGGATCGCGGCTCCCGACAGTGCGGCCCCCGTGAGCATGCCCGCGATCGCGCCGCGCGACGTGAGGCCCCGCCACCAGATGCCGAGGATCAGCATGGGGCACAGGGTCGAGGCGGTGAACGCGAACACGAGTCCGACGCTGCCCGCGAGGCCAGACGACTCGGTCGCGAGGGCGACGAGCAGCGGAACGACCGTCGAGACGACCGCGGCGATGCGGAATCCGCGCACGCTGCCGCCGAGCAGGTCCTGGCTGATCACGCCCGCGAGCGAGACGACGAGCCCCGACGAGGTCGAGAGGAACGCCGCGAACGCCCCGGCGATGACGAGCGCGGTGAGCACGTCGCCGAGCGGGCCCGGCACGAGCCGGTCGGGCAGCAGCAGGATGAGCGCGTCGGCCTCGCCCGATGCGGCCAGGTCGGGGGCGAACGCCCGCCCGAGGAACCCGAAGATCGTCGGGAAGAGGTAGAACACCGAGAGCAGCACGAGCACGATGACGGTCGTGCGGCGCGCGGCGACGCCATCGGGGTTCGTGTAGAACCGCACGAGCACGTGCGGCAGGCCGAGGGTTCCGAGCAGCAGCGCCACCATGAGCGACACCGTGCGGTACACGTCGAGCTCGCCGGGGCCGGCCGACGCCGGGAACGCCTCGGCGGGGGTGAGCTGCGCCGGCGGCTCGCCGCCACCGCCGACGACGAGCAGCAGCGCGACCACGGGCACCGCGAGCGCGGTCAGCTTCAGCCAGAACTGGAACGCCTGCACGAACGTGATCGAGCGCATGCCGCCCGCCGCGACGACGACGGCGACGATGACGGCGACCGCGACCGACCCCGCCCACGAGGGCAGCCCGGTGGTGATGCGCACGGTGAGCGCGGCGCCCTGCAGCTGCGGCACGATGTAGAACCATCCGATGACGATGACCAGCAGGCTCGTGACCCGCCGCGCCCACTGCGATTCGAGGCGCGCCTCGGTGAAGTCGGGGATGGTGTACGCGCCCGAGCGGCGCAGCGGCGCCGCGACGAACAGCAGCAGCATCAGGTAGCCGCCCGTGTAGCCGATCGGGAACCACAGTGCGGCCGAGCCCGTCAGCAGGATGAGGCCCGCGACGCCGAGGAACGACGCCGCAGAGAGGTACTCGCCGCCGATCGCCGACGCGTTCCACCACGGCTTCACCGTGCGGCTCGCCACGTAGAAGTCGCTCGTCGTGCGCGAGACGCGCAGGCCGTAGAAGCCGATGAGCGCCGAGACGAGTGCGACGCCGGCGATCGCGGTGTACCCGATCGCGGGGTTCACTCGTCCTCCGTGAGCGAGCGGTAGCGTGCCTCGTTGCGCGCGGCGGCCCGCAGGTACAGTGCGCCGACGGTGATCACGAGCGGGTAGATGCCGGCGCCGAGCAGCACCCACGACAACGGCACGCCCACGAGGTACGTGTCGTCGAGCCCCGGCACGAGCGCGATCGCGAGCACGAAGAGCACGGTCGCGACCGCGAACCCGACCCCGACCGTGATCGCGAGCCGAAGCTGCGACCGGATGAGCGAACGCACGTACACCGCCGAGATGTCGCCGGCAGGGTCATCCGTACCGCTCGAACGCAACGTCCTGGCGGATGTCCCGCCGCCGGTTCTGCGCGGAGCAGTGACGCGCACCCGCGCCGGAGGAGTCGGCGCGTCGCTCATGGCCGTGCCCGGAGGATCGCGCTCTCGAGCCGGTCGCGCAGCGCCGGGAGCAGGCGGCGGCTCACGGGCAGCTCGGCGCCGCCGACCGTGACGCTCGGGTGGTCGGTGGCGAGCCGCACGCGGCTCACGTGCCCGAGCGCCACGAGGTACGAGCGGTGCACCCGCACGAAGCCCGCGTCGGCCCACTGGCGCTCGAGGTCGGCCATCGGCACGCGCACGAGGTAGCTCGCCTCTTCGGTGTGCAGGCGTGCGTAGTCGCCCTGCGCCTGCACGTAGCGCACCTCGTCGCGCCGGATCATGCGCGTCGTGCCTCCGAGGGTCACGGCGATGACCTCGGGCTGGGTGGCATCGGACGGCGCCGGGCTCGTCGGCCCGGCCTTGAGCGCCTCGACGATGCGCCCGACCGAGCGGTGCAGGCGCTCGGCGCGCACCGGCTTCAGCAGGTAGTCGACGGCGGCGAGGTCGAACGCCTCGAGGGCGCCCTCTTCGTCGGCGGTGACGAACACGAGCACGGGCCGGCGCTCGAAGCGCCCCAGGGCGCGGGCGAGGTCGAAGCCGTTGAGTCCCGGCATGTGGATGTCGAGGAACGCCGCGTCGACCGGCTCACGCGTGAGCAGTCGGATCGCCTCGGCGCCCGACGAGGCCTGGTGGATGACGCCGATGCGCGGGTCCTGCCCGAGCAGGAACGCCAGCTCGTCGATCGCGGGCTGCTCGTCGTCGGCGATGAGCACGGAGATCATGGGCCTGTCCTGCCGTCACGTTTCGGGCCCGCCTTCGGAACCCGCATGCGAACGAGGGTACCTGCACCGACGTTCGTCTCGACGACGAGTCCGTGCTCGTCACCATAGACCTGCCGCAGGCGGGCGTCGACGTTGCGCAGGCCCACGTGCTCGCCGGTCGACGGGTCTCCGGCGAGGGCCCGGGCGAGCGTCTCGGGGTCGATGCCGACGCCGTCGTCCTCTACCGTCAGCTCGGCGAACGCGCCCGAATCGGCTGCGGTGATGGCGATGCGACCGCCGCCCTCCTTCGACTCGAGGCCGTGCCGCACGGCGTTCTCGACGAGCGGCTGGATCGAGAGGAACGGCACCACCGTCGACAGCACCTCGGGTGCGATCTGCAGGGTCACCGTGAGGCGGTCGCCGAACCGGGCGCGCTCGAGCCGGAGGTAGCTGTCGATCGACCGCAGCTCCTCGGCCACGGTCGTGAAGTCGCCGTGCCGGCGGAACGAGTAGCGCGTGAAATCGGCGAACTCGAGTACGAGCTCGCGGGCCTTCGCGGGGTCGGTGTTGATGAACGACGCGATCGCGTTGAGCGAGTTGTAGATGAAGTGCGGGCTGATCTGCGCCCGGAGCGCCCGCACCTCGGCTTCGGCCAGTGCCGTGCGCGAGGCATCCAACTCGCCCAGCTCGACCTGCGCCGCGACCCAGTCGGCGACCTCGCCGGTCGCTCGCACGAGGCCCGCCCGCACGGGCGACGCGAACGCGACGATCGCGCCGAACGGACCCGCGCTGCCGAGCACCGGCGCGACGATGGCATCGGTCTCCCTCGCGCCGATCGAGATGTGCCGCCGCACCTGCGGCTTGCCGCTCGCGATCGCGGCGGCGGCGAGCTCGACCGCCACCGAACGCGCGGCGTCGTCGCCGTCGACCGTCACCCGGCCGTCGCGGTCGACGATCGCGAGGCTCTCGCAGCCGAGCAACGCCCGCAGGTTCCTGCCGGCCCTCAGCACCTCCGCCTCGCCGCCACCGGCGCGCAGGTGCTTCGCCGCACGCGACGCGAGGTGCAGCGTCTGGTAGGTCGCCCGTTCGGCATCCGTGCCGAGCTCCTTCGAGGCGAGCACGATGCGCCGCAGGAACACGACGAGGCCGACGGCGAGTGCGCCGGCGACGACGCCGAGCGCGGCGGCGAGCAGCGTCGACTCGGGCATGCCGCCACTGTAGCCGTCGCTCGTCGTCGTACGGCAACCGTTCGTCGCAGGGTTCGCGCCGTTGGGCGACGACGAACGGCAGCCGCCCCCGGTCGCCGCGCGGTCGCGCCAGAGTGAGCGAATCCGCAATGAGCGGCGGCGGGTCACGGCCCGCCACGACCCCCGAAGGAGACGCAATGGGCAACGAAGCCCTGAGCGCGCAGGACGCGACGACCCCACACGTCGACTACCGCGCGGTGCAAGAATCCCCCGAGTTCCAGCGACTGCGTTCGAAGCACCGGAAGTTCGTCTTCCCCGTGCTCGCCGTGTGCCTCGCGTGGTACTTCGCCTACGTGCTGCTCGCCGGCTACGCGCATGACTTCATGGCGACGCCCGTGTTCGGCAGCATCAACGTCGGCATCCTGCTCGGCCTCGCGCAGGTCGTCACGACCTTCGCCGTGACCACCTGGTACGTGCGCTACGCCAACCGCGAGCTCGACCCCATCGCCGAGGAGATCCGCGACGGGATCGAGTCGGGCGCGACCGCAGAGGAGGTGACGCGCTGATGCTCCGCTTCGAAGCCGCCAGTGCCTCGCCGGGCGAGCCCTGGCTCAACATCGCGATCTTCGGCGCGTTCGTCGCGATCACGATGATCATCGTGTTCCGCGCGAGCCGCAACAACAAGACCGCGGCCGACTACTACGCCGCCGGCCGCTCGTTCACGGGCGGTCAGAACGGCTCCGCGATCGCGGGCGACTACCTCTCGGCGGCGTCGTTCCTCGGCATCGTCGGGGCGATCGCGATCACCGGCTACGACGGGTTCCTCTACTCGATCGGCTTCCTCGTGGCGTGGCTCGTGGCGCTGCTGCTCGTCGCCGAGCTGCTGCGCAACACGGGCAAGTTCACGATGGCCGACGTGCTGTCGTTCCGGCTCAAGCAGAAGCCGGTGCGCATCGCGGCCGCGACCACGACGCTCGTCGTGTGCTTCTTCTACCTGCTCGCGCAGATGGCCGGAGCGGGCGGCCTCGTTTCGCTGCTGCTCGGTGTCGGCGACCAGGTCGGCCAGGCGCTCGTCATCACGGTCGTCGGCGCGCTCATGATCCTCTACGTGCTCATCGGCGGCATGAAGGGCACCACCTGGGTGCAGATCATCAAGGCGGTGCTGCTGATCGCGGGCGCCGGCGTCATGACCGTGTGGGTGCTCGCGCTCAACGGGTTCAACTTCTCGACCCTGCTCGACAACGCGGTGGCGGCGACGGGCAACCCCGAGATCCTGAACCCGGGGCTCAAGTACGGGGTGTCCGAGGTCGCGAAGGTCGACTTCCTCTCGCTCGGCCTCGCCCTGGTGCTCGGCACGGCGGCGCTGCCGCACGTGCTCATGCGCTTCTACACCGTGCCCACCGCCAAGGAGGCCCGCAAGTCGGTCGTCTGGGCGATCTGGCTCATCGGCATCTTCTACGTGTTCACGCTCGTGCTCGGCTACGGCGCGGCCGCCCTCGTGGGTGCCGACGTCATCGCCGCGGCGCCCGGCGGCCCGAACTCGGCGGCTCCGCTGCTCGCGTTCGAGCTCGGCGGCCCGCTGCTGCTCGGCCTGATCTCGGCGATCGCCTTCGCGACGATCCTCGCGGTCGTCGCCGGCCTCACGATCACGGCTGCGGCGTCGTTCGCGCATGACATCTACGCGAGCGTCGTCAAGAAGGGCAAGCCCGCTGCGGGCGCCGAGGTCAAGGTCGCACGTCGCACCGTCGTCATCATCGGCATCGTCGCGATCATCGGCGGCATCGGGGCGAACGGACAGAACGTCGCGTTCCTCGTGGCGCTCGCGTTCGCAGTGGCGGCGTCGGCGAACCTCCCGACGATCGTCTACTCGCTGTTCTGGAAGCGGTTCACGACCAAGGGCGCGCTCTGGAGCATGTACGGCGGCCTCGCGTCGGCGATCATCCTCATCATCTTCTCGCCGGTGGTCTCGGGCTCCGAGACGTCGATGCTGAAGACCGCGGACATCGACTTCGCGTTCTTCCCGCTGTCGAACCCCGGCATCGTCTCGATCCCGCTGGCGTTCTTCCTCGGCTGGATCGTCACGGTGCTCGACAAGACCACCGAGGACCCGGCCAAGCAGTCCGAGATGGAGGTGCGTTCGCTGACCGGAGTCGGCGCCGAGAAGGCGACCGAGCACTAGGGTTCCGGCGGCGGGTGTCGGGAAGGCCCCGTCGCCGGATCACCTTCGACGCGGCGGGAACGCCTGCCCATGCCGCGTCGTCGATTGAACGGGGCGGATGTCGCGGCCAGCGCCGCGGCATCCGCCCTGTTTCGTGCGCCGCCGCCGCGTCGGTCGAGTAGGCCGCGCAGCGGCCGTATCGAGACCCAGCCGATTGCCGCGGCCACCGGGTCGCGTACTCGATCGACGGGGTCGCGGCTTCGCCGCTACTCGACCGACGGTCACATGTTGATCATGTGGCCGGCGAGGCCGTGGAACGCCTCCTGCAGCGCCTCGGAGAGCGTGGGGTGGGTGTGGACGTTGCGGGAGAGCTCGAGCGCTCCCAGGTCCCACTTCTGCGCGAGGGTGAGCTCGGGCAGCAGCTCCGAGACGTCGTGGCCGATGAGGTGACCGCCGAGCAACTCGAGGTACTTCGCGTCGGCGATGAGCTTCACGAACCCGGCCGGCTCGCCGAGGCCCTGCGCCTTGCCGTTCGCCGTGAGCGGGAACGTCGCGACCTTCACGTCGTAGCCTTCGTCACGAGCCTGCTGCTCGGTGAGTCCGAAGCTCGCCACCTGCGGCTGGCAGAAGGTGGCCCGCGGCATCATGCGGTAGTCGCCGAGCGACATGGTCTCGGCGTTTCCGATCGTCTCGGCCGCGACCACGCCCTGCGCCTCGGCCACGTGCGCGAGCATGAGCTTCGCGGTGACGTCGCCGATGGCGTAGATGTGCGGCACGTTGGTGCGCATGAACTCGTCGATGCCGATCGCGCCGCGGTCGGTGAGCGCCACGCCCGCGGCCTCGAGCCCGACCCCCTCGACGTTGGGCGCGAATCCCACGGCCATGAGCACCCGGTCGACCTCGAGCGATCCCGGCTGGCCGTCGGCGCCCGTGTAGCTCACCGTCACCGACGAACCGTTGTCGACGACCGTCTCGACCGCGTGGAACTGAGGATCGGCACCCCGAGCTTGCGGTACTGCTTCGTGATCTCCTTCGAGACGTCGACATCCTCGTTCGGCAGCGCCCGGTCGAGGAACTCGATGATCGTCACCTCGACGCCGTAGTTGCGCAGGATGTAGCCGAACTCCATGCCGATGGGGCCGGCGCCGACGATCGCGATCGAACGGGGCAGGTCGCGCTCACCGATCTGCGTCTCGTACGTGACGATGTTCTGCGAGAGTTGCACGCCGGGCAGGAGCTTCACCTGCGAGCCGGTCGCGATGATCGCGTTCGCGAAGGTGATCGTCTCGGTCGACCCGTCGGCTTTCGCCACGTCGATGGTGTTGGCGTCGCGGAAGGTGCCGCGGCCGTCGACCTCGGTGATCTGGTTCTTCTTCATCAGGTAATGAACGCCCTTGACGCGGCCGTCTGCGACCTGGCGGCTGCGGTCGAAGGCGACGCCGTAGTCGAAGGTGGCCTCGCCGCTGATGCCGAACTGCGCGGCCTGGGTGTGGAAGATGTGGGCGAGCTCCGCGTTGCGGAGGAGGGCCTTAGAGGGGATGCACCCGACATTCAGGCACACACCGCCCCAGTACTTCTCCTCGATCACGGCGGTCTTGAGTCCGAGTTGGGCGGCGCGCACGGCGGCGACGTACCCGCCGGGGCCGGCGCCGAGGACGACGACATCGAAATGGCTGGTCATGGCGCCCAGCATTGTCTGCGATGCGAGCGACGGCAAGGGCGGATGTCCCCGCCGCCGCTCTCCGACTGCCGACCTCCGGCGGATTCCGGACAAGCACCCATGCAGAACGGGTGCCGCCTCGTCGCCGGGCGGGCATACGCTCGACCGGTGAGCACCAGCACCGCCGCAACAGGCCGCAGTCGCGGCATCCGAACCGACCCGCTCGGGCCGTCTCTCGACGTGGGTGCAGTTCCTCGCCATGGGCGTGGTGTGGGGTGCGAGCTTCCTCTTCATCAAGGTCGGCCTCGAAGGAGTGTCGTTCGGGCAGGTCGCGTGGTCGCGCACGCTGCTCGGGGCGCTCGCGCTCGGCGTGATCGTGCTCGTCACCCGGCCGCGGGTGCCCGCGGTCGACGGCACGCCGGGGCCGGTGCTCCCGCGCGAGCGGGCCGTGTGGCTGCACTTCCTCGTGGTCTCGCTCACGACCTGCGTGATTCCCTACCTGTGCTTCGCATGGGCCGAGCAGTACGTCTCGTCGAGCCTCGCGTCGATCTACAACGCGACGACGCCGATCATGACGGCGCTCATGGCCACGCTCGTCTTCCGGGTCGAGCGGCTCGGCCTCAGCCGCTGGACGGGCATCGGCGTCGGCATCATCGGCGTGCTCGTCATCATCGGCCCGTGGCAGTACCAGGCGCTCACCGGCAGCCTCGCCGGGCAGATCGCGTGCCTCGTGGCGACCCTCTGCTACGGCTTCACCTTCGGCTACCAGCGCCGGTTCCTCAGCCAGCGCCCGATCGCACCCGCGACCTTCGCGTTCCTCTCGATCGGCGTCTCGGCGGTCGTGATGCTCGCCCTCACGCCGTGGATCGCGCTGACCCCCGTCGACCTCGACTGGGCGGTCGTGGGCTCGCTGCTCGCGCTCGGCGTGCTCGGCACCGGGCTTGCCTACATCTGGCTGATCAATGTGCTGCGCGCGTGGGGCCCGACGGGCTCGTCGACGGTCACGTACGTGACGCCCGTCGTGGGGGTCGCGCTCGGGGTGCTCCTGCTGGGCGAGACCTTCTCCTGGCATGAGCCGGTCGGTGCCGTGCTCGTGCTGCTCGGCATCCTGCTCACCCAGGGCCGTGTGCGCCTGTCGCGGCGCCGCGCCGTTTCGTCGGTCGAGTAGCGAGCGCAGCGAGCGTATCGAGACCGGGTAGGCGCTGCGTGCGGCCTCGATACGGCTGCTCCTTCGTCGCGGCCTACTCGACCGGCGATCTGGGGTTGACAGATGCGCCCAAGCATGGTTGGTTAGTTACACAAGTAATGAACCAACGAGGTTCATGACCAAACCAGTAAGGCCCGAATGGACGAATCGCGACCGATCTTCATCCAGATCGCAGAACAGGTCGAGAACGACATCATCGAGGGATCGCTGCCCGAGGGCAGCCAGATCCCGTCGACGAACGAGTTCGCCGCGTTCCTCCGGGTCAACCCGGCCACCGCACTGAAAGGGGTGAATCGCCTTGTCGACGACGGAATCGTGGAGAAGCGACGGGGGATCGGCATGTTCGTGACCGCCGGCGCCCGCGAGCGACTGATCGAGCGTCGCAGGGCCGACTTCGCCACCGAGTACATCAGACCGCTCATCGTCGAGGCCGAGAAGCTCGGCATCGACATCGATCAACTCGCGGGACTTCTCCGCGCTGAAAGGATCCGATCATGACCCGCACCGTGGTCCGCGCCCGCGGGCTCACCAAGCGATACGGCTCGTTCACCGCCGTCGACGCCGTCGACTTCACCCTCGAGGAGAACCGCATCTACGGGCTCCTCGGCCGTAACGGCGCCGGCAAGACGACCGTGATGCAGATGCTCACCGGCCAGATCTTCCCAGAAGACGGCGAGCTCGACGTGTTCGGTCGCGAACCCGCCGAACACGCCGACGTCCTGCGCCGCATGTGCTTCATCGCGGAGTCCCAGCGCTACCCCGACAGCTTCAAGCCCTCGCACGTGTTCAAGGCCGCCCCGTGGTTCTTCGAGCACTGGGACGCCGAGTTCGCCGATCGACTCGTCCACGACTTCCGGCTCCCGCTCAACCGCTACATCAAGAAGCTCTCGCGCGGCCAGCTGTCGGCTGTGGGCGTCATCGTCGGCCTCGCCTCGCGCGCGCCGCTGACGTTCTTCGACGAGCCCTACCTGGGGCTCGACGCCGTCGCCCGGCAGATCTTCTACGACCGGCTCCTCGCGGACTACGCCGAGCACCCGCGCACGATCGTGCTCTCGACGCATCTGATCGACGAGGTCGCGAACCTCCTCGAGCACCTGCTCATCATCGACCAGGGGCGCATCCTGCTCGACCGCAACGCCGACGAGGTGCGCGGCTCGGCCACGACCGTCGCCGGGGCACGGACTGCGGTCGAGTCGTTCGTCGCCGACCGTGCGGTGATCGGTCGTGAAGGCATCGGCGGCCTCGCTTCCGTCACCATCGACGAACGCCTGAACCAGACCGACCGCATCCGCGCCGCGGAGCTCGGCCTCGAACTCGCACCGGTCTCGCTCCAGCAGCTCATCGTCCACATGACCGGCACCGATCTTCGTGCCGACTCGACCGAACAGGAGGTCGCAGCATGACCGCCGTCATCGACCAGCCGGTCGTCCGCACCGAGCCCCGCTCGCGTTTCCACGAGGTCTGGCGCATCGTCCGACTGCACGCCGTGACGCCCTCCGTGTTCTTCGGGATCCCCTGGATCATCTTGGGCGGCGCATGGCTGGTGAGCGTCATCATCGGGATCATCGCCGCCGGCGCGGGTGCGGAGACCGAGAAGATGGTCGAGGGCATGCGCTACAGCTGGGCGGTCCTGTCGCCCCAGTGGTACCTCGTCGTCGTGGGCGTGCAGGCCATCGGGCTGACCCTCTCGTTCGCCCTGGGCTTCGGTACCACCCGACGCGACTTCTGGCTCGGCACGAGCCTGATGTTCGGGATCGTCGCATTGCTGAACGCCGTCGCCATCGCCACGCTCGTGCAGATCGAGCAGGCGACCGACGGCTGGTGGATCGGCGTCGCCATGTTCGACGCGCTGTGGTACGGATTCGACGGCTGGGCGGTCGACTTCTACACGACGTTCGCCCTCCAGCTCTTCGTGCTCTTCGTCGGGGCGAGCGTCACGACCGTGTACCTGCGGTGGCGCATGCGCGGCATGCTGATCCTCGCGTCCGGCGCCATCGCCATCGTGCTCGCCTTCGTCGCGATCGCGACGTTCGCCGACATCTGGCCCGCGATCTTCGAGTGGCTCGGCAGCGTCGGCATCGTCGGCGTGTTCACCGTCGTCCTCGGATTCGCGGCGTTCTTCGCGATCGGCGGCTACTTCGTGATCCGGCGGGCGACCCCCCGCTGATCTCGGCCTCAGAGACCGCGGCGCGGCATCCGTGGGGGACGGATGCCGCGCCGCACTGTTTGCCAAGTACGCTCGAAGCATGACTGACGGGGCCTTCGACGACCGTGATGCGGCGATGAGCGCGTTGCTCGGCATCCGCTCGAGCATCGACAACATCGACGCAGCCCTCATCCACCTGCTCGCCGAGCGGTTCAAGTTCACCCAGCAGGTCGGCCGGCTCAAGGCCCAGCACGGACTCCCGCCGAGCGATCCCGACCGCGAGAGGCGCCAGATCGCCCGTTTGCGCGACCTCGCCATCGACGCGCACCTCGACCCGGCGTTCGCCGAGAAGTGGTTCAACTTCGTGGTCGCCGAGGTGATCCAGCACCACGAGGAGCTGGCCGGCGGCGCCGCCTCAGGCGAATTGTGAGCTGGTACCCGATCTCGCTTCCCCTGCAGTCGGGTCGCCGGGTCCTGGTCACGGGCGCGACCAAGGGGCTCGGATTCTTCACGGCCGCCCGGCTCGCCGCAGCCGGGGCCGACGTGGTGCTCAGCGGGCGCAGCCCCGCCCGGCTCGAGGCGGCGGCAGCCGCCATCCTCGAGGCGCGCCCCGCGGCATCCGTCGAGACCCTCGTCATCGACACGTCGTCGCTCGGCTCGGTGCGGGCGGGTGCCGATGCGCTCCTCGCCGGCCCGCCGCTCGGCGGCGTCGTCGCGAACGCCGGCATGGTGCACCCTCCGCGCGAGCGCGCCGAATCCGTCGACGGCAACGAACTCGTGCTCGCCACGAACGTGCTCGGGCACTTCGCGCTGCTCGGCCGCCTGATGCCGCATCTCGCGCCGGGCGCGCGCATCGTCTCGCTCGGGTCGCTCTCGACGATGCTCTCGACGTTCCGCACCGACGACCTGCAGCTCACCCGCGGCTACGATTCCTGGCGTGCCTATGCGCAGTCGAAGATCGCGTCGCAGGTCGTCGCGTTCGAGCTCGATCGCCGGTTGCGAGCGGCGGATGTCCCGGTGTCGAGCCTCGTCGCCCACCCCGGCTATTCCATCGGAGGGCGAACGCCGCGGGTGCCTGGCGTGAGTGCGCCGAACACGGGCAAGCGCTTCGCCGACTCGTTGCAGGCGCTGTGGGCGCAGGGCAAGCACCGCGGCGCCGAGCCGATCCTGTACGCGCTCACCGCGCCCGGCGTCGAGGGCGGCCAGTTCTGGGGCCCGAGGTTCGTCACGAAGGGCCCGCCGGTGCTGCACCGGCCGACCCGCACCACGACCGATCCCTCGATCGCCACGCGAGTGTGGAGCTTCGCCGAGCGCGCGACCGACACCGAGTTCGTGGTCGCCCGATGAGCGCGCCCGCCCCGAAGCCGGGCTTCTTCAACCGCCCCAAGGTGCGGCTCGTGATCGCGCGCGTGCTCGTCGTGATCGGCATCGTGCTCGCCGCCATCGCGATCGTCACGGGCCGGTGGGGCCTGCTCGTGGCCGCGATCATCATGGTCGGCATGGGCGCGGCGTTCGGGCCGGCGCGCATCCGTCGCTGAGCCGGTTCGATGGGTCATCCGCAGCGGATGCGCCGCACCGGGGACGCATGTCCGGTGACAGCCGTCTCACGCGGTTCACCTGCTCGTAACCATCCCGCCGTCGGTCGTTGACGGCCGCTGAATACGGTCGAAGCATCGGAACCGCGGACGCTGCCGGAGCACCCGCGATGAGGCACATCCGGTGAGCCCGCAGAAAGGCGCGTCATGACCACGAACTCGACGAACTCCGCACCCGCGGAGGAGCTGCTCGACACCATCGCCCCGCTGGGCGACGACGAGCTGGCCGAACTCGACGAGCTCGCGGAGCTCGGCGACGACGTCGACGAGGAGGCCGACGACGCCGATGAGCTCGACGACCAGGTCGAAGACGAGGACGTCGACGAGTACGACGAGGACGAGGACGACGAAGACGGCGACATCGAGCTGATCGTGCTCGACATGGCGGGCACGACCGTCACCGGCGACGGCGCCGAGATCCCCGGCGCGGTCGCCGTGATCGAGGAGCTGCGCGAGGCCGGGGCATCCGTCGCGCTCATCACCGACCTGCCGCCCGTCGAACGCGACGCCGAACTCGACGCCCTCGGCTGGCACGGGCTCGCCGACCTCGTGCTCTCGCCCGCCGACGCGGGACGCGCGCGGCCCTACCCCGACCTGCCCCTCACCGCCCTCCTCCGCACCGGTGCGAGCGCCGTCGACGCGATGGTCGTGGTCGGCGACACCGTCACCGACATCGAGACCGGCGTGAACGCCGGTGCGGGATTCGTCGTCGGGGTGCTCAGCGGTGAGCACGACCGTGACGCGCTCGAGGCAGCCGGTGCCGACGCGGTGATCGAGAGCATCGCCGACCTGCCCGCACTGCTCGGCCTGCGCGGCGAGTAGGCGTGGTGATGCATACGATCGTGCGGATCGCAG
The DNA here is from genome assembly GCA_963758615.1 of uncultured Actinomycetota bacterium. Classification (GTDB taxonomy): domain Bacteria; phylum Actinomycetota; class Actinomycetes; order Actinomycetales; family Microbacteriaceae; genus Agromyces. The sequence goes on along the minus strand of CAVWVZ010000011.1, from coordinate 246,527 downwards.
GACCCGACCTCATCCTGAGACCCGCGCCCGTCGCGATGGTCTGGAACGAGCCGGGTCGCCCGCATGACGCCCTCGCTGCGCCGGGCGTGCGACTCTCACCCGGCGAAGCGCTCGTCGAGGTCGAGCTCGCGACGATCTGCGGATCCGACGTGAACACGGTGCTCGGTGCCCAGCCGGCCGCCGCTCCGCTCGTGCTCGGACACGAGCAGGTCGGCCGGGTCGTCGCGGTGGGCGACGGGGCGGTGCGCTCCGACGGCTCTCTCCTCGAGCTCGGCGACCGCGTCGTCTGGTCGGTCACCGTGAGCTGCGGCTCATGCGACCGATGCCTTCGCGGCCTCACCCAGAAGTGCCGGTCGCTCGCGAAGTACGGCCATGAACGCGTGCACCGCGGCTGGGAGCTGTCGGGCGGCTTCGCCACGCACGTGCAGCTGCGCGCGGGCACGACGATCGTTCGCGTCACGGAACAGCTGCCCGCCCTCGTCGCGGCACCGGCGTCGTGCGCCACGGCGACCGCGGTGGCCGCGCTCGATGCCGCGTCGACCCGGGTTCGGCTCGACGGCGCGGGCGTGCTCGTGACCGGCGCCGGCATGATCGGCCTCACGCTCACCGCGCTGGCGATCGAGGCGGGGGCGGCCGTGATCGCCTCCGAGCCCGATCCCGCGCGCCGGGCCTTCGCGGCACGTCTCGGAGCGATCCCCGTCGACCCGGGTGCGCGCGGCAGCTCGCCCGAACGACTCGAGGCGGCGCTCGACGTGCTGGCCGCCCGCGGCATCCCCGAGGTGCTCATCTCCATCGAGGCGTCGGGTGCGGCGTCGGCGGCGCACACCGCCGTGCGAACGCTCGGCATCGGCGGCATCGCGGTCCTGCTCGGCAGCGTGACACCCGGCCCGGAGGTGGCGGTCGATCCCGAGACGATCGTGCGCCGGCTCATCACGATCACCGGCGTGCACAACTACACGCCCGATCAGCTCGTGCGCGCCGTGGCGTTTCTCGAGCGGTCGTGGCACGGGCTGCCGCTCGACGAGCTCATCGGCACCACCCACGCGCTCGCCGACCTCGATGCGGCGCTCGCCGAGGCCGCCACGGGCGAGCATGTGCGCGTCGGCGTCGCGCCGGGCCGCCGCGCGTACGTCTGAGCCCTGCGGGTGCCCTCTCGTGTAGCGTGAATCGATGATCACACGCGAGCTGGCGCTCGTACTCCGCGACTCGGGACTCGTCTGGCAGCCCGAGTCGGGCGATCGGTTCCAGCTCGACCTGCCGTCGAACGTCGAGGCCGAGGTTGAGGCCGACGTGTTCACGGTGAGCGACATGACCATCGACACGCTGCCCACGCCGACCGGTGCGATCCTCGCCTTCAACGGAACGACCGAGTGGGCGCTCGACTCGGTCGCCATCGCCGACGCCGTGTGGTTGCCGCGTGAAGACCAGCTGCGCGAGCTGCTGCGCGGGGCGTTCCGGTCGCTGCGGCGCCTCGACGATGCCTTCGAGGTCGTGGTCGACCTCGGCGGCGAGGCACGGCGGTTCGAGCATCCCGATGCCGCCGAGGCATACGGGCTCGCGCTGCTTGCGCTCATCGGGAGATCGCGATGACGGATGCCGCGACGCCGGCCGATGGCGCCACCTCGGGGCTCGATCGTGCGCGCGCGCACCTGACCAGTGCGGCGACCGCGCTCGCCGACGCGGGGGCCCGTCGCGAGGTGCTCGCCGAGCTCGTCCCCGAGCGACGGGTGCTCGGCGTCCCGAGGGCGGCACGCATGGCGCCGGTCGGGCGGGTGTGGAGACTGGGTGTCGTGCTGCTCGACGAAACCGGGTCGGCGTGGGCGACCGGACGGGTCGTCCGTGCCGAGCGAAGTGCGCGGAGGAGCGTCACCGCCGAAGCCGTGGCCGAGCAGCGCGGCCTACCGTGCCGCGGCGGTGAAGGGCGGCATCGCAGAGGGGGAGACCGTGAACTTCGATGCGAGCCCGATCGACCTCGACGAGCTCGCGCGCGCCGGGACATCCGGCCCGCTCGTGCTTCGCGACGGCCAGGTGCACGTGCGCTGGAGCGCGACGCAGGCCGATGCGCTCACCCCGCTCGAACGGTACCTGGCAGATCGGGTCGACCTGCTCGCGCACCCGCCCGCGGGTACGTGAGCACCGGAGCGCTCCGGATCAGCGCGCGGACGGGTCGGGCGTGTCGCCCTCTTCGGCAGTGGGCGCGGCGCCCGAGCCAGTGTCGGGTTCGTCGCCCTCACCGGTCTCGCGCCTGGCGCCCTTCGTCTCCTGCTCCTGGATCGACTCGATCACCGAGTCGTGCAGGCCCTTCTGCCCGGTGTGCAGCTGCTGGTAGGTCTCGCCGGCGCCCATGAGCGGACTGAAGGCGTGACGCATCCTGGACCCGCTCGGCGCCCTCACGAACCGCACCACCATGCCGACGATGATGATGAGCGCGAAGAGCGCGATCGCCCCGGCCGCGAGCATTCCGTAGAACGCGAGATCGCCGCCCATGTCAGAATCCGAACGGGGTGATCGGGGCGAGGCGGCGCTCGCGCAGCGCCTCGATGACGGCGAGCTCGTGCGGCACGACGGGGTCGGGCAGTGCGTCGAGGGGGAACCAGCCGAGGTCGGTGGCCTTGTCCTCGACGAGATGGGGGTCGCCCTGCCACCTCGTCACCTGGAAGAACACGTCGATGCGCTCGTCGATGGCGGCCCCCGTGGCGCCGGTGCGGTGCATGACCGTGAGCACCTCGAGGTCGGATTCGTCGACCTCGACCCCGAGCTCCTCGCGAGTCTCGCGAGCAGCTCCGCCGAGCAGCGTCTCGCCGCGCTCGACGTGGCCGGCCGCGCCGCACGCCCAGTGGCCGTCGTAATAGCCCGTGCCCTGCCGCAGCTGCAGCAGCACCTCGTCGCCGCGGCGCAGCAGCACGTAGGCGGCCGGGATCACTGCGAAACGCCCGTGATCGGCGGCGTAGGCCTCGGTGTACTCGCGGATCTCGGGCATGGTCAGTACCCGACGATCGGCCCGAACGCGTCGGCGAGCGGCGCGCGGTTCACCGAGCGCAATTCGTCGATGGTGACGGTGAACACGTCCTGCACCTCGAGGGCGCCGGATGCCGCATCGGTGACGCCGATGCGCCGCACCGGGTAGTCACGGCCGTCGCAGAGGCCACGGAACTTCACGTCGTCCTCGCGAGGCACCGACACGATGACGCGGCCCGTGGACTCGGAGAACAGCGCGGTCGCGAGGTCGATGTCGGCGTCGCCCGTGACCTCGCCGAGGAACACGCGAGCACCGACGCCGAAGCGGCCGACCGCCTCGGCGAGGGCGATCGCGAGGCCGCCGTCGCTGAGGTCGTGCGCCGAGTCGATGAGTCCCTCGATCGCCGCCGCGTTGAGCAGCTCGGCGAGGCGCCGCTCACCGGCGAGGTCGACGGCCGGCGGGCGTCCGCCGAGGTGGTCGTGCACCACGCCGGCCCACGCCGATCCGTCGAGCTCGGCCTTCGTGTCGCCGAGGAGGTAGATGTTGTGGCCGTCGTCCTGCCAGCCCGACGGGATGCGCCGTGCGACGTCGTCGATGACGCCGAGCACGGCGATGACCGGGGTCGGGTGGATCGGCACGTCGCCGGTCTGGTTGTAGAAGCTGACGTTGCCGCCCGTGACGGGGATGCCGAGCTCGAGACATCCGTCGCTCAGGCCCTCGACGGTCTCGGAGAACTGCCACATGACCTCTGGGTTCTCGGGGGAGCCGAAGTTCAGGCAGTCGCTGACGCCCATGGGCTTCGCGCCGGTGACGGCGACGTTGCGGTACGCCTCGGCGAGCGCGAGCTTGGCGCCCTGGCGCGGGTCGAGCTGCGAGTAGCGGCCGTTGGCGTCGGTGGCGACCGAGACGCCGAGGCCGGACTCCTCGTCGACGCGTACCATTCCGGCGTCGTCTGGGTAGCTGAGCGCGGTGTTGCCGAGCACGTAGTTGTCGTACTGGTTGGTCACCCATGCGGCGTCGGCCTGGTTGGCCGAGCCGACGAGCTGCAGGAACTGCTCGCGCAGCGCCTTGGACTTCTTGGGGCGCTTGAGCGACTCGGCCGAGTCGGCCTGCAGCGCGTCGATCCACGACGGGTACGCGACGGGGCGTTCGTAGACGGGGCCGTCGACGGCGACGGTGCGGGGATCGACGTTCACGATCTCCTGGCCGTGCCACATGATGCTGAGGCGACCGGTGTCGGTGACCTCGCCGAGCACGCTCGTCTCGACGTCCCACTTCTTCACGACCTCGAGGAACCCGTCGAGCTTCTCGGGCTTCACGATCGCCATCATGCGCTCCTGGCTCTCGCTCATGAGGATCTCCTCGGGCGTGAGCGTGGGGTCGCGCAGCAGCACGTCGTCGAGCACGATCGCCATGCCGCCGTCGCCGTTCGACGCGAGCTCGCACGTCGCGCAGGAGATGCCGGCGGCGCCCAGGTCCTGGATGCCCTCGACGAGGTCGCCCGCGAAGAGCTCGAGGCAGCACTCGATGAGCACCTTCTCGGCGAACGGGTCGCCGACCTGCACCGCGGGGCGCTTGGTGGGGCCGCCTTCTGCGAAGGTGTCGGACGCGAGGATCGACGCTCCGCCGATGCCGTCGCCGCCCGTGCGCGCGCCGAAGAGCACGACCTTGTTGCCGGCGCCCTTGGCATTGGCGAGGTGCAGGTCCTCGTGGCGCATCACGCCGACGGCGAGGGCGTTCACGAGCGGGTTCGCCTGGTACACCGGGTCGAACCAGGTCTCGCCGCCGATGTTCGGGAGGCCGAGGCAGTTGCCGTAGAAGCTGATGCCCGAGACCACGCCGTGCACGACGCGGGCGGTGTCGGGGTGGTCGATCGCCCCGAAGCGCAGGGCGTCCATGACGGCGACCGGGCGCGCGCCCATCGAGATGATGTCGCGCACGATGCCGCCGACGCCGGTCGCGGCGCCCTGGAACGGCTCGATGTAGCTCGGGTGGTTGTGCGACTCGATCTTGAAGGTGACCGCCCAGCCCTCGCCGATGTCGAGCACGCCGGCGTTCTCGCCCATGCCCACCATCAGGTGCTGCTTCATCGCGGGCGTGACCTTCTTGCCGAACTGGCGCAGGTAGATCTTCGACGACTTGTAGGAGCAGTGCTCGCTCCACATGACCGAGTACATCGCGAGCTCGGCGCTCGTGGGGCGGCGGCCGAGGATGTTGCGGATGCGCTCGTACTCGTCGGGCTTGAGGCCCAGCGCGGCGTAGGGCTGCTCCTTCTCGGGCGTGGTCGCGGCGACCTCGACCGTGTCGAGCACCGGCGTGGTCGGTGCAGCGATGTTTGCGGGAGTTTCGATGGTCACGAGTGGCGAGCTCCAGAAGACGGCGGCGAGGCGGATGCCGCGGGGCGAATGCCTGACCGTGCCAGTCTACTTGTCGCGGGCCGGGCGCCGACCGGAGTGGTCGATGGCGGTCACGCCCCGAACGCGCCCACGTCTTGAAGCGCGACGAGGTGCCGCGGCGCGACGTTGCCGGGCCGTGGGCGCTGGTACGGATCGAGGTGCGGTGGCGGGATGAACCAACTTCGTCGCTCGCGGATGACGATGTTCCATCCATCGTCATGAACACGGTGGTGATGGTGCGAGCACAACATGATGCCGTTGTCGAGGTCGGTGGCGCCGTGGTCGCGTCTCCACCATGCGATGTGGTGCGCCTGGGTGTGCGACGGAGGACGCCGGCACGCGGGCCAGGCGCACCCGCCGTCGCGCTCGACGAGCGCGATCTTCTGCGCTCGGCTGAAGAGCCGCGCCGCCCGACCGAGTTCGAGTACCTCGCCGCCGGCTCGCATGAGCACCGGAGCCACGCCGGCCGACGCCGCGAGTTCGCGGGCGGTGTCGACCGAGACCGGTTGGTCGATGCCGTCGATGCTCGCGTGCCCGCGGCCGGCGGCGAGCGCCTCGGCGTCGACTCGGGCGACGACCATGGCCGATCGAAGGGCGGCCGGGGCATCGGCGCTCGACAGGGAGAGGCGGGCGATGTCGGCGAGGGCGTCGGCGTTGAGTTGCGCGATCGTGCGTTCCTCGGCGACGGCTGGGATCGCGGTCCTCGACGTGCGTCGTGACCGCGGGGCTCATCGACGGGTGCCCCGAACGGCCGTTTCGCGTCGCGGGCCCGATGGAGTTCGGCACCGACGAGCGACTCGATCGCGAGCTTGATCGGGGCACCGTTCGCGGGATCGAATGCACCACGCAGGATGATCATGCCGCTGGCGTCCTCCCAGATCGACAGCGCACGCCTCGCCCGGAGGTCGTCTTCGCGCGGCTTGACGCCGTCGGGGTCGAGATGCGCAGTGAGCTGCTTGACGAGCGGCGGGCAGCCCATCGACGCCGACGATCGGGCGCACGATCCACGAGCAATTGCTCGGCCGCCTCGAGCTGGTCGCGCGCGACGCGCGGTGCGATGCCGTCGAGGAACCGTCGGATCACCTCGGCCGCGGCAACGCACAACAGGCCGGCGTCGAGCGCAGCGGCCATGTGCGGGTGTCGCGCCGGCAGCGGCGCTCCGCTGAACGACGCTCGTGCTCGCGTGGCCTGGCCGACCGCGACGAGTCGGGCGGCGTCGGCGTAACGACCTCCGGTCGCCTGCGCGATGAGGCGTTCGGGCGAGGCGTACCCCTGCCGCCGGGCGAGATCGTCGCCGGGATCGGCCGTGCGTGATCGTTCAGCCACTCCCGCGGCACAACGCGCCTGCAGCACCTCGACCCGTCGGGCCAGCGCGGCGAGCTGCTCGGTGATTCGCACGAGCCCGTCGTCGCTCATCGCGGCGACATCGGCCTCGGGCTCGAGTGAGTCTCGCAGCAGAGCGCCGGTCCATGTCCGCATCACCTCATCGCACGCCCCCTGCAATTCGAGGAGGGCGGTTGGAGTGGCGATCATGGATCCATTCTAGCGGAAATCAGACCCGATATCGAATGTATGTTCGAAACTCCTCGCGCACCGAGAACGCCGCGGCAGCTCCAAGGACGTGGTGCGCCCGGGCCGTCGCGAGTAGAGTCCCACGCGCGGGCATGGATCCCCTGCGCGTCATGGGAGGAGCCGCGATGGACGCCGCGTTGAAGCCCGTTCGGAAGGTGCTTGCGTCCTACCGGACGGAGCACGCGATCCACGGCACCGTGCTCGTGAGCGCGGTCATCGCCATCGGCTGGTACGAGGACACTGACCTCGACGTGCTGATCTTCGTGCTCGGGTCGGTGGGCGTGTTCTGGCTCGCGCACGTCTACTCCCAGGTCCTCGCACGCGAGGACGACCGGGAGCCCCGGCTCCGCGCCATCATGAACGCCGCATGGGAGTCGATCCGGCAGACGGGCGGTCTGCTCGCTGCCATGGTGCTGCCGACGCTCTTCCTGTTGCTCGCCGTCGTCGGGGTGCTCGACGAGTACGTGGCGTATTACGCGGCGCTGTGGGTCGGCGTCGCGGAGCTCGCCGTCCTCGGTTGGTTCGCCTCGGCACGCCGCGGCAGCCCGTGGTACCTGCGGCTGGTCAGTGCCCTGGTCACCGCGAGCCTCGGGTTGCTCATCATCTGGCTGAGCTCGCTCGTGCACTGAGCGCGCGCCCCGGCTACTCCGTGCGCGAGAACGCCGACGCCCGCTCGACCTGCTCGCGCGTGAGCGCGACCCCGGTGTACCGCTCGAACTGCCGTGCCGCCTGCAGCGCGATCACCTCGGCGCCGGAGATCACGCGCTTGCCCGCCGCGCGGCCGGCGACGATGAGCGGGGTCTCGGCGGGGAACGCGACGACGTCGAACACCGTCTCGGCCCGTTCGATGAGCGCCGGCGAGAACGCGAGCGCGTCGGCGTCGGACCCGTTCATGCCGAGCGGGGTGACGTTCACGATGACGTCGAATCCGAGCGCCGAGTCATCCGCCGCCGGCTCGTCGGCCACCCACGCATACCCGTACTTCTCCGCGAGCGCCGGTCCCGCGACCGCATTGCGGGCGAGCACCGTGACGTCACCGAATCCCGCTCCGCGGAACGCGGCGACGACCGCCTTCGCCATGCCGCCCGACCCGCGCACCAGCACGCGCGCCGCGGGGTCGAGCGAGTGCTCGGCGATGAGCTCCGCGATCGCCTCGTAGTCCGTGTTCGAGGCCGTGAGCACACCGTTGTCGTTGACGATCGTGTTCACCGACTCGATCGCCGCCGCCGACTCCTCGACCACGTCGACGAGCGGGATCACCGCCTCCTTGAACGGCATCGAGACGCTGCATCCGCGGATCCCGAGCGCACGGATGCCCCGCACGGCACCCTCGATGTCGTCGGTCGTGAACGCCTTGTAGATGAAGTTCAGGCCGAGCTCGTCGTAGAGGAAGTTGTGGAAACGCGTGCCGAGATTCGACGGACGCCCGGCGAGCGAGATGCAGACGGACATGTCCTTGTTGAGGATGGGCATGCCACCATGTTGCCGGATGCCCCGGGGTGCTGTGCAGGCGCTCCCGGTAGACTTGCCCGTGGTCGCCGGTTCGCGGTGGCCCTGGGCGCGCACATCGGCGCGCAGTCGACCCGCCGTCGCGCGCACGCGGAGCCCCGCATTGCGCCCGCGGGAGACGCCTTTCCGCTCAGGTTCTTCATGACGTCGTCAACTCCCGTCACTCCCATTCCCCCGCAGGGTCCGATCCAGGCACCGCCATTCCCGTGGATCGGGCTGCTCGTGCTCGCTGCTGCGGTATTCCTCTCGGTCACGATCGAGATGATCCCGACCGGGCTGCTGCCCGACATGAGCCGCGACCTCGGGGTCGGCGAGCCCCTCATCGGCCTGCTCGTGACCGTGTTCGCCGCCACGGTCGTCGTCCTGACCGTGCCGATGTCGGCGCTCACGAAGCGCGTGCCGCGCCGCACCCTCATCGTCATCACGCTCGCGGTGCTCGCCCTCAGCTGCGTGCTCACCGCGATCGCTCCGAACTACCCCACCGTGGTCGCGACCCGCATCCTCGGCGGCGCCGCGCACGGGCTCTTCTGGTCGGTCGTCGGCGCCTACGCCGGGCACCTGGTGCCCAAGGAGCAGCTCGCCCGCGCCGTCTCGATCAGCGTCGCCGGCGGTTCGCTCGCCTTCGTGCTCGGCGTGCCGCTCGGCACCGCACTCGGCCAGGCATTCGGCTGGCGCCTCGCCTTCGCCGGCATCGGCGCGCTCACGCTGGTGGGCGCGGTGCTCGTGCAGCGGTTCCTGCCGCCGGTGCGTCACCACGCGGGTGAGGCGGATGCCAAGCCCGTGCGCCTGCGGTCGGACCCGACCTTCGTCTCGGTGATCGTGGTGTGCCTCATCACCTCGGTCACGATGGTCGGCGCGTACACCTTCTACACCTACGTGGCCCCGTTCATCACCGACGTCATGGGCATGCCGGCGAGCGCGATCAGCCCGATGCTGCTCGCGTACGGCATCGCCGGCGCCCTCGGGCTGGTGCTCGCGGGCACCGTGCTCGGCCGACGCCCGACGATCGGGCTGACCGTCGCGCTCGTCTCGACCGCGCTCGGGGTGGCCCTGCTCGCATTGTTCCCGCAGGTGCCGCTCCTCGGCGTCGCGGCCTTCCTGCTCTGGGGCACCGCGTTCGGCGCGCTGCCGCCGCTGCTCAACACGCGACTGCTGCATTCCGCGTCGGCCCGCATCCGCGACGCTGCGGCGTCGTTCTACACGACCGCCTTCAATGTCGGCATCGGCGGTGGAGCGCTGCTCGGGGCGGCGCTCTACGGCGTGATCGGGCTCGGCGGGCTGCCGTGGGTGTTCGTGGCGCTGTTCGCGTGCTCGACGATCGCACTCGTGTGGACGGCGCTCGTCAACCGCGTGCACCGCTGAGTTCAGGCGTCGCCGGGCTCAGGCACCGCCGAGCTCAGGCGTCGCGGCCTCCGGGCGGGCCGATCACGAGCAGCGCCGAGAACACGGCGGCGATGCCGACGACCGCGACCACGGTCAACAGGATCGGTCGCGCGAGGAACCAACGGAGCATCCGATTCACCCAGTTCTCGTCGGCGGGATGGTCGCCGGCCTCGAGGCGCCAGCCGCCCTCGAGGTGACCCTTCCTCACGAGCCACGCCTCGAACGGCACGGTCGCGTACGGCACGATCGCCGTGAGCACCGCGAACGCGATGCGGCCGATGTTCCAACGCTGGTTGACGCCCACGAGCACCGCCGAGAACGCATACGCGAGGAACACGAACCCGTGGATCGAACCGCCCACGAGCACCGCCCACTCGACGCCCGCGGCGTACTTCATGATCATCGCGGCGATGAGGATCGTCCACGTCACGGCCTCGGCGAAGGCGAGGCCGCGGTAGAGGCGCTTGGGGGTCACGGGGGTGGCGACAGGGGTCACGACGGTCACTGATGCTCCAGGGTTCGGGATGCTTCCATGCTCTCAGCCCGCGCTGGACGCCGGCATCGAACGAACGACTGATCTCTCGATCGCGAGGAACCTCCACGAGTAGCATCAGCACACGGCAACGACGCCGGTGTTCCGCTGAGCGCGGGGGAGGCTTGAGGCATGGGCGACCGGAATCCCGCAGTCGACGAGTGGTTCGCGTCCTACGACAACCCGCAGCGCGACCTCGTGCTGGCCGTGCGCGATGCGGTGCTCGACGCTGATGAGCGGGTCGCCGAGGCGATCAAGTGGAAGGCGCCGACGTTCCTCTACAAGGGCAACATCGCCTCGTTCTACCCGAAGACGAAGACCCACGCCAGCCTCATGTTCCATCGCGGCGCGGAGATCCCCGACCCCGACGGGCTCCTCGAGGGCGAGGGGGATGTCTCGCGGGTGGCCCGCTTCCTCGACGCCGACGATCTCGCCGCGAAACGGGACGCCCTCCAAGAGCTCATCCGGCAGTGGATCGTGCTTCGCGACGCCGGCGGCTGAGGCTACCGAGGCATCCTCGGTGTTTTGACTCATTCAAAACAACCCGGCTAGGGTGGAGTCATGACCACATCGATCCCGGCAGTGCGCGACGAGGCATCCGCCCGCCTGCGCGCCGCGGGGCTCAAGGTCACCGAACCGCGTCTGGCGGTGCTCGACGCGTTCGCGCCCGGCGAGCATCTCGGTGCCGATGAGGTGTTCCGGCGCGTGTCGCGCTCGCTTCCGACCACGTCGCACCAGGCGATCTACGGCGTGCTCGGCGCGCTCAGCGGCGCCGACCTGTTGCGTCGCATCGAGCCGGCCGGCTCGCCCGCGCTCTACGAGAGCCGCGTCGGCGACAACCACCACCATCTCGTGTGTTCGTCGTGCGGCAAGGTGACCGACGTCGATTGCGTCGTCGGCGAGCCGCCGTGCCTCGTTCCGGGCGCGACCAACGGCTACGTGCTGCACACGGCCGAGGTCACGTTCTGGGGCCTGTGCCCCGAGTGCCAGCGGGCCGGCTGACGCCCGTCCGGCGACGGCAGGTCGGCTGACCGTCGCGAGATCACCACCGCCTTCCGGGGCGGCGTTCGGCATGCCCCGACGCCTCCCGGTCCTGAAGCTGCGCTGTCGCAGAACCCACCACGAGAGGAAATCGATGACCGAGTTCACGACCACCCAGACCGGAGCGCCCGTCGCGAGCGACGCGCACTCGCTGACCGCGGGCCCCGACGGCGCGACGGCGCTGCACGACCGATACCTCGTCGAGAAGCTCGCCCAGTTCAACCGCGAGCGCATCCCCGAGCGCATCGTGCACGCGAAGGGCGGCGGGGCCTTCGGCGAGTTCGTCGTCACCGAGGATGTCTCGCAGTACACGAAGGCCGCGGTGTTCCAGCCGGGCGCGAAGAGCGAGATGCTGCTGCGCTTCTCGTCGGTCGCCGGTGAGCAGGGCTCGCCCGACACGTGGCGCGACGTGCGCGGCTACGCGCTCAAGTTCTACACGACCGAGGGCAACTACGACATCGTCGGCAACAACACCCCGGTCTTCTTCATCCGCGACGCGATCAAGTTCCCCGACTTCATCCACTCGCAGAAGCGTCTGCCGGGCTCGGGCCTGCGCGACGCCGACATGCAGTGGGACTTCTGGACCCTCTCGCCCGAGTCCGCGCACCAGGTGACCTACCTCATGGGCGACCGCGGCCTGCCGAAGTCGTGGCGCACGATGAACGGCTACGGCTCGCACACCTACCAGTGGATCAATGCCGCGGGTGAGCGCTTCTGGGTGCAGTACCACTTCGTCTCGCGTCAGGGCGACCTCTACCTCTCGAGCGATGAGGCCGAGGCGATCGCCGGTGCCGACGCCGACTTCTACCGCCGCGACCTGCACGAGTCCATCGAGCGGGGCGAGTTCCCGACCTGGGACGTCTACGTGCAGGTCATGCCCTACGAGGAGGCGAAGTCCTACCGCTTCAACCCGTTCGATCTCACGAAGACCTGGTCGAAGCAGGACTACCCGCGCATCAAGGTCGGCCACTACACGCTGAACCGCAACCCCCAGAACTTCTTCGCCGAGATCGAGCAGGCCGCGTTCTCGCCGGCGAACATCGTGCCCGGCATCGACATCAGCCCCGACAAGATGCTGATGGCGCGCGTGTTCTCGTACCCCGACGCGCAGCGCTACCGGGTCGGGACGAACTACAACCAGGTCCCGGTCAACGCGCCTCACGCCGCACCGGTGCACAACTACTCGCAGGACGGCGCGCAGCGCCACGGCTTCAACCACCCCGAGGTGCCGGTCTACGCGCCGAACTCGTTCGGCGGCCCGGTCGCCGATCCGGCTCGTGCGAGCGAGGGCAGCTGGGAGTCCGACGGCGCCCTGACCCGCGCCGCCGCGACGCTGCACTCCGAGGACGACGACTTCGGCCAGGCCGGAACGCTGTACCGCGACGTCTTCGACGCCGACGCGAAGGCGCGCTTCCTGCTGACCCTCACCGGTCAGGGCAACGCGATCACGGTCGACGCGATCCGCGAGCGCTTCTTCCAGTACTGGACGAACGTCGACGAGCAGCTCGGCGCCCGGCTGCGCGCGGAGGTCGGCAGCGAGGCATCCGCCGCGTAGCAGGCCCACGGATGTCGCGTGCGCCCGGTTCCCTCGCCGAGCCGGGCGCACGCGTGTCTCAGCCGGCGGCCTCCGCGTCACGAGCGATGAGGTAGCCGGCATTGCCGCGGAGCGCCGCCTCGTAGCGGAGCACGTCGGGGGTGCGCACATGCTCGGCCACGAGCGCGAGCAACTCGCCGACCGCCCGTCGCTGCGCCCGGCGGCGTGCATCGCGAGTGCGTGGAACGCCCGGACGGACGGGAAGTCGGGCCATCCGTCGAGTGCGCGGTCGAGCGCGGCGAGCGATTCGCCGGAGCGTCCGAGGATGCGGAGCGTGCTGCCGTACTGCATGAGGCATTTCCGCAGTGTGTCGCCCGAGAGCCCGGCGGCGAGGGCGGCCTCGTAGTACCCGAGCGCCGTCTGCTCCTCACCCGCCGTGTCGTATGCGCCGCCGACCTCGTACAGCACCTCGGGCTGGCCGGGGTTCTCGGCGAGCAAGGCGAGAAACGCATCGATCGTCGGTTGCATGTTCTCGCGGTCGCGCCGGCCGAAGATGTCCCGGATCCGCTCGTCGAGCTCGGGGGTGAGCGGATCAGGTGCCGGGGTCGAGGAGCGGTCATCCACCCGAGGCGTTGTTCGCGGCCAACCCCGAAGCGAGGGTTGACCGCACGAAGAGCCGATCGATAGGCTCCTGATTGTCATCGCAGGAATGAAACGTTTCATCAATGAGGAGAAACGCGTGCAACCCTACTTCCGCAGTGCAGCGGTCGGCGTGCTCATCGCAGGCACGGTATTCGCATCAGTCATCTCGGCCCCTCCCCCTCCAGCGCTCGCCGCGACATCGCAGGCGAGTCCGGTCGGCGTCGGCGCGCTCGAGGCGAACTCGAGCGTCGACCCGATCGGTATCCCCCTGAAGGCGCCGACCCTGAGCTGGCAGCTCACCTCGAGCAGCCGCGGCACGGTCCAGTCCGCCTACCAGGTGCGCGTCGCCACGAGCGAGAGCGGACTGTCGAGTCCCGACGTCTGGGACAGTGGCAAGGTCGACTCGGCCTCCTCGGTCGAGGTGCCGTACGCCGGTCCCGACCTCGAGGGCGCCACCGCCTACGCGTGGCAGGTCCGCGTGTGGGACGGCGCCGGGCAGGCATCGGACTGGAGCGCCGCGGCGAGCTTCGAGACGGCCCTCGCATCGGTCGACGAGTGGTCGGACGCCAGCTGGATCGGCGCCGACACGTCGATCCCGGCAGCGTGGACGAACTACACGATGAGCTTCACGGCGTCCAAGATCTCCGGCGCACTGGGCGTGTACTTCCGCGGGCGTGACGGCAGCAACGCCCAGATGTGGCAGTTGAGCCAGAGCGCGCAGTCGCTGCGTCCCCACGTGAAGACCAACGGCAACTACTCGGTGCTCTCGGCGACGCCGTTCCCGGCCGGCTTCGACTTCGCTGCATCGCACGAGTACTCCATCACGGTCGATGGCACGACCGTCGTGACGAAGGTCGACGGTGCCGTGCTCGACACGCGCACCGTGACGTCGAACACCGCGCCTGGACTCGTCGGGTTCCGCACGAGCGGGGATGAGACCGGCACCGTCTCCGACGTGAAGGTCACCGCGAAGTCGGGCAGCGTGCTGCTCGACACGACCTTCCCCTCGGGCGACCGCAACTTCACGGCGGGCGCGGTGCAGGGCGGCAACCTCGTCGTCTCGGGCAACACCGACTCCTGGTACGCGTTCGGGGCGGACGTGCCGGTGCTCCGCACCGAGTTCGACGTGGACAAGGAGGTCGCCTCGGCGCGCATCTACGCCGCCGCACGTGGTCTCTATGAGCTCCAGCTGAACGGCGAACCCGTCGGCGACCACGAGCTCGCGCCGGGATGGACCGACTACAACACCCGTATCCAGTACCAGACGTACGACGTCACCGACCAGATCGACGACGGCGACAACGCGTTCGGCGCCGAGATCGCCGATGGCTGGTACGCGGGTCGCGTCGCCATGTTCGGAGACTCGATCTACGGCAGCGACACCTCGCTGATCGCGCAGCTCCGCATCACCTACACCGATGGCTCTGAGCAGGTCGTCGCCACCGACGACGACTGGCGCACCACGAACGGTCCCACGACGTCGGCCGACCTGCTGGATGGCGAGGCGTACGACGCGCGACGCGCTGCCGAGCTCGGGGCATGGTCTGAGCCCGGCTACGACGACGACGAGTGGTCGGCGGTCGTGGAGCGTCCGTCTGCCACCTCGAAGCTCGAACCGCAGACCGCGCCGCCGGTGCGCGTCACCGAGGAACTGGACGCGAAGGCGCTCCCGAGCCCGGCAGACGGCGTGCACGTCTACGACCTCGGGCAGAACATGGTCGGCCACGCCCGCGTGACGCTCACGGGGGAGGCCGGCCAGACGGTGCGCATCCGCGTCGCCGAGGTATTGAACCCCGATGGCTCGCTGTACACCGCGAACTTCCGCGGGGCGAAGGCGACCGACTACTACACGTTCGCCACTGACGGCGCCGAGACCTGGGAGCCGAAGTTCACCTTCCACGGCTTCCGCTACGTCGAGATCACCGGTGTCGACGAGGCGCCTTCGGCCGATGCCATCACGGGCGTCGTCGTCGGCACCGACAACACCCCGACGGCCTCCCTCGAGACCTCTTCGGCCCTCGTCAACCAGCTCCAGAGCAACATCGTCTGGGGCCAGCGCGGCAACTTCCTGTCGATTCCGACCGACACGCCCGCGCGTGACGAGCGCATGGGCTGGACGGGCGACATCAACGTCTTCTCGAACACGGCGAACTACAACATGGACTCGCACCTGTTCCTGACGAAGTGGCTGCAGGACCTGCGCGACACGCAGAACGCCGAAGGCTCGTTCCCCGGCGTCGCGCCGGTCATCCCCGGCCGATTCGACGGCGGATACGGACGCGCCGGCTGGGCCGACGCGGGCGTGCACGTGCCCTACTCGATCTGGCAGGCCTATGGGGACACCCAGGTCATCCTCGACAGCTACGACTCGATGAAGCGGTACGTCGATTACCTCGACGGCTCCGCGAACGGCCACATCCGCGACTTCGGCGGGTACAACGACTGGCTGAACCTCGACGACGACACCCCGGCGACGGTGATCGACACGGCGTTCCTCGCCAAGGGCACCCGCGAGTTCGCGGAGATGGCCGAGGCGGTCGGTCGTGATGACGACGCGCAGGTCTACCTCGAGCGCTACGAGGCGATCAAGGCGGCGTACGGCGCGGCGTTCGTCAGCGCTGACGGCACGGTGCGCGGAGACTCGCAGACGGCCTACATCCTGACGATCATGAACGACCTCATCCCGGCGGGACTCGAGGACGAGGTCGCATCGCAGTTCGTCGAGACGCTCGAACGGCGCAACAACCACCTCTCGACGGGCTTCCTCGGCGTCGACGGCCTGCTGCCGGCGCTGACCGCGATCGGTCGCACCGACATCGCGTACAAGCTGCTGCAGAACACCGACTACCCCTCGTGGGGGTATGAGATCGGCAAGGGCGCGACCACGATCTGGGAGCGCTGGAACTCGATCATGCCCGACGGGTCGTTCGGACCGGTGGAGATGAACTCCTTCAACCACTACGCCTACGGCGCGGTCGGCGAGTGGATGTACGGCACGATGGCCGGCGTCTCCGCGCTCGAGCCGGGCTTCCACAAGGTGCTCATCGCGCCGCAGGCGGGCGCGGGCATCGACTCGAGCGACTTCTCGCTCGACACGCCGTATGGAACCGTCACGTCGTCCTGGCGGACGAGCGCGTCGGGCGTGATGAAGCTCGATGTCACAGTGCCGGCGAACACGACCGCGGAGATCCGGATTCCGACGTCGAGCCGCTGGGCGGTCACCGAGGGCGGCAAGCCCGCCGCCGCTGTGCCGGGCATCGAGTTCTCGAGCTTCGCCGACGGCGTGGCCGTGTTCACGGTCGGCTCGGGCGCGTACGCCTTCGCACAGGACGTGACGCTCGGTCGGATCGGCGACACTCGTGATGCGGCATCCGGATTCGACGACCGGGTCGCGGCGCTCGACGACGACGGCGCGCTGTCGGCGTCGCAGGCCGAGGCGCTCACGGAGTTCGCGGACACGTTCATCGCGCGCGCCGACAAGACGTGGGACGCCTATGTCGGTGCTGAGAAGGGTCTCGATCGCGACCTGCGCACGGCAGCTGCCGCGCACAAGTCACTGAGCTCGATCCAGACGATCACCGCGTACCTCGATCGCGAGGTCGCGAACGGATCGCTGGCGGCAGAGGCCGCCGACGCGCTCCGGACGATCCTCGAGCCCGCTGCCGAGAAGCTGACCGCCGCGTGCGCGAAGCTCGTCGGCGCCGATGTCACGCTCACGACGCCGACCGAGGCGATCTTCCCCGGTGACACCGCTCGCGCTGTCATCACGCTCGACGTCAGCGGCAGCCGGAAGCTGAGCCAGGTGAAGGCCAAGCTCTCTTCCTCCGACGACTGGGCCGTCACCGCAGTCGGACCGGTGAGCGCGGCGACGCTCTCGCCCGGTTCGACGACGGGCTTCGCGTTCGACGTCGAGGTTCCCGCCGACGCGGAGCCCGGCCGGTACGACCTGGTCGGCTCGCTGACGTACAGCTTCGACGGCACGGTGGTCACACTTCCTGTGGACACCGACCTGGCCGTTTCGGCGCCGGTGGCAGTGGAGTCCGTCGCCGTCGAGCCGGCCGCAACATATCCCGGCGATGTCGTCGCGGTTGCGGTCGACCTCGTCAACCGCACCGATGTCGAGCGAACCGGAACCGTGCAGGTCACCGGCCCCGACGGCTGGGCGCAGGCGGAGGTTCCGTTCGCACTGGCGGCCGGGGCATCCGGACAGGCGACCGTCGAAGTGGACGTTCCGTACACCGTCACGGCAGGGGACGTCAGGCTCACGGCCGCTGTCGGGTCATCCGACGAGGAACGGGGCGAAGCGTCGATCGCGGTCGGCCTGACGAACGCGCCGGCGATCGTCGTCGACCATGTCGACCTCGGGCTCGCCGCCTCCGAGCAGTCGCACGGGCTGACGGCGTCTGAGCACTCGGGCACGTCGGCGGAGGCAGGGCTGACCCGCCGGTACACCCACACGTCCTTCCCGGGCGGTTGGTTCGAGTTCGATGTCGCGGTTCCCAAGGGCGAGCCCTTCGTGGTCCGCGCGGTCGAGACGTTCGACGGGGCGCGGGCGAAGACCTACGACGTCTCCGCCGACGGCGAGACGGTCCTCGAGCAGCGGTACACCCGCACCGAGGGCGGCACCGGAACGATGACGTACCAGTTCCTCGTGGATGACGACGACGATCACGGCTGACGGCACGGTGCGCCTCCGGTTCCAGGACGTCGACGGCGGGTACGACCCGTCGATCGCCGACGTATGGATCCTGCCGGTGGCGAGCGGCATCGACGCGGCGCAGAACGTGCTCGCCGGGTCGGCCGTGACCGCGCGGACGAGCCTGCAGGCAGCGCCTGCATGGAGCGCCGCCAACCTGGTCGACGGCAAGCGCGAGAGCCTCGCCGGCGCGGCGAAGGGCTACACCTCGAACGGGCCCGACCAGTCCCAGACCGGCGTCGACCAGTGGGTCGCCTTCGACCTGGGTGCAGCGAAGGCGCTCAACACGCTCGTGCTCTACCCCAGGACGGCGACCGCCGACGACACGGCGGGCGACGGCACCGACGGCGCCCACTTCCCGAAGTCGTTCGCGCTTCAGGTGAGCTCCGACGGCACGACCTGGACGACCGTGCACACGGTGACCGGCCAAGCCGACCCGGGTCCGCGAGCGCAGGCGTACCGGTTCGACACGACGCAGGCGCGGTACGTGCGCGTGCAGGTCAGCGAGCTCGGACGGCCCACAGCGGCGGAGGGACAGCTCGGGTACTACCGCCTGCAGCTCGCCGAGGTCCAGGCGTTCGACCTGCAGTGACGATCCACTGCGCGCTGCCCCGAGCGTGCGGGTCCGGAATCGATTCCGAGCCCGCACGCCCGTGCGTTCCGACCCGGTGTACGCGCCGTACGCCTGCAGGCGCGGGTGTGCTCACCAGATCGCGAGCGAACCGCCGCGAGGTGCGCTGCGAGATAGGGCGCGCGCTACGCCTCGACGAGGGCGCGCTTGACGATGCTGGTGAAGAACCCGAGCCCGTCGACGCCCGACCGCATCGCGGCGGCGGTGTCGGGGCCGAAGCCGGGCTCGACCGCGTGCTCGGGGTGCGGCATGAGGCCGACCACGTTGCCGCGCTCGTTCGAGATGCCGGCGATGTCGCGCAGCGACCCGTTGGGGTTCACGTCGACGTAGCGGAACACCACGCGACCCTCGCCCTCGAGGCGGTCGAGCGTGTCGTCTGCAGCGATGAACCCGCCCTCGCCGTTCTTCAGCGGGATGGTGATCTGCTGGCCCGCCTCGAAGTCGGCAGTCCAGTCGGTCGATGCGTTCTCGACCGTGAGCACCTGGTCGCGGCAGATGAACGAGCCGTGGTCGTTGCGGATGAGCCCGCCCTCGAGCAGGCCGGCCTCGGTCAGCATCTGGAAGCCGTTGCAGATGCCGAGCACGGGCATGCCCGAGTTCGCGGCGGAGACGACCTCGGTCATGATGGGGCTGAGCGAGGCGATCGCGCCGCAGCGCAGGTAGTCGCCGTAGCTGAAGCCGCCGGGCAGGATGAGGGCGTCGACGCCCTCGAGGTCGTGCGAGCCGTGCCAGAGCGCGACGGGCTCGCCGCCCGCGAGTCGTACCGCGCGCTGCGCGTCGCGGTCGTCGAGCGAGCCGGGGAAGGTGATGACGCCGATGCGCATGTGGTCGACCCGCCCGCTCAGTGGGTCTCGCCCGCGGGGGCTCCGAAGCCCTCGTCGGTGACGGATGCCGCGTCGGAGGCCTCTTCGGCGAGCTCGACGTTGGTCACCTCGTAGTGGATGCCCACGACGTCTTCGATGACCTGGTTCGAGAGGATCTCCTCGGCGATCTGCTTCACGCTCGCACGGAGTGCATCGTCGACGGGTCCGTCGATCGTGAGCTCGAATCGCTTGCCCAGGCGTACGCCGGTGAACCCGGTGTGTCCGGTGCGGGCGAGGGCGCCGGCGACGGCCTTGCCCTGGGGATCGAGCAGTTCGGCCTTGGGCATCACTTCGACGACGATGGTGGGCACCGCGGTTCTCCGTCCGGTGTCGAGGGGGTGGATTCCTCGATTCTATCGGGCGCGCGGCGCTACCCGCGGCGACCGGACTCGTCCGTGTGCCGAG
This sequence comes from uncultured Actinomycetota bacterium, assembly GCA_963758615.1. Lineage (GTDB taxonomy): Bacteria > Actinomycetota > Actinomycetes > Actinomycetales > Microbacteriaceae > Agromyces. The sequence goes on along the minus strand of CAVWVZ010000011.1, from coordinate 226,364 downwards.
GGCTCAGCGTCATACGCAGCAGGGTCGACGTGAGCCCGTCGGTGTCGATGCCCGGTCCAGCCCGCCACCCTCCGGCCGCGAGCTGTTGGAACCCGATCACGGCCGCGACGACGGATGCGCCCCGCCGACGCGCCTCACCCTCGTCGAAGCCCGAGTCGACGAGGAGTGCGGCGACGTACGCAACCCGCCGCTCGGTGACGCGGGCGACCGCCTCTGCCACGCCTTCGTCTTTGGCGTCGAGATACAGCGTGCGCTCGCCGCCGCGCTCATGCATCCGGTCGACGATGACGTCGTAGAGCGAGGCGAGGCGCTGCTGCGCAGAGCCGGAACGCTCGACGAGGTCGATCACGAAGTCGGTCTCGGTCTGCTCCCAGCGCCGCATCACGGCGGCGACGAGCTCGGCGCGGTCGGCGAAGTGCCAGTAGAACGATCCCTTGGTGGCGCCCAGGTCGCGGGCGACGGCCTCGACCCGAACCGCTGACAGCCCGCGCTCGTTGAAACGGCCGTAGGCGGCGTCGATCCAGTCGTCCGCCGTGAAGCTTGCCATTCCCATACGGTAGCGTATAGTACTCCGTACGCCCCCGTATGGAGTTGATGATGCAGGCACCCGCATTCTGGTCGATGGCGTTCGACGAGATCACCGATCCCGATTACGCCGATGTGGCCATCGGCGTGCTGCCCGCGCATGCGACCGCCGATCCGGCGGCCTGGGCGCGCAGTCTCTTCTCGATCCGGTCGCTGCCGCCGTGGCTCGTCGTGCTCATTCGGCTCCGCCAGCTGCTCGGACCGATCGTCGGCCTTTCCCGGGCACCTCGTGACCGGTTCGCCGTGCGAGCGGTGCGTGGCGACGAGGCGCTCCTCGCGATCGATCAACGACATCTCGATCTCCGAGTGGGAGTCGGGGTCGACGAGTCCAACGGCATCGTCCGCGTCGTCACCACCGTGCGGCTGAAGGGCGGTCTCGGCAGGCTCTGGTCGCTCCCGGTGCGTGCCGTGCACCCGCATCTCGTGAGCGCGATGCTCAGGCGCTCGCGGCGACGGCTGTCGGGCGTGACCGCCTGAGGCGGGGCTCGCGGATGACGGCCGGCATTCCGACACGGAATCGCCGAGGGGCGAACGACCGGCATCGGGGCCAACCATGCCCCGCCGCATAGGATCGTGCCGTGGCCAGCCGAGCGGGTGAACGGTTCGAACCGCTCTCGGTCGCGGATGCCGCGAATATCGCGATCGACGCGCCCGACCAGGTCAACGCGTTCCTGATGGCGGGCGTGCTCGCCCCGGGCGGGGCCGTTTCGGCCGACGGCTCCGTCGACCTCGCGACACTGAGGTCGGCGCTCGCCGAACGCCTTCCGCACGCGAAACGGTTGGGCCAGCGTGTGCGGCGCGACGGCCGGCGCCTCGCCTGGGAGTCGGTGGTGCCCGACCTCACCCATCACGTTCGCGGCATCGATCCGGTCGACGGGCTCGCGGGTTTCGAGTCGCTGTGCGCCCGCCTCATCGTCACGCACCTGCCGCCCGACCGACCTCTCTGGGAGCTGCTCGTCGTTCCCGGCGTCGCACCCATGAGCGCGGGCTTCGTGTTGCGCATCCACCACGCGATGGCCGACGGCTTCGCGGCCGTTCGGCTCGCGGAGGTGCTCATGGACCCAGTGGAGGTCGCGGGGCCGAACGCCGCCGCAGCACCGCCCGCGAGCCCAGGGCCGGTCGCGCCCGAATGGACACGCTTCCGCAGGTCACCCGTGATGGCCCAGCTGCGCCTGATCGCTTCTGGAGTGCAGCGGACCACGGCGATGTTCGTGCGTCGCGTGCCGAGCACGACTCTGCTCGGCCGCATCGGCCCCCGACGTGGTGTCGGGTTCGCCGACATCGAACTCGCGGCGCTCGGCGCCGGGGCCCGCACCGTGGGCGCCACGGTGAACGACGCGCTGCTCGTGGCGGTGGCGGTCGCCGTCGAGGCGGCGCTGCGCGCTCGGGGCGAGCCGGTGCCCGAGACGCTGCTCACGAGCGTTCCGGTCGCGCTCCCCTACCGCGGCGACTCCGGCAACGCCGTCGGCGTGATGCTCGTGCCACTGTCGACGCGGGAGGCTGCCCTCGGGGAGCGGCTCCGGCACGTCGCTGTGCGCACCCGCGTCGCCAAGCAGGATGCGCGCTCCCGCGGGACGTTCGAGCTCACGCGAACCCGGCTCGGCGCGCGGCTGTTCATGCGGCTCGCCCGTCACCAGCACCTGATCGTCATGTTCGTCTCGAACGTTCCCGGGCCGAGGCATCCGCTCGCGTTGGCGGGGGCCCGCCTGCAGCGCGTCTGGCCGGTCACGGCGATCCAGGGCAACGTGCGTCTCGGCGTCACCGCGATCTCGTACGACGGCGTGCTGCGCTGTGCGGTGCACTGCGACGCCGACGCGCTCGACGCCCCCGCGCTCGCCGTGGCACTGCGCGACGAGCTGGTCCGCATCGCGGCGCTCGCCTGACGCGTCCGCGCTCAGCGCCGGAAGATCGCCCGCGCGACCATCACCACCGCGACGAACGCCGCGATGGCGACGCCGATGACGAGCGCAGGGTTCTCGCGATACTTCGCCTGCACGTACGCGACGCCGTCGTCTGCGGCGTCCTTGGCGTCGGAGTACGCCTCGCGCGCCTGCTCTGAGATCGCTTCGGCGGCGTCGCTGGCCTTCGCGCGCACGTCGTCGACGAGGTCGCCGACCACCGCGGTGGCTTGTTCCGCAGCGTCTTCCGCGTCGTCGGAAAGATTCTCGACCGCGTCGGCAGTCGCGTTCGTCGCCCGGGCAGCAGCCTCGCGTGCCGCCTTCGTCGCCTCAGCGATATCGCGGTTCGTGTTCGTCATGATTCCGCCTTTCGTCGTTGCGATGCGGCCATGGTACGCGCGCTGCCAGAGCGCAGGCCGAATCGGCGACGGGGGTTGACACCGGCTCCGAAAGCGTCCGGAAATCGGCGTCGCCTCGAAGGCCCCCGTGGACGGCCGAGCGTGCCCGCTACGCCAGCCCGGCGCGCTCGAGCAGCACCGTCTTCAGCACGTCGCGCGTGGCGGCGAGCCCGCGGTGCACCTCTTCGAAGCTCGTCGACAGCGGTGAGAGCCCGATGCGCAGCCCGCCGGGGTCGCGGTAGTCGGGTATGACGTCGTGCTGCCAGAGACGGGCCGTCACCTCACGCATCGCGGGGTGTTGCAGCGTGACATGCCCGCCGCGCTCCTCGGAATCGGCGGGAGAGGCGAGGGTGACCCCGAACGGGCCGAGCCAGTCGTCGGCGAGGGTGATCGCGAACGACGTCAGCGCGACCGACTTGGCGCGCAGTGCCGGCATGCCGGCCTCCTCGATCATCGCGAGCGTCTCCTCCATCGGCAGCATGCCGACGATCGGCGACGTGCCCGAGAGGAACCGGCGGATGCTCGGCTCGGGCTCGTAGTCGGGCCCCATGGCGAACATGTCGCGCGTGCCGAACCAGCCCTGGATCGGTTGGGTGAGCACCGCCTGCAGGTCGTCGCGCACATACGCGAATGCGGGCGAGCCCGGGCCGCCGTTCAGGTACTTGTAGGTGCATCCGACGGCGAGGTCGAACCCCCAGGCGTCGGCGCGTACCGGTACCGAACCCGCCGAGTGGCAGAGGTCCCACAGGATGAGCGCGCCCGCGTCGTGCGCGATGCGGGTGAGCTCGCGCGCGTCGGCGAGGTACGCCGACCGGTAGGCGACGTGCGACACGACGACGAGCGCCGTCTCGGGGCCGACGGCCTCGGCGAGCTGCTCGGGCGTCACGCCCGTCGACGTGTCGACGTCGATCCAGCGCAGCTTCAGGCCGCGCTCGTTGGCGATGCCGTCGAGCACGTAGCGGTCGGTGGGGAAGTTGTCGGTGTCGAGGACGATCTCGCGTCGCCGCGGGTCGCGCGTGACCTGAGCGTCGACCGCCGCCCGGGCGAGCTTGTAGAGCAGCACGGTGGTGGAGTCGCCGATGACCGTCTGGCCGGCCTTGGCCTCGATCACCGCGCGGCCGATGCGATCGCCGATCTCGACGGGCAGTTGCAGCCACGCCTCGTCCCAGCCGCGGATGAGCCGCTCGCCCCATCCGTCGCGCATGAAATCGCTCATGCGCTCGATGGCCGACACCGGCGGCCGCCCGAGCGAGTTGCCGTCGAAGTAGACGAGGTCGGTCTCGGCGCCCGCGAAGCGCTTGCGGTAGTGCGCGAGGCCGTCGGCGCGGTCCATGCGACGGGCGAACGCGAGGTGCGGGTCGAGGCTCACAGGGTCTCCAGGTCTTCGGCGGGGACGACGCACGCCGTCGCCAGCCAGTCGGGCAGGTCGTCGATCGCCGCCGGTGACGGGCCGGGCACGAAGGTCGCGATGCCCTCGGCGCGGGCGGGGCGCGGCCACGGATCGGTGATCGTCGAGATGAGATCGGATGCCCCGAGCCCCGCCTCGACGAGCAGCCTGAGCTCGGCAGGGTTGACGCCGAGCGGCTGTTCGCCGTTGCCGAGGTCGGTGCCGTAGAGCACCTGCCCGCCCGCGGCGCGGAAGCGGCTGAGGTTGTCGATCGCCCGTTCGCTCTCGGGCGTCGTCGACCCGTACCCCGTGACGAACAGCGTGGAGATCCACCGCTGCCCGGCGTCGACGGCGCGCGCGATGAGGGCGTCGTCGATCTGCTCGGTGAACGGGGTGTGCGCGAGCGCGTCGACGCCCGCGTCGACTGCCATGGCGGTCATGCCCTCGCCCTCGACGTGTGCGACGACGGGCATGCCGAGTTCGCGCGCGGCGGCCACGATGGCGGCGAGCGTGGCGCGGTCGAACACCGGCCCGGCATCGGCATTGAGGGCCACCTTGATGACGGATGCCCCGAACGCCTGCTGCTCGCGCACCGCGGTCTCAGCGGCTCCGGGCAGGGAGGCGCGGCTGTCGCCGCGCTCGGCATCGAGTTCGCGCACGCTCCCCGCCGACGCCCATGGCCGCCCGACCGGGTAGCCGCCGCGTGCCGTGAGGAAGTTTCCGGCGTAGTCGATGCGGGGGAACCCGTCGCGGCGTCTGCCCGCCGACACGAGGTCGAGCGGCGAACCGAGGTCGACGGCACCGGCGAGGTTGCCGTCGGCGAGCGCATCGATGCCGACGATCATGAGGTGCACGTGGTGGTCGACGAGGGGCGGCAGCATCGTGCCGGTCTCGCCGGGGTGGTCGCCGTTCAGCGACCGGCGCACGGGAGCGGCGAGCGGTCCGAGGTCGAGCACCTGCCGGGTCATCCGATCACCCCGGGATCTCGGTGCGCACGGCGTACAGCTCGGGGAAGAAGGTGAGCTCGAGCGCGCGCTTCAGGAACGGCGCACCGCTCGAGCCGCCCGTTCCGGGCTTCGAGCCGATGATGCGCTCGACGGTCTTGAGGTGCCGGAAGCGCCAGAGCTGGAAGTTGTCCTCGAGGTCGACGAGCTCTTCGCACGTCTCGTACGCGGCCCAGTGCGCGTCGGTATCGGAGTAGATCGCCGCGAACACCGGCACGAGCTCGGGCTGGAAGGTCCACGCCTGCGTGACGTCGCGCTCGAGCACGGACTGGGGGATCGGGTATCCGGCCCGCGCGAGCAGCCGCAGGAACTCGTCGTAGAGGCTCGGGGTCTCGAGTTCGCGCGCGAGCAGGGCGTGCGCCGCAGGGTCGGACTCGAACACCGACAGCATGCGCGCGTGCTTGTTGCCGAGCACGAACTCGACCGCGCGGTACTGGTAGGACTGGAACCCGCTCGCGTTGCCGAGCACTCCGCGGAACTGGGCGTACTCCGAGGGAGTCAGCGTCGCGAGCACCGACCACTGCTCGGTGAGGGTCCTCTGGATGTGCTTGACCCGCGCGATGCACTTCAGCGCTCGGCCGAGCTGGTCGTCGCGCAGCAGGTCGCGGGCGGTCTCGAGCTCGTGCAGCACGAGCTTCAGCCACAGCTCGGTGGTCTGGTGCTGCACGATGAACAGCAGTTCGTCGTGGTGCTCGGGCCGCGAGATCGGGCGCTGGGCACTGAGCAGGGTGGGCAGGTCGAGGTACCCGCCGTAGCTCATGCGGTCGCTGAAATCGGTGACGACCGATGCCTCGATCGTGCGGGTGTTCGCCTCGACGCCGTCGCCCACGTCCTCGTGTCCTGTCACGATCTCAGCCTACCGACGCGCGCCATCCCCGGCGGTCGAGTAGGCGCGCGCCAGCGCCGTATCGAGACCTCGCGAGACGTCCCGACACGGTCGGTCTGATTGGATGACCGTACCGAGACGAGAGGTCCAGCCACATGTACGTCGATCTTCCCGAGGCCGAACTGCGCGACTATCGCGGCAGCGAGCGCGAGCCGGCCGACTTCGACGAGTTCTGGTCGCGCACCCTCGCCGAGGCTCGGGGCCACGACCTCGCCGTGACCGTCGAGCGCGTCGAGACGCAGCTCACGACCATCGACGTGTACGACGTGTCGTTCGCCGGCTTCGGCGGACAGCGCGTGCGTGCGTGGCTGCGCGTGCCGGCCGGCACCTCGGCGCCGCTGCCGACAGTCGTGCAGTTCCACGGCTACGGCCGCGGGCGCGGCGACGAGGTCGAGAACCTGCTCTGGGCCTCGGCCGGGTACGCCCACCTCGAGCTCGACACGCGTGGGCAGGCGTGGAGCGGCTCGCGCGGCGCGACGCCCGATGAGGTCGGCTCCGGCCCGCAGGTGCCCGGCTTCATGACGCGCGGCATCGAGGGCCCGGCGTCGTACTACTTCCGTCGCCTGATCACCGATGCGGTGCGATTGACGGATGCCGCGCGGGAGCTGTCGCTCGTCGACGCCGGACGCATCGCGATCTTCGGGATCAGCCAGGGCGGCGGCCTGACGCTCGCGGTCGCCGGACTCGTGCCCGACCTCGCGGGCGCGATCGCGCGGGTGCCGTTCCTCTGCGACTTCCCGCGTGCGACGGTCATCACCGACGCGAAGCCCTACAAGGAGATCGGCGAGTACCTCGCGTGGTACCGCGACCGCGCCGAGCAGGTGCTCGACACGCTCTCGTACTTCGACGGGGTCAACTTCGCACGCCGCGCCAAGGCGCCGATCTGGATCACGGCCGCGCTCATGGACGAGATCTGCCCGCCGTCCACGGTGTTCGCCGCCTACAACAACTACGCGGGCCCCAAGCAGGTCACCGTCTGGCCCTACAACGGGCACGAGGGCGGTGGCGTCGACGACGACCTGATCACCCTCGGCGCACTTCGCGAGGTGCTCGGCCGCTGACGGGTGCTACTCGGCCGTGCCGGCCGCGCGCACCTCGACGAGGTTCGACCACGGGTCGTCGAAGGCCAGGGTGCGGCCGTCGTCGCGGGTCGGAACCTTGTGGTGCGACATCCGCTCGCCCAGCTGGCCGAGGTCGTCGGCGGACGGGACGACGATCTCGACCTTGCCGAGACCGAGCGCGAGCCGGCGGCGGCCGGCGCCGCGGCTGTTCCACGTGTTCATGGCCATGTGGTGGTGGTATCCACCCGCCGAGACGAAGAGCGCCTGGGTGCCGTACATCGTGGTGACCTCGAAGCCGAGGCGGTCCACGTAGAACTCGCGGGCGCTGTCGACATCTCCCACGGAGAGGTGCACGTGGCCGATGATCGCGTCGCCGACGCCCGTGCCCGTGGTCGCGGCGTTCATGCCGGCCTCGGTGAGGTGCTCGCGAAGGTACGCGTTGGGGTCGAGGAAGATGGTCGACATCTCGACCTGCCCGTGCGCCCAGCTCCACTTCGACCGGTCGCGGTCGACGTAGAGCTCGACGCCGTTGCCCTCGGGGTCGTTGAAGTAGAAGGCCTCGCTCACGAGGTGATCGGAGCTGCCGGTGAACAGTCCCGGGTACCTCGTCGCCACCGAGTACACGGCGGTGGCGAGCGCCTCGGCCGAGTCGAAGAGCACTGCCGTGTGGAACAGGCCCGCGCTGCTCGGCGAGGCGTGCTTCAGCTCGGGGGCGTGCTCGAGGATGAGCAGGGGAGTCGTGCCGCGGCCGAGCACGGCCACGGGGCCGTCATGGCTCAGCAGCTCGAGGGTCACGCCGTCGCGGTAGTAGCGGATCATTCCGTCGAGGTCGCCGACGCGAAGGGTCACTGCGCCCATGCCGGTGTCGGCGGCCAGCAATCCGCTCTTCGGGGTCTCATTGGTTGTAATCACAACTAATAGTAACGCACGGTCCGATGGACGTATTCCTGATGTTCCACTCACGGATGCCGGATGTGCCCTTGAGTTCGCGTCGCCGCGATCCCTATCGTGGAGGCATCCACGGCTCCGGGCGTGTACCGGGAGCCTCGTCGATGAGGGGAACGACCCATGGGAATGGACAACCTGGTGCTCTACGTGGCGACGTACGACGACGCCGGAGCTGCCGCCGAAGACTACAAGACGCTGAAGGCCGCCGAGGAGGCCGATCTCGAGGTCGTGTCGTCGGTCGTCATGCATCGCGACACGGACGGCAAGGTCAGCGTAGATGAACACGGCACCGGGCAGGTCGCCAGCGGTACGTGGATCGGCGCCGCCGCCGGACTCGTCGTCGGCCTCTTCGCCCCGCCGCTGCTCGCAGCCACCGCCGTCGGCGCGGGCGTCGGCGCGATCGCGGGCAAGCTGGCCGAGAAGCACGAGGAGAAGAAGATGGGCGTCGAACTCGAGGACTACCTGCCGCCCGGCTCCTCGGCCATCGTCGCCGTGATCGACGACAAGTACCTCGACCGCATCGACGACGCCCTCGCCAAAGCCGAGAAGAAGATCAACAAGGCCATCGATCGCGAGGACTACGAGGAACTCGAGAAGGCGATCGAGGAAGGCGGCGACAGGGTCGCCAAGGCCATCGCGTCATAACCGGCGACGGCTGCTGCGACGAGCCTGATCCCGTCGTCAGCCGCACTCGTACGTCATCGAGTCCCCCGCGTCGCGCGATGCGGGGGACTCGGCGTCTCAGGCGCCGGTGAGCCGTTCGACCAGCTCGCGGTAGCGCGCCGCGGTCTGCTCGACGATCTCGTGCGGCAGGGTCGGCGGCACCTCGGATGCGTCCTGGTCCCAGTTCGCGGCGAGCCAGTCGCGCACGATCTGCTTGTCGAAGCTCGCCATGCGCTGCTCGGGCGTCGAGCCGGTGGCGTACGCCGTAGCATCCCAGTAGCGCGAGGAGTCGGAGGTGAGCACCTCGTCGGCCAGCGTCACGATGCCCAGCGTGCGATCGGCGCCGAACTCGAACTTCGTGTCGGCGAGGATCAGGCCACGGCCCTCGGCGATCGCCGCGGCGCGCTCGAAGATCTCGATCGACTGCGAGCGCAGTTGCTCGGCGACGACCTCGCCCACGAGTTCGACGGTGCGCTCGTACGACACGTTCTCGTCGTGCTCGCCCAGGGGCGCCTTCCACGCGGGCGTGTACAGCGGCTCGGGCAGCCGGTCGCCGTTCGAGAGGCCCTCGGGCAGGGGGATGCCGCCGATGGCGCCGGTCTCCTGGTACTCCTTCCACCCGCCGCCGGTGAGGTAGCCGCGCACGACGCACTCGATCGGGAACATGTCGAGGGTGCGGCAGAGTGTCGCCCGATCGGCGATCGCGACGGGAATCTCGGGCAGCTCGAGCTTCTCGAGCCGGTCGTCGAGGTGGTACGCCAGGTGGTTCGGCACGTCGGGCAGCTGGTCGAACCACCAGTGCGTGAGTCGCGTGAGCATCGCGCCCTTGCCGGGGATCACCGGCTCGAGCATGCGGTCGTACGCGCTCACCCGGTCGGTCGCGACCACCAGCAGCACGGGCGAGAGGCGCAGCGGGTCGCCCGTCCACGAGTCGTCGTCGTCGAGCAGCTTCGTGGGGACGTACAGGTCGCGAACCTTGCCCGAGTAGACGTGGGTCCAGCCGGGCAGTTCCTCGGTGTTCGTCATGACAACTCCTCCCGGGAACGGCACGGCCGCTCCACGCTCTTCAGGTGACGGATGCCCCGTGCCTCGCCTATTCGGTGACGCGCGCGGCGATGTCGGTGCGGTACTGGCCGCCGTCGAGCCGCACGTGGCCGAGCGCCTCGTAGGCCCGCCGCCGGGCCTCGGCGAAGTCCTTGCCGACGGCGACGACGTTGAGCACGCGCCCGCCCGTGGCGAGCAGCGGCGGGTGCGGGTGCGGCTCGGTCATCGCGCCGATCGCGGTCGCCGCGTGGGCGACGTGCACGCCGGGCACGGATGCCGCAGCCTCGAGTCCCTCGATGGCGCGCCCCGTCTCGGGGGCGTCGGGATACCCTTCGCTCGCGAGCACGACCGTGACCGCGGCATCCGGTCGGAAACTCGGCCGCGGCAGTCCGCCCAGCCCGCCGGTCGCGGCCGCGAACAGCAGGCCCGACAGCGGTGTCTCGAGGCGCGGCAGCACGACCTGCGTCTCGGGGTCGCCGAAGCGCGCGTTGAACTCGATCACGCGGATGCCGCGCGACGTGAGGATGAGGCCGGCGTAGAGCAGGCCGATGAACGGCGTCTGCTCGTGCGCGAGCCGGCGCACGGTGGGCAGCGCGATGGTCTCGATGACCTCGTCGACGAACGCCTCTTCGCTGCCGAACCGGCCGCCGCGGCCGTCGACCGTGTCGGCGAGCCACGGCAGCGGGGAGTAGGCGCCCATGCCGCCGGTGTTCGGGCCGGCGTCGCCGTCGCGAAGCCGCTTGTAGTCCTGCGCAGGCGAGAGCGGCAGCACGTGGGTGCCGTCGGAGAGCAGGAACAGCGAGACCTCCTGGCCGTCGAGGAACTCCTCGACGAGCACGGGGCCCTGCTGCAGGTAGTGGGTGGCGTGCGCGAGGGCGGCGTCGCGGTCTTCGGTGACGAGCACGCCCTTGCCGGCGGCCAGGCCGTCGGCCTTCACGACATAGGGGGCGCCGAACTCGTCGAGCGTGCGGCCGACCTCGTCGAGGGTGTCGGCGAGCGTCGCGCGGCCGGTCGGCACGTCGGCCGCCTCCATGATGCGCTTCGCGAAGGTCTTGGAGCCCTCGAGGGCCGCCGCCGCCTTGCCGGGGCCGAACACGGCGATGCCGCGAGTGCGCAGGGCGTCGGCCACACCCGCGACGAGCGGTGCCTCGGGGCCGATGACGACGAGTTCGATGTCGTTGTCGAGGGCGTAGTCGGTGACGATGACCGGGTCGGTCGGGTCGAGGGCGATGGTGATCACGCTGCCGCGTGCCGACGAGGTGTGGGATGCCGCGATGCCGGCATTGCCCGGTGCCGCGATGATCTCGTGGCCGGCCTCTTCATCGAGGAGCGCGAGGATGATGGCGTGCTCGCGCGCGCCCGAGCCGAGGACGAGGATTCTCACTGACTCAGGCTACCGTCCTTTCAGAATTCGAGATGATGGAGCCATGGCACGCGCGAGGATCAACGACGAGGTCGGACGGGCTGCGCTGGAGGTGGTCCGAGCGGTGACCGACGGGGGCGCCGACGCCGCGGCATCCGTCGACCGCACGACGCTCGCGCTCGCGGTGCGGTACTCGCTGCAGCTGCTCGCCGAGCAGGCGCCGGGCGGCACCGTCGAGGTGCGAGTTCCGCCGTATGCGGCCGTGCAGTGCGTCGAGGGTCCGAAGCACACCCGCGGCACGCCGCCGAACGTCATCGAGACCGATGCCTCGACCTGGCTCGCCCTCGCCACGGGCGCACTCTCGTGGGGCGACGCGCGCGCCGCCGGCCGGGTGCAGGCCTCGGGCCAGCGCGCCGACCTCAGCGGCCTGCTGCCGATCGTCTGAGATCGGGCGCCCGCACCCCGCGGATGCGGGACAATGGAGGGGTGAGCGATCCGCAGAACCCCGCCCGGCCGTCCGAGCACGACGACGACGACATCCTCGTCGTGCGCGAAGACGAGGTCGAGACCGACGTCGCGAACGACGTGGTCACCGTGCGGCGGGCACCGCGTTACGGGCGCTTCATCACCCTCGGCGTGATCCTGGGCGCGATCGTGGCGCTCATCCTGACGTTCTCGTTCTCGGGCGAGCCCGCCTCGCCCGAGCTCGGGCTCGGCTTCGACAGGGGCCAGGTGTTCGGCTTCCTGCTGCTGCTGTGCGGCGTCATCGGCGCGGCACTCGGCGCCGTCGTGGCGCTGCTCATCGACCGCTCCACGGCTCGCAAGGCGAAGACGGTCGTCGCCGAGCACTCGTCGACGCATCACATCGACGAGTAGGCCGGGTCTCGATACGCGTCGCCTGCGGCGGCGCTACTCGACCGACGCTCGAGCGCTCAGCTGAGCTGGGTCTTCTCCACCCACTCGAGGTACTCCTCGGTGACCGTGCCCGTGACGTAGTCGCCCGTGAAGCACGACATGTCGAGCTGGTCGATCGAGGTGCCCTGGGTGATCGCGGCCTGCAGGTCGGCGACCTCCTGGTAGATCATGTGGTCGGCCCCCAGCTCGCGGGCGATCTCGGGGATCTTGCGGTCGAAGGCGACGAGCTCGCGGCGGCTCGGCATGTTGATGCCGTACACGTGCGGGTACCGCACGGGGGGCGCGGCGGAGGTGAACGTGACCTTGTTGGCGCCGGCTGCGCGCGCCATCTCGACGATCTGCTGCGACGTGGTGCCGCGCACGATCGAGTCGTCGACGATGAGGATGTTCTTGCCCTTGAACTCGGTGCCCATGGCGTTGAGCTTCTGGCGCACCGACCGCTTGCGCTCGGACTGGCCGGGCATGATGAACGTGCGGCCGACGTAGCGGTTCTTGTAGAAGCCCTCGCGGTACTCGATGCCGAGCTTCTGGGCGACCTGCATCGCCGAAGGGCGCGACGAGTCGGGAATCGGCATGACGACGTCGATGTCGCCCTTGTCCATGTGGGTCTCGATGGTGGTCGCGAGCCGGTCGCCCATGCGCAGGCGCGCCTCGTACACCGAGATGCCGTTCATGACCGAGTCGGGGCGGGCGAGGTAGACGTACTCGAACGAGCACGGCACGAGCCGCGGGTTCTTCGCGCACTGCCGCGAGATCATCTGGCCGTCGAGGGTGATGAAGATCGCCTCGCCGGGGAGGACGTCGCGCACGATCTCGTAGTCGCCGTTCTCGAGCACGAGCGACTCGGATGCCACGATCCACTCGTCCTTGCCGGACTCGGTCACGCGCTTGCCGAGAATGAGCGGGCGGATGCCGTACGGGTCGCGGAATGCGAGGAGCCCGTACCCGGCGATGAGCGAGATGACGGCGTAGGAGCCCTCGACACGCTCGTGCACCTGCTCGACCGCCTGGAACACCTGGTCGGGGTCGAGGTCGAGTCCCTTGATCTGCCCCTGCAGCTCGGTCGCGAGCACGTTCAGCAGCATCTCGGTGTCGCTCGTCGAGTTCACGTGGCGGCGATCGATCGAGAACAGGTCGCTCGAGAGCTCGCGTGTGTTCGTCAGGTTGCCGTTGTGCACGAGGATGATGCCGTACGGCGCGTTCACGTAGAACGGCTGCGCCTCTTCTTCACGCTCGGCGGCGCCCTTCGTCGTGTAGCGCACGTGGCCGAGGCCGATGTTGCCGAGCAGCGCGCGCATGTCGCGCGTGCGGAACGCCTCGCGCACCTGCCCGCGAGCCTTTGCCATGTGGAAGACCGGGCCGTCGGCGGTGGCGATGCCGGTCGAGTCCTGACCGCGGTGCTGCAGCAGGAGCAGGCTGTCGTAGATCTGCTGGTTGACGGGCTCGGTGGAGACGATGCCGACGATGCCGCACATGCGCGCGATGGCTCCTCGTGGGGGTGGGGTGATGCGTCCGAGCTGGACATTCCATCCTCCCACACGCGCGCGTGTGAGCCGCCTGAGCGGAACCTCATGCTCAGCTGAGCGCGCGGCCCGCTTCGGGCGTCGGTCGAGTTGCGAGCGCAGCGAGCGTATCGAGACCCGGGCCGAACGGGAGAGCATATCTCCTCGCCGGAGATGGCGGGGCGGATTCTTCGGTTCCGCGCCGATGTTCGTCGATGTCCACGAACTCCGCCCCGGGCTCTCCCCCCGAACGGGGGCCGTGTGACACGCTCTCGGTCATTCCGTTCACCGCGGCCCCGGTGCAACCGGAACATGGGGGGATCGGGCCGCCTTCAGAGAGGACGACTCGTCCATGAAACTCACCTCACTCCGCGCTGCGCTCGCCGGGGCTGCGCTCGTCGCCTGCGGGCTGCTCGCCGCCCCGGCCGCGGCCGTCGCCGCCCCGCCGCCCGGGTCGCCGAGCGTCGATCACGCGTCGGTACCCGCCGCCGAGTCGGCGACCGCTGCCCAGTACTGGACCGCCGACCGCATGCGTACCGCCGTGCCCGCCGACGTGCTCGTCGCCGACCGCGTCGCGTCGACGCCCGCGAGCAAGGTCGCCAAGGGCGACCCCGTCACATATGGCAAGCCCGTCCCGGCGCCCGAAGTGGACCTGAATGCGGCCTCCGAGGCGCCGGTCTCCCACATCGGCAAGGTGTTCTTCACCCTGAGCGGCCGCAACTACGTGTGCTCCGCGAACTCGGTCAGCGCCAGCAACGGCAGCGTCGTCTCGACGGCCGGCCACTGCGTCCACAGCGGCAAGGGCAAGTTCGCCAGCCGCTGGATCTTCGTGCCCGCCTACGAGAATGGGGCTGCGCCTCACGGCCAGTGGGCCGCCACGTCGTTCTCGGCGCCCACCCAGTGGACCAAGGGCGGCGACATCACGTACGACACGGCATTCGTGAAGGTCGCACCGCTGAACGGGCGCACGCTCGCGCAGGCCGTCGGGGCATCGGCGGTCGCGTTCAACCAGGCGCGCGGTCTCTCGTACGAGGCGTTCGGGTACCCGGCGGCCGCGCCGTTCGACGGGCAGACGCTGAAGTCGTGCGCCGGCACCTCCACCCCCGACCCCTACGGCCAGACCCAGTCGCAGGGGATCCCCTGCGACATGACGGGCGGCTCGTCGGGCGGTCCCTGGTTCCTCGGCTCAGGGGCGCAGAACTCCGTCAACAGCTTCGGGTACAACAACATCCCGAACGTGATGTTCGGTCCGTACTACGGTTCGGTGGCGCAGACCGCATACGCCACGGCGGCCGCGTCCTGATCCGCTGACGAGACGCCCCCGTGCCGATCGCGGCGCGGGGGCGTCTCACTGTGAGCGGAGATCGCGGCAACCGTCGACCTCCCCCGATGAGACGCCCGAGGGGCTCAGTGCGCCGACGGCCGGGCGAGTACCGTCCCTGCTACCGGGCGTAGCGTTCGACGAAGTTCGGGAGCATCCGGCTCGGGTACGACACCGCGGCGCGGCGCACCGCAGTCAGGGTCAGCTCGAGTTCGTCCGCGGCGAAGTAGCCGTGATCCGCATAGGCGTGGATGCGCAGGATGATGCCGTCGACGTCGAGCTCGGGGTGGAACTGCGTCGCGTACACGTTCGCCCCGACCCGGAACACCTGTACCGGGCAGCTCGGCGACGACGCGAGCAGGGTCGCCGAGTCGGGCAGTGAGGCGATGGCCTCCTTGTGTCCGACGAAGGCGTTGAATGTTCGGGGCAGTCCGGCGAGGATCGGGTCGCGCGCTCCGGCGTCGGTCAGCGTGACCGGCACGACGCTGATCGGCTCGGAATAGGTACGGTCGATCAACGCACCCTGATGGGCGCCGAGCGTGCCGACGCCGTAGCAGGCGCCGAGGAACGGGAAGTCCCGGGCGACCACCTCGTCGAGGAGGGTGCTGAACTCCGCCTCGACCCGGTGCTGCACCGACTTCTTCTGCTCGGGCGGGTCGGAGGCGTTGAACGGGCCGCCGCCGACGAAGATGCCCGACAGCGCGTCGAGGTCCAGCCGGGGCATGGGCGCCGCCTCGAGCCGCACCCGCACGAGGTCGCGCTCGTCGAGTCCGCTGGAGCGGAGGAAGAGGGCGTACTCCTCGTCGGCGGGTTGGTCCTCGGCGCGCGTGGCGAGGAGGACGAATGGCTTCACGGGTCCACGATATGCCCGCAGCGCGTGACGTGCCTCAGTACTCTGAACGGCTCAGTACTCCGAGGGCTTCGCGAGCACCGCCATCGTGCACCGCGAGATGCACACGAGCTTGCCCGCTTCATCGGTGATCTTGATCTCCCACACCTGGGTGGTGCGACCCCGCGTGAGCGGCTTGGCCTCGCCGTAGACCCAGCCGTCAGCGACGGGCCGCGTGTGGTTGGCGTTGATCTCCATGCCGACGCAGTAGTTGGTGGCCGGGTCGACCGTGAACGTCGAGCCCCAGCTCGCGAGCGTCTCTGCGAGGGCGACGGATGCCCCGCCGTGCAGCACCCCACCGGGTTGGCGTGTTCGCCCGTCGACGGGCATGCGGCCCTTGAGGGAGTCTTCGGTGAGTTCGGTCATCTCGATGCCGAGCTCGTTGAGGAGGGTGCCGTCGCGTCGCGAGTTCGCCCAGTCGAGTGAGGGCTCGCCGAACCAGATGCTCATGCCCTCGAGTCTGGCATGGGCCGGTGGCTACGCGAGTTCGGCGATGATCGGGTGGATGGCGTCGTCGAACGCCGAGGCATCCGATCGCAGTGAATCGGTGACCGCGACGCTCATCGCGCCGATCCACCACACCCCGACCCTCGCGAACGGAACGACCTCGACGTTGAGCTCGAACGAGTGCGCGCGGCGGCCGACCTCGCGTTCGTGCTCGGCGATCGTGCCGGCGTAGGCGCGGTACGAGTCGCCGCGGCGTGCGGCCGACGCGTTGCGGTAGCCCTCGTGCGCCCACTCGGCCCATGCGCGGGCGGCCTCGGCGTGCGGCACGATCGCGGCCGCGAGCACTTCTGCCTCGGACACGGGAAGCGCCACGTCGGTGTCGTACGCCTCGACGAGTTCGAGCGGCACCGGCGACGGATGGGCCTCTGGTTCGACCGTCATCGCCCACCATGCGCGCCACTGCCGTTCGAGCAGGTCGTGCCGGTCGATCTCGAGTCGATCGCCGACCGCGCCGACATCGCGCAGCCTCGGCAGCTCGACGGGCGACGCGATTCCGAGCACCTCGCGCAGGTACAGGGCGAGCAGCACCGGGCGACTCGCATTCTCACGGATCACCCACGACGGCGTGCCCCCCGCTGACATATCCGAATTCTACCCGCCACCCCCCTCACCCCGGGAGATGTGGGATGCAGGTCGGGAGGCGTGTCGCCGGGCGCACCCGAATCGAGGCGGTGGACGGGCCGGATATCGTCGCGCGACGCGCGGGTACGCTTGGGGCGTGACCTCGAACTCGTCGTATGCCGCCGCCGGAGTCGACACCCACGCGGGTGACCTGGCCGTCGAACTCATGAAGGAGGCCGTCGCCGCGACGCACGGCCCGAACGTGCTCGGGGGGGTCGGCGGCTTCGCGGGCCTGTTCGACCTCTCGTTCGCGAAGGACTACGCGAAGCCCCTGCTCGCGACCTCCACCGACGGGGTCGGCACCAAGATCGCGATCGCGCAGGCGCTCGACCGGCACGACACCATCGGCCAGGACCTCGTGGGCATGGTCGTCGACGACATCGTCGTCGTCGGCGCGAAGCCGCTGTTCATGACCGACTACATCGCGTGCGGCAAGGTCGTGCCCGAGCGCATCGCCGCCATCGTCACGGGCATCGCGCGCGCCTGTGCCGACACCGGCACCGCGCTCGTCGGCGGCGAGACCGCCGAGCACCCGGGCCTCATGGGCGCCGACGACTACGACGTCGCGGGCGCCGCGGTCGGCGTCGTCGAGGCCGACCGCCTGCTCGGCGCCGAGCGCGTCGAGCGACGGCGACGTCGTGATCGCCATCGAGTCGAGCGGCCTGCACTCCAACGGCTACTCGCTCGTCAGAAGTATTCTTCGACAGGCCAAGATCGACTTCGTCGATCGGTCTGATGAGCTGTCGACGACGTGGGGCGAGGCGCTCCTCGAGCCGACGCGCCTCTACACCGGCCCGCTCGTGCAACTGCTCGCCGGCCCCAACGCCGACGCGGTGCACTCGCTCTCGCACGTCACGGGCGGTGGCATCGCGGCGAACCTCGCCCGCGTGCTCCCCCGCGGCTCGTGGGTCGAACTCGACCGATCGACCTGGTCGCCGGCTCCGGTGTTCCGCGTGCTCAACGACCTCGCCGGCACCACGCTCGAGTCGACCGAGGGCACCTGGAACCTCGGCATCGGGTTCTTCGCGGTCGTCGCGGCCGAGGCGGCGGCATCCGTCATCGCCGAACTCGGCAGCCTCGGGCTGCCCGCCTGGCCGGCGGGCACCGTCACGATCGGCGATCGCGATCTCGACGGCTTCGAGCAGGGCGCCAAGGGCGTCGACGGCGGCGCGGTGCGGCTCGTCGGCGGCTACGCGAACTGAGCGGGGCGCTCGTGAGCACCGCCGTCTCGATCGGCATCATCGGCACGACTCCGCCCGAGGTCGTTCGCGCCCTCGCGCCGCGCATCGAGCGGCTCGGATTCGCGACGCTCTGGATCAACGACATTCCGGGTGGCGACTCCCTCGCCGGGCTGCGCATCGCGGCCGAGGCGACGTCGGCGCTCGGCCTGGCGACGGGCGTGATCCCGCTCGACCGCCGGCCGGTCGATTCGCTCGATCTCGGCGGGTTGCCCGCCGACCGGCTCACGCTCGGCATCGGCTCGGGCAGGGTGACGATCCGCCCCGTCGACTTCGTCCGCGAGGGTCTCGCGACACTGCGCGACGTCACCGGTGCGCCGATCTTCGTCGGTGCACTCGGCCCTCGCATGCGCCGGCTCGCGGCCGAGGAGGCCGACGGCGTGCTGCTCAACTGGCTCACGCCCGCCGCCGGCGGAGAAACCGCGGGCGAGCTGCGACGCGACTCGGGCGAGCGCTCCGTGCGGTCGACGCTGTACGTGCGCACGATCGCCGACGAGGCGGCGCGGCCCGTGCTCGATCGTGAGATCTCGCGGTACGAGTCGGTGCCGGCCTATGTCGCGAACTTCGATCGGCTCGGCTTCCGCCCCGCCGAAGCGACGATCACCGACGCCGGGCGGCTCGCCGAGTACGTCGATGCCGACCTCGACGAGATCGTGCTTCGCGCGATCACGCCCTCGAACTCGCTCGCCGAACTGGAGCAGTTCGTCGAGGACGCCGCCGCGTGGCGGGCTCGCTGAAGGTGCACCCGAGCGTGATGCCCTGCTTGCGGGTCCGCGACACGGCGACCCCGGACGGGTCGTCAGCTGATCGGGGCGATCAGGTGAGTGCGGCGAATGCGCAGGGAAGGTCGGCGACGATCAGCGAGGCTAGGCGCGCTGTTCGCGCTGTTCGTCGCCGGTGATGTAGGCGTCGTCGTCTTCGGCGGCATACTCCGCCCATTTCGACGCCTCTTCGCTGTAATCGTCATGGTGCGAGCCGGTGAGCTCGCGCTCAAGCGCGTTGTAGTCGGTGTTCGGGCTGAAGTACTTCAGCTCCCGAGCGACCTTGGTGTGCTTGGCTTTCTGACGGCCGCGCCCCATGCGTGACCCCCTTACGACATCTGGCCGGGTGGGATGGTCTTCACCCGGCGCTCATCTGATAGTTGAATTTCGTCCGAATGCCAGTTTAGCACCGCGCCACACCACCTTCGGTGGTATCCACGCCCGCGAGATCACGTGCAGGAGTCGTGCTGCAGGCACACAGCAACCCGTGTTGAGATTGTCAGGTGATACCCGCCCCTGAACGCGTGAAGGTCGTGGTGATCGGCGCGGGACAGGCGGGGCTGTCGGTGGCCTATTACCTGCGCCGGTTCGAGCTCGTCGCCGACGAGGACTTCGTGATGCTCGACCGTGCGCCGGGTGCGGGCGGCGCCTGGCAGCACCGCTGGTCGTCACTGCGGCTCGGCACCGCGCACCGCGTGAACGACCTGCCGGGCATGGCCGAGCTCGGGCTGAGCTTCGACACCGCCGACCGCGATCTCCCTGCGAAGGAGGTCGTCGCCGACTACTACGGCAGGTTCGAGCAGCACTACGACCTTCGGGTCCACCGTCCGGTCGACGTGCGCTCGGTCATGAACGAGGGCGCCGACCTCGTCGTGCGCTACGAGGACCTCTCGCCGCAACCCGTCGAGGAGCTGAAGAGCCGGGGACTGTTCGGCCGGCGGCGCAAGAGCTTCGAGGCACCCGCGAACCAGCGCGCACCGCAGCACGAGATCGCCACGAGCTTCCTCGTGAACGCCACCGGCACGTGGGGCTCGCCGTTCGTGCCCTTCTACCCGGGCATGGGCGAGTTCGCCGGCAGGCACGTGCACACGTCCGACTTCGTCGCCGCCGACGACTTCCGTGACCGGCACGTCGTGGTCGTCGGCGGCGGCACCTCCGCGATCGGGTTCATGCTCGAGCTCGAGAACGTCGCTGCCGGGCTCACCTGGGTGTCGCGCCGCCCGATCGACTGGATCGACCGGCAGGAGCTCGACCTCGAGGGCGCGTCGGCCGCGGTCGCCGTGCAGGACGAGGCGGCACGCTCGGGCCGCGCCCTGCCCTCGGTCGTGAGCGGCACCGGCGTGCCGAAGAGCCGCCGCATCGCCGCCGGCATCGAGCGCGGACTGCTCGTCGCGCGCCCCATGTTCGACCGCATCGAATCGGATCGCATCGTGTGGGACGGCGACGACTCCGGCATGGCGCGCGCCGACGCGATCATCTGGGCGACGGGCTTCCGCCCCGAGCTGCGCCACCTCGCACCGCTGAAGCTGCGCGAGAAGGCCGGCGGGGTCACCGTCGGGCAGGGCGCGGCGTGGAGTGATCCACGGGTCTTCCTCGCCGGCTACGGGCCGCAGGCGTCGACGATCGGCGCGAACCGCGCCGGTCGCATGATCGCCCGCCAGATCATGGCGATGCTCTAGCCACCCGCTGGTCGAGTAGCGAGCCAGCGAGCGTATCGAGACCCGGTGCGCACCACTCGGGATCCGACCGACGGGTCTCGATACGGCGCTGGCGCGCCTACTCGACCGACGGGTCTCGATACGGCGCTGGCGCGCCTACTCGACCGACGGGTCTCGATACGGCGCTGGTGCGCCTACTCGACCGACGGGTCTCGATACGGCGCTGGCGCGCCTACTCGACCGACGGGTCTGAGGCCCTGCCGTCGCACCTACCGACCGCTGCCGCCGCGCTTCGAGGCGCCCTCGAGCGGTCGACGCGCCACCGGCCGCACCGGCTCGCCACGGCGATCCTGGCCGGGCAGCGGCCGCGAGCGGCGCCCGTACAGCAGGTCCGACGAGTCGAGCAGCCAGGGCACGAGCGCCACGGTGACGCCGTGGACGAGCAGGAGCTTCTGGCGGATGCGCCGCGCCTTGTGGTTGTGCAGGATGCTCTCCCACCAGTGACCGACGATGTACTGCGGCATGTACACCGTGACGACCTCCGAGCCGAACTCCTCGCGACGGCCCTTGATGTAGTGGATGAGCGGATAGCTGAGGTCGCGATACGGCGACGACAGGATGCGGAGCTTCACGTGGATGTTCTGCTTCACCCACTGCTTCTTCAGGCGCTTCGTCTCGTCTTCGTCGAGTGAGACGTGCACGGCCTCGAGCGTGTCATGGCGCGCGGCGATGGCGTAGTCGAGGGCCTTCAGGGTCGGCTTCTGCATGCGGCCGACGAGCACGATGGCGTGATCGCCCGCTGAGCCGAAGGTGGTCGTCGGGTCGACCTCGATCTCCTTCTCGACGTCTCGGTAGTACCGGTGCACGCCCATCATGAGCAGGAACAGCACCGGCATCAGCACGAACACGATCCACGCGCCGTGGGTGAACTTGGTCACCGTGACGACGATGAGCACGACCGCCGTCATCGCGGCGCCGATCGCGTTGATGATGAGAGCGCGCACGATGGCGCCGCGGGTGAGCGGCTTCCGGTCGGCGTCGGCCGTGGTCGCGGCCCTGGCCGTCGAGCCTGGTTTCGGCTTCGGATGCCGCAGCCCGCGCAGTTCGCGCAGCCAGTGCCGCACCATGCCGGTCTGGCCGAGCGTGAACGACACGAAGACGCCGATGATGTACAGCTGGATCAGCACCGTGAGGTTCGCCTGGAAGACGATCAGGATGACGGATGCCGCGAGCGCGAGGATCACGACGCCGTTCGAGTAGATCAACCGGTCGCCGCGGGTCGAGAGCGACTTGGGCGCGTATCCGTCGCGGGCGAGCACCGAGCCGAGCAGCGGGAAGCCGTTGAACGCCGTGTTCGCCGCGAGCAGGAGCACGAGCGCGGTCGCAGCCTGGATGACGTAGAAGAAGACGCTGCTGCCGCCGAACGTCGCCGCTGCGACCTGGGCCATGAGGCTGGGCTGCGGCTCGGTGGCGCACTCGGCCCAGCCGATGAGGTGGCACGGGTCCTCGGCGTAGTGCACCTGCGAGATGAGCGCGAGCGCGGTGAGGCCGGCGAAGAGCACGATCGCGATGCCGCCCATGAGCACGAGCGTCATCTGCGCGTTGCGCACCTTCGGCAGCCGGAAGGCGGGCACGCCGTTCGAGATGGCCTCGACGCCCGTCAGGGCGGAGCATCCGCTCGCGAACGATCGCAGCAGCAGCAGGATGACGGCCGCCTGCGTCAGCGACTCCGCCTGCACGCCGTAGTCGGCCGACTCGGCCACCGGGGCGTCGCCCAGCACGGTGCGCGTGAGCCCGACGACGATCATGACGAAGACGCTGCCGATGAACAGGTACGTGGGTATGGCGAACGCCTTCGACGACTCGCTCACGCCGCGCAGGTTGACCGCCGCGAGGATGACGACGAAGACCACGGCGAGCTCGACGCGGAACGGATTCAGCTCGGGGATCGCCGAGATGATGTTGTCGACGCCCGATGCGACCGACACGACGACCGTCATGACGTAGTCGACGAGCAGTGCCGACGCCACGACGAGGCCGGACTTCTCGCCGAGGTTGCGGTGCGCGACCTCGTAGTCGCCGCCGCCCGAGGGATATGCCCGGATGAGCTGGCGGTAGCTCGCGACGACCGTCACGAGCAGCACGATGACGGCGAGCGCGACCCACGGCGCGAAGCTCAGGAACGCGAGGCCGCCGATGAGGAGGATCATCACGAGCTCCTGCGGCGCGTATGCCACCGACGAGAGCGGGTCGCTCGCGAAGATCGGGAGCGCGAAACGCTTCTTGAGGAGCTGGCCTTCGAGATGCTCGGTGGGGAGCGGGTCGCCGATGATCCAGTTCTTCGGCGATTTCAATTCTGCCGGCGGCTCGCCGGGACCATTCGTCACGGCGGATGAGACTACTCCCGCGGCGGCCGATGTCAAGTCGCCCGCGTGCAGGTGGCCGGCTGTTGCTCAGACCCCGCCGCGTTCGGCGGCGTCTCAGGGGCGATTGCTACCTTGGACATCGAACTCGTCGCCCCTGGCCCCCGGCCACGGGACATCCGTTCGGTACCGCGCCTCAGGAGGCCCCTCTTCATGCCCACGTCACCCACCGCCGTCGCACGCGCCACGACCCGCACCAGCCCTGCACAGCGACTGCGCGTCGCGGTGCTCGCCGCCGTTGCGCTCACCGTCGCCCTCGGCATCACCCTCGCGAGCGGCGCGCCCGCGTTCGCGCACGACGAGCTCATCGCATCCAGCCCAGAGCCGGGCGAGGTCCTCGAGGCCGCGCCCGACGAGGTGGCGCTCACGTTCTCGGGCGACATCATGGAGGCGGGCACCGCGGTCGTCGTCGTCGACCACCACGGTGAAGAGGTCGAAGTCGGTGCGCCGGAGGTCTCCGGAACCGAGGTCAGCGCGGCGCTGCCTGCCGACCTCTCGGGCGACTACCAGGTGCGCTGGCGCGCCGTGTCGGCCGACGGACATCCGATCGAGGGCACCATCGACTTCGGCGTGGGCGCCGATGCCACCGGCACCTGGACCGAGGAGGCGCCGCACGACGACGCCCCGTCCGACAGCGAGGCCGCGGGTGAGACCGAGCAGGCCGAGGACACCGCCTCGACCGGTGCCGACGGCTGGACGATCGCCGGTTTCGTCATCGGCGCGCTCGGCATCCTCGCGCTCGCCGTGGCGCTCATCGTCGCCGCGCGCCGCAAGAGCGCAGGCCCTGGCGCAGACGGCCCTGGCGGACGGCCCCGGCGCGGGCGGCCCCGGCACCGGCTCGGGAGACGGTTCGGGCACGGCCTGACCGCTCGCCGGATCGGCACCGATTCGAGCATCGAGGGCGGATGTCGCGACCACGTGTCGCGGCATCCGCCCTTCGCAGTCTGTGGGCGCCGCGTCAGCTGACCAGCAGGTACCCGCCGACTGCGGCCGCGATGCCGAGCACGAGCGTCATGACGACGTTGAGGATCGCGGCGCGCCAGCGCCCGCCGTCGACGAGTTCGATGGTCTCGACGCTCCAGGTGCTGAACGTGGTGAGCCCGCCGCAGAATCCGGTGACGAGCACGAGCCGCAGGTCGCCGTCGAGTGCCGCCCGTTCGGCGAGGCCGATGAGCGCGCCCGCGACCGCCGAGCCGACGACGTTGACGATGAGGATGCCGCCGGGCAGGTGCCCCGGCCGCACCGGCAGCGCGCGAGAGAGCGCATAGCGGAGCAGCGCGCCGATCGCTCCGGCGACGAGCACCGCGGTGATCACGAGCGGCGAGAGCGCGCCGGTCACAGGGTCTCTCCCGCGTCGGTGATCTCGGTCGGCATCGGGCGGTGCGCGATGAGCGAGCCGATGCGCAGCCCGGCGGCCGCGGCCGCGAGACCGCCGATGACCGACGCGAGCAGATACCCGACCGCCGTCGGCCACTCGCCCTCGCGAGTGAGCACGAGGAGCGATGCCGTCACGGCCGAGAGCGTCGTGAACGAGCCGAGTACGCCCGGGCCGATGCCTGCCTTCAGCCACATCGGCGTCGTCGGCCGGGTCCAGAGGCCGCCGACCAGCCAACCGAGCACGAACGTGCCGGTGAGGTTCACGATCAGGGTCTCGACCGGGAACGCGTCGTCGGCGTGCGGGAACGCGAGATCGCAGGCGAGCCGGAGGCCGGTGCCGACGAGGCCGCCCAGGGCGACGGCGAGATACGAGCGCACCCCCAGAGGCTACGCCCGCGGCGGCTCGGCGAGGTCGTAGACCCAGTTGTTCGACGTCTGCCAGTTGCCCGGCGGGTACTCGAACTCCTCCTGCCGGTCGAGCCGGAACCCGGCCTTCGTGCAGATCGCGTTCGAGCCGACATTGTCGACTCGGGGATAGGCCCAGAGGCGACCCGTCTCGCCGCGGGCGCGGGCGTCGGCGATGAGCGCGAGCAGCGCGCTGGTGGCGATGCCGCGCCCCTGATAGGCCGTCTCGACCGAGAACCCGCACTCGAGCGCGTTCTCCTCGCCGGGGATCTCACGCTGCCAGTAGCCGATGGAGCCGACGCCCTCGGGATGCCCGTCGATGACGATGCGGAACATGCGCGCGGTGCCCTCGCGCCACATGCGCAGATATCGCTCATGTCGCGCCACGAGCGCATCGTCGGTCTCGGGCCCGCCGAGGTGCACCATCATCTCGGGTGTGTTGCCGCGCCGCAGGGTGTCGAGGTCGTCGTCGGCCCATGGCACGAGTTGCACGTCTGCCATGCCCTCCATCGAAGCACTCGCCGCCGATACGCGAAACCCCCTCCGCGGCGCGTGCCGCGTCGAGCAGTGCACGTGCCGACGCGGCCTATGCCACCGACAGGGCTACTGGGTCAGCGTCGCGAGCACATCTGCGCGCACCTGCGCGAGCCGCGACTTCAGCAGGGTCACCGACTCGGGCGACACACGCCCGCGATGGGCCTGCGTGCGCAGGTCGGTGCGCAACTGCTGGCGGAACTCGTTGAGCACGAGGTCGGCCTCGTGCACCGCGCGATCCGAATCGGCGTGCACGTCGGTCGTCGCGCCGGCACCGGTCGTGTAGGCCGCGCTCGCCGAGGTCGTCCGCGCCGAGCGCTTCGCCTCGCGCGCGGCGCTCGCGAGCTCGGCCCGCAACGACCGCATCGCGTCGTTCACCTCGGCGCGCACGCCGTCGGCGAGCCGCCGCACCGAGTCGGTGACCTCGTTCTCGATCGCGTCGAGTTCGTGCCGGCGGCTGTCGAGTTCTGCCCGCCCCGTCTCGGTGATCTCGTAGACGGTCTTGCGGCCGTCGGTCGACTTCGAGACGAGGCCCTCTTCCTCGAGCTTCGACAGGCGCGGATAGATCGTGCCCGCGCTCGGGCTGTACGTGCCGCCGAACCGGTCGCTGAGCGCCTGGATGAGCTCGTACCCGTGGCGGGGCTGCTCGTCGAGCAGCGCGAGCAGGTACAGGCGCAGGCTGCCGTGGGCGAAGACCGGGGGAGTCATGCGGATGCCTCGGCGCCGGCCGCCCCCGCGGTTGCCGAGCCATCGTCGTGGGCGCGGCCCGCGGCATCCGCTCGCTCGTTCGCCGGGATCTCGCGACGCATGACCGAGATCGAACCCGACACGCTGTTGGCCCCGAGGTCGAGCCACCGGCCGGAGAGCTCACCGGTGACGCGCTCGAAGCCCTTGCCGAGCATGCCCTTGATGGTCGTGTCGTCGAGCAGCACGGTGCCGCCCACGGTGTTGATGCGATACCGCGCGCCGCTGCCAGCATCGAATCGCACGGTCAGGTCGCCCGAGACGGTGTTCGTGTCGACCCTGTCGGGGGTGCCGTAGGCGTCGAGGATCATGTTGCCCGAGACCGTGTCGACGTTGAACGCGCGCACGTCGCCGGTGGCGACGATGTCGCCCGAGACGGAGTGGGCGGTGATGCGCCCGACGTGGTTGCCCGCCGACATCTCGCCCGAGACGCTCGAGAGCTCGACGTCGCCCTCGTGGGAGTCGAGCACGAGATCGCCCGAGACGGTGCTGAGCTTGGCGTCGGTGGCGAAGCCCGAGACGAGCGCGTCGCCCGAGACCATGCCGAGCTTCATGACGATGTCGCGCGGCGCGAGGATCGACACCTGCGCCTTGGCGCTGCCCGCCCAGCCCTTGAACACCTCGATGAAGTTGTCCCAGCGCAGCTGCGGGTGGTCGATCTCGAGCACGTCGCCGTCGATCTCGACCTTCAGGTCCTTGCCGGTGACGCCGGTGATCTCGACGCGAGCGCCGGGCTCGTCGTGCGCGATGACGTCGACCTTGCCGCCGATGAGGCTGACCTTGAGCTTGCGCACGAGCTCGAGGTCGATGACCCGGGACTGGCCCGGTTCGATGACCCACTTCTCGATGGACATGTCGTGTTCCCTTCGTTCGCGATATATCGCGTTGGTTCGAGTAACACGATATATCGCGTTACGCGGTTGCGCAAGTGGAGGTGGGCGTGTGCTGCTCGTTCAGGGGATTTGAGGGACCCGCCGTGCGATGGAGTGCACTAGACGGTGTGTCGCCCAAATCCCCTGAACGAGCAGAAGGGCGGGCGGATTTCTCGGCGCTTGACATTGACGTGGCGTCAAGCTTTAGCGTTGCAGCGTGGGGTTGAGCACGACCCGATCGAGAGGAGGACGTTGTGGACTGGTCGATTCAGGAGATCGCGAAGCTCGCGGGCACGACGAGTCGCACGCTGCGTCACTACGACGACATCGGGCTGCTCGCACCCGCGCGCATCGGGTCGAACGGCTACCGCTACTACGACGAGCCGGCGCTCGTGCGCCTGCAGCGCATCATGCTGCTGCGCGAGCTCGGACTCGGCCTCCCGGCGATCGGCGAGGTGCTCGACCGCGAGGGGAGCGCCCCGCACGCCCTGCGCAGCCACCTCGAGTGGCTCAGGCAGGAGCAGGACCGACTGGCGCGGCAGATCGCGTCGGTCGAGCACACCATCACGGCATTGGAAGGAGGTGAACGACTCATGGCAGAGAACGTGTTCGACGGTTTCGACCACACCCGGTACAAGGAGGAGGTCGAGCAGCGTTGGGGCAAGGACGCGTACGCGAAGAGCGACGCGTGGTGGCGCTCGATGGGCGCCGAGGAGAAGGCCGCCTGGCAGCAGCGCGCGTCAGACCTCGGCCGCGACTGGATCGCGGCGCACGAGCGCGGCGTCGACCCGACGGGCGACGAAGCGCAGGCGCTCGCGCAGCGGCACTTCGAGTGGCTGCGTGGCATTCCGGGCACGCCCGGCGGTGGCGGCTCGGGCCCGACGAAGGAGTACTTCGTCGGCCTCGCCGAGATGTACGTGGCCGATGAGCGCTTCGGCGCGAACTACGGCGGCCAGGCCGGCGCCGAATTCGTGCGCGACGCGATGACGGCGTACGCCGACCGCAACCTGTAGCGGCAGTCGTCGGTCGAGTAGCCCGCCAGGGCGTATCGAGGCCTCGGGTCTCGATACGCTCGCTGGCGCTCGCTACTCGACCGGCGTGTGGGTCTCGATACGCTCGCTGGCGCTCGCTACTCGACCGGCGTTGTGGGTCTCGATACGCTCGCTGGCGCTCGCTACTCGACCGGCGTGGCCGGTTACTCGACGACCGGGGTCGCGCGGGGCGTCGGCACGGCGCGCGGTGCCCGGGCCGGGGCATCCGCTCGTGCGCCGCGCTCGTTGCGCCTGATCGCGAACAGGGGGATGGCGTACCCGCAGATCGGCCCGATGAGCAACGCGAACGCGACCGTGCCGATGCCGACGTTGCCGCCGAGGAGCCAGCCGGCGCCGAGCACGATGACCTCGATGCCGGTGCGCACGATCCAGATCCTCCAGCCGGTGACCCGGTGCAGGCCCGTCATGAGTCCGTCCCGCGGGCCGGGGCCGAAGTGCGCGCCGATGTAGAGGCCGGTGGCGGCGCCGAGCACGAGGATGCCGGCGGCGAGCAGTCCGATGCGCACCCAGAGGTCGAGTCCGGAGGGGATCAGCCAGAGGCCGACGTCTGCTGCGGGGCCGACGAGCAGGGCGTTCATGACGGTGCCGAAGCCGAGGCGCTGGCGCAGGGGGATCCAGAGCAGCAGCACGACGCCGCTCGTGAGCACGGTGATGAGGCCGAAGCCGAGGCCGGTCTGCTTGGCGATGCCCTGAGTGAGCACGTCCCACGGCGCGACGCCGAGTTCGCCGCGCACGATGAGGGCGATGCCGATGCCGTAGAGGAAGAGCCCGACGAAGAGCTGCACGAAGCGGCGCACGAGCACGGGTGCGGAATCGGTGGAGCGGGGAAGAACGAGGCGTGGCATTCTGCAATCCAATTCCAAGATTGGCCTTATGGCAAGAAGCCAATTGCGATAAAGTGGCTTGCATGGCAGAGTCCACCCTCAGTGCCCGCGCCCTCGACACCCTGCTGGGCGAGTGGCGTGGCGACGGCAGCGCCTACCAGGCGCTCGCCGAGCGGGTGCGCCTGCTCATCCTCGACGGGCGCATCCCCGTCGACACCCGGCTGCCTGCCGAGCGTGACCTCGCCGAGCGACTCGGCCTCAGCCGCACCACCGTCACGGCGGCCTACCGTGAGCTGCGCGAGCACGGGCTCGTGCTGAGCGTGCGCGGCTCGGGCAGCGTGGCGCGGCTGCCGGGCATCCCCGCGACGCTGCCGGCGCCGCCCGACGCCGAGTACATCGACTTCTCGAAGGCCGCGCCGACCGCGCTGCCGTGGCTGCCCGACGTCGCTCGTGCGGCGCTCGAGGACCTGCCGGCCCAGCTCGCCGACTCGGGGTTCGACCCCATCGGAACCCCTGCACTGCGCGCTGCCATCGCCGACCGGTACACCGCGCGGGGGCTGCCGACCACGCCCGAGCAGATCATGGTGACCATCGGCGCGCAGCACGCCATCGGGCTGCTCTCGCGCGCGCTCGTCGGGCGGGGCGACCGCGCCCTCATCGAGGCGCCGACCTACCCGCACGCCTACGAGGCGCTGCGCGCGGCCGGCGCGCGGCTCGTCCCGGTCTCGGTCACGCCCGCCGGCGCCGAGCCGTTCCACGCCGAGCACGACGACCTCGACGACGAGGTCGAGGCCATGACCCGGGCCATCCGCCATTCGAACCCGGTCGCCGCCTACCTGATGCCCGACTTCCAGAACCCGACGGGCCGCTCGATGAGCGTCGGCACCCGCGAGCGCGTGCTCGACGCCGCAGCCCGGCAGGGCACCGTGGTCATCGCCGACGAGACCACCGCCGAACTCGACATCGATCGCCGGGAGTCATACCTGCCGCTCGCCGCGTACGGCGACGCCGTCATGGTCGGCTCGGTCGGCAAGACGGTCTGGGGCGGCATCCGCGTCGGGTGGATCCGCGCCGACCGGCCGCTCATCCGCCGCCTGCTCGCCGTGCGTTCGCCGGGCGACCTCGGCACGCCCATCATCGAGCAGCTCATCGTGACACGCCTGCTCGAGCGCATGGACGACATCCTCGACCTGCGCCGCGAGCAGCTGCGAGCCGGGCGCGCCCGGCTCGAGGGCCTGCTCGCCGACGCATTCCCCGACTGGCAGGTGCCGCACGTCGACGGCGGCATCGTGACCTGGGTCGGCCTCGGCACGCCCGTGAGCTCGCAGCTCGCGCTCGCCGCCCGCGCGCAGGGCCTCATCATCGCGGCGGGACCGCGATTCGGCATCGACGGAGCGTTCGAGCGGTTCCTGCGGTTGCCCATCTGCTATCCGGCCGAGACGACCGATGCAGCCGTGCAGGCGCTCGCGCGGGCGTGGCGTTCGCTCTCGCGCACGCCGGTGCCCGAGCAGAGCCTGTTGACGTCGGTGGTCTGACGCGGCGACGCATCACCGCACGCCGCGCGAGGCGGGGTGGCGGGCGATACTCGTCCGCCACCCCGTTCGCGTTCGACCGGTGACCCGGCGCCGGGAGGGCGACGCCGGGTCCTTCGATCACCGACGCAGGGCGAAGCGGCGCAGGCCGAGCAGCAACAGGCCGCCGATCATGGCGAGTCCTGCGAGGCCGAGACCACTGAGGTCGGCACCCGTCGAGGCGAGTGTCGCGGCGGGCGTCGAGTCCGCTGCGATCACCGTGGCGCCCTCGGAGGCGACGGACGAGCTGCCGCCATCGCCCGACGTTCCCGGCTCACTCGGGTTCGCCGGGTTCGTAGGGTCGGTCGGGTCCGTGGGATCCGTCGGCTCGGTCGGGTCCGTCGGGTCCGTCGGGTCCGTCGGGTCGGTGGGGTCCGTGGGATCGGTTGGGTCGACGATGGTCGTCGG
Source organism: uncultured Actinomycetota bacterium (assembly GCA_963758615.1). Lineage (GTDB taxonomy): Bacteria > Actinomycetota > Actinomycetes > Actinomycetales > Microbacteriaceae > Agromyces. The sequence continues at coordinate 195,505 of CAVWVZ010000011.1, read as the reverse complement.
CCCGTCGGTCTCACTGTCGCCGATCACCGAGATCGCGTTGCCGCCGATTGTGACCGGCAGGGACAGGTCCGGCAGCAGCTGTGTTCCCCCGAGCAGCCCGCCATCGCCATCCGTCGTCGCCGAACCGCCCCCGGTTCCCGGCTGAACGACCGTCTCGGCTCCCGACGACGTGCTGTCGCCGATCGCCGAGATCGCATTGCCGCCGACCGTCACCGGCACGGTGCCGCCGATGACCGCCTGCGTGCCGCCGAGGATCCCGTCCTCGCCGCTCGTCTCGGCCGAGGAGCCGTCCCAGCCCGCTGCCGGTGACTCGACCGCGGTCGAGGCATCCGACGACACGCTGTCGCCGACCACCGAGATCGCGTTCCCGCCCACGGTCACCGGCAGGTCGATCCCGCCGATCACCTGGGTGCCGCCGAGGATCGAGTCCTCGCCGGACGTACTCGCGGTACCGCCGTCGGCTGCGCCGGAGTCGCCCGATGGGACCTCGGTGGCTGCGCCGTCGCTCGACGAATCGCCGATGACGCTGAGGGCGTTGCCGCCGACCGTCACGGGCACCGACACGTCGACCAGCGCCTGCGTGCCCGAGACAACGCCGTCGTCACCCGAGGTGACTGCGGCCGGGTCGGTGGTGCCGCCCGCGGCGGGCGTCGCGACGTCGGTCGCGGCATCCGACGACGACGAATCCCCGATGAGCGAGATGGCGTTGCCACTCACCGTGACCGGGAGTTCGATCGAGATCGCGGCTTGCGTTCCCGAGAGGATTCCGTCGTCGCCGCCCGTTTCGGACGCGTGCGCGACGCCGGCTCCGAGGAGCGTGAGCCCCCCGGCGAAGAGGGTCGCGTACAGCGCCCTCAAGGCCAATTTCTTCATGATCCAGTCCTCCTGACTGATGGGAAATGTCGCTCCCGGGCAGGGAGCGATGACCGTCTTCCGCCTGCGTGCAGGCGGAACGGCCCCCGTCAGTCAGGGGTGGAATCGGTGTCGTACACCGGCGACGACGGAAGCGCATCGTCGACGGAGTGGAGCGCGAGCGACGCGAGCGCGTCGAGTTCGAGCGCGGCGAACGCCGCGTCGGAGCTGGCGGATGCGCCGCCAGGTCCCGACCCGGATGCGCCGGAGCCGGAGCCGGCCGAGCCGCCGCCGGACGGTGCGAGCGCGGGTGGCCCGTCGCCGGGCGCCCCGCGTTGCACGGGCGCGGCGGTTCCGGTGGTGGCATCGGCTGGGGTGCCGGCGCCGAGCAGCCAAGGCGCATTCGCGGCGGCGAGTCCCGTGTCGGAAACGGCGCCGGATGCGGCGGGGCCAGCGGGCGACACGATGGTGCTGGGGTCGACGGTCGCGTCGGGGTCTGGGGAGGCGCCGGGCGTCTGCGGCGTCGCACCGCCGTCTCCGCCGGGGAGGTCGACGGGCGACCCGATGATCGTGCCGAGGGTGTCGTCGACGACGTCGGTGACGGGCGACACGATGCCGCCGACGGTGTCGTCGCCGACGAGATGCCGCCCACGATCGGCAGCGAACCCACGACCTGGTCGACGGTGTCGACAACGGGGTCCGTGAGCTCGCCCACGGCGCCGGGCACGATCGCCTCGACGAGGTCGCCGACCGTCGCGGGCACGACCTCGACGACCGGTTCGACCACGGCGGTCACCGGCGCGAGAACGGGCTCGACGACCGTGTCGACCGGTTCGACCACGGCATCGACGACCTCACCGAGGCTGTCGCCGAGTGTGCTCGTCGTATGCGTGACACCCCCGACCACCGAGCCGGCGGTGCCGAGCAGCGGGCTCGGCTTCGCTTCGTCTGCCGAAGCGCTCGACGTGCTCGAGAACAGGCTGACCGCGAGCCAGAGCGCCGAGAAGGCAAGAGCGAGCAGCGCAACGCGAAGCCACCGGCCCCGCCACGCGGCATCCGCCCTGACCATCGCGCCCCCGCTCACACGTTGCTCAGCAACATACCGACCCCGCCGGCGTTGGGGCTACCCCGAACGGGGGTGTCGCGTGACCGAACGGTGAACAATCTCGCCCTGCGCACGCGGAACGCCGGCGGAATTCTCCAACTGGTGACATCCGCGGCGGTCGCGGCTGCGAGAATCGACCAATGCACCTGCTCGCCGCGCTCAGCATGAAGAACCGCGCGCTCATCGCGCTCATCACCGTCGTCGCCGCGATCTTCGGCGGGATCGCGCTCACGAGCCTCAAGCAGGAACTCGCGCCGTCGATCGAGTTCCCGCAACTCTCGATCGTGACGAGCTACCCGGGCGCCTCGCCCGACATCGTCAACACCGATGTCTCGACGCCCATCGAGACCGCGATCCAGGGCATCACGGGTCTCGAGTCGACCTCGACCTCGAGCTCCACCGGCCTCTCCCGAGTGACGGCGAGCTTCACGTACGGAACCGACCTCGCGTTCGCCGAGCAGAAGATGCTCTCGGCGGTGAACCGCATCGCGGGCCAGCTGCCCGAAGACGTCGACCCGCAGGTCATCGCGCTCAGCCTCGACGACTTCCCCGTGCTCCAGATCGCCGTCACCGGCGTCGACGACATCAGCGCGCTCTCCGACGAGATCGAGCGCACGACGCTGACCGAGATCACCGACGTCGACGGCGTGCGCGACGCGACGCTCATCGGAGAGGTGGGCCAGCGGGTCACCATCACGCCCGACCCCGAGCAGCTCGCGGCGTTCGGCATCACCCAGCAGGCCATCCGCGACGCGCTCGCGCAGAACGGCCTGCTCGTGCCCGCGGGCACCATCACCGAGGGCGACTCGACGTTCGCGGTGCAGACCGGCGCGCGGCTCGGCAGCGTCGACGAGATCGCCGCGCTGCCGGTGCTCGGGGCCACCGAGCAGCAACCGGCCGATGGCGAGGCGCTTCCCGACGGCGCTGAGGGCATCCCCGACGCCGGAACCGGCTTCCCCGCCGACGGCATCGAGGTGCCGGCCACCATCGCGGTTCCCGTCGCCGCGACGATCGACGACGTCGCATCCGTCGAGCTGACCGACAACCCGGTCACGAGCATCTCGCGCGTGAACGGGGAACCCGCCCTCACGATCTCGGTCACGAAGCTGCCGGCCGCGAACACCGTCGAGGTCTCGAACGCCGTGACCGCGCTGCTGCCCGACCTCGAGGCGTCGCTCGACACGACGAACCCCGGCGCCACGTTCACGGTCGTGTTCGACCAGGCGCCCTACATCGAGCGGTCGATCGAGTCGCTCGCGACCGAGGGCCTGCTCGGACTGCTGTTCGCGGTGCTCGTCATCCTCGTGTTCCTGCTCTCGGTGCGGGCGACGCTGGTCACGGCGATCTCGATCCCGACGTCGGTGCTCATTGCGTTCATCGGCCTGCAGGCGGCCGACTACACGCTGAACATCCTGACGCTCGGCGCGCTCACGATCGCCATCGGGCGGGTCGTCGACGACTCCATCGTCGTCATCGAGAACATCAAGCGGCACCTCATCGAGGGCGTCGACAAGGCGGCGACGATCGTCCACGCCGTCCGCGAGGTCGCCGGCGCCATCACCGCCTCGACCATCACCACGGTGGCGGTGTTCCTTCCGCTCGCGCTCGTCGAGGGCGTGACGGGCGAGCTGTTCCGCCCGTTCGCGTTCACGGTGACGATCGCGCTCGTCGCGTCGCTGTTCGTCTCGCTCACGATCGTGCCGGTGCTCGCGTACTGGTTCCTGAAGCCGGCGAAGCTGCACAAGCACGAGGACGAGGCCGAGGTCGCCGCAGCGGCGTTCGTCGACGACGTCTGGCTCGCGCCCGAGCTTCGCGGGCCCGACGGCGAGACCGGACTCGGCCGCACCGGGCAGACCGCCGCGGGCACGGCACCCGCTCGGCCCGCAGTTACCACGGCCGTACTCGAGGCGACGCCGGCGGTGACGACCTCCGTCGACGAGCTCGAGCACCCGTCGCGGCTGCAGCGCGGGTACCTGCCGATCATCGAATGGACCCTGCGGCACGGCGTCGTGACGATCATCATCGCCGTGCTGATCCTCGGCGGCACGGTCGCCATGACGCCGCTCATGAAGACGAACTTCCTCGGATCGTCGGGGCAGAACACGTTCCAGGTCACGCAGGAGCTGCCGGTCGGCACGAGCCTCGAGGCCATGGATGCCGCGTCGCAGTCCGTCGAGGACGCGATTCGGGCGACCGACGGGGTCGAGATCGTGCAGACCTCGATCGGCACCGGCTCGAGCCCGCTCGCGGCGGCGTTCGGTGCGGGCGGGTCGACGATCACCTATTCGGTGACCACTGATGACGACGCCGACCAGGAGGCGCTGCAGGCCTCGGTGCGCGAGTCGGTCGACGAGCTCGACGACGTCGGCGACGTCACCCTCACCGCGGCGAGCGGCTTCGGTGCCTCGAACGACATCGAGGTCGACATCACGGCCTCGAACGCCGAGGACCTGCAGACCGCGACCGACGCGGTCGTCGACGAGCTCGACACGCTGGGCTCGATCACGCAGGTCTCGTCGAACCTCTCCGAGTCGCGACCCTACGTCGCGGTCGAGGTGAACCGGGCGGATGCCGCGGCCGCAGGCTACTCCGAAGTCGCGCTCGGCGGCTACGTGTCGGCAGCGATGCAGCCGCAGACCAGCGGGTCGGTCGTCATCGACGAGAAGACCATCACGATCTACCTGGAGACCGAGAACCCGCCGTCCACGATCGAGACGCTCTCGGCGCTGGAGGTGCCGACGCCGACCGGAATCGTGCGGCTCGACACCCTCGCGACGGTCGACGAGGTCGACGGCCCAGCCTCGGTGACCACCGTGCAGGGGCTGCGCAGTGCGACGGTCTCGGCGACGCCCTCGGGCGACGACCTCGGCACGGCGAGCGCGGCCGTGTCGTCGTCGGTCGCCGCCGTCGACCTGCCCGCCGGCACCACGGCATCCCTCGGCGGTGTCACCGCCGACCAGACCGAGTCGTTCTCGCAGCTCGGCCTCGCGTTGCTCGCAGCGATCCTCATCGTCTACATCGTCATGGTGGCGACGTTCCGCTCGCTGCTGCAGCCGCTGTTGCTGCTCGTCTCGGTGCCGTTCGCCGCGACCGGCGCGATCGCGCTGCAGGTCATCACCGGGATCCCGCTCGGCGTCGCGTCGCTCGTCGGCGTGCTGATGCTCGTGGGCATCGTGGTCACGAACGCGATCGTGCTCGTCGACCTGGTGAACCAATACCGCGATCGCGGCATGCACGTGCGTGACGCGCTCGTGCACGGGGCATCCCGACGACTCCGGCCCATCCTGATGACCGCGCTCGCGACGATCTTCGCGTTGCTGCCTATGGCCATCGGCCTCACCGGCACGGGCGGGTTCATCTCGCAGCCGCTCGCGCTCGTCGTGATCGGCGGACTCGTGTCGTCGACCGCGCTCACCCTCGTCGTGCTGCCCGTGCTGTACGACCTCGTCGAGGGCGGGCGCGAGCGACGGCGGATGCGGCGATCGGATGCTCCGCTGGAGGCGTCGACGGCAGCAGCCGTACCGGCGTCGGTTGCGGCAACGGCCGCAGAGCCTTCGGCTGCAGAGACCCCGGCCGCAGAAACCCCCGTCGCAGCGCCTCCGGCCGCAGAGCCTCCGGCCGCGGAACCTCCGGCCGCGGAACCTCCGGCCGCGGATGAGGCTCCCGACGACGACGGCGCTCCTCCGAGCCCGCGCGACTCGGAGGGCTAGGAAGCGGGCCCGTGCGTCGGGTCAGCGCGGCAACGCCGACGCCTTCGCGAGCAGGGCGGCGCGTTCGCGCTCGTTGCCGGTGAGCCGCGCGGCGAGCTCGAGTTCGATGCGGGCCTCGTCATTGCGCCCGAGGCGCGAGAGCAGCTCGCCGCGCACCGCAGGCAGCGGGGCGTAGCCGGCGAGCCTGCCTCCGACCGCGAGCGCGTCGACGATGCGCAGCGCCGAGGCCGGCCCCGTCGACATCGCCACCGCGACCGCGCGGTTGAGTTCGACCACCGGCGACGGCGCGAGGCGACCGAGCGCCTCGTAGAGCAGCGCGATGCGGCCCCAGTCGGTCCCCTCGGCGGTCGGCGCGATGGCATGGCACTCGGCGATCGCGGCCTGCAGCCCGTAGGACGCTCGTCCACGCCCGATGCGGTCGGCGCGAGCGAGCGCCTCGGAGCCGCGGGCGATCTGGGCGCGGTCCCAGCGAGAGCGATCCTGCTGGTCGAGCGGGATCGGCGTTCCGTCACGCGCCGTGCGCGCCGGGAAGCGCGAGGCCGTGAACTCCATGAGTGCCACGAGGGACTGCGCCTCGGGCTCCTTCGGCATCAGCCCGGCCACTACGCGACCCAGCCGCAGGGCCTCGGCCGAGACATCCGGCCGCACCCACTGCTCTCCGGAGGCGGGCAGGTAGCCCTCGTTGAAGATCAGGTAGAGCACGCTCAGCACCGAACCGAGTCGCTCGGCGTACTCGCTCGGCTCGGGCACCTCGAACGGCACCTTCGCGGCGGCGAGGGTCTTCTTCGCGCGCACGATGCGCTGCTGGATCGTCGCCGTCGGCACCAGGAAGGCCCGCGCGATCTCGTCGCTCGACAGGCCGCCCACGATGCGCAACGTGAGCGCGATCTGCGCCTCGCGCGAGAGCACCGGGTGGCACGAGACGAAGATCAGCCGCAGGATGTCGTCGTCGATCGTGTCGGGGTCCCAGAACGTGTCGGATGCCTCGCCGCCCTGCTGCTCGAGGTCGCGGGCCATCGCCGCGTACCGCTCGTCGAGCCGCTCGCGGCGACGCCACCCGTCGATCGCCCGGCGCTTCGCGACCGCGGTGAGCCAGGCTCCGGGATTGCGAGGCACTCCCTCGTCGGGCCACTGCTGGAGCGCCTCGACGAGCGCTTCCTGCGCGAGGTCCTCGGCCTGCCCGACATCGCCGACGAAGCGCGTGAGCGTCGCGACGATGCGCGCCGACTCGATGCGCCACACCGCGGCGATGGTGCGCCGGGCACGGTCGGCGGCGTCGGTGTCCGCCGCCTGGACCGTGCCCGGGACATCCGTCTCGTTCATCGTGTGCCGTTCTCGGGAGTCGGGCAGCCTGCGCTCACTCGGACGCGGTGAGTCGACCCTCGGCCTCGGCGCGCCAGCCGGCCTCCTTCTGGATCCACTCGTTGTCCTGCGGGAAGTCCTCGAGCTCGTTGACCCTGCGCACCTCGAGCCGGGTGCCGGGGCCGAGCGGGCAGCGCTTGGCCCACTCCGCGGCCTCCTCCTTGCTCGAGACCTGGATGATCCAGAAGCCGTTGAACAGCTCCTTCGCCTCGGCGTAGGGGCCGTCGGTGACCACGGGCGGCGTCGCGTCGAAGTCGACCACGAAGCCCTCCTTCGCATCGGCGAGGCCCTCGCCGGAGAGCAGCACGCCCGCCTTGATGAGCGACTCGTTGTAGGCGCCCATCGCGGCGATGATCTCGGTGAAGTCCATCTCGTCGTACGCCGCGTAGCCCTCGTCGTTGGCCCGCATGATCAGCATGTACTTCATGGTCGTTCTCTCCTTGTCATGTGGGGCGGTCTCGCCCCGCGTGTGGGGGCTGATTCGCCCGCTTACTTGAGCGTCGAACGGCGATGGCTCGGATCGACATCGTGGCGAACTTCTTCCAGAACATGTTTCCACGGCTCGTCGAAACACGCCCGGGGAGTGCGAAGCAACCCCCTGCCCGCGCGGGTCGCTGCACCGGATACTTGCGGCGTGGCCATGGCATCGCTGTTCGGGATCGTCGCGTCGAGCGCGCTCCTGATCGGCGCGTTCATCGGCGTGCGCTTCCAACTTCCCAAGCGGCTCCTGGCCATCCTGCTGTCGTTCGCCGCGGGAGCGCTGATCACCGCGCTCACGTTCGAGCTGTTCGAGGACGCCTACGAGCGCGGCGGCATCTGGCGGGCTGCCATCGGCCTGCTCGTCGGTGCACTGGTGTTCACCGTATTGAGCGCCGGACTCGACCGATGGGCGCAGCCGGCCTCGAGCGAGAAGCCGGCAGACGAGTACCGCGGCAGCGCCAAGCTCGACACCGACGCCGCAGCGGTCGAGCGGGCACCGACTTCCGCCACCACGCGTGGTGCGGCAGGCTTGGCCCTCCTCGCTGCCGTGACGCTCGACGGCGTTCCAGAGAACCTTGCGCTCGGGGTGTCACTCGGCGAGGGAACCGGCGGCCTGGCGCTGCTCGCGGCCATCTTCGTGTCGAACCTGCCTGAAGCGCTCGTCGGCGCGTCGTCGATGCGGGCCCAGGGCAGGTCGGCCGCGAGCGTCCTCGGGCTCTGGTCGATCTGCGCCGCGTTGCTCGTGGTCGCGGTGATCGTCGGCGCCGGTCCGCTCTCCAACACCGACCCCGAGACCATCTCGCTGCCGCTGGCCTTCGCCGCCGGCGCGGTGATCGCGTCGCTCGCCGACACCCTGATGCCGGAGGCGTACGAGCACGGAGGCCCGGCCGTGGCGCTCAGCACTGCGGCGGGATTCGTGCTGTCGTTCGTGCTGTCGCTCGCCTGAGCTCCTCGCTCGGCCCGTCGGACATACACAACTCAGGAGAATGGGCCCCACCCTCGCTGTGAGCGCGGCATCGCGACCATTCTCCTGAGTTGCGTTCAGATCCCGGGCGGATGTCCCGGCCGGGGGCTCAGCGCGCCCGCGCGAGCACCGCGCGCGTCGAAGCCTCGGGCCGCAGGTCGAGGCGGCGCAGGAGCTGCGCATTCGCGGCGACGATGATCGTCGAGAGCGACATCAGGATCGCGCCGACCGACATCGGCAGCACGAACCCGATCGGCGCGAGCACGCCGGCGGCGAGCGGCACCGAGATGAGGTTGTAGCCGGCCGCCCACCAGAGGTTCTGCGCCATCTTGCGGTAGCTCGCGCGCGACAGCTCGATGACCGAGAGCACCGAACGCGGGTCGGATGACGCGAGGATGACGCCGGCCGAGGCGATCGCGACATCCGTGCCGGCGCCGATCGCGATGCCGACATCGGCCTGCGCGAGCGCCGGGGCGTCGTTCACGCCGTCACCCACCATCGCGACCGACAGGCCCTCGGCCTGCAACTCCTGCACCTTCGCGGCCTTGTCCTCGGGGCGCACTCCCGCGAAGACCCGGTCGATGCCGAGTTGCGCGGCGACCGTGCGGGCGACCGGTTCGGCGTCGCCCGTGATCATGACGACCTGCACGCCGAGCGACCGCAGCGCGTCGACGGCCTGCTTCGATTCGGGACGCACCTCGTCGGCGAGAGCGATCGCGCCCGCGACCTCGCCGTCGACGAGCACGTGCAGCACGGTCGCCCCGGCGTGCGCCCAGATGACGGATGCCTCGAGCGGCGGCCGCCCCTCGAGCTCGAGCATGCCCGGTCCGCCGACCTGCACGGCTCGCCCGTCGACGCGTGCTCGCACGCCGACCGCGGCAGACGCCTCGAAGTCCTGAGCGGCCCGCGGCGCGACGCCCCGCTTGGCGGCCTCGGCGACGATCGCCTTGGCGAGCGGGTGCTCGGAGTCGCCTTCGGCCGCCGCTGCGAGCGCGAACAGCTCGTCGAGGCTGAGCGCGTGCCCGGGGGCGACCGCCGCGTTCGTCACCGCGGGCTCGCCCTTCGTGAGGGTGCCGGTCTTGTCGAAGAGCACCGCACCGACCGTGCGCATCGTCTCGAGGGCCAGGCGGTCGGTGATGAGCACGCCGCCGCGCGCCGCGCGCTCGGTGGCGATCGACACGACGAGCGGGATCGCGAGGCCGAGGGCGTGGGGGCAGGCGATGACGAGCACGGTGATCGTGCGGATGACGGCGTCGTCGGGGCTCCCGGCGAGCGTCCATGCGATCGCGGTGATGACCGCGGCGCCGAGGGCGAACCAGAACAGCCACCCTGCGGCGCGGTCGGCGAGGCGCTGCGCGCGGGACGTCGAGGCCTGGGCCTGCGCCACGAGCCGCTGGATGCCCGCGAGTGCCGTGTCGTCGCCGACCGCGGCCACGCGCACCCGCAGGGCGGTGTCGGTCGCCACCGTGCCCGCGACGACGCGGTCACCGGGGCCGCGGCTCACCGCGATGGACTCGCCGGTGATCATCGACTCGTCGACCGCCGCGGTTCCGTCGACGACCACGCCGTCGGCCGGCACGCGTCCGCCGGGCCGCACGATCACGAGATCGCCGACCTGCAGTGCTGACGGGGCGACCGTTTCGATGACGGATGTCCCGTCCGCGGCATCCGTCACGCGTTCGGCCTCATCGGGGAGCAGCGCCGCGAGCGCGTCGAGCGCCGACGAGGTCGCGGCGATCGAGCGCATCTCGATCCAGTGGCCGAGGAGCATGATGACGATCAGGAGCGCGAGCTCCCACCAGAAGTCGAGGCGGTGGTCGAGGAGGCCGAGGGTCGCTCCGAGCGAGGCGAAGTAGGCGACGGTGATGGCGAGGCCGATGAGGAGCATCATGCCGGGCTTGCGCGCCTTGAGCTCCGACCATGCGCCGGTGAGGAACGGGCGACCGCCCCAGAAGTAGAGCACCGTGCCGAGCACGGGGGAGATCCACGGGATCAGTGCGTTGTCGGGGAGGGAGTAGCCGATGATCTCGGCGAACATCGGGCTGAACAGGATCGTCGGCACCGCGATGACGAGCATGATCCAGAACAGGCGGCGGAACTGGCCGACGTGATCGCCGTGGCCGCCGTGGCCCGCGTGCATGTCATGCCCGGCGTGCTCGTCGTGGCCGGCGTGCGCGCTCATGTCGTGGCCGGTGTGGCGGTCGTGCTCGTGCTCGTGCCCGGCGTGCTCGTGCAGCTGATGCTCGGAGTGCTCGTGCTCGGCGTGCTCGTGCTCGTGCTCGTGCCCGGCATGCTCGTGCTCGCGCACGGCAGGCTCGGGTCCTGACTGCTCGTGTGTCGAGTGCGGGTCGTGCGACGTGCTCATCGTTGCTCCTGTCCTCGGCGGAATCCACTATACCCCTAGGGGGTACCTCATGCATATGGGCAGAACCAACGCGAGCAACGATCTGTTCCCGAGTGCGACGATTCATCGGCGCCGGATCGGTTCGCGCTGCGAGAACACTGCTGCGCGGGACATCCGCATGCTGCTGTGATGGCTGGATGGACCTGCTCATCCTCGGTGGCACGCAATGGCTCGGACGCGAACTCGCGAGGGCGGCGATGGCGCGCGGGCACCGGGTGACCTGTCTCGCGCGCGGCGAGGCGGGCGCCGTGGCCGAGGGGGCCGCGCTGGTGCAGGCCGACCGGTCGCTGCCCGGCGCGTACGACGAGGTCGCCGACCGCGACTGGGACGCCGTGATCGACGTCACGCGCCAGCCGGGGTTCGCGAGGCGTGCGGCCGCCGACCTCGGCGCACGCGCAGCGCACTGGACCTTCATCTCCTCGGGCAACGTCTATGCCTCGCACCATGAGCCTGGCGCCGACGAGGCGGCCGAGCTCATGGTGCCCCTCCAGTCCGACGAGTCGACACCCGACACCTACGGGGAGGCGAAGTCGGCGATCGAGGCGGCGTATCGCGACGCGCTCGGCGACCGGCTGCTGATCGTGCGCCCCGGGCTCATCGCCGGGCCGGGCGACGCCTCGGGGCGCAGCGGCTATTGGGTCGCGCGCGCCGCCCGCGACGACGGACCGATCCTCATCCCCGACATCCTCGACGCGCCGGTGCAGGCGATCCACGTCGACGACCTCGTGCGCTTCACGCTCGACGGCATCGAGCAGCGGCGCACCGGGGCCTTCAACGCCGTCGGCGATCGAACCACGTTCGGCGACTGGCTGGCACGCTCCCGCATGATCGCCGGGCATCGGGGAGAGGTCGTCGCGGCGGCGCCCGAGTGGCTCGCCGAGCAGGGCGTCGCCGAGTGGTCCGGGCCGGACTCGCTGCCGCTCTGGATCATCGACCCCGAGTGGGACGCGTTCCTCGACCGGTCCAACGCCGCGGCGGTCGCCGCCGGCCTGCGCCTGCGCCCGCTCGACGAACTGCTCGCCGAGACCCTCGAATGGGAGCGCGCGCAGGGCCTCGACCGAGAGCGCGGCGCGGGGCTCAGCGCGACGCGCGAGCGAGAGCTGCTCGCGGCACTCCGGGGGTGAACTCGGCGGGATCCGCGCCCCTGCCCCCTGTCGAGCCGACACGCGACCGGAGTACGCTGCGGGCATGATCCACAGGCGGTGGGGTGCAGCGCGATGCTGACCGGCGATCGAGTGGTGCTCGCCCCGGTGCGCGAGGCCGATCTGCCCGCGTTCTACGCGGCGCATGTCGACATCCGCAACCGCGGCGCCTACTTCCCGCTCGGCGTGCTGTCGGAATCGACCATGAAGACGCGGTTCGCGCAGACCGGGTTCTGGGAGAAGGAGGAGGGCACCCTGCTGATCCGCAACCTCGACGGGCAGATGGTGGGCCACATCGAGTTCTTCCCGCCGGTCGGCTACTGGGACGCCTTCGAGCTGAGCTACCAGCTGTACGACGAGGCGCACGCGGGCCGCGGATACACGACCGAGGCGGTGCAGCTGCTCGTCGACTACCTCTTCGGCGCGAAGAAGAAGCACCGCATCCAACTCGTGATCGTCCCCGAGAACGCCGCGAGCAAGCGCATCGCCGAGAAGTGCGGGTTCGTCCACGAGGGGCGCATTCGCGGCGCGTTCTTCAACGACGGGCGCAACCACGACGTGGACCTGTTCGGCCTTCTGCGCACCGACCCGCGGCCCTGGCACGCGCCAAGTCCCTGAACCCGGCGGCGTCAGCTGCCCCGGCGCACCCGCTTCCAGGGCTTGAACACCGAGAGCGTCATCGCCACGATCACGGCGGTCGACGACACGAGCGGGGGGAAGACGAGCGTTGCCGAAACCGTCGGCGACGCGCCGTCGACCAGCGCGGCTCTGCCCGCGTCGCCGACCGCCGTGACACCGGGCACGAGCACCAGGACGACGAGGGTCACCAGCACGACGTTGATCGCGAGCTTCACGAGCACCCACCAGTACCGCACGAGCCCGTACTTCGTACCGAGCCCGAGCAGCACCCCCGTGACGAGCGTCACGAGTCCGATGGCGGCGAGCGGCCACGTCGCGAAGGCGGCGATGCTCGCGGCGGCGGCACCCGCGGCCGTCGAATCGGAGCCGAAGGCGGTGAGCACGAGGATGCCGAGCACGAGGTCGAATCCGAGCCACACGCCCGCCGCCGCGATGTGCACGAGCAGCACCAGCTTGCGCGTGCGCGTCGAGAGCGGCAGTCGGATGCCGCGTGCTTGGGCGCCGCGAATCGTCGGCTGCATGGTCGTGGTCATGCTTCGACGATGCCGCACCCGCGGCGAGGGGACATCCGCCCGTCGGAGTCACCTCGCCTACGCCCGCGGTCGTATCGCGAGTTGCAGCGGCGTCCGGTATCGCAGACGAGATCGGTGACGGATGCCTCGGCACGCGGCCTGCCGCATTGCTAGCTTCGAGGCATGTCGACGCTTTCGCACGATCCCCTCTGGCCGCGCGCGGGCGGCTGGCCCGCGCTCGAGACCCTCGAGCCCGGGACATCCGTCGATCTCACCCTGCTCGGCGTGCCGGCATCGCGCACGTCGCTCTCGCCGACGAACGCACACGAGACGCCCGCGGCGATCCGGGCGGCGCTCGAGCGGTACAGCCCGGCACTCATGCCGATCCGCGGTGCCGGTTCGTCAGGTCGTCCCCGCGACGGTGGGCAGCGCGACCTCGCCGAGCTGCGGTTCGCCGACGCCGGCGACATCGTCGACCCCGACTCTCCCGAGGGCGAGGCGCGCACGATCGCCGCCGTCTCGGCCGCGCTCGACAGGTCGGCGACGCTGGTGGCCCTCGGCGGCGACAACTCGGTGACGGTGGCCACCGCACTCGGTGCGTGGGGCGGCGATCTCGCCTCCGCCGGCCTCATCACGATCGACGCCCACTTCGACCTGCGCGACGGCGTCAGCAACGGATCGCCCGTGCGCCGACTGGTCGAGGCCGGACTGGACCCGCGCCGCGTCGTGCAGATCGGCATCGCCGACTTCGCGAACTCGGCCGCCTACGCGCAACGAGCCGCCGACCTCGGCATCACCGTGATCCATCGGGACGAGCTGCACGGGCGCGACCTCGCCGGCGTGATGGCCGAGGCGCTCGAGATCGCGGGCGCCGCCGGCGGCCCCGTGCACCTCGACGTCGACGTGGACGCCTGCGACCGTTCCGTCGCGCCCGGATGCCCCGCCTCGGTGCCGGGCGGTCTCGCAGCGTGGGAGTTGCGGGCGCTCGTGCGCGCCGCGGCATCCGATCCTCGCGTGCGCAGTGCCGACCTCGTCGAGATCGACGCCACCGCCGACGCAGCCGACGGGCGCACCGTTCGGCTCGCTGCCCTGTGCGTGCTCGAGTTCGCGGCGGGGATGCTCGCGCGCGGCTGACGCGCCCGCCCGCCCGCGAGCGCCCGACGCGAGGCTCGACCCGCCCGCCGACCCCTCGCGCGACGCCGCGTGCGGTGGCAGACTCGGGCACATGAAGACGCTCCTGCTCGTGCGTCATGCGAAATCGAGCTGGGATGAGCCCGGGCTCGAGGATCACGAGCGCCCGCTCAACGAGCGCGGCCTCCGCAACGCACCGCTCATGGGGCACCGCCTCGGCGAACGTGGCACCGTTCCCGACGTCATCCGTTCGAGCACGGCGGTGCGGGCACGCAGCACGGCGCAGCTGATGGCGCGGGCGATGGGCCTCATGCACGAGCACGTCGAGCTCGACGAGCGCCTCTACGGGGCATCGCCCGAAGCGATCCTCGATATCGCCGGGGAGGCCGACGACGCGGTCGGCACCGTCATGATCGTGGCCCACGATCCCGGGCTCTCCGACCTCGCATTCTCGCTGTCCGACGGGGAGATCGAGCACATGCCTACGTGCGCCGTCGCGGAGTTCCGCTTCGACGCCGAGACGTGGCGCGAGGCCGTCGAGTCGGAGCCGGTCGACTCCTGGTTCGACACGCCTCGCTAGGCGCGTCCGACCGCGCCGAGGAGGGCACCACGGGGGAGTTGGGGCCAAGGCACGACGATCTGCCGGTTCAAGGGTGACATCGGGACCCACGGTGACTAATGTCTGATGCGTCGGGAGGAGCGCCCATGTCGTTCATCACCAGAGGGTTCGGTGGCCGCAGTCGCGAGCGTGACGAGAACCTTCCGCCCGGCCAGACACTCGTCCACGACTTCCCCGTGCTGTCGGCCGGACCGACTCCCGACGTCGACACCGCCGAATGGGAGTTCACCATCCGCACCGAGACGGGCGCGAAGTCGTGGAACTGGGACGAGTTCATGGCGTTGAAGATCGACGAGGTGTCCACCGACATCCACTGCGTCACGCACTGGTCGAAGCTCGGCACGAGCTGGCGTGGGGTGTCGCTCGACACCCTGTTCGAGGACGTCGAGACCGAGTACGACTACGTCATGGCTCACAGCTACGGCGGCTACACCACCAACGTGCCGCTCGACGAACTGCTCGACGGGCAGGCTTGGGTCGCCTTCGAGTTCGACGGCGAGCCGCTCGACCCCGAGCACGGGGGTCCGGCGCGACTGCTCGTGCCGCACCTGTACTTCTGGAAGAGCGCGAAGTGGGTGCGCGGCCTCGTGATGATGCCGAGCGACGAACCCGGTTTCTGGGAGCAGAACGGCTACCACATCCACGGCGACCCGTGGAAGGAAGAGCGCTACTGGTGAGCGACACCGTCGACACCGCGGCCCGCCATCAGCACGGTGCCCCGCTCCGGATGGCACGTCGGCACCGTCAACGCCGCGCACCGCGAGACGCCGAATGCGACTCGCCTCGAGCTCGAGGTCGACGGATGGCCCGGCAACGCGCCTGGCCAGCACCTCGACGTGCGGCTCACCGCCCCCGACGGGTACACCGCCAGCCGGTCGTACTCGATCGCATCGTCGGGCGACTCCTCGCGGGTCGTGCTCGCGGTCGACAAGCTGCCCGACGGCGAGGTGTCGCCGTTCCTCGTCGATGAGGTGCGCGCGGGCGACATGCTCGAACTGCACGGGCCGCTCGGTGCGTTCTTCGTGTGGCGGCCCGGTGCCGACCCCCGCCCCGTGCAGCTCATCGCGGGCGGATCGGGCGTCGTGCCGCTCTACGCCATCGCGAGCGCCCGCGCCGAGGCCGGCGACGAGACGCCGTTCCGGCTGCTCTACTCCGTGCGCTCCCCCGACGACGTGTACTTCTCGCGTGAGCTCGAGGCGCTGGCCGGGACATCCGCCCCGCTTCGCCTCGATCTGGTCTATACGCGGCGGGCGCCCGACGGCTGGCCGACACGACCAGGGCGGGTCACGCGCGAGATGGTCGAGGCGGCGGTGCTGCCGGCGGCGGAGCGCCCGCTCGTGTACGTCTGCGGTTCGACGGGATTCGTCGAACGCGTCGCGGACTGGCTGGTCGGGCTCGGGCACGACCCGCGGTCAATCCGCACCGAGCGATACGGAGGCATGTGATGACCCACGTCGACGGCAACTCGCTCGCGGGACCACTTTCGGAGTTCTTCGCCTTCGACGTGACCATGGCGGTCGCGAAGTGCGAGGGCTGCGGCACCACGGCCGAGCTCGCGCGGGCGATGGTCTACCCGAGCGGTGCCGGCACCGTCGTACGCTGCGGCTCGTGCGGCCAGGTGATGATGACGCTCGTCGAGTCGGAGGACCGTGCCTGGATCCGGTTCACGGGGATGGGCGCGATCGAGGTCGCACGGGTCGCCTCGGCGGGCTGAGCGGCATCCGCCCGATGTGGATCGGCTGGATCGAGTTCGACCTGCTCCTCGGCGACGTGCATTCGCTGAAGGAGAAGCGGGCGGTGCTGCGTCCGCTGCTCGCCGACCTGCGGCGCACCACCGAGGCGAGCGTGGCCGAGGTCGAGGACCAGGACCTGCATCGGCGCGACCGCATCGGCGTCGGCGTCGTCGCTGCGACCGCCGACCGGGTGACCGAGGTGCTCGACCGCGCCGAGCGACTGGTGGCGGGTCGCCCCGAGCTCACGCTGCTGTCGGCTCGCCGACGCATGCGACGAAGCGACGACGACTGAGTGCTCGCGGCGCGGCGACGCCTCAGGCGACGGTCGCGCCGTCCTTCCAGACGCGCGCCACGAGCGGTACGCCCGGGCGATACG
The DNA here is from genome assembly GCA_963758615.1 of uncultured Actinomycetota bacterium. GTDB lineage: Bacteria > Actinomycetota > Actinomycetes > Actinomycetales > Microbacteriaceae > Agromyces. The sequence continues at coordinate 178,476 of CAVWVZ010000011.1, read as the reverse complement.
CGAGGTGCACGTGGCTCGGCGCGTCGAGCAGCACGAGGTCGGCACTCGCACCGGGCCTCAGCGCTCCGACGTCGGTGCGGCGCAGCGCCAGTGCGCCTCCCGCCGTCGAGGCCCACACCGCCTCGGCCGGCGTCATGCCCATGTCGCGTACGGCCACGGCGATGCAGAACGGCATCGAGCTCGTGAAGCTCGAGCCCGGGTTGCAGTCGCTCGCGAGCGCGACCGTGACACCCGCGTCGATGAGGCGGCGCGCGTCGGGGTAGGGCTGGCGGGTCGAGAACTCGACTCCCGGGAGCAGGGTGGCCACGGTGTTCGATGCCGCGAGCGCTGCGACATCCGCTTCGCTCAGGAAGGTGCAGTGGTCGACGGATGCCGCGTCGAGATCGACCGCGAGCTGCACGCCCTCACCGGGGCCGAGCTGGTTGCCGTGCACGCGCACGCCGAGGCCCGCGGCGCGGCCGGCCTCGAGCACCCGGCGCGACTGCTCGGGCGTGAACGCGCCGCGCTCGCAGAAGGCGTCGACCCATCGCGCGGACGGCGCACACGCCGCGAGCATCTCGCCGATGACGAGGTCGACGTAGGCGTCGGCCCCGCGGGCCGGACCGCCGTCGGCGCTGGGATCGGCGAAGTCGGCCGGCACGACATGCGCACCGAGGAATGTGACCTCGTCGGTGACCTCACGTGCGAGGCGCACGAGGCGCTGCTCGTCGGCGACGCTCAAGCCGTAGCCCGACTTGACCTCGAAGGTCGTGGTGCCCTGGGCGTGCAGTTCGGCGACGAACCCCGCGAGTCGGGCGCGCAGTTCGTCGTCGGTCGCGGCCCGCGTGGCGGCCACCGTCGATCGGATGCCGCCCGCGGCATATCGCTGGCCGGCCATGCGCGCCGCGAACTCGTCGGCCCGGTCGCCGCCGAAGACGAGGTGCGTGTGGCTGTCGACGAACCCCGGGATCATGGCCCGCCCGCCCGCATCGACGACCTCGACATCGGCGTCCCAGATGCCGCGGCGCTCCTCGCCCTCGCGCCGGTCGACGCGCTCATCGTGCAGCGTGAGGTGCTCGGTCGCGTGCGTGGCGGCGCCGATCCAGGCGATGCGTCCGTCCTCAACGAGCACGGCGGCGTCACGGACGATGCCGAGTGCTCCGGCTTCGCGGTCGGTTGCCGGGTCGTTCGTCACCAGTTCGGCGATGCCGGTGATCAGCATCCGTCGTGCGGCCGCGCCGTCGCTCATGCGTCGAGCATAGGCACGCGCAGGCCGCGTTCGCGAGCGACCTCGATGGCGCGGTCGTAGCCGGCGTCGACATGGCGCATGACGCCGGTGCCCGGGTCGTTCACGAGCACGCGGGCGATCTTCTCCGCCGCGAGGTCGGTGCCGTCGGCGACGATCACCTGGCCGGCGTGGATCGAACGGCCGATGCCGACGCCGCCGCCGTGGTGCAGCGACACCCAGGTCGCACCCGAGGCGGTGTTGAGCAGCGCATTGAGCAGCGGCCAGTCGGCGATCGCGTCGGAGCCGTCGGCCATCGCCTCGGTCTCGCGGTAGGGGCTCGCGACGCTGCCCGAGTCGAGGTGGTCGCGGCCGATGACGACCGGGGCGCTGAGTTCGCCCGACGCGACCATCTCGTTGAACTTCAGGCCCGCGAGGTGGCGTTCCTTGTAGCCGAGCCAGCAGATGCGGGCGGGCAGCCCCTCGAAGTGCACCTTCTCGCCGGCCTGCGTGATCCAGCGGCGGAGGTGCTCGTCCTCGGGGAACAGCTCGAGGATCGCCTTGTCGGTCGCGGCGATGTCGGCCGGGTCGCCCGAGAGCGCAGCCCATCGGAACGGGCCCTTGCCCTCGGCGAACAGCGGACGGATGTACGCCGGAACGAAGCCCGGGAACGCGAACGCCCGGTCGTAGCCGCCGAGTTCCGCCTCGCGGCGGATGGAGTTGCCGTAGTCGAAGACCTCGGCCCCTGCGTCCTGGAACTCGACCATCGCCTGCACCTGCTTGGCCATCGAGGCGCGGGCGCGCTCGGTGAACCCCTCGGGGTCGGATGCCGCGAGCTCGTGCCACTCGCCGACCGTGACGCCCTCGGGCAGGTACGACAGCGGGTCGTGCGCGCTCGTCTGGTCGGTGACGATGTCGATGGCGACACCGCGGGCGAGGAGCTCGGGGAAGACGGTGGCGGCGTTGCCGACGAGGCCGACGCTGAGCGGCGTGCGCGACGCCTTCGCCGCGAGCACACGCGCGATCGCGTCGTCGATGTCGTCGGTCATCTCGTCGAGGTAGCCGTGGTCGACGCGACGCCGCAGGCGGGTCTCGTCGACGTCGACGATGAGCACGACGCCCTCGTTCATGGTCACGGCGAGCGGCTGTGCGCCGCCCATGCCGCCGCAGCCGCCCGTGAGCGTGAGCGTGCCGGCGAGCGAACCGTCGAACCGTGCGCGGGCGATCGCACCGAACGTCTCGTAGGTGCCCTGCAGGATGCCCTGCGTGCCGATGTAGATCCACGAGCCGGCCGTCATCTGTCCGTACATCGTGAGGCCGAGCTGCTCGAGCCGTCGGAACTCGGGCCATGTCGCCCAGTCGCCCACGAGGTTCGAGTTGGCGATGAGCACGCGGGGCGCCCACTCGTGGGTGCGGAACACGCCGACGGGCTTGCCCGACTGCACGAGCAGCGTCTCGTCGGCCTCGAGGTCCTCGAGGGTGCGCACGATCGCGTCGAACGCCTCCCAGTTGCGTGCGGCCTTGCCCGTGCCGCCGTAGACGATGAGGTCTTCGGGGCGCTCGGCGACCTCGGGGTCGAGGTTGTTCATGAGCATGCGCAGCGGCGCCTCGGTCTGCCAGCTCTTGGCGGTGAGCTCGGAGCCGCGCGCGGCGCGCACGGTGCGTGCGGGGGCGGTGGGTGCGTCGGTCATGCTCCGATCACACACCAACCGACGGCGTCGGACAACGGATGTCGCGTGCCTCGCGTCTGGGATACCGGACGGGCTCGGCGAGGGTGTCGAACTCAGCCGAGCGCGATGCCGCGCGCGGCCATGAACGGGATCGCGTTGACGGCGGTGCCGTCGATGCGCACCTCGAAGTGCAGGTGGCAGCCGGTGGACGCGCCGGTCGAGCCGACGGCCGAGATGAGCTGCCCGGCCTTCACGGCCTGCCCGGGCTCGACGACGGTGCCGCCCTCGACGAGGTGCGCGTAGCCCGTGGAGATTCCGGAGCCGTGGTCGATGAGCACCCAGTTGCCGTAGGTGCCGTTACGGCCCGCCTGCACGATGGTGCCCGCCGTCGCGGCGAACACGGGCTCGCGGCATCCGGCGGAGATATCGGTGCCGCGGTGGAACTCGTTGACTCCGGGCAGCGGCTTGTTCGGGCGAGGACCGAAGCCGTCGGTGAGGTCGCCGGTCACGGGGACCGACCAGCCCTGGTCGCTGAGCAGCCCCGAATCCCGCGGGAGGGTCTGCACGAACGCGACGCTCGCCGACGCGACGCGCGTCTGCAGGCCCGAGAGCGCCCTGCGAGCCGAGGTGACGGCTCGCTCGGCCCGGTCGACCTTCTTCTCGAGCGCCTCGATGTCGATCTCGTCGACCGCAGCCCACGCCTCGGCCGCGCGCGCCTCAGCGGCCTCGGCCGCGGCGTCTCGCTCGCCGGTGATCTCGAGCAGCTTGTCGGCATCGCCGGCGATCTCGGTGACGCGGGCGACGCCGCTGAGCCCCGCCAGCAGGTCGCGGCCCTGGCCGAATGCGGCGGCCATCGAGTTCAGCGAGGCGTCGCCGCCCTTCGATGCCGCGAGGTACGCACGCGCCGCGGCGTCGGCGTCGACGCGGGCATCGTCGGCGATGAGCTGGATGTTCTCGGCGATGCCGCGGGTGACCTCGAGGGTCGAGCGAGCCGCCTCGAGCTCGGCCTTCGTGTCGCGGAGGGCGGCGACCGCACGGTCGAGCACCGCGCGGGCCCTGATCAGCGAGGTGAGGCTCGAAGCCGCGCCCGACCTCGTGGTCGTCACGATGCGTGCGACCGGCCCGTCACCCACAAGGACCACCGGGGCGCTCGGAGTGCCGGCCGGTGTCGACGTGCCGGTCCCGGGGTCGGAGTCGGTGTGGGCGTCGGTGTGGGCGTCGGGTGGGTCGGTGTCGGCGTCGGCGTCGGCGTGGGCGTCGGTGTGGGTGTCGGCGTGGGATCCGGAGTCGGCGTCGGAGTGGGCGTCGGCGTCGGAGTGGGCGTCGGCGTCGGATCGGGCGTCGGCGTGGTGTCGGAGTGGGGTCGGGAGTCGGCGTCGGCGTGGGATCCGGCGGCGTGGGATCGGGAACCGGCGTCGGGTCGGGAACGGGCGCGGGTTCGGGGACCGGTGCGGGTTCGGGGACGACCGGCGCGGGTTCGGGAATCGGCTCAGCCGCGACCGCGGCATCAGCGGCGCCGGTCTCGGTCGTCACGACCTCTTCAGCTTGCGCCGGCGTGATCCCAGCGACCCCGAGCATGATCACGGCTGCGAGCGCGGTGACCATGACGCCACGTGGCCGGGCGCGGCGCGCTCGGAACCAGTCGTGGCCCTCTGGGCCTTCTGAGATCCGTTTCATAGAGCTTCCGTTCGGGTCGTAGGCAACACTCGACGGGTCGGGTGGTCCGCTCGACTCAGAACAGTCTTACACCGCCCACGCGGGGTCACAACACCCAAGTGGGGGGTACGGAGCCCCGTACGGGGGGCATGACGGCCTCGCTGCGACCACCGGATCTGTGGAGCGGTGCTCCACGGCGGTCGCTGCCGTCAGTCGAGCGGCCCCAGGACGCCCGCCACGCGCGCGGCCACCTCACCCGACGCGACGGCCTCGGCGATCGCCTCGATCTCGGGCGAGAGGAACCGATCGGGCCCGGGCACGGCGCCCGCCTCGGCCGCGAGCGCCACGACCGCGCCCGTCGCGGAGCCGGGCTCGAGCGGCGCACGCAGCGCGAGCCCGCGCGCCGCCGTCATGACCTCGATCGCGAGCACGCGCCCGAGTCCGTCGATGGCGCGGCGGAGCTTGCGGGCGGCCGCCCAGCCCATCGAAACGTGGTCCTCCTGCATGGCCGACGACGGGATCGAGTCGACCGAGGCCGGCACCGCGAGGCGCTTCAGCTCCGACACGATGCCGGCGGCCGTGTACTGCGCGATCATGAGGCCCGAGTCGACGCCGACCTCGTGCGCGAGGAACGGCGGCAGGCCCTGGTTGCGCGCGCGGTCGAGGAACCGGTCGGTGCGGCGTTCGCTCATCGACGCGACATCCGCGACCGCGATCGCCAGGAAGTCGAGCACGAAGGCGACCGGCGCACCGTGGAAGTTGCCGTTCGACTCGACGCGCCCGTCGAGGGTGAGCACCGGGTTGTCGACGGCGCTCGCGAGCTCGGCCTCGGCGACGGAGGTCGCGTGCGCGAGCGTGTCGCGGGCGGCGCCGTGCACCTGCGGGGCGCAGCGCAGCGAATAGGCGTCCTGCACGCGCGTGCACTCGGGGCCCTTGTGGCTCGCCACGATGGGGGAGTCGCCGAGCAGTCGACGCAGGTTCGAGGCCGAGATGGCCTGCCCGCGCTGCGGGCGCAGGGCGTGCAGGTCCTCGGCGAACACGGCGTCGGTGCCCATGAGGCCCTCGACGCTCATCGCGGCGGCGATGTCGGCGGTCGTCGAGCAGCAGGCGCAGGTCGTCGATGGCGAGGGCGAGCATGCCGAGCATGCCGTCGGTGCCGTTGATGAGGGCGAGGCCCTCCTTCTCGCCGAGTCGCAGCGGCGTGATTCCGGCGGCGGCCAGCGCGTCTGCCGCCGGTCGAGTAGCGCCCGACGAAGGAGGACGCGTATCGAGACCCTCCGCTACTCGCCCGACGGGGACCACCCGCACCTCGCCTTCGCCCATCGCCACGAGTGCGCAGTGCGCGAGCGGCGCGAGGTCGCCCGAGCACCCGAGCGATCCGTACTCGCGCACGACCGGCGTGATGCCCGCGTTGAGGATCGCCGCGTAGGTCTCGGCGGTCTCCCGGCGCACACCGGTGCGGCCGGTCATCAGCGTCGAGAGGCGCAGCAGCATGAGCGCGCGCACGACCTCGGTCTCGACCTCGGCACCCGATCCGGCCGCGTGCGAACGCACGAGGCTCGCCTGCAGCTGCGCCCGGCGATCCTCGGCGATGAAGGTCGTCGCGAGCGCGCCGAAGCCCGTCGAGATGCCGTAGTGCGGCTCGGGGTCTGCGGCGAGCGCCTCGATGATCGCGCGGCTCGCGGCCACGCCGTCGAGTGCGGCCGCGTCGAGCACGACGGATGCCCCGTGCCTCGCCACCGCGACGACGTCGGCGATCGAGACGGGGCCGGTGCCCACGGTGACGGATGTCGCAACGGGGCTGGGGGCAGGCGCGATGGTGCTCATGCCTCCGATTCCACACTGCGCTCGCGCGCGCGGGAACGCCGCGGCGGGGACATCCGTCTGAGATCCCAGACTCGCGTACGCTGGCTGCATGACGACGCCGTCGAAGGTGCCCGCGGCCGACCAGACGCTCGCGATCCTGGCGCACCTCGCGACGCAACGCGGGCCGGTGCCGGCCGCGACCATCGCCGCCGCGCTGGATCTGCCGCGCTCGACGGTCTACCACCTGCTCGCGGTCATGCAGGAGCGCGGGTTCGTCGTGCACCTGCCCGAGGAGCGCCGCTACGGCCTCGGCATCGCGGCGTTCGAGCTCTCGAGCGGGTTCAGCCGGCAGCAGCCGCTGGCCAGGCTCGGGCGTCCGCTCGTCGCGGGGCTCGTCGACCGGCTGGGCGAGTCGGGGCACCTCGCCGTGCTGCACGGGCGCGACGTGCTCTACCTCGTCGAGGAGCGCGCGCCGCGCCGCCCGTCGCTCGTCACCGACGTCGGCGTGCGCCTGCCCGCGCACCTCACGGCGACCGGCCGCGCGATGCTCGCCGAGCTGCCCCCGGCGCAGTTGCGGGCGCTGTATCCCGATCGGGCGGCGTTCGAATCACGGCGGCCGCAGGGCGAGTCGGATGCCCCGGGCTGGAGCTACAGTCGCCTGAAGCGCGTGCTCGCCGACGTGCGCTCCCGCGGCTGGGCCGACGAGAACGGCGAGGTCACGCTCGGACTCGCGCTCGGCCGGGGCGGCGGTGGTCGATCACCTCGGCTGGCCCGCCGCGGCGATCGCGGTGACGTTCCCCGACGACGCGTCGGCCGAGCTGCGCGAGCTCGCCGTGAACGGTGTGCGCGACGCCGCCGCCACCCTCTCGCGCCGCATCCGCGGCGCCCGAACGCCGGTCGAGTAGGCGCGCCCGCGGCGTATCGAGACCTGGTAGGGCCGTTCGCGTGACTCGCTCACGAGGTCTCGATACGCTCCTTCGTCGCTACTCGACCGACGCCGCGCGCAGACAAGGTCTCGATACGCTCCTTCGTCGCTACTCGACCGACGCCGCCCGCGGGGCGAGCGTCGCTACTCGACCGACGCGGCGCGCGGGGCGAGCCAGCGGCGCAGCCAGTGGGTGACCCACGGCAGCACCCAGAAGACCATCACGGGCGTGAGCACGAGGGTCGTCACGAGCACCCGCGTCCAGACCGGCAGGTCGCCCCAGCCCGGGATGGGCGACGTCAGGTAGGTGAAAACGAGGTTCACCGGGAAGAAGCCGAGCCAGATCGTGACGGCCTGCTTCCAGCGCGGGGGTGCCGGCGGCGCCGACGTGTCGGAGATCGCCGCGCCCGAGGCATCCATCGCGGGAATCGAACCCGTCGCCGGGTCGTCGAACCAGCCCTCGATGCCGGTGCGGCGCTTCACGCGCTCCGAGCGCACGAAGCCCTCGCCCATCGAGAGCCACCAGGCGCGCTCCTGCGAGCGCTCCCAGGTCTCGAGGGCCTCGTCGCTCGCGAAGCGGTAGAGCATGTGCCACACCTGCGACGTCTCGCCCGCGCGCACCCACCCCGAGCCGAGGAAGCCGGGGTACTTGTTCGCGAGGTTCACGCCGGTCTGCACCCACGCGGTCGCCTCGGCGATGTGCGCGGGGTCGACCTCGCGCCGGATCGAGACGGTGATCGGTTCGGACATGCCACCATCTCACCCCATCGGCGTTTCAGAGCGGTAACGGCGCAGTCCTGAGCTCGTCGAAGGGATGTCCCGTTGTCCGACCAATCCGCCCGCGCGGGTGCTCCGAATCCCTGATCAGCACGGCGCCCGCCGCGCTCTGAACAGGGAGGTACCCCCATGCGAAACTCTCCGAACCGCATCGTCGCGACCGTCTTCGGTGCCGTGTACGTCGTCGTCGGCCTGCTCGGCTTCGCCGTCACGAGTGGCGTCGGCTTCATCGCGACCGAGGGCGGACTGCTGCTCGGCGTCTTCCAGGTGAACCCGCTGCACAACATCGCCCACATCCTCATCGGCGCCGCACTGCTCGTCGCGGGCCTCGCGTCGGCGCCCGCGGCGAAGGCCGTGAACACGACCGTCGGAGCGGTCTACCTGCTGCTCGGCATCGTCGGGTTCTTCATCGCCGGCACCGCGGCCAACATCCTCGCGCTGAACACCGCCGACCACTTCCTGCACCTCGCGAGCGCGATCGTGCTGCTGGGAGTCGGTCTCGGGTTCGAGCGCTCGTCGACCCGCGTGGCGACGGCGTAGGGGCCGGCCATGCGTGCACTGGCGGCGGCGACCCGCAGTTGGCCGATGCTCGCCGCCGTCGGCGCCGGGCTGGTGCTGCTGGCCGTCGCCGCCGGTGCCGGGGGGATCGTCCAGCCCGTGGCAGCGGCGTTCGGCGCGGCCGCGCTGGCGTGGAGCGTCCTCGCGCTCCGCGCCGGGCGGCCCGTCGCGCCGGCTGCGGTGCTGGTCGCGTGCAGCGCGTTCCTCGTGGGGGCGGGGGCGCTGGTGGCGACCGGCTGGGTCGGGCGAGCGGATGTCGCGGCGGGACCCCTCGTCGCGGCATCCGTGTTCATCGTGGTCGTCGCAGCATCCTGCGCGCTCGTGCTCCGGCTCGAACGCGTGACGACGACCGCGCCCGCGCGGGCGGCCCGACCCGATGGGTCGCCCGTCGCGGGGTTCGATCGGCGATCGCTCGTCGGGCTCGTCGCGGGTGCCGCGCTCGTGGCGGCCCTGGCGACCCCCGCGCTCGCCGCGACGCCGGCGGGAGGCCAGGCGGTGCCGCACGGGGAGCACGGGGAGCACCTCGAGCTGCCGGGCGGGCACGGGCACTGAGTCCGATTCAGGCTGCGTTCATCTCGGTTTTCCTAACGTTGGCGGGGATGACACTCCTCACCACGACGACCGACCACGGATTCACGGGCCTCACCGGGTTCGCCGCCGACCTCCTCAACTCCTTCGGCGAGTTCGGCGTCGGCGTGCTCGTCTTCATCGAGGTGCTCGTGCCGCCGATCCCGAGCGAGGTGATCCTGCCGTTCGCGGGCTACCTCAGCCAAGCCGGCGACCTGCAGATCGGCTGGCTCATCTTCTGGAGCACGGCGGCGTCGCTCGTCGGCGCACTCGTGCTCTACTGGCTCGGTGCCGCGGTGGGCATGTCCAGGGCCATCGATCTCATCGCCCGCACGAAGCTCGTGAGTCGCAGCGACCTCGAGCGCGGCGCCGAGTGGTTCACGCGCCACGGGTCGTGGTCGGTGCTGGTCGGGCGCGTGATCCCCGGTGTCCGCAGCCTCATCTCGATCCCCGCCGGCGCGGCCCGCATGGGCCTGACCCGGTTCTGCCTCTATACCGTGATCGGCAGCGGCATCTGGAACACGTTCCTCATCGGCATGGGCGCCGCGCTCGGCACCCAGCACGAGCTGCTCGACCAGTACCTCGGCTACGTCGACTACGTGGTCTACGCGGCGATCGCGATCGCGCTCGTCACGCTCGTCGTGCGTCGATACCGCGAGCACCGCCGCTCGCGAGCGGGTGACGCCGAGACGCCGGCTGTTGATGTGAACGCCGACTCCGAGGTCGACGCGCGCTGAGTTGCGTGCCGAGCTGTCGGCTGCCACGAAGCGCCACGAACAGCAGCGCGATCGCGATCAGTGCCGGCACCGGCCCGAAACCGGAGACGAGCAGCACCGCGACGCCCGCTACGCCGCACACGGCGTCGACTGCGCTCCAGCCGACGGATGCCGCGACCGGCGTCCGCCCGGAACCCCCGCGCCGCCGCGCCCGCTCGAACCGGGCGAAGGCGAGCACGACGGGCACGACCACCGCGGCAGCGACCACGAGCCACAGCGGGCGCGTCACCCACCACTCAAGGGTCAGCGGCTCGGGCAGGGGCATCCCGATTGTCGCGTTGGCCACGAGGCTGAGGCCGGCGAGGGCGACCAGCACGGGCATGTGCCACAGGTACACGGTCATGGCCCGCTCGCCGACGAACGAGATGCGGCGCGAGGCATCCGCTCGCTCGACCCAGTCTCGGATGCGCGGGCGCGCCAGCTGGAACAGTGCGAGCTGGGCGACCCCGAGCACGACCAGGCACACGGTCGGCGGGTTCAGGTTCGTGAACATGTCTGGGGAGTACGGACCGACGACGGTGAGCGTGACCAGCACCGCGAGCGCGGCGCCGGCGATGCCCACGAGAGTGCCGCGGCCGAGCCGGTCGAGCGTGCCGTCGGCGAGGTGGAAGCCGAGCTGCTGGACGAGCAGCCACACCAGCAGCAGGTTGAGGAAGCCGATCGCGTCGATGCCAGTCGCGATGCGGGTGACGTCGACGCTGACGACCGCTGCAAGAAGGGCGATCGGGGTGAGCACGCGGGCGCGCTCATGGGCGCGCAGCATGACCGGCACCAGCGCTGAGATCGCGATGTACACGCCGAGGAACCACAGCGGCTGCCCGATGCGGAAGCCGGCCGTCGCGACGAGCTCGGCCGGCAGGCCCGCGACTGCGAGCGCGGCGAGACCGGCGGCGACCACGACCACCAGCGCGAGCGCCGGGCGCACGAGCCGCTCGAGGCGGGCGCGCACGTAGTCCGACGCCGTCGCCCCGCGTGAGCGCATCGAGCGCCAGTGGTGGAAGCTCGAGAACCCGCCCGCGATGAAGAAGAGCGGCATGATCTGCACGACCCAGCTGACCGGGCCGAACCAGGCCTGCTCCTCGAGGGCGTTCTCGAGCACGGGTCCGGCGGCGCCCACGCTGACCCCGCACATCATGGCGTGCAGGGCGAAGACCGCTACGAGCAGCACGATGCGGATCGCGTCGACGCTCGAGTCGCGGGCGACTCCGGTGCGCCGGCCGGCGGATGTCCCGCCCGCGACGGACCTCGCAGCCGAACGGTTGAGGGTGTGTGTCGTAGCCATGCCCGCAGGCTAGGAACGGGGTTCGGGCGGGGACATCACACGCCGGAGCCGTTCTGCACCCGTACCGGGGTATGGGTGCGTCGGTCGAGTAGGCCCGCCAGGGCCGTGTCGAGACCTGGTGGGCCGGTCTCGAGACGTGGTCGCCGGGTCTCGATACTGGGCTGCGTCGCGTCGAGTAGGCCCGCCAGGTCGTGGCGGGGTCTCGATACCGGGTGCGTCGGTCGAGTAGGCCCGCCAGGGCCGTATCGAGACCTGGTGGGCCGGTCTCGATACGCGCGCTGCGCGCGCTACTCGACCACCGGGTGGTCGCCGGGTCTCGATACGCGCGCTGCGCGCGCTACTCGACCACCGGGTTGTGCGCCGGGTCTCGATACGCGCGCTGCGCGCGCTACTCGACCATCGGGGCGGCGCTACGCGCCCGGCTGGACCAGACCGGTGTCGTACGCGAGCACCACGGCGTGCACGCGGTCGCGCAGGTGGAGCTTCTGCAGGATCTTCGACACGTGCGTCTTCACGGTCTGCTCTGCGATGAACAGCGCCGCCGCGATCTCGGAGTTCGACAGTCCGCGCCCGACGAGCGTGAGCACCTCGAGCTCGCGCTCGGTGAGCTCCGCGAGCCGGGTGCCCGACGGCCGCGGCGGCGGCCCCGACCGCGCGAAGTCCTCGATGAGCCGGCGCGTCACGCTGGGCGCGAGCAGCGCGTCGCCGCCCGCGACGATGCGCACCGCCGCGACGAGCTCTTCGGGCGTCGCGTCCTTGAGCAGGAATCCGCTGGCCCCCGCCCGCAGCGCGTCGTAGACGTACTCGTCGATGTCGAACGTCGTGAGCATGAGCACCTTGGGCACGTAGTCCGAGCTGCGGGGCGGCGTCTGCAGCGCCCGCGTGGCCTCGATGCCGTTCCGCCCCGGCATACGCACGTCCATGACCACGACGTCGGGCCGCAGCTCGTGCGCCATCGACACGGCTTCGAGGCCGTCGGCCGCCTGGCCCACGACCTCGATTCCCTCGTGCGCCGCGAGCACCGCGGCGAATCCGGCGCGCACCATCGCCTGGTCGTCGGCGATGAGCACCGAGATCGTCATGCCGTGCGTCCTCCGTCGCGTGGATCGTCGCTCCCGAGCGGCAACGTCGCGAGAACACGGTAGCCCCCGCCGGGCAGTGCCCCGTGCTCGGCGCGCCCGCCGAGCAGCGCCGCCCGCTCGTCGATGCCGACGAGACCGTGGCCTCCGCCCTTCGCGTCGGGCCCCGGGTCATCCGTCGCCACGTCGTTCTCGACGCTGATGACGAGGTCGTCGGCGAGCACCTCGACCGAGACGTGCGTCGTGGCGCCGGGCGCGTGGCGCACGACGTTGCTGAGCGCCTCCTGCACGATGCGGTAGGCAGCGGTCGACGCGAGCCCGGGCGCCGGCAGGCGCTCGCCGAGTTCGAGGGTCACCGGCACGCCGGCGCGTTCGACGGATGTCACGAGTGCGCCCAGTTCGTCGAGCCCCGGTTGCGGCGTGGTCTCCGCAGCGGACTCCGAGCTGCGCAGTACCCCGAGCAGCTGGCGCATCTCGGTCATCGCGGTGCGCGAGGTCGCGGCGATCTCGGCGAACTCGGTGCGCGCCTCGTCGCTCAGGTCGGAGATGCGGTAGGGCGCGCTCGTCGCCTGCACGTTGATCACCGACAGGCCGTGCGCGACGACGTCGTGCAGCTCGCGGGCGACGCGGGTGCGTTCCTCGACGAGCACGCGTCGCTGCTGCTCCGACGCCGAGTGGGCGCGCTCGCGGAAGAGCTCGGCGTCGACCTGCCGACCCTGCATGATGAGCAGCGCGATCGCCAGTGCGAGTGCCGTCACCGCGGCGGCCGTGATCTGATTCGCGAGCGCGCCCCCGTCGACGAATGCAAAGGGCGTCGTCACCGCCACACCGGCGATCCACGTGCCGAGCACGACCATCCAGGGTACGCGTCGCAACCCGAGCACGATGAGCAGGGCGCCCTGGCCGATGATCGTCGTGACGGGCCACGGCCACGGCGCACCCTCCGACCCCGCCGAGAGCAGGGCGAAGACGAAGATGCCGCCGGTCGCGAGTCCTGCCGCGACCCATGGCCACCGCACCGCGAGCGGCAGCGCACCGGCGAGGGCGAGGCTCGTGGCGAAGGCCGCGAGCAGGTGCACGCCGTACACAGTCGCCGCGAGCGGCACCGACACCGCGAAGAGCACGAGCGCGAGCAGCGACGTCGTCACCCACAGCCACGCCCGGAACTCTCGCTCATCGATCGTGCGCACGCTGCGCGGGGCCGGCGGAGCCGGCGCCTTCGGCGGTTCGGCCGGCGCTGGATGGGTCTTCGGCTGTCGGAGGTCGTCCATGATGCAGTCACTCTGGCACTTCCGGTGCCCCGCGACATCCCCCCGGCGAGCCATTCGCGCCTCGTACCGTCGTAGGGGTCCGGACCCCGCCGGCGGTGCGCGATCGGATACCGCGGCGCGCGTCATCCCGCCACAGGTGTCACCCGTGCGGCGGCCGCCCGGCGGGCGGCGTCACGCCGTCGAGAACGGCATCGGCCCGCATGCGCTCCGATGCCTGGACATCGCGGGCGCGCCGGGTTCGGTTGGCGATGATCTGCCGGTCGTCGCGCAGCGGAAGCTGCACCTGCTCGGCGGCGTCGATGCCGGCGTGCAGTTGGCGTGCCCGCTCGACCTCGGTGTCGAGCACCGCGCCGAAGAGCATCGCCAGGTTCGACAGCCAGATCCAGAGCAGCAGGGCGATCAGGCCGCCCAGCACGCCGTACGTGCGTTCGTACGTGCCGAACCCCATCACGTAGGCGCCGAAGAGCGCCGTCGTCACCAGCCAGGCGAGGAGCGCAGCGATCGCGCCGACGCTGAACCACCGCAGGTGCCGTCGCTTCACATTCGGCGCGGCCCAGTAGAGCAGTGCCAGCACGGCGATGCCGATCGCGGCGAGCACGGGCACCTTGGCGAGATCCCACCAGAACGCGACGCCCTCGTCGAGCCCCGCCGCTCGCGCGACCGCCTCGGCCACCGGACCCGTCACGACGATGGCGACCCCGCCGATCGCGACCAGCACCACGACCGCGGCCGAGACCGCGAGCATCGCGGGTCGCATCTCCCAGAACGGACGCCCTTCCTTCACGCCGTAGACGCGGTTCATGCCGCGGCCGAACGCGCCGACGAACCCCGATGCCGCCCAGAGGGTCGCGGCCAGCCCGATGCCGAAGGCGAGCTCGGCGTTCGCGGCGTTCACGAGCTGGTCGAGCGGCTCGCGCAGCGCGTCGGCGACGGACGCGTCGCCGAGATCCTCGATCACCCGAAGGACGTTCTCAGCCGCGGTCTCAGCTCGACCGAAGATGCCGATGGCCGCGAGCGTCGCGAGCATCGCCGGCAGCGTCGCGAGCAGCGCATAGAAGGTGAGCGCGGCCGCGATGTCCTGCACCTGGTGGATGCGGTACTCGTGCACGGTGCGGTTGAAGATGACCCGCCAGTCGCCACGAGACAGTTGCGCCGGTGAATCGTGCTCGGGCATCGGTACTCCGCTCAGCCGAGGTGCGCGTGCAGGAACGCTGCGACTCGAGCCCGCAGCCCTTCGTCGAGGATACCGATCGAGTGCTCGCCGCCCGGCACGATCGCGAGCTCTGCCGGCACCCCCGCGGCAGCGAGGCTCGTCGCGAATCGCTGCGACTGACCGAGCGGCACGACCTCGGACTCCGCATGGCCGATGAAGACGGGCGGGTCGCTCACGTCGGCGTGGCTCGCCGGCGAGGCATCCGTCGCCTGCGGGCAGTTCGCATCGCTCGCGTCCGGATTGCAGCCCAGGTAGTCGCCGATGATGCCGCGGAGCCAGAGGGATGCCTCATCGGCGGCCAGCTCGGCGGCGCCGAGGCCGACGGGGCCCGAGAGCTCGGCGACCGCAGCCACCCGCGATCCCGCATCGACAGGGCCATCGCCACGCGTGCCGAGCAGCGCCGCGAGGTTGCCGCCCGCCGAGCCTCCGAATGCGCCGATGCGCGCGGAGTCGATGCCGAACCGCTCGACCTGTTCGGGAGCGCGCAGCCATTCGACGGCGAGCGCGACATCGTCGATCGCCGACGGGAAGACCGCGTTCGGCACGAGACGGTAGTTGACGGATGCCGCGACGAAGCCCTCGCTCGCGAGCCACATGCACACGTTGCGCCAGTCGGTGTTGGCCTTGTCGCCGCGTGTCCAGCTGCCGCCGTGGATCGAGACGACCGCCGGAAGGACAGCCTCGATGTCGACGGTCGTCGCGACTGATGCGGCCGGCGCGGCGGGTCGGCACACGTCGAGGGTGAGCAGGGTGCCGTCTTCGCGGGTGCCGTACTCGAGGTCCGCCTCGACGCGGATGCCCGCGGGAGGCGTGAACGTGCGGATGCCGACGACCTCGTCGGTGACGACCTCGCTCAGGGCGTTCGGCCCCGGCGGGTCGATCTCGCGCAGCTCGAGGTGGAAGCCCGTGAGCGCGCCGATGCCCGCGATGGCGGCGACGATGGCCGTGGCGGCGACCGCGACCCGCCGTCGTCGCCGGGTGCCGGAGCCACCTGTGATTCGGGTCGAGTTCACACCGGGCTCCGGGTTCAGGGGTGCAGTGATGCTAACTCACGTTTCGGCGATGTGGAAACGCTCTCACGACGGCGCGCTCAACCGGCAGCACCGGCCGCGTCGAGCGACTTCGCGAAGCACACCGAGTGGACCTCGCCGACGTACTGGCCGAACTGCGGGATCTCGCGGTATCCGTGCCGCATGTAGAGGGCCTGGGCGGCATCGTGCAGGTCGCCGGTCTCGAGCACGATCTCGCGAAGGCCACGAGCCGCCGCGTCGGCCTCGATGCGGGTGAGCAGGGATGCGGCGACGCCCCGGCCACGGGCACCCGGGTCCACGAACATGCGCTTCAATTCGCCGCGGGCCGGCGTCGGGACATCCGCTCGCTCGTCGGAATCGGCAGCCGAGTCGACGACGAGCGCCGCGATGCCCACCGCGCGCTCGGCGTCGCGTGCGACGTAGAAGGCGACCTCTGGGCGTTCGAGCGTGGCGATGTCGAGCAGGAAGTTGCTCTCGGGCGGGTAGAGGCTCTGCGCGTAGGCGGTGCTGCCGTCGAGCAGGCGCTCGACCTCGGGCTGGCGGGGCGGTTCGATTGCGACGGTGACGGATGCTGCGGGCACCCGCCGAGCGTACGCCGCGCATGTTGCGCGGGGGTTTCGAGGGGTGCACGGGGCTTTCTCAGCCGGTTTCCGGTATCGTTGCCGAGTCGGTTCTGGACACCGCACATGTCGTGCGGATGGGTTTGTGAGTCCAAAGGGCCGGTTTCGGGGCATTCGCCCTCGAATAGTCACCGTATGTGAACGGCCCCGGTCGACGATGTTCCGGGTTCTCAGTGTGCTGCGCCTGCAGGCGCTGCCATGTACTCAGTACAACCCAGGAAGTCATCACCATGCCCAAGAACAAGAAGCCCCAGGGCGGCAGACCCGCTCGCAACTTCGATCCGTCGTACGCGAAGAGCAGCTCCAAGAAGCCCGGTTCGCGCAGCGCCGGTCACCGCGGCTACCGTCCCGAAGAAGCGGATGCCCCTGCCAAGACCCGTTGGTCGCGTGACGAGCGCGTCGCCGCCGGTCACACGCCGCACCGTGGCGAACGCGAGGGTCGCGAGCACCCGCGACGACCGCGCCCCCCGTGCCGGTGGCGAGCGTGGCGGCCA
Source organism: uncultured Actinomycetota bacterium (assembly GCA_963758615.1). Taxonomy (GTDB): domain Bacteria; phylum Actinomycetota; class Actinomycetes; order Actinomycetales; family Microbacteriaceae; genus Agromyces. The sequence goes on along the minus strand of CAVWVZ010000011.1, from coordinate 161,547 downwards.
GTCGTACGACCGCAACGACCGGGCCCCCCGCTCGTTCGACCGCAACGACCGCGACCGCGCGCCTCGCTCGAACGACCGCGACGACCGTGGCGGGCGTTCCTACGACCGCAACGACCGTGACCGCAACGACCGCGCGCCCCGCTCGTACGACCGCGACGACCGCGGCCCCCGCCGCGAGTACGGCGACCGGCCTGCGCGTCCGCACTACCGTGAGGACCGCCCCGCGCGTTCCTTCGACCGCGACGAGCGCCCCGCGCGCTTCAACGACCGTGACGACCGCGCGCCCCGTCGTGACCGTGACGACCGTCCGGCCCGTTCGTTCGACCGCAATGACCGTCCGGCTCGTTCGTTCGACCGCAACGACCGTCCCGCGCGTGCCTTCGATCGCAACGACCGTCCGGCTCGTTCGTACGACCGCGACGACCGCGCCCCCCGTCGTGACCGTGACGATCGTCCGGCGCGTTCGTTCGACCGTAATGACCGCCCGGCGCGTTCGTTCGACCGTAATGACCGCCCGGCGCGTTCGTTCGACCGGAACGACCGTCCGGCGCGTTCGTTCGATCGCAATGACCGTCCGGCGCGTTCGTTCGATCGGAACGACCGTCCGGCTCGCTCGTTCGACCGTGACGACCGCGCCCCCCGCCGTGATTTCGAGCGCCCCGGTTTCCGCGACTCCGAGCGTCGCCCGTCGAGCTTCTACCCGGCGAAGAGCAACGAGTCGCACTTCACGCCGGCCGATGACGTCGTACTCGAGCGTCTCGAAGCCGAGGCGATCCAGGCCGACGACGTCGAAGGCGTGACCTTCGCCGACCTCGGGCTCGGCAACAACGTCGTGCGCGCGCTGCAGGACCTCGGCGCGGAATCACCGTTCCCGATCCAGGCCGCGACCATCCCCGACGTGCTCGCGGGCAAGGACGTTCTCGGCCGCGGCAAGACCGGCTCCGGCAAGACGATCGCGTTCGGCGCGCCCCTCGTCGAGCGTCTCATGACGCTCTGGGCCGAGTCGGGCAAGGCCGGCGGCAAGCGCCAGATGGGCCGCAAGCCCCGCGCGCTCATCCTCGCCCCGACGCGCGAGCTCGCCCTGCAGATCGACCGCACGGTGCAGCCCATCGCGCAGAGCGTCGGCCTCTTCACCACGCAGATCTACGGCGGCGTCCCCCAGGGCCGCCAGGTCGGTGCGCTGCAGCGCGGCGTCGACATCGTCATCGGCACGCCGGGCCGCATCGAGGACCTCATCGAGCAGCGCCGCCTCGACCTCTCCGAGGTCGTCGTCACCGTGCTCGACGAGGCCGACCACATGTGCGACCTCGGCTTCCTCGAGCCGGTGCAGCGCATCATCCGCCGCACCGCCGAGGGCGGACAGAAGCTGCTCTTCTCGGCGACGCTCGACCAGGGCGTGGCGACGCTCGTCGACGAGTTCCTCGTCGAGCCGGCCGTGCACGAGGTCGCCGGTGAAGACCAGGCGTCGTCGACGATCGACCACCGCGTGTTCGTCATCGAGAACCGCGACAAGCGCGACATCGTCGCCCAGCTCGCGAACCGCGACGGCAAGACCCTCGTGTTCAGCCGCACCCGCGCGTTCGCCGAGGTCCTCACCGATCACCTCGAGGATTACGGCATCCGCGCCGTCGCCCTCCACGGTGACCTCAACCAGTCGCGCCGCACGCGCAACCTCCAGCAGCTGACGTCGGGCCGCGTGAACGTGCTGGTGGCCACGGATGTCGCGGCCCGCGGCATCCACGTCGACGACATCGACCTCGTGATCCAGGCCGACGCGCCCGACGAGTACAAGACCTACCTGCACCGCTCGGGCCGCACCGGCCGCGCCGGCAAGCAGGGTCGTGTCGTCACGCTCATCCCGCGCAACCGCCAGCGTCGCATGAACGAGCTGCTCGACCGCGCGGAGATCGGCGTCGACTTCGTCGACGTGCGTCTCGGCGACGACCTGCTCGGCGAGCTGGAGGGTGACTTCGCGGCCGTCGAGGCTGTCGAGGCAGTCGAGGCAGAGGTCGAGATGGTCGAGATCGAGGCCGAGGCTGTCGAGGTCGTCGAGGCAGAAATCGAGATCGTCGAGGTCGAGGTCGTGGCCGTCGAGGTCGAAGCCGTTGAGGTCGAAGCAGTCGAGGTCGAGGTCGTCGAGATCGAGGCACTCGAGGTTGAGACCGACCAGGTCGCCGAGCCCGTCGACGCGACTGACGACGAGCAGCTCGCCGGCTGAGGCATCCGCTCGCACTGAATCGCGCGAAGGCCCGCATCCCGTCGGATGCGGGCCTTCGTCGTTCGACCGATCGCCCGTAAGGCGTTGGACGCTGCGCGGACTTGTCCTCCACAGGCGGCCGCTCGATGAAGTTATCCACAGGGAAATGACCTGACCAACGGCTATTTCCGGCGAGATCGAATGTCAGTGGCTCGGTGCAGGATGGAGTCATGGAACAACCGCCGCACCCGCTGCAGCCGCTCGAGCGCGATCTTGACGCGCTGCGTGCGGCTTGGGCTGACGCCATGCCGGCCTTCGGCGCCCTGCCCGGCGGCGCGCAGGTCGAGATCGAGCAGATGAGCGATGCCGGCCTCGTCGGCGTGACCGACCTCGTCGCCCGCGTGCGCCGCGATGCCGATGCGCTGCTGGTGAGGGTCGGCAACGAGATCGCGCGGCGGTCGGGGCCCGAGTTCGGCGACACCGGCCTCGCCAAGCAGCAGGGGTTCCACAACGCCGCGCGGCTCCTCGCCGCAACGACCGGCGGGTCGCGCAGTGAGGCGTCTCGGCTGATCGCCGTGGGTGCCGCCACCGCCGAGCGGCAGTCGTTCACCGGCGAACATCGTCCGGCCCCGCATCCGCACGTCGCCGCCGCGCTCGGGGCTGCCACGATCAGCGCCGAGGCCGCGGCTGCGATCAGCTCGATGCTCGACCGCGTGGGTGCTCGCGCCGATCCTGCTCTTGCCGACGTCACCGAGGCCGCGCTGGTCGACCTGGCGGTCGTCGCGCCGCTCGAGCTCGTGGTCCGAGGTGTGCGTGAAGCAGAGGCCCGACTCGACCAAGACGGCGTCGAACCGAGAGAAGACGTGCTCAGAAGTGAGCGGTCGCTGACGATGTTCGAATCCGGCGGCATGCTGCACCTGCGTGCCCGTCTCGATCCCGAGACCGGCGCGCCCATCAAGGCGGCGATCGAAGCCCTTGTGAGCGATGTGCTCCGCAGGCGCGAAGGCGCGCCGGGTACCGGTGCCGACGAGGCGGGTGCACGTGCTGTGTGCCGAGGCCGCCGGCATGCACGCCGGCACCGACTGTGCCGCCGCCGGGGAAGCTCGACGTGCTCGTACGCGAAGGCTCCGTGTGCGGTGGGTCGGTGATCGGCGACGATCGCACGATCCCGCAACTCCAGGCCGACGCGCTCGCTGCCCTGGCGCGGCATACGCTGGGCTGCACGCAGACATCGACGCCGCTCGCGAAGACCGACCGTCATCGTGCGCATGAATCTCGAGACGCTCGTCGAGGGCATCGGGCACGCCTCGATCGACGGCCTCGACCAGCCGATCTCGGCAACGACCGCGAGCAGGCTGGCCGCCGATGCCGAGGTCATCCCCGCCGTGCTCGGCGGCGAACGCGTGCCGCTCGACCTCGGGCGGGCGACACGGCTCTTCACCAGGGCGCAGCGTCTCGCGCTCGGCGAACGCGACGGCGGGTGCGCGTCGTGCGGACAGAACATCGGGTACGTCGAGGCCCACCACATCCGCTGGTGGCAACGCGACGCCGGCCCGACCGACCTCGCCAACGGTGTGCTCCTCTGCTCGTTCTGCCATCACCGCATTCACCGCGAGAACTGGGGCATTCGCGCCACCCGCGATTCGGTCTGGTTCATCCCGCCGCCGCACATCGATCCCGCCCGCACACCCCGCCTCGGCGGAAGAGCGAGATTCGACCTGTCCGACGCCCGCGTCGCTTGAGTGCGCGCGCACGACGGTTGAGCGCCACGCCGCCACGAGAATGCGTTGCGGCGGACGCGTGAGTTATGCCTGCCGCGCGTGGCGGCGTGGTCCACCGGGTGCCGCGTGAGCGTCACGGCGTCGGCACCGCCGGGCGCCACGTGAGTCACGCTCGCGCACCCACCCGGTCGCCACGTGGGTCACGCTCGCACCCGCGGGCATCGCGTCAGTCACGGCGCTCGCATGAGTCGGCCCCGGCGATCGTTGCGCGTCAGCCGCGCGCCACGACCGGCTCCGGCAGCACCCGCGCGAACATGCGGTCGAACACGTTCACCCGGTCGAACTGCAACGCGTGCGCGCGTGCGCGCTCGGCGAGCTGCCGCACCTCGTCGGCCGGCATCGCGACGGCCTGGTCGATGGCCCGCGCGATCGCGTCGGGGTCCTCGACGGGGATCATGATCGCGTGTCCGCCCGCGGCCTCGCCGATGCCGCCGGTGTCGCACGTGATCACCGGGCCGCCGCCCGCGAGCATCTGCTCGGCGATCGCGATGCCGAACGTCTCGACGAACTCGGGTCGCGGCTTGCTCGGCAGCACGAACGCCGCGCACCCCGCCATCAGGTAGGGCTTCTCGGCGTCGCCGACGTCGTCGAGGAAATCGATGAGCGAAGCGGCATCCGATTCGGCGGCCTGCGCACGCAACTCGTCGGCCTCGGGCCCGCGGCCGACGATGACGAGCCGATGCCCGTCGCGGGCGCCGCTGCGCTCGAACCCGCGGATCAGGTCGTCGACCCCCTTCGCCCGTGCGAGCCGCGAGAGGAACAGCACGTACGACCCGCGCGAGAGCCCGCGCGCCGCGAGCACCCGGTCGATCTCGGCCTCGTCGAGGTCGAGGTACGGCGACGAGTCGATCGCCGGATACGAGATGCCGACCCGGGCCCGGCACTGCGCGGCGAAGCTCGTGCCGTGCAGCGCGTCGACCTCGGCGGCCGACTCGACGATGAGCTCGCGGGTGTACTCCGAGACGGCGACGCAGTGGTCCTGCGCGAGGTAGCTCGACAGCACGTGCGCGGCCGCGCCGAACCGGCCCTCGGCGACGGCCGAGCGCACGACGTTCGTGACGTCGGAGCCGACCGCCTCGGCGATCGTCGTGACGTTGACGGGCAGGCCCGTGCTCCACGCGACCCGCAGCGCATCGGCGACGGCGATCGTGTGCGGGCTGAGGTAGAGCGACAGGCACACGGTCGGCACCCCGTCGGTGAAGAGCTCGACGAGCCGGCCGATGATGCCGGCGAGGTAGCGCCCGTCGGGCACCTTGTAGTCGCCGACGGGCTCGGGCCGTTCGACGGTGATGCCCGGGCTGTACGGCAGCACGCGGTCGAGCGGTTTCAGGGGCAGGCCCGCCGCTTCGAGCCGCTCGATGCGGCCAGGTGACGATGCGCACGTCGGTGAAGCCCGCGCTCGAGCGCGGCCTCGGCGAGGTTGCGCGCCTCGACCGAGTGCCCGCAGATCACGGGATCGGCTCGGACGATGATGACGAGTCTGGTCGGCCTGTTCATGGTGTCCCCCTTGGTGCTGATCGGTTACGGGAGGTGGTCGTGAGTCGCCTCGTCGGTTCAGGCGGATGTCGCAGCGGACGGCGGCCGCTCGAGCGTGCCCCAGTCGCCGGGTTCGGGTCCGAGCTCGATGCACAGGCTGCCGCCGTGGTGCACCTCGTTGCCGCGCAGCCACGGGCGGCGTGAGCGGGGCGCCGTTGAACTCGACCGACTGCACGTACTGGGGCGGCCCGTCGCGCCGCGGCTCGACGAAGCCGCGGGTCTCGATCGTGACCGCGTCGCCGCCGAGCACCCGGATGCGCGACTCCGCGAACGACGGCGGCCCGATGAGGAACAGGTTCTGCCCCGCGACCGGGAACAGGCCGAGCGACGCCCACACGTACCACGAGCTCAGCCCGCCGGAGTCGTCGTTGCCGGGCAGCCCGCCGCGCCCGGTGCCGAACTGCTGCTGGATCACCGCGTGCACGACCTCGGCCGTGCGGTCGGGCCGGCCCGCGTAGTGGTACGCCCAGGGCGCCTCCATGTCGGGCTCGTTGTTCAGCCCCTCGAACCGGCCGAGGGCGTAGCCCGCGGCCATCTCCGCGGCATCCGGTCGCAGGCCGGGCTGTCGCACGGGTGGCGCGCCGAACCCGAAGAAGCGGTCGAGCAGTCCGACGAAGGCCTCGTCGCCGCCCGCGAGCTCGATGCGACCCGCCATGTCGTGCAGCAGCCGGAACGAGTAGTTCCACTTGCCGCCCTCGTAGAAGGTCGAGTCCTTGAGCAGCCCGGATGACCCGTCGAACGCGTTCAGCCCAACGCCCCGCCAGCGCCTCGAACTCCTCGGCGAGGGCCCGGTCGCCGACACGACGCGCGACCTTCGCGGTGCACCAGTAGCCGAACGCGATGTCGAGGGTGTGGCTGATCGGGTGCGCCTCGCCGTGCAGCAGGAAGTCCTCGCCGTAGGTGCGGCGCAGGTCGTTGTGCATGTGCACGAGCGCCCAGTCCCAGTCGATGCCCTCGACGCCGAGCTGGCAGAGGTCGGCGAGGAACGTGTGCGCGAGCGCGCTGCCCTGGCGCGAGAACCGGTCGCTGCCGCGCGCCATGCGATACCCGATCGGGAAGTTGCCCTCCTCCTCGCAGATCGTGAGCAGCGCGTTCGCGAGTTCGACGGCGCGGTCGGGCGCGAGCGTCGTCAGCAGCGGCAGCTGGGTGCGGTAGATGTCCCACATCGTCGAGAGGTCGAACACGAACGGCCCGTCGGTCGGCCAGAACGGGCTCTCGTCGGGCGCGAAGCACGGCTTGATGAGCGAGTGGTAGAGCGCGGTCGAGAACACGGTCTGCCGGTCCTTCGACGGCGTGTCGACGCGGATCGCCTGCAGGTGCTTCTTCCACGTCTTCGCGGTGCGGTCGCGGCGCTGGCTGAACCGGGCGGGGCCGATGCCGCAGTCGGCGACGAGGTTCGCGCGGGCCTGGTCGACGCCGCGCAGCGAGAACCCGAACCGCAGCTCGATCGTCTGCCCGGGCTCGGCGGGTCCCGCCCACATGAGGCCGAAGCTGCGCAGCGTCGTCGGACGGATGTGGTCGAAGTCGAGGCGTGTGCCGCCCGGCATGAGCCGCCGGTCGTACCAGAGCATCTGCCGCCAGTGCGGGGCGTCGCACTCGACGTGCACCGCGAGCGGCGCGCCCTCGACGACGATCTCGCCCTGCGCGATCCCGGGGCGATCGACTGCAGATGCGCGCGCAGCGGGATCGTCGACCCGAACGGGATCGAGAGGCCGCCGAGCGAGAAGTCGATCACGATGCGGGCGTTCTGGTGTCGCGGGAACGTGTAGCGGTGCACGGCGCTCTTCGGTCCGACGGTGATCTCGGCACGGATGCCGGCGTCACCGGTGCCCTGGTCGTCGTCATCGCGCAGGGTCGCGGCGTAGTAGCCGGGCTCGCGCCTCCTCGTCGACGAGGTCCCAGGTGCGCCCGAGCTCGTCGAGCGGCTACGTCATCGGCGTCACCCGGAAGTAGTTGTAGTACTTGCGGATCGCGCCCGTGCCCGACTGCTGGAAGTGCGTGAAGCCCGACGCGAGCGGCCGGTCGTGGATCGTCTCGGGCACGCCCTCGGTCGAGAGATCGTACGCGCCGTAGCCGGTGGGATAGGCGCCCGAGTACGCGCACGCCGACACCATGCCGAGCGGATAGGTCGCGCCGGGGTGCGTGTTGCCGACCTGCGGCTTCGGCCACCACCAGGTGGCCGCCAGCCCCGTGGGCGGCGGAAGTTCGGTGACCGCGGTTCCGATGAACGGGTCGACGCGCTCGATCATCGGGATGCCCCAGCCACGTCGCCGGTCGTACGTGCCGCCTGCCCCATGAAAGGACGCTAGGCGCCGACCATGACCGGCACGTTACGGGGACATGACGTTTGGAACCGCTGCGTGGCGCATCGGTGCGCGGCGCGCGCGCCAGTAGCCTGAGCGCGACGCGCCATCGCCGTGCGGTCACGGGTCGATTCGAGCGCGAGACGTGGAGGTCCACGAGATGAGCGACGGCAGCAACATCCAGGGCACGCCCCCGTCATCGACTCCGGGCACGCCGGCGACACCGGCCACCAAGCCGGCCGCGACCGTGAGCCCGACGATGCTCATCTGGGTCGGCGTCGCGGTGGTCCTGCTGTCGTTCCTCGCCGCCTTCCTCGGCTCGACGCTCGCGAACTCGAATGAGCCGACCGCCGCCGCGCCCACCCCGGCGCCCACGATCTCCGAGGACGACAAGGCCGCCTACGAGGAGGCGATCGAGGAGATCCTTCCCGCCGGCGCCGCCGTTCGCGCCGGAACCGGCGTTCCAGAGGCGGGAAAGGGATACGAGGGCGAGGTGTACATCGACATCTCGACGTCCGACGTGTACCTGTTCCAGGACGACGAGTGGACGCTGGCGGGGAACATCCGCGCCGAGGCCGCCGAGAACCTCACCGGCGCGACCGGAGCGGCCGGCGCGACCGGGGCCACCGGATCAACGGGCGAGACCGGGGCGACGGCGAGACCGGGGCGACCGGCGAGGCCGGTGCCCCCGGGGCGCCCGGCACGCAGCTGAACCTCGGCGTCGGCGCGCCGCAGAACGACACCTGTACGGCCGACGGCGATGTCTACATCGACACCGAGACCGTCGCGTTCTACCAGTGCAGTGCCGGTACTTGGGTGTTGTTCGGGCCCGCGTCCGGGCCCCCCATGCCCACTGCGGAGCCCGACGAGGGCTGATCCACCGTCGCGTCGAGTGGCGGATGGGACATCCGTTTGCCATAATTACTTCCTGAACGGTCGGTCAGGAATTCCGATCGTGCGGATGCCGCGGACTCCTGCCTACGCTGGGAGCAGCGTTCCACAGACAGTGCGGTCAGGAGTGAGAACCATGGCAGAGGCCTATCTCGTCAGCGGAGTGCGCACCCCGGTCGGGCGCTACGGCGGCGCCCTCGCGGGCGTGCGACCCGACGACCTCGCGGCCCTCGTGGTCGGCGAGCTCGTGCGGCGCACCGGGCTCGACCAGGCGGGTGAGCTCGGCGCGATCGACGAGGTCATCCTCGGCGGCGCCAACCAGGCAGGTGAAGACAACCGCAACGTCGCGCGCATGTCGGTGCTGCTCGCCGGGCTGCCCGACGAGGTGCCCGGCATCACCGTGAACCGACTCTGCGCGTCGGGCATGTCGGCGATCACCATGGCCGCCCAGGCGATCCGCGCCGGCGACGCCGACCTCATCATCGCCGGCGGCGTCGAGTCGATGACCCGCGCGCCCTGGGTGCAGGCCAAGCCCGAGAAGCCGTGGGCGCGGCCGGGCGCGGCGTACGACACGTCGATCGGCTGGCGGTTCCCGAACCCGAAGCTCGTCGCCCGCGACAAGGCCACGTTCTCGATGCCCGAGACCGCCGAAGAGGTCGCCCGCGTCGACGGCATCACCCGCGACGAGGCCGACGCGTTCGCGCTGCGCTCGCAGCAGAAGGCCGTCGCGGCGATCTCCGCAGGCCGCTTCGAGGCCGAGATCGTCGGCGTGCCGACCCATCGCGGCGAGGTGCTCGTCGACGAGGGGCCACGACCCGAGACCACCCTCGAGGTGCTCGCCGGCCTGCGGCCGGTCGTGCACGGCGGATCGGTCGTCACCGCCGGCAACTCGAGCGCGCTGAACGACGGCGCCTCGGCGATCCTCGTCGCGAGCGCCGCCGCCGTCGAGCGCTACGGGCTGACGCCCCGCGCGCGCGTCGTCATCGGCTCGTCGGCCGGGCTCGCCCCCGAGATCATGGGCCTCGGCCCCGTGCCCGCCACCGAGAAGGCGCTCGAGCGCGCCGGCATCGACCTCGACGACATCGGCTCGGTCGAGCTCAACGAGGCGTTCGCGACCCAATCGATCGCGTCGATGCGCCGGCTCGGGCTCGACCCCGAGCGGGTGAACGCCGACGGCGGAGCGATCGCGCTGGGGCATCCGCTCGGCTCGTCCGGATCGCGACTCGTCGTGACCCTGCTCGGACGCATGGAGCGCGAGCAGTCGCGCTACGGCCTCGCCACCATGTGCGTCGGCGTCGGTCAGGGCGCGGCGCTCATCGTGGAGCGGGTGTGATGGCCGAGACTCCGCTGCTCGTCGAGCGGCGCGACGACCGCGTGGTCGCGACCCTCAACCGGCCCGCCGTGCGCAACGCGATCGACCAGGCCACGATCGACGCGCTGCACGTGCTCTGCGCCGAGCTCGAGGCGATCCCGCGCACGCTCATCCTCGCCGGCGCGGGCGGCGTGTTCGCTTCGGGTGCCGACATCGCGCAGCTGCGTGAACGGCGAGCGGATGACGCGCGCCGGGGCATCAACGCGCAGGCCTTCATCCGCGTGGCCGAGCTGCCGATGCCCGTCATCGCCGCCCTCGACGGGTACGCGCTCGGCGGCGGGGCCGAGCTCGCGTACGCGGCCGACATCCGCATCGCGACGCCGGCGCTCAAGATCGGCAACCCCGAGACCGGGCTCGGCATCATCGCCGCAGCCGGCGCGAGCTGGCGTCTTCGCGAGATCGTGGGCGAGGCCCGTGCGGCCGAGCTGCTGCTCACCGGACGCACGGTCGGCGCCGCCGAGGCGCTCGAGATCGGGCTCGTGAGCGAGCTGCATCCCGCCGACGAGCTGCTGCCCGCGGCGCACGCGATCGCCGACCGCATCGGCCGCAACGACCGGGCCGCGACCATCGCGACCAAGCGCGTGATGCGGGCGCCGCGCTCCGCGCACCCCGCCGTCGACCTCGACGAGCAGGCGGTGCTCTTCGAGAGCCCCGAGAAGCTGCGACGCATGACCGAATTCCTCGAGCGGAGGCAGAAGAAGTGAGTGAGACCACGGATCGCGGGGCCCCTGCCGATGTCGGCGTGCTCGGCGGCGGACGCATGGGCGCGGGCATCGCGCACGCCTTCCTGCTCGCGGGATCGCGCGTGACGGTCGTCGAACGCGACGCCGAGGCGGCCGCGGCCGCGGCGACGCGCGTGCGCGAGTCGGTCGAGGCCTCGATCGCGCGCGGCACCGCCGACGACGACGCCGCGACGCTCGCCTCGCGCTTCGCGACGAGCACCGCCGTCGACGACTTCGCCCGCTGCGACCTCGTGGTCGAGGCCGTGCCCGAGGACCTCGAACTGAAGATCGATGCCTTGACCCGCGTCGAGGCGGTGCTCGCGCCCGGCGCGGCGCTGGCCTCGAACACCTCGTCGATCTCCATCGACCAGCTCGCCGCCCTGCTCGACCGCCCCGACCGGTTCCTCGGCATGCACTTCTTCAACCCCGTGCCCGCCTCGTCGCTCGTCGAGATCGTGCGCGGTGACGCCACCGATGGCGTACTCGTGGCCGAGGCCCGCGAGTGGGTCGACGCGATCGGCAAGACCCCGATCGTCGTGACGGATGCCCCCGGCTTCGCGTCGTCGCGGCTCGGCCTCGCCCTCGGGCTCGAGGCGATCCGCATGGTCGAAGACGGGGTGGCCGGCGCCGAGGACATCGACAACGCGATGACGCTCGGATACAAGCATCCCGTCGGCCCGCTGCGACTCACCGACATCGTCGGCCTCGACGTGCGGCTCGGCATCGCCGAGTACCTCTCGTCGACGCTCGGCGAGCGGTTCGCCCCGCCCGCCCTGCTGCGCCGCATGGTGGCCGAGGGCAAGCTCGGCCGCAAGAGCGGCGAGGGCTTCTACCTGTGGGATGCCCCGTGAGCTCCTCAACCCGTACACGACAAGGAGAACAGCCGATGACCGAGATCCTGCCGAGCTATGTGAACGGGCAGTGGTGGACGCCGGATGCGGCGGCCGCAGCAGGCGCGACCGAGGTGCGCGACGCATCGACGGGCGAGGTGGTCACCCGCGTGTCGACCGAGGGGCTCGACCTCGGCGCCGCGCTCGAGTACGCGCGCACGGTCGGGCAGGCCAGCCTCGGCGGGCTGACGTTCCACCAGCGGGCGGTGCTGCTCAAGCAGATGGCGCTCGCGCTCACCGAGCGCAAGGCCGAACTGTACGAGCTGTCGAGCCGCACCGGTGCGACCAGGCAGGACTCGTGGGTCGACATCGACGGCGGCATCGGCGTGCTCTTCACGTACTCGGGCAAGGGTCGCCGCGAGATGCCGAACGCCAAGGTCTACGTCGACGGCGCCGTCGAGAACCTCTCGAAGGACGGCTCATTCCTCGGACGGCATATCTACACCCGCCTGCCCGGCGTGGCCGTGCAGATCAACGCGTTCAACTTCCCGGTGTGGGGGTCGCTCGAGAAGTTCGCCCCCGCGTTCCTCGCCGGCGTGCCGACGCTCGTGAAGCCGGCGACGCCCACGGGCTACCTCGCCGAGGCGTTCGTCCGCATCCTCGTCGAGTCGGGGCTGCTGCCCGAGGGCACGCTCCAGCTCGTCTCGGGGAGCGTCCCCGACCTCTTCGACCACCTGCGCCTCGGCGACCTCGTGGCCTTCACCGGGTCGGCGTCGACCGCCGAGAAGCTGCGTGCGAATGACTCCGTGCAGACCGGCGGCGTGCGGTTCACGAGCGAGACCGACTCGATCAACGCGTCGGTGCTCGGCACCGACGCGGTCGCAGGCACCCCCGAGTTCGACGCGTACGTGAAGCAGCTCGTCGTCGAGATGACCACCAAGGCCGGGCAGAAGTGCACCGCCATCCGCCGGGCGATCGTGCCCGAGGCATCCGTCGACGCCGTCATCGATGCCGTGCGCGCGCGCATCGCCGAACGCGTCGTCGTCGGCGACCCGCGCGCCGAGGGCGTGACGATGGGCCCGCTCGCCTCGACCGCGCAGCGCGACGAGGTGCTGCGCCAGGTCGGCCGCCTCGAGGCGGCCGGCGGTGAAGCTCGTGATCGGGTCGACGGATGTCCCGGCCGTGACCCTCGCCGACGGATCGACCGGCGACGCCGCCGACGGCGCCTTCCTCTCGCCGATGCTGCTGCGCTTCACGGACGCCGCGAGCCGCGGCCTGCACGAGGTCGAGGCCTTCGGACCGGTCGCGTCGATCATCGGCTACGACTCGCTCGCCGACGCGTCCGCGCTCGTCGCGCGCGGCGGCGGTTCGCTCGTGACGAGCGTCGCGACGCACGACCCCGAGGTCGCCGTCGCCCTCGCGTCGGGCATCGCCGCCTACAACGGCCGCGTGCTCTTCCTCGACCGTGACGACGCGCGCTCGTCCACTGGCCACGGCTCACCGCTGCCGAACCTCGTCCACGGCGGCCCCGGCCGCGCGGGCGGCGGTGAGGAGCTCGGCGGCATCCGCGCGGTGCTGCACCACATGCAGCGCACCGCCGTGCAGGGTTCGCCCGAGATGCTCACCGCGCTCACCGGCGTGTGGCACGCCGGCGCCGCGTCGCAGCCCGGCGGCGAGCACCCGTTCCGCAAGTCGCTCGCCCAGCTGCGCCTCGGCGACCAGGTCGTGTCGGCATCGCGCACCGTCACGCTCGACGACATCGAGACGTTCGCCGAGTTCACGGGCGACACGTTCTACGCGCACATGGACGAGGAGGCCGCCGCTGCGAACCCGTTCTTCCCCGGCCGGGTCGCGCACGGGTACCTGCTCGTGTCGTGGGCCGCGGGACTCTTCGTCGATGCCGCGCCGGGCCCGGTGCTCGCGAACTCCGGCCTCGAGAACCTGCGCTTCATCACTCCCGTGTCGCCGGGCGACTCGATCCGCGTCGAGCTCACCGCCAAGCAGATCTCACCCCGTGAGACCGACGAGTACGGCGAGGTGCGCTGGGACGCGGTGCTGAAGAACCAGAACGACGAGCTCGTGGCGACCTACGACGTGCTCACGCTCGTGGCGAAGGAGTTGGCGCCCGCCTGAGCCGCCGGCCGCGGCATCCGTTCTCGCGGATGCACGCGGCCTGCCGGCTACGCGCGGCTACGCGCGGCTTGCGCGGTCATGCGCGCAGGGCGAGCGCGAAGGGCAGCACCGCAGTGGCGCCCCCCGCGAGCAGGGTGCGTGCGGCGACCGTGACGGTCCAGCGGCTGTCGGCGAGGTCGTCGACGAGCAGCACCGGGCCGTCGGGCAGCTCGAGCGCGTCGGCCGCGAACCGGCCCCACAGCCCGGCGAGGCGGTAGGCGCTGTTGCCGCCGGGCTCCCCGCTCGGTCCGCCGTCGACCGATGTGAGCGCCCCGAGGTACGGCAACCGGCCGACCTCGGCCAACCCGCGGGCGAGCGAGTCGACGAGCTGCGGGCGTGACCGCGACGGCACCGAGACGATGCCGACCGGCCGGTCGGCCCATCGCCACTCGGCGAGCACACGCACGCACGCGGCGAGCACGGCCGGCGACACGGGCGCATCGGCGGCACCGGGAGCGAAGATCTCGCGCAGTGCGTTGCCCCACCCGAGGTCGGTGAGTCGTGCGAGGGCGCGGCCTTCGGCGGGTCGCTCGTCGGCGGGGATCCGCCCCTTCACGCTCACACCGAGTCGGTCGACGCCGGTCGGCCACTGCGCCCGCGGCTCGATCGGAACGCCGACCCGGTCGAGGGCCCCCGACGCCGTCGCCGCGGCCTCACCCGCGACATCCGTGGGGTACCAGACCCCCGCACAGCTGTCGCAGCGGCCGCAGGGCGTCGCGGTCTCGTCATCGAGCGAACGCTGCAGGAACTCCATGCGGCACCCGCCGGTGCGCTCGTAGTCGATCATGTGCTGCTGCTCGGCGACGCGCTCGGCCGCGATGCGCTCGTAGCGCTCGGCGTCGTAGACCCACGGCTCTCCGGTGGCGACCCAGCCGCCCTGCACGCGCCGCACCGCACCGTCGACGTCGAGCACCTTGAGCAGCAGCTCGAGCGGGGTCCGGCGGATGTCGACGAGGGCCTCGAGGGCGGGCGTCGACGTCGGTCGCTCGCGCTCGAGCGCGTCGATGACGCGGTCGGCGCGATCGCGGTCGGGCATCGATGCGGTCGCGAAGTACCGCCAGATGTCGGGGTCTTCAGTGCCGGGCAGGAGCAGCACGTCGGCGTTCTCGGTCGCACGCCCCGCGCGCCCGACCTGCTGGTAGTAGGCGACGGGCGACGATGGGGCGCCGAGGTGCAGCACGAAGCCGAGGTCGGGCTTGTCGAAGCCCATGCCGAGTGCGCTCGTCGCCACGAGCGCCTTGACCTCGTTGCGCTTGAGGAGCCCCTCGGACTCCTCGCGCTCTTCGGTGGGGGTCTGGCCCGTGTAGGCGCGCACCTCGTGCCCGGCCTCGCGGAGGAGCCGGGCGGTGTTCTCGGCCGCCGACACGGTCAGCGTGTAGATGATGCCCGAGCCCGGCAGGTCGTCGAGGTGGCTGAGCAACCAGCCGAGTCGCGTCTTCGAGTCGGGTAGGCGCAGCACGCCGAGCCGCAGCGACGCTCGGGCCAGCGGCCCGCGGATGGTGAGGACCTCGGCGTCACCGTCGGGGAGATCGGGTGCCGCTGCGGCGCCGCCGACGCCGCCCACGGATGCCTCGGTGCCGAGTTGCTCGGCCACGTCTGCCACCACGCGGCTGTTCGCCGTCGCGGTCGTCGCGAGCACGGGCACCCCGGCCGGCATCCGGGTGATGAGCTCGCGCAGGCGCCGGTAGTCGGGGCGGAAGTCGTGGCCCCAGTCGCTGATGCAGTGCGCCTCGTCGACGACGAGCATGCCGATGCGGCGCACGAGCGACGGCAACTGCTGCTCGCGGAACGACGGGTTGTTGAGGCGCTCGGGGGAGACGAGCAGCACGTCGACCTCGTCGCGGTCGAGTCGTGCCAGCACGTCGGCCCACTCGTGCGCGTTGGTCGAGTTGATCGCCACCGCCCGCACGCCGGCGCGTTCGGCGGCCGCGATCTGATCGCGCATGAGGGCGAGCAACGGGGACACGAGCACGGTCGGGCCCGCTCCCTGACGGCGGAGCAGCAGCGTCGCCACGAAGTACACCGCCGACTTGCCCCAACCGGTGCGCTGCACGACGAGCGCGCGGCGCCGGCCGTCGACGAGCGCCGCGATCGCCTCGTACTGCCCATCGTGGAACTCGGCGTCGTCGCGCCCCACGAGGTCGCGCAGCGCGGCGAGGGCGTCGGCGCGGGTGTCGGTGGGAGGCGCGGCGGGAGTCATGCCCCCACTCTGGCCCACGCGACCGACAGTCGGCTGAGCCGGCCCTATGCGGCCGGTTCCCACCCGATCGCCGGGCCGATGTGCTCGGCGATGGAGGCGAGCAGGTGCGCGTTGTAGTCGACGCCGAGCTGGTTCGGCACCGTGACGATCAGGGTGTCGGATGCCGCGACCGCGGCATCCTGCGCGAGCTCGGCCGCGATCGCGTCGGGCTCGCCGATGTAGCTCTTGCCGAAGCGGGCGAGACCCCCGTCGAGGAATCCGACCTGGTCCTTGGTGTCGCCGGCCATGCGCGGTCCGAAGATCGCGCGGTCCTGGTCGGTGACGAGGGGGATGATGCTGCGCGACACCGAGATGCGCGGAGTGCGCTCCCACCCGGCCTCGGCCCAGGCGTCGCGATAGAGCTGGATCTGCTCGGCCTGCAACTCGTCGAACGGCACGCCCGTGTCTTCGGTGAGCAGCGTCGAGCTCATGAGGTTCATGCCCTGCTCGGCGGTCCACTGCGCGGTCGCGCGGGTGCCGCTGCCCCACCAGATGCGGTCGGCCAGCCCGGGTGACTGCGGCTGGATCGGCAGGCTCCCGGTCGACCCGGTCATCTTGGGGTCGGCGGGTGCGACGCCCGCGCCCGTGATCGCGGCCCGGAAGAGTTCGGTCTTGGCGCGCGCGAGGTCGGCGTCGGTCTCACCTTCGGGCGGCACGAAGCCGAAGGTGTGCGCTCCGTTGAGCGCCGGCTCGGGTGACCCCCGGCTGACGCCGAGCTGCAGCCGGCCCTCGCCGCCGGAGTGCGCGCTGATGAGGTCGGCCGCGGCCGCCTCCTCGGCCATGTAGAGCGGGTTCTCGTAGCGCATGTCGATGACGCCCGTGCCGATCTCGATGCGGCTCGTGCGCGCGCCGATCGCGGCGAGCAGCGGGAACGGCGAGGCGAGTTGGCGGGCGAAGTGGTGCACGCGGTAGTACGCCCCGTCGATGCCGAGCTCCTCGGCGGCGACCGCGAGCTCGATCGACTGCACGAGCGCGTCACCGCCCGTGCGCGTCGCCGACTCGGGAGACGGATGCCAATGGCCGAACGAGAGGAATCCGATGCGCTTCTTCACACGAGGTACAGCAGTCTGCGGCATCCGCCCATTCCCGTCCTGAGGTCCGTTCACGCCGACGATACGGCATCTGCCGGATGCCGTGCGGCGGCCTTAGGGAGGAGTCTCGACTGCAGGACGAGACGAACCGGAGCAGCCATGTTGATCTCAGAACTCACCTTCCCGCACCTGCGCGAGGCGCAGGACGCACGGCTGGAGCAGCAGCTCGAGCGGCGTCGCGTCGCCCTCGAACGGCGCGCAGAGGATCGGTCACGCCGCGTCAGGGCACGAGGCGAGTCGAGCGAGCGGATGTCCCGGCCGGCGCACGACGCGAAGGGCTCCACGGTCGCCCACCCGGCGTGACCGACACACGCCACCCCCGTTCGGGACCTTGTACGGGCCGCCGTTCGGGGCGTACCCTGCGGCTCAGGCCGACCAGCGGCACGACTCATCGCATCGCCCAGTGCAGGAACCCCGATCCACCCACCTGTACCCGACGCCACAACAGCAGCTTCGATCGAAGGATGCACCGTGGAATCCGCTCGCCGTCGAATGTCCCTTGCCGTCGGCGTCGCGATCGCCCTGATCGCGACGTTCGGCATCTCCGCTCCCGCCCAGGCTGCACCCGCCCCGCCACCCGCGTCGATGGCGGCGATCGGCGACTCGATCACGCAGGCGATGGACTCCTGCGGCTACCGCGACTGCCCCCAGTACAGCTGGTCGAGCGGAACCTCGAGCTCCGTGAAGTCGCACGCCGAGCCGACTGCGGACGGCGGGGGCGACGACCCTCGTGGTGTACAACGACGCCGTCTCCACGGCGAAGTCCGCCGGCCTCGCCGCGCAGGCGCAGCGGGCGGTGACCCAGGGCGTGGGCTACGTGACGGTGCAGATCGGCGCCAATGACGCGTGCACCCGTACGGTGGCGGAGATGACCCCGACGATCGACGTTCGAGGCGAACGTGAACGCCGCCCTGACGCAGCTCTCGACCGGGCTGCCGACGGCGACGGTGTTCGTCGCGTCGATCCCGAACATCAAGCGCATGTGGGAACTCGGCAAGGGCAAGTCGGGTGCCCGCCTGATCTGGGGGCTGGCGAAGATCTGCCAGTCGATGCTCGCCTACCCCACCAGCACGAAGGCCGTCGACGTGACTCGTCGCGACGCCGTGCAGCAACGGGTGAACGACTACAACGCGGCACTGGCACGCGCGTGCTCCGCCTATGCGAACTGCCGATTCGACGGCAACACCGTCGCGAACTTCGCGTTCACGTCGAGTCACATCTCGACGCTCGACTACTTCCACCCGAGCGTCGCCGGGCAGGCGAAGCTCTCGGAGATCACCTGGCCGCTGACACCATACGGCGGGTGACCCGCGCGTCACCTTCGCGGACGGACCGCGTCAGCGCGCGTGCGTCTGCGCGCCCTCGCCGACCCAGGCGACGGCCTCGGCCTGCCGGTCGAGCGGAAACACCTTGAACTCGCCCGGCACGAGCCCGCCGAATGCGGTCGCGATACCGCCGATCAGGTCGTGGTTCGTGACGAACGCCGCGCGGCCCCATGCCTCGTGCGGAAGGTGGATCAGCTTCGCGTCCTCGAGCATCGCGCCGAAGGACAGGTGGTCGAACTCGTCGCCCATGACGAACACGAGGTTGACGGAGTCGGGTCCGTCGACCGCCGCGTCGATGGCCGGGTCGAGCACCTCGCGATAGTCGGATGCCTCTATCGTGCCGACGGCGCGGAAGCCGATCACGCCGGCGGGCAGGTCCTCGAGCGGTTCGATCATGAAGTTCCCCCTTCGTCTCGGGGCGACTCACGCACCCGTACTCGAGGATGCCGCGTCGAGCGTCAGCCGAGCAACTCCTGCACCCGGTTCGACGTGGGCATGCGCAGCCCGTCGAGTGCGACGGCGACGACGTCGGCCGCCAGGCGATCCGCGTCTTCACGACCGCCCGGCCGGTACCACTCGACGATCGAGTTGATCATGCCGAACGCGAGGCGCGACACGACGCTCGCATCGATGTCGCTGCGCAGTGAACCCTCGGCCTGCGCCTCGGACACGAGCGCGGTGACCGCCTTGTCGAAGGCGCGCCGGCGCGAGAGCGCGCGCCGCTCGACGTCGGTGTTGCCGCGCACGCGCAGCAGCAGCGTGACATAGGGCAGCTTGTCGACGAGTACGTGCACCGCGCCCCGCAGCACGAGGTCGAGGCGGTCGGCGGCACGCCCCGTCGCGGCATCCGCTTCGTGCAGCACCCCTTCGAGCGCGCCGAGCGCCGCGTCGAGCGCACGGTCGAGGATCTCGTCCTTCGAGGCGAAGTGGTGGTAGATCGCCGATTTCGAGAGCCCGAGCCGATCGGCGAGCACACCCATCGACGTCGCGTCGTAGCCGAACTGGTTGAAGGCGGCGACGGCGACGTCGAGGATCCCCTGCTGGTCGTAGCCGGGACGCCCGCGCCGCATCGTTCCGTTCTCAGACATCCCCCTCATCCTCCCACTGGTGGCCACCTGTGCCGCGAAGTGACGCGAATCGACCCACCCGAGCGGGATGACGGTCGATTCGCGTCATCTCGGCCGCATGGCGGAACGGTCAGCGCAGGTCGTAGACCCGCTTGTACTTGCCCTCGCTGCGAGGCAGGGTGCCCGGTTCCTCGAGGCGCACGTCGACCGAGGAGCCGATGTGCACCTTGATCTTCTCGGCGAGCACGACGGCCGCCGCCTCGCAGGTCTCGCGCGACAGGTCGGGGTGGCGCTCGATGCGCACGGTGAGGGCGTCCATGCGGCCGATCTTGGTGAGCTCGAGGATGAAGTGCGGCGTGAGCGTCTCGATGCCGAGCACGAGCTCCTCGATCTGCGTCGGGAAGAGGTTGACACCGCGCAGGATGATCATGTCGTCGTTGCGGCCGGTGATCTTCTCGATGCGGCGCATCCCGGGCCGCGCCGTGCCGGGCAGCAGCCGGGTGAGGTCGCGGGTGCGGTAGCGGATGACCGGGAACGCCTCTTTCGTGAGCGACGTGAACACGAGCTCGCCCATCGCGCCGTCGGCGAGCACCGCGCCGGTGTCGCCGTCGATGATCTCGGGGAGGAAGTGGTCCTCCCAGATATGGGGGCCGTCCTTCGTCTCGAGGCACTCGTTGCCGACGCCGGGGCCCATGACCTCACTCAGGCCGTAGATGTCGAGCGCGTCGAGGCCGAGGCGCTGCTCGAGCTCGTGGCGCATCTCGTTCGTCCACGGCTCGGCGCCGAGCACCGCGATCTTGAGCGAGGTCGAGCGCGGGTCGATGCCCTCCTTCACCATCGCATCGGCGATCGTGAGCAGGTAGCTCGGCGTGCAGAGGATGGCGTCGGGCTCGAAGTCGCGGATGAGCTGCACCTGTCGTGCGGTCTGCCCGCCCGACATGGGGATGACGGTGGCGCCGAGCGCCTCGATGCCCGCGTGCGCGCCGAGGCCTCCGGTGAAGAGTCCGTAGCCGTAGGCGTTGTGCACCTTCATGCCGGGGCGGATGCCGCTCGCGCGCAGCGAACGGGCGACGAGCGACGCCCACCGTTCGAGGTCGCCCTTGGTGTAGCCGACGACGGTCGGACGCCCGGTCGTGCCGCTCGATGCGTGGATGCGCGCGACCTGGTCCATCGGCACGGCGAACATGCCGAACGGATAGGTCTGCCGCAGGTCCTCCTTGGTCGTGAACGGCAGCTTCGCGACATCCTCGAGCGACTGGATGTCGTCGGGATGCACGCCGGCCTCGTCGAACTTCGCCGTGTACAGCGGCACGTTCTCGTAGGCGTGGCGGACGGTCTGCTGGAGTCGCTCGAGCTGGAGTGCTTCGAGCTCGTCGCGCGACATCCGCTCTTCGGGGTCGAGTTCCCCTGGGGCCGGCGGGCGAAGGCCCGAGACGGTGCTGGATTCGGTCGTCGTCGACACGGTGTGCTCCCGGTGGATAGGGCGGATCAGAAGGTGCGGTTCGTGGAGATGGAGCGGCCGCGGAACTCGGCGACGGTGTCGCCCTGGTCGTCGACGACCGTCACGTCGTAGAGGCCGGTGCGGCCGCTGCGCGCCCGCCGCACCGCGGTGGCCGTGAGCGTCTGGCCCGCGACGGTGGACTTCAGGAAGGTGATGTCGGCGCCGGCGGCGACGGTGACGTTGTCGTCTTCGTTGCACGCGATCGCGAAGGCGGTGTCGGCCAGTGTGAAGACGAGGCCGCCGTGCGTGATCTGGAAGCCGTTCGTCATGTCGTCGCGCACGCGCATCGAGACGACGGCGATGCCGGGTTCGTCGCGTTCGACGACCATGCCGAGCGCGGCCGAGGCGAGATCGCGGTGCATCATGGGGCGCAGCGAGGGCAGATCGGCGTCAGGCGTCGTGGCATCGGTGGCGGCATCCGTCATCTGCATCTCCCCGTCGAGTCGCGCCCCGTTGCTGCGGCGCTCGGAATGAGCATATACTAACTGAACGATCGGTTAGTAATGTCGGATGTCCCGGCCACCGTATCCCGCGAACACAGGAGTCGACGATGACCTCACCCGCAGATCTCAGCGTGGTCGAAGACGAGGCCGCACAGGCGCTGTTCGACGACCTCATCGCGAAGGACTCGCGCATCGAGCCCCGCGACTGGATGCCCGACGCGTACCGCAAGACGCTCATCCGCCAGATCTCGCAGCACGCGCATTCCGAGATCATCGGCATGCAGCCCGAGTCGAACTGGATCACCCGCGCGCCGAGCCTGAAGCGCAAGGCGATCCTCATGGCGAAGGTGCAGGACGAGGCCGGCCACGGGCTCTACCTCTACTCGGCCGCGCAGACCCTCGGCATCACGCGCGAGGAGATGATGGACCAGTTGATCACGGGCCGGGCACGGTACTCGTCGATCTTCAACTACACGACACCCACGTGGGCCGACATGGGCGCGATCGGGTGGCTCGTCGACGGCGCCGCGATCTGCAACCAGGTGCCGCTGTGCCGCGCCTCGTACGGACCCTACGGCCGGGCGATGGTGCGCATCTGCAAGGAGGAGTCGTTCCACCAGCGGCAGGGCTTCGAGATCCTGCTCGAGCTCATGCAGGGCACCGAGGCGCAGCGCGAGATGGCGCAGGACTCCGTGAACCGCTGGTACTGGCCGAGCCTCATGATGTTCGGCCCGCCCGACGACCAGTCGCCGAACTCGGCGCAGTCCATGGCGTGGAACATCAAGCGCTTCTCGAACGACGAGCTGCGCCAGCGCTTCGTCGGCATGCTCGTGCCGCAGGCCGAGGTGCTCGGCGTGACCCTGCCCGACCCGAACCTGCGCTTCAACGAGGAGACCGGCCAGTACGACATGAGCGAGATCGACTGGACCGAGTTCAACGAGGTGCTCGCGGGCCGCGGACCCGCGAACGCGGAGCGCCTGCGCCGTCGCCGCGACGCCCACGAGGAGGGCGCCTGGGTGCGCGAGGCCGCCGCCGAGTACGCACGCAAGCAGGCCGCCCGCGCCGCGACGGAGGTGGCATGATGTCGACCCCCGGTGAGATGGGAACCGAGTCCTGGCCCCTGTGGGAGGTCTTCGTGCGCGCCAACCGGGGCCTGAGCCACGTGCACGTCGGCTCGCTGCACGCGCCCGACTCCGACATGGCCGTGCGCAACGCCCGCGACCTCTACACCCGGCGCAACGAGGGCGTCTCGATCTGGGTCGTGCCCGCCGACGCGATCACCACGAGCGACCCCGACGCGAAGGGCGCGTTCTTCGAGAGCCCCGCCGGCAAGAACTACCGCCACGCGGTCTACTACACGAAGAGCGAAGGGGTGAAGCACCTGTGAGCGGCGAAGAACAGCGCGTCGGTCGAGTAGCGGCGGAGCCGCGTATCGAGACGCCGCACGTGGATCTCGATACGCCTCCTTCGTCGGCTACTCGATCCGCGGACGACGTGCACGGCGACGTGTCGGTCGACGCGCTCACCCTCGCCGACGAGTTCGCGGGCGCTGGTGCCGACGGCGGCCACGCGGTTGCCTCGGCGGATGTCGCGGAGTACGCCCTGCGCCTCGGCGACGACGCCCTCGTGCTCGCGCAGCAGCTCGGCATGTGGATCGCCCGCGCACCCGAACTCGAAGAGGACGTCGCGCTCGGCAACATCGCGCTCGACCTCATCGGCCATGCCCGCTCGCTGCTGCACTACGCCGGCACCGCGACCGGCCGCAGCGAAGACGACCTCGCCTACTGGCGCGACGAGCCCGAGTGGCGCAACGCGTGGCTCTTCGAGCAGCCCAACGGCGACTTCGCGCACACCATCGCCCGCCAGCTCTTCGTCGCCACCTACCTGTTCGAGCTCTACGGCGAGCTCAGCGCGTCGACCGACCCGACGCTCGCCGCGATCGCCGCGAAGTCGCTGAAGGAGGTCGACTACCACCGCGACCACGCGACGCAGTGGGTGCTGCGCCTGGCCGGCGGCACCGACGAGTCGCGCCGCCGCATGATCGTCGCCGTCGCCGACACCTGGCCGTACGTCGACGAGCTGTTCCTCGACGACGAGCTCGTCGAGCGGCTCGCGAGCGACGGCGTCGCCGTGCTGCCGTCGAGCCTGCGGGAGCGGTTCGACGAGGTCATCGGCGAGGTGCTCGCCGAGGCCGAGATCGAGCTTCCGACCGGCCGAACCGCGTTCACCGCATCGGGTGGCGGTCGTCGCGGCAGCCACACCGAGCACCTCGGACCGCTGCTCGCCGAGATGCAGGTGCTCGCCCGCGCACACCCGGGGGCATCGTGGTGACCGCGGCCGTGGCAGCGGCATCCGTCGCCCGCCCGATTCCCGACGACCCGGCTGCGCTGCGCGCGTGGCAGGTCGCCGCGACCGTGACCGACCCCGAGGTCCCCGTGCTCACGATCGAGGACCTGGGCGTGCTGCGCTCGGTCGACGTCGGCGACGACGGCGCGGTGCGGGTGGCGCTCACGCCCACGTACAGCGGATGCCCCGCGCTCGACGCCATGCGAGACGACGTGCTGCTCGCCCTCACGCACGCCGGCTACGCCGACGTGCGGGTCGACCTCGTGCTCGCTCCGGCGTGGACGACCGACTGGATGAGCGAGGACGGCAAGGCCAAGCTGCGCAGGTACGGCATCCAGGCGCCCACCGGGCATGCGGCGGTCCGAGGCTCCGGGCCGATTCGGCTGCAGCTCGCCGTGAAGTGCCCCCGCTGCGACTCGCTGAACACCCGCGAGCTCGCCCGCTTCGGCTCGACGTCGTGCAAGGCGCTCTACGAGTGCCGCGACTGCCTCGAGCCGTTCGACTACTTCAAGGTGCTCTGATGGCGGCGCGCAACCTCGGCTCGGCCGGTCGAGTAGCGAGCGCCAGCGAGCGTATCGAGACCTCGCCCGGTGGTCTCGATACACCTCCTTCGTCGGCTACTCGACCGGCGGGTGGTGCTCCTTCGTCGGCTACTCGACCGGCGGGTGGTGCTCCTTCGTCGGCTACTCGACCGGCGGGTGGTGCTTCTTCGTCGGGCGCGCGTCTGGCGGACACCTCGGTCGCCGAGACCTTCCTGGCGTCGACGGTCGGCGGTGAGCACGTCGTCAAGCGGCACCGCGCCCGCTTCCACGCGCTCGAGGTCTCCGAGGTGCGACCGCTCACCGCCGACGCCGTCGAGGTGACCTTCGCGGTGCCCGAAGCCCTCGCCGACGACTACACCTACCTGCCCGGCCAGTACGTCGCGCTGCGCACCGAGCTCGACGGCCACGAGCGTCGTCGCAGCTATTCGATCTGCCGGCCGCCCGAACGCGGCAGCCTCTCGGTCGCGATCAAGCGCGACCTCGGCGGCGTGTTCTCCACGTGGGCGAACACTGATCTGAAGGCCGGCGACACCCTCGACGTGATGAGCCCGCAGGGCACGTTCACCTCGACCCTCGACGCGCTCGACGGCAAGCACATCGTCGGCATCGCCGCGGGTTCGGGCATCACCCCGCTCATGGCGCTCGCCCACACGGTGCTGGCGCGGTCCGCGACATCCGAATTCGAGCTCGTCTACACGAACCGGTCGACGCTCGACGTGATGTTCCTCGAGGAGCTCGCCGACCTGAAGGACCGCTACCCGTCGCGGCTCGCCGTGCACCACGTGCTCTCGCGTGAGCAGCGCACCGCGCCGCTGCTGTCGGGGCGCATCGACGCGCCGAAGCTCGAGACGATGCTCGACCTGCTCATCCGTCCCGAGACGGTCGACGAATGGTTCCTGTGCGGACCGTTCGAGCTCGTGCAGCTCTCCCGCGACACCCTCGCGGCGAAGGGCGTCGAGCCTGCCCACGTGCGCTACGAGCTGTTCACGACCGACGCCGACCGCGTCGAGCCGCGCCACGGGCGGCCCGTCGTGGTCGAGCGGGGCGAGCCGACGGTGGCGATCGAGTTCACGCTCGACGGGCAGTCGTCGACCGTCGAGAGCCCGGTGTCGGCGAACGAGTCGATCCTGAACGCGGCGCTGCGCATCCGGCCCGATGTGCCGTTCGCGTGCGCGGGCGGCGTGTGCGGCACGTGCCGGGCGCGGGTCATCGAGGGCAGCGTCGCGATGACCGAGAACTACGCGCTCGAACCCGACGAACTCGAGCGCGGCTACGTGCTCACCTGCCAGTCGCACCCGAAGTCCGACCGCGTCGTCGTCGACTACGACGTCTAGTCCGCCCGCCCGCGCCACCCACCCCAATCCATCCCCGCGTAGCCCCTCAGGGGGTGCTTTCCCGTCAGAATGGGCCCGGGAGGAGCCTCAGGATGGCGGATATCCACCCCCGGAACGAACATGAACTGCATGAACGACTGCATGAACTGCATGAACTGCATGAACTGAACGAAGTGGAGCAGCGATGATCGAGTTGAGTGTGTCCGACGGCGTGGCCGAGGTCGTCCTGAACGCGCCCGAGAAGCTCAACGCACTCGACCCTGCGGCGCTGGCCGAGCTCGGCGACGCCTATGCCGAGGCCGAGCGGATGGCCCGAGCGGGCGACATCCGATCGCTCGTGCTTCGCGGCGAGGGCCGCGCATTCTGCGCCGGTCGCGACATCTCGGGCGTCGACCCGCGTGACGACGACGTGCTCGGCTACCTCGGGGGCCTGGTCGAGCCGCTGCTGCGCCGGATGTCGGAATTCCCCGCGCCGACCTTCGCGGTCGCGCACGGTGCCTGCCTCGGCGTCGGACTCGGGCTGCTCATCGCGAGCGACATCGTCTATGTCGCCGACACCGCCAAGATCGGCTCGCCGTTCGCGAACCTCGGCGCGACCCTCGACTCGGGCGGGCACGCACTGTTCGTCGAGCGCCTCGGCGCGCACCGGACGATGGACCTCATCGTGACCGGCCGGCTCATGTCGGGCGCCGAGGCGGTGGCCGCCGGCCTCTTCTCGCAGTCGTTCCCCGCCGACGAGGTCATCGACGCGACCCGCGCCGCAGCACGGACCGCGGCGCAGGGCGCGACCCAGGCGTTCGTCGCCTCGAAGCAGCTCGTCGCCGCCCTTCGCGACGAACGCCTCGGGCTCTGGGCGTCGATGGCCGAGGAGAACCGCGCCCAGGCTGCGCTCTGCGACACCGACGACTACCGCGAGGGGTTCGCCGCGTTCCAGCAGAAGCGGAAGCCCGAGTTCACCGGGCGCGGCTGAGGCTGCCGGGGGCCTTCCTCGGTTGCGGCATCCGTGCCGCTCATTCCTCGGCCGGATCAGACCGATTCCCGCTGGCTGATCAGGCGGCCACGAGCGTACAATAAATGAGGAATCCTCGTCTCCCCACGGGAGCCTGCAACGAGCACATCCGAGTGACCCGAAGAAACTCGGAGGCGTCACATGCGCGCACGGCCGGCGCTTGCCCTGGCGGCCGCCCTCCTCGTCGTCACGGCGGTGGCGCCGGGAACGGCGCCCTCCGCCGCGGCGATCGTGCATGCCGCGGCACCGGTACCCGAGGTCAACCCGATCGTGGTCGAGAACCGGCTGCCGGGCTCGACCGCGTGGCGCATTCCGTGGGCGGGCCACACGGTCGCGAACGACACCACGCTCGCCATCAAGGGATATGCGGCGGCGGCGAGCGTGGCGAAGGGGCAGCCCGTCGGGATCCGCGTGCATGCGGCATCCGCCGGACCGGCGACGTACGGCGTCTACCGGCTCGGCTGGTACCAGGGCCGCGGCGGACGCGAGATCGCGAGTGGCACGTTCACGGCCGCGCGGCAACCCGCGTGCACGACCGAGCTGCCGACCGGGCTCATCACGTGTCCTTGGAACGACTCATTCATCGTCCAGACCGAGCAGGACTGGACGAGCGGCGTGTACGTCGTCGTGCTCACCCGTGGGACGGTGCAGTCGTACGCCCCCTTCGTGGTACGCGATGACGCCAGGAAGGGTGTGCTCGTGCACCTGCAGGCGACGCTCACCATGCAGGCGTACAACAACTTCCCGAACAACGGGACCACGGGCAAGAGCCTCTACCCGTCGAACTCGTTCGGGTCGAACACCGTCAACGGTACGAAGGGGGCGGTCAAGGTGAGCTTCGACCGGCCGTTCCGGGACTCCGGGGCCGGCGCAGTCATGACCGAGGACGCGCCGCTCGTGCGCTACATGGAGTCGCGTGGGTTCGACGTGACCTATGCGACCGATATGGATCTTCATGCGGCCCCCGATCTCCTCACCGGTCAGGAGAGCATGATCTCGGTAGGCCATGACGAGTACTGGACGGGTGCGATGTTCACGGCGGCCGAGCGCGCCCGCGATGGCGGCGTCGACCTCGCATTCCTCGGTGCGAACGACGCCTACTGGCAGACTCGCCTCGAACCGTCGGCCTCGGGCACCCCCGATCGGGTGGTCGTCGTCTACCGGCAGGCGAACCTCGACCCGGTCAAGGACGGGAATCGGACGGTCCGGTTCCGGGAGCTCCCTCGCCCCGAGCAGCCGCTCATCGGGCAGATGTGGCCGACGAACGACTCCACCGGCGCGACGCGCGGCGATGATCCGTGGGTCGTGCGGCAGGCGGATCACTGGTTCTACCGCGGGACCGGCCTCGGCAACGGATCGAGGATCCCGTTGCTCGTCGGCATCGAGGTCGACCGGCGCCTGCCCGAGTTCCCCGCCCCGGTGCTCAAGGCGGGCACGACGCAGGCGGTGCTCGCCGGCTCGACATTCGTCACGCGCACCGGGAACAACATCGGCTTGCAGGAGTCCACGCTCTTCCGTGCGCCGTCGGACGCCTGGGTCTTCAGCGCCGGCACCCTGCGCTACACGCGCGGACTGCTCGGGGAGGGGCCGGCGGCGCAGCAGGCCGTCCGTACAATGACGACGAACCTGCTGGCCCGTTTCGAGGGCATGCGACTCGACGCGACGACCCTCCGCGTGGGCGGAGCCGACCGGTACGCCACGGCGGTCGAGCTCTCGAAGCACGCGTTCCCCGACGCGCTCGGACCCGTGCCGATCGCGTATCTGGCGACGGGGGCGAACTTCCCCGACGCGCTCGCGGCCGCGGCGGCCACCCGGGGCGCCGGCCCGGTGCTGCTCGTGCCGGGTTCCACGATCCCGCAGGTCGTGCTCACCGAGCTCGGGCGGCTCCATCCCGCCCAGGTCGTGGTGGTCGGCGGCCCGTCGGTGGTGTCGGACGAGGTGATGGCGGCGGCCTCGGCGGCAGCTCAGGTCCCGGCCGTGCGGGTGTCGGGAGCCGATCGCTACGCGACCGCTGCGGACCTCTCGCGCGGAGCCTTCGCTCCCGGCGTGCCCGTCGCCTACGTCGCCACGGGCGGGAACTATCCCGACGCGCTCGCCGCGGGGGCGGCCGGTGCGCAGCTCGGGGGTCCAGTCCTCCTGACGGCCCAGGGCGCGCTCCCCGCTCCCACCCTGACCGAGCTCGAACGGCTCCAGCCGCAACGGATCGTGGCGGTCGGCGGAGCCCCGGTGGTCTCGAGTGCCGTCCTGAACCATCTCGCGCGGCTCACGCCGCAGGTGGTGCGGCTCGGTGGTGCCAACCGGTACGAGACCGCGTTCATGATCGCCAGAGACCTGGGCGCGCCAGCGAGCATGCGCACCGTCGGGCTCGCCACGGGACTCGGCTTCGCCGATGCGCTCGCCGCCGGACCCGCCGTCGCGGCCGCGGGCGGGTCGCTGCTCCTGGTCGGTGCGACAGCGACACCGGCGCTCGCCGAAGAGCTCGTGCGCTCGGATCCCGAGCAGGTGCTCGTGGCCGGACTCACGGGGGCGGTCCCTGCCGGAGTGGTCGCTCAGGTGCACGGGATCTTCGCCCCGTCGTCGGAGGGCACGCCGGCCCCGCCACCGATGCGGCAGGCGCTGGGCTTCGACGACCCGGAGATCCCCGACGCCACGTGGCAGACGCAGCAGGCACCGTACCCCGCAGGAGCCGAGCTGCCGTGGCTGGAGCTGCGAGCGGCCGAGTGGCAGCACGACCCCGCGGGCTGAGATCGTCGCGACGGCAACGCCCTCAGCGGGCGTCCGCCTCAGCCTCCTGGTCGTGCTCCTCGATGTCGCGACCGAGGTCGTCCTCGATGAGGAGGTCGCGGCGCACGTGGTCGGTGCGGTAGGCCGACCGACCGAGCATGTGGGCGGTCATCGGCTGCGTGAGCAGCTGGAACGTCATCACGAGCACGATGGTCGTGAGTACGCCCCACGTGGGAACCTGCAACAGGATCGCGAGCAGGACGGTCGCGAGTCCGAACACCTGCGGCTTCGTCGCGGCGTGCAGCCGGGTCAGCACGTCGGGGAACCGGATGATGCCGATGCCCGCGGCCATCGAGAGGAATCCGCTCACGAGGATGAGCAGCCCGACGACGACCTCTGTGACGCTCATGACGCGTCCTGCTTCGCCATGAACCGCGCGATGGAGATCGAGCCGACGACCGCGAACATCGCGAGGATGAGCATCACCACGAGGGTGTCGGTGTGCGTGTTGATCGCCATCTCGGCGCCGAGCGCGCAGATCGCGATCGCGAGCAGCACGTCGGTCGCGAGGGCCCGGTCGAGAATCGACGGCCCGCGGATGATGCGGTAGACGGCGGCGAGCGCGCCGATGCCGAACATGATGCCGGCGATGACGCTGACGATGCTGAGGAAGGTCATCGTGGCTCCTCCTTCGGGGGCTCGGAGATCTCGTCGGGGTGGACCTCGCGCAGCTCCTCGGGACTCGGCCGGTTGACCGGGTCACCGGCTCGCCGTCGGCGGCGGGTCTCGCGGACCGCAGCCGCCTGCGCGGACGTGCCGATCGCGAGCACGATGCGCTCCTCGGTGCCGAGCACGTTGCGGTGGGTGCGCTCGATGTCGGCCTCGGTGCGGGTGCCGAGTGCGTGCAGGTACAGCAGCCCGCGCTCGCGGTCGATGTCGACCACCACCGTGCCGGGAACCACTGAGATCGCCTCGGCGGTCAGGGTCGTCACGAGGTCCGACCGGGTGAGCAGCTGAACCGCGATGATCGAGTTCATCGGCTTCCAGAACGGGTTGATCGCGAGGAACGCGACCTGCAGCGACGCGACACCGACATCGAACATCATGCGCAGGCCGAGCAGCAGGCCGCGCCACGGGTTGAACCGGCCGCTGAGCAGCACGGGCGGGAGGTACAGCACCCGGGTCACCGCGACCGCGAGGATGACGCCGGTGAGCACGGTGAGCGTGTCGATGTGGTCCCAGAGGAACAGCCAGAGCGCGACGAGCGCGATGAGCAGGGGCAGCTGGCGCCACACCGAGCGCCAGCGCGACATCTCCGCCTCGGGCCGGGTCACCTGATGCCTCCGGGGAACACGAGCGACACGTACACCTCGGGATCGACGAGGTCCGCGGCGGCACGGTCGGTGAGCTCGAAGAGCGGACCCGCGAACACCGTGAGCAGGACGGTCACCGCGACGAGCGCGGTCGTCGCGACCACCATGAGCACCGGCGTCGTGCGCGTCGCGGTGACCGTCGCGCCCTCGGGTGCCTCCTGCACCGAGCCGAGGAGCACCGACTCGTAGCCCTCGAGCTCGCCGCGTCCTCGCCAGAACGCCATGTTCCAGAAGCGGGTCAGCGCGTAGAGCGTGATCAGCGAGGTGATCGCGCCGGCGGCGATCACCGCCCAGACCAGCCAGTCGGGGCTCGCAGCGGCATCGGTCGCGCCGGTGTCGTCGGCGCCCGCGACGAACAGCCCGACCTTGCCGAGGAAGCCGGAGAACGGCGGGATGCCGCCGAGGTTCAACGCCGGGATGAAGAACAGGATCGCGAGGTACGGCGATGCCTTCAGGAGGCCCGCCAGGCGGTTGATCGAGGTCGCCCCGCCGAACCGCTCGATGAGTCCGGTCGTGAGGAACAGGGTCGTCTGCACCGTGATGTGGTGCACGACGTAGTAGATCGTCGCCGAGTAGCCGAGCTGCGTGCCGACCGCGATGCCGAAGATCATGTAGCCGATGTGGCTGACGAGCGTGAACGACAGCAGCCGCTTGATGTCGGCCTGCGTCAGGGCGCCGAGGATGCCGATGAGCATCGTGAGCCCGCCCACCACCATGAGCAGCACCGTGAGGTCGCTCTCGGTGAAGATCACGGTCTCGGTGCGGATGATCGCGTAGACGCCGACCTTCGTGAGCAGGCCGGCGAACACCGCGGTGACCGGCGCGGGCGCGGTCGGGTAGGAATCGGGCAGCCAGAACGACAGCGGGAAGATCGCCGCCTTGATGCCGAACGCCATGAGCAGCAGCAGGTGGAGGATGAGCTGCACGCTGTCGGGCAGCTCCGCGATCCGCACCGAGAGCTGCGCGATGTTCGCGGTGCCGGTGGCGCCGTAGATCAGTGCGATCGCCGACAGGAAGAACAGCGAGGAGACGAGGCTCACGATGATGTACGTGACGCCCGCGCGGATGCGCTCGCCGGTGCCGCCGAGCGTGAGGAGCACGTAACTCGCCGACAGCAGGATCTCGAAGCCGACGTACAGGTTGAACAGGTCCCCGGCGATGAACGCGTTGAACACCCCGGCCGACAGGATGAGGTAGCTCGGATGGAAGATCGACACGGGTGTCTCGCGATGCCGGTCGGCCACGCCCTGGCCCACGGCGTAGACGAGCACGACGAGCAGCACGATGGCCGAGATGAGCAGCATGATCGCCGACAGTCGGTCGACCACGAGCACGATGCCGAAGGGCGGCGCCCAGCCGCCGACGTGCACGACGGTCGGCTCGCCGGCGTCGACCGCGGCGAGGAGCACGGCCGCGATCACGGCGACGGTCGCGAGCACTGTGGCGCTGACGCCCATCTGCGCCCGGCGATGCCGCCCGAGGATCAGCGCGGTCGCCGCGCCGAGCAGCGGCAGCAGGACGACGAGGGGGACGAGCGTGGCGATCATCGGCGCACCTCCTCGTCGTCACGTTCACCGGCGTCGCGAGCGGATGCCTCGCGCAATCGAGTTCCTCGTCGGGTTCCTCGTCGCTCGCGTCGATGATCTCCTGGATGGCCGCGTCGTCGGCCGCGGAACTGCGGATGAGGTCGGCCGCCTCCTCGGCGTCCTGCGCGTCCTCCTCCTCGTCGTCGACGAGGTCGCCCTTGGCGCCCAGCTGGGCGAGCCACCACGACCGGTAGATCAGCGCCAGCATGAACGCCGTGATGCCGAGGTTGATGACGATGGCGGTGAGCACGAACGCCTGCGGCAGCGGATCGGAGATCTCGTCGGGATCCACGCCCTCGCCGAGTATGGGTGCCAGGCCCGGCGCGCCGCTCATCAGGTAGATGAGGATGTTGACCGCGTTGCCGACGAGCAGGAAGCCGATGAGCACGCGCGTGAGGCTGCGTTCGAGCATGATCGAGATGCCCGCGCCGAACAGCACGGCCATGAGCACCACGAGGGTGAGGGAGGCGGTCATCGGCGGGCCTCCTCGGGGCGGTCGGCGGTGGTGAGGGGCGTCTCCATCTCGGCATCGAGGTGCTCGGGACGCTCCGCGAGCTCGGGACCCTCGCCCTGGTCGACATCGACGCCGGCAGCAGCGCCGCCCCGATCGAGGTCGCCGCCCTCCTCGCTCTCGTCGCCGGCCTGCTCCTCCTGCCGATCGACCTCACCGCCGAGTGAGCGGAGGATGTCGAGCACGAGGCCGACGACGACGAGGTAGACGCCGATGTCGAACAGGGTCGACGTGCCGATCGAGATGGTGCCGACGATGGGCACATCGGCCTCGAACCATGCCGACTCGAGCGGTGCGCCGCCGAAGAGCAGTGCGGCGGCAGCCGTGCCGGACGCGAGCAGGAGGCCCGTGCCGAGGAGGCGCCCGGCGTCGACGGGTGCGGCCTCGCCGAGCTCGTAGCGGCCGCCGGCGAGGTAACGCGCCACGAGGGCGAGGCCCGCGAGCAGGCCGCCCGCGAAGCCGCCGCCGGGCGCGTTGTGGCCCACGAACAGCAGGTAGACCGACACGATGATCGCCGGATGGAACAGCAGCCGCACCAGCACCTCGATGAGGATCGAGCGGTTGCGAGGCGACAGGGTGCGACCCGCGAGGAGCCACGTCTGTCGCGTGGACGCCGCCTCGGCCGCGGCATCCGTCTCACCCTCGGTCGTGGCGAGGCTGGTGCGCGGCGCGCGGATGCTCGACGCCGCCTCTGGCACAGGCCGGAGCCGCTCGCGGCGGCTCACCGGCACGTCGAGCTCGGTGAGGTCGAGCCGTGGGGCGCCGCCGGTGCGTCCTGACACGAAGATCAGGCTCGCGACGCCGGTGGCCACCGCGACGAGCACCGAGATCTCACCGAGCGTGTCCCAGGCCCGGATGTCGACGAGCATCACGTTGACGATGTTCTTGCCGTGCGCCTCGATGGCGAGCGCCGGGAGGCCGTCGGCGATGGTCGGCTGGATCCGGGCGCCGACCGCGACGAGGCCGATGACGCCCATGACGATGCCCGCGAGCGCGCCGATGATGCCGCGCGCCACCTTGTGCACGGGCGGGTTGCGCTGCGCGATCTGACGGGGCAGCCGCCGCAGCACGAGCACGAACACCACGAGCACGATGGTCTCGACGAGTGCCTGCGTGAGCGCGAGGTCGGGTGCGCCCGACATGCCGAACAGCAGCACGAGGCCGTAGCCGGTCACGCTCACGAGGAGCACGGCGGTCATGCGCTGCTTCACCGTGGCGGCCGCGATGCCCGCGATGCCCATCACGAAGGCGAGGAACGGCTGTGCCGGGTAGTCCCAGAGCCTGATGCCGTCGGGCCACGCGGTGTTCATGACGGAAGCCGCGCCGAGGCCGCCGATGAACACGGTCACGATGATCGCGAGGTAGCCGGGCAGCCCACGGTGCTGGATCGCCGTGGTCACGGCCGCGGCGACCCGGTCGACCACCGACACGATGCCGAGGTAGCCGCGGGCGGCGTCGAGGGTCGGCGGCATCGCGGCCTGCAGGCGAGCGACCCGTTGGCGCCGCCAGACGAGCAGCGCCGCGAGCGCGAACACCGCCGCCGACAGGGCGAGGGCCGGTTCGAGCCCGTGCCAGAGTGCGAGGTGGTAGTCGTGCGGTCCGGGCAGGGTGTCGGCGTAGGCGGCGAGCAGCGGTTCGATGAATGGGATCGCGAACGCGAACACGACGCTCGCCGCGGAGAGCAGCGCCGGCGCGGTCGCGATGAGCGCGCCCTCGCGGTGCAGGGGCGTCGGCGGGACATCCGCTCGCGTGAAGAAGGCGCCCCACAGGAATCGCGCGCTGTACGCGACGGTGAGCACCGAGCCGACGAACGCGCCCACGAGCGCGACCCAGCCCCAGCCGTCGCCCGCGACCGCCGCCTCGAGCTCGGCGGTGAACACCGCCTCTTTCGCGACGAAGCCGAGCAGCGGCGGCACGCCGGCCATCGAACCGGCGGCGACGAACGCGATCGTCGCGACGACGGGCATGCGCCGGCCGAGCCCCGAGAGCTTTCGCCAGTCGCGCGTGCCCGCCGCGTGGTCGATGATGCCGACGACGAGGAACAACGACGCCTTGAAGAGCGCGTGTGCGAGCAGGAGCGCCACGCCGGCGAGCGCGGCGTCGCGGGTGCCGAACCCGGTGACCATGACGAGGAACCCGAGCTGGCTGACCGTGCCGTAGGCGAGCAGCAGCTTGAGGTCGTACTGCCGCATTGCCCGCCAGCCGCCGACGAGCATGGTGAACGCGCCCAGGCCGATGACGATCGGATGCCACACCTCGAGGTCGGCGTAGCCGGGGGCGAGGCGCGCCACGAGGTAGACGCCGGCCTTCACCATGGCCGCGGCATGCAGGTAGGCGCTCACCGGGGTCGGCGCGGCCATCGCTGCGGGGAGCCAGAAGTGGAACGGCACGAGTGCGCTCTTCGACACCGCTCCGACGAGGATGAGGGCGATCGCCCATTCGCCGGCCGCGCCGGTGACCGGATTGGCGACGAGCTCGCTCAGTGACGTCGTGCCGCCCGCGACCGACAGGATGACGAGGCCGACGAGCATCGCGAGCCCGCCGAACGTCGTCACGGTGAGAGCCTGCAGCGCAGCACCGCGGCTCTCCTTGCGGCCGGTGTAGTGGCCGATGAGCAGGTACGAGAGCACGCTCGTGGCTTCCCAGAACGTGAACAGGATGAAGACGTCATCGGCGGTCACGAGGCCGAACATGACGCCCGCGAACGCGAGCAGCAGCGACGCGAAGCGCCCGAGTGCCGGCTCGTCGTCGCTGAAGTAGCGCGCGCAGTAGAGCAGCACGAGCGCGCCGATGCCGGTGACGATGAGCGCGAGCAGCATGGCGAGCGCATCGAGCCGGAAACTCAGGGAGATGTCGAGCACGGGGATCCACGGCACGTTCTCGACGATGGGCGTTCCGGCGAGCACGCCGGGCATCCAGGTGAGCAGCAGCACGAACACGGCGGCGGGCAGCAGTGCGATGACGGGGAAGACCCGGCGGCCGAGCAGCCTCGTGGCGGAGGGAGTGATGAGCGCGACGACCGCGAACGCAGCGAGGCTGGCGATCATTCGACCTCCCAGCACTCGCACTCGTTCCGAACAGCCATTCTATCGGGGACGATTGCGGCTTTTAGTCCGCTTTATGAAATCTCGATAAATTCCCCCGGGACTCCTAAACTCGCGTCATGGACAGCATCAGCAACCCGTACACGCCGAACGCGGGGGCCGCTCCCGAGGTCGTCGTCGGCAGGGACGACCTCATCGAGGCGTTCACCGTGCTGCTGGGCCGGCTCGAGCGCCACCGGACCGAGCAGTCCATGATCATCACCGGCCTGCGCGGCGTCGGCAAGACCGTGCTGCTCGGCCGGTTCGGCGAGATCGCGCGCGCGGCCGGATGGGAGGTCGTCGAGATCGAGGCGAACAAGCACGACGACGCCCGGTTCCGCCAGACGATGTTCTCGCAGTTGAAGTCGGCGCTGCTGCGCCTCTCGCCCCGCGCCCGCTGGACCCTGCGAGGCCGCCGCGCCGCCGAGGTGCTCAGCGCCTTCGCGGTCTCGGTCGACCGGAAGGGCACGTTCAGCGTCTCGTGGGACATCCCGCCGGCCGAGGGCCAGGGCGACCACGGCGACCTCGCCATGGACCTCACCGACGTCTTCGTCGCGCTCGGCGAGGCGGCCGACGAGCAGCATCGGGGCGTCGCGCTGCTCATCGACGAGGTGCAGTTCCTCGGCCGCTCACAGCTCGAAGCGCTCATCCAGGCCGTGCACAAGACGGTCCAGCGCAGGCTGCCGATCATCTTCGTCGGGTCGGGGCTGCCGCAGATCGCCGAGCTCGCGGGCGACGCGAAGTCGTACGCCGAGCGGCTCTTCACCTTCCCCGTGATCGGGTCGCTGGCGGGCGCCGACGCACGTGCGGCGCTCACCGAGCCCGCGCGCGTCGAGGGAGTCGTCTTCGATGACGACGCGGTCGACCTGGCCATGCAGATCACGCAGGGCTACCCCTACTTCATCCAGGAACTCGGCCACGAGGTCTGGGCCGTCGCGACGGCCGGGCGCGTGCACCGCGCCGACATCGAGATCGCCCGTGAGGCCTACGAGGCGAAGCTCGACGGCTCGTTCTTCAGGGTGCGACTCGATCGGGCGACCCCATTGCAGACCGCCTACCTGCGCGCCATGGCCGAGCTCGGCCCCGAACCGCAGAAGGCCGCCGACGTCGCACGGATGCTCGGGCGGGAGTCGACGCAGCTCGGGCCGACCCGGGCCGAGCTCATCGACATGGGGCTGCTCTACACACCCGAGCACGGCTTCGCCGCGTTCACGGTGCCCGACTTCGACGAGTTCATGAAGCGCGCGGTGCCCGCGCTCACGATCCCCGAGGTGCGCAAGCGCGAGCGTCCGCCGGTCGAGTAGCGCGCGACGAGGGAGCACGCGTATCGAAGACCCGGTGACCGGTCTCGAGAACGGCTCAGCCGGTCTCGATACGCGTCGCCGCTTCGCGTCGGCGCTCCTCGACCGGCGGACGCGGCGGACGCGGCGTCCTGAAGCTCCGGCGTGGGTGAGGATGGGAGCATGCCCATCCTCATCCAGCCCGATGAACTCGCCGCCCGCCTCGCCGCCGGTGAGCGCACGGTGGTGCTCGACGTGCGCTGGTCGCTCGCCGAGCCGGACGGCATCGAGGCGTATCGCGCCGGGCACATCCCCGGCGCCGTCTACGTCGACCTCGATCGCGAGTTGGCCGACCACCACGCGATCGGCGAGGGGCGGCATCCGCTCCCTGCCGAGGGGGACTTCACCGAGGCGATGCGCCGATGGGGCCTGCGTGATGGCGATACCGTCGTCGTCACGGACGACCTCGGCAACCAGTCGGCCGCCAGGGCGTGGTGGCTGCTGCGACACGCGGGGCTCGGCGACGTGCGGCTGCTCGACGGCGCCCTCGGGGCCTGGCGCGCAGCGGGACATCCGATCGAGACCGGCGACGTCGTCCCCGTGCCCGGCGACGCGACGGCGCGGTTCGGCTCGATGCCGGTGATCGACATCGACGGGGCCGCCGACTTCGCCGACCGTGGCGTGCTGCTCGACGCCCGTGCGCCCGAACGCTACCGCGGCGAGGTCGAGCCCATCGACCCGCGCGCCGGACACATCCCGGGGGCGCTGTCGGCGCCGAGCGGCGACACCCTCGACGCCGCGGGCCGGTTCCGCTCGACCGACGCCCTTCGCGAGCGGTTCGCCGATCTCGGCGTGCGGGCCGGCACCCCGGTCGCCGCATACTGCGGCTCGGGCGTCACTGCGGCCCACGTGGTCGCGACGCTCGCGATCGCCGGCATCGACGCGGCCCTCTACCCCGGCTCATGGAGCCAGTGGTCGAACGACGAGTCTCGTCCGGCTGCGACCGGGCCGGCTCCCCGCTAGGCCGACTGCTCGGGGCGATGGCCGACCACGATCAAGGTCGTGAGGTCGGTCGTCGTCACCTCACGGGCGGCGAGCTCTGCCAGGTACCGCTCGCGCACCCCCGTGACCGCCTCCTCGTCGTCCCCGAGGTCGCCGAGCGCGGCTCGCAGGCCGGTGCCGAGCACGAGCGCCCAGGCGATCTCGTCGGTGAGGTCGACGTGGCGCGCCACGGCCTCGGCGCGCACGCGGACCAGGCCGAGGCCGGTGAGCCAGTGCGCGAGGCTGCCGGCCGAGTGCAGCACGTCGGTGCCGTTCGCGCGAGGTGCGTCGATATCCGCCGTGTCGACCTCGGCCGTGTTCGTCCTCGGCCGTTTCGTCATCGGACTCGTCGTCGCCGGGTTCGTTCCCGGCTTCGGCCTCGGTCGTGTCGTGGTCGGCCGCGTCGGCTGCGACCGGCAGCGCCGCCGCGAGCGCTTCCTGCAGCGGCTCGAGCGCTCCGGGCGCCCACGCCGTGATCGCCACGCGCCCACCCGGCCGGGCCCGCTCGATGAGGTGCTGCGTCTCCGCGTCGAGGTCGTCGAACGACTCCAGCCCGAGCACGCACTGCACGAGGTCGTAGCCGGTCGTCTCCCACGTCGCCGCGTCGGCGACGTGCAACCGCAGTTGGGGCATCCGCCCACCGGCGCGCTCTCGGGCGATCTCGATGAGCTCGGCGGACGCGTCGACCGCGTCGACCAGTCCGCCGATGCCGACGAGTTCGGCGGTGGGCAGGGCGGATGCCCCGTCCCGCGCGCACACGTCGAGCACGAGCTCGTCGAACTGCGGGTGCGCGCGCGCCACCGTGGCCGTCGAGATCGGAATCCAGATCAGCTCGTCGAGATCGGCGAAGGATGTCGCGGCAGGCGCGGACCCCCCGACGAAATCGGGTTCGATCGTCGTATCCCCCATGCGCCCATTGTGGCCCCGATCCCACCGATTTCACGGGATTCAGGCAATCGAAAGACGAACAGTGCAGACTGGGACGACCTGCTTTCAGCATTCTTGCTTCCGATCGAATCGAGTCTCACCCTTATGAATCGTGCACTGCGCCGTGCCGCGCCCATCGCGCTCGCCTCAGCCGCAGCCCTCCTCCTCGCCGGCTGTGCCGGCGGGACCGCCCCCGAAGCATCCGAGACTCCGGCGGCAGCCGAGTGCATGGACGTCGCATCGGGCCCGGTGAGCGAGGGCGTCACCGTCGAGGGCGAGTTCTCCGGGTCGCCGACCGCGACCTTCACCACCCCCGCTGAGGCCACCGCGCTCGAGCGCACGATCGCCATCGAGGGCGACGGCGACGAGACCGTCGCCGGGGAGCCCATCAACGTCGTCGTGACCGCGTTCTCGGGCACGTCGGGCGAGCAGGTCTTCTCGCAGCCCACGACGATCACGGCCGGCGACGAGGCGGTCTTCGAGGCGTTCCGCGCGGGCATCGATTGCGTGCCCATCGGCTCGCGCACCGTCACCGTCGCACCCCCCGAGACGCTCTACGGCGACACCGGCAACGAGTCGATCGGGGTCGCGCCCGGCGAGACCATGGTCATCGTCATGGACGTCGTCGAGGTCCAGGAGCCGCTGAAGCCCTCCGAGTGGACCGAGAACGTGCCAGAGGTCGAGTTCGGCGCCGAGGGCGAGTCGCCCACGGTCACGATTCCCGACACCGAGCCCTCGACCGAGCTCGAGGTGCACGTGATCGAGGAGGGCGACGGCGACACCGTCGCGGCCGGCGACAGCGTCACCCTGCAGTACCAGGGCATCAGCTGGGACACCGGTGAGGTGTTCGACGAGAGCTACGCGCGCGGCGAGCCCGCGACGTTCCCGACCGACGGCGTCATCCAGGGCTTCGGCGCTGCGCTCGTCGGCCAGAAGGTCGGCACGAAGCTCATCGTGACGATCCCGCCGGAGCTGGCCTACGGCACCGATCCCGCAGCGCACGAGCTCGGCGGGCAGACGCTCGTGTTCCTCGTCGAGATCGAGGGCACCGAGCCGCCTGCGGAGGGCACCGAACCCCCGTCCGAGTAACGACGGGCGTTGATCGAGGCGAAGGCCGGGCGGCATGGCCACCCGGCCTTCGTCGTGCCTGCGGGGCGAGCTCGGGCTCGGGCGCGCGGGCCCGGGGCGCTCAGGACGCGACGCCGACCATCAGCGCGATCATGTAGACACCCGTGCCGACTGCCCAGAACGCGACGACGAACACGGTGTCGCGCACCCGCCATCGGCTGAGCGTGCGTTCGGTGCGGGTGGCGTGCGCCCCGAACGCGCGGGCGTCCATGGCGAGCGCGACGCGCTCGGCGTGGCGGATCGCGCTCGCGAGCAGCGGGATCGCGTAGCCGATGCCGCGCTGCACTGCGGCGACCGGCCCCCGCCGGGTGTCGGTTCCCCGAACGCGGTGGGCGGCGCGGATGACCTCGAGTTCGTGCCCGAACCTCGGCACGAAGCGGAGCGCCGCGAGCGCCGTGTAGCCGATGCGGTACGGAACCCTCAGGTTCTGCACCATCGCGCGCACGAACTCGGGACCCGTCGACGTGAGGCCCGCGATGAGCGAGAGCATGAGCAGTGCGGCGAGACGCAGCGACGTGGCGAGCCCCACGAGGTAGGCCGCGAGGGTGAACTGCCACTCGCCGACCTGCACGAGTACGACGGATGACGCGGCACTCGCCTCGTCGATGCGCGACGGGTCGACCCACACGCCGAAGGTCACGCCCAGCACGAGCACGCCGACCGGTGTGCCGAGCACGAGCGCGAGCGCGCCGCGCGGCGTGAGCCGCGCGCCCACGAGCAGCAGCGCCATCACGAGCACGATGAAGGTGAGCGGGATCGCGAATCCGCGGGTGAACACGAGTGCGATCATGAACGGCAGCGGGCCGGCGAGCTTCGCGAGCGGGTTGAGGGCGTGCAGGAACCGGATGCCCCGCGCCGGGCGCTGCTCGGCGAACGGGTCGGGCTGCACCGATGCCACCGTCGGCTCCGCGGTCGGAACCGGTCCGGTCGGTGCGGCCTCGCGGGCCGTCGGCGCGCTCATGCTGCAGCCCCGGGGGCGGGCGGGAGCTGGGACATCCGGCTCACCCCGTGCCAGTCGGGATGGTTCGCGAGGCCGCGGGTGGCCCTCGCGAGCGGCGGGTGCCGCAGTCCGGCCTCGTCGATCAGCGGGCCCGCGAGCACCTCGGCGGTAGGGCCGGTGCCGAGGATGCGCCCGTCCTGCATGACGACGACGCGGGTCGCGTAGTCGGCGACGAGCTGCAGGTCGTGCGTGACGACGAGCACGGTCGTGCCCTCGTCGTTGAGCGCGCGGAGCATGTCGAGCAGCTCGGCGGCGCGCTCGCGGTCCTGGCCGAACGTGGGCTCGTCGAGCGCGAGCACGGGTGCGCCGGCGATGAGGGCCGTGCCGACCGAGAGGCGACGCTTCTGCCCCCCGGAGAGCAGGAACGGATGCTGCTCGTGCAGGTCCTCGAGCCCGAACCGGCGCAGCATGCGCATCGCGGCCTCGGTGCGGTCGGCCTCGGGGACCCCGTGCACGCGCAGGCCGAGCTCGAGCTCGCCGAGCACGCTGTGTGCGACGAACTGGTGCTCGGGGTTCTGGAACACGAACCCGATGCGGCGCGAGAGCGTGCGCGCATCGGCGCGGGCGGGATCGAGGCCGAGCACGTCGACGGCTCCGGGCGGCGGCGGGATGACGCCCGCGATCGCCTGCAGGAGGGTGGTCTTGCCCGCGCCGTTGGTGCCGACGATCGCGACGAAGTCGCCCGCGGCGACGTCGAGGTCGACCTCGCGGACGACGACCGGTCCCCGCCTGCCGCCCCGCCGCACCGAGAGCCCACGGACCGCGATCGCCGCGTTCGCGCGCGCCGGCGCCGACCTGGACCGCAGGCACCGGTGCGGGGAGGGTCGCGTGGGCGTCGAGCGCGGCCGCGAGCTGGGCGGGGGTGAGCGGCAGCGGGTCGATCGCCACGCCCGCGTCGCGCAGCCGCATCGCGGCGAGGGTCGAGACCGGCAGCCAGACGCCGAGCTCGAGCAGCTCCTCGGCGCGTTCGCGCAGCACCTGTCGCGTGTCTCCGTCGATCGCGACGTGGCCCATGGCATCGAGCACGACGACCCGGTCGACGATGTCGACGGCCGCGTCGAGGTTGTGCTCGATGAGCACGATCGCGTGGTCGCGCTCGCTGGCGAGCTCGCGGAGCACGGCGTAGACCTCGTCGATGCCGGCGGGGTCGAGGTTCGCCGTCGGTTCGTCGAGCACGAGTACCGGGGCGGCCATCGCGAGGGCGCAGGCGATGGCGAGGCGCTGGCGCCCGCCGCCCGACAGCCGGTCGGGGTTCTCATCGCGCCGCTCCCACAGGCCGACGAGCTTGAGGGCGCGCTCGGCGCGCGCCAGCACCTCGGCGACCGGCACCAACTGGTTCTCGGGGCCGAACGAGACCTCGTCGAGCAGGGTGCCGGTGACCACCTGCGCGTCGGGATCCTGGAACACCATCGCGACGTGCGCGCTGAGCACGCCGACGCTGTGGTCGCGGCTGTCGAGCCCCGCGATGCGAACGGTGCCCTCGAGTGCGGCGGGCAGGGCGTGCGGGATGAGCCCGTCGAGCGCGAGCGCGAGCGTCGACTTGCCGCACCCCGAGGGGCCGAGCACCAGCGACGACCTCGCCCGCCGAGATCGACAGGGTGACGCCGTCGGGCGTCGCCCGCGTCGAGCCCTCGTGGCGGATGCGCACGTGGTCGAGTTCGAGCAACGGGGAATCGGGCAAGG
This sequence comes from uncultured Actinomycetota bacterium, assembly GCA_963758615.1. GTDB lineage: Bacteria > Actinomycetota > Actinomycetes > Actinomycetales > Microbacteriaceae > Agromyces. Next base: position 118,510 of record CAVWVZ010000011.1, on the reverse strand, counting down.
CTGGCCTGGGTCGTGGGTGGCGGACGGCCCGCGACGCGGCATCCGTTCTTAGGACAGCCTAACCCGCGCCGTCGGCAGGTATCCGGCGGTCAGCCGACCGGCGCCTCGAGCCTGAGCGCCGCGATGATCGTCGCCGCCTCGAGCTCGGCCTCGATCACGCCGAAGGTGTCGTAGCCGCGGACGTCCGCCGCGAATGCCATCGCCCGCTCGCGGTAACCGTGGTCGGCGAGCACCCGGGCGACGCCGGCGCGGATGGCGTCTGGCGTCGGGGTGCCGGTCCTGAGGTTCACGCCGACACCCGTCCATTCGGCCCGCATCGACACCTCCGGCTTGTCCTCGGTGTCGCCGGCGGCGACGAGCGGCACGCCGTGGCTGAGCGCGTACTGGGTGCCGCCGAATCCGGCGTTCGTGACGAACACGTCGGTCTTGGGCAGCAGCAGGTCGTAGGGCAGGAACTCCGCGGCGCGGGCGTTCGCCGGCAGCTCGCCGAGCTCTTCGACCGGGCGTCCGCCGGTCGCGACCACCACGAGCACGTCGAGGTCGGCCAGGGCATCGAGGGTCGGGCGCACGAGCCGGTCGAAGTCCTTGTTGTCGATCGTTCCCTGCGTGACGTGCACGACGGGCCGACGACCGTCGAGCTCGGGCCACCAGTGGGGAAGCCGGCTCGCGACCGGCGCCGGCGGCAGCACCGTGCCGACGAAGCGCACGTTCGCCGAGAGATCGCTGCGCGGGTACTCGAACTCGGCGGGCGAGAGCTGGAGGAACCGGTCGAACTGTCGCGAGAAGTCGAGCACGAACGAGCTGAGCGCCGGGCGCCCGAGCGAACGCATCGTGCGGTTCGCGAGCCTCTGCGTCTTGCGGAAGAGCACCCGCTGCACCAGCAGGTTGAGCGTGCGATTGCGCAGCCGGCCGAGCGCACCGGGCATCGGCGGAAGGCCGAGCCCGTACGGTGCGACATCCGTGCTCGACTGGCTGAGCGGCACGACGCCGGCCGCGAGCACGGCCGGCCGAGTCGCGGGGTCGTCGAGCAGCAGTGGAAGGATGCCGGCGAAGGCCGAGTCGACGAGGATCGCGTCGGGCGCGAGCTCGTACACGGCCGCCTCGACGGCACGGAACTGGTCGGGCACCGTCTTCACGAAGATCGTCTGGATGTCGTACTGCAGCTTGCCGATGCCGCGGTAGCGGTCGCGGTCCGGCAGGTGGTCCTGCATGACGCGGTCGTCGTAGTCGGCGATACCGCCGAGGGAACGGTGGTCGGCCCCGGCCCCGAGGACCGCGTCGCGGAAGCGCGAGCCGGTGAGGACGGTGACGTTGTGGCCCCGCGCGACGAGGTCGCGGGCGATGGCGATGAGGGGCGCGACATGACCCTGGATGGGATTCGCGCAGAGGAGGTAGGTGGACATGGGAAGCGAAGCTAGCCGCCGCCGACGACCGCGAACAAGGGATTCCGACCCCGTTCGGTGCCAGCCCCGGTCGGTTTCAGGGCTGGCACCGAGAGACCGCCGCGAAGCCCGCGCGATGCGCCACGAGTGCCGGGAATACGCAGGTCAGCCCAGATGTTGTACACGTATCCGGGCGTGGAGCCACCGCGCCGGAAGGAGGAGCACGTGGGCATCAGCTATGTCGAGTTCGAGGACGAAGCCGGGATCACGCGTCGCTACCGCAAGCACGTGAACGGCCGCGGTCTCGTGGCCACGACCGCCAAGGTGGACCCGACCGCGTTCGTCGACCCGAAGGCCTACGTCGACCCCGGCGCCGAGGTGCAGCGCGCAGCCCAGATCGGCCCGGGCGCGTGGATCGAGGGCGACGCCATCGTCGCCGAACGCGCCGTCGTCGGCGTGAACGCGCACGTCGGTCGCCGAGCCGTCATCGGACGCAACGCCGTGATCGGACCCTACGCGAACGTCGGCGAGGACGCGCGAGTGCAGAACGGCGCGCGCGTACCGCGCGAGACCAAGATCGCCGCGGGCGAGGAGTACCACGCGTCGACGCAGGACCTGCGTCGCCTGGGCCTCGCCGCCTGACACCGAGCACAGACGAACGGATGCCCCGGGCGCGGCCCCGGGGCATCCGTAGTGTGCGGCTGGGCAGCAGGGGAGAGCCCGCCGCAGCCTCGCCTCAGTCCTCGCCGGGGCCGTCGTCGCTGTCGTCGTCGCTGTCGTTCGCGCCGTCATCCGAGTCGTCGGAGCCGCCCTCGTCGTCGAAGCGGACGAAGTTGAAGTCGGCGTCGAGCTCGACCTCCGAGACGGTGCCGTCGTCGAGGAGCACCTCGACCTCGTAAGCGCTCTCGCCATCGCTGTCGGCCTCGGAGTCGACGACCGTGCCGCCGCCCGTCTCTGCCAGGGCGGCCTTGCTCGCCGCGTCGAGGTCGGCTCCGACGAGGACCTGGTCGTCGGGGTCGGTGCCGTCATTGCCGGACGGTGACGGCGTCGGCGTGGCGAATGCGATCGCCGCGCCGCCCAGTACGAGCGCCGCGGCGCCGACGGTGGAGCTGATCCAGATGGTGCGCTTGTTCATGTCGGCCTCCCGGTCGAAGTCTTCGGTCCGAGCATGCTCCGGGGTCGCTGAAGCCAGCCTGAAGCCGGTTCGGCGCCCGTGAACTCGGCGGGTGGGCGGTCAGCCGGCCGACGTCGGGAGGGCCACGACCAGGCGCGTGCCATGGTCGTCGGCGGTGGACTCGACGCGCGCCGTGCCGCCATGCGCCGCGGCGATCTCGCGCACGATCGCGAGGCCGAGTCCGCTGCCTCCGGTGTCGCGTGCGCGGGCGTCGTCGAGCCGCACGAAGCGCTCGAACACCCGCTCGCGCTCGTCGGCCGGAATGCCGTCGCCGTCGTCGCTGACGGTGAGCACCACGGATGTCGCATCGGCGACCGGCGCGACCGTGAGGGTGATGCCGGTGGCGGCGTGGCGAACGGCGTTGTCGACGAGGTTGCGCACGAGCTGGCGCATGAGGCCCGCGTCGCCCTGCACCCGCGCGGCGGTGATGCCGCTCGTGTCGACCGCGAGCCGGCCTCCGTCGCGCACGCGGCGGGCCTCGTCGAGCAGCAGGTCGTCGAGGTCGACGTCGCTGCGTTCGAGTCGCAGGGCGCCCTCATCGGCGTTCGCCAGCACGAGCATGCCCTGCACGAGCCGCTCGAGCCGCTCTCCCTCGTCGAGCACCGCGTCGCCCAGTTCGTCGAGGCCGATGCGCTCGGGGTGCGCGCGCGCGACCTCGGCGTACTGTCGCAGCGCCGCGAGCGGCGACTTCAGCTCGTGCGAGGCATCCGAGATGAACCGTCGCTGCGTGGCCTGCGCCGCTTCGAGGCGGTCGAGCATGCCGTTCAGCGTGCGCGCCAGCCGTCCGATCTCGTCGTCGACCGGTGGCTCGTCGATGCGCCGGGCGAGCGTGCTCGCGGTCACGCCGTCGACCTGCCGTCGCATGCGCTCGACGGGCGAGAGCGACCGGCCGACGATGATCCACGAGGTCAGGGCGACGAGCACGATGATGAGCGGCACCGAGATCCAGAGCAGGCGTGCGACGGTGGCGAGCGTCTCCTCGGCCGATTCGGTGTCGCGGCCGACGATGACGATGCCGTCGACCGAGTCGCTGCTGAAGCTCTCGACAGCCGTGACGAACGTCTCGTCGTCGACCCGCACCGGCGGCGCGTCGTCATCGTCGGTGATCGGCGTGGCAGGTGCGTCCTCGCTGGCGAAGACGACGGCGCCCGCTTCGTCGACGACCTGCACGAGGCGCTCATCGGGTTCGGAGATCGATCCGAGGCCGTCGGCTTCGATGCGCTCGGCGATCACCGCGGCGTCCTGCTCGGCCGCGTTGCGAAGCCCGTCGTAGAGCGACGTGCGCAGCGTGAGCCAGAACCCGACGGCTCCCAGCACGAGGGCGACCGCGACGACGGATGTCGCGACGAGCGTGATCCGCGTGCGCACGCTGCCTCGCCGTCGCGGGCGGCGAGGAGCCTCGGCCGTCGCCTCAGCCACCGTCGGCCGCCAGTCGGTAGCCCGCGCCTCGCAGGGTCTCGATGCTCGAGCGCCCGAACGGACGGTCGACCTTGTTGCGAAGATGCCTGATGTAGACCTCGACGATGTTCGGATCGCCGTCGAAGTCGAAGTCCCAGACGCCCTCGAGGATCTGGGCCTTCGAGACGACCTCGCCGGCGCGGCGGATGAGGAACTCGAGCACGGTGAACTCGCGAGTGGTGAGCTCGATCGTCACGTCGCCGCGCTGCACGGCCCGGGTGGCGGGGTCGAGGCTGAGGTCGCCCGCCTCGAGCACGGCCGGGCGCGGGGCGGCCCCGCGCCGGATGAGGGCGCGCACGCGCGCCACGAGCACCGCGAACGAGAACGGCTTGGTGAGGTAGTCGTCGGCGCCGGTGTCGAGCGCTTCGACCTGGTCCCACTCGCCGTCCTTCGCGGTGAGCATGAGCACGGGAGTCCAGTCGCCCTCGTCGCGCAGCGTGCGGCACACCACATAGCCGCTCATGCCGGGCAACATGATGTCGAGCAGCACGACCGCGTAGCGGTTCTCGCGCGCGAACCAGAGCCCGTCGGTGCCGTTGGCGGCGACGTCGACGGCGAACCCCTCGGCCTCGAGGCCGCGCTTCAGCCCCTCGGCGAGGCGACGCTCGTCTTCGACGACCAACAGGCGCACGGCGGGCTCCTTCCGCTGCCACCCATCTTCCCCGATGCCGTCGATCTTGGCGCAGCGACCCTGAAGCGCGCCTGAACCTTCGCCGGTCGAGTGGCGCCGCCGAAGGCGACGCGTATCGAGGCCGATGCGGGGCGTGGGTCTCGATACGCGCGCCCCTCCGCCGGTCGAGTAGCGCCGCCGCAGGCGACGCGTATCGAGACCTCTGCGGGGCGTGGGTCTCGATACGCGCGCTGCGCGCGCTACTCGACCGACGGGGTGCGCTGCGCGCGCTACTCGGCCGAGGTGGGCGCGAGGAGCTCGAGCGTCTGCTCACGGCCCGGCGTGGCATCGGCGGGCTCGCCATCGAACGACCCGCCGATCGGCGCCACCATGACCTCGTCGATGCCGTGCCGCTCGGCGAGCCGCCGCAGCTCGGTTGCGGCCGTTGCTGCATCCGCGATGATCCACCGCTGCTCCATCGCCCGGATGACCTCGTCGCCGATCGAGTCCGTGGGCGCGCGCCTGGGCCTCCTCGATCGTCTCGAGCGGGCGCATCGGCCGGTTCGTGCGCAGCCGCGCCATCGAGCGGAGCTGCGGCAGCGCCCGCGCCCGAGCCTCCTCGACGGTCGGCGCGACCGACGCGTTCACGGTGAGGAACGTCTCGGGCGCCGGGTGCGCCTCGCTCGGCCGGTACTCGCTGCGATACAGCTCGAGCGCGCGCTCGAGGCCGTCGCCTGAGAAGTGGTTCGCGAACACGTACGGCAGCCCGAGCTCGGCCGCGAGCTTCGCCGAGTAGTCGCTCGATCCGAGCAGCCACACCGTCGGGACATCCGTCGCCGCCGGCGTCGCCGTGATCGGGTACTCGCGCCCGCTCGTGAGCCGCAGTGTCGCGCCGTCGGGCGAGAGCAGCGACAGGATGTCCGCGATGTGATCGGGAAAGCGGTCGACGTCGGCGGTCGGGCCGGAGATGCGCAGCAGCTGCGTGATCACCGGGTCGCTGCCCGGGGCGCGCCCGATGCCGAGGTCGATCCGCCCCGGCGCGAGCGCCTCGAGCGCCGCGAACTGCTCGGCGACGACCAGCGGCGCGTGGTTCGGCAGCATCACGCCCCCCGAGCCGACGCGGATGCGGTCGGTCTGCGCCGCGATCGACGCGATCAGCACGGGCGGCGTCGTCGAGGCGACGGCCGGCATGTTGTGATGCTCGGCGAACCAGTAGCGGGTGTAGCCGAGCCGGTCGGCGAGCTTGGCGAGGCGAACGGATGCCGCGACCGCCTGCCTGCTCGTCTGGCCGGAGCGCACGGGAACGAGGTCGAGTACCGAGAGTCGCAGCTGAGTGTCCATCGCAGTCGGCAACCGGTGCGGGGCATCCGGTATTCCGCTCGAGGTTCCGTCGGCACCTGTCGGCGTCGGCCCCGCCCCCTGCCCCGCGCCCGCCCCGCGCCTGCCGTCGCGCCCTGCGCGAGCGATGCGGGTTATCCCTGACGGGATCGCAGGGGGCCCACTGACGCGGCGCATCCGCGCCGGGCATTGGATGGGGTCTCGTTGCGAGCGCCGTGCGATTCCGCCCGGCCGTCGAGTTCCGGCCCCAGGCCGCCCGGCCCGCGACTGACTCCCCGAAAGGAACCGACTGTGAACACCCCTGTGCCCGCCCCGGCTCATCGCACCGCCCAGCCCACCTCCGACGCCGTCGTCACCGACATCCTCGAGGCCGTGCGCTACCTCGATGACGACGAACTCTCGCTCCGCGAGATGCTCGCCAACCTCCGTGCCAGCATCGCCGGCCGCGTACTGACCCCCGCCGATCCCGGCTGGGATGAGGCTCGCACCGGCTGGAACCTCGCAGTCGACCAGCGACCCGCAGCGGTCGTCGTCGCCGCGAGCATCGCCGACATCGCCCACACCGTGCGCGTCGCCAAGCGCCTCGGCCTCGCCGTGGCGCCCCAGGGCACCGGCCACAACGCCGCGCCGCTCGCTGCCGGCAACGGCCTCGCCGACGCGATCCTGCTGCGCATGCACGAGCTGCGCGGCGTCGAGGTCGACGTGGAGCGCCGCATCGCCCGGGTCGAGCCCGGCGCCCAGTGGGGCGACGTGGTCGCCGCGGTCGCCCCGCATGGACTGACCGCGCTCGCGGGGTCGTCGCACGACGTCGGCGTCGTCGGGTACACGCTCGGCGGCGGCGTCAGCTGGCTCGCCCGCACCTACGGCGTCGCCGCCAATCACGTGGTCGCGATCGAACTCGTCACCGCCGACGGCGCACGCCGCCGGGTCGACGATGAGCACGACCCGGAGCTGTTCTGGGCGCTGCGCGGCGGCGGCGGCGACTTCGGTGTCGTCACCGCGCTCGAGTTCCGCCTCTTCGAGATCCCCGGGGTCGTCGCCGGCACGCTGTTCTGGCCGATCGAGCGCGCCGAGGAGGTGCTGCAGGCCTGGGCCGCGTGGACCGTCGACGTGCCCGACTCCGTGACCTCGGTCGGTCGCGTGCTTCGCCTTCCGCCGCTGCCCGACCTGCCTCCGTTCCTCTCGGGCCGCTCGTTCGTCGTCGTCGAGGCCGCGATCCTCGAGTCGCCCGAGCGCGTCGACGAGCTGCTCGCGCCGCTGCGCGAGCTCGGCCCCGAGATCGACACCGTGCACCCGCAGCCCACGTCGGAGCTGCTGCAGCTGCACATGGACCCGCCCGGCCCGACCCCCGGCTTCGGCGACGGCATGATGCTCACCGACCTGTCGCCGGCTGCGGTGCGTGCCTTCCTCGCCGCGGTGGGTCCGGATGCCTCGACCGACCTCCTCTCGGCCGAGATCCGCCACATCGGGGCTGGGCTCCGGCCTGACGCAGCCGTGGCTCGCGCCGAGGCGACCGGCTCGGCGATGCCCGGCGTGACCGCCGGATTCGACGCGGAGTACCTCGTCTTCGCCGCCGGGATCGCGATCCCGGGCACCGAGGCCGCGCTCGCGGCATCCCTCGGCCGCCTGCTCTCGCGAATCGAACCGTGGCGCGCACCGCTCGACTACCTGAACTTCTGCGAGCACGAGCGCTCGGCCGAGCGGATCTTCGGTGATCGGCTCGAGCGTCTCCGCGCCGTCAAGCGGGCCATCGACCCGACCGGGGTCATGCGATCGAACCACCCGGTCGGCTGAGAGGTCGGCCTCAGGGGTGTCGCTCGTCTCCCGACCTTCATAGGCTGGAGGCGAGCGACACCGTCGTCGCGCGATCGGGGGAGGAACGTATGACCGTCCACTACCAATTGCCCACCGCGGCTGATTTCGCCACCCTGGCTGGAACCCATCACCCGTCGATCACGATCTACGCATCGACGTCGCCGGTCGTGAGCGAGCGCGAGCGCTCCGCGGTAGCCGTGAAGAGCGCGTTCGATGACGCGATCGAACAGGTGAAGGCGTCCGGTGCATCGAACGCCGAACTCGAGGCGCTCCGGTCCGAGCGCAACTCGATCGTCGGAGATTCGTACCTGTGGGAGGCGCTCTCCCGCTCTATCGCGATCTTCGTCGGCCCCGACTGCAGCGAGGTGTTCGTCCTGCCCAACCGGCTCGACGACGCGGTGCACGTCGGCTCGCACTTCACGCTCGGGCAGCTGCTGCGCGCACCGAGCCAGGACCAGGAGGCGTACGCCCTCACCGTGTCGGCCAACGAGTGGTCGCTCTGGCATGCCACGCCCACCGACCGTGCAGCGAAGCTCGACGTCGACACGGCCAACGTCGCCAACGTCGACGAGGCCGCGAACCGGGAGCCGGGCGGCGCCGGCAACCGACGGGTCGGCGGCCACGGAGACCGCGGCATGAGCGAGGATGATCGGCGATCGGCTGGGCTCGACATCTACGCGAAGCGGGTCGCCGATGTCATGCGGCAGGAATTGCAGCTGCGCGACCCCGACGAGCGGGTGCCGCTCTTCGTCTTCGCGGCCGAGCCCATGCTCAGCCAGTTCATCGAGCGCGCCCGCAACCATCGCCGCATCGTCCCGGTCCCGGGTTCACCCGACAGGCTGGGCGCCGCCGAGATCGACGAGGCGCTGCGACAGGAGCTCGCAACGCTCAACGTCAGCGAGGCGGCGAGTGCGCTGCACGGTCTCACCGAGGGAAGCGCCGGACGCGTCGAGCACGACCTCGCCGCGATCGGTCGGCTCGCGGCCGACGGTGCCGTCGACACGCTCTGGTTCGATTTCACGACCTCGGTGAACGGCACCCTCGACCGCGAGTCGGGTGCGATCGAGTTCGCGAGCGACAACGGCTCCGGCGAGACGCTCGCCGACGGCACGCACGCCGGCGACCTCCTTCCGCAGATCGCGCTCCTCGTGATCTCGAAGGGCGGCAAGGTCGTCACCGTGCGCAGCGACGACCTCGATGGCGGCGTGTGGGCCGGCCCGGCGATCGCCGAGCTCAGGTTCGCGCTGGCGTAGCGTCGCTCAGCCGGCGGCCCTGCAGGGTCGCCGGCGCTCCAGCCGCATGCAGTTCACCCGAACGATGGCACTCGTCGGCGCAGCGGAAGGCTGAACCCTTCACGCCACTTGAAGCGGATGAAGACCTCGCGGGCCCGCGGCCCCTCGATCATCGCCTCGAACGAGACGCGTGAGCGCGTCGCCGGTCGGGGCTCGCTCGGCGGCGACTCGCGCAGTTCGAGCAGGATGGTCTCGGGGTGATGCCCGACTCCGGCGCCGCCGGCGACGAGCTCGAGGCGCCACCCGGGGGTCGGGCAGATGCCGCGGCCGGTGACGCGGACGATTCGCGCGTCCGAGGTCTCGACCACCGTGGCATCGAAATCGGCTGGGGTGACTTCGCAGTGGATCTCGGTCATTCCACGGACGGTACGGGCTCGAGTCGCCACCGGCATCAGGGGTAGCGCTGAAACGAAGGAACGCTGCGACCCGCCGGCTCGAGTCGCGTCGTCCGATCTCGGATGCACCGTCCGCTCTAGGCTGGCGACCATGCGCTTCGGAATGTTCGTCCCCCAGGGCTGGCGTCACGACCTCGTCGGCATCGAGACCAGCGACCAATGGCAGGCGATGCACGGCCTCGCCGCCTATGCCGACGGCCCCGACTCCGGGTGGGACACGATCTGGGTCTACGACCATTTCCACACGGTGCCGACGCCGTCGCACACCGAGGCGACCCACGAGGCGTGGTCGCTCGATGGCGGCGTACGCCGCGTCGACGAGCCGGGTGCGCATCGGCCAGATGTGCACGTGCATGAGCTATCGCAACCCGGCCTACCTGGCGAAGGTCGCCGCGACGGTCGACGTGATCTCGGGCGGCCGCCTCGACGTGGGCATCGGCGGCGGCTGGTACGAGCACGAGTGGCGCGCCTACGGCTACGGCTTCCCGCCGATCCCCGAGCGCCTCGGGCGCCTGCGTGAAGGCGTCGAGATCATGCACCAGGCGTGGACGACCGGGCGGGCGACTCTCGACGGCACGTACTACCAGGTCGACGGCGCGATCGTGCGGCCGCAGCCCGTGCAGCCCGGCGGCATCCCGATCTGGGTCGCCGGCGGAGGCGAGAAGGTGACGCTGAAGATCGCCGCGAAGTACGCCTCGTACACGAACTTCGGCGGCACGCCCGAGGAGTTCACCCACAAGAGCGAGGTGCTGCGCCGGCACTGCGACGCCCTCGGCCGCGACTTCTCCTCGATCACGCGATCGACCGAGTTCCGCACCGTGATCGGCACCGATGCGGCGGATGTCGCGGCTCGGCTCGATCGCATCGAGGCGCGCATCGCGCCCTACCTCGGCTCCGAGGCGACCGCTCGCTACATGGGGGACTACCGCAACCCGAACCCGTTCGCGCTCGTCGGAACGCCCGCCGAGATCGTCGCGCGACTCGAGGAGCGCCGCGAGCTCGGCCTCGGCTACTCGGTCATCTACTTCCCCGAGGCGGCGTACGACCGAACGGGCCTCGAACGCTTCGCGGCCGAGGTCATGCCGGCGCTGCGCTGACGCGGATCACCGGGCTTCACCGGGCACCTCTCGGTCGGGTTCGATTCGGCTCAGAGGGTTCGATTCTGCTAAGAAGGGTGAATCCGTGCCCTGCCACCGATTGGATGAGAATGTCGAATCCCACCCTTGAGCAAGACCGCGAAGAGCGCAGTGACTATGAGGCGGTGGGAGGCGGACCGGCGATCGCGGCAGTGGTCGACCGGTTCTACGAGCTGGTGCTCGGCGACGACCGGCTCCGCGGGTTCTTCAACGGCGTCGAGATGGTCCGGCTCAAGCGCCACCAGGTCGTGCTGGTGTCGCAGGTCATGGGAGGGCCCGTCGCATACGAAGGACGCGACCTGCGCACGGCGCACAAGGGGATGGGCATCTCGCAGGAGGACTTCGCCGCAGTGGTCGACCACCTGGTGACGGCGCTCACGGAAGCGGGTGTCGAGCGGGCGATCATCGACCGGGTGGGTGCCGTGCTCGCCGGCACGGAATCCGACATCGTCGAGACGACCCCGGCGGTCGGCTGAACGCGGTGGACACCGCCGCACTGAAGGAGACGTGGGCGCTGGCCGGGAGCCTCGGCGACGAGGTGCCTCAGTTCTTCTACTCGCACCTGTTCCTGTCTCATCCCGAGCTGCGGAGCATGTTCCCCGTCTCAATGGCGACACAGCGGGATCGGCTCGTGGGTGCACTCGGCCGAATCGTGTCCAGGGTCGACCAACTCGATGAGGTGACCAGCTTCATCGAGCAGCTCGGCCGCGATCACCGGCGCTTCGAGGTCATCGCGGAGCACTACAACGCCGTCGGTGCATCCCTGCTCGCCACGCTGAAGCACTTTCTGGGTGAGCGGTGGACCGAAGATGTCGCGGCGGACTGGGCCGAGGCCTATGGGGTCATCGCCACGGTCATGGTGAAGGCCGCCGAAGAGGCCGAAGTAACGAGCCCGGCCTCGTGGGCGGGCCACGTGATCGGGGTAGAGCGGCGGGGCATGGACCTCGCCGTCATCCAAGTCCGACCCGAGTCGCATTTTCCCTTCGTGCCGGGCCAGTCAGTGGCGGTCGAGGTGCCGTCCCGTCCGCGGCTGTGGCGCTATCTCAGCCCGGCCAACGCGCCCCGTGCCGACGGCACCCTCGAGTTCCACGTCCAGATCGTCGCCGGTGGCCAGGTCAGCAGCTCTATGGTTCGCTCCCTCGAGGTCGGGGAGACCCTCCGCCTCGGTGCCCCCGTCGGTAAGGAGCTGACCTTGGACGACGTCGAACGCCAGCGCGACCTGATCATGGTCGCCGGCGGCACCGGCCTCGCTCCGCTCCGGGCCCACCTCGAGCGGTTCGACCGGGACTGGCAGTCGACCGGGCGGGCTCCGCAGATCCATCTGTTCCACGGGGCGCGGTTGCCGTGGAACCTCTATGAGAACCGGCTGCTCCGCAACCTCTCCGGCCGGCCGTGGTTCACCTACACACCGGTCGTCTCTGATGACCCCAGCTACCCCGGCCGGAAGGGCCAGGTCGGGGACGTCGCCGCCGACGGTGGGCCGTTGCACGGGCGTCTCGCGCTGGTGTGCGGATCGCCTCGGATGGTTCGACACACGGTTTCCCGTCTCCGCGCCGGAGGGATCGCGCACGCCGACGTCCGCTTCGAGCAGTTCGCGAACATCGACGAGGACAGTCATGCCCTTCACCATCCCACCCATGATCCGCAGCCTGCTCGGCTGCCGTAAAAGCGAAAGGGGACCACGGATGACGCAGAACGGGACCGACCCCGACAGCCTTGCCGCCTCGCCCGGCACGGCGCCTGAGAATGCCTTGGCCGTCGCCGTGAGCCACTTGCCGGACGCCCAACCCGTGGACTTCACCATGAAGATGAGAGGCGGCGCGTACGACCGACTCGAAGTCGACAGGTTCATGGGCGGCCTCTCGGAGGCGATCACCGAGGTCCAGGCAGCCGCGACCATCGCCGAACAGGAGCTCGCTGCACTGCGGGCCGAGAACGTCGAGCTCCGCGCGTCCGGCGGAGACACCGAGGAGGAGATCACGGCCGGAGCGGTCGGGCTGCTCACCCAGGCGCAGCTGATCGCCGACAAGGCCGTCGCCGACGCCGAGCAGTATGCGCGCGACCTGGTGCTGACCGCTCGCAACCAGTACCGGGAGATCCTGGAACGTGCCGAGAGCAGCGCCGGTCAGGCGAGCGCGACGCTCTCCTCGCAGCCCGGTCCGGCCGTCCCCGAGATCGAGTACGTCCGCACCTACGCCCAGGTCGCACAGATCCAGTTGCGCTCGGTCCTCGACGCACTCACCGAGCAGGTCGACCGCCTCGGGAGCCTGCCCCAGCCCGCGGCCGAACCCGCCGCGCAGCCAGACTCCGACGACGGCCCCGCAGGCGAGCCCGACTGGGACCCCTCGACCTCGGGACCGTCCACCACTCAGCCGAGCTGACGGACGCCGCTCAGGACGCCGGCCCGCGCCGGTCGCTCATCGCGCGGAGACAGCGCCGTCGCCTGACGTGAGTGCGGCGCTCGCGACCCAGCCGCTCGCGGGCCGGGCGACCTCCGCGTCGTCAGTGACCGCGCCGTACGGGAGCGCGATCAGGTCGCCCGTGGTGAGGTCGGCGGGCAGGTCTGCCGTCGGGGCGGAGGACGGGTCGGCGCACGTCGAGCCGAGCGCCGTCGGCACGGCCCGGGCGACCGACGCGCGGCCGATGAGGCGCGCCTCGGACCACACGGGGTCGAGCGCAGCGAGGTCGGCGTCGATCATGAGGGTTCGTGCGCGGCAGCCGAGGTCGTCGGATGCCCCGACTACGCGCACGACGACGACGCCCATCTGGATCGCCGGCGACGCGATGGTGCCGTTCGAGCCGGGCACCGACGCGTGTGCGATGTGCACGGCCGGCGTTCCGCAGAGCTCGGCGAGACGCAGGATCGAGACGCCGCCCACCTCGACGTCGCCGACGGTCGCCCGCGTGGCCTCGGGCCACCGGTCGGGCGTGATCGGATCGGGGATCGATCGCCGAAGCGTCGGGAGGATGCGCGTGAGCGTCATGCGCGACCTGCGCCACCGGCGCGCGCGCCACCTCGGGTGGCTCGGCGTGCGGATGGCCCGATGGTCGGCGGCATGCTCCAGTTCTACGCCGCGCACGCCCTCGTCGGCGGTTTGTTACGGAAACCGAACGCGTCGGCCCCGAATGCTCACGCGATGCTTACGCGGCGAGCTCCTCGCCCAGCTTCGCGGAGAGCTCGGCGTCGGTGGGCTCGGTGAAGTGGGTGCCGTCGGGGAACACGACGACGGGGATCTGGGTCCGCCCGCTGATCGCCTTCGCCCGGTCGGCGCCGTCGAACACGACCTCGAGGTCGACGTAGTCGTAGTCGACGCCCTCACGGTCGAGCAGCGCCTTCGAGCGGCGGCAGTCGCCGCACCAGGCGGCGCCGTACATGGTGATGCGGGCAGGGTTCAGGTCGGAGACCGCAGGGGAGGAAGTCATGTCAATAACCTACGTGGGTACCCTGTGTGGTATTCCCAGCCTCGTGTTCACGGTGGCAGACTCTGGCGCATGCGGTTCGAGACGACGATGACCCTGTCGGGCAACAACACCGGGATCGAGGTGCCGCCCGAGGTGATCGAGGCCCTCGGCGCTGGGCGAAAGCCGCCGGTCAACGTGACGGTCAACGGGTACTCCTACCGAAGCACCGTCGCGGTGATGGGCGGCAGGTACATGATCTCGTTCAGCTCCGACAAGCGTGCGGCGACCGGTATCGAGGGTGGCGACCCGATCACGGTCGACCTCGAGGTCGACACGGCGCCGCGCACGGTCGAGGTGCCCGACGACCTCGCGGCGGCGCTCGCCGCAGCGCACGGGGCGCGCGAGGCATTCGACGCGCTCGCGCCGAGCGCACGCAAGGCGCACGTGACCAACGTCGAGTCGGCGAAGGCGGCCGAGACGCGCGAACGGCGCATCGCCGCGGTCGTGACGAAGCTCGGCGGCTGAGACGCATCGGCGCCTCGTTGTCAGGCGCGGATGCGGGCAGGCAGCTCGGCGCCGACCAGGCGGATGAACGCGCTCAGTTGTGCGACCCCCTCGGCTCGGCGGGGCAGCCCGTCGAGCAGTGCCGGCGAGTAGACGAGGTAGGCCGCCCACTTCGCGCGAGAGATCGCGACGTTGAGCCGGTTCTTCAGCAGCAGGAACTCGAGGCCGCGCGGCACGTCGGCGGCCGACGAGGCGGCGAGCGACACGATCGAGACGACCGCCTCTTGTCCTTGGAACTTGTCGACCGTGCCGACGGGAACGTCGATGAGGCCGGCGTCGTCGAGCGCCGCCCGGACGGTCGCGAGTTGCGCGTTGTAGGGCGTGACGACGATCAGGTCGGTCTGCGCGAGCGGTCGCGGGGCCACGGGCATCGGACCGGCGGCCGTCTCGACCGCCTCCGACCACGTGCGCCCGATCAGCGCGCGCACGATGTCGACGACGACCTCGGCCTCTTCGGGCGACGCCGTGCTGTTCCCGATGTGCGGGATCGGCACGGCCATGAGACCGGCGGCGACACCCTCGAGTAACCGCGCCGAGGCGATCGGATGCGAGTGCAGGGCGTTCTCGTACGAGAGCCGCGAGACCGGCGCGGCGACGTCGGGGTGCATGCGCCGGCTCTCGGCGAGGAAGTAGCCGTACTCGGGCGGCAGCACCTCGTGCCCGTCGGCCACCCAGCCGAGCGCCGAGGTGTCGACTGGCTCGGGATGCAGCGCCTGGCTCACCTGCGGCAGCTGTTGCGGGTCGCCGAGCAACAACAGGTTTCGGGCCGATACGGCGACGGCGATCGTCGACGCGAGCGAGAACTGCCCCGCCTCGTCGATGACGAGCAGGTCGAGCTCGCCGCGTGAGACGCGCGCGGGGTTGCAGAAGTCCCAGGCGGTACCGCCGATGACGTACCCGTGGCCGGCGTGGTCGTCGGCGAACTGACGCAGGTGTTCCTTCCTGGCCAGGGCCGTGAACGTGAACCGCTCGACGTCGGATGCGTCTTTGACGGCCTTGCCGACGCGCTCTCTGCCGAGCCCGGCGCCGATGACCGCGTCGAGCACGTTCTCGACGACGGCGTGCGACTGGGCCACGACGCCGATGCGCCACCCGTGATCGGCGACGAGGCGGGCGATGACGTGCGACGCGACGTAGGTCTTGCCGGTGCCCGGGGGGCCCTGCACCGCCAGGTACGAGTGCTCGAGCCGGCGCACCGACGCGACCACCGCGTCGACGTATGCGCCGCCCGGCTCGTGCGGCACCAGCCCGCCCGTGGCGCGCGGCGGGAGCCGGCGCAGCACGTCCATGGCGGGGTTGAGGGGCAGTCGCGGCTGGGCGCCCGGGATCGGCGCGGCCCACTCGGCGATCGCGTCGCGCAGGGCGTTGGTGTTCGGGGGTCGCCCGGGGGTGATCGCCATGGGCACGGCCGACCACGTCTCGCCGGCGACGCCACGCTCTTCGACCACCACGCCCGCCTCGGTGACCTCGAGGATGACCGCGTCGGTCGCGTCGCGCTGGCCCGGGCGCAGGGAACGCGCCGGGAACGGTGCCGGCCATTCGTAGAGGAGGAAGACCTCGCTGCCGGGCGAGAACCTCGAACCGGGAGCGATGTCGCCCGTGAGCAGCAGCTCGCGGCGGGCGTTGTTCCATCGAGGCTCGCTGTGCCACGCCTGCGTCTCGCGAGAGGCGAGCGGATCGACGACGAGAACGTCGCGGTGGTCGTGCCACGCCTCGACCGGCTGGTCGGTGCGCAGGAAGTGGCTCCACCAGAAGCTCTTCGCCTCACGTGCGTGGTAGTCGATGGATGCCGCAGCGAGCGCGAGCGCGGTGCGATCGGCATCGCGCGCGGGGTCGGCCGGGCCGGCGAGTTCGCGCAGCTGCGCGGCGAGCGGTGAGGGCTCGTAGACCTTGCCGTCGGCCTGCTCGATGAGGGCCTGCATCGGCACCGACGGCACGCCTTCGCGGCGGGCGAGGTCGAGCAGCCAGTCGCGCAGTCGCAGGGTCGACAGGCAGTCGTACTCGTTGTAGTCGGCGAGGTCGTCGAGGATGGCCTGCGCCTCTCTCGCGGCGTCTGCGCGGCCGGACTCGGCGAGTTCGCGCGCTCGCACGTATTCGGTGATCGAGTCGCCCCCCGACTTCACGTCGGCCTCGCGCTGCTCGGCGTCGCCCATGTAGAGCGGCTCGAGCTTCTTGATGGAGTAGGACCGGCTGCCGACCCGCACCGCACGCTTGACGATGGGGTAGAGGTCGACGAGCACGCCGTCGGCGAGCAGCTGGTCGACGTCGGCCTCGCCGACGCCGTGGCGGGCGGCGATGGAGGTGAGGTGCGTGCGCTCGTAGCTCGCGTAGTGGTAGATGTGCAGGTCGGGGTGCACGGCACGGCGGAGCTTGACGAACTCGAGGAACCTGACGAGCGCCTCGCGCTCTTCGGCGAACGAATGCGCCCAGAACGCGGTGTAGTTCTCGTCGGTGTCGACCGTGCCCCACAGGTAGTCGAGGTTCCACCGGGTGCCGTCGCCCTCGGTGTAGAGCGGGTCGCCCTCGAAGTCGAAGAAGAGGTCGCCCGGGCTCGGCTCGGGGATCGCGGCGAGCGCGCGGGCCTCGCGCACCGCCACCGGTGGCGGCAGCGGCGGATCGTCGGGTGAGCGCGTGCCCGCGGCCTCGGCGGCGAGCTGGGCGGCCTCGGCCTGAAGCTGCAGCCGGGCCTGCTGGCGCAGCCCGTCGAGCGTGGCGTCGAGCACGTACGGCACCGGGTCGGCGGATGTCGCGAGCTCGTCGATGGTCGTGATGCCGGCGGAAGCGAGGTGCTCGCGCTGGGTGACCCGCAGCCCGCCGACCATGAGCACGTCGCGATGCGCCTGCACTTCGAGCTCGCAGGTCGGGCAACGACCGTCGTGGTGGTAGCGCGGATCGCCCCAGGCGACCGGGCCGACGTCGGCGACACGGTCGTCGATGATCTCGCGCAGGCGCGCGACGCGGTTGAGGTAGACGGGCGTGATGTCGTCGCGGTGGTGCCGACTCGTCGTGCCGTCGCCCAGCAGCAGTTCGACCTCGGGGTCGCACGGGATGCCGAGCCGGTCGAGCTGCTCGGCGTACGCGGCGAGCTGCAGCAGCGCGGTGACGCGCGCGTGGCGGGCGAGCTTGGAGTCCTGCACGCGGTAGCGGCCGTCGGGCTGTCGGACGATGAAGTCGGCGAAGCCGATGAACCCGTCTTCGGCGAACGTCGCCTGGTAGACGACGGGGGCACCGGACTCGAGGGCGGAGACGGTGGCGGCGACGGCCGCCGCGACCGCGTCGGCGTCGCGCACGCTCGGCTGCTCGACCTCGACGACCGCGTCGCCGAACTCGGCGCGATACCGCTCGAGCACGCGATGCTCGTGCTCGTTGCCGAGTTGGCCGGCCCGCGCCATCATCGCGTCGCCGGCCGCCTCGAAGAGGGTGTCGCGGCCGAGCTTCACGTCGAGCTCGCGCAAGAACGCGAACTCGCACTCGGAGGCCTTCTTGAGGTCGCTCGCGCTCGTGACGACGGAACCGTCGAGCAGATACATGCCGTGCCCCTTCCGTCGTGGATTCCCACCGTAACCGCAGCCGCCGACATTCGACCCGCGCCGGTCGAGTGGGCGCCCGACGAAGGAGGACGCGTATCGAGACCCTGTCGTCGCGGGATCTCGATACGGCGCTGGCGCGCCTACTCGATCACCGGGGTGGCGCTCGGCGCGCGCCTACTCGATCACCGGGGTGGCGCCGGCGCGCGCCTACTCGATCGACGGAGGGGCGAGCGCACCGCGCTCGAGCCCGAGCATGCCCTCGACGGCATGTGAGATGAGCGAGCCGCGGTCGGCGGCGTCGCCCCAGCGCACGAGGGCCTGGGCGTTCAGGCCGTCGATCATGCCCAGCAGCTGCCACGCGGCCGCGGCCGGGTCATCCGTCTCGAAGTCACCCGACGCCACGCCCGCCTCGACGACGCCGCGGATCATCGCGTGCCACGCATCCATCTCGTCGCGCACGCTCGCGGCGAGCGCCTCGTTGCGCCGCCCCATCGCCCAGGCCTCGACCCAGATCACGGTGACGTCGTCGCGGCCGCCGTCGAGCAGGGTCGCGAGCATCGCCGCGAGCCGTTCGGGCGGAGTCGGCAACCGGGCGACGAGGGCGTCGACCTCGGCGAGCTCGGCCGCGACGATCGACGCGAACGTCGATGCGATGAGTGCCTGCATGTCGGGCTCGTAGTGCGCGACGAGCGCGGGCGCGACATCGATGCGAGCGGCGACGGCGCGCAGCGTCACCGCCGCGAGTCCCTGCTCGAGGGCGAGCTCGTGCGCCGCGTCGGCGATCTCGGCGGCGCGTTCGGCGGGCGACTTGCGGGCCGCCTTCCTGCGCGTGGGACTTGACATGGTGACCTCAGTGTAGGTAGCGTCACTCCATCTTATTGATCGTGTGATCAATAGTAGATCGAGTCCCCGATCGTGTCGAGAGAGCCCTCAACGATGAGCAACTACGCGCACGCCCCCGAACCCGCGTCGCCGTACGCCGACCGCGCCGGTCACGCCGAGCGCCACGGTCGCCAGCGCGAGCTCTGGCTGACGACCTCGCCCTACCGAGACCCCGCACGCCGCCGCGCATCGACGGGGAACGATGCGGCCGCGACATCCGCAGACCAAGATGAGACGACGACGGATGCCCCGGCACCCGCCACCCCCCGATGGAGGTAACCGCATGAGCTGGCGCATGCCCGCAGAGACCGCCCCGCACGAGCGCACCTGGATGGCGTTCCCGCGCGAGGGGCTGACCCTGGGCGAGGCCGAGGCCGAACGCGAGGAGGGGTATGCCGCCTGGACGGCAGTGGCCCACGCCGTCGCCGAGTTCGAGCCGCTCACGATGGTCGTCGACCCCACCGAGATGGCGCGCGCCCGGCGCATGCTGTCGAGCGAGATCGAGATCCTCGAGGCGCCGCTCGACGAGTTCTGGATGCGCGACTTCGGCCCCACGTTCGTGGTCGACGACGAGCGGCCCGGCGTGCTCGGCGCGGTCGACTGGATCTTCAACGGGTGGGGCGCACCCGAGTGGGCCGAGTGGCGCAAATCGGCCGAGATCGCCCGCTTCGTCGCCGCACAGGTCGGCGCCGAGTTGGTCTCCAGCGTGCTCGTGAACGAGGGCGGCGGCATCCACGTCGACGGCGAGGGCACCGTGCTCGTCACCGACACCGTCCAGCTCGACACGCGCCGCAACCCCTATGCCGACCGCGCGCGCGTCGAGGCCGAGCTCGCCCGCACGATCGGCACGAACCACACCGTGTGGTTACCGCGCGGACTCACCCGCGACTACGACGACTTCGGCACCAACGGTCATGTCGACATCGTCGCGACGATCCCGTCGCCCGGCCGGTTGCTGCTGCACCACCAGCCCAACCCCGAGCACCCCGACTTCGAGGTGACGCGCGACCTGCGCGAGCTGCTCGCCGAGACCACCGATGCCGCCGGCCGCGCCTGGGACATCATCGACCTGCCCGCGCCCGACACGCTTCGAGACGGCGAGGGCTTCGTCGACTGGAGCTACGTGAATCACCTGGTCGTGAACGACGGCGTCATCGCGTGCGGCTTCGGCGAGGAGCGAGCGGATGCGTCGGCGCGTGAGATCCTCGCGGACGCCTACCCGGGCCGCCGTGTGGTGACCGTGGATTCGCGGCCGATCTTCGCCCGTGGCGGCGGCATCCACTGCATCACGCAGCAGCAGCCGGTGGTCGGTCGATGAGCGGGTTCGACGTCGTCGAGGCGTCGATCGCCGAGCTGCGCGCGGCGCTGGAGTCGGGACGAGTGTCCGCCGTCGAGCTGCTCGATGCGTACCTCGCGCGGATCGATGCCTACGACCGGCCCGACACCGCCACAGCACTCAACGCGCTCGTCGTGATGAACCCCGACGCACGGGCCGATGCGCTCGCCTCCGACGCTCGACGCGCCCGCGGTGAGACCTTGGGCCCGCTCGACGGAATCCCCTATACCGCCAAAGACAGTTACCTCGCCGAGGGCCTCACCGCGGCCGCCGGGTCGCCCGCCTTCGAGCATCTCGTCGCGCAGCGCGACGCGTTCACGATCGAGCGGCTGCGCGCCGCCGGCGCCGTGCTCATCGGGCTCACGAACATGCCGCCGATGGCGAACGGCGGCATGCAGCGCGGCGTCTACGGCCGCGCCGAGAGCCCGTACAACGCCGACTACCTGACGGCCGCGTTCGGCTCGGGCTCGTCGAACGGCTCGGGAACCGCGACCGCCGCGTCGTTCGCGGCCTTCGGGCTGGGTGAGGAGACGTGGTCGTCAGGCCGCGCGCCGGCCTCGAACAACGCGCTGTGCGCGTACACCCCCTCGAGGGGTGTCATCTCGGTGCGCGGCAACTGGCCGCTCGTGCCGACCATGGACGTGGTCGTCCCGCACACCCGCACCATGGCCGACCTGCTCGAGGTGCTCGACGTCATCGTCGCCGACGACCCCGAGACCCGCGGCGACTTCTGGCGCGTCCAGCCGTGGGTCTCGATCCCGCGTGCCTCCGACGTGCGTCCGCCCTCCTACGGCGCGCTCCACCCTGCTCCGGGGGTGCTTTCCGGCCAAGCTGACGGGGTTTCGCGCGTGGATCTGGCGGAGAACCACCCCGCGAGCGAGTCGACTGCATCCGCGCTCGCGGGCAAGCGCTTCGGCGTGCCGCGGATGTACGTGAACGCCGACCCCGATGCGGGCACCGCTGAGCCCGGCCGCACGTCGGGCATCGGCGGCCCCACCGGGCAGCGCATCGAGACACGTGCCTCGGTGATCGAACTCTGGGAGGCGGCCCGTCGCGACCTCGAGGCGGCCGGTGCCGAAGTGGTCGAGGTCGACTTCCCCGTGGTGTCGAACTACGAGGGCGATCGGCCCGGCGCGCCGACGATCGCGACCCGCGGCCTGGTAACCCCCCAGTACCTGCACCGCGAGATCATCGACCTGTCGGCGTGGGCGTGGGACGACTTCCTGCGCGCGAACGGCGACCCGGCGCTCGACCGGCTGGCTCAGGTCGACGGCGCCACGATCTTCCCCCGCCCCGGCGGAGCGCTGCCCGACCGCTACACGGGCTTCGACGACGACATCGCCGTGTATCCCGAGTGGGCGCGCACGCATCCCGATGCCATCTTGGCCGACATGCCCGAGCTCGAGGCCGGCCTGCGCGGCCTCGAGGAGACCCGCCGGGTCGACCTCGAGCAGTGGATGGACGACTTCGGCCTCGACGCTGTCGTGTTCCCCGCGGTCGCCGACGTCGGACCCGCCGACATGGACGTGAACGAGGCATCCGCCGATCTCGGCTGGCGCAACGGCGTCTGGGTCGCGAACGGCAACCTGGTGCCGCGTCACCTCGGCATCCCGACCGTCACGGTGCCCATGGGCACGATGTCCGACATCGGCATGCCGGTCGGCCTCACCTTCGCCGGTCGCGCCTACGACGACACCGCGTTGCTCACCCTCGCCGCAGCCTTCGAGGCCACGGGCTCCCGCCGCACGGAGCCGCCGCGCACGCCGCGGCTCAACGGTTGAGCCGGTCGACCAGCGGGCCGCACCTGCGATGCGCACTCCCTCAATGAGTCATGGCGGGGGGACGTCCGTCACCCCCTGGCTGCCGTATCGGGCGCGGATGAGCCCGATCACCGTTGTCGTGGTGCGGTCGAGGTAGCTGCGACCGTCGGGGAGCTTGGCCGTCGGGCTGATGTAGCTGAGCGGCCCCACGTGGGTTGCGGGGTCGAGTTGGAGCACGGTGAGCTTGCCTCCGCGGCGAGCCCGGTTCCACCCGCTCCACCGGTACAGCCCCCAACGTTGCGGGAAGATCCACGTGCCGACCTGTTCGATCCAGTCCTTGTCGCTGGTGAGCTGGTACACGTGCTCGGCATGCGTGAGGTCGTTGCCTCCGCTGTGGAACGAGCCGAGCGTGATCACCAGGATCGGGGACCGCAGCTCGGCGTGCAGTTGGCCGACCGCGCCGGTGGCCACCTGCGCGGCGCCGCTGTAGCTCAGCAGCACGACGAGGATGCCGCTGTCGGGCCGGTAGCCGGCGAGCCGGAGCTGAGCGGCGATCTGGGACCCGACCGCCTGGTTGTACAGCGGCCGGTATCGCGGGTCGGCAGCGACGAAGATCTGCATGACGTTGTGCAGGAACAGCAGCAGCCCGGCGCGCCGGCGGAGCCAGGCCCACACGCGACGATCGGCGAGCGGATCGGCGAGCGGGGAGTACGGCTGCACCTGGCCCAGCACTCGCATCTCCGGAGCTCCGGCGATCAGGGCCTTGACCAGCTGTCCACCGTCGCGGCTGTCGCCGGAGCGGCGCTTGCCGATGCCGTCGAGGTAGACGAGGTAGGCGGCCGGAGGGCGGTCGGGGGGCGCCCCACGCGCGTACGGGATGCCCTCCGGGAGCACCGTGGTCGGGGTACGCAGGCCGACGCCGTAGACCAACAGCTCGTGGCGGGCCAGCAGGCCCTCCGCGATCAGGATCGGCCCGAGCGCCACGACCCACAGGAGGAACTCGTTCACGCGGTCGCCTCCGGCGCCCTGGTGAGGCTGATCGCGATCACGACACGCCGAACGCCCTCTACTGCGAGGCCCAGCGCGATCCCGGCGACGGCCACGCATCCCGCGGCGAGCCACCAGTCGAGGCCCGCCGCCGTCGCCAGCGAGCCGGCCAGGCCCGCCCCCACTCCGACGAAGAGCAGCAGGTGCAGCACGGGCCCGAGCAACGGGAACGCGAGGACCGCGGAGAACACCAGCGGCACGAGGAGGGCCGGCGTCCAAAACAGCCAGGCTGCGTCGTCCACCGATGCGGGCACCACGAGTCCGGCCAGGGCCCCGGCGCTCAGGGGCCACAGGGCGAAGACCGCACCATCGACGACGGCGCCCGTCACCAGCAGCCCGACGACGGGAGCGCGCGACACCCCTGGCCGGCGTGCGATCAGGGGCAGGATGCGCCCGACGGCCTCCGACAGGCCGGCGACCAGGAGCAGCAGCACGACGATGGGCGACACCGGTCAGCCTCGCGGCGACGGATCGACGGGACCCGCCTGGGGCACCGGACCGGATTCGACCAGGTACCGTTCGAGCTCATCTGCGGCGCGCACGTATCCACCCTCCTCGCGCTGGGCGACCTGCAGGGCGGTCGCGGCTTCCCGGAACCGCGGCTCGTCGAGAAGGCGCCGGGCGCGGTCGCGTACGTTGCCCTCGGTGGCGTCCTCGGGCCTGAGCGAGAGGCCGGCACCGAGTTCCACGACGCGACGGGCGACCAGCGGTTGTTCGGCCCCCTGCGGGATCACGAGCATCGGAACGCCGGCGTACATGGCCTCGTTGACGCTGTTCATCCCGCCATGCGTGACGAACATCGCGGCTCGACCCAGCACCTCCAGCTGCGGTACGGAGCGGCGGGCGAGGACGTTGGCCGGCAGCGTGCCCAGTTCGGCGGGATCGGTCTGCCCCGTGGAGACGATCACGGTGCCGCCCAGTGGAGCGAGCGCGGTGGCGAAGGTGCGGAGCACCCGGGGGTCGGCGCCGAACACCGTGCCGAATGAGGCGTACAGCACCGGGTCCTGCAGGCTGTCGACCGGGAACGACGCGTCGGACGGTCGGGCGCCGAGGCTCGGGCCGACGAACCGGTAGGACTCGTCGAAGTCCTCGACGTCGGGCTGGAACGCCCGCGAGGTGTAGACGAGGTTGAGCGGCTGGCGGATGTTCCCCAGGTCGAACAGTGGCAGCCCACGCACATCGAAGCGGCGGCGCAGCCCCCAGCGTGACCGCGGGTAGCCGACGAGGCTGCTCGGGTGCGTCGCCGCCCCGGCCAGCAGGGCCCATGAGCCGTGAGTCGGACTCGGCACGTGGCGGTTGAACGCGAACGTGGTGAACGAGGATGCCGCGGGCACGTCGAGTTCGCGGGCGGCGACCGCGCCCCACACGCACGCGGAGTCGTGCACGATCAGGTCGGGCCGGATGTCGCGGAGCTCGGTGAGCGCGGTCGGCAGCACGCGGACCGCGGTCGTCACCAACCCCTCCATCAGTGTGATCGGCACCGGCGGGTCGGGGAGGGGCTGCTCGCCCCCCGCGTAGAGGAGCACCCTCGCGCCCGCTGCGGCGATCGCTTCGCTGAACGCGGGCGAGGTGTGATAGGTCACGGTATGACCGCGGCGAACGAGCTCCGCCACGATGGGCAGCGTCGGGTTGACGCGTCCGTGCATGGCGATGTTCATGAACGCGATCGTCTTCGGGCTCGTTCCACCTTCGTCGGCCCCTCGGCCACTGGTCACGGTTCGACGCCCCTCATCGTTTGTGGACATGGGTCAACCTCGCACCCGATGACGGGGGAAGTGTCCCCGATCGAATGCGATCACCAGCTATGACCGCATGGCCGACCGAAATGTGACACCCTCATTCGCCCGAACGTGGAGAGTCCGACGGCGTCGCAGCTCCGTCCACCCAGGCCACCGCGACCTGACGGTCGCGGGCGGTCAGCTCACGTCGAAGGTGCGCTCGTGCAGTCCGGTCGCGCCATCCGGGACGACACCTTGCCGCCGCGAGGTCTGCGCCTCCCCGTCGGCGTCGGTCGCGCGGACGCGAACGGTGTGGGTTCCGGGCGTGGCATCCGCCCATTCGTAGTGCCACTGCACCCAGGTGTCGTCCGAGATCGCGGTCGCCAGGGTCGCCTCACGCCAGTCGCCGTCGTCGAGCTGCACCTCGACGCCCGCGATGCCGACGTGCTGGTGCCACGCCACGCCCGCGATCACGACGTCGCCCGCGGTGACGGGCTGGCCCTGGCGGGGCACGTCGATGCGGGACTGCAGCTTGATCGGGCCGAGCTCGCTCCAGCCCCGGTCGGTCCAGTACGCGGATGCCGCGTCGAAACGCGTGACCTCGAGATCGACGACCCACTTCGTCGCCGAGACGTACCCGTACAGTCCCGGCACGACCATGCGCACCGGGAAGCCGTGCTCGGCGGGAAGCGGCGCGCCGTTCATGCCGACGGCGAGGATCGCGTTGCGGTCGTCCTGCAGCACCGTCAGCGGGGTCGACGCGGTGAAGCCGTCGACGCTGCGCGAGAGCACCATGTCGGCGTCGGCGGACGGCGCCGCGCGCGCCAGCAACTCGCGGATCGGGTAGCCGAGCCACACCGCGTTGCCGATGAGGTCGCCGCCGACCTCGTTCGACACGCACGCGAGGGTCGTCACGCTCTCGTCGAGGGGGAGCGCGAGCAGCTCGTCCCAGGTGAGCGTGACCTCGTCGTCGACCATGCCGTGGATGCGCAGGCTCCAGGTCGCTGGGTCGACCGCGGGCACCGCGAGGGCCGTGTCGATGCGGTAGAACTCGGCGTTCGGGGTGATCACGGGTGTGAGGCCGTCGATGCCGAGGTCGGCCGAAGACGGTACCGTCGCGGTCGACGCGGGCGCCGGCAGCGTGATCGCGTCGCGGATCGCCGTGACCGCGCGTGTGCCGGCCTGCAGGGCGTAGCCGCCGAGCGCGGCGAGCGCTCCGATCGCGGCGGCGCCGCCCGCCCAGCCGAGGAACCGGCGTCGGTCGATTCCCTCGGCCGGGGGAGTCGCATCGCCCGGCTCGGGACTCGACACGGGTTCGGCTTCGCCGGGCGCTGACCTCTCGCCGGCCGCAGGCGCGGGCGAAAGCCGGCGCACGAGGAACTGCAGCGCGAGCACCGCACCGATCGCGGCGACCGCCGACGGCACGACGGCGAGCATCGTCGCGTTCGCGCGGGTCGCGGCCGCCACTGCCCCGACCACGCCGATGAGTCCGACGAGCACGCGGCCCCATGGCGGTCGTCGTGCTTCGAGCACCCCTGCGGCGCCGGCGACGGCGACGAGCACGAGGCCGATGCCGATGAGCAGCGCGGCCTTGTCGGCGGTGCCGAACAGCGCGATCGCGGCGTCCTTCGCCCACGACGGTGCGAGATCGATCATCATCGACCCCACGACGACGAACGGGCTCGAAGCAGGCGCCACGATCGCGGCGGTGAGCTCGCCGACCCCCACGCCGAACGCGACTGCCGCGACCCCGGCGACCGCGGGCAGCAGCCACCCGCGCGCGCGGCCACTCGTCTCGGGCATGGGCCCAGCGTACGCCGGGCGCGGGACGGGACATCCGTTCGCCGGCGCTCGTTCCTGAATCGTGAGATTCGCCGAACCCGGCACTTGACCTTGACCCGGGGGCAAGGTGATTCGGTGTCTGGATGACACGTTCACGGCTCGTCCTGCCGGTCTACGCCACTGCCGAGGCGCTCTCGAACTTCGGCAACTCGGCCATCGCGGTCACGCTCCCCTGGCTCGTGTTGCTGCGCACCGGCGATGTTGCCGCCGCGGGTGCCGTCGCCGCTGTCGCGGGCATCGCGCAGGTCGCCGCGACGTTCGCGATCGGCCAGCTCATCGACCGGTTCGGCGCTCGCCGCATGGCGGTGCTCGCCGACCTCGGCAGCGCGCTGTCGGTCGCCGCCCTCGCGGTCGTCGACGCCGCCGGCGGACTCACGCTCGGCTGGATGCTCGTGCTCGCTGCCGCGGGCGCGCTCTTCGACATCCCCGGCATGACCGCGCGGCAGACGCTCATGCCCCGCGTCGCCGAGCGCAGCGGCGTGAAGCTCGACACCGTCGCCGGAATCCGGCAGGGCATCTTCGGGCTGTCGTTCCTCGCGGGTCCGGCGCTCGCCGGACTGCTGCTCGCGACCTTCGACCCGGGTCAGGTGCTGTGGATCACGGCCGGATGCTCCGCGCTCGCGGCGATCGTGACGCTCGGCATCCGGGTCGCGCCGATCCGGGAGGACGATGCCGAACCAGGACTCGGCGGTGCGTGGCGCACGATGCGCAGCCGGCCGGTCCTCGTGAAGCTCCTCGTGGTCGCGACCATGGCCTCGCTCGTGTCGGCGCCCCTGCTGAGCGTGATGCTGCCCGCGCACTTCGCCGCCGCGAACCGTCCCGACCTGCTCGGATACACGATGTCGGCCTTCGCCGCCGGCGTCTTCGCCGGCTCGGGCGCCTACGCCCTGCTCGCCCGGGCATCGCGCCGCCTCGCGTGGACGGTCGCGCTCGTCGCCATCACCGCCGGGCTCGCGCTCATCGCCACGCTCGACGGATTCTGGCTCATGGCCCTCGGCTCGGTCGTGATGGGCGTCGGCAGCGGCATCGTGAACCCGATCTTCGGCGTCGTCGTGAGCGAGCGGGTTCCGGGGTCGCAGCTCGGCCGGGTCATGGGCCTGACGAACGCGGTGTCGCTCGCCGCGGGTCCGATCGGCCTCGGGCTCGCGAGCCTCGTGCTCGCCGCCGGCACGCTGCCGATGCTCGCGTGGGGCATTGTCGCCGCCTGGGTCGTCATCGCGCTGCTCGCGATGTTCGGTCGGAGCCTGCGCGACCTCGAGTCGCCGACGGCGAAGGCTGCCCCCGAGGCATCCATCGCATCGAACGACGAAGATGGTGCTGAGACCATCAAGGAGACCGTCGATGCTCACCATTAGCCAACTCGCCGCCTACGCGGGATGCACCGTGAAGGCCGTGCGCGTCTATCACGAGCGAGGGCTGCTCCCCGAGCCGGCCCGCGACGCGTCGGGCTACCGCCGCTACGACGCGCAGGCCGTGATCGACCTCACTCGCATCGTGACGCTCGCGAAGGCGGGGGTGCCGCTCGCCGACATCCCGGCGATGCTCGCCGCCGGCGACGAGGAGCACCGCGAGGCCGTCGACCGCATCGACGCCGAGCTCGGCGCGAAGATCGCCGACCTCCGACGCCGCCGCGCGAAGCTCGCGCTGCTGCGAACCCCCGACCGACTCTGCCTGCCCGAACCCGCCGCCGCGCTGCTCGATCGCCTGCGGGAGCTCGGCTTCTCCGAACGGTACGTCGCGATCGAGCGCGACGCCTGGATCCTCGCGGTCGCGATGATCCCCTCGGTGATCGAGGAGTACGTTCCCGTGAAGGCCGCCCTGCTCGAGGACGACGAGTACGTGGACGTGACTCGCCGGTACGACGCGGCGCTCGACTGGGCGGTCGACGACCCGAGGATCGACGATCTCATCGACGCCACCGTGCGCCTGTCGGTGCGCCTCAACGAGGATGACGACGACGAGGCGTGGAACTCGGTGCCGCCGGAGGTGATGGACGTCCTCATGACGTACAAGGGCGACGCTCCGGCGTGGATCGCGATGCACGAGATGGCCTCGGCGCGGATCGATGTCGCGATCGCCGCCGCCGAGGCGACCCGGGCGTCCGAGGCGGTCGAATTCGCCGGTTAGGGTGAAACGACGAGACCGACGAGAGGTTCGAAATGCCCTACGCCATCGAATACGACGGGCTCGGCGGCCCGGAAGTCCTCGAGTACCGCGAGGTCGCGCGCGCCGTCCCGGGCGCGGGCGAGGTGGTCGTCGACGTGCGCGCGGTCGGCGTGAATCCGATCGACGGGAAGCTGCGCTCGGGAGCGCGCGCTTCGCGCGCCGTTCACGGGTCCGCGCCGCATCGGTACGGATGCCGCGGGCGTGATCACCGCCATCGGTGAAGGTGTCATCGGCTGGGCCATCGGCGACGAGGTCATCGTTTCGGGCGCGCCGAGCGCGTACGCCACCGAGACGCTCGCCCGGGCGTCGAAGCTCGCCCTGAAGCCCGTCGGGCCTCAGCTGGGAGGAGGCCGCCTCGATCCCGATTCCGGTCGGAACCGCACACCAGGTGATCACCTCCCTCGGCGTCCGCGACGGCGACACGCTTCTCCTCCACGCGGGATCCGGCGCCGTCGGCCAAGCCGTCATCCAGCTCGCGCGCCGCGTCGGCGCGATCGTCGTCGCGACCGCGAGCGAGCCCAACCACCCCCGGCTCCGCGAGCTGGGCGCGATCCCCGTGGCCTACGGTCCGGGACTCGCCGATCGGGTGCGGGATGCCGCACCGCAGGGCGTCGACGTCGCCCTCGACGGCGCCGGCACCGACGAGGCGATCGAGGTCTCGAAGCAGCTCGTCGCCGATCCCGAGCGCATCGGCACGATCGTGCTCGGCCGGCGCGCAGCCGAGCTCGGCATCCGCGCGTGGAGCGGCGGCAACCCGATCCCGCTCACCCCAGAAGAGGCGCAGTTGCGGCTCGATGCCGTGCCACTCGCGGCCACCCTCGCAGCGAACGGGAGGTTCGAGATCGAGATCGCCGCGCGCTACCCGCTCGCCGAGGCGGCGGAGGCGCACCGGCAGAGCGAGTCCGGCCGGCTGCGCGGCAAGATCGTGCTCATCCCGTAGCCGGGCCTGCGGCTGCGGCATCCGCAGCCGTCGTCGGCGCGTGGCCGGAGATCCTGTCTGCTCGCGACGTACGCTGGGCCCATGGCGGTCAGTCGAAGCCGCACGGCCACGTACGCGCGCCGGCGCAAGCGCCGCATGGCGCGCGTCGAGCACGACCTCACCGACGAGCAGTGGTCCGCCCTCAAGGCGGCCTGGAACGGGTGCGCCTACTGCGGCGCGACCGACCGGCCGCTGCAACGCGACTGCGTGCTGCCGATCTCGCGCGGTGGACGATACACACTCGACAACATCGCGCCCGCCTGCGGTTCGTGCAACGCGAGCAAGTGCAACGACGAGGTCACCTCTTGGCTGCGACGAAAGCGGCTCGACGAACGCGCCTTCCTGTTGCGGCACCGCGAGATCGGGCTCGAGCTGGCGTCGCGCTTCGCGGACCCCGAGTCGTCGGTCGAGTAGGCGCGCGTCGTCGAGTAGGCGCGCAGCGCCGTATCGAGGCCCCGTTGGTCTCGATACGCGTCGCCTTCGGCGGCGCTACTCGACCGGCGGACGGGCGGCGCTACTCGACCGGCGGACCGGCGGCGCTACTCGACCGGCGGACGGTCTCGACCGGCGGCGCGTACTCGACCGGCGGACGGGCGGCGCTACTCGACCGGCGAGTGGGCTCGCACGAAGGCCGCGGTCGGCGCGGCGAGTGAGGCGCCGATCTCGGCGGCCGGGCGCTTCGCCCCCTTGACCTCGAACGAGTGGCCGCCGCCCTCGAACCACTGCACGACGGCGTTCGACCCGATGCGGGCGACGACCTCGTCGAGCTGCTCGTTCGGAGTCGCGAAGGGGTCATTGGTGCCCTGCAGGAACAGCATCGGCACCGTGATGGCGGGCAGGTGCTCGTCGCGCGGCTTCTCGGGCTTGCCCGGCGCGTGCAGCGGATACCCGAGGAAGACGAGCCCTGCGGCCGGCATGCCGTCGGCCACCGCCATCGACGCCATGCGTCCGCCGAACGACTTGCCGGTCGCCCAGATCGGCTCGCCCGGGCTGCCGGCGTCGGCCGCGCGTGCGGTCGCGACATCCGTCACCGCCCGCCACGCGGCGATCGCCGCCGGCGGACGATCGGGGAACCGACGCCCTGCCTCGCGGTAGGCGAAGTTGAAGCGAAGCGTCGCGAATCCGTCGTCGTTCAGCGCGCGCGTGAACCCCGAGAGGAACGGATGCTCCATGCCCGCGCCCGCGCCGTGTGCGACGACGATCGTGGCCGGTGCGCCGTCGGGCCGCGCGTACACACACGAGACGGGCGAGCCGTCGACCTCGATCGTGATCGGTTCCTCGAGTGCGCTCATGACACCATGCTGCCGTAGCCGGGGCGGTCCGGGTGCAGGGCGTCGGTCGCTACGACCCGAAGTCGTCGAAGAGGCCGCCCGCATTCTCGATGACGGCGCCCGTGACGTCGAACAGGTCGCCGACCGCGGCCGGGAGTTCGAGCACGCCGCCCGCGGCGTCGATCGCCGCGGCGACGTCGACCGTGACGCCGATGAGATCGCCGAGGCCGTCGATGTGGCTCGAGCCGACGCCGGCGGCCTCGAGCTTGAGCTTCGCGATCCACTCGCGTTCGAGCCCGAACAGCACGGCGTAGGGGAGCAGCCGCTCGTGCAGGTGGAACCGCGCGAGGGGCTCGGTCGGCGGTGCCGTGTCGGCGGGGTGGGGTGCGGCGATCAGACCTGCCCCGTTGCTCGGCCTCGCCGGGCTCGCCGGGACTGCCGGGCTCGAAGGCCTCGTCGCGCCCGAGCCCTGGCCGGCAGGGATGGCCGCGCCCGGGGCATCCGCTCGCAGTTCTGCGGCGCTCGGCGACTGCAGCACCCGCAACCGGTCGGCCTCGGCGTGGGCGAGGTACTTGCGCAGGCCGGCGAGGTGCTCGCGCTTCGCCTGTGCGGGCGGCAGGTACTTGCGCCACCACGGCGGCGTGACGAAGATCGTCGCGATCGTCGCGGCGAGCGCGGCGAGGGTGAGGATGAGCGCCGGCCATGCGTTGTTCAGGAGCGCGAACACGATCAACAGTGCCTCGACGAGCATGCCGAGGTAGGCGAGGAGCCGGAGGGTGCCGCCGGGCCAGCCGACGCGGCGCTCGGCGATGAGTCCCTCACGGGCGAGCGCGTGCTCGACGCCGAGCAGCAGGATCTTCAATCGGCCCGCCAGCGCCCGTCGATCGCTCGAGAACCGCCGCACCCGGCCGGGGGTGTGGTCGGGGCCGAAGAGCGCGTCGAGCAGGGAGAGTTCCTCCGACGTGAACACGACCCGCGGCTCGACCTCGAGACCGATGGGGTCGTGCCTGCCGTTGCCGGCGAGCAGGCGCACCTTGCGCTTGACGGCGAGGTCGATGAGGGCGGCGGATGTCGCGCGCCGGTCGGCATCGACCAGGAGGGCGTCGCGCAGCACGGTCGAATTGCGCTCGGGTGCGTACTCCACGACCCGCGGCGTCACGTGCTGCATCGCGACACTGCGCGCGATGAGGCCGAGCACGAGGATGGCGAACGCAGGGACGAGCGCGAACGCGATTGCTGCGGTGAGCACGCGCCCAGTCTAGGGATCCGCGGGCCGCCATCGGCAGACGCGCGGGACATGCTGCATTCGATGTCGGACGCCGAGCGTACCGTGTGTGCCATGACGAAGCACATGCAGCAGAACACCCCGGTTCCGGTGCTCGACGAGCCGTGCCCCAGGTGCGATTCCACGGCCGTGCGTGCGATCGTCTTCGGCCCGCTCGACTTCGAGGTCGAGGCCACCGACCTTTCGGGCGCGCTCACGCTCGACGAGGGGCCCATCTTCGACTGCCGCGAATGCGGGTTCGAGTGGGGCCTGGCCGTGCGCGACCTGCTCGCCTAGGTCGGCACGAAGGGAGTCACCAGCCTTCCGAGAGCACCCGATCCAGCATCGCCACGAAGAAGTCCACGCCGGCGCGCTCGATGATGAGGGGCGGCTTCGTCTTCAAGACGTTCTGGTGGTCGCCGGTCGGTTGCATGATGACGCCGAGCTCCAGCAGGCGATCGCAGATCGCCCGGGTCTCCTCGGTCGCCGGCTCGAGGGTGTCGCGGTCGCGCACGAACTCCACGCCGAGGTAGAGCCCGAGGCCGTGCACGGCTCCGATGAGCGGATGCCGCGTGGCGAGCGCCTGCAGCCGGGACTTCAGGTACGCGCCGATCTCGGCGGTGTGCCGCTGCAGTTCCAGCTCGCGGTACGCGTCGAGCACCGCGAGGCCCGCGACGCTCGATGCCGGGCTTCCGCCCGTGGACGAGAAGAAGTACCCCTGCGTGCGGAACCGTGCCGCGATCTCGCGCGTCGTGATCACGGCCCCGAGCGGGTACCCGTTGCCCATCGCCTTCGCGACGGCGACGATGTCGGGCACGACGCCCTGCTGTTCGAAGCCCCAGAACCACTCGCCCAACCGGCCGTAGCCGGCCTGCACCTCGTCGGCGATCGCCAGGCCGCCCGACTCGCGCACCGCGGCGTAGACCTCGGCGAGGTAGCCGTCTGGAAGGGGGATGCCGCCGGCGTTGCCGGAGAAGGTCTCGGCGATGAATGCGGCCGGCGGAGTGCCCGCAGCGGCGAGTTCCCGGATACGGGCCGCGGCCTCGGGCGCGTAGCGCGAGGCATCCGCGCCGCGGTGGCGGCCCCGGAACGAGTTCGGCGCCTCGACCACGTGCACCCAGTCGGGGCGGGTCTCGAGGGCGTTCGGGTTGTCGGCGATCGAGGTCGAGACGGCGTCGGAGCCGTACGTCCACCCGTGGTAGGCCTCGGCGACCGAGACGATGTCGCGCCGGCCGGTGGCCGCGAGGGCGACGCGAAGGGCGAGGTCGGCGGCCTCCGAACCGGAGTTCACGAGGAACACGGTGTCGAGCGGGTCGGGCAGCATCGCCGCGAGACGCTCCGAGAACTCGACGACGGCTCCGTAGTTGAAGCGGGAGTTCGTGTTGAGGCGCCGCAGTTGCCGGGCGACCGCGTCGGCGATGCCCGGGTGGCCGTGGCCGAGCGGGGTGACGTTGTTCACCATGTCGAGGTACGCGCGGCCCGACGTGTCGATGAGGTGCTCGCGCCAGCCGCGTTCGATGCGCGGGGGAGCGTCGTAGTAGTGCTCCTGCACCTCGGCGAAGGTCGCATCGCGTCGCGCGATCAGCCCGGCCGCGTCGTCGGCCGGGGAGCCGCGCGACGACGTGTCGAACTCGTCCGTGGCGCCCGACCGCAGCCCGAGCCACGCCGCCGGATCCTCGGTCGCGGCGAGCCAGCCCGCCGCGTACTCCGCCCGCACGAGGTGCGGAGCGGATGCGGCATCGGGATGCTCGAGCCGCAGGCGCACCCGAGTGCGGGCCGGCGCGATGCCGTCGGTCGCCCCGTCGGCGACGAGTCGCAGCCCGACGGGCGCGACGAGCTCCTGGCCCGCAGAGAACCAGATGTCGATGCCGACCGGCACCGTGGCGCGAGGAGGTCGCCGACAGCGTGCGGGCGGCGGTGAGGCGCGGCGTCGCGCGTTCGATCCAGGCCGCGGATGCCCCGCCGTCGAGTGCGGCGAGCGCCAGCCGCTCCTCGAGGTCGGGGTCGAGCCACGCACCGGCATCGACGGCGTCCGCGGTGATCGAGGTGTCGATGCGTACGGCGCGGTCGGGTTCGAAGCCGGGGGCGAGCGGCGCGCGGACGGGTTCGACGCGTCGCGCGGCTTCGGCATCGGGATGGGCGGACACGCCGAGCGCCTCGGCGAAGACGCCCGTCATCACCTCGCTCGGCACCGAGACCGCCTGCTCGAAGATGCGCCACTCCCGCTCGACACCGGCCGCCGCATAGGTGTTCGCGTCGCCGTCGAGCTGCACCTGGTGCTCGCCGCTCACGACGAGCACGGCGCCGCGCAGCACGACGAGGGGCCAGATCGCCGCGACCTCGGCCGCAGAGAGCGGCCGGAGGTCGTGGAAGGCCCGGATCGCCGGGAGCACCGACACCGGCTCGGCCCCGGCGTGGTGGAGCACCGATGAGATGGTGATCGCGAGTTCGCTCACCGCCCAGCTGTCGGTGACGTCGCCGAAGTCGATCAGGCCGTCGGGCGTGCGGATGCCGCGGTCGGGGCTGCAGACGACGTTGTCGTCGGTGAGATCGAGGTGCACGGCCTGCCGCGGAAGCTCGGGGGCGAGCGACGCGATCGTCGCCCACGCGGATGCCGCGGCATCCGTCACCCGCAGCCGCTTCGCCGGGTCGGGGTGATGGCGTGCGAGCAGCGCGACCACGCGATCGGCGTGGCGCAGATCCCACTGCAGCACCCGATCGAGGCCGGGATGCGTGAAGCCCGCGAGGGCGAGGCCCGTGCGGGCGGCGAGGTCGCCCATGCGCGCGACGACCGCGGGTGAGAGGTACCGGCCGCCCGTGAGCGTTCCGCCGGGGAGGTACTCGAGCAGCCGAATCGCGAGCGCGCCCTCGCTCGTCTCGGCGGTCATCGAGCGCGGCGCGCCGTCGGCGTCGAGGGTCGTCGTCGCGACGCGAAGCTCGGGCCAGGCCGCCGCGATGCGAGCGGCTGCGGCGTCCTGCGCGGCGAGTTCCGCCGCGGTGAACGCGGGGTTCGTGATCTTCACGACCCCCAGCACGGTGCCCCGGTCGCCGGCCGCCCGGGCGAGGAAGTTCTGGTCCTGCTGGCTGCCGAGCGGTTCGAGCGCGACGTCGAGCCCCCACTCGCGCTGCGCGATCTGCGCGACCTCGGCGGCGGGCAGTGACGGCGCGGGCAGCTCCCCGGCCGCGAAGAAATCGAATCCCGCGGCGCCTCGCCTCATCGTCGCTCGCCTCCCGTCACTTCAGTGACTCGTCGGTCAGGAGCTCCTCGCGGATGCGGCGCAGGTCCTCCACGAGCGAGCCGACGAGGATCCAGTGGGCCGACTTCGGCGGTCGCACCTCGAGCGGCGCGGTCAGGGCCGGGATCGCCGAGGTGAGCGGCTCGGGCTCGACGTCCGCGAGGTGCACGGCGAGGCGCACGTCGTGGGAAGCCCGGCGAAGCTGCTCGGCGATGGCCTGCACGGTGGGCTCGTCGGCGAGCGAGTCGTCATAGTGGTCGAAGAATGCTCGCGTCATGCCGATGACCTGCGTGACGATGGGGCTCAGCCGATCGAGCAGGGCGCGCATCTCGGCGAGCTCGCTGCGGTGGGCGGAGCGCCGCGGGTTGAGCGTGAGCGACTCCTCGCCCGTCGCGATCGACGCGTCGGCCGCGTCGCGCATCGGACGCATCAGGCGCGCCTCGAGCATGAGTTGCTGCACCTGTGCCGGCGTCTGGGGCGACTCGAGGGCTCCTGCGAGGCGGTCGAGGGATGCCGCGAGCTCGCCGCCGAGCAGTGCGAGATCGCGTCGCGCCGGGGCGACCGAGACCGGCGGCACGATGAGCGCGTTCACGACGATGCCGATCGCCGCGCCGATCAGGGTCTCGACGATCCGCTGCAACGAGTACTCGGGCGATGCCGCGCCGAGCGCGAGCACGAGGATCGCGCTGATCGTGACCTGGTTCGATGTTCCGGGCGTCATCTTCAGGCCCCAGGCGATGAGCATCGCGGCGGCGATGGCGGCGAGCACGACCCAGGCATGCTCACCGAACGCGAGCGAGAGCCCCGTTGCCACGATCACGCCGAGGATCACGCCGATCGAGCGTTCGATCGCCTTGCCGAACGACTGGTTCACGCTGGGCTGCACGACGAGCAGTGCCGCGATGGCGGCGAAGATCGGCAGCGGCCCGGGAATGAGCCAGCCCGTGATCAGCCAGGCGGCGATCGTGGCGACGGCTGCCTTCAGCACCTGGAGCAGCGGCATGCGCCGGGACGCGCGGAACGTGTCCATGAAGCCCATGCGCCCAACGCTAGCCGTCGGGCTCGCGTCTCGGTGCGTTCCCGGATGCCGATCCGCGCCGTCCGGAGCATGATGAGCAAGATCCACACCATCAGGCCGGCTGTCGAGCGCGGCAGCGATGTACGCGCCCGACCGCCACGGGGGAAGCGACACGATCATGGGCATCATCGACGGCACGGAACCGAAGGCGATCGAGACGGCGGACTGGTCGCCGCGCGTCATCGTGAAGGTACGCGACGAGGCGCGCGGGGTCCGCTCGCGCGGCGGTCGCGTGCCGCCGGGCGAGAAGGGCGCGCGCGAGCCCGTCGACGCGGTGCGCTACCTCGCCGACGTGCTCGAGGGGCGAGCGGATGTCGGCGGGCGCGAGGCCGCGCTCGAACCGCTCGTCTCCGAGGCCGACGACGTCGGTCGGGGTCGGCGAGACAGGTTCGCGTCCTATGCCGCGATCAGGACGGCTGACAGTGCCGCTGCTGCCGCGCTCGCCGAGGAGCTCGACGCGCGCGACGACATCGAGACGGCGTACGTCGAGGGTGGGCCGACACCGCCTCCCGTCGACTCCGACGACGACCCGCGCAGCCCGAACCAGGGCTATCTCGACGCCGCACCCGAGGGCATCGATGCGCGTTGGGCATGGGACCACACCGACGGTGCGGGCGTCGGGTTCGTCGACCTCGAGCAGGGGTGGACGCTGAACCACGAGGACCTCGCGGCCGCCGGGATCACGATCATCTCGGGCGTGAGCCGGGCGTATCACGGACACGGCACCGCGGTGCTCGGCGAGGTCGTCGCGGTCGACAACGCTCGCGGCGGTATCGGCATCGCGCCCGAGGCATCCGCTCGCGTCGTCTCGCAGTACCGCACGACGACGACGTACAGCACGGCGCAGGCGATCATCTCGGCCGCCGACGCGATGTCGCCGGGCGACGTGCTGCTGCTCGAGGCGCAGACCACGGTCGGCAGCTCGACCTACCTGCCCGTCGAGGTCGAGCAAGCCGTGTTCGACGCGATCCGGGATGCCGTCGACGCCGGCATCGTCGTGGTGGAGGCCGCCGGCAACGGAAGCAACGACCTCGACGACTTCATGAACTCGGCCGGCGAGCACGTGCTGCGACGCGGTGACTCGGACTTCCGCGACTCCGGCGCGATCATGGTCGGCGCGGCGAGCTCGGGCGCGCCGCACGCGAGACTGTCGTTCTCGAACTTCGGCAGCCGCATCGATTGCTACGCCTGGGGTCAGGGCATCGACACGACCGGCGACGGGTGGACGGGCACGTCGACGACCGCCTACACCGGCTCGTTCGGCGGAACCTCTGGCGCGAGCCCGATCGTCACCGGCGCCGCGGTGCTGTTGCAGAGCTGGCAGCTCGCTCGCGAGGGGCACGCGCTGAACCCCGCTGCGGTGCGCACCTGGCTGAGCGCCGACCTCAACACGCCGAGCGACGACCCCGACGTCGACCGCATCGGCGTCATGCCGAACCTGCGGGCGATCTTCGAGGCGATCATCGCGAACGACCGGTTCACGCCGTACATCGACGAGTACGTGCTGTGGGTGTACATCCTCTTCGGAGTGATCAACGACGCTCCGGGCCTCATCTGGGTGCCGGGCAAGGGTCCAGTGCCCATCGATCCCGAGTGGAGGACGATCGCGAAGCAGCAGCACGCACTGCTCGTCGAGTCGCTCGAGTCGAAGCTGCGCACCGGCGAGCAGCTCAGCAGCTCGCAGTTCGGCACGGCCGCCGCCCAGTCGCTGCAGGGCGCGGTGAAGCAGATCGGTGCGCAGGCGCGGCGGCGGGTCGTGCGCTGACCCGCGGGGTCGAGGTCGTCGGCCGGTCGTGCCAAGATCGGGTGTGGCCGACCGACTGATGCTCCTCGACACCGCTTCGCTCTACTTCCGCGCGTTCTACGGCGTGCCCGACTCGCTCAAGGCGCCGAACGGCACCCCGGTGAACGCCGTCCGCGGGCTGCTCGACATCATCGCGCGGCTCGTCACCGAGTTCGAGCCGACCCACCTCGTCGCGTGCTGGGACGACGACTGGCGCCCGCAGTGGCGGGTCGACCTGATCCCGAGCTACAAGGCGCACCGCGTCGAAGCAGCCGTGCCCGGCGGCGTCGACGTCGAAGAGACGCCCGACCCGCTCGACGTGCAGGTCCCCCTCATCCGCGAGGCGCTCGCGCTGCTCGGCATCGCCCGGGTCGGCGCGGCCGAGCACGAGGCCGACGACGTCATCG
Organism: uncultured Actinomycetota bacterium; assembly: GCA_963758615.1. Taxonomy (GTDB): domain Bacteria; phylum Actinomycetota; class Actinomycetes; order Actinomycetales; family Microbacteriaceae; genus Agromyces. The sequence goes on along the minus strand of CAVWVZ010000011.1, from coordinate 79,645 downwards.
GCACGCTCGCGACCGGCGCCGGCATGCCCGTCGACGTCGTCACGGGCGACCGCGACCTGTTCCAGCTCGTCGATGACGTTGCATCCGTTCGGGTCATCTATACCGCTCGCGGCATGAGCCGGCTCGAGGTGCTGACCGAAGCGACGGTCGTCGGAAAGTACGGCGTGCTGCCGCAGCAGTACGCCGACTTCGCGGTCATGCGCGGCGACGCGTCCGATGGGCTGCCGGGCGTCGCCGGCGTCGGCGAGAAGACCGCGGCGTCGCTGCTGCAGCAGTACGCCGACCTCGATGGCATCCTCACGGCGGCGACCGATGCCTCGTCGCCGATGGCCGCGGGCATGCGCGCCAGGTTCGCCGCGGCCGGCCCGTATCTCGAGGTGGCGCCGACGGTCGTCGAGGTCGTGCGCGACCTCGAGCTCGGTGAGTTCGACTCGCGGCTCGAACCCGTCACCGGCGATCGGCGAGCGGTCGCCGAGGCCTTCGCCGCCGAATGGAACCTCGGCGGCTCGATGCCTCGCGCGCTCGCGGCGCTCGACGGGCCCCCGTCGGTCGAGTAGCGACGCTCCCGTCGGTCGAGTAGCCGACGCCTGCCCGTCGGTCGAGTAGCGACGAAGGAGCGTATCGAGACCCGCCGCCGCCCCGTCGGTCGAGTAGCGACGAAGGAGCGTATCGAGACCCGCCGCCGCCCCACCGTCATCGGTGGTCGTGACTAGCGTGGGAACATGACGTCGCCCGCAACCGACCTCGCTCGACTCGGCACGGAGTTCTGGGAGTGGCGCGACGCCACCTCGTTCCGCACGTCCGACGACATCCCGCGCGTCGAACGGCCGGCCGGGTGGCTCCCGCGGTTCGACCGTGCCGCCGTCGAGGAGTTCACGCTCGCGCTCGCCGGGTTCGCCGGGCGCTGGCGGGACATCGACGCCGAGGGTCTCGGGGCGCTGCCCGTTGCGACCCAGGTCGACCACCGCCTGCTGGGCGCGGCGATGGCCCGCGTGCACTGGGAGCTCGTGGTGCTGCGCAACTGGGAACGCGACGCGGTGTTCCTCACCTCGCAGGTGCTCGGCCCCTGGTTCGACCTGCTGCTCCCACCGCCGCCGTTCGACGAGCGGCGGCAGTCCGATCTCGTGCGCGTGCTCGAGGCGATCCCCGCCGCCGTCGAGCAGTCGATCGCGAACCTCGAGCAGGCCGGTGTCGCGACACTCGCTCGGGTCGCCGCGGCAGAGCTCCGCGACATCGGCGCCCGGCTCGAGCGCTCGGTCGCCGCGGTGGTGCCGTTGACGGATGCCGCGACCGCGGCCGCGCTCGGCGATGCGCAATCCGCGGCGAGTGAGGCCCTCGAACGGTACCGGGTCTGGCTCGCGGCATCCGCCGACCGGCTGGGTCCCGACGTCATCGTCGGGCGCGAGGCGTTCACCTGGTACCTCCGGCACGTGGCGCTCGTCACGCACGATCCCGACGAGCTCGTGCGTGCCGCGATGCACGACTATCGGCGCAGCGTCGTCGCCGAGGCCGTGACGCGCACGCGGTACCGCGACGTGCCCGAGGCGCCGCTCGCGACATCCGCCGAGGCCGAATCGATCGCTCAGGCGGCCGCCGAGGCGGAGGTTCGCAGTTTCTCCGTGTCGGCCGACCTGCTCAGCCAGCCCGACTCGCTCCGGCACTACCGGTTCGCGCCGACGCCCGCGTACCTCGAGCCCATCGCGTTCCTCGGGGTGAACGACGACCTCACGAGCATCCGTCGCGTGGCCGACGACGCCACCTCCTACGTGCCTGAACCGACGCCCGACCTGCCGTACTTCGACGCCGCGAACGCCCGCGATCCGCGGCTCGGCATCATCCACGAGGGGGCGCACAGCCAGCAGCTCGCACTGTCGTGGGCGCAGCCGAATCCCTCGCGCCGGCACTTCATCGACTCCGTGGCCAACGAGGGCATCGCCCACTACAACGAAGAGCTCGTGCTCACGGCGGGCCTGTTCGCCGACGCCCCGCACTCGCAGACGATCGTGCACAACTTCATGCGGCTGCGCGCGCTGAGGGTCGTCGTCGACGTGAACCTCGCCACCGGCGCATTCAGCCTGCCCGAGGCCGTCGACTTCTTCGTGCGCATGGTGCCGATGGACGTCGAGACCGCGACCGAGGAGACCTCGTACTACGTGGCGACCCCAGGCCTCGCGATGTCGTATCTCGTGGGCAAGCACGAGGTCATGCGATTGGTGGCGGATGCCGCTGCCGAGGCCGCGCTCGACGGCGCCGAGTTCTCGCTGCGCGACGTGCACGACTTCGTGTGGCGCAACGGCAACGTGCCGATGTCGTTGCAGCGCTGGGAACTGCTCGGCGACCACGGCGACGTCGACCTGCTCGATGCCGCGGGCGCGTGGTGGGAGGCGCCGCCGCAGGGTTGAGCGCGGCCGATTCCGAAGCCGGCCACGTCGTGTGTCGGTGGCGGATGCCACAGTGAGCCCATGCCTGGGCACACGCACCGCATTCCGCACACGCTCGACTACGTCGAGCTCTCCGTCACCGACATGCAGGCCGCCCGCGACTTCTACGGCGCCGCGTTCGGGTGGACGTTCACGTCGTACGGCGACGGCTACAGCGGCATCCGCACGTCGGCCGAGGCCGACGGTGAAGAGGCCGGCGGCCTCTCGCTCGCCGAGCAGGTCATTCGCGGTGGGCCGCTCGTGCTGCTCTACAGCGACGACCTCGACGCGACCCTCGCCGCAGTAGAGGCGGCCGGGGGCGAGATCGTGAACGGCCCCTACGAGTTCCCGGGCGGACGGCGATTCCACTTCGTGGATCCGAGCGGCAACGAGCTGGGGGTCTGGGCAGCGGCCTGACGCCTGCCGGGGCGGCGCCTGCGGGCCGTCGCGCATCGGTGAAGCGCGGCCAATTGTTGTCAATTCGAACAAAAAGACTTGCGCTCGCGGCGAGGACCTGCCTATAGTCGCTTCACACATCATCGAAGCGCTTCGAAAGCCAAGCGATATTCGGTGGACGACGAGGTCGAGGAGGTGGACGATGGTGACGATCAGCGACGTGGCCAAGGCCGCCGGCGTCTCGATCTCCACGGTCTCGTACGCCCTCTCGGGCAAGCGCTCGATCACCGAGACGACGCGCAGGCGCATCGAGGCGGCGATCCGCGAACTCGACTACGAGCCGTCGGCCGCCGCGCGCATGCTCGCCGGTGCGACCACCAACATCCTCGCCCTGTCGGCGCCCATCCATGACGACGGCCACCTGCCGACGCACATGCGATTCGTCACCGCCGTCGTCGACACGGCTCGCCAGCACGACTACGACGTGCTGCTGCTCGCGACCGACGACGACGTGTCCGGCATCCGCCGCGTGGCTTCGTCGTCGCTCGTCGACGGGGTCGTCGCGATGGGCGTCAAGGCCCATGACGATCGCGTGCCCCTCGTGCGCAACCTCCGGCTGCCGGCGGCGTTCATCGGCGTACCGGGCGAGGGCGAAGGCCTGGCCTGCGTCGACCTCGACTTCGAGCGGGCGGGCGAGCTGGCGATCGACACGCTGGCCGACGCCGGGCACCGCGAGATCGGCGTCATCGGTCACCCGCCGAGCTACCTCGAGCGCGACACCGGGTTCGTGCAGCGCTTCAACGCGGGTCTCGAGCGTGCGGCGTCGCGTCGCGGCATCCGCATCGAGGTCGTCTCGCCGACCCTGGCCCGCGGTGCCGCCGAACGCGCCTACGACGAGCTCGCGTCGAGCCTGCCCGAGATGACGGCGCTGCTCTTCCACTGCAACGAGCCCGTCGTCGAGGCGGTGCTGCGCCGCATCCGCGACCTCGGCCTCGAGGTTCCCGCCGACCTCTCGGTGTTCGCCGCCTGCGCGAGCTACGACACCGAGCACCTCCCGACCGCGCTCAGCTCCATCCCGTTGCCCCTCGACCAGATGTGCCGCATCGCGGTCGAGTCAGCCCTGCATCAGGTGCAGGGCATCGACGCCCTCGGCGTCGAGCTCATCACACCCGTCTACCAGGACCGAGGGTCGGTCGCCCGACCCGGTCACTGACGGATCCCTCCCATCACCCCGTCCCAGCACCCGAGCATCGTGATCGTCGTCGAAGCGCTTCGACGCGTGCTCTCGAAAGGAAACGCACCATGAGAATCCCCAAGCGCGGCATCGGCGCCGCCGTGGCACTCGCGGCCACCGCCGCACTCCTCACCGGCTGCTCCAACGGAGCCGAATCCGATCCGAACACGCTGAAGCTCTGGCACTTCGAGGGCACCGACAGCGATGTCGGCATCGCCTGGGCGAAGGCCATCGAGATCTTCGAGGAGGAGACCGGCGCCACCGTCGAGTACGAGGACAAGAGCTTCGAGCAGATCCGCTCGACCGCGAGCCAGGTGCTGAACTCCAGCGAAGCGCCCGACGTGTTCGAGTCGCCGAAGGGCAACGCCACCGCGGGCCTCCTCGCGAGCCAGGGCCTGCTCGCCGACATCACCGACGCGGTCGAGGAGTACGGCTGGGACGACAAGCTCGCCCCCTCACTGCAGACCACTGCGAAGTACGACGAGAACGGCATCATGGGCTCGGGCCCGTGGTACGGCGTGCCGAACTACGGCGAGTACGTCACCGTCTATTACAACAAGACCGCGTTCGACGAGCTCGGCCTCTCGGTGCCGACCACCTACGACGAGTTCGAGGAGGTGCTCGACGCCTTCGTCGAGGCCGGCCAGACCCCGATCGCCGAGGCCGGAGCGGAGTACCCGCTCGGGCAGCTGTTCTACCAGCTCGCGCTCACGCAGGCCGACCGGCAGTTCGTGAACGACTACCAGCTCTACGAGAACCCCGTCGACTGGCAGGGCGAGGCGCTCACGTACGCGGCCGACAAGGTCGTGGAGTACGTCGACAAGGGCTGGATCTCGGCCGACTCGACCGGCCTCAAGGCCGAGGACATGGGCGTCGGCTTCATGAGCGGCGAGTACCCGATCATGGTCTCGGGCTCCTGGTGGGCGGGTCGCGTCATCAACGAGGCGACGACGTTCGAGTGGGACACGTTCCTCTTCCCCGGCGCCGACCTCGTTCCCGGATCGTCGGGCAACATCTGGGTCGTGCCCGAGAACGCGGCCAACAAGGAACTCGCGTACGAGTTCATCGACATCACGATGCGTCCCGAGATCCAGGCCCTCATCGGCAACAACGGCTCGATCCCGGTCGCGGCCGACCCGGCCGACATCACCGATGAGAAGTCGGCGAAGCTCATCACCGACTTCAACACGGTGGTCGAGCAGGACGGCCTCGCGTTCTACCCCGACTGGCCCACGCCGAACTTCTACGACCAGCTGGTCGGCGCGCTCCAGGAGCTCGTGAACGGCACGCTCACGCCCGAGCAGACGCTCGAGCAGCTCGGCGTCGACTACGAAGACGGCGTCGCCGACATCACCGGATGACCCGGTCCTGACAGTCCCGCCGGCCGGTCGGTGCCACGCATCGACGCACCGCACCGCACCGGCCGGCGGGACCGCCTGGCCCATCGAAAGGCTCCCACCATGGTTTCAACCCTCGCAGCGCGGCCGACGCGGCCGTCGCGACGCTCCGACGGGATGAGCGCGATCTCGGGAACCCGCTCCAGCGGGTTCTGGTTCTTCCTCATCCCCGGACTCCTCCTCTTCACGTTCATCATCCTGATCCCCCTGGTGTGGAACGTCTTCCTCAGCTTCACCGAGTACCGCGGCATCCGACCGCCGGAGTTCATCGGCCTCGAGAACTGGATCGAGCTCGTCGGCGACGCGAAGTTCTGGGCCTCGTTCCGCAACTCGCTCGCGATGATCGTCGCGATGGTCATCATCCCGACCCTGCTCGGCCTCGTCCTTGCAGCACTGCTGTTCGACGTGATCGGCCGCAAGTTCGGCGGCCGCGTCGCCAGCTTCCTGCGGGCGACCTACTACCTGCCGCAGATCCTTCCCGTGGCGATCGCCGCGATCGTGATCGGCTGGATCCTCCGCCCCGAGAACGGCGCCCTCAACACCGTGCTCGAGAACATCGGCCTCGGCGAGCTGGCGCACAACTGGCTCGGCAGTCCCGACACCGCGCTCGCCTCGATCATGGTCGTCATGGTCTGGGTGCAGATCGGCTATCCCGTCGTCATCTTCATGGCGGCCCTGCAGCGGGTCGACCCCGAGCTCTACGAGGCCGCCGAACTCGACGGCGCCGGCTGGTTCCAGCGCTTCCGGTACATCACCGTGAGTGCCATCCGCCCCGAGATCTTCGTCGTGACGCTCACGTGCACGATCGCGGCGCTGAAGGTGTTCGGCCCGATCTACGCCCTCACGGGCGGCGGACCCGGCACGGCGACCATCGTGCCGAGCTACTACTCGTACATCGAGTTCTTCCAGAGCCAGCAGGTCGGCTACGGTGCCACGATCTCGACGGCGCTCACCATCGTCGTGGTGCTCGTCGCGATCGGGTTCATCCGGCTGCAGGTTCGCTCCGAGCGTGCGGAGGGGTCGCGCTGATGACCGAGACCAAGACCGACCGCGCCACCGGGCACGACCTCGCGGCCGACGCCGCCGAGCTGTCGCCGCTCTCGATCGCCGATGCGGGCAACATCCCCCTCATCGTCGAGCCCGAGGTGCGTCGCCCGCGTCGCAGCAAGGCCCCGCACGAGCGCAAGACCGCGAAGGACTGGGTCTGGCTGGGCCTCGCGATCCTCTTCGGCCTCGCCGTGGCCGTGCCGTTCATCCTCATCCTGATCAACTCGTTCAAGTCGCCGACCGACTACAACACGTCGGGGCCGCTCGTGCTGCCGACCGAGCTGTACTTCGACGGCATCGTGAACTTCTGGAACCGCGTCGACTTCCCCGAGAAGCTGTGGAACAGCTTCCTCATCTCGGGGTCGGTCGCCCTGCTCGCCGTGGCGCTGTCGGTGATCAACGCGTACGCGCTCGGCATCGGGCGGGTCAAGTACCGCACCGGCATCCTGCTGCTGTTCCTGCTCGCCGACCTGATCCCGCAGGAGGCGCTGCTCTACCCGCTGTACTACATGTTCAAGTCGGTGGGCCTCTACGATACGCAGCTCGCGATCATCATCATCTTCACGGTGATCCAGGCGGCGTTCGGCACCTACCTGCTCTCGAGCGTGTTCGGCACGTTCCCGAAGGAGCTGCTCGAGGCGGCCGCGCTCGACGGCGCGGGCAAGATCCGCACGCTCGTGCGGGTCGTGCTGCCGATCAGCAAGGGCACGCTGTCGGTGCTGCTCATCTTCTTCTTCATCTGGACGTGGAACGAGTTCCTGATCCCGCTCACCTTCCTGGTGTCGAACGACAACCAGACGGTGCCGGTGGCGATCACGACGCTCCAGGGCGACCGGCTGATGGATGTCACGACCACGAGTGCCTCGGCACTGCTCGGCGTCATCCCGACGCTCATCTTCTTCCTCATCTTCCAGCGCACGCTCACGCGCGGCATCACCGCCGGCGCGGTGAAGTGACCCGGATGCCGCGGCATCCACTCGAAAGGGCGGTATCCGCTCGAAAGGACATGCACCGACCATGAAGTTCACCGATGGGTTCTGGCAGCTCCGCCCCGGAGTCGAGCCGATCTACGCCCGTGAAGTCCACGACATCTGGCCCGACGGCGACCACCGGCTCCAGGTCTTCGCGACCAACGGCGTGATCTCGAAGCGCGGCGACATCCTGAACCGGCCGCTGCTGACCGTGACGCTGTGGTCGCCGCTGCCCGACGTGATCGGAGTGCGGATCGAGCACCACTCGGGCGGGCCGCGACCGCTCGGGTTCGACCTCGTCGGTGCGCAGGACGACCAAGGGGTCGTCGTGATCGACGAGACCGGGGGGAGGCTCACCTCGGGCCGGCTGACGGCACGGGTGAGCGCTGGGGCTCCGTTCGAGCTCGTGTTCGAGGCCGATGGGCGCGTGCTCACGACTGCCGGGGAGAAGTCGATCTCGCACCTCCGGGTGCGGCCCGACGCGCAGCTCGACGGAGTCCCGGTCGGGAACGCGCGGGGCGGCACCGGCCGCGCCCTGGCAGCCGGCTACACACACCAGCAGCTCGCACTCGGCGTCGGCGAACTCGTCTACGGACTCGGCGAGCGGTTCGGACCGCTCGTGAAGAACGGGCAGACCGTCGACATCTGGAACGCCGACGGCGGAACGTCAGCGGAGCAGGCCTACAAGAACGTCCCGTTCCACTTCACGAACCGCGGCTACGGCGTGCTCGTGAACGACGCCGGGCACGTGTCGTACGAGGTCGGCTCCGAGGCCGTCGAGCGGCTGCAGTTCTCGGTGCCCGGGGAGTCGCTCGAGTACTTCGTCATGTACGGCGGCACGCCGTCGGGCGTGCTCGAGCGGTACACCGAACTCGCCGGCCGCCCGGCGCAGGTGCCGGCCTGGTCGTACGGGCTCTGGCTGTCGACCTCGTTCACGACCGACTACGACGAGGCCACGGTGACGCGCTTCGTCGACGAGATGGCCGCACGCGAGCTGCCCGTGAGCGTCTTCCACTTCGACTGCTTCTGGATGCGCGAGTTCAACTGGTGCGACTTCGAGTGGGACCCGCGCACGTTCCCCGACCCCGACGGCATGCTCACCCGCCTCCACGAGAAGGACCTCCGGGTCTGCGTGTGGATCAACCCGTACATCGCGCAGCGGTCACCGCTGTTCGCCGAGGCATCCGCACAGGGCTATCTCGTGAAGCGGCCCGACGGCTCGACGTGGCAGTGGGACCTCTGGCAGGCCGGCATGGGCCTCGTCGACTTCACGAACCCGGATGCGACGCGCTGGTTCCAGGAGAAGCTGCGCGCGCTGCTCGAGCAGGGCGTCGACTGCTTCAAGACCGACTTCGGCGAGCGGATCCCGCTCGAGGTGGAGTACTTCGACGGCTCGTCGCCCGACCGCATGCACAACCTCTACACCCAGCTCTACAACGAGGCCGTGTTCGCGGTGCTCGAGGAGGAGCGCGGCGCCGGCGACGCCGTGGTGTTCGCCCGCTCGGCGACCGCGGGCGGGCAGCGGCTGCCCGTGCACTGGGGCGGCGACTCGACGTCGACGTTCGAGTCGATGGCCGAGACGCTGCGCGGCGGACTGTCGCTCGCCTGCTCGGGCTTCGGGTTCTGGAGCCACGACATCGGCGGCTTCGAGGGCACGCCCGACCCGGCGGTGTTCAAGCGCTGGGTCGCATTCGGACTGCTCGGCACGCACACCCGCTTCCACGGATCTGGCTCCTACCGCGTGCCGTGGGCGTTCGACGAGGAGGCCGTCGACGTGACGCGCGTCTTCACCCGGCTGAAGCTCTCGCTCATGCCGTACCTGTACCAGCTGGGACTCGATGCCTCGGCGACCGGCGTGCCCGTGATGCGGCCGATGGTGCTCGAGTTCCCCGACGACCGGGCCGTCGAGTACCTCGACCGGCAGTACATGCTCGGGTCGTCGCTGCTCGTGGCACCCGTGTTCACCGAGTCGGGCGAGGTCGAGTTCTACCTTCCCGCCGGCCGCTGGACGAACTGGTGGACGGGTGAGGTCGTCGAGTCGCACGGGACCTGGCGCAGCGAGGTGCACGGATTCGACAGCGTGCCGCTCTACGTGCGCGAAGGCGCGGTGCTGCCGCTGGGGTGCGCGGGTCGACCGACCCGACTACGACTACCTCGACGGGCTCACGCTGCGTGTGTATCCGGGAGCGACGGATGGCGCGGGCGTCACGGTCACGGCGCCCGACGGACGGTCGGCGCGGTTCACCGTCGTCGACGGCGGCGTACGCGCCGAAGGCGAGGCCGACTGGCGCGCAGAGCTGGTGTGATCGCCTGCTCGGGCGGGGCGGTTGCGTGACCACATCGTGGTCGGAGCGGCCGCCCCGCTCAGACGCGCGCTGTGACGACGTCGTCGGACGGCGGCGCGGTCGGCGCCTCCCAGGCGGGCAGCACCGGAAGCCCGTCGCCGCCCATCAGCAGCACGGCGAAGTACGCGTAGATCATGAGCAGCATCGCGATCGCGCCGAACGCCGCGCCGATCCATCCGACCATCTCGCCCAGCCGGCCGCCGCCGAGCCTCCGGTGCCGGGCGGCGCCCGGCACCCCGGCGCCGATCGCGAGCGCACCGAACATCGCGATCCAGACGATGCCGGCCGGGCCGCGGGCGCCGATCGGCGCGAACAGGGCGAACAACAGCGCACCGGTGCCGAGAATCAGCCCCGTGAAGGCGAGCAGACCCGACCATCCCGGCCCGTCGATGGCGTCGCCGCCCCAGACCGGCGGTTGGCCGTACTGCGGAGGCTCGTCATCGGGCGGGGGAGTCGTCATCCAGCCATTCTCGCCGCATCCGGGTCGCATGTCCTGCGACGAATGCGGCGATGATGCATGGGGCGTACCGTGTGTGCCGATCGACGCCGCGGCGGCGTCGCGAACAAGGAGGTTCGTCATGGACCCGCTGTGGTGGATCGTCGGGATCACGGTGCTCGCGGTGATCGTCGTGTTGGTGGTCAGGAGCATGCGGGTGCGCTCGCGACCCCCCTCCGAGGATGCCGCCGCCGAGCGAGCCGCCCACGAACAGGCACGGCTCGACCACGAGAAGCGAGGTCAGATCGGTCCCGGTGCGGGCAGCGTCTGACAGCTTCCGTCAACGATGAGCGGATGCCGCGGCTCGCGCCGCGGCATCCGCTCAGCTGCGTCAGACGCGTGCGCGGCTCGGGGCGCGATCGGCCAGCGCGTCGGCGTCGAGCGCGAACAGGTCGCGTGAGCCGGCGGTGACCGCTCCGACGAGGCCGGCCGCCTGCGGCAGCAGCTGCTCGGCGTAGAACCGTGCGAGCGGGAGCTGGGCCTCGGCGATGCCGTCGGCGTCGAGCTCGCGCGCGGCGAGCGCCGACCTCGCCATCAGCCAGCCGCCGACCACGAGCCCCCAGATGCGCATGTACGGGGTCGAGCCGCTGAGCGCAGAGTTCGGGTCGGTGGCGCCGGTGCGCAGCATCCACTTCGTCGTCTGCTCGAGCGTGTCGAGCTGGGCGTTCAGCTGCGACCGGATCGATGCGAACTGCTCGCCGGCGGCGGCCAGCTCACCGTCGAGCTCACGCATCGAGGCGATGTACTCGAGGAACGAGGCGCCGTCGCGAACGGGCAGCTTGCGGCCCACGAGGTCGGCGGCCTGGATGCCGTTCGTGCCCTCGTAGATCGCGGCGATGCGCACGTCGCGGTAGTGCTGCGCGGCGCCGGTCTCTTCGATGAAGCCCATGCCGCCGTGGATCTGCAGCGCGAGCGACGTGAGCTCGTTGCCGAGGTCGGTGCCGAACGACTTGCAGATGGGGGTCAGCAGCCCGACGATCTCGTCGGCCCGGGCGCGGGTCGCGGCGTCGGGGTGGTGGGTCGAGATGTCGACGTTCACGGCGTTCAGCAGCATCATGCGGCGCAGGGCCGAGATGAACGCCTTCTGCGTCATGAGCATGCGGCGCACATCGGGGAAGTCGATGATGGGCGAGGACTCGGTGGCGCCGATCGCGCGACCCTGCTGGCGCTCCTTCGCGTAGTCGAGCGACTGCTGGTAGGCGCGCTCGGCCACCGCGAGGCCCTGCATGCCGACCGACAGGCGGGCACTGTTCATCATGACGAACATGATGCGCATGCCGATGTTCTCGTCACCGATGAGGTAGCCGGTGGCGTCTTCGTAGGAGAGCACGCAGGTGGGCGAACCGTGGATGCCCATCTTGTGCTCGACGCCGACGGTGTGCACGCCGTTGCGCTGGCCGAGCGAGCCGTCGTCGTTGATGAGGTACTTGGGCACGATGAAGCACGAGATGCCCTTGGTGCCGGCCGGCGCGTCGGGCGTGCGGGCGAGCACGAGGTGCACGATCTGCTCGCTCAGGTCGTGGTCGCCGAACGTGATGAAGATCTTCTGGCCCGAGATGGCGTAGGTGCCGTCATCGCGCTTCACGGCCTTCGTGGTGAGCGCGCCGACGTCGGAACCGGCGTGCGGCTCGGTGAGGTTCATGGTGCCGGCCCACTCGCCGGTGACCATCTTGGGCAGGTACTGCTGCTTCTGCTCGTCGGTGCCGTAGTTGAGCAGCGCCTCGATCGCGCCCTGCGTGAGCAGCGGTGCGAGCGCGAAGGCCATGTTCGCCGTGGTGGTCAGCTCTTGGATGGCGAGGCCGACCGTGCGGGGGAACCCGCCGCCGCCGAACGCCTCGGGGAGCGGCACGGAGCCCCAGCCGGCGTCGACGTAGGCGGCGTAGGCCTCCTTGAATCCGGTCGGCGTGGTGACCGTGCCGTCGGGGTTCAGTCGCGCGCCTTCGAGGTCACCGGCGCGGTTGGTGGGGGCGACGAGCTCGGCCATGAAATCTCCGACCTCGGAGAGGACCTCGACGACGGTGTCGAGGTCGGCGTGCTCGAAGCCCGGGAGCTGTGCGATCTGCTGGTACCCCACGACGTGCTCGAGAGCGAACGTGAGGTCAGCGACGGGAGGGCGGAATTCACTCATTCTCGCAGCCTAACCCCGGAATTCTTGCGCGAGCTGGGATCTCTCGGGTTCGACGAATGCGTGGGCGTCGGTCCGCACGCGCGTTTGTGGCATCCCTCACATTGCGCTCGGTTCCCAGCGAGCTCGTGCCGGGCGGGAGTCGTCATTTCGCGGTTCTCGCGGCATTCTGGTTCGCATGTCCCGCAGCAACCATCGCGTCGCCGTGCTCGTCCTCGAGGGCGCGAAGCCGCTCGACGTCGGCATCCCGGCGCAGGTGTTCACGAACCGGCAGAGCATGCCCTACGAGGTGCGCGTGTGCGGCGCGGCTCCGGGGCTCGTGACGGGCGGTGACGGGCTCGCCTACCACGTGGCCGACGGGCTCGAGGCGCTCGAGTGGGCCGAGACGGTGTTCATCCCGGGCTATCGCCACCCCGACCGCGAGGATCCGCCCGCGCCCGTGATCGAGGCGCTGCGCGCCGCACACGAGCGCGGCGCGCGCCTCGCGGCCATCTCGACCGGGGCGTTCGCGCTCGCCGCGACGGGGCTGCTCGACGGACGCCGCGCCACGACGCACTGGCACTACGCGAGGGCGCTCGCGGCGAGGCATCCGCTCGTGACCGTCGACGAGAACGTGCTGTTCGTCGATGAGGGGGCGGTGCTCACCTCGGCGGGAGCGGCGTCGGGGATCGACCTGTGCCTGCATCTCGTGCGCCGTGACCATGGCGTGGGCCTGTCGAACCACGTGGCGCGCCGGCTCGTGGCGGCGCCGTACCGCAGCGGTGGTCAGGCGCAGTTCGTGCCGCGCAGCGTGCCCGAGCCGCTCGGCGAGGTGTTCGCCGCGACGCGCGAGTGGGCGCTCACGCGACTCGAGGATCCGTTGACGCTCGGCGACCTCGCGCGGCACGCCAATGTCTCGCCGCGCACGTTCTCACGCCGATTCGTCGACGACACCGGCTACACGCCGATGCAGTGGGTGCTCCGCGCCCGCGTCGATGTCGCCCGCGAGCTGCTCGAGCGCAGCGACCTCGGCGTCGAGCAGATCGCCGCCCGGGTCGGCCTCGGCACGGGTGCGAACCTGCGGTTGCACTTCCATCGCATCCTGGGCACCTCGCCGATCGAGTACCGGCACACGTTCGTGCAGCCGGCCGACTGAGCCGGCGGCACTCGACTACAGGTCGAGGACGTTCCAGACGATGTCGCCCCGGTCATCGGTCGTGATGTGGTCGCGCCGGAAGCCGACCTTCTCCAGCACCCGGAACGACGGGGTGTTCCACGTGCGCACGGTCGACCAGAGACGCTGCCGCCCGGTCGCGCGCGCCGCGTCGACGATCGCGGCGGCCGCTTCTGTGGCGTACCCATGGCCGTGCGCGCTGCGCAGGAGCTCGTAGGCGAGCTCGGGTTCGTCGATGGTGGCCCGGCCGATGACGAGGGCGCAGTAGCCCAGGAACTCGTCGTCCCCACGCAGGCGAAGGGTCATGCCGTGGATGCCGCGCCCCGGCGCGCTCTCGCGGGCGCCCCGGATCTCGTCGCGCGCCTCGTCGAGGGTCGGCATCTCGTCGCCGCGCTCGCCGACGAGTTGCCGATAGCCGGCGGCGTCGGACTCCTCCCACAGCTGCAGGGTCAGGCGCTCGGTCTCCAATGAGTAGGGCATCGGTCGGTAGGGCACCGCTTCAGGCTATCCGGGCGGCCGCACGACGCGGGTCGCCGATGAGCGGATGTCCCGTGCGTGGCGAATCCCATGCGTGGCGCGATCCTTGCGCACACTGTCGTCACGGCCACTTCCGCGACATCCGTCGTCGGGCCAAACTCGTCGGGAACGAAAGGAATCCCCCTCAATGACTCGCATCGCCGTCAACGGATTCGGCCGCATCGGCCGCAATGTGCTCCGCGCCCTGCTCGAGCGCGACTCCGACCTCGAGGTCGTCGCCGTGAACGATCTCACCGACCCGAAGGCGCTCGCGCAGCTGCTCCGCTTCGACAGCTCCGCCGGCCGGCTCGGCCGGCCCGTCGAGGTCGACGGGGACACGCTCGTGGTCGACGGCCACCGCATCAAGGTGCTCGCCGAGCGCGACCCCGCGAACCTGCCGTGGGCGGAACTCGAGGTCGACCTCGTGCTCGAATCCACCGGCCGTTTCACCGCGGCATCCGCAGCCCGCGCCCACCTCGACGCCGGGGCACGGAAGGTGCTCGTCAGCGCGCCGGCCGACGGCGCCGACGTGACCCTCGCCTTCGGCGTGAACACCGACGCGTACGACCCGGCCTCGCACGTGATCGTCTCGAACGCCTCGTGCACGACGAACGCGCTCGCCCCCCTCGCGAAGGTGCTCGACGACCTCGCGGGCATCGAGCACGGCTTCATGACGACCGTGCACGCCTACACGCAGGAGCAGAACCTGCAGGACGGCCCCCACCGCGATCCGCGCCGCGCCCGCGCCGCCGGCGTGAACATCGTGCCGACGACCACCGGAGCCGCGAAGGCGATCGGCCTCGTGCTGCCGGGCCTCGACGGCAAGCTCTCGGGCGACTCGATCCGCGTGCCCGTGCCGGTCGGCTCGATCGTCGAGCTCAACACGACCGTCTCGCGCGAGGTCACCGTCGAGCAGGTGCTCGAGGCCTACCGCGCCGCGGCCGCGGGCCCGCTCGCCGGCGTGCTCGAGTACTCGGAGGACCCGCTGGTCTCGTCGGACATCACCGGCAACCCGGCGTCGTCGATCTTCGACGCCGAGCTCACCCGCGTCGACGGCAAGCACGTCAAGGTCGTCGCCTGGTACGACAACGAATGGGGCTTCTCGAACCGCGTGATCGACACGCTGGAGCTGCTCGCGAAGGGCTGATCCCCCTTCCATCCAGCGGATGCCGCGGCCGTTGCGTCGCGGCATCCGCTTCGCGTTGTCCCCGCACGCGGCGGGATTCGTGACGTCTCTCCCGCTCAGGGCTTGACGAGCCCGAGGGCGATCAGGCTCTCGGCCGAGGCGATGATGGCGTCTTCGGTCGGGATCGGATTCCAGTGCAGCAGGCGCCGCGCCTTCTCGTGAGATGCGCCCTGGCGCCGGTCGATCTGCGGCACGACCGCGCGCAGGTCGGAGCTGACGAACGCGCCCGCGCGCACGAGCCAGCGGGGGAGCACGCGCGTCGGAACGCGCCTCGCGTCGGCGCCGAGGCGTTCGCGCAGCAGCATCGCCAGCTCGTGGAAGGTGATGGGGTCACCCGCGACCGCGAGGAACCGCTGCCCCGCGGCATCCGGATGCGTCATCGCGCGGACGTGCAGCTCGGCGACGTCGCGCACGTCGACTCCGGTGGTCGTGCCCGGGGGCACGGCCGGTGCCCCTCCGTTGAGCAGCGTACGCAGCAGCTCGACCGAGGTCGACAGCGCGGATCCGAGCGCCGGTCCGAAGACGGGAACCGGATTGACCGTGGCGAGCTCGAGGCCGCCGCCTTCGCGCTCGACGAAGTCCCAGGCGGCGCGTTCGGCGACCGCCTTCGACTTCACGTAGGCGGTGAGGTGCGGGTTCGACAGGTCTGTCCAGTCGTCCTCCGTGAACGGACGCCCCGGATCGGGGCCGTACCCGATCGCGGCGAACGACGAGGTCTGCACGACCCGCTGCACGCCGGCGTCGCGGGCGGCGCGAAGCACTCGGAGCACGCCGTCGCGGGCCGGGGCGATCAGTTCCTCGTCATCCTTCGGCTGCCGCATGGGGAACGGCGATGCCACGTGCATCACGAACGCGGCGCCGTCGACGGCTGCCTGCCATCCGTCGTCATGGAGGAGATCGGCCGTGACGAACTCGATCCCCGACGGTTCGGCGCCTCCCGTGCGCACCATCTCGCGGACCTCGTCGGCGCGATCGAGCGAGCGCACCGACGTGCGCACACGGTGCCCCGCCTCGAGCAGCTGCACGATGCAGTGCGCGGCGATGAATCCCGTGCCGCCGGTGACCAGAACGAGTTCTCCGCTCACGACCCTCCCCCGGCATGGGACTCTACTCGACTGCCTCGCGCGAGGGAACCGGTGGCACGAACGCGAGTGGGCCCGCCTCCGAGGAGGCGGGCCCACCGTGGTGCTGCGTCAGATCACAGACCGGGGTTGACGACGTTGACCGTCATCGTTCCGCCCTCGTTCTGGGTCTTGACCGTCACCGAGACGCCGTGACCGGCGACGAGCACCCCGCCCAGCGGGTTCGTCGCGTGGAAGTAGGCGTCTTCGTCGGCATCGCTGAACGTGGCGTACTGCTGTCCGCCGGGCGCCGTGGCGCCGACCGACGTGATCGTCTGGCTCTTGCCCTTGCCGACGACGATCTCCTTGTGCAGCGTGACCGGGTCGATCGTCTCCAGGCCGAAGGTCGCATCGAACGGCTGGCGACGGTTGCTCGGGCCAGCGGTCTCGCCCTCGTAGGTGAAGAGCGCTGCGTGCGAGTCCACCGGGAGCGCGAGGCCGTGGCCCTGGTGCTCGATGGTGTTGTTGTCGCCGTATGCCTCGTCGACCGCCCAGACGAGCATGCCGTCCTGGTAGGGGAAGTGCTCCACCTTGTCGGGTGCCGTGAGGCCGTTGCTGAACTGGTAGGGTCCGACCTCGAGCGTGGCGTCGTAGTCGGTGTAGGTGCGGTTCTCGACCAGGTAGTAGCGATCGCCCTCGCTGGTCTCGGTGCCGCTGCTGCGCTTGAAGCCGCCCGCTGCCACCCAGCCGTTGTCGCCGCCTTCGACGTTGTCGGTGAGCAGCGTCGTGCCGCCGCTCTTCACGACGATGTCGTCGATGAACGCGCCCGCGAGGTGCACGCCGCCGTCGCTCTGGTAGCGGTAACGGAACTTCGTGTCGGCACTGCCGCCCGGGACCGTGCTGCGGATGGTCGTCCACTTGCCGTTCGACGTGTCGGAGATGGTTCCGATCGTCTTCCAGTTCGTGCCGTCGGTGGAGTACTCGGCGTAGAGGTAGTCGTACCCGGCCTCGATGTCGTACCAGGCCTTCGCCGTGACCGTCGCGCTGTTGACGGCACTGAGGTCGAGCGAACGCGTCAGCGTGGTGTTGAGGTCGTCGGCGCTGCCCGTCCACCACGCGTTCGTGCCCGAGACGGGCGTGACGTAGTCGGTGGTGATGCCCTGGTCGGGAACGTCGACGACGAGCGCCTGGTCCTGGCCGTCGGTCTGCAGTGCCGCGGGGCTCAGCGTGAAGTCGCCACCTTGTCCGGGGTCGACGACCGAGTAGTCGAGCCAGCCGAGCTGCAGCTTCTCCCACGGACCCATGTAGTTCGGAGTCGTTCCGATGTCCTCGCCGCCCCTGTTGAGCCACGAGCCGCTCGACATGAGGGTCCAGAACGCGGTCGAGTTCTCGCCGCCTGCGGTGTCGTAGAAGTCGGGCAGGCCGAGGTCGTGCGCGTACTCGTGCGCGAACACGCCGAGGCCGCCGTTCTCGGCCTCGACCGTGTAGTCGCCGATCCAGATGCCGGTGTCGCCGATCTGGGTGCCGCCGAACTTGGCGCCGGTGGGACCGGTCGTGCCGTAGTCGGTGGAGTTCACGTACCACCGGTGGGACCAGATCGCGTCTTCGCCCTCCGCGCCGCCGCCGGCGTCTTCGCCCTCACCCGCGTGCACGGCCTGGAAGTGGTCGAGGTAGCCGTCGGGCTCGTCGAAGTCACCGTCCGCGTCTGCGTCGTAGCGGTCCCACACGTCGAACGTCGCGAGTTCGGCCTTGATCGCGGCGACGCTCTTGCCCGCCGCGATCTGCGCGTCGTACCAGGCGTTGCCGGTGTCCTCGATGAACTGCCAGGCGCCGCCGAAGTCCTCGACGGTGTTGTCGCCGTAGGTCGAGGCGTTGCCGGGCACCTTCACCCAGTCGCTCACCTCGCCGGCCACGGTGTACGCGCCCGACGACTGCTTCGAGTAGAAGTCGGCGAACGAGCTCGTCCGCGCCACTGAAGAACAGGTCCTCGTAGTACGCGCTGTTGAAGTCGCTCGCTCCAGTGCGTGCTGTTGTTCACCGTGCGGTCGGGCTCGGGGATCGCATTGTGCAGCGGGCCGGGAACCGAGCCGAGCTTGCCGCTGGACTGGTCGCCGAACTCCGAGAGGATCGTGAACAGTCGACCGGTGCCGGTGACCGCGGCCTCGAAGAACTTGTCATCGCCCTCGCCCTCGGCAAGTGCGACGACGCCGTCTTCGTTCGGCGATGCCTGACCCGAGAGGATGAGCTTCTGCGCGGCCTTGCGCCGCTCATTCTGTCGCTCGGTGAGCGGGCCGGGACGATTGTCGAGGCGTTGGGATGCTGCGGGCTTCGGATCTTCAGCGGATGGCGCGGCGATCGCGGCCGGCCCGAAGGCTGCTCCCGCGATGACCGTGGCGCCCGCCGCTGCCACGGCAAGGATGCCGCGCGTGCGTCGTTTCATTGTTCTCCCTTGGATGGCTGGCCGGGATCGCCGGGCACAGTGTGGAAGAAATTATCACCGGGATTCCTCGCAGGGAAGAGGTTGACCGATGTCATCTTCTGTGGCATCTGACACACGCAACGATCTGCTCGCCATCGAGGTCGAGACGCGCGCTCACGTACCCCGAATGGGGGATTCGTGCGCACGCGCCTCGGGCCACAGGCGTAGTCGCGAAAACAGGTATGCGGGTCCCCCCTCGACTGAGGCGGAACCCGCATACCCGTTTCGGTGTCGACGTCGGTCAGGCGGCCGGCCGCTCCTCGACCTCGACGACCGCGCGCAGCCCGTCGACGAGCGAGGTCGTCGGCCGGCCGATGAGGCGCGACAGCGTGCCGTCGGTGTCGGCGAGCACGCCGCGACCGATCGCCTCGTCGATGCCCGCCACGAAGCGGGCCAGGCCGGCGTCGAGCCCGAAGCCCTCGAGCGCCGCAATGTGCTCGTCGGCAGTGAGGCGCTGGTAGGCGACCTCCCGACCCAGCACCGCGGATGCCGCGGCAGCGAGCTCGTCGTAGTCGAACGTCGTGTCGCCGCCGAGCTCGTAGACCTGTCCCAGGTGCCCGTCCTCGAGCAGCACGGCCGCGGCGGCCGCGGCGAAGTCGGCACGGGTGGCGCCGGCCACGCGACCGTCGCCCACGGATGCGGCGATGACTCCGGTCGACGCGGCGCGCGAGACATCCGCCGCGTAGTTCTCGATGTACCAGTTGTTGCGCACGATCACTGCGGGAACGCCTGAGGCGGCGATGGCCTCTTCGGTGGCCTTGTGGTCGGCGGCGAGTGCGAAGTCGGCGGCGGTGGTCGCCTTCGGCGCGCTCGTGTAGATGAGCTTGGTGATGCCGGCGGCCTTCGCCGCGTCGATCACGTTCCGGTGGCCGGTCACGCGGTTGCCCGGCTCGGATCCCGAGATGAGCAGCACGGTGTCGACCCCGTCGAGCGCGGCCGCGATGGTCTCGGGGCGGTTGTAGTCGAGCTCGGCGGTGCGGATGCCGCGTGCCGCGAGCTGCTCGATCCTGCCGGTGTCGCGGGCGGTGGCGACGAGGTCTGCGGGTGCGGCGCCGCGCTCGAGCAGGGCGTCGACGACGAGGGATCCGAGTTGGCCGCTGGCGGCGGTGACGAGAATGGTCATGCGGGGGAGTTCCTTCCGATCGGTTCACCGGGGTCAACGGCAGGCTCGACCCATTACTTCCCTCGCGGCGGTACCCACTTTGAAGTAAGGTACCTACATGGTGGTAAGTCTTGCGCAGATCAGGGAGACTTCCGGCGAAGTCTTCACCGAGGGCTGCTCGACGCGCGTCGTGCTCGATCACATCATGAGCAAGTGGGGCGTGCTCGTGCTGCTCGCGCTGACCGACGGCACGCACCGCTGGGGCGAGCTGCGCCGTGAGGTGCAGGGCATCAGCGAGAAGATGCTCGCGTCGACGCTGCGCACCCTCGAGGCCGACGGCCTGGTGGCGCGCACGTCGTATCCCGAGGTGCCGCCGCGCGTCGAGTACGCGCTGACCGAGCTCGGGCGCGACCTGATGGAGCACATGCTGCCGCTCGTCGAGTGGGTCGCACGCAGGGCCGGCGACATGGTCGCGCGCGACTAGCGGTCGCCGTTCCGCCCGCGCACTGCGCCTGCGCGCGAGCCGGGCGTCGCGGCGTCAGTCGGCGGCGAGCAGCGCCGACATGCGGTACGGGATGACCTCGCGCAGGAACAGGCTCGTCGACGTGCGCACGATGCCGGGGCACAGCCGGATCTCCTCGCTCACGCGATAGAGGTCGTCGGGCGTGCGGGCGACGACGCGCAGCAGCAGGTCGTCGTCGCCGGCCGGCGCGAAGCACTCGAGCACCTCGGGGATGAGCTTGAGCGCCTCGATCGCGTCGTGGATGAGGTGCTGGTCGAGCTCGGCGCGCACCGACGCGGCGATGCCCCGGCCCAGCGAATCGGGTCGAACACGGCTGCTGTTGGCGCGCAGCAGGCCCGACGTCGCGAGCTTGTCGAGCCGGTTCTGCACGGTCGCTCGCGCGAGCCCGAGCCGCTGCGCGATGACCACCGTGGGCAGTCGCGGGTCGTCGTCGAGTTCGACGAGGATGCGCCGGTCCGTGGCATCCAGCTTGCTCAATTTGAACCCCCGCCCGCTCGGAACCATCGTCAGAATCTTACAATCTGACTAGTGCGAACGCTGTGTGTTGCACCGATTGCAGACCCCTGTTACCAATGACTGTACACACCAAGGTTGAAGCGGTCACGAGCTGCGATACCTGAGGCGGATCCGGCGGCCCACCCCGTCGGCGGATCCTGATTCGCCCCACCGGCGATCCTCCAGTGCTCACACAGCCGAAGACTTGAGCGGATGCCCCGGCGCCAGGCCGAGGCATCCGCTCGTCTCGTCTCACGCACAGCGCGGGCTGCGGGGCGGGTGCGCCCGCGTGCCCCTGCCGCTACGCTCGCGAGCGATGGAGCACACACTCGAGAATCCGTTCGTCGTCGAGTTCCCGCTACGCGGCGAAGGCTGGATGGCCGTCACGACACCCGCCCACCGAGTGCCGAGCCACGGCACCGACATGCTCGGACAGCGGTACGCCTACGACCTGCTCGTCGTCGACGCACGCAAGGGCGTGCACTACCACCCGGCCGGCACGCTGCGCGGCGAGCTCTTCGGCGGCCGCACCAACGAGTCGTACGCGTGGGGCGCGCCGATCCACGCGCCGTTCGACGCCGAGGTGATCAAGGCGTCCGACGGGATGTCCGAGCGCGAGTGGATCCACCCGGCTCGCGAGCTGGCGCACGCGGTCAAGAACGCGTTCACCTTCACGCCCGAGAAGCTGCCGTCGATCCTCGGCAACCACGTGCTGCTGCGCGCGCTCGACTCGACCGACGTCCACGCGGGGTTCGCCCACATCGCGCCGGGAACCGTCGCCGTCGCCGAGGGCCAGCGGGTGTCGACCGGCGACCTCCTCGGCAACGTCGGACACACCGGCAACTCGACGGCGCCCCACCTGCACTTCCAGCTGATGGACTCGCCCGACCTGTTGACCGCGAAGGGCATCCCGTGCGCGTTCCGCGCCTACGAGGTGCTGCGCGACGGCGCCTGGGTGCGCGTGGCGAACGGTGTGCCCGGGCGCCGCGAACGGATCCGGTCGGTCGAGCTGCCCGCTCGCTGAGTTCAGCCGGCGGATGCCTCGCGGGCGGCGTCGCGCGCCGCGTCGGCGGCGGCCGCCTCGGCGGGGGTCGGCGCGGTGCCGCCGAGATGGCGGGGCTGCCACCACTGGCCGGTGCCGTCGACGGGGTAGTCGCGCTGGAGCCCGTCGACGAGTCGCTGCATCCGCGTGCGCAGCACTTCGGTCGCGGCGTGCGGTTCGGCGGATGCGATCGGGGTGCAGTTGCGTGCCGAACGCGAACGACACCGGCACGCCGAATCGCTCGCCGAATCGGATGTGGTGGCGCTTGGTCATGAGTCGTTGGCCGCCCCACACGGCGACGGGGATCACCGGAACGCCCGCTTCGGCGGCCAGGCGCACGGCGCCGGTCTTCAGCTCGCGGACGGTGAACGACGCGCTCACCCCGGCCTCGGGGAACACGCCGATGATCTCGCCCGCGCGCAGCGCCTGCACCGCGGCGGCGAAGGCTTCGGCGCCGGCCTTCATGTCGACCGGGATGTGCCGCATGCCGCGCATGAGCCATCCGATCACCGGCTTGGCGAACACCGACTTCTTGGCCAGGAAGCGCACGCGTCGCCGGGTCTCGAGCCACGTGACCCACTCGACGAGGGCGAACTCGAGGTAGCCGAAGTGCGTCATCGCGAGCACGGCGCCGCCGGTCGCGGGGATGTGCTCGGCACCGGTCACCGACCGCTTCAGCCGTAGGGCGCCGAACATCGCCCGCCCGACGACGATCGCCGTGCTGTAGATCGGCTCGGACGCGCGACGCGGGCTCATGGGCCCCAGCGTAGGGGCGCTGGCTGATCGCGGGCTGCGACCGAGGTGCGGATGCCGCCCCCCAATTATCGGCACCCGCATCCCAGTCGTCTCTGCGGCCGTCGGTTGCCGCCGTCGGCGGCTGCTCCCGTATCCGGAATCCCGCACGTTCGACGCTAGCCGAGGCAGGCGCCATCGTGCGGCCCCCGAACGGGGTGCTTGCGGGATCCGTTTTGCGGTGATCGCGCTTGAACGGGGCAACGACGGGGTCAGTCGAGCGAGGCCACGAACGCTCCGCATGCGTGCGGCCATCTCGTCGGGCACCTCTGCGACGGCGAAGTGCCCACCCTCGTCGAGTCGATCGAACACGCGCAGGTCGAGGTAGTGGCGACGTGCGAGCGACTCGGGATACGCGCTTTCGTGCCGCTGGATGAACACCGCCGCCGGCACCGCGGTCGGCGGGATCGGGTCGGGCTGGTCGGCGCCCTCGTAGTACGGGCGGAACGACGACCCGATCGTCTGGGTGACCCAGTAGATCATCGCCTCGGTGAGGATCCTGTCACGTGAGATGCGCCGCTCGACCGCGCGCGGATCGCCGGGAGGCGTGTCGCTCCACTCGACGAGCTTCTCGGCGATCCAGGCGAGCAGGCCCGCAGGCGAGTCGTTGAGCCCGACCGCGAGGGTGTCGGGCCGGGTTGCCTGCACGTGTCCGTAGGCGCCGTCGGTGCCGTGCCGCGTGGCGAGGTCGTCGAAGAACGCGCGCTCGGCGGGATCGGTGAGGGCCTCGCGCTCGTCATTGTTGGGGAAGTGCGCGTGCGTCGCGACGATGCCGGCGACCTGGTCGGGGTACCGCGCGGCGATGAGGTCGCTGACGTTGGCGGTGACGTCTTCGCCGTAGGTGACGTAGCGCTCGTAGCCGAGCACCTCGGTCATCAGGGCGTGCATTGTGGCCGCGAGGCGCTTCTCGGACATCTCGCCGTCGGCGTACGGCGACGAGAACGCGAATCCGGGCAGGCTCGCGACGACGACGTGGAAGTCGGTCAGCCGGTCGGCGAAGTCGAGCTGCAGGGCGAACGTGTGGGGCCAGCCGTGCATCACCAGCAGAGCAGGGGCATCGGCCCGCTCTGATCGCAGGTGCACGAAGTGCACCGCAGCGTCGTCGATCGGGGCGATGAACTGCGGATGCCGGTTGAGCCAGGTCTCGCGGGCGCGCCAGTCCCAGTCGGTCCACGTGTCGAGGAGTTCGCGCAGGTAGGCGTTGGACATGCCCGACGCCGGCTTGCGCGGCGAATCGGGCAGCAGCCTCGTGCGGGCGAGCCTGGCTCGCAGATCGTCGAGGACCTCGTCGGCAACATGCAGCTCGAAGGGCTCGATCAGCTCGATCGCGGTCATGTCCGCGACCATATGGGGTGCCACCGACACCGATGTCGCCCTGCCGGGCCCGGTCGCAGCGAGCCCCGGACTGGGGTGGCGGCGCACGGTGTTCCGCACGAAGATGACTCCTAGCGTGCGCGGGCGCGCGCCTGCGCCTCGCGAGATCGGAGCGAAGATGCCCCACCCGTCTCGACGCCTTCCCGGCGCGATCGTCGCTGCCGCGGCATCCGCCCTGCTGCTCGCCGGCTGCACCATGGGCGCCGGCGAGGTCGCGGCCACCGGCGCTGCCGGCGCGGGACTGCCGACCGACGGTGGGAACGGAGCGAGTCCGACGACGGATCCCGCGACGCAGCAGGTGCTCGAGGACGTCGCCGCCCGGCAACTCGAGGAGCATGCGCTGGGGTCGGTGGTCGCCGAGGTCCGCATCGATGGGGACGTCGCGGCGCAGGTCGCCCTCGGCGACGCGATGAGCGGGGAGCCGGTGACGATCGACGGCCGGTTCCGCAACGGCGCTGTTGCGATCACGTACGTGAGCACCGTCCTGATGCGTCTCGCCGAGCAGGGCGTGATCGACCTCGACGAGCCGATCGACCGGTGGCTGCCAGACCTGCCCGACGCCGAGCGGGCGACGCCGCGGATGCTCGCGAGCATGACCGCGGGCTATCCCGACCACGTCGCCAACCAGGCGTTCATCGACTCCTCGGTCGACGACCCGTTCCGCGCGTGGACGACCGATGAGCTGATCGGATTCAGCACGGGCGCACCGCGACTGTTCCCGCCGGGCGAGAACTGGGACTACTCCCACGCCGGCTACGTCATCCTCGGGGAGGTGATCGAGGCGGCAGCGGACCGACCGCTCGAGGACCTCATCGCCGAGCACGTACTCGAACCCCTCGCGCTCGACGCGACAGTGCACGACCTCGGGCCGGCGATCCCCGACCCCGCCGTGCACGCGTTCACCCTCGAGCGCGGCGTCTGGGAGGACTCCTCGTACTGGAACCCGTCGTGGACCCTGCCCGCGGGCGCAGTGCAGACCAGCTCGATCAGTGACGTGGCGTCGAGCTTCGATGCGATCGTCGGCCGTGGCGAACTGCTCGAGCAGGCGTCGTGGGACGCGATGGTCGAGCCCGCGCTCGTGGGCTTCGGCGAACCGCTCGAGGGATGCCGCTCCTGCCACACGTTGGTCGACGAGTGGTCGTACGGCCTCGGCGCGATCCTCACCGGCGACTGGGTGAAGCAGACGCCGCTGTTCGCCGGCTACGCCGGAGCGGTGGTCACCCTGCCCGCCGTGCGTGCCGAGGACGGGCGCTCGGTCACGGTCGCCGTGTCGGTCACGTACACGCCCGACACCTACGACGACTGGAGTGTCGCCCTCAGGAACTACGCCGACGACATCGCCCTGTCGGTCGGCGCCGAGCTCGTCCCCGGGAACCCGCCGCCCATGCCACCACCTCCGGCGGAGTAAGGAGAGCGGATGTCCGAGCACGAGCCGACACCGGAATCACCGGCGGAGACCGCCCACCGGATCATCGAGGCGAACTCCTACATGACCCTCGCCACGGCCGACGAGGCCGGCCGGCCGTGGGCGACGCCGGTCTGGTTCGCCCACTCCGGCGCCGACGGGGACGAGTTCGTCTGGGTCTCGCGCCCGGGAACCCGACATTCGGAGAACATCGCCGAGAGACCCGAGGTCGCCATCGTCGTCTACGACTCCTCGGTTCCGGTCGGCAGCGCCGCCGCGGTGTACGTCGTCGCTGTGGCGCACCAGGTCGCCGACGATGAGCGGGCGGCTGCGCTCGCCGTGTTCAACGAGGGGGCGGCGGCAGACGGCATCCCCAGCTGGAGTGAGGCGGATGTCTCGGGGTCGGCGCAGTTCCGGTTGTATCTCGCACGCGCGACCGCGATCTTCGTGCTCGGCGAGGGGGATCAGCGGGTCCCGCTGGCGTGAGGCCGAGCCCGCTCAGCGGCTCGGTTCACCCCGGGTGAGGGCGCTCAAGCCGGCGCGGCCTGTCGCTCGGACACGAGCGCCGCGTGCTCGGTGCGCGCGAGGTAATCGCGGATCGTGTCGCGGCTGCGGCTGAGGCACGCGATGCGCTCCTCGATGCCGGTGAGCTCCCGGGCGAGCATGTCGGCGACGGTGCGTGGGCAGCTCGGTCGTTCGTCGGCGGCCGCGTCCTCGAGTTCGAGCACTTCTTTCACCAGGCGAGTGGGCAGCCCGGCCTGCACGAGGCCGGCGATCCGCGTCACCCGGACGACGTGCGCCTCGTCGTACGCGCGATAGCCGTTCGCCTGCCGCGTCGGCGCCAGCAGTTGTTGCTGCTCGTAGTAGCGGACGAGCCGCGGGGACACGCCCGCGCGCGTTGCGAGTTCGCCGATCTTCATGGCGTTGCAGCCTCCGGTCGTATTCGTCTGAATCAAAACCTTGACATTGACATCAATGTCAGAGTTTACCGTCGAAGTATGAATGAGACAACCACCTCGAATCGCGTGGTCGAGGCCGCCCGACCAACCTCGCGCATGCCGTGGCCGTCGCTGCTCGTGCTCGGCGCCGCGACCTTCGTCATGGTCACCGCCGAGATGGTGCCCACCGCGGTGCTGCCCGAGATGAGCGAGGGACTCGGAGTGAGCGAGGCGCAGACGGGCATGCTCGTCTCGGTCTGGGCGGCCGTCGTGGTCATCGGCAGCCTCCCGCTCATGCGCCTCACGCAACGCTTCGACCGACGCGCCGTCATCGTCTGGAGTCTCGTCGCGCTCGCGGCCTCGGTCGCGGTGACCGCTGTGGCGCCCGTCTACCCGATCGCCGTCGCCGGGCGACTCGTCGGGGCGCTCTCGGTCGGGCTGCTCTGGGCGACGACGAACGCCTTCACGGCCGACCTCGTCGCCGACCGTGATCTCGCGCGGGCCGTCGCCGTCGTGCTCGGCGGCGCGACGCTGGGCATGGTCATCGGCACGCCGATCACGAGCCTCGTGGCGCAGGGCGCGGGCTGGCGCGCGGCATTCTGGGGCCTGGCGGTCGCCGCACTGGTCGCCGCCGTGCTGGTGCGAACGATCGTCCGCGTGCCACGTGCGGATGCCGCCGCGGCCGCCCGCTCGGCGACGGATGACCCGGCTGCATCGTCCCCGGATGACGCGACCGCTGCGCGGGGCGGCGCACCGCGCAGCATCCGACCGATGGTCGCCATCGTGGCGCTCATCGCACTGCTGCTCGTGGGCCACTACGGCACGTACACCTTCATCACCCGACTGGTCGAGGCGCCGGCGAGCCAGGTCCCGGGCGGGGTCGGGACCATGCTCCTGGTGTTCGGGCTCGCCTCGGCGGCCGGTGTGGTGGTCGCCGGCCGGTTCGGCGCGCGCACCGCTCGCGCCATCGTCGTGAGCGCCATCGCGACCGGCGCGGGGGTCGCCGCGCTCGGCCTGGTGGCGGTGCATCCGGTCGTCGGCCTCGGCGTGCTCGTGCTCTGGGGCGTGGCCTCCGGTGCCCTCCCGCCGCTCGCGCAGACGATGATCCTGCGAATGGCCGGGCCCGAGCGTCGCGCGCTCGCGGGCGCGCTCATCCCCGTCGTGTTCAACCTCGGCATCGCGATCGGCGCCGCGCTCGCGTCCGTCGTCGTCGGCGGTGGCGCGCTGGCGTCGCTGCCCGCGCTCGGCGCGGCGGTGATCGCGGCTGCCGCCGTCGGACTGGTCATCGTGGGGCGGCGGAATCCCTCGGGCGAGGCGGAGGTCGCCTCGACAGTCGGCAGGAATTCGCGGTGATACGGCAGGAGGCGGCGGCTCCGGTGTCGGTGGCGGCCAGCAGAATGGGCACGTGACTCGACGTGGGCTGATCCTCTTCGCCGCGCTCGGCATCGCCTGGGGCATCCCGTATCTGTTCATCAAGGTGGCCGTCAGCGAGCTGGAGCCGGCGATGGTGGTCCTGGCGCGGTCGGGCCTTGCGGCGATCCTGCTGCTGCCGCTGGCGTTCTTCCGGAGCGAGGTCGCGCTGGTGGTGCGCCGGTGGAAGCCCATGCTGGCCTACACGATCGTCGAGATCATCCTGCCGTGGTACTTCCTGAGTTCGGCCGAGCGCACCCTGCCCAGCTCGACCGCGGGGCTGCTGCTGGCGACCGTGCCGCTCGCCGGAGTGGCCATCGCGTTCCTGATGGGTCGGCCCGAGCGCCTGTCGCGGATGAACTGGCTCGGCATAGCCCTCGGAATGCTGGGCGTCGCCGCGCTCGTCGGCCTCGACATCGCGGGGTCCGACCTGATCGCCGTCGCCGAGATGGCGGTCGTCGTGATCGGCTACGCGCTGGGCCCGGCGATCCTCGCCCGGTGGATGTCCGATCTCCCGGGCGTCGGCGTCGTCGCCGTGTCGCTCGCCGCCACTGCCGTCGTCTACGTGCCGTTCGTGATGTTCACCGGCGCTTGGCCGACCGCGTGGCCGTCGACCGCGGTCATCGTGTCGATCATCGTGCTCGCCGTCGTCTGCAGCGCGCTCGCGTTCCTGCTCATGGTCGGCCTCATCGCCGAGATCGGTCCCGTCAAGGCGACCGCGATCACCTACGTCAATCCCGCCGTCGCCATCATCGCGGGCGTCGCGGTGCTCGGTGAACGCGTCACCGTGTGGACGATCGTCGGGTTCGTGCTCGTGCTCGCCGGCTCCTTCCTCGTGACACGACGTCGGCGTGAACTCGTGGCGGCAGAGGGACCCGAAGAGGCGTGCGCCGAGCAGGATGCATCGCTCGCCGACGATCGAAGGCTTCGGTCAACCGAAGTCGAATCGCCGTAGCTGCCGTCACATCGGTCCGGCTCAGCCGGGCAGCCCTGCCGCGAGTTCCGCGAACACGTCGCTGACGTCGTCGTGCACCGCGAGCGGTGCGGATTGCCCCATCCACAGCGACTGCAGGTCGGCCCGCCCCTGGCGGATCGCCTCGACGCGGAACTTGCCGGTCATCCAGTTCTGCACGGGGAAGGGCGCGATCACGCCGCCATCCTCGATCTCACGGACCGCACGGTTGCGAGCACCGCGCGCGAGCCGCCCGCTCATCGCACGAGTGAGCACGGTCTCGTGCGCGGCGGTCGCGCCGATCGCCTCGCGGTGCGCGTCGTTCGTCGCCGACTGCCGCGTTCGCAGGAACGCCGTGCCCACCTGCACGCCCGCAGCGCCGAGCGCGAACGCCGCCGCCACGCCGCGACGGTCGGAGATGCCGCCCGCGGCGATCACCGGCACCGACACCGCGTCGACGACCTGCGGGATCAGCGAGATCGAACCCACCAACGACTGCTCGGGCTGCCGCAGGAACGACACGCGGTGCCCGCCGGCCTCGAGTCCCGTCGCGACGATCGCATCCACACCGCTCGCGTCGAGCGCGACCGCCTCGTCGACCGACGTCGCCGTGCCCACCAGGCGGATGTCCCGTGCCCGCGCACTCTCGACCACGTCGGCCGACGGCACGCCGAACACGAAGCTCGCCACCGCGGGCCGCGCCTCGAGGACGGCGTCCCACTGTTCCTCGAACGACGGGAGGTACTGGGTCGGCGGCTCGGTCGGCACGGGTATGCCGACCTCGTCGAAGAACGGGCGCAACGCGTCACCTGCCGCCTCGAAGCCGCCGGGCGCGAGCGGCGCATCGGTCGGGTCATCCGTCAGCGGCAGCCAGACGTTGAGGTTGAATGGTCGGCTCGTCGCCGCGCGGATCTCCGCCACCGCCTCGGTGATGCGGCCGGCGTCGTAGCCATAGAGCCCGAACGATCCGAGCCCGCCGAGCTCGCTCACCGCGGCGGCCAGCGCGACCGACGAGAGCCCGCCGAACGGGCCGAGCACGATCGGGTGGTCGATGCCGAGCATCGCGGTCGAGTTCGGTCGCTTCGATCGGTCATGTACCACGCTCCATTCCTCCTCGGCGCCGCGCGGGACCCCCTCGTCACCATACGCGCCGGGTTCCGGCGCTCACGATGACGGAGTACGCTCGGCACCACACGAGCTCGCAGGGGGTGCGATGCCGTACTACATCATCGAACGCAACTATGCCGAGCAGATCCCGCTGCCCGTCGCGGGGATCTTCGACGAACTCAACCTCATCAACGATGAGGAGGAGGTGCGTTGGCTCTATTCGTTCCTCTCCGTCGATCGCCGCAGGAGCTATTGCGTCTACGAAGCGGCGTCTGCCGAGGCGATCCTCGCCGCCGCGACGCGCGCCGGACTTCCCGCCGACGTCATCACCGAGGTCGACGGTCGGGTGCTGCCGAACGGCTCGTTCGCTCCGGTTGCTTGACGACCCGCGCCTCGACAGGCGGCGCCTCACGTTCGCCGGATCGTCACGCGAGCCCCTGCTCGCGCGCGAAGCGGGCCGCGCGGGTGCGGTTCGGCACGCCGACCTTCGTCAGGATGCTGCGCACGTGGTTCGCGGCCGTGTGCTCGCTGATGACGAGTTCGCTCGCGATCTCGCGGTTGCTGAGCCCCTCCGCGATGAGCCGGAGCACTTCTGTCTCGCGGCTGGTGAGTCCGCCGATGCTCGGTTCCTCGGATGCCTCGGGCAGTTGCCGCAGCACGCGCACCAGCCCCAGCGGCACCGCGATCGCCCTCGCTCGTTCGGCCGACTCACGGGCCGCGGCGACTTCGCCCGCGCGTCGCAGGTACGCGGCGGCGGAGGCCGAGGTGTACGCGAGGTGCAACGGTGCCTCGAGTTGTTCGCCCAGCCGGATGGCACGAGCGAAGTCCTCGGCCGGGTCCCCGGTCCCGCACAAGGTATCGAGCTCGCCCAGATACCGGTCGGCCGGCCCGAACTGGGCGACGAAGAACCCCGACACGAGGTTGTATCCGGAGTAGTCCTGCAGCAGCGGGCGCAGGGTGGCTGCGGCATCCGCGTCGCCGAGCGCCAATGCCGCTTCGCACATGAACGCGAGGCGCCCCGGCCAGTCGCTTGAAACATGCGCCGAGGCGCTGTCGTGCTCGAGCAGCCAGTGCAGCGTGCGCCGGCACGGTTCCTGCATGCCGAGTTCGGTGTAGAGCGCGAGGAGTCCCGGCGCCCATGCCGTCTTCGGCAACTCGTCGCCACGGATCATCGAGGCCACGGCGCCCAGCTTGCCGGTCTCGCGGCGCATCATGTAGCCCTGCAGGGCACCAGCACCTGTGGTGTAGTCCGATCGGAATCCCTGCTCGATGATGCCGATCCGTTGCAGGCGCGCGCTCGCATCCACGAGGCGCCCGTCTGCGAACGCCCGTCCGAACCGGGCGCACTCCGCCCAGTACTTCCAGTACGAACCCCAACGCTGGGCGGACTCGACGAGCACCCGTTCGGCTCGTTCCATCCCCGCCGCGTCGCCGATCAGGTACGAACCGAAGCTCGCGACGATCCCACTGGCGCCCGCCCAGTCGTCGTGCATGCCGACCGTGAGCGGTGTGAGCTCTTCGGCCTCCGCGAGTCGGTCCCGTATTCCCTCTGGGCGGACCGAATGCCAGATCCGCGCGCGGAGGG
Source organism: uncultured Actinomycetota bacterium (assembly GCA_963758615.1). Classification (GTDB taxonomy): domain Bacteria; phylum Actinomycetota; class Actinomycetes; order Actinomycetales; family Microbacteriaceae; genus Agromyces. The sequence goes on along the minus strand of CAVWVZ010000011.1, from coordinate 48,094 downwards.
TGGCCGCAAGGGTCTGCTCGTCCCCGAGTTCGCGTGCGAGCGCGATCGCGCGATCGCCGGTCGCCGCTCCCGCCGACAGGTCGCCGGTGAAGGAGATCGCGCGGCCGAGGCTTGCGAGACCCTCGATGACGAGCGGGTCCCGATCGTCGTCGGGCAGACCCTCGAGCGCCGAGGTGAGCAGTTCCCGGCTGCGACGGCCGTCGAGCCCGGGTCGCCACGTCGAATCCTCGTAGCCGATGGCGGCCCGCAGCCGGTTGCGCGGATCCGAGGTCTCCATCATCCGCTCGTACTGCGCGCGAGCGCGTGCGAAGTCCGAGGCGTACGACCAGCTGCGTGCGGATCGGCTCCGCAGGAGGTCGCGATCCTCCGCCAGCGCCGCGAGGTCGGCTGCGCGTTCGTAGAGGCTGCCTGCCTCCTCGTGGGCGAGTCTCAGCGCCGCGGACTCGGCGGAGCGGACGAGGTACTCGACGGCGCGGTCGCCGTAACCCAGCGCCCGTGCCGACAGGTAGTGGTAGGCGAGCCGCTGCACGCGTCGCGTCGCTGCCGGGAACCGCGCCTCCAGGGTCTGCGCGATCCGAGCGTGCAATCGCATGGACTCGGATGGCGGCAACCCCTCGAGCACAGCCTGGCGGGCGATCGCATGTGGGAATGCGTACGGGTCGGTCGGCTTCACCGGCGGCTCGAGCAGGCCGGCGCGCACGCTGGCGTCGATCGCCGCCAACGTGTCCTCCTGCGAGGTCCCGCTCGTGGCGATGAGCTCGAGGAGGTCGACCTCGTGGCCGAGGAGCGCCCCTACCCGGAGCACGGCGAGCTCGGCGTCCGAGAGCATCGCGATCCGAGGTCTGAGCAGTTCGAACGCGGACTCAGGCATCGAGACACGCCGGTGCGGGTGCTGTCAGCGCCTCGACCACCTCTCGCCACGTGGTTCGCACGAGGTAGGGATTGCCACCGGTCACCTCCTCGAGAGCGAGCGCTGACACGCTCGCCTCCTCGGAGGGAACGCCGCCGAGCTCCAGGTATTCGGTGAGGTCCGCCGCGGTGAACGGCGCGAGCGGCATCTGGTCGACGGCGGGCAGGTGCGCGAGTTTCTGGATGACGGTGGTCAGCGGCTCGGACCGGTCGGGCGGATCGGGTCGCAACGCGGCGAGTCACGAGGATCCGGTCAGTCGGACGTACTGACGACGATGCGGCTGAGCAGCTGCACCGCGTCCTCCCCGGCCCAATGCACGTCATCGAGCGCGAGCACGATCGGCCCGGTCTCGGATGCTGCCGTGAGCAGCTCCACGACCGCGTCGAACATGCGGTCCTGACCGATCACGGGCGCGGCCGCACCTTCGTGCGCGGCGAAGGTGTCCCGGACGACCGTGAGCGCGGCGTCCGCGCCGACGCCGGCGCGGCCTCGTCCTCCTGCCGTGCATCCTCGAGCGCCGCGAGCAGCGGCGCGAGCGCTTGGTCGAACGGCTCGAAGGGGCGGCCGAGCTCCTGGATGCAGTCGCCGTAGAGCACGGCGGCGCCGAGGGTGTGGAGCGCGCTGCCTATCGTGCTGAGTAGGCGCGACTTTCCGGTTCCGGGGTCGCCGCTCAGGAAGACCGTCCGGCCCGCGCCCGCTTCCACGTCGGTGTAGGCGGCATGCAGCGCGCGGAGCTCCTCACGCCTGGCCACGAAGGTGGGGCGCCGGTGTTCGTCCAGCTCGCCGGCAGCGCCGGAGCGGACCAGTTCCGCATGCCCCTCACGATAGACCCGAGCCGAAGCGGGGTCGATGACCCGAATTGACTATGCGGGAGCGGCCGAAAGATGACGATCCGCGTCATGTGGCGTGGGTTCTGCCTCCGTAGCGTCGGCCTCAGCCGGCCGCAGCCGCGAGCCGGCGGGAAAGGGAAATCATCATGAACACGCGATCATTGCGGTGGGCGGTTCCTGTGGTGGCCGTGGTGCTGGTGCTCTCAGGGTGCGGGCTGACGGTCGACCGCGGCGCCGGCACGACGAAGCTGACCGTTCCGAAGTCCTCGACCGAGGTGTGCAACGCGCCGTCGTATATCCGAGAAGGGCGCCCGAGGACTGTGCGGCCCGACCGTCGAGCAGAAGGTGGAGGACGACCTGAGCCTCAGGTACTACAACCGCTTCGGCTCCAGAACCGGTGAACGATCACGCGAGGGCGGATGCCACGGGCATCCGCCCTCTCGCGTCTGTCAGGTCGGTATCCTCCGTTTGTTCCGCCGCCGATGTCGATCCACGCCCCGCCCTGTTCGACGCCAGAATGAGAGGCGGAGACACCGGCTCGGGAGAACAACAGGGAGATCGTCATGCGCACGCTCATCGTCACTGAATTCATCACCCTCGACGGCATCGTCGACTCGCCCGGTGGCGGGTCGCACCCGCGGGCCGGCTGGACCTTCAAGGAGGTCGACTTCGTCGAGGAGGCCTATGAGATCAAGGGTCGCGAGCAGGTCGAGGCCGAGGCCATGCTCATCGGCCGGGTCAGCTACGACGAGTTCGCCCCGGTCTGGCCCACCATGGAGGAGTTCGCCGAGTACAACGCCATGCCGAAGTACGTGGTGTCGTCGACGCTCACGGACCCCGAGTGGAACAACACCTCGGTGCTCCGCTCGATCGACGAGGTCGCGAAGCTCAAGGAGGGCGACGGCGGCTCGATCCTGGTGCACGGCAGCCCGACCCTCGCCCAGGGCCTGGCGGAAGCCGGGCTGGTCGACCGCTACCACCTGCTCGTCTTCCCGGTCGCGCTCGGCGAGGGCAAGCGCCTCTTCAACGGTCGCGAGACCGGCAAGCTGCAGCTCGTCGAGCACGAGGCCTACTCGAACGGCGTCGTCAAGGAGATCTTCGACGTCGTGCGTTGATCGCCACGGCCTCGGCCGCCTCGAGAACCGGAATGACCGTTCCCCCTCATCGCATGAGGGGGAACGGTCATTTCCATATGACGGATGTCGCCAGCGCCGGTGAGGCGTCGAGTCGCAAGATGTTCGCCACCGATTCGAGCGAGATGTCGATCTCGCCCCTCCTGGTTCGACGCATGAGTAGAGGCACCCGCTTCTGACACATTCGTTCCCACGGAGGATCAAGATCATGTCAACACCCCGGGCACTCCGGCCCCTACGCAACCCGGCCTACCGGTGGCTCGCTGCGGCGCTCGTGTCGTCGATGGTGGGTTCCGGCATCTGGATCGTCGCCCTCGTCTGGCAGATCGTCGACATCGGCGGCGGCGCGGCCGAGCTCTCGCTGGTCGCCGGCGCTTCGGCGATCGGGATGCTGCTGACCACGCTGCTCGGCGGCGCACTGGCCGACCGCATTCCGCAGCGACGCATCCTGCTCGTGGTCGAGGTGGTCCGCGCCGCGAGCGTGGGCTTCGTCGCGCTGCTGTCGCTGACCGGCGGCCTGGCCGTGTGGCAGCTCGCGGCGGTCGCGTTCGTCGGCGGCGTGATGGCCGGGATGTACTACCCGGCGTACTCGGCACTGCTGCCGAGCGTCGTACCCGAAGACGAGCTGCTCGCCGCGAACGGTTTCGAGGGTATGGCCCGCCCGATCCTCATGCAGGCCGGCGGCCCGGCGCTCGCGAGCGCGCTCATCGCGATCTCGTCGCCCGGCGCCGCACTCGCCGTCACCGCGCTGACCGGCATCGTCGCGGCGGTGTGCATCCTGAAGGTCCCCGACATGCCGCTGCGCGGCGAGCAGACGGCCGACCAGCCGGCGAGCGGCGAGCAGCGGCATCCGGCCGTCGCCCTGCTCGTCGACGTGCGCGAGGGCTTCGTCTACATGGTGCGCACGCCGTGGCTGCTCGGCACCCTGACGTTCGCGTCGCTGCTGATCTTCCTGATCATGGGGCCGTTCGAGGTGCTCGTGCCGTTCGTCATCAAGGACACCGCCGGCGGCGGCCCCGAGGAGCACGCGCTGATCCTCGCCGCGTTCGGCATCGGCGGTGCGGTCGGGTCGATGGTCGTCGCCTCGCTGAAGCTGCCGCGCCGCTACCTGACCGTGATGAACCTGCTGTGGGCGTTCGGATGCCTCCCGCTCGCCGTCTTCGGACTGACCGACCAGATCTGGGTCATGGCGATCGCCGCGTTCGCCGTCGGTGCCGCGTTCAACGGCGGCGTCGTGATCTGGGGCACGCTGCTGCAGCGCCGGGTTCCCGCGCACATGCTCGGCCGGGTCTCGAGCCTCGACTTCTTCGTCTCGCTCGCGTTCATGCCCATCTCGATGGCCTTCGCCGGACCCGCGGGCGAGTCGCTCGGGCTGCCGGTCGTGTTCCTCATCGCCGGGATCGCCCCGCTCGTGATCGGCGTCGTCGCGATCATCGCGGCACGGATGACCCGCGACGAGGTCGCGCACCCGCTCGACGCGGATGAGGACGCGGCCACCGAGGGTGTCGTCGTCGAGGCATCCGATGACGATGGCGGAACTGGAAGGCGCTTGCTCGCTCGCCGGCGACCTGGTGTCGAGCGCCGCGTGAAAGGTGCAGATCTCGCGACGGAAAGTTGATGCGCTCGACTGTCCTTTATGGATACGTTGGATCCATTGATCGGCCTTCGCGGGCCGCGAGCGACACGAGGTTGTGTCGCTCGCCTGTCGGAGGGCATCGATCGCCGGAGAAGCGAGAAGAGAGGGCACTACCGATGAGATCCCTACACCGACCTGTGCGATGGCGCCGACGCGCAGTCGCCGCCGCCGGAGCATTACTGCTCGGCGCCTCCCTGATGACGGCCACCGCGGCCTCCGCCGCAGACGACCCGCGCGAAGACCTTGCGCCGGGGTACATCACTGACGTCGACATCGCGAAGAGCAACATCGAACTTCTCGAGAACGTTCCGCGGGTCGCGCCATTCGACGCGGCTCCCGGCAACTTCGGGTTCGTCAACTCCGACCTCGCGTTCAGCGGTGACAACGCCATCGTCGGCAACTTCAACGGCTTCCAGGTCTACGACGTCTCGGATCCGGCATTGCCGACCCTGAGCTCCTCGTTCGTGTGTCCGGGTGGCCAGGGTGACGTGTCGGTCTACGGCGACCTGCTCTTCATGTCGGTCGAAGAGACGCGCGGCCGCATCGACTGCGGCACGCAGGGCGCCCCCGGTGCAGTGAACCCCGAGCGCTTCCGCGGGGTGCGCATCTTCGACATCAGCGACATCAGCAACCCGGTGCAGCTGCCCGGCGTGCAGACGTGTCGTGGTTCGCACACGCACACGCTCGTGACCGACCCCGATGACCCCGAGCAACATCTACATCTACAACTCGGGCACGTCAGGCGTCCGGCCGGCGGCCGAACTCACGGGCTGTGAGAACGTCTCCTCGAACACGCAGACACCCATCACGACGGGCAACCCCACGCAATGGCGCATCGACGTCATCAAGGTGCCGCTCGCAGCGCCCGAGACGGCGTCGATCGTGAACCAGCCGCGGATCTTCACCGATACCGCGACCGGCGCGTTCAACGGGCTGCAGAACACCCTTTCCGGGACGCTGCACCCGTCGGGCACCGCATACGGCCCGGTGCCGAACACGAACACGTGCCATGACATCACCGCCTTCCCCGAGATCGGGCTCGCGGCGGGCGCGTGCCAGGGCAACGGCATCCTGCTCGACATCTCCGACCCGGTCAACCCGGTTCGGCTCGACGCGGTCGCCGACCCGAACTTCTCGTACTGGCACTCGGCGACGTTCAACAACGACGGCACCAAGGTCATCTTCACCGACGAGTGGGGCGGCGGCACGTCGGCTCGCTGCCGGGTGACCGACCAGCCGCAGTGGGGCGCGAACGCGCTGTTCGACATCGTCGACGGCAAGATGGAATTCGCGAGCTACTACAAGCTGCCGGTGGTGCAGACCGCGCAGGAGAACTGCGTAGCGCACAACGGCTCGATCGTGCCGGTTCCGGGTCGCGACATCATGGTGCAGGCCTGGTACCAGGGCGGGTTGTCGATCATCGACTTCACCGACACGGCGAACCCGACTGAGATCGCGTACCTCGACCGTGGTCCGATCAATACGCCGAATCCGGCCGGGCTGAACCTCGGTGGCTACTGGTCGACGTACTGGTACAACGGCAACGTGCTCGGCAGCGAGATCGCGCGCGGCTTCGACAGCCTGGCACTCAAGACGAGCGACCAGATGTCGGAGAACGAGATCATCGCCGCCGGCGAGATCCAGCTCGACGAGTTCAACGCCCAGCTGCAGACGATGCTCGTGCACGCGCCGAGCTTCGCCGTGGCGCGGTCGTACGTCGACCAGGCCGAGCGCGCCGGCGCCCTGAGCGACAAGGTCCTCGGCGAGGTGCGCAAGCACATCGACAAGGCCGAGAAGCTCGCCGACGGCCCCGCCGCCGGCAGCTCGGTCGCTGCGCAGCTCGACAACGCCGCTCGCAAGTCGGGCGCTGAGGCCGACTCGGGCCTCGTGCAGGCGCTGAACGCACTGGCGGCGACCTTCCGTTGATGCGTGCGAGGGGCCGAAGGTGATCGGCCCCTCGCAACCGATCAGGTGCCCGGCGGTCCATGACCGCCGGGCACCTCCGCGTTGTCGCGGGTGGATCGGGTGATCAGCCGCTGCGCTCGGCGAGCATCTGCTGCATGCGGGCGATCTCGACGCCCTGGTCGGATTCGACGTGGCGCGCGAACTGGTCGACCTCGGACTCATTGCCACCGCCGGCGGCGTAGAGCTCGCCGACCATCTGCAGCGCACCCTGGTGGTGCTGGATCATCGACTGCAGGAACAGCTGATCGAACTTCGCACCTGTGGCGGCCTCGAGGTCGGCGAGCTGCTCGTCGGTGAGCATGCCCGGCATCGGGTCACCGTCGTGGCCGTGGCCCGATTCCTCGTTCACGGGGATGAAGCGGTCTTGGAGCCACCGCGTCATCATCGTCATCTCGTCTTCCTGGCTGATGCGCATGCGTTCGGCGAGCAGTCGGATGTCGCGGTCGTCGGTGCGATCGTCGACGTACCCGGTCATCACGAGCGCCTGGTCGTGGTGCTGCATCATGTCGAGCATGAACTCCGAGTCGGCCTCGACGAACTTCGGAGCCTCGAGCTGCTTCGCCGCATCTTCGGGCGAGAGCGTCTCGATTCGGCTCGCCCGGCGCTCCGAGCTGCACGACCGGGCTGGTGGGCGCTGGGGGCTCGGGAGCCGACGCCGTGCACGCGGCCAAGCCGAGCGAGAGCACCAGCACCGTTCCGACCCCGAAGGAGCGCCGCATCGCCGTCATCCATCTACCTCGTCTTCGTTGAAGGGCACGAACCGGTCGTGCAGATCGTCTGCAGGTCCGCAGGCTCACCGTCCATCTAACTCGAATCGGTCGTGCATTGAAACCGGAACGGGCCCCGCCATGCGGCGGAGCCCGTTCGTGGTGGCACCGAGCGAGGAGCTCGGGTCACGGTTTCGTCATCAGGAGACGAGCGCCTCCTGCCATTCGATGAGGTCGCCGATCTTCTCGACGAGCGCGTCGTCCTGGATGCCGTGCGCCTTGGCCCAGGCCTGGTGCAGCACGGCGATCGCCGCAGCGTGGTCGCCGGAGTCAGCGGCGGCCTCGGCCGCCTCCAGGTAGTCGGCGACATCGCCGCCGAGCTGCTTGTTCTTCTGGGAGTCGTCCGCGAGCCCGGTGACGAGCGTGTCGACCTCGCCGAACGTCACGCAGTCGCCGCCACCCTCGACGATGCCCGCCGTCCATTCGATTCCACCGAGCACGTGGCTCAGGAAGAGCGGGTCGGACCACGAGGCATCCGTGTGGCCTGCGCCCTCGTACCAGGAGCGCCCGCCTTCGAAGTTCTGGCACCAGGCCAGCGGGTGGTCGGCGCCCATCGCGCCGCTTCCGGGGTTGTACGTCGACTCGTCGAGCGTGATGAGCACGTGCACGTCTTCACGCGGGTTGGCCGTGAAGTTGTACCACTCGTCGAAGCGCACCCACTCGGCCGGCAGCATCGTGGTCGAGGGGTGACCCGGGCTCTCGACGCGCATGGTCGCGGTCTGCTGCGCGGGGTGGTTGCGGAAGCGCGCGCTGCCGCCGGTCAGCTCGCTGTACCAGGGCACCGTGTGCATCGAGTCGGTCGCCGCGTGGAGGCCGACGTAGCCGCCGCCGCCGCGGATGTAGCCCTGGAACGCGGCGAGCTCGGTGTCGTTGAGCAGGCGCGGCCGGTTGGGGTCGAGGTTGTTGGTCGCGTCGACGGGTGAGGCGAAGATGATCGTCGCGTACTTCGACAGGTCGGCCGCGGTCGTGAACGGCGAGCTCGGGAGCGTGAGGGCGGGCTGGCCGGGCGAGCTGCCCTGGGGCGGATCCCAGACGTCGACGCTGAACCCGTTCTCCTCGCCGAGGGCGATGATCGCGCGCGTGGTGTCGTCGATGTGCGAGTGGCGGAAGCCGAGGGTCTCGCCGACGACGAGCACTTCGTAGTCGTCGTCTGCGGCGATCGCGGGGGCTGCGACGAGCCCCAGGCTGAGCGTGACACCGATGGCACAGACCCCGGTGATGACGCGTTGGACGGATTGCTTCATTGCAATTGCTCCCCTTCGAGCTGGACTGTTACGGAGACCGGCTGAGGCGGGTGGCGAATAAGTTGCCGTACCCGACATATTGCCAAGCACGAGACTATTGCGGAGACTCGGCGGATGTCAATGGGTGGACATCGTTACTTGGAAGTTCAGATTCCTTCTTTTGTTTGCGGGCTGTCATAAGGGCGCCACCCACGCCTGTGTCGGTCGGGTCAGCAGATCGAGGACTCGGCGGAGCCCTGCGTCGACGTCGGCCATCAGCCAATCGGGCACTTCGCCGACCGGCTGATCGTCGAGCACAGCTCTGTCGACTGCTGTGATCGCGGTGACGTTGACGACGGAGTCCTTCTCGAGTCCCGTCGCGGACTGGGGCAGGAACCGGTTCCCTGGCATCGCAGCGAGGGCGGTGTTGCCGGTGAGTACGGCGACGATCACGGTGTGGAGGCGGCTGGCGTTGTAGTCGTCGGACTGGATGATGATCACCGGCCTTCGGTACCCGGGCTCACTGCCGATCGGTGTTCCGAGATCGGCCCACCAGATCTCCCCGCGCTTCACCACTCGGAGGCGCGGAGCGTCTGGGCGCCGGCGCGAGCGGCGAGATCGTTCGAATCGTCGTGAACCGCGGCCTGGAGCGCGTCGTTGATCGCGTCAGTGATCGAGAGGCTCTCGGACTTCTTTACGAAATCGCTGGTGGCCAACGAGACGAGCGCGGAGAAGTTCATCTTCTTGCGCTTCGCGATCAGCCTGGCCTGCTCCTCGGTCGGGTCAGGCATTGAGACCGTAACCTTCTTCATGCTTCCATCATACCCGGTATGACCAAGAGTACGACCCGGTCATACCGGGGATTGACCGACCGCGGGTCGTCGATCCCGTCGACGACGGACGCGACGCCTACTTCGCGTGCCGCTCCATCAGCTGCTGCGCGTAGTCCGGCACCGTGCTCGTCCACTCCCGCGGCGGTCGCTCGTACCCGCCGGCGGCCGGGCGCGGTGGGATCTCGATCTGCTCCTGCTCGACCTGTTCGTAGGGGATCTTCGAGAGGAGGTGCGCGATCATGTTGATGCGGGAGCGCCGCTTGTCGTCGCTCTCGATCTCGTACCAGGGCGCCTCGGCGATGTCGGTGTGCACGAACATCATGTCCTTCGCGCGGGAGTAGTCCTCCCACTTGGTGATCGAGAGCACGTCGTTCGGGCTGAGCTTCCATCGCCGCATCGGGTCTTCGAGGCGCGACCGGAACCGCTCCTCCTGCACGACATCCGAGACGCTGAACCAGTACTTCAGCAGGATGATGCCGTCTTCGACGAGCATCCGCTCGAAGATCGGCGCCTGATGCAGGAACCGGTGGTACTCGTCATTGGTGCAGTAGCCCATCACGCGCTCGACTCCGGCGCGGTTGTACCAGGACCGGTCCATGAGCACGATCTCGCCTGCCGCCGGCAGGTGCGGCACGTATCGCTGGAAGTACCAGCGCGTCTTGTCGCGGGCGCTCGGCGTCGGCAGCGCCACGATGCGCGTGACGCGGGGATTCAGGAATTCCGTCACGCGCTTGATCGTGGAGCCCTTGCCCGCCGCGTCACGCCCCTCGAAGATCACCACGACCCGCGCACCCGACTGCTGCACCCACGCCTGCATGTCCACGAGCTTCGCCTGCAGCGCCATGAGCTCGCGCTCGTAGAGCGACTTCGGCATCCGTCTGGTCATTCCGCACCTCCCTGCTGTCGAAGCCTACGGAGCGACGACGCCCCCAATTCAGGGCGCTTTCGGCCCCGCAGCCGCCCCCAGTAGTGGGGTGAACGGCCGGAATCGGGGGAACGTCCTCGTAGCGTGCTTGGGACCCTACCTGTTGGAGCCCTCCCTTGAAACGCACCCTTGCTGCGGCGGTCACGGCTTCGGCCCTCATGATCTCGTCGCTCGCCGCCGCCTCACCGGCGCTCGCCGCACCGCCCGAGGGCGCGTCCGTCGCTCCCTCCGTTCTGCTCTCGGAGCTGCGCGTCGCAACGCCGTCGCCGGTCACCTACAACCGCGACCTGTTCGCCGAAGGCATCGACGCCGACGGCGACGGCTGCAACACCCGACGCGAGGTTCTGCAGGCAGAGTCGCTGGTGCCGGTCACGATCGTCGCCGGCTGCACCATCACCGCGGGCGAGTGGTACTCGTGGTACGACGGCGTCACGTGGACTGACCCGGCCCAGCTCGAGATGGACCACCTCGTCGCGCTGAAGGAGGCATGGCACGCGGGCGCCCACGCGTGGACGAATCAGCAGCGCTCGGACTACGCGAACGACCTCGGCATCGACGCGACCCTGACGGTCGTGACGGGCAGCGTGAACGGCGCGAAGAGCCACTTCGACCCGACAACCTGGGTGCCTTCAGTGGAGAGCGCTCGATGCACGTACGCATCCGACTGGATCACCGTGAAGTACCGGTGGAATCTCAGCGTCGATACCGCCGAGAAGAGCGGCACTTCAGTCACTGATCTCGACCTACTGCGCCGGCGCGACCATCGTCGTCCCGCCGGTGCGCAGCGACATCCTCACGCCCGCTCCGACGCCGGAAGGCGGCGTGAATCCGCTGCCGGCTGGGACGCACCGTCTCGCCGGCGCCGACCGGTATGCGACCGCGGCCAAGATCTCATCGCGCTTCAAACCGGGTGTGCCCGTGGTCTACATCGCCACTGGGTCGAACTACCCTGACGCACTGTCCGCATCGGCGATCGCCGGCGCGCAGGGCGGCCCGCTCCTCCTCGTGCCCAACGGATCCATCCCGACGGTTGTCTGGAACGAACTCGTCCGACTGCAGCCGAAGAAGATCGTGATCGCCGGTGGCGCCGACGTCGTCAGCGAGTCGGTCGCCAAGGCGCTCGCCAAGATCGCACCCGTCCAGCGGGCGTCGGGCAACGACCGCTACGCGACGAGCCGGGCACTCGTGAGCAGCGCCCCGATCAGCTCTGCAACCGCATTCGTCGCAACGGGTCGCAACTTCCCGGATGCGCTCACCGCTGGAGCCGCAGCCGGCGCCCTCGGCGGTGCGGTCATGCTCGTCGACGGGTTGGCGGCATCAGTCCCGACATCGTCGAAGAGCGTGTTGAAGGCCAAGGGCGTCTCGACGGTTCGTATCGCCGGATCCACGAGCGTGGTGACCGCGGGCGTGCAGAGCAACCTCGCGGCCGCGTTCGCGAGCGTCACGCGCCACGGCGGCAAGGACCGGTACGCCACGGCGGCAGCCATCAACGCTGCGGTGTTCCCGAACGCCGACACCGTCTACCTCGCGGTCGGCACGAACTACGCCGACGCGCTCGCCGGTGGAGCGCTCGCCGCGGCGACGAACTCCCCGCTGTTCATCTCGCAGTCGAACTGCGTGCCGAAGACCGTTCGCGATCAGATCGTGAAGATGTCGCCGAGCACGGTGGTCCTCCTCGGGAGCAGCAGTGTCCTCTCGAACGCGGTTGCATCGCTGACCGAGTGCGCGCCCCCGCCGGCACCGACGCCGCCCGCACCGCCGAAGCCGGCACCGACGGTCCCGTCACGACCCGCCGATGTCGACTGCACCGACTTCGACACGCACGCCGACGCGCAGGCCTGGTTCCTCAAGTACTACCCGTACTACGGCGACATCGCGCGCCTCGACGCTGACAACGACCACCTCGCCTGCGAGACCCTTCCCTGAGGATCGGGGCAGGCCTTGACTGCACCCGAGAGCTCGGGAGGGGGCAGTTCGGGCGACGGTGGAGGATCCACGTACACGGGATGTCGCAACTACAACGGCTACGGAATGATCGACACCAAGGGCCGTCACTTCGAGCCGATCCCCTGCTGAGGTCCAATACTCCGCGACTCGGCTTCCGCCGGGGCGGATCAGTGGAGCAGCACAGCCCAAGCAAGCAGGCTGTCGATCCGCCGGATGTCAGCGCTCTTCGTGAGCTTGACCTTGATGTGACCGGCCCGGGTCCAGAGCTCCAGCTCGGCGTCGCGATCGAGCTTTCCGGCCGCGTTCTCGGTGGACCACATGTTGATGGAGCTGTACGGCAGGGAGTACACCTCGACCTTCTTGCCGGTGATGCCCTGCGCGTCGCGCACGATCAACCGCATCGTCGTGAAGGTGGCGGAATCGCGGAAGGTCTTGAAGGACGCAACGGCCTGCTCGCCCTCGACGAGAAGTGCGCCTATGTCGTCAGGCACGGGAATCTCGTTCTGAAGCGTCCACGCAAGAATCGGTGCGGTCTCCGCCATCGGCCAGTCCTCTCCTCCGTCGCGCTCCGTCCTGGGCGCAGTGTCGCCAGCGTATCGGCATGGTGCGTCAGCGGTCCGGAAACCCGAACCATTGACCCCGGGCCATCCGCCCCACTAGTGTTCGAAAGCTGCGCACTCCGCGCAGTTCCCCGGAGCCTGGAAGGAAGGTCGGCCATGAACGTGTATCTGCAGCGCACGAACAAGCCCGCCTTCATCGAGCCCGCGAGCGAGCAGATCGAGCAGCGCATGCTGCGCGACCTCAATCGCGAACTCGACCAGGCTCTCGACCCGGCACACTGACGCCACGCGGCATCCGCTCGCGATTCTCGTCACCCCGTGCCGCTCGAGGCCCGGGGTGTTTCTCTGTCTGCGCGCGACGAGACCCTCGGGCCCTCGGATCCAACGCAACGCAACCAGACAGGAAAGGACCATGGAGAAGCTCTCCAACCGGCTCGTCTCATGGGCGAGCCTGATCGACGAGAAGACCGTCGAGCAGGCCCGCACGTCGTCGACGATGCCGTTCATCTACCCGCACCTCGCGCTCATGCCCGATGCGCACCTGGGGCTCGGGGCGCGACCGTGGGGTCGGTCATCCCGACGCTCGGGGCGATCATCCCCGCGGCCGTCGGCGTCGACATCGGCTGCGGCATGATCGCCGTCAAGACGCAGTTCGCGGCATCCGACCTGCCCGCCGACCGGCGGGAGGCTGCGGGAGCAGATCGAGCGCGCCATCCCGCTCTCGGCAGGCAAGTACAACCGCAAGGTCGTCGCCACGGCCGAGCCGCGCATCGCGGAGCTCGAGGCGCTCGCCGAGGCGAAGGGGTTCGACCCGGCGACGTACGCGGGCAACTGGCGGCAGCAGCTCGGCACGCTCGGCAGCGGCAACCACTTCATCGAGGTGTCGCTCGACGAGTCCGACCGGGTGTGGCTGTTCCTGCACTCGGGAAGCCGGGGCGTGGGCAACAAGATCGCGCAGCACCACATCGGGGTCGCGCGGCGGCTCGCGACGCAGTGGTGGATCGACCTGCCCGACCCCGACCTCGCCTACCTCGTCGAGGGCACGCCCGAGTTCACGAACGTACATCCGCGAGCTCCGGTGGGCGCAGCACTTCGCGCTGCTCAACCGCGAGGAGATGATGGACCGCGTCATCCGGCAGGTCAGCGAGTGGGTCGGCGCGCCGGTCGAGGAGCAGGAGCGCATCAACTGCCACCACAACTTCACCGAGAGCGAGGAGCACTTCGGCAAGCGGGTGTGGGTGTCGCGCAAGGGCGCCATCCAGGCGCGATGTCGGCCGGCCCGGGCTCATCCCCGGCTCGATGGGCACCGCGTCGTACGTCGTCGAGGGGCTCGGGCAACCCGATGTCGCTGAACTCCTCGCCGCACGGCGCGGGGCGCGACGTTCTCGCGGACGAAGGCGCGGCAGACCTTCACGCACGAGCAGCTGCGGGAGGCGATGACGGGCATCGAGTACCGCGACACCGACGCCTTCATCGACGAGATCCCGCAGGCCTACAAGCCGATCGACCAGGTGATGGCGGATGCCGCGTCGCTCGTGTCGGTGCGGCACACGCTGCGGCAGCTCGTCAACGTGAAGGGCGACTGAGGGGCGGGCTCGCGCCCGGATTCGAAACGAGTGAGCGGATGCCGCGGCTCGCGCGCTGGGGAGCGTGCGGGTCGCGGCATCCGTCCGGCCCAGTCCCGCCCGTGCTGCGCGCTCTGCGAGGCTCAGGCGCGCGTCGGCCGCGCCTCGACCGCTCGCCGGAACCTGTCGCCGTCGAGGCCGAGCAGCTCGAACGTCTCCCGCAGGCTGGCCGCGGCATCCGGATTCGTCGCCTCCAGGCAATCGGCCAACCGCAGTCCCTCGTTGCTCACCTCGGTCAGTGATGACATCAGCGAGGCTGCAGCGGAGATCGGCAGGACCATCGTTCCGTCTGATCCGGCGGCGTCGGTAACCTCGCCGACTTCCACGACGTAGAGCAGCGAACCGCCGAGCGCCGCCCGTTCGTTCGCGCACAGGCCCGATTCCGTATCGGCGTCGTCACCGAACACGCCCGGCGCGACGCCGGCGCTCTCCAGATACGTGTCGACCTCGCCATCGGATGCCACGATCCGCATGATCTCCGGGTAATCAGCCTCAGTGATCTCGATCGTCGATTCGATACCGGTCTCGTGATCACCCAATTCGATCGCCTCCTCGGTCTGCAAGCTGGCACCCCAGTCGTGGCGGAATCTACTCTGCGGGACACCTCGCGGCAACGCCCCCAAGTTCTGCCATGCCGGGGCGCGCTTCCACGGCGATCAGCGAGACGCCCTAGCATCGGACGTGCGCGGGTACCCCACCCGTCGCATCCCGAAGTATGAACCCGCGAATGCCCCCATCAGGTCCGCCGACACGACGGTCCCTCCGCCCCCCAGGAGGCCGCTTGAGCGCCATCGCCGACGACGCGCACAGGTCCACGTTCAACGCGCCGTCGGCCGAGGTCGAATCACCGGCCGACGGCGACGACGAAACCCCTGTCGGTGCGCACGCGCGGCCCGTCGACATTCCCGCGATCGTGGCGGTGCCGCATCCGTCGCCCGAGCGTCGCCGCTACTTCCTCAGCAGCTTCGAGCCGAGCGGCGACTTCGATGCCGTCATCGTGGCCGTCACCCACGACGGACGTCGACGGTACTTCACGACCCGCGACGGCGCGAGCATGACCGAGGTCGACGAGGTCTCGTTCGAGCGGCGCCGCGAGAGCGGAACGCGCTCGATGCTCGAGCTCGATGAGCGCGAACTCGGCGAGCTCGAGGTGGAGCTGGAGTTCGCGCGACCGGTTCGCGGGCGCGACCCGATCGCCGAGGCGGATGCCTGCGACCGAGGATGCCGCCGAGGCCGAGGCCGAGGCCGCGGACGTCGATGAGACTGAGGATGACCCGCCGCCCCACCGCGCGACCTTCGTTCCGATCGAGGTCGTGAGCGAGCAGGTGGAAGAGCAAGAGGAGTTCGACGAAGTGGACGACCCGGTGACCGAGGAGTTCGAGGAGATGGTGTTGGCATCGACGACGATGACGTTCGAGGGCGGCGATGCGACATCCGTGATCGATGACGGCGGGGATGCCGCGCCTGCGCCATCGACCGCCTCGATTGGCGGCGACCGAGGCGATCGAGCAGGTGGCGCTCGCGAAGGGCATCGCGTTCGTCGCGCACCGTGGCCAGCACGACCGCAGCGGCTTGCCGTACATCGACCATCCCGGTCGGATCGCCGAGCGGTTCGACCCGGCGACCCAGCCCGTCGAGGCGGCGGCCGCCTGGCTGCACGACGTGCTCGAGGACTCGGACGTCAGCGCGCAGGAGCTCTTCGAGGCAGGCGTGTCTGCCCGCGGTGATCGACGTCGTGCAGTTGCTGACCCGCACCCCCGACGTCGCTCCCGACGAGTACTACGCCCGCATCCGCCGGGACCCCATCGCCCGCCGCGTGAAGCTCGCCGACATCGACGACAACACCGCGCGGTGGCGCCTGCGCCGCCTCGACTACGAGACGCAGCTGCGCCTGGTCGAGAAGTACCGCTACGCGCGCTTGGCGCTCGGCACCGACTGACGCGGCCACCGGCTCGGTGTCGAACCCGGTGACTCCAAGGACCGCATCGCATTCGCGATCGTGACGAGCGAGATCCTGGTCCTCGCGGAAACACGGCGGGAGCGATACGTTCGACGCGATGGCGCGCCATTCACTCGCAGAGGTGTTCGACCCGAAAGCGAACTCCCTCAACTTCATCCGGCTGGTACTCGCGGCCGGCGTGATCTTCTGGCACGCGTTCCCGCTGTCAGGCGCTGACGTCGCCTTCGCGCCCGCACGGCAACTCATGGGTCAGATCTGCGTCGATGGCTTCTTCGCCGTCTCGGGGTTCTTGATCGTCGGGGCATGGATGCGCGACCCATCCTGGGGACGATTCCTCGCCGCACGCACGTTGCGGATCTTCCCGGCGTTCTGGGTCTGCCTCATCGTCACCGCATTCCTGCTCGCGCCGCTCTCGGCACTGATCGCGGGCGGGCAATGGCCATGGCAATCCATCACCGCATCGAACGCGACCTACGTGATCTTCAACTCGGCGCTCTCGATCAACCAGATCGGGATCACCGGGACCCTTGCCGACGTGCCATACCCCGACGCGTGGAACGGCTCGCTGTGGACACTCCGCTGGGAGTTCCTCTGCTATCTCGGAGTGCTCCTCCTCGGAGTCACCCGGCTGCTCACCAAGCGGTTCGTCATCCCGGTGCTGTTCGTGCTCGCTGTCATCGGTTCGATCGCAGCCCGGTTCGTTGAGGTCTCGTTCGTTCAACTCGACGACCTCGCCCGATTCGGCTTGATGTTCCTCGCGGGCGCCGTGGTGTACCGGTACCAGTCGCGGATCCCCGTGAACTGGGCGACCATGGTCGGCTGCGCGGCCGCGGTCGTCGCGACGATGTTCCTCCCCGACTATCGGGTGCTCGGCGCGCTCCCGCTGGCGGTGTTGTTGCTCGGCGTCGGGGCACTCATCACGACGCCCAGGCTCAGATTCGCGAACGACATCTCATATGGCGTGTACGTGTACGCGTTCCCCGTGCAACAGGTCCTCGCGACGCTCGGCGTCTCCAGCTGGGGCATCCTCCCATTCGCGCTCATGACCCTGGCGTGCACGATCCCCATCGCGATGGCGAGCTGGTTCTTCATCGAGAAGCCGGCGATGAGACTACGGCCGCGAAAGGCGTCGGCTGCAAAGACGGTCCAGGAACTCATCGTCGACGAGAAGTGACCGGGCGGTCATCGCGGGTGAGTTCCGGACGGGGATCGCGGACGGCTTCGCCGCAGCACCGTGACCGTGGCCACCGCCGCCAGTCCCGCGAGGGCGCCGGCGACAACCAGGGTCTCGGCGTCGGGGCGAACGATGCTCTGCCCGCGAAGCGCCTGCCAGGTGACGAGCAGCACGACCGCGGTGTAGGTCGACCCCGCCACGGTGAGCAGGCGGGCGCGGGTCGTTGCGCCCAGGTGCGTCCATCGCAGCAGCGCCCATGCGAGCAGCGGCAGCAACTGCAGGGCGTGCAGTCCGATGAAGTGCCCCACGCGCAGGTCGCCGTGCTCGAGGCTCCAGCCGGTGATCGGCATTCCGGCGCCGCCATCCACAGCCCCGACGGTGTGTCCGCCGGAGTCGTTCCATCCCTTGTTGAAGATCATCGTGAGGGCGGCGAGCATGCCGAGCACGCAGATGCCGATTCCCCAGCGCAGCCCAGCCGCCAATCCCGCGTCGAGGCCTCGCTGCATCAGGGCCAGCACGCCGGCGGCGATGGTGGCGATCAGCACGAGGGAGATGATGCCGGCCATCGAGTAGAGGACCGCGGCATCGAAGGCGGTGGACTCGTTGTAGTGGCTGGTCGTGCCGCGGAAGACCTGCATCTCGATGAGCGCGATCTCGGCGACGAGGGCGACCGTGATGAGGGTGCTGAGCACCGCCAGCAGCCGAGCGTGGCCCCGAACGTGCGACAGGATCCAGCGCAGCGTCAGCAGGTAGACCGCGATCGAGAACGAGAACTTGGCGGGCTTCATCCAGGCGGGAGCCCCCGTGAGCACGGTCGGATCGACGATCAGGCCGACGACCGCGATCGCGAACGCGACGGCGCTCAGGCCGGCGCCGACCGCGAGCACGCCGCGTGCCGCGGACGACGGGCGCGGGGAGGAGAGGCGAACAGGAGTGGAGGTTGATGTGGTCATGCCTCGATGCTCCGCGCCGGTCATCCAGCCGTCATCGCACCGGGGAACGCCTCGTTCTCGTACCACGGGACGAGGCGGCGACGCCTCCGATACGGTTTCGTTGAGGCCAAAGCCAAGGCGAAGGCCGAAAGGAGCGACGCATGAAGCGAGCTTCAGTCCCGGCGAGTTCACGGGTCACCGACCTCGTCTACGCCGGAATCGCCCTCGTCGCCGCGGTACTGGCCGTGGTCGGTGCGCAGTTCAATCCCGCAGTCATCGTGGCCATGCTGATCGCCTTGGTGCCGTGGGCGCTGCTCGTCTTCGGCGTCGAACTCCCCCAGGTCGCCTTCGCGGCCCTCGCGATCGTCCCCGTGATCCCCGTCATCGCCCTCTCCGAGATCGGCGCCGCGCTGTTCGTCAGCTTCGCGGCGGCCAGCCGGCTCGCCAGCAGGTCCGACGACCGGTGGCTGGTCGGCACGGTCACCGTCGTCATCATGGCCCTCCCGTTCGTGCCGTTCCTGTTCGGAGTCGAATGGGATGTGGGCGCGATCTACTTCGCGTTCGGCGGCGCGTTCAGCGTGCTCGTCGGAGTGCTCCTGAGGCGCGCCACCCGGTTGGCCGAGGATCTGCGCGCTGCCGAAGGGGAGCTGGCGGTCGCCGCTGCGCGCGAGGAGCGGCATCGGCTCGCCCGCGACGTGCACGACCTCGTGGCGCATTCGCTGACGGTCGTCGTGCTGCACGTCGGCGGCGCACGTCGTGTGCTGCGCTCGGACCCGGATGCCGCAGCGGCGGCCCTCGCGGACGCCGAACGGGTGTCGCGCGAGAGTCTCGATGCCATTCGCGGGGCCGTCGGGATGCTCCGTGATGACGACGAGTCCGCGGCGGGATCGTTGGACCTCGAGCGACTCGTCACGACCTATCGCTCGGCCGGGCTTCCGGTGGAGCTGAGTATCAACGGCACCGCAGAACCCCTTTCACTGCCCCTCCGGCTCACGCTCTACCGGGTCGTGCAGGAGGCGCTCGCCAACGCCGCCCGGCACAGCGCTCCTGGGACGTCGGCCACGGTCGAGATCGGGATCGACGATCACGCCGTGGTCGCACGGGTCTCCAACGCGTTCACGTCTGACGGGGCGACGGGTCCCGATCACGACGGCTACGGGCTCGTCGGACTGCGGGAGCAGACCGCCGCGCTCCGCGGCGAGCTCCGCAGCGGGCCCGAGGGCGACTCCTGGGTCGTGGAGTGCCGGCTTCCCGTCGGGGGTGCCGCATGACCGCGCCGCTTCGGCTCCTGCTCGTCGACGACCAGGCCATGGTGCGAGCGGGTCTCGCGCTCATCCTCGGTGCCGAACCCGACATCTCGGTGGTCGCCGAGTGCGCGGACGGCACAGGCGTGCTGCCGGCAGTTCGCGCTCACCGGCCCGACCTCGTGCTGATGGACGTACGGATGCCGCGGATGGACGGCCCCGAGGCGACGCGGCGGCTGCGGGCCGTCTCGGATTCCCCTCCCGTGCTCGCCCTGACGACCTTCGATGACGACTCGGTGCTCTGGGGAGCGCTGACGGCCGGGGCCGCGGGCTTCGTGCTCAAGGACAGCCCGGCCGAAGACCTGATCGCGGCGGTGCGTGCCGTCGCTGCTGGGGGAGCCTGGCTGGACCCACGGGTGCTTCCCCGGGTGTTGGCGCGGGCGAAGGATCGTGCGCCGGCGTCTCCGGCGGCGAGCCGGGCCACTCGAGCAGCTGACCCCTCGCGAGCTCGAGGTGCTGCGCCGCATCTGCCGCGGGGCGAACAACCGCGAGATCGCGGCTGAGCTGCGCGTAGGGGAGCGCACGGTGAAGTCGCATGTGTCGGCGATCTTCCTGAAGCTCGGCGCGCGCGACCGGGCCGCGGCGATCATCGCGGCCTACGACGCGGGGTTGCGCACGTAGGTTCCGACACCAGTCCGCGGGTGCGGCATCCTCACCCCACAGCGGCCTCCCAGCGCCGCCCCTAGGATCGAAGGTATGGCCGGGTTCTGGGGCAAGCGCAAACGTGATCAGCAAGAGCTCCAAGCTCAAGATGCCGACCTCGCGAAGCGGGCTGGTACGGCGCTCGTCGGCGCCGACGAGCGCATCCGGGTCACGACCGACGAGCTCGTCTTCGCCGAGGCCGAGCTCGGCCCCGACGCGACCAAGGAGCTGCGCGAGGCGCTCACCGCGGTGCGGCAGCACATGGGCGAGGCGTTCCGGCTCAACCAGCTCAATCACGACGAGATCCCCGACACCGCCGAAGAGCTGCGCACCCGCAACGCGCGCATCGTGCAGCTGTGCGAATGGGCACAAGACGTGCTCGACGAGAGCACCTCGGCCCTCGCCGACAAGATCGCCCGTGCGCGACGGGCTCCCGAGATCATCGCCGGCGTGAGGGCAGATGCCGCGCGGCTTGCCACTCGCGTCCCGCACGCCCGCGACACCGTCGAACGGCTCGCCGCCCGCTACTCGCCCGAGGCGCTCTCCCAGGTCGACGCCAACCCGTCACAGGCCGAGCAGCTGCTCGGATTCGCCGAGCACAGCGCCGGCGTCGCCGAGCGCCGTCGCGACGCCGGCCAGCGCGAGCAGGCCAATCTCGCGCTCGAGGCCTCGACCGAGTCGGTGCGCCGAGCGGCGACCCTCCTCGACGCGGTCGAGACCTTCGAGGTCGAGGCGCTGCGGGCAGAGTCGACGTTGGCGGCGATCATCGAGGATTCCCGCGAGGACCTCGTCGTCGCGCGAAAGGAGCCGCACTCGCCCGGTGTCGCCACCGCGATGGCCGAGCTGCAGACCGCGCTCGCCGCACTCCCGGCCGCCGGCGTCAACACCGACCCGTTCACCCAGCTGAGCTCGCTTCGAGAGGCGAATTCGGGACTGGATGCCGCGATCGCGGCGGCCCGCGAGCGTGCGGCGCGTCCCATCCCGCCGCTCGAGCACGTGCGCCATGCGATCGACGACGCCGACCGGCAGCTCGCCGTCGCCAGCGATGTCATCGCCGGCCACCGCGGCTGGATCGGCGCCGACGCTCGCACCCGGCTTGCCGAGGCCGAGCGCATCCGGGTCGATCTCGACCGCTTCCTCGGCACGTCCGCGTCGGCCGCTACCGTGATCCACGAGGACCACCGCGAGCAGGCCATGGCGATGGCGCGGCGGGTCGCCTACCTCGCGAGCGAGGCGTTGCAGCTCGCACAGCGCGACATCGACTCGTCACGACCGCAGGATCCCGGGCAGTGGGGCGGCCCGGGCTGGGGCGGCGGCGGGCGCCGCGGCGGCGGATCCGACGTCATGGGCGGCATCCTCGGCGGCCTGGTGCTCGGCGGCCTCATGGACGGCATGTTCGACTGAGCCCACCGCTCGACCCCGCGCCGCGGCATCCGTTCAGCGTGTCTCGTTCGCCGTCGTCGCGTTCATTGCAGTTGCTTCGGTCACCCGCCGCTTCTCGCGCACGTACACCTCGCGCCGCACCCTCGCGACGATGTCACCGTCGCGGTCGGTGATCTCGGTCTCGAACCACTCGAGCGCCTTCGCGCCGCCGCGGGCACGCTCGCGCAACTCGGTCGCCTTCTGCTTCGGCACTTCGAAGTGCGCGGTGAGGATGCCGCGACCGGGCTTGAGGAACTCGATCTCGCCGCGGGTGTCCCACACGACGTAGTCGTTGCCGAGCTGGTGCTTCACGAGCATGAAGAAGTAGGGGTCGGTCATCGCCGACATCGAGCCGCCGAACGCCGTCTTCACGTAGTTGCGGGTGAACACGTTGATGTGCAGCTCGACGGTCGCGCTCGTCCAGTCGTGCGAGAACCGCTTCACGCGGATGCCGCTGAACAGGTTCGGGATCCACAGGCTCATGCCGATCGCGAGTCGCCGGGGTGTTGCGCGCATGGATTCCATCATGGCCGGATGCCGCGCGCT
Organism: uncultured Actinomycetota bacterium; assembly: GCA_963758615.1. Classification (GTDB taxonomy): domain Bacteria; phylum Actinomycetota; class Actinomycetes; order Actinomycetales; family Microbacteriaceae; genus Agromyces. Next base: position 25,760 of record CAVWVZ010000011.1, on the reverse strand, counting down.
GGGCCAACTCCGAAGCGGAGCCGTCCGTTGGCAGTTCAGCGGCCGACGAGATTCCGGCTCACAGCGGCACGGCTTCGCGGAGTATCTGTTCGGCGACGTCGGGTTTCAACCCCGACGATGGCACCACGTCGACCGAGCGCCCGAGGATCGCTTCGGCGGCACTCTGCATGCGCAGCAGCGCGAAGAGGCCCGCATCGGTCTCGAGCGCTACCAGCAAGTCGACGTCGCTCGTTTCGGTCTCGTCGCCGCGCGCGACACTGCCGAACACGCGGATGTCGACGGCACCGAGCGCTCCGAGCGCCATTCGGAGCTCATCGGCATGTGCTCGCACCATCGCGAGCGCGTTCTCTGGCATGCGTCACGCCAGCCGAAGTATCTCGTCCATCGCGTCGACCATGCGTTGCGCGGCCTTGAGCAGGTCTCGTGCCCGCGTTTCGGTGAGGATGGTGGCGGCATATTGCACGTCGCTCTTCGACTCGATCAGCCGAGCGAGCGACGGCGCGAGGCGCTTGCCGCGTTCGGATCGGCGGAGAAGTGCGACGGCCTCGCCGTGGCTCTCGCCTGCCGCTCGCTGGCCGAGCGTCGCCCCGCAGATGGCGTCGCCGGCCGCGATGCCGGCGAGCACGGCTAAGGAGCCGACCGTGTTGCCGATGTCAGGGATGCCAGCTTCGTCGCCGAGTTCGATGACGAGATTCGCCGCGTTGAGAAAAGCGTGGGCGTGGCGCTGACGTGTGGACGCGTCGGCGCGCGTCATCGGTCGCGTTCGAGCTGGCATCAGCGACCGCCCAGCAGTGTCGCCACGCGGACATCGGGTGTCAGCGATCGAGCGTCTTCGCGCAGGGAGTCGATAAGCGGATCGCGCCGCTCGATCAGCCCGTCGAGTTCGGCGCCGGTCATGGCGATGATCTGGGCGCCATTACCGGTGAGCCGCTCGATTCGGGTGACGGCCTCGTCGAGGAGTTCGGCAGCGTGCGCCTCGTCGATCTCGTCTTTCCAGACGACCAGGAGATCGATGTCTGAATCCGGGCCGGCATCGTGGCGGGCAAATGAGCCGTAGAGCAGAACGGCGGCATCAGCACCCAGCGTGGAAGCCATCACCTCAGCGATGCGTTGCTCGGCGGTCGCGCCGGCCGCGAGCAACTGCTCGATCGGCGGCCACATGACGTGCTCGCGATTCAGCGAGTAGAGGTTGGCAGCACCGACGGGGCGAACGTCGACGAGACCGACCGCCGCGAGTTGCTCCAGCGTTCGCTGGGTAGTGACGAGCGACTTGACACCTGAGAGGGCATGCAGGGCACGGCCGCTCATGCCGTCGGCGAGCAGGGACAGGCGGTGCAGAACTTTGGCACGGTTCGGGCCAAGGACCGCAGCCGCGGGGTTGGAGAGATCCATGCGTAAACCTCCGACCGATGAATCAGTCATTTGACCTGTTTATTATATCAAATGACCCACTATTCTGGTCGCGGAATTCGAAAGCAAGCGAGAGAATGGATGTCTCGGCCCAACCAGGCGCTTCCTGCCCGCATGGACCGAGGTCGGTTCATCCAACGGGGTTGCGGTCGGGCCAGATCGCGATGTCCACCTTGTTGCCTGCGGGGTCGGCGAGCGTCCACCACCCGCGATGGTCTGTGTCGGCGATCCGCCCGCCGGCCGCGAGCGCGGCATCGACGCGCGCCCGGCCGACAGCGCGTGGCACCGAGACGTCGATGTGGAACGCGTGCCGGAGCGGCTTCTCGGCGGGAAGCTCCTGAAACCAGAGACTCAGCCCACGGCCCTGCAGATCGACGAGGTCCTCGGGGCCGTGCTCGGCGTAGCCGAAGAGTTCGCGCCAGAACGGGCGCACGTCGTCGATGGATTTCGAGGCGATCGCCATCTGCACCGTCTGCACCTGCGACGGGTCGGATGCCGCGCCGAACTCCCGCGCGGTCGCCGAGATGCGCCGCGCGAGGTCGAGGTCGGCGTCGACGAGCTCGGTGAAGTCACGGGCGAGCCGAACGGCGAGGCCGTCGGCGCGGAGGTCGAGGTGCAGGCGATCCGTTCCGTCCAGCTCGGCGAGCAGCGCGGCGAGCTCGGCGCTGCGCGCGAGTGATGCTGTGCCGAACCAGGCGGTCGGCCCCCAGAAGAGCACGGGCCAGTCGCCGAGATCGGATGCCTCGCGGAACGCCTCGAACATGGCCTCGCCCCGCTCGAGCTCAGCGAGCCCGGCGACGACGACCGGAGGGCCCGCGGGATGCGCCGGTGGCGCATGCCGGCCGAACGCGAGGTCGCCCGCGTCGGTGCCTTCGGAACCGAGCCGCAGCGCCTCGTCCTCGGGCAGCGGCAGGTCGGGCCAGGCGACGAGGTCGACCTTGTTCCCCGCGGCATCCGCGCACGTCCAGTACCTCACGGCGGCGATGTCGGCGGCGACGCGCCCACCTGCGGCGATCGCCGCGTCGAGCCGTCGACCCGCTATTTCACGAGGCACGGCCAGGTCGACGTGCATCGCGTGCCGCAACGGCTTCTCGGGATCGAGCTGCTGGAACCAAACCGACGGGCCGCGCCCACGCGGGTCGAGGAGGTCATCGCCCACGTGATCGACGTAGCCGAGCACCGCGCGCCAGAACGGCAGCACCTCGTCGATCGGCAGCCGGGTCGCGATCGCGATCTGCGCGTCCTGGGTGAGGTCGGGGCGCGGGGCGAGCCCGTGCTCACGCGCGACGGCGGAGACCGCTCGGGCCCGATCGGCCACACCGTCGTCCGTGAAATCCAGGATGTCGTCGTGCAGGCGCACCGTCACCCCGTTCGGCCGCACGTCGATGAGCGGCGGATACGCCGCGAGCTCATCGAGCACCGCGACCGCCACGGCGAAGGCAACGCCGGCATGCACCGACCCGGTGGCGAAGTGCGCGATCGGTCCGCAGTACAGCATCCGCCAGTCGTCGACACCGGTCGCAGCATGGAATGCCAACCGATGCTCCGCGCCCATTGGAGGTCCCTTCCCGACGCGACGACGATAGCGAAACGCCGCGCGGTGCGGAAGGGCTCCGTGCGGAAGCCCGTGGTGGCACTGATTGTCACGGCACGGTCAGCGGCCCGATACTGAGCGGATGGAGCCAGCGGCGGACACGCACCCGGAGACGCACAGCGATGTCGAGGCCGCCGACCGGCGCGCGATGTTCTGGGCGGATCTCAGCCTGACGATCATCGGCTTCGTGCTCCTCCTTCCCTTCGTGCTGTGGCTGTGGTGGGTGGGCGCGTGGCTCGGGGCCTCGGTGAGTCGGTGCGATGGCCACCCCTGCAACGACGTCGCCGCGGCGGGCATGGCCACGGCGGCGTTGGGACCCTCCATCGTGTGGATCATCGCCGTCGGCGCCTCGATCGTCCTCCTCGTTCTGCGACGCAAGGCGTCGTGGATTCCGCCGGTCGCGTTCCTCGTGGCCACCGGAGTCCACCTCGCCGGCGTGTGGCTGGCGAACGAGGGTGCAGATCTTCTTCTCTGACTCGTGCGGCGGCCACGGCTACGGCACGCGCTTGTCTGCTCGTCGTGTCGCCCGGCTCCGTTCGAACGCCGCGTACCACCGGAACATCATCGGCATGACCCAGTACGCCGCGATCGGGACGACGACGAGTGTGAGCACGAACGCCCGCAGCACGGGATGCCAGCCCGTCACCAGCGGTTCCGACAGGACGCTGACGATGGCAACGAGCGGGAAGATCGTGAGCCACACGATGAGCGCGGTGATGTGGCTGTTCGGCCGCGCGGGCGGCGGGGCGGGCGGCTCGGGCTGTTCGGGGTCCGGCACGGGCGCGCCGTGCTCAGGTGGTGTGGTTGCCATCTCGGCCTCCGCAATCGGGGCGAGGCCGCGGGCGGCGGGCGAGGCGCAGGGCGCGACCGACTCGTCTCATTCTCCTCCCGGGGGTCGCGGCGCCGCTACGAAGTCCACAGTTCACGTTGCCGCGCCATAGCGGGCGCCGAGCGGCGACCCTAGGATCGGAGCATGGCCGGGTTCCGGGTCAGGCGCCGACGCGGTGCGAACGAACTCGAGGTCCACGACGCCGACCTGGCGAAGCGGGCCGGAGCGGCCCTGTTCGCGGCCGACGAGCGCATCCGCCTCGCCGCCGACGAGCTCGGCTTCGCCGAGGCGGAGCTCGGAGCCGGCGCGACCCAGCGGTTGAGCGAAGCGCTCGCCCACGTGCGCAGACACCTGAGCGACGCGTTCCGTTTGAACCGGCTCAATCACGATGCGATCCCCGGCACCGCCGACGAGGTGCGTGCTCGATATGAGCGCATCGTGCAGCTGTGCGAATCGGCCGAGGACATGCTCGATGAGCAGATCTCTGCGCTCGCCGAGCGGATCGCGCGGGCGCGGCGTGGACCCGAGATCATCGCCGGTCTGTGCGCCGAGATCGAGCGTCTGAAAGCTCGCGTCCCGCACGTCCGCGAGACCATCGAACGCCTCGTCATCCGCTATGCGCGGGAGGCGCTCGTCCAAGTCGAGGCCAACCTTGCGGAGGCCGAGCAACTGCTCGGATTCGCGGAGCACAGCCTGCGCGTGGCGGAGCGGCGGCGCGAGGCGGGAGCGCGCGATCAAGCGGATGTCGCGCTCGAGGCATCCGTTGAATCCGTGCGCCGAGCAGCGACGATGCTCGACGCGGTGGAGACCTTCGAGGTCGAGGCCCTGCGGGCCGAGGCCACGTTGGCGGCGATCGTCGAGGAGTCTCGTCGGCACCTCGCCGTGGCGCTCGAGGCGCCACGCTCCCGCGGCGTCGCGAGCGCGATCGACGAGCTGCAGGCGGCCCTCGCGGCCCTCCCGCCGGCCGGTGTCAACACCGACCCGTTCGCCCACCTGAGCCGAATGCGCACGGCGCATGCGGCGCTGGATATCCGCGATGGCGGCGGTCCGCGAGCGCGCGATCCGTCCGATGCCGCCCGTGGGCCACATGCACCATGCGATCGAGGCCGCAGACCGAAAGCTCGACGTCGCGCGCGACGCCATCGCCGGCCATCCGGGCTGGATCGGTGCCGAGGCCATGTTGCTGCTGGCAGAGTCCGAGCGCATCCGGATCGATCTCGGCCACTACCTCGGCAGCCCCGCGGTGACGGTCGCGGTGACCGACCGGGATCACCAAGCGCAGGTGATCGCCATGGCCCGGCGTGCCGCATTCCTCGCGAGCGAAGCCCTGCTTCTGGCGCGGCGCGACATCGATGCATCCCGACGCCATGGCCTCGGGCAGCGGGGCGACGTCGGCGGCCTCGTCGCGCCGCGTTACGGCGCGTTCGTGAAGGTCGCGCTCGGATACAGGAAGTTCGGCGCCACCTCCATCGTGAGCGAGCTCGGGTCGTCGACCGACCAGGCGGCCCTCCAGCTGACCGACGCGCCCGGCTCGATCGTCTCGGCCGGAGGGAAGCCGACGTCGTCGCCGGTCCCGAAGAGATCGCTGCCGATGTCGAAGATCTGGCTCACCTCCTGATCGCCCGACGAGAGCGTCGGCAGCGGCAGGGGCTGCAGGTCCTGCGTCGAGTTGTTGGTGATCGTGAACGTGAACACGATGCTGCTCGCCCGCGTCGCGCCGACCGCGAAGTCGCTCGGCGTGTACGGCTCGGGTGCAGAGACCGTGAGCGCGACTCCGTCGTCCCAGGTCATCGTCTCGCCGAATCTCAGGTCGCCCGCGACGGGTGCCTCGGGTTGCTCGGCATCGGGGTCCGCCCCCGGGTCATCCGGCGCCGGCTGCGGAAATATCGGCACGTCGGGAATCGCGTCATCGATCACCGTGCCGACCGACCCGATCAGGAAGGTGACGAACATCACGATGCCGGCGATCGCGGCGATGATCGAGATGACGAGCCCGATGACCGCCGGCCACTTCGCGCTGCGCAGGAACAGTCCGATGAGTGAGAGCACGAACGCGACCGTCACGAAGATCCACGCGAAGCCGCTCGCGGCGGGGAGGAACACGAGCAGGAACCCCACGATCGCGACGAGGAGGCCGATGATGCCCACGACGTTCGGCCCGGGCTTCGACGGCTCGGTGAACGGATGCCCCGCAAGCGTCGTCGTGGGGAGTCCGCCGTAACTCTCCGTCGTGGCATAGGGGTTCGCGCCGACGGCCCCGTACGGCGCGGTGGGCGCGGTTTCCCCGTAGGCGGTGAACGCGTCGGTCCACCCTGCCGCCGCCGTCGGGGCGTCGCCGTAACCGGACCCCGCGGCATCCGGCCCTTGCGACCCCCAGACGAACGGAATCGTCGGATTCTCGTCGCCGACAGGCAGCACCGCGGTGACCGCCGTGTCGGGCCCGACCTGCGGGAGCGGCTCGGTCACGGGTGCGGGCGCGACATACTGCGTCCAGGCGTCGCCGTCCCAGTACCGTCGTCCGCCGGACCCGTCTTCGTACCACCCTGCGGGCGCCCTCGTCGGGTCGCTCATACATCGATGGTGACACGGGCCGCCCCGCGACCGTCGCGCCATCCGTTGCGTTCTGGTAACCATGTGCCGGCGACTGATCCGGTCACTGCATCGCTCGCATGTCGAAACGCCGGTTCCCCCTCATCAATGAGGCGGAACCGGCATTCGTGTCGGTGCCGGCCCTGCGTCACCCCCCGAGCCGGGCGAGCACCGCCTCGGCGAGCGCGATCGCCGTGGCCTCGTCGTTCGCCGTCACGTTGTACCAGTCCCGCCCGACCGTGAGGTCGACGGCGCACGTCGCGCCGAACCGCTCGTCGCAGCGAACGGATGCCGCGTCGCCCGCGGCGAGGCCGGCGAGCTCGATCGGCGTCGACGCTTCGGCGTGGAGCATCCGCAGGTACGCCCAGCGACCGTCATGCAGCCAGTCCACCCGCGCCGCCCGGCTGAGGTCGTCGACACCCCAGCCGCAGCCCACAGCATCTGCGTGGAGCCGGGCCTCGGCCCATTCGCTCCAGCCTCCGGAGCCGATCATCACCTGTACGCCGGGAGTCGACGTGATCGATCCCACCTGGTCGACGGGGATGATCGCGTCGCAGTCCTCAGGCCCTGGCAGGGTCATCCGCTCTGTGACGGTCGGCGCGGCAGCCGGCCCGGCAGCGTCCACCGCGCCGATGACCGCGTCAACGAGCGCCTGCCAGCCGGACGGGTCGGTCGCGAGCTCGGCTCCGTACGCCGAGAGGGTGACCCAGGCGTCGCCGACCGCTGAGCTCGCCGAGCACCAACTGTCGGCGCACTGGCTCTCGTCAGCAGGCATCGCGTGCTGGGTGGCGTACTCGCTCCAGCCGGCGGCGGGGCGGGGGACGACCGAGATCGTGAGGCCCACGTAGTCGGGCTCGACGCCGTACTGCTCGTTCATCGGCACGCCGTTCGACCATTCGCAGACTGAGCCGCCGACGGCGAGGGTCGCTGCGCGCCTCGGGATCGCGATGCCGACGCCCGACTCGGACACGATCGGGTCGATCGCAGCGACCTCGGTGCTGAACAGGCCCGTCACCAGCGCGGGATCGACCAGGGTTCCGCAGTCCAGGCCGTAGCGTGAGGCGGGCTGGCCCGGCGTGACCGCGTACTCGCTCGTCGCCGGCGCGGTCGGCTGCGATGCCGTCGATGGCGTGTTCGGGGCATCCGTTGCCACGGTCGCGGCATCCTCCTCGGGTGCGGTGATCACGCCGAGCGCGAATGCGGCTCCCGCCCCGACGCCGAGCAGCGCGGCCACCCCGAGCCCGAGCCCGAAGATGTGGCGCACGGACTTCCGCTTCGCGGGCGCTGGTTCCTGTGCGACCCGTTCGAGCACGTTGCGCTTCATCGCGCCGAGGAGGCGCGTCAGTTCGTCTCCTGTGGGAGGTTCAGACTTCATCGAGGGTCACCGCCTTCTTCAATCGGGCCCGGCTTCGGGACACGCGTTGCTTGACTGCGCCGACACTGAGGTCGAGCCGTTCGGCCGCCTCGGCGTAGGGCAGGCCTTCGACCAGGCAGAGCTCGCACACCTGCCGGTCGATCGGCTCGAGTCGTTCGATCTCGTCGAGGACCCAGCGCAGGTCGTCCCGCGCCGCCTCGGCATCATGATGTTCGCGGACGACGTCGGCGCCGCGCTGCGGGGCGTCGTCGTCGAACTGCTCGGCCCGACTGCGGGCCGTCTTCCTCACGGCGTTCATTCCGAAGTTGCGGCACGTGACGAGGAGCCACGGAAGCAGCGACGCCTCCGCGATCATGATCTCCGCCGCCTTGCGCCAGACCGTGAGGAACGTGTCCTGCACGATCTCTTCGACATCCATCCGGCTCGGCGCGATCGCCCACGCGTACCGCGTCACCGCCGGGGCATGCCGATCGAACACGACCGCCATCGCCCATTGGTCGCCACTCGCCAAGCGCTCAAGGAGCTCGGCGTCGGTGCGATCGCTCTCGTCCACGTGCACACCCCCTTCACTCTAGGAATGTCGTGGGGAGGGGAGAAGGTCACAAGTCGGCCCGATCTTCTCCCTCCGCGAGGATCCGCCGGTGGGCACGCGCGTTGAGCCCGTACCGACGTGCCGGAATGCGGAACCGGCGGGGGCGTGCTGCGTCCCGGCGTCGCCGTCCCCGTACCGCCGTCCGCCGGACCCGTCTTCGTACCACCCTGCGGGCGCCCTCGTCGGGTCGCTCATGCTTCGATGGTGACAGAGCGGACGCGCCACCGCACCGGTCGATCACCCAGCGTTCCGCACTTGTTATCGCGCCACCGCGATCGTGGTCGGCCTCGGGTGAGCCGAGCCGTGGCGGTTACCCTCGATCCATGCCCGCCACTGAACGCCTCTTCAGCTACGGCACCCTGCGGCTGCCGCACGTGCAACGGCAGCTGTTCGGCACCGAGCTGCCGACCACGTCCGATGCGCTGGTTGGCTGGCGGCTGCGGATGCTGCGCATCACCGCCCCAGACGTCGTCGCACTGAGCGGCGAGGCCGAGCACCCGATCCTCGAGCGCACGGACGACCCCCGCGATCGGGTCGACGGTGTCGTGCTCGAGGTCACGGCCGAGCAGCTCGCGGCGGCGGATGCGTATGAGGTCGAGGACTACCGGCGCGTTCGCGCGCAGCTCGCCTCGGGTGGCGAAGCGTGGGTGTACGCGGCGGGGTGATCGTCGAACCCTGGCCGGTCGCGGCATCCGCTTCGTTCTGGTAGCCATGTGCACATGACCGCTGCCGCTCAGAAGAAGCCGGCGGATGCCGCGCGCACCGGTTCCTCGTACGTCGCGCTGCTGCGGGGCATCAATGTCGGCGGCAGGAACCCGGTCCGCATGCCCGACCTCGTCGCGTGCTTCCGCGACGCCGGATACGAGGATGTCAGCACCTACCTGCAGAGCGGCAATGTGCTGTTCAGCGCCGACCACAAGAAGGGACCGAAGCTCGAGGCGGAAATCGAGGCGATGCTCGAGGAGCGGTTCGGGATGCCGCTGCTCGTCGTGATCCGGTCGCGCGACGAGCTCGCCCAGACGATCGATGCCGCGCCCGCGGATCACGGATCGCCGAAACTGCGAAGCGACATCTTCTTCCTCAAGCACCCGCTCACCGCCGAGGAGGCGCTCGCCGAGATGCCCGAGCTGCGCGAGGGCGTCGATTCCGTGGCGCCCGGTCCGGGCGCGATCTACTTCTCGCGTGTGGCGGCGCGCGCGACGAAGACCCGCATCCAGAAGTTCATGGCCATGCCCGTCTTCCAGCAGATGACCGTGCGCACCTGGGGCACCTCCATCCGGCTGCTCGAGAAGCTCGACGCAGCGGACACCGCCCAAGACTGAATCGACCCCATCGCGGAGGGGGCGATGTCGATCTGTCGCGCGCCCCGGTCGGGACGCCTCCGTCAACGCCCGAGGAAGCCGAGGAGCGAAGAGAACGCCGCGAACCACGCGAACGGAACTGCGACGACGAGTGCCAGGATCCAGACGCGTCGCCGGCTCTGCGCCCGTGCGACCTCGTCGCGCAGTGCTTGGAACGCGCCGACATCGACTGCGTCGAGCACGGGAGCGTCGTGCCACGTCGACGGCACGGCAGCGGCATCCGCAAGTCGGTCGACGAACGAGGGCGGCACGACCGCGGGCAGCCGGGTGAGCCAACGCGTGAGGTGAGGCTCGCGGAGCACGAACACGTCGGCGGGGCGTTCGCGCACGGTGAAGCGGCGCGCGCCCACGATCACGATGACCGGCGCCACGTCGACGATCCCTCGCGCCGCCAACGACAGCCGTCGCGAGGCGCGCTTCGCCTCGTGCCGCGAGGACCGGAGGTAGTCGGTGCGCTGTCCGCCCACCATGATGCGCCTGCCGCCGACCCAGACGTCCTTGCCTTCGTGGTGCTTCGTGTTGATCGTGAACACCCCGGGCGGCCCGATGACGACGTGGTCGATGTCGCTCGTGCCGCTGCCCACCGGCACCGCGTGGAACACCCGCCACTCGGGCCCGAGCGCCTCGAGGCGCCGCGCGACCTTGAGCTCTCCGAGCGCTCCCACATACCAGGGCATCGCCTCGGCGGAGAGCGGAGAACGCCCGATGAGGCGCGCGATGGACGACCGCGGCGGCGCGTTCGTCTGGATTCGCAGGCATTCGGCGATGACGGATGCCGCGGCGGGGCGCCCACGCAATGTCGATGTAGGGGCGGCGACGGGGTCGGTCAGCGTGTGTCTTCTTCCTCGGGCTCGCCGATTCGGGTTTCGGCGCTCGGATCGACGATAGGAGGGAACCGCGGCGTCACGACACCCCCATTTGGAGTGTGCTTCCGGAGTGTGACCGGCTCCGGGCATGCCTCTCGGTGCCGGAGGGGCATGCCCCGAGAATGTCTCCCGGCGGCACGCCCCTGCACGGGCCCTACAGCGCGATGTAGTTGCCGTTTGTTCCGTGCAGCCCCAGGCTGAACCCGGTCGCGGTGTCCCGGCACGAGGAAGGACATGAACCCAGTGAACGTGTTGCCGGGGTAGAGTTCCGGCCCCTTCGTACATGTGCGGCATGCCCTCGCCGAGCACGGTGGACTCCTGCGGAGATCGTGGAGATGGTGATCGCCCAGTTGCCGTCGAGTGGCGAGGCGTCCGAGGTCGATGAGGAGGCGAGGCTCGGCTCGACCCCGTCGGGGTCGATGCCGGTCATCGAGACGGACACGATGACCCACTTGAAGCCTGCCGGGGCCGGATCATTGAACATGTTGTACTCGGTGACGTCCACACCGTCGCCGGCGATCGACGCGGTGAGGTGAGTACTTCTCGCCGCCGAGAAGCCCCTTCGCCGCGTGCCGGTCTGGCTTACGGGCTGGCGACCGTGCCGAGACTCTCGGCGGCCCAGTCATTGACGGTGGGCGCGGCGGTGGGCTCTTCGGCGGGCGCCGCGGCCGGGGCATCCGCTTCGGTGGCAGGCCTGTCGGCGGCCGGTGCGACGGCGCGGTATGCGGCCCGCGTTCGCGCCGTTGATCGAATCCGATCACGATCGAGAACACGATGACGGCGGCCGTGACGATCCAGGCGACCTTCTTGTGCTGGTCGTAGCCGGCGAGCTTGCGGCCCTGCTTGTCGCGCTGCGCGCCGGTGAGCACCAGGATCAGGTCGACGAGCACCCAGATGCCGAGGCCGCCGAGGGTGAAGCAGCTTGCCGAGGCCCGAGCCGACCTTGCCGAGGTAGAACCGGTCGACGCCCCAGAAGCCGAGGAACCAGGCGAACAGCCACGTCAGGATGAAGGTCCTGTCGGAGTCGGCGGCGGACGGCCCGGTGGGCGCGCCGGCGGCTGCGGTCGAAGCCCCGGTGTGCGAGGCGGGCGGGGTGGGGAACTGCTCCGGGTTCGGAGCCTGCGTGGTGGACATGCGTGTGCTGCTTTCTCTTGATTGCTTGCCGCGGCGCGAAGCCGCGCCGAAGCAGGTGTCGGCGCGCCGGGGTGGGCGCTCCTTGAGGGACGTCGACTCCGTGGTTCCGGAGCCGGTACCCGCACCATTCGGCGGGCAGTAGTGAAGGCTGACAGGCACCACCGACATTGCGCGAAACCACCCCTGATCGGGGGGTACGTCGACTCCTGATGCCTGACGAGCAGGTACGGCGATGTCGGTGGGTACGACTACAGTCGCCTCACGCACCCGAAGCCTTGGCCGGAAGGAGGGAGCTCCGATGACGCACACCCGAGTGGACACCCTGTCCGCCGTCACCGAACTCGCATGTGGACTCTTCGATACCGATCGCGACCGACCCTGGGTCGTCGTCACGTCGCGCTTCGGCGCCAAGGATCCCGAGCTCGATGCCGACGCGCTCGTCGATGAGATCGGCGATGTCAGCCGGGTCTTCACGATCGAGACGGGCGATCTCACCCGCGAACTCAGCAGGCTCCTGCCCGACCGCCTCGACGTGTACGGCGGTGCCGGACGCTCCTACCCGGTCGGCTTCACCGCCACGACGTCGACGAGCGAGTCGAGGTTGCGATTCCCGCAGCCGACGGCGTCGCACGCCACCGGGCGGCTCATCACCGACGTGCTCGCGCACGCCAACGCGGCGGGACTCTTCGCGTCGACGCCCGAGGCCGCGGTCGCGGCATCCGGAACCGTGACCGGCATCCTCGCCGACGGTTCGCGCGCCATCGTGAACCTCGGCGCCCGCGGCATGGCGACCATCTGGCAGGAGCTGACCTACCCGCCGGTGCCGCTCGGCTGGACGCTCGCCAAGGGCCAACGCATCGTCGGCATGCTCGACGTCGAGACCCGTCGCCTCAACGTCGAGCTCGAGACGCCCGACATCGCGGCGCTCGCCGCGCGGTTCCCGCACCGCGAGGTGACCCTGGCTTTCGTCGAGGCGACGAGCGATCGCCGCGCCACGCTCGCGTTGCACCCGAACGTGCGCATCGAGATCACGCGCGAGGACGTCACGCCGAACCCGCTCGACCGGGTCGACTCACTGCTGTCGGTCGGCGACGTGGTGCCGGCGCGGGTGCTGCACCTCTCGGGCGACCGCCTGCACCTCTGCCTCTCGGACGTCGACGACGACGAACCGATCCTGCCGCCGCTCGCGCTCGTCGAGGGCGGCCCGTCGTGGCTGCGGGAGGACCGGCCGCTCGTCGCGGTCGACGACGAGCCGGTGCGGTCGGTCGCCGAGGTCGCGCTGCCGCCGGCTGCGATCGAGGTGTCGATTCCGGATGCCGCAGCGACGTCGGTTCCGGATGCCGCTGCGTCGGTACTCCTCGGATGCCGCTCCGCGGCCCGCGCCGTCACGCGCCCATTCCGCGGCCGGGCTGCAGCGGGTCGTGCCGAGCGAGTCGCGTCGGTCACGGCATCCGTCGTGCCGTCGTGGTGTCGCCGCGCGGGAGGAGCCGCGGGCAGGCAGACTCGCGCAATCGCAGCAACTCACGATCACGCGCCTGCAGCGCGAGAAGGCCGACCTCGCCGCGCAGCTTCGCGATGCGGGCGCCGACACCGGATCGCTCGCGGTGTTGCGGCATCAGGCGCTGACCGATCGGCGCGAGCTTCGCGACGCCCTCGCCGAGCTGGGTGAGGAGCGCGCCCGCGTCCGCGATCTCGAGGATGAGTTGCGCGCCCAGCGGAAGCAGCTGCGGGAGGCCCGCCGCACGCCGGATGCCCCCGCGACGAGCCGGTTCGACGAGCGCCGCGCGCAGTGGCTCGACGCCGACGACTGGGTGCGCCACGAGATCCTGCTCGCCTGGGTCGACCGGGTCGCGCCGTCGGATCGCGCCGCGTCGGCCCCTGCCGACCGACTTCGTGGTCGGCCCCGAGTTCGCGACGTCGCTCGAGCGGCTCGACGACGGCCAGCTCGCCAAGACCTTCAAGGCGACCGTCGATGTGCTCGTCGGCCGAGCGGCCGACATCGCCGGCAGGCGCCTCCACCCGCTTCGCGCCGGCGACGGTGCGACCGCCGCTGACCTCGTCCGCCAGGACGACGGCGCCCGCTGCCACCGTGCCTCGATCGAGCAGAACACGCCGGCCGCGCGCCGCCTGCACTACTGGGTGCGACCCGACGGAGGCATCGAGCTGAGCCGTGTGGTGACGCACGACGATATGGCGGCGTGACGTCCCCGACGGCCCCTGCATGACGCGTCGCGGGTCCGGGCCGTGTGGCAACGGGGTGCGCTCGCTACGCTGACCACGTGGCCGACGACCTTCCGCTCCTCGACGTCGCTGGATTGAGCGCCGCGAGCGAGCGCCTCTACGTACACGTGCTCATGACGGGGCGAGCGAGCGTCGCCGCGATCGCCGGCCAGTTCGAGCTCGACGAGACGATCACCTTCGAGCAGCTCGAGAACCTCCGGCAGCTCGGGCTGGTGTCGCGTCTCGAGGTCGACCCGCCGGAGTACGCGGCGGTCGATCCGCGGTATGCCCTGAGGGCGATCATCGATCAGCTCAGCGACCAAGCGCTCCGAATCCGCGAAGCCATCCCGATGCTCGTCGAGTACTTCGACGCGGCGACGCCTGGCGATGCAGCCTCGCATCAGGCCGTCATCCTGACCGATCCAGACACGGTCGCCGGCTGGTACGCGAGGCTGCAGCATCAGGCGAGACGCGAGTTCCTCTCGTTCGACCGGCCGCCCTACGTCTCGGCTTCGCTCGATCCGTTCGAGGCATCGGTGCTCGCTCGCGGTGTCGACTGGCGCGCTGTCTACACGATCGAGAGCTTCGACCAGGGCACGACGTGGGACGAGGTCGAACAACTCGCCGAGCAGGGCGAGCAGTCGCGCATCACGGACGACCTTCCGGTGAAGCTCGCGATCGTCGACGGTGAGATCGCGCTCGTGTCGCTGAGCCTCGAGCCGGGACGCGTCGACGCCCTCATCACGCATGCGCCGCCGCTCGTGCACGCCCTCCGCGAGCTCTTCGAGTTCCACTGGACTCGCGCGATGCCGTTGCCGGAGGCGAAGGAGCACGTCGCAGGCGGAGCATCCGACCCCGCGATCGCCGAGGAGTTCGGCAGGCGTCCCTCGTTCGAGGAACGGTCGATCCTCACGCTCATGGCGGTCGGGATGAAGGACGACGCCATCGCCAGGCAGCTCGGGATGTCGCCTCGCACGCTTCGTCGGCGGAGCCAGGAGCTGCTCGCCGAACTCGGTGCGGGCAACAGGTTCCAGGCGGGCGTCGAGGCCGTGAGGCGTCGCTGGCTGTGAGTTTCGGGCCGCCCGTGTAACAGTCATGTTTCGCGCGGTGGCCTGCTCAGGCCGTTGGCCGATGTCGGCCAACCATGCGTGGTTCGGCTCGCACACAATGGGACGATCGTCGGCCGTTGAGCGGCATGACATCCCCGGCATCCGTTCCCAGCAAGGATCTTCGTGACCACACGCACCCGCTCCGCCACCGTGACGGGAGGGCGTCGCGCGACCGCGACCCTCGCCGCCGCGCTCCTGTTCCTCACGCTCGGCACCGCCTTCTCGCCCGCGGCGACGGCTGACGACACTCCCTCTCCCAACACGCCTATCGCCGCGCCGGCCGCAACCGCGTCGAAAGACGAAGCCGCGTTCGAGGACGGGCGCTATATCGTCACCCTCCGCGAGGAGGCCGTCGCCACGTACGGCGGCGGCACGGACTCGTTCTCGGCGACGCGCGCGCCCGAGGGGGAGGAGCTCGCGGCTCGCTCGAAGCGAGCGGTCGCCTACTCCGACCACCTGAGTGATCAGCAGGCGGCGGTGGCCGAATCCGTCGGTGCCGACATCATCAGCTCCTACACGCTCGCGACCAACGGCTTCAGCAGCACGCTGACCGCCGACCAGGCCGCTGCGTTGGCGGCCGATTCGCGGGTCCTCGCCGTCGTGAAGGACGAGCTCCTGCACGTGCAGGCGGCCGTGCCGTCGACCGACTTCCTCGGTCTCAGCGGCGATGGCGGCGTCTGGAGCGAGACGGGCGGCGTCGACTCGGCCGGCGAGGGCGTCGTGGTCGGCGTCATCGACACGGGCGTCGCACCCGAGAACCCGTCGTTCGCGGGCGAACCGCTCGGCGATGCACCCGGCGCCGAGCCGTATCGCGACGGCGAGTCGATCGTCTTCGAGAAGGCCGACGGTGCCCGCTTCCGCGGCGCCTGCGTCACCGGTGAGCAGTTCACCGCCGACGACTGCTCGACGAAGCTCATCGGCGCACGCTACTTCCTCGACAACTTCTCGGAGGGGTCGATCGGCGCCGACCGCGCCGAGTACGTCTCGCCTCGCGACGGCAACGGCCACGGCTCGCACACCGCGAGCACGGCGGCCGGCAACCACGGTGTGCCGGCGAGCGTCGCCGGACGCGACCTCGGCGAGATCTCGGGCGTCGCGCCCGCCGCCAAGATCGCGGTGTACAAGGTCTGTTGGTCGGGTCCGACACCGTACGACGACGGATGCGCCACCGGCGACCTCCTCGCCGCGATCGACGCCGCCGTGTTCGACGGCGTCGACGTGATCAACTACTCCATCGGTGGCGGCGCGGCGATCACGACCGTCTCGCTCACCGACCAGGCGTTCCTCCGGGCTGCGGCCGCGGGTATCTTCGTGGCCGCCTCCGCGGGCAACGACGGACCGGAGGCTTCCACGGCCGACAACGCCGCCCCGTGGATCACGACGGTCGCGGCATCCACGATCCCGAGCTATGAGGCGAGCGTTCGTCTCGGTGACGGCCGCACGTTCCTCGGCGGATCGATCACGGTTCCGGCCGGCGGGTCGCTCGAGGGCCCGCTCGTCGCGGCATCCGCCATCGGTGTTGCGGGCGCCGAGGACCCGCGGCTCTGCGGGCCCGGCACCCTCGACCCCGCCCTGGCGGCCGGCACGATCGTGCTCTGCGAGCGGGGCGTGATCGACCGTGTTGCGAAGTCGGCGGAGGTTGCGCGCGCGGGCGGCATCGGCATGGTGCTCGTCAACCCCGGACCCAACTCGGTCGACCTCGACGACCACTCGGTTCCCACGGTGCACCTCGACGGGGACGCGTACGAGGCGGTCAGCGGCTATGCCGCGACGGCCGGGGCGAGCGTGACGCTCGAAGACGGCAACACGACCGGCGGGGCATCCGTTCCGACGCCGCAGGTCGGCGGCTTCTCGTCGCGCGGACCGATCCTCGCCGACGGCGGCGACGTGCTGAAGCCCGACGTCGCCGCGCCCGGCGTCGCGATCCTCGCGGATGCAGCCAACGCCGAGAATGAAGACCCCCGCTTCCAGCTCCTGTCGGGCACCTCCATGTCCTCGCCGCACGTTGCGGGGCTCGCCGCGCTGTACCTCGGCGAACGCCCGAACGCCTCGCCGGCGGAGGTCAAGTCGGCGCTCATGACGACCGCGTACGACACCGTCGACGGCGCCGGCGAGCCGGTCGACGACCCGTTCATCCAGGGCGCCGGCCACGTGGATCCGACGCGATACTTCGAGCCCGGGTTCCTGTACCTCAACGACCTCGACGACTGGTACGGCTACATCCAGGGCCTCGGCTTCGTGGATGTCGGCGTGGAACCGATCGATCCCTCGAACCTCAACCTCGCCTCGATCTCGGTCGGCGCGCTCGCCGGCGTCGAGACGGTCACCCGCACGGTCACGGCGACCGCCCCGGGCCAGTTACGAGGCGCAGCCGGTGGACATGCCCGGTGTCGAGGTGAGTGTCGAGCCGGCGGTGCTCGACTTCGCCGCTGCGGGCGATGAGCTGGAGTACACGGTGACCTTCCGGCGAACGGATGCCCCGCTCGACGCGTTCACCACCGGCACGCTCCGCTGGGTCGGGGGCGACGGCACCGTCACGACGCCGCTCGCGGTGCGTCCGGTGGTGCTCAGCGTTCCCTCGCAGGCCACCGGCGCGGGGATCGACGGCTCGCTCGAGATCCCGGTCTCGGCGGGCGACACGCTCGACGTTCCGATCGCGGTCGACGGCCTCGTCAAGGGTCACGTCCTGCGGGGTCGCGGCACTGAGGGCGGCGAGCGCGACCGCCATGTGATCGAGATCCCCGAAGGCACGACGTACGCGCGGTTCGACCTCGATGCGGCCGATGACAGTGCCGACCTCGACCTGCGTCTCTACGAGCTCTCCCAGCACGGCAGCAGCTGGCTCAGGCAGGAGGCCACGACACCGAAGGCCGACGAGCGGATCATCATGCCGCTGCCCTCGAGCGGTCGCTACTTGGTCGAGGTCGACTTCTTCGCGGGCGAGGGTGACCTCGACTACGAACTGACCGGGTACTTCCTCGGCGGGGAAGCGCACGTCGGCGCCCTCACCGCAGATCCGGCCGTGCTGCCGATGAAGCTCGGCGAAGCGGCATCCGTCGCCGTTTCCTGGTCGGGCCTCGCACCCGGTTCGCGGTACCTCGGCCGGGTGCACTTCGGCGACACCACGCGTGTGACGAACATCGTCGTCTCGACGCCCGGCAAGCCGGCCGCCGGTGACGAGGACCTCGCCGTGACGGTCGCGCCCGAGTGGGTGCGCCCCGACAAGTCATTCAGCGTCGAGGCGGTCGGGCTCACACCCGCAGGCGAGTACACGATCTCGCTCGACGGCGAGCAGCTCGCGGCCGGTCGTGCCGGGGACGACGGCGGGGTCTCCCGGTACCTGCCGGTGCCGACGGATGCCGCGGAGGGCACTCATCTCGTACGGATCGACTCCGAAACGGGTCATGCCGAGGCGGAGTTGCACGTCGCGAATATCGTGATCTACGACCTGTGGGAGGTCGTCGACTACGGCGCCGACGGCAACGCGACCGCGGGAGCCGAGATCACCTACGGCGGCATCGGGCAGGCTCGCGTCGTGATCGAGAGTGCCGGCGGAGTGATCGCACTCGACGAGACCCTCGAGCTGTCGCACGACCCGATGTTCGACTCGGACAGCCGCCGGTCGTCGACAGCGCCGGTCGTGCCCGGCGACTACACCGCGCGAGTCTGGGCGATCGCGGCCGACGGCTCGCAGACCCAGCAGCGCGACTACGAGTTCACCGTCGCCGAGACCGAACCAGCTGCGGTGACGATGACCCAGAACCCCGACGACGAGAACGCGATGGACCTCGTCTACAAGAACACCACCGGCGAGGTCACGCAGGCGACGATGCGCTACAAGATGTGCTCGGGCCCGCTCGTGTTCGCGAGCGTCTGGATCGACAAGCCGGTCGTCACCGGCACGTTCGACCTGACGGCGATGACGGGCGTCGAGTTCCTGCTCGACGGCGAGGTGCTCGGCGCCTACGCGAACCAAGGGTCGGAGCGGTGCGCGAGCGAGCCGAAGATCTCGAACGACTTCTGGGCGACCATGTCGGCGACGGTGCCCGGTGCTGATGGTGCCGACGCTCCCGACGCCGAGGCGGCCGCGGACACCCCGATCACCCTCACCGCGAGCAACCGGTATCCGGCATACAGCCACGGGTTCGACTTCTCGGTCGGATACGGCTGGGACATCTACAAGGGCAGGTTCCACTGGGAGGAGGTGCCGCACGACCAGGTGCTCGAGCCCGGTCCCGTCGAGTCGCGGACCATCCAGGTCGAGGAGGACGCCGCGTTCTGGGTTCGCGCGAAATACGAGGTGCTCACGCCTGACATGCACATCTCGGCGCATCGCGTGATCTTCACGACTCCGGTCTCGCTGGCGCAGCTGGCCCCGGTCGAGGACGAGGAGCCGGGCGGACCGACGGATCCGGGTGGACCGACGGATCCGGGTGGACCGACGGATCCGGGCGGACCGACGGATCCGGGCGACGGCGGGTCGGATGGCGGAGACCCGGGATCGCCGTCAGCGCCCGCGTCCGGCGGCGGGTCGGGCCTGGCGCACACCGGCGTGGAACTCGGCAACGCCGTCGCGATCGCAGCCCTCCTCGTGTTGCTCGGCGGCATGCTGCTCGCCGCCGAAATCCGGCGTCGCCGCGGAGGCCGCGTCTAACCGAGCGGCAGACGGGGCGGCGGTCGGCACGACACAATCGTGCGGCCGTCGCCCCGTGACATTGCGACCGAGGAGCGCCCTCGGAACGTCTCTAGCCCGACTTGGATCGAGCCCCCTGGTCGACCACGGCTGCGCCGATACGTTCCGCC
The DNA here is from genome assembly GCA_963758615.1 of uncultured Actinomycetota bacterium. Taxonomy (GTDB): domain Bacteria; phylum Actinomycetota; class Actinomycetes; order Actinomycetales; family Microbacteriaceae; genus Agromyces. The sequence goes on along the minus strand of CAVWVZ010000011.1, from coordinate 5,878 downwards.
ACGAGCGACGGGTCGTCATGCTCCCAGAACCGCATGACTCTCCAGCCCGCCGATACAAGGGCGTCAGTCGTGTCCGCGTCGCGCTGCTTGTTGGTGACGATCTTGCGAGCCCAGAATGCGGCATTCGCAACCGGGGCGATGTAGTGAACCGGGCAGCCATGCCAGAAGCACCCGTCAATGAACACCGCGAGCTGTTGTCGTGTGAAGACAATGTCCGCACGGCGTCGAGGGGTCGGTGACGGCGCAAAGTCGACGCGGTACCGCAGACCCTGAGAATGCAGGAGTCGCCTGACAGCAATCTCCGGCCCCGTGTCCCGTCGCCTGTTGCCGAGCATGGTCTTGCGCGCAGCCGGCGATGAAGCCCAACTGCGGTCGGCGCTGTCGGCGGATCGTGACATGATGCCATTCTCGCCCCGGCAGCATGCACGATGCGAGCAATCCGTCTACGCGACCTGGTACCCTGGCTTTCGGCTGATGTAAGTCGCAGCAACCTATTTGTGGAGGATGCAAATGATCCCCGTCGTCGACCTGTTCGCGGGCCCAGGGGGCTTTAACGAGGGTTTCTCCAGCCTGGACGACGGCTCGGGTCGGCCCGTGTTCAATACGGTCGGGTCGTATGAGATGGAGAACTCTGCGAACGACACACTGACTCTTCGTGCCGCGTACCATCGCGCTCGACGCAGCGGCGACGACGAGATCTACTATCGATTCCTCCGCGACGAGATTCCGTACGACTCACTGGAGGCGGATCACACCTTTGGTGCGGCGCTGCGTGAAGCGCGCCAGCATGTTCACCGCATTGAATTGGGCGAGGACACTCGTGACCACTATGGGTCGCTCATCCGGGAAAGTCTGATCCGCGAGCTGGCTGTGGGGGATCCTTGGGTGCTCGTGGGGGGCCCGCCGTGCCAGGCGTATTCGCTTGTCGGAAGGGCGCGCCGGACCAACGATCAGGACTTCGAGCATGACAAGAAGCATTTCCTGTACCGCGAGTACCTCCACATCCTCGCTGAGTTCCGTCCCCCAGTGTTCGTGATGGAGAACGTCAAGGGACTGCTTTCCTCCACGCACGGCGGAACAGGGATGTTCTCACGGATCCTCGCTGACCTGCGGGATCCTGCCGAGGGCTTGAATTACCGCGTGGTATCGCTGACAGTCGACGGCGAAGGCGACGAGCTCCGCCCGTCTGACTTCGTCATCCGCGCTGAGCGGTACGGGGTTCCGCAGGCGCGCCACCGGGTGATTCTCCTCGGTATTCGGTCGGACCTGCAGGGCGCCGTTCCATCGCTGGCGAGGTTGACGCCTTCTCCCGAAGTTCATGTCGGCCACGTTCTGGGGGCAATGCCCCGGCTTCGATCAGGTGTGAGCCGAACCCTCGACAACGATGAGACCTGGCATGACCTCAGACGCGAGTTCGCGGCGGCGGCGGTGGCGGACGGTATCACGGAGGACCTCGTCGAGGGTCAGATCCTTTCGCGGGGAAGGAGGTTTGTCCAAGGGGCAATACGCGAGCGCAGTGCAAGCGGTTACGCAGGGTTCATCACAGACCCTCGCATGAGCGGATACGTGCAACACGAGACCCGCGGTCACATGGTGAGCGACTTGGAGCGGTATTACTACGCCGCGGCATTCGCCGTCGCAAATGGCCGTTCACCGAAACTCGGCGACTTTCCCGACCGAATGCTCCCGAACCATCGAAATGCCACTGCCGAGGTTCGCCCATTCGAGGACCGATTCCGTGTTCAGCTGAGCGACCGACCTTCCTCTACGATCGTCTCCCACATCGCGAAGGACGGTCATTACTTCATCCACCCTGACCCGGCCCAGATGCGTAGTCTGACGGTGCGTGAGGCAGCCAGGCTGCAGAGCTTCCCCGACAATTACTTCTTCATGGGCAATCGGACTCAGCAGTACACGCAGGTTGGCAATGCGGTGCCGCCGTATCTCGCTCACCAGATCGCGAAGACCGTGGCGGGCATCTTGGGCATGAAATCAGTTACCAGTGAATCCTGACGCTCGGGCCCGTTTCTCGAGGTCGACGAGAGCCGCGGACTGGAGCTCAGTCGGAATTCCGCGCCCACTTTCACCAATTGCGACAGAAAGGATGCCGAGCTCCTTCGGGGAGACCATCCGGAGGGTCTTCGTGAACTGGCGAAGTCGGTTCCAATACCGGGAGCCCTGCGCAATGACGTGCATCTGCGCCTCTATCCCAGTGAGCATCTTCTGATCGTCTCGCGCATCACGCTTGGCACTGATCGCGTCAGCGCCTGCGATCGTGTACTCGGCGAGCGATGCCACCTCCGTGAAACGAAGGGACTTAACTGACTCCCAAGCTTTCTCACGCTTCGCCCATTCAGTCACGTTCAGGACCGGACGGTCATCCGCGGTCAGAACTCGGAAGGCCTGCTCGGCGATCACATCGGTCACCTCGAGCAGGCCATCGTCCACAGACTGGGCGAGCCAGATGCGATTGAAATCAAGATCGCCGCCTCCTGAGATCTTCTTGGACTCAAGCGAGAGTTTGGCCAGTGTGTAGGTCACAATGTTTGCGAGGTAGCCGGTCGTGTACCAATCTGACTTCATCACGCGTTGACGCACCACATTGAAGAGAATGCTCTTGCCAACTAGACCGCGGAAGTAGTCATCGCCGAACTGTTCCTTGTCCGCCTTCCACGCTTTGTCAATCTGATCCGCGAACGCGAGGAAGTTCTTCTGAGCGCCTGAGCTCACGACGTGAGGCTGCTGCGACCATGAGATGAGGTACTTCGCGGCGTCGGTCTTCGTGATCACCTGAGCTCGGGGGTACTGCGCCTCGAACTTACGGGCCCCGGCAGCCGTGAGCTTCGCCTTCTCGCTCTGGTACTGCCCACCGGGTGCGCTCGTAGTACCACTTCGTCTGGAAGGCGGATCCAGCTTGCGCCGGTGCAAGGATTCTCCGCGACTTCTCCTCCATGCGCTGGTGGAACTCATGATTCGAGAAGAAGTCAGCTTCGCTTACCGCGTTCTGCGAGTTGGCGTACCTGCTGATCTTCGGCACCAGCTCGGTTTCGACCTCGCCGTCGACGATGATCAACTTCATTTGCACGAAGACGTTGGAGAGGTCGGTAGCTTTTTCGTCCTTGTCGACATAGAAAAGGGAAGCGGTGGTCTGGCCGCCGTTCACGATCTGGAGGTCGCGTACACCTGTCATGGCAGGTCCGTCGGTGGTCGTCTCGATCGTGACCTCGCTTGCTGTTGCAGTCACACCGTTGTTGTAGCTGAGGAACATCTCGGGCTGCTGGAGCAGCGTGCCGCGGATGCCCTTGTTGACTTTGCCACGTGTGCTGAGGAAGGACCTCACGTTGGACTCGAGCACACGCGACCCGTATCGACGGTAGACGCCGGCGAGCACGGAACCAGGCACCACCGCGAGGTACGTGCTCACGTCCTTGGATGTGATTGCTGCCCGAAGGAATGGAATGCCATCGGGCGCCCACTCACGGAGGTCAATGTCGATCTCTTCTCTGCCGAGCGAAGACGACTCGACCCGGTGGAATCGATCGATGTCCCAAGGGTGGTACTCGAACGTGATTCCGGCCCGCTCAGTAGATGGGAACTCCTTGATCTTGGAGCTCAACCGGTTGTTCGTCAGAAGGTAGATTCGTACCTTGAACAACTTCTCTCGTCGATCGCGGAGCTCGTCTGCCACCTCGAATACTTGGCTGCTCTCCTCGAACAGATCGAGGATGCTGCCGTTCAGGACTCCATCGACCCACGCTTCCGCCTGACCGAAGAGGCGTTCCGCCTCGGCCGTCGTGATCGTGCCGATCTCGCCGTCGCTTGAGTATGCCGACACTGCGATGACGGCGTGACCCTCCTCGTCGTCGAAATCGAACCCATCGATCCGCAAACGCTTCCCCCGGGCACCAGACCCCTCGAAGTAGCACGGCGTCAGCGAGTTGATCTCCTCTGCCTCGGCCAGCTTGGCGGCCAACTCAGCGATGAACGCCTCTCCGGTGTAGGCGCCTCCGACGGAGGCCGCAGCGCGAACACGGTTCTCCAGCTCTCTTCGGTACTCGTGGATCTGGTCAGTCATGGGTGGCTCCTTCGCCGACGCCAGCAGGGTTGTTGGGTGCGAGCGCATGTTCGACAGACAGCGCGAATGGCTCGAGCGCGGTGAGTTGGATCTCATACCTGACGTTCTCGACACCGGCCACGACAGCGGTGGCTCGTAGCCGGGGAAAGCCGTCTCCGGTCCGGTAGGCGCGGATGCCCACGCAGACGAAGCGCATGTCCTCGTAACGCGGGTCGCTCGTGTCAACGCCGACTGCGGCGATCCTGTTCTCGAACTCGTCGAGTAGATCCGTCGTCGTCTCGAGTGCGGAGCGAATCGACCGAATGAGCTCCGCGAGCGTCGTGGCATCTGGCGACATCCCGAGCGGATCCTCGTCGATCTGGGCGACGATGAGATCGACCTTCGCACTGGGCGTGGGATCGAGCTGAGCCACAGACGAGATCTTCACCCGGCGGCCGTCTATTCCGATGGACTTCACCTCGTAGTTGCCCAATGTCGGATGCCGGAAATCCTGCGCGGCGCCCATCGGACCATCCCATGCGTGGATCATCTCGGCGAGTGAGGTCTGCCGAGCGAGGTGAACTCCGAAAGTCAGCTCGCCGAACAGCCCACGCATCTGTTCGCGCGAGAGGGTTCGCATGCTCAGCTGCGACAGCATCTTCTGCCAATGCGTCAGGGTCGCATCGAAAAGGGCGACGCCCTCATCCTCGCCGTTGGTGACGGAAGTGCGTCGAGCGAGTTCGAGGCACATCCCAATGAACGCGTCTGCGTAAGCAGTGTCCGTCAGAGCGACTACAGCGACCCACTTCTGGTCGTCCCGTCGACGCACCTGCGTATTGACAAGCCCCTTTATCTTCGGCGGCTCAGGCTGTACGTCACTGACAGAAGAAGACCGGTAGTCCGTCGCTCTCGACGCCGAAGTACAGATGGAGAGGTTGGTCTCGGATCAGTCGGTGTTGGGGTTCTCCGGACTGGAGCATTGCGTTCCACAGAGCAGACGTTTGCTCAGTCTTCATCTTCATCGTCCTCATAGGTGTCGAAGTCTTCAAACCAGAGCCTCTTTGCAACTGCGTTCAGCCAGTACGTGACTTGATCGGTCGTGGAGACGACGCCAGCAGTGCCGGGCACTGCGACGACGGTCGCAATCAACGTCTGACCCAGGTCGGTCTCGCCGTCTGACTTACGTTGAACTGGATATACGAGCAAAACCGGGCGTTCGAGGTGTTGAACGAACTGGGTGTCTGGTGCCCGCTTCGCTGAGCCGTTCTGAGCATGCTGATACTCGGCCGTAATTGCCGCTCGCTGAGCGGAGGTCAATGGGGTGGCGACGTCGCCCGGCCCCGCGACCCTTCGGTTCGCTCCGGAGATCACCCAGTTACCGTTCGATGGCTTGGCGCTCCGGACGGGTCGACCGACACTCACACTCCCGAACACAACTTCATAGCCGCTGCCACCGACGAGCACGACATCCCAGGTTTGCAGGTCATCGGCTTGCGCGTTGCGAGCGAATCGGGACAAGGCGCCGTTCTGGAAATGTGCAGCTGCGTCTGCCGCGGAAAAGGCATCGAGGAAACTTGCAACAACGTGCTTAGAAACCGCACGCCAGATGTAGCGGTTCGACGTGCCGACCTGTTCCGACTCGATACCCGACGACTCGATCGAGGCGAAGAGCTCGTCGGCCGCAGCCAAGTTCGACTGGACTCGAGCGTCATCAGCGGAGAGCAAAGTTGATTCGATCGGGCGGCGTCCTCGCAGGGAGATCGACTTCTGGCCGACTTTGGCTGACCGCATCTTGTTGCGGGCCGTGATCAGTAGAGCGCCGGG
>CAVWVZ010000010.1:0-168820 GCA_963758615.1 uncultured Actinomycetota bacterium | reverse complement strand
GTGCGAGGAAACTGGACCGGCTTCTGGCGAGCGCGGCCTCGGGGCATAGCGAGGTGCCCGCGCTCGGGGCGAGGCGGGCGTGGGGAAGTCCGCCCTGCTCGAATACCTGGCGCAGCGTGCGGATGCGTTCGTGATCACGCGGGCCATGGGCGTGGAGTCGAGGTCGACCTTCCCTACGCGATCCTCGAGCACTGTGCACGCCGTCTCTCGACGGCACCGCTCACCTTCCGGAGCCTCAGCGACATGCCCTCGACACGGCGTTCGGCTCGCGCAGCGGCGGGGCCCCCGATCGATTCCTCGTCGGGCTCGCGGTGCTTGGACTCTTCGCGGAAGCGGCTGAGACGTCGCCCCTTCTCTGCGTCCTCGACGATGCGCAATGGCTCGATACTGTCTCTGCGCAGGTGCTGACCTTCGTGGCCCGGCGCGTGGCTGCGGAGAGAATGGCGATCGTCTTCGCCGTGCGCGATGGTCGATGCGATGCGGGCGATGAGGGCGATGCGTTCGATGCCCTCCCTGTACTCGCGGTGCACGGTCTTGCCGACGTGGATGCCGCAGCCCTGCTCGATTCGGTCGTGGCAGGGCCGTTCGATCAGCGGGTGCGCAGCCGCATCCTCGCGGAGGCCCGCGGAAACCCGCTCGCCCTCATCGAGCTGCCGCGCGAGCTGGATCGTCCGGAGTTCGGCTTCGGGATCGTCCCCGTCGACCACGGCTCGCTCTCCGGTCGGATCGAATCGGGTTTCGCCCGCCGCCTCGACGCGCTGCCTGCACCCACGCGCGAGTTGATGCTGATCGCGGCGGCGGAACCGATGGGCGACGTGCCCCTGCTGTGGCGAGCTGCCACGCTCTCGGCCATCCCGGTCGATGCCGTCGAACCCGCACAGGAGGCGGGCCTGCTCGAACTCGGTGGGCAGGTTCGATTCCGCCACCCCCTGATGCGATCGGCGGTCTACCGCGCTGCCACCGAACAGGATCGTAGGAGGGCGCACGAGGTCCTCGCCGAAGCAATGATCGGCGATACGAATGCGGATTGTCTGGCATGGCACCGGGGGGAGGCTGCCAGCGGTCTGGATGAAGTCGTCGCCGCTGAGCTGGACCTCGCCGCCGTCCGCGCGCAGTCGCGCGGTGGCTGGACCGCGGCCGCGGCGTTCCTCGCGCGATCGATGGAACTGACTCCGGATCCGGGCCAGCGAGCTCGCCGGGCTCTCGCCGCCGCGAATGCGCGACTCCAGGCGGGATTCACCGACGGAGCGCATGCGATGCTCGCGATCGCCGAAGCCGGACCGCTCAGCGACCTGGATGACGCGCGAGCGCAACTGCTCGAGGCACAGATCTCCTTCGCGTCGACGCGAGGTCGAGAGGCTGCATCGCTGTTGCTTCTTGCGGCGAAGAGGTTCGAGCCGCTGGATGCCGCCGTGGCACGCGAGACCTATCTCGATGCGTTCACTGCCGCGCTCTTCGCCGGACGCCTGGCAGACGGGGGCGGTGCACTCGATGACGTGGCGCGAGCGATCCTCGGCGCACGCTGGGCCGACGCGGGGGGGAGACTGGCGGCTGCCTGCGAACTGCTCCTCGACGGACTCGCGACGCTCGTCAGGGACGGGTACGCCGTCGGGGCCCCGATGATTCGCCGCGCACTCGTCGCGATGAGGAGCGCGCGGTTCGACGACGATGACTCCCTGCGGTGGCTCTGGCCAGCCTCACGGGCGGCACGGGCGGTTGGCGATGATGTCAGCTGGCTCGAGCTCACGGATCGGCATGTCCGACTCGCACGGCGGAGCGGGGCGCTCGCGATGCTGCCCATCGCCCTCACCGAGCGTGTCAGTGTCGAGCTCTTCACCGGGGATCTCGCGGCAACGCTCGCGCTGGCAGCCGAGGCGGAAGCGGTGACCGCGGCCACCGGCAACAGACTGAGTCCGCACATCGCGTTCCTGCTCGCCGCTTGGCGAGGGAACGAGACCGAAGCTCGCGCGCTCATCGACGCCGCCAGCACCGATGTCTCGAGACGCGGTGAGGGACTCTGGCTGATGGGAACGGAACTGACGAGTTCCGTCTTCCTCAACAGCTACGGACGCTACGAAGAGGCTCTGGCCGCGGCAGAGCGTGCGGCGGAGCATCCGTTCGAACTTGGGCTGTCAACGTGGGTCTACCCGGAACTCATCGAGGCGGCGGTTCGTAGCGACAACGCCGATCGAGCAGTTCCTGCGCTCGACCGCCTTGTCGAGATCGCCAGTGCCAGCGACACTGACTGGTCGCTCGGCGTCCTGGCGCGCTGCCGCGCCCTGCTCGGCAGCGACGACGAAGCCGAAGCTTGGTACCGGGAGTCGATCGAACGCCTCGGTCGCACTCGCATCCGCATGGCACTAGCCCGCAGCCAGCTGCTTTACGGCGAATGGCTGCGCCGAAGCGGGCGGCGCATCGATGCACGCGAACACCTCCGCCCGGCGCTCGAGTTCTTCGCCGACGCTGGCATGGAAGGTTTCGCGGAACGAAGCCGGCGCGAGTTGGCGGCGACCGGCGAAACCGTGCGCGCGCGCTCTTTCGACACCGCGAACGAGCTCACCCCACAGGAGACGCTCATCGCACGCCTCGCCGCAGAGGGCCGAAGCAACCCCGAGATCGGCGCTCAACTCTTCATCAGCCCGCGTACGGTCGAGTGGCACCTCGGCAAGGTGTTCATGAAGCTGGGCGTCGGATCGCGCAAGGGGCTCAAGGCCACGATGTCGCCGACCGGGCCGGGACTGGGATCGGGCCTGGCCGATTCCAGATGGCTTGACTGACTGGCCATCCTGCGAATTGCTCGACCGCCGAGCGGGATGAGTCCGGATCGTCCTCGACCGCCGGCAGCGCTTCGACGGCCACCGCGAGCGACCGATCACGGAACCGGATGCTCCGCATGGGAAGGTGCAGCCGACGGTAGCGCCTGCTCGATGCCCCGGGGGCGCACCCGGGTCCGGCACTGGTGTGATGACTCGGCGTCGAGGTGATTGTTGTCGATCGTGCACGAGAAGCGTGCAGATCGAACAAGGAGAATCTCATGAATTCGCGAAGAATCTGGCGGGCGATATTGCCTGTCCTCACGGTCGCCCTCGCTGGGCTGGTCGCGGTAACCCAGGGAGGGAACGCTGTCGCCGACACGTCGTCGACCTCACCCGCACCGATCGTCAAAACCGAGGGTGGTGCCATCCGCGGTGTCGACGTGAACGGGAGCGTTGCCTACCGCGGCATTCCCTACGCCGCGCCTCCAGTGGGTGAGCTGCGGTGGAAGCCCCCGCAACCACCAGCCAAATGGACCGGAGTGCGGGACGGCTCCCAGTTCGGGCCGAGCAGTCCGCAGCAGCGGACCCCGTTGAGCAACGTCGGTGGTGTCCTGTCCGAGGACTCGCTCTATCTGAATGTCTCGACCCCGCGCGTCTCCGCCAAGGACCGTCCGGTCATCGTCTGGTTCCATGGCGGAGGCCAGGGCCTCGGTGCCGGACGTGACTACGAGCCGGCGAAGCTGGCGGCGAAGGGGGCTGTGGTCGTAACGGTCAACTACCGCCTCGGTGCATTTGGCTTCCTGGCGCACCCCGCTCTGGCTGAGAGCCCCGGCGGCCCTTCCGGCAACTACGGCCTGATGGACCAGCAGGCGGCGCTGCGGTGGGTGCAGCAGAACATCGCCAACTTCGGTGGTGACCGTCGCAACGTCACCATCGCCGGCCAGTCCTCCGGTGGCCTGTCGGTGCTCGTGCACCTGACGTCGCCTGGCTCGCGGGGACTCTTCCACAAGGCGATCTTGCAGAGCGGCTCATTCGCGCTCACCCAGGACTCCCACGCCACCGCCGAGGCGGCCGGCAAGGCGTTCGTCGAGAAGCTCAACATCACGGATCCGACCGCGGAGCAGCTGCGAAGCATCCCGGTAGACGACTTGGTGGACAACTTCCCGTTCGCCACGATCCCGGGCTACGTTGACGGCAAGGTGCTCCAGCACTCGGTGGGCGAATCGCTTGCCGCGGGCCAGTTCGCACGGGTGCCGATCCTGCAGGGCACCAACAGCGACGAGGAAGCCGTCTTCCTCACGATCGGCTTGGCTGTCAGCCAGGGGAGGTTCGTGCCGGCGGAGAACGTCACCGCTGAGAACTATCAGGAGAAGATCGCGTCGGTTCTTGGTGTCTCAGCGGGACGAGCTGCGGAGGTCGCCGCCGAGTACCCGCTGAGCTCATACGGATCTGCGACGCAGGCGCTGAGCGTTCTGGTCGGTGATGCGAGCTTCGTGGCCGGAGCCGCTCAGCTGAACGCTTGGGTGGCTGGTCGTGCGCCGACGTTCCTCTACGAGTTCAATGACGACGAGGCGCCGCTGCGCTACCCGCCGCCCGTGAACCCTCCGGTCGCCACGCACGGTTCGGAGCTCGCGTACATCTTCGATCTGCCGGACGCCCCATTCCAGGGTGCACTCAGCGCGGATCAGGAGACACTCGCGAACAGCATCCGTGACGCATGGACCCGTTTCGCAGCGACGGGTAACCCGTCGACGAAGGCGCTCCGCTGGCCGTCGGCCGGTACCAGCCTGCAGGTGATGTCGCTGGAAGCGCCCACGCCTCGGCTGTCGTCGGACTACGCGGCCCGGCACCACATCGAGTTCTGGCTGCAGGGATAACCCGGACGGCGAACCACCACCGGTTTACGACCGCCAGGCACCGGCAAGCCCGTCAGTGTCTGGCGGTCCATCCGGCGCTCGCACGGCCGATGCGGCAGATCTGCGCGCCGCGCGTGCGCCTCGAGATGCCTAGCTGAAGTGGATGTCGCTGAGGTCGATGGTGACGGCCGTGCGCCTGATGTCGGGCGATCGATCGCCTCGGCGCACGTGGACCCGACGCCTCGTGGGCAGTGTGATGCCGTCGATCTCGACATGATCCAGGACGTACTGCGTCGTGGGCGAGAAGTCGTTGACCTCGGGCTGCAGATCGGTGCGCCGCAGTCGGTAGGAGTCGTCGAAGTAGTACAGCTGGGTCTGGTTATGGGCGTCGACCGAGGCGGGGAAGGTGACGCTCAACCCGCGCCAGCGTTCGCCATGCTCGGCGTGCGGGGCGATCTCACGGCTCGTGGTGCCCGGAAAGGCGAAGACGAACGGCTCGACGAGGTAATGCCAGGTCGCGTAACTGCGGAAGTAGGCCGCTTGCGCCATGCTCCAGGCGGATCGCTGTGTGTACCCGTCGAATGTGTGGCGTGGATTCTGCAGCGCTTCGATGACGTCACCATTGCGGTCCATCACGGTGATGAGATTCCGTGACTTGTCGAAGATGAGCTGGAGTCCACCCACGAGATTTGTCTGACGGATCCATTGCTCGTGCGCGCGGGCTTCCACGATCGTCGTTCCGAGGAAGCCCGGGTGGCCCTTGACTCCCCAGAATGAGCCGCCGTACTCGACCCGCGCGGTGATCTTGGAGACGGACGCGAATCGGGCTGCACCGTTCGCCTCAAGCACCGACTCCAGCAATGATGGCATCACGTTTCTCTCCACCGGGCCGCGTCGCTTCCGCACGATCATCGTAATCACGCGCCGTGCCGATCGTCGGCGGCTGAGACACACACTCCGGCGTGCGGGGCAATTCGACCAGCCTCGAGTGCCGTTCGTCCGCGTCGATCAGTCTCACTCACGTCGTCCGGGCCGTCATCGAATTGGCCTCCTGGAACGGCAATGGGGATGATCGCCGAACTCTGAGCCATCCACGTGGACGGCATTGCCGTGGACGGCATCGAAGCGGTGAAGAGGAACGCAGCGGAGCAGCAATCGTCGAAGCCCTGGGGTGGCGATATGACCGGCGCAAGGACCATCGATCGCACCGACCCCGAACAGGCAGTGGCGAATACGCACGTGGCGTCCGCGCGCCGTGTGACGTGACGAAACGGTCGCGGAGTGTTGACCGTGAACGCCTGGACTCCGAAACTCGGATCATGCAGGAGCGCGAAAGTGGCGAAGCGCGTGGCGTCGAAGAGGTGATCGATCGTCTCGCGCAGAAGTACCCCGATGTCGAGCGTGCCGAGATCGCGAAGATAGTGGCGGAGGAGCACCAGGCCCTTGATGGCCATCCAGTTCGTGATTTCGTGCCCGTTCTGGTGGAGAAGCACGCGAAGAAGCGCGTCAAGCACCTCGCACGACACGAAACTCGCGAATAAGGCCTGCGGCCGGCAGAGCAGTGATTGCGCCAGGGCGTGGGGTCAACGAGTTTGCCGGCGTCTTCGTCGACACCCCGGACCCTCACGACCCAGGCTGCGGGATCAGCATAGGCCTGACCGCGGCATGCGAGTCCGCGAGTTTCCTGCGAACTTCTGGGCACCAATCGAACACCTACCGATCAGATCACCGGGAGCGCACGGCGTGCCCGAAGTCGACGTGCCCGCCGGCGCAGGATCGTCGATGCCGTCGTGCCGAAGGTCCGCGGCCGAGAGCGCGGCGACGGCACGTTCGATCTGACAACGCCGACGCCGGCAGGGGAGTGGGGATCGGTAATCGTCCGACCGACTTGCCGGTCGCCGGCGACTGCCCCCGCGCAGAAATACGAAAAACTTCGCGCCCATTCGGCGACCCGTGATGGCCCCAACCTCAGCTTCGTCGCATCACACGTCGTCACAGAAACGCGCGCTGGTCTGTCATTGCTGATGTGGCAGACAAAATGCCCGCCACTCGAACACACCCCGCCCCCACGGGAAGGAACCCCGAAATGACCGAACAGACGCCGCAACCAGAGGCCCAGGCGTTCGCCGACGCGGCCGCAACGCCGCCGACACCGATCGACCGAGGCGTCGAAGGCGCTCGCGCGCCGCTGGACGACGTGCGGGCCGCGCCGATCGACAAGCCGGTCGACGAGAACTCAACTCGGGAATCAGCATCAGATGATGCTCCCGATACGATCGTGCTGATTCACGGTTTCTGGGTCACGCCTCGGAGTTGGGAGCACTGGAAGAGCCATTACGAGGCCAAGGGCTACACCGTCCTGACACCCGCGTACCCCGGCTTCGAGGTGGAGGTCGAGGCGCTCCGCGCCGACCCGACACCGATCGAGCAACTCCAGGTGCCCGACATCATCGCAATGCTCGAGAAGACGATCGGGGAACTCGACCGACCGCCGATCATCATGGGCCATTCGGCTGGCGGGGCGTTCACCCAGATCCTGCTCGACCACGGATTCGGCGCGGCAGGGGTGGCGATCAACTCGGCGCCGACCGAGGGCGTGAAGGTGATCCCGCTCTCGCAGCTGAAGTCCTCGTTCCCCGTCCTGAAGAACCCCGCGAACCGGCACCGAGCGGTCGGCCTGACCCCGGAGCACTGGTACGAGGTGTTCGCGAACACGTTCAGCGAGGAGGAGTCGCTGGCACTGTACGAGCGCTACCACATCCCCGCCTCCGGCAGGATCTTCTGGGGCAGCGCCCTCGCGAACATCCACCCCGGCAAGGACGACACCTACGTCGACTACCACAACGACTCGCGAGCTCCGCTGCTGTTCATCTCAGGGAAACAGGACCCGCTCTTCCCGCCCAAGGTCGGCCACTCGAACGTCAAGCACTACAGGTCGAACACCGTCACCGAGATCGTCGAGTTCGACGGACCGCATCTCCTGCCCGCGATCCCGGAGTGGCAGGCCCTTGCAGACTATGCGCTCGACTGGGCGCTGAAGCACGTCAAGACCCGATAGGGAATCGCAACCAGATTCGCGCCGCTCGGTCCCGCTCGGAACATCGGATCGCACCCCTCCCCATCGCCCGGTGCCGTGCATTCCCTCCCGGCCGTTCGCAACGTGCTTGAACGTGCGCGACTGCCTTCGCGCATACACGGCGCCGGCATCGGACGTACCGGTCCCAATCACCCCGACCGGCATCCGGTCCGAGAAAGCCCGTGGTCGACGAGCAATGGCCGGAGCATCGCCTCGGCGAGCTCCGGCCACTTCGTCGTGCTCAGGCGGCGTCGGCCGCCGCGACCTTCGCTGCGGCGGTTCGGATGAGGTCGGCGACGACCTTGGGCTGCGACACGTAGATCGCGTGGCTGCCCGGCGTCTGTGCGACGGTCGCGCCGGTGCGCTCGGCCATCGAGGCCTGCGCGGTGGGCGGGATCATCCGGTCGTCGGTGACGTGGAGGTACCAGCTCGGCTTCACCCGCCACGCCGCCTCGGTGATGGTGCCGCCGAGGGCTTCCAAGCCCCAGGGCACCTGCGAGTCGGCCATGAACGCGGCCTCATCCGCCGAGACGTCGCCGGCGAACGAGTCGTGGAACTTGGACCGGTCGAGGAAGAGGTAGCCGTTGACCGGCGGGAGGATCGGCGGCTGGGGTCCGTCGGCCGGGAACGTGCCGATGAGCGAGTTCACCGACTCGCCCTGGTCGGGTGCGAAGCCGGTGATGTAGACGAGGGCGGCGACCTTGTCGTGCGTGCCGGCCTCGGTGATCACCGCGCCGCCGTAGGAATGGCCGACGAGGACGACGGGGCCGTCGACCGCGTCGAGCACATCACGGGTCGTGGCGGCGTCGTCGGCGAGGGACTTGGTGGCGTTCTGCACGACGCGTACGTCGTAGCCGTCGGCGCGCAGTTCGTCGTAGACGCCGCGCCATCCGGTTCCGTCGACGAATCCGCCGTGGACGAGGACGATGGTGGCACTCATGTGTGATTCCTTCTCTCTTGCTCTCTTCTGGTGAGCACGAGCGAATCTACGGAACCGTTGAGGGTGAGGAATCCGTCAGATGACGTAGGTCAGTGACGCAATTCCGTCTGCTGCTGGTCGAGGGCGTCGCGGAGCGCGCCGCGCGAGGTGATGCCGAGTTTGGGGAAGACCCGTGCCAGGTGCGTGGAAACCGTGCGGGGGGAGAGGAAGAGCCGCGCGGCGATCTCCTTGTTCGTCAGCCCGGTCGCGGCGAGGCGGGCGACGGCTGCTTCCTGCGGCGTCAGCCCCTCGGTGCCGGGAACGGTACCGCCAGCGGCGTGCAGCTCGCGCTGTGCTCGATCGACCCACGGCGATGCCCCGAGGTCGCGGAAGGCATCGAGCGCCGCCGCGAGCTGGATTCGCGCCTCTGCTGGCGATTGAGCGCGCCGGAGCTGCTCGCCGTAGACGAGGTGCACGCGGGCGCGGTCGAAGATCCACCGCTCGCTCTCGACGGTGCTGAGCGCCTGCTCGAAGCGCTCGCGCCAGTGATCGGGATCCGCGAGGGCTCCAGCCGCCCCGACGAGCAGTTCAAGTCGGGACGAGCGTTCGCCGAGCCCGGCCTCCTCAGCGGCGCGAACGTGCGCTGCGGCTTCGGACGTACGGCCTGACCGGATGGCCGACTCGACGAGGTCGAACACGAGCCAGACGGCGTGGGGGAGGAAGGGTTGGAGCGTGCCTGCCGGGCTGATGGATGCCGCATGCCGGTACGCCGACTCGAACCGGCCGCGCGGAAGCTGCAGCATGCAGCGGATGTGGGAGGCGTACGCGGCGAGGGTGTACAGGCGGCGCGGGGCAGCCCAGAGCAGCAGCTCCTCGGCCGCGTGGTCGGCCGCGGCATCCCGCCCCCGCGCCGCATCCACGAGGGCTCGCATGAACCGCCCGGGTGCGGCGGTCAGCGCGTACCCGAGCTCCTCGCACAGGCGTAGGCCATCGTTCGTGACGTCTTCGAGTTCGTCCCACCGGCCGGTGAAGTAGTCGTCGTTCGCGATGAGAAACAGGGATTCGATCTCCTTCGCGACGGCGCCGCCGCGACGACCGTCGTCGACGACCCGCCAGAGTGGATCGCGGGCGCGTCGCATCCGATCGAGGTACGCGCCGGCCGCCGCGACCCTCGTGATCCGCACCGGGTCCGAGGTGAACTGCAGGCTGTCGAGCGCGGCGTCGAGGCGGCGGATGACGGATGCATCAGCTCGAGCGGGGTCGCCGAATGCGCCGTCGAGCAGCGCGAGCGTCTCAGGCAGCTCCGGTGCGACCCGTGCGAACTGCCTCCGTGCGTCCTCCCAGAACTCCGCCCTGCCGGCGTAGAACCCGACGAACACCAGCGTCTGCAACGCTTCCATGTCGGCTTCATCCGCCGCGTCGAGGGGACCGGGATGCGCATCGAGGGCGGCGATCAATAGTCGCTGCGCGCTCGAGGCGTCGCCCTCGCCGTTGAGCAGGTGGTACGCCGCAGCGGTCGCCGCCGCGAGCGACGGGACATCCGTCGGATTGCGCTGCGACTCGACGAGCATACCGGGGCTCGCCTGCAACTCGCCGGTGACGAGCGACCCGAGGTATGCAGCGCGGGCCACCCGCCGGGCCCGGTCCTCGCGGACGGGACTCAGCTCCGCTGCCCGGAGCATCGCGGCCGTGGCACGGGTGCTGTCGCCCGCGTGCAACAGCTCGTCCGACACGACCTCGAGGAGACGGGCGAGGTCCTCATCGGGCGCTGAGGCCGATTGCCCGAGATGCCAGGCCCGCCGCTGCGGGTCGTCGGCGAACGCCTGCGCGAGCAGGGCGTGCGTGCGTTGGCGTTCCTCGCTCGTCGAGAGCTCGACGACGGCCGACCGGATCAGCGGATGGCGGAACTCCATGCGTCCCGTCCGCGGATTGAGACGCACGATGCCGGCCCGTTCGGCCGGCGGCAGATCGGCTCGCCCCTCGGGCGTCGGCAGGCAGTTCTCGATCGTCATACTGTTCTCTGCGCCCGCGAGCACGACGAACAGCAGCAGCTCGCGCGTGCCCTGAGGGAGATCGCGAAGTCGCCGCGCGTAGAGCTCAGTGAGGCGTTCGGTGAGCGGAAGCGTCTCGGTGAGCGACGCTCGGCTCGGCATCGAGCGCGGCGGGCAGGTCGAGCAGCGCGAGCGGATTGCCGAGCGCGTCCTCGCGGATCCGCCGGCGCACGTTCGGGGCGAGCGCCGGATATCGATCAACGAGCAGCGAGTCGGCGCTCGCATCGTCGAGCGGTGCGAGGATCTGACCGTCGAACCCGCTGCGCACGAACACGTTCTCGAGTTCCGACCGCGCGGCGATCAGGAACCGCACGTCGGTCGCTCTGATCCGGCGAGCCACATAGGCGAACACCATCCCGCTCGCGAGATCGAGCCACGGCACGTCGTCGACGATGACGAGGCAGCGGCATCGTCTTCGCGGCCTGGGTGATCAGCGCGAGTGTCGAAGCGCCGGCGATGAGTTGCGTCGGTGGCGGTCCGGGCTCGAGCCCGCAGATCACCGCGATCGCGTGGCGATGTACCGCGTCGATCGCAGGCAGCGCTTCGAGCATCGGATACAGCACCTCGTTGAGCGCGCAATACGTCAGGTCGGCTTCGTACTCGAAGGCGGTGGCACGCACCACCGTGCGTCCGGCATGTTCTGCGATCTCGGATGCCGCGTCCAGCAGCGCGGTCTTTCCCACGCCCGGCTCGCCGCAGAAGAGCAGAACCGGCGACGCGGACGGCGGATCGCCACGCACGAAGGCGTCGATCAGCTCGAGCTCGGCGTCGCGCCCGAAGAGCATGCCCCACCACCAACCGGCCCGGTCCGTCCAGGGCCTGATCCTTCGAAGTTACGAGCCGGTCCGCGCCAGCGCAACCGGCGGCCCGTGTCCGCTCGATCGAATCTTGACGCACGGAAAGGCCATGGACCGAAGAGGCTCGAGCGTTCGATTAGCCTCAGCGATTTCGTACCGTTCTGGTGGAGGAGCACGCGAAGAAACGCGTCAAGCACCTCGCACGACCCGAAACGCCCGGTGTCATCGTGTGTTTACGTTCTGGGAGAATGCCCGGGTGAAAATGGAGGTTCTCGTAGGGGCTTTTCTCATTCCGTGACCTGTGGGCCGCTCGCTGGAGAGGTCGGGGGGTCAGGTACGGGCCGGCTGCGATCGGGCGAGCGCCAGTCCGCCGACCACGATCGCGATGAGGGCGACCGCGAGCGCGACGAATCCGCCGACGATGCCGTAGCCGGTACCGGGCCCGCCCTCGGCGGTTGCGACGACGGTGCCGCCGACGATGGCGACCACGATGCCAGTCGCGACCGTCGCGATCGCTCCACGTCGACCGTCGCCATTGCCCCGGCCGGCGCGCACCAGTGCGATGATGCCGACGACGACGGCGGCTGCGCCGACGAGGATCGCGATCGTGGACCAGATGCGACCGCTGGTCATCGTGAGCGGCGCAACGGGCGCCTGCTCCGCGACTGAGCCTGCCGCGCTCGCCAGTTGCGCGAGGAGGAAGTGATGGGCCGACATGTGGTGCTCCTTCCAGATGACCGGTTGCCTCGGTGTGAGATCTCGGTCTCACTCGATGATGTGACCGCCACCAGATGAAGTCGTCGTCTCGGCGCAGACTCTTCGCACTGCTGCAGACGCAGCAGGTGCGGGACGAGGATGACGAACGCGGTAGGCCGGTATCGTCCTGTGGGAGGAGTCGCTCGACGGGACATCCGGCTATGGTTCAGGCATGAGTGGGGCGCGTATCCGCCTTGGGGATTGGCTCGTCGCCGTGGGTGTGGCGGCGATCCAGGTGGTCACCGAGCTCGCTCGGCAGCATCCGCCGTCGCCGCTCGACCCGCTCGGCTACGCGCTGCTCGTGGCGGGAGGCCTCGCACTCACCGCGCGGCGGTGGGCCCCGATCACGGTGCTCGTCGTGACCGGGGTGTGCGGCCTAGCCGCGCAGGCGGTCGGCTTCGGAACACCGCTCATCGCCTACCTGTTCGCCGTGTTCGCCGCGGTGCGATCAGGTCACAGGCTGGTGGCGATCATCGTCTCCGTGATCATGCTGGCGGCGATGCCGTTCGTGCTCGTCGCGGCACCGTACGGATGGTCGCTGCCCGAGGCGTTCGCTCAAGGCCAGGACGCCCTGCCCCTGGCCTGGGTCATTGCCGCTGGCGCGGCCGGCGAGGCGGTGCGTCAGGCCGAGCGCCGAGCCGACGAAGCCGAGCGCACCCGCGAGGAGGCGGCTCGCCGCCGCGCCGACGAGGAGCGGCTGCACATTGCTCGCGAACTGCACGATTCGCTCACCCATCAGATCTCGGTCATCAAGGTGCAGGCCGAGGTCGCCGTGCACCTGGCGCAGAAACGACGGGAGCCGGTGCCGGAGGCGCTGCTCGCCATCCGCGACTCCGCCCGCGAGGCCGACGGGGAGCTCCGGGCCACCCTCGACGTGTTGCGCGACGAACGCGACGAACACCGGCACGGGCTCGACGAGATTCCAGCGCTCGTCGCTCAGGCCCGGAAGGCGGGGCTCGACGTCGAACTCGTGGTCGACGGGCATCGCGACGATGTGCCCGCCGCGGTGGGCGCGACGGCGTACCGCATCGTGCAGGAGTCGCTCACGAACGTCGCGAGACATGCCGCCGCGACGACCGTGACGGTGCAACTTGCATTCACCGCCGGCGTGCTCACCATCCGTGTGGACGACGACGGCATCGCGCGATCGGATGCTCCGCCGGTGCAGGGCCTCGGATTGCAGGGCATGCGGGAACGGGTGCACGATCTCGGCGGTCGGCTTCAGGCAGAGCCGCGCCCCGAGGGTGGCTTCACCGTGTTCGCCGAGCTGCCGCTGGCGGGGAAACCATGATCCGGGTACTCCTCGCCGACGACCAGCCGCTCATCCGGAGCGCGTTCCGTGCCCTGCTCAGCGGCGAGGACGACCTCGAAGTCGTGGCCGAGGCATCCAACGGCGACGAATGCGTCGCACTGGCTCAAGAGGTCCTGCCCGACGTGGCGCTCGTCGACATCCAGATGCCCGGCGTCGACGGCATCGAGGCCACGCGGCGCATCGCCGCCGACCCGGCGCTCGCCGCGGTGCACGTCGTCATCCTGACGAATTACGGGCTCGACCGGTACGTGTTCGAGGCACTCCGCGCAGGAGCTGCCGGCTTCCTCGTCAAGGACATCCAACCGGAGGATCTGCTGCACGCGGTTCGCGTCGCCGCCCGCGGTGACGCGCTGCTCGCGCCGTCGCTCACGCGCAGGCTCATCGCGCGCTACGTCGCCCAGCCTCTCGACCCCGAAACGCCCCCGGAGCTGACCGCGCTGACCGCCCGCGAACGCGAGGCCGTCGCCCTCGTCGCCCGCGGGCTCTCGAACGACGACATCGCAGCCCGTATGGTGATCAGCCCGCTCACGGCGAAGACACACGTCAACCGCGCCATGACGAAACTCCACGCCCGCGACCGCGCCCAGCTCGTGGTCCTCGCCTACGAATCCGGGCTGGTGGTGGCCCAGTCCAGTGATGAAGCGCTGTGAGCCAGGCGCATCTGACCCGATGCACCAAGTCAGGTCGTCCCGCGCCACGGCGTGAGCCTCAACCAGGGGTGGATTCCTGCCTCGGTGACCGCGTCGGCCGACGAATTGTTCAGCCGCCAACGTGGATCACGGGTCGCTCGGCGGGATCCTTCTCCACCTCACGGATGATCTCTCGCACGACAGGCGGAGTGTCACCGCGTCCGAGGAGGATGTAGCGGACCATGTGCAGGAGCGGATTGCCCTCGGACCACTCGAAGTAGGCGTGGGGCTGCACTCCGGTCGCATCGCGCATCGCCATCAGGATCGCCGCGATCGCGTTCGGCGCAGCGGGACTGTCGGCACGAAGCACCCGATGGCCGTCGACCTCGACGCCGCGAACCTGCAGCACTTCCCGGAACTTGGACGGGTCGACGACGTCGATCTCGAGGAACAGCACGTCGGCTCGGCCCGGCACAGGATTGAGCCGACGCTGCGTCTTCTCCTTCTCGGCGTATTCGGACGCGTCGCCGGGTCCGCGTCGGTTCGCGATCAGGTTGAGCCGGCCGTCGTACGCGAGTGAGTCCGCGATGAGCCGGCGGGCGGCCGCGTCGAACTCGATCCGCTCGGCCCGGATTTCCGTCGTCCGCGTGAGACGCGAGATCACCGAGATGACGACGATGCCGAGGATGAACAGCGCCGAGATCGCGAGCCCGTCGGGCCTCTCGATCACGTTGGCCACAAGCGCGTAACCGAGGATGCCCGTCAGGACGGCGAACCCGGTGATCGAGAGTGGCTGGCGGCGGCGGACCGCAGATATCAGCACAGCGACCGAGGCGGACACCATCATCGCCAGGATGCCTGTGGCATACGCACCTGCCTGCGCATCGACATCCGCTTCGAACGCGATGGTGATGATGATGCTGATCGTCGTGTACACCAGCACGACGGGGCGGATCGCGCGGCTCCATTCGGGCGCCATCCCGTATGCCGGGAGGTACCGCGGCACGATGTTGATCAATCCGGCCATCGCCGACGCCCCGGCGAACCACAGGATCAGGATGCTGCTGATGTCGTAGACGGTGCCGAACGCGTCCCCGAAGAACCCGTGAGCAAGGTACGCGAGCGCTCGGCCGTTCGCCTCCCCACCCGGTTCGAACGCCTCCGGCGGGATCAGCAGCGTCGTGACGAGGCTGCTCGAGATCAAGTACACGCTCATGATGGCCGCTGCCGCAGTGAGGAGCTTCCTGGTGTTCCGGATTCGAGTTGCAAGCCGTTCCTGCGGGGTCTCACCTCTCGCACTGACGAGGGGCATCAGGCTGACACCGGTCTCGAAGCCCGAGAGCCCGAGCACGAGGAGGGGGAATGCGAGCAGGGCCGGCAACAGGATGCCGGAGAAGCCCCCACCGCTCGAAGTCAGCGCCGCCCACCAGTTGTCGACCACGACCGGGTTGGCGGCCAAGTCGATCAGGCCCGTGACGATGACGATCGCGTTGAGCCCGAGGAAGACCGCCACGAGAGGGATTGCGACATTCACCGCCTCGGTGAAGCCGAGCAAGAACACCCCGCCGAGCACGAGCAGCAACACGATCGTGATCGCCACCGCCTGCCCGTCCAGCGCCTCCGGCGCGAGGGGATTCTCGATGAGGTGCACCGTTGCATCCGCGGATGACAGCGTGATCGTGATGATCCACGAGGTCGCGACGAAACCGAGCAGCGCGAGGACGAAGATCTTTCCCCGCCAGAACGGGAGCAACCGCTCGAGCATCGCGATCGAGCCCTGCCCGTGGGGGCTTTCCTCGGCAACCCGCCGGTACATCGGCAGTACGCCGAGCAGGGTCAGAGCGACGATCAGCAGCGTGGCGATCGGCGAGACCGCCCCGGCGGCGAGGACGGCGATCGAGGGCAGGTACGACAGGGTGGAGAAGTAGTCGACGCCCGTCAGGGACATCACCTTCCACCAGGAATGCTGCGGGACCGTCGACTCCTCGATTTCCGGGCCGGCGGGCGGCACCTTGTGCTGGAAGAGCCATCGCGAGAGCGGCGTCCTCGGGCGACCGACCGCAGGCCCCGGCACGCTGGCCGGGAATTCGAACTCGGTCCAATCGCGCATGTGCAAGCTCCTCCTGCAGAACGTCGGCGGACGCTACGTCATCGCACCTGCGATGCAACACCCGAATGGATGCCGCGGAGCCGATCCTCACGGATTCCTAACGCCCACGCGCCCGATCCCAACGGCGCGCTCATGCTTGCGATGCCCGCTCGATGAGGACTCGTGCGAACCGTCGCCGACTGAACCGGTCCGGGCCGGTTCGTTGGCTCAGGCTGTTCCCGTGGCGTCTCATTGTTCTGTTGATAGCGCCGAGTCTTGAAAGCGCCTCGTACTCACCTGAGGTGCTCGTCAGGGCACCGGAGCCCGATGTGGAGTGAGCGTGGGAACGATGCGTACGAGTATGACCATCCCGATCAATTCGACGAGGGTCTGGGTCACGACAGCAAGTGGAGCGATCGCGAGTGTGGCTGGAAGGGCGAGGGCCAGCGGCAGGACCACCAAGGAGTTCCGGGTGGCGCCGCTGAATATCACTGCCCGGGTTTCCGGGATCCCGAGGCGACCGACTCGGGCGGCCGCGAGCCCCGCGAACAGCATCACCACCAGGAACGCCATGTACAACGGGATGACTCGCAGGAGAGTGAGCGCCTCGTTGCCGACCGCGGCGATCTGCGAGCCGATCACCACGACGAGGGTGAGCATCAGCAACGGCACCATCGCGCCGGCCATCACTGCTCGATGACCAGTCCTGCACGGTGCCGTCGCGCAAACACCTGGACCAGACTCGCCGCTGCGAGCGGAAGGACGATCAGGAGGACGAACGCCTCCAGGAACGGGCCGAGTTGGACGTACTCGACGGCCTCGCTGCCGGCGAACAGGAGCAAGTAGACGGGCAGGAGCACGATCTGAAGCAGCATCAGCAGTGGCGTCGCTGCGAGCAGTCGAGCTCGGGCGCCGCCCGCCAGGCCGGTGAACACGATCACGTAGTCCACACACGGCGTGAGCAGCACCAGCAGCACCCCGATCAGAAGGCCACGGTCATCGGCCACGAACCGTGACAGCCCGAACGCCACGATCGGCACGACGACGAAGTTCACCACCAGCACCGTCCCGAGGAACCGGAGATCCCGGAACGACCTACCGACCTCGATCAGCGGCACACCCAGGAACGTGGCGAACAACAACAACCCGAGCACCGGGTTCGTCGCGACCGCGAACGTCGCGGCAGCCCCGGGAACGAACACCCCAATCACGACCCCGAGCAGGATCGCGGCGAGATACAAGGCAACCTGATGCCTGTCCCACCAGGTCACGAGCCGCCGCATCCACTCAGCCTAGAGACCGCTTGACCTTCAAGCGGATTGAAGTGTCCGTAGACGGAGCGGCCCACGTACGGTGTCCTCGCCGTGGGTAGGCCTCGCCCCCTGTTCACCCGCCGACGGACATCCGGCCGAGGTACTTGAATCACGGCTGCGGCAGGCGCACAGTGGAAGGAGAGAGGGAGGTCCCATGCGCGACTGGATGGCTCACCCGGATGTCATGCCGATCCTCTCCCCGGGCCGGCACCGCTCGCCACGGCGCGGGGCCTGCTTCATGGAATTCGCGTCGTACCTCGCGGGAGAGCGTTGGAGCGACCATCCCGCGTGTACGCACGGCACCCTCGCGCATCTCGCACGGATGGTGAACGACCGGACGAGCGAAGCCGGCCGCGCCCGGCTCACGCCGCTCATCCCGACGGTCGTCGGCCTGACGAGCGACGACCCGCTGCTCGACGTCCTGCTCGCCGTGCGAGCTGCCAATGCCGCCCTGCCCATCGCCGCTGAGGAGCGCCAGCGTTCGCAGGCGGTGGGGGTGCGCGTCGCCCTCAGGGTCCTCGCGGAACGCGACGACGAGCTCGCCGCGGAGTCGCGCGAACTGGCGGAGGCCGCCCTCCGCGCCGCCCCTGCAGCCGATGCCTGGGCCATCCAGTTCATCGAGGAAATCGGTCCGGGCCGCCCGGGCATGACCGTGCGGCAGTGCCGGGATATCGTGACCGGCGCCGTCGATGGGATCGCGCGGGCGTGCGTCGGGGATCCCGACGATCGACTCGTCGCCCTGCTCACCGCCGCCGTGTCGGACACGGCGCGCTTTGTGGGCGCGTCGCGTGAGGCGGCGGATGTCCCCGCCAAGGCGGATGTCCCCGTCACCGCGTAGCTGAAGCACGGGTCTGCGCGATCTGGCGCAGAGTCGCGATTGTCGCGATCACGCTCGCCTTGGGCAACTCTCGGTTGTGCATGGGTTCGCCGCTCGCTGCGACCGTTCTTTGTCCGAGCACCGCCATCGAGCTCGTCGAGCTCGCTCGACGGTTGTCCAGCCCGTCAGCGTACGGGGGCGACGCATCCGACGCGTTCACGGTCATCGTTCCAGCACTTCCTGGCTTTCCGCTCTCCCCGCAGCGACCGAGCCACGAGGATCAGACGCACGACCTCTGGCACGGCTTGATGCGCGACATCCTGGGGTTCGAGCGCTACGCCGCCCACGGCGGCGATCTCGGGGCCGGCATCACCTCGCGATTGGCGCAGGCGCATCCCGATGAAGTGCTGGGCATCCATCTGCTCTCCGTCGCCCACCCTCTCTCCCTCGACGAGGCGACGCTCACAGATCCGGAGCGCGCCTATCTTGAGTCGGTGCAACAGTGGACTGCGGAGGAGGGCGCGTACCAGCACCAACAGCAGACGCGACCACTCACTCTGGCCCCTGGTCTCGCCGACTCACCGACCGGCCTGCTCGCTTGGATCATCGAGAAATACCGCGCTTGGAGCGATTCCGGTGGAGACATCTCCGCTCGCTTCAGCGACGACTTTCTGCTCACGCAGGCCTCGCTGTACTGGCATACGAACTCGATCTCGACCTCGTTCCGCCCGTACTGGGAGTTCGCAACCGGACTCACGACCCGTGTGCGCCGGGTCGACGTGCCGACGGCCGTGGCTGTCTTCCCGCGTGATCTCACCCAGCCACCACGATCCTGGGCGGAACGCACGTACCAGGTGGTGCGGTACAGGCGGATGCCGCGGGGTGGCCACTTCGCGCCCATGAGGAGCCCGGGCTCCTGGCGTCGGATCTGAGGGATTTCCTCCGGCCCTACCGTTGACGTTCAACCAAGTGACCGGGCTCACTCGACTCCAACGGGTCGTCCGGGTCGGCTCGCGCGACGCGCGAGCCGACCCCTGGGGAGAAGCGGTCGGTGCGCTCAGCGTGCGTTGCTGGTGGCGTTCCGTGCCGCAGTGACAATGACGTCAGACACGACGCCAGGCTGCGTCATGAACAGGGCGTGGCTGGCCGAGACATTGGTGATGTCCGCGCCGATGCGCGTAGCCATGTGCTGCAACATGGCCTGGTCGAACGACTTGTCCTCCGTCGCGATGACCGCCCAGCTGGGCTTGTCGCGCCAAGCGGCGCTCTTGACCGGAGTCTCGAAGACCGACATGTTGATGGGAATCTGCGTGTCGCGGAGGAACGCGGCGTCTGCGTCGCTCGCGTCCGCCGCGAACCCAGCCTTGAACTTGTCGTAGTTCAGGAAGCCGTATCCGTCATCGACGATGTCGATGACGAAGTCAGGTGTCTCGGCGAATCCCTCGTACTGCTGGGCGGTGGTCTCGCCTGCATCGGGCGCCAGCGCGGACACGTAGACCAGTCCAGCGACGTTCGGGTGAACTCCCGCCTCGGTGACGACAGTGCCGCCCCAGGAGTGGCCGACGAGAATCGTCGGGCCGTCCTGAAGATCGAGCACCCTCGTGGTCGCGGCGACATCGTCTTCCAAAGAGGTGAGCGGATTCTGCACGATCGTGACCCTGTAGCCCTGGGCCGTCAGATTGTCGTACACGCCGCGCCATCCAGAACCATCCGCGAACGCGCCGTGGACCAGCACGACATTCTTGATCTCCTGCGTGGTGGTGGTCATGAGCCTTCCTTCCGTTATCGCACCGGCGTTTACCCGGAGCGGTTCCTGTGATGATCAGCAATGGCTGAACTGATATGTAATATATTGCGTTCTTCTGGGAGGTTGAACGTCAGTTTGCCGGATCGTATTCCCGTCCGGTCGCCGCCATGCGAACACGTCCGGTCGTAGGCTGACGGCGTGAGCGAGGATTCCGCGGTCGACGCGCGCGGCGGGCGTCGTGTGCATTGGCTCGAGTTGTTCTTCGACCTCGTCATGGTCGGCTACATCGGGCAGGTCGCCCACGTCATGCATGGCGACCCTGGCTGGACCCAAGCGCTCGTGTTCTTCGTGCTCTTCGCGCCGGCATGGTGGGCGTGGGTGAACATGACCCTGACGCTCAACCTGTTCGGTGCTCACGTCACACCGCTGCTCTGGGCCGCTGTCACGGTCGCGATGATCGCCATTGGAGTGATGGCGGCAGCGGTTCCCGAGGCGCTCACCGAGAGGGCGTGGGCCTTCGCGGTCGGGAACGCCGTCATCCGCCTCGTGTGGATGCTGCCGTGGTTGGTGAAGAGGCGCACCATCGGAGTGCCGCTGTGGCGCCCGATCGTCTTCAGCGGACTACCCGCTGCGCTCTGGCTCGTCTCGGCGGTCGTTCCCCCGCCCATGCAGTATGTGTTGTGGGCGGTCGCGATCGCTGTCGAGGTCGTGCTGATTGCCTCTCTCGGAGGTCAGGCGACGTGGTTGCAGCGCTCCCTCGATGTGGATCACCTGCTCGAGCGGGTCGGCCTTCTCGTCGTCATTGTGTTCGGGGAGTCGATCTTGGCGACCATCGCGGAGCTCGACGCACACTGGACGCTCGCTTCGGGCGTGACCGCGGTTCTTGTGTTCCTCGCCATCTCGCTGCTCGCCTGGGTGTTCTTCCGCTATGCGTCCGGTTCGGCGGAGGCCGGTTTGCGCAGGCTCCAGTCGGCCGGCCGGATCGGGGCCCTGCGCGACGCGGTGATGTACCTGCCGTTCATCCTGGTCGCGGGCATCGCGCTGTTCGCTGCTGGGCTCGGCACCGCGGTCGCCGAAGCCGGACACACCCTGGCTCCCGGTGCCGCGGTCTGCATCGCGGGCGGAATCGTCCTGTACTACCTCGCGAGTGTCGCGGAGTCCCTCCGCTACGGGGTTCCGTGGCGCGACGTCGTGACGTGGGGGATCGCCGGCGTCGTCCTGCCGTGGGTGATCGTCCCACTCGCCACAGTGGTGCATGCGGAGGCCGTGGTTGCCACTGTGGTCCTACTCATCGTCGTGATGATCGGCCTCGCGGAGGCGAACCTGCGTCGAGGAGTTCTCGCCGGGCGGCCTGCTCGCCGAACGCGCGGAGCAGATGGTCACCGCCAGTCTTGATGGTCAACCGACGCCCGCGCCGCCCCGCCGGGGTTCGATCCTGGCCGGACACTCGACCGTGCGAAGGACGGAAACGGAGCGAGGACCGACGAGAACGCTCGGGGTGCCGTCGGGCAGAGGGCAGGGGATGGTCGGGACGTCGTCCGGGGGTGGGGCGGCGGTGTCAAATGTGGATCCGACGAGGACGCGGCGTGTGCCCCCGTCCACGCTTGGCTGGGTTCGAGTGACCCCAGGTCAGGGATTCGGACCGCGCCGTGGCTCCAAGATCACGACTGCCGTCTCGGACGACCGAAGCGCGGCGAGTTCGTCCAAGCCCGTGTCGATCTCGCGCCACCTGGACCAGAGACGCGAGCGCTCGTCTCCCCGCGCTGCGCGAGCGTGCACGAGGCGCGGGCCGTCGCGAACGACCACGACCGCATCAGGCCGGGCCTGGAGGTTGAGCCACCAAGCCGGCTCCGGGTCCGCCCAACCGTTCATGGCCATCGTGACGAGGTTCGGACCGTCTTCGAAGTAGCCGAGGATCACCTCTCGCTCACGCCCGGTGCGCCGCCCAGTGGTCGTCAGGTGGAGCGTGCCCCAACCTTGGGGTTTCGGGCGCCACAACCCGACTCGTCCACCGGTGATTCGGTACATGCCTCGGTGGATTGTCCAGGCGAGGCGGACGAACCAGCGAGGCGGAACACTCGGTCGTCGCCCACGTGCGTTCGACACGGGTGGGAGTCTAGTCGTCTGCGACCGTTGCCACGATGGTCTCGCGAGGGCGTGCATGCGGCAGCGAGATCGCGTCGACGGCGGCGTCGCCCCTGATGCGCCGCATGACGGCGATCACCTCGTCGACAGCGACGGGCGTGAGCTGACGGCAGACGATGCTGTGCGGCCCGAGCGACTCGAGCCCGCCCGCACGGATGCGGATGACCTGCCAGCCGACCTCACGCGAGCGCGTCGTCCTTGTCGAGGTCGGACGCCTCCTTGAGACCGAGGTGCGCGCGCCGCGACCGGCCGGGATCGTCGTACTCGACCGCGATGCGCAGCTGCGGGACGATGACATCGGGCCAGACCTCTTGACGCCCGTAGAAGGTGCGTGCGATATGGATGGCGTTGACGCGGTGGTTCAGGCGGATGCGTTCGCCGAGCAGCGTCTTGAGTCGTTGTTCGGTCTGCGACGTGCGCGTGCGCAGGGCGGGATTCATGAACGGCACCCCTGCCTCGCTCGCCGGTGCCGGCCCGGCGGCGTTCGCCCGGCATTTCGCGCAGGCGGTGCCCGTCGAGCACCTCGCGCACGGTGGCGTGGTAACGATCGTGGCCGCGCGAGCAGCGCCACTCGTAGTCGGCGCCGATCCTGGTCTCACGGGCGAGCGCGGCGCGGTGCGGCGGCGCCACCTTGCGCAGGAGCTCGCTTCGAGAACGATGGGTCTCATGGATCAGCATGCACAGGGGGCACACGCGCCCGAGCGCGACGACACCGACCGCCCCGCGCTCGGCGCCGTGGCCGCAACCGAAGCTCACCGCGACCAACGTCGACCTCCCGAATGCTCCATGCCGTCATCCTGACGGCAGCCACTGACAATGCCCGCCCGCCCTCCGCAGGCAGTGTCGCAGGTGACCGCCAGAATGGGGAGGTGCAGCTGATCATCGCCGGAACCGTACGTCACCGGTTCGCGATCGTCGATGCCGTGCGCACCGGGGAGCCCGTCGCGGTGGTCACCGCCGACGAGCTCTCGGCGGCGGTGCGCGAACTCGAGGCAGCGTCGCATCCGCGATGGGTGTGGACCGAGACGCAGCTCGTCTATCCTGCACTGCTCGAGGCAGGCGTCCGCATCGAGCGGTGCCACGACCTGCGTCTCTGCGCCGCGATCCTCGACCGCTCCACGCTGACCGAGCAGTTCAGGTCATCGGGGCGGTCTCCGCACCCGGCGTGGCTGGCGCCCGGGCCGGCCGAGGCGGGTGCGGCGATTCCCGCGCCCGCGGTGCAATCGCCCCACACCCTGTTCGATCTCGATGAGTTCGCCGACCCACGCCCTGCGGGCGCGGCCGACGACGACGGCGAGACGCCCGAGTCGGCAACCGACGCCTCCGACGGTTCAGGCATCTCGGTCGAGGCCGTGGCGCGAGAGTTCGAGCGCCAACAGGCGATGGTCGCCGGCAGCGCCGACCCGCGCGCGCTGCGCCTGCTGCTCGCCGCAGAGTCGGCTGGGGCGCTCGTCGGCGCCGAGATGCATGCCGCCGGACTTCCGTGGGATCGCGCCGTGCACGAACGGGTGCTCGAGGAGGCACTCGGCGCGAGGCCCAAGCCGGGGTTCAAGCCGGTGCGCGTCGAGCAACTCGCCGCGCGCGTGCGCGCGGCGCTCGACGGGCCATCCGTCAATCTCGACTCCCAGGTCGACCTGCTGCGTGCCCTGCGCCGCGCCGGCATACAGGTCGACTCGACCTCTCGGTGGGAGCTCGGCGAGCACGAGCACCCGGCGATCGAACCGCTCATCGCCTACAAGAAGCTCACGCGGCTCCTGAGCGCCAACGGCTGGGCCTGGCTCGACGAGTGGGTGCATGACGGTCGTTTCAGACCCGACTATGTGCCGGGCGGCACCGCGACGGGGCGCTGGGCGACGTCGGGCGGCGGCGCGCTCCAGCTCCCGAAGATCGTGCGCAGCGCGGTCGTCGCCGATCCGGGTTGGACTCTTGTGGTTGCCGACGCCGCCCAGCTCGAACCCCGGGTGCTCGCAGCAATGGCGCGCGACGAGGCCATGGCTGCGGCCGGGCGCGGCCGCGACATCTACCGCGGCATCGTCGAGTCGGGCGTCGTCGAGACTCGTGACCAGGCGAAGGTCGCGATCCTCGGCGCCATGTACGGCGCGACCACGGGTGACAGCGGTCGGCTCGTGCCGCGGCTGGCGAGGGCGTACCCCCGCGCGATGGCCCTCGTCGACCGGGCCGCGACGACCGGCGAACGCGGGGGAGTGGTGACCACCAACCTCGGGCGATCCTCTCCGCCGCCGGGCGACGGCTGGCGAGCCGTGCAGGCTCAGGCGAGCCAGCCCGACGCGACGCCCGCCGACGAGCGGCGCGCCCGGTCGGTCGCCCGTGACTGGGGGCGCTTCACCCGCAACTTCGTCGTGCAGGGCAGCGCCGCCGAGTGGGCGCTCTGCTGGATGGCGGCGCTGCGCCCGCGCCTGGCGCAGTTCGTCCCGGTCGATGCGACTGCCGAGCGTTCGGGTCCGGTCTTTTCGCGGATGCCGCACCTCGTCTACTACCTCCACGACGAGATCATCGTCCACGCGCCTCGGGAACACGCCGACGCGGTCGCCGCGGTGGTGCACGAGACTGCGCACGCGGCCGCACGGCTGCTGTTCGGCGACTTCCCGGTCGACTTCCCGCTCGACCTGGCGATCGTCGACAGCTATGCGATGACCGACTCCTGATCCGCCACGTCGGTTCGGCCGGGGCGGCGCCCGCGACGCGGTCGCACGTCGGTGGGCGCGAAAGCGAGCGGTCTGTCGGATGTCGCAGCTCGCGCCACGACGTCGAGCCAGTCGAGCGCTGCAACCGCCCGGGCGGCGTCCGCAGCAATCGCGAGACGCTGGAGCGCGACCTCCCCACCGGTCGACGCGGTCTCGGTCGAGGGCGCGGACAGGCTCGACTCCGCCTCGGCCCGCCGTGTGTTCCAGCGGTCGCGTTCGGCTTCGATCACCGCCGA
The DNA here is from genome assembly GCA_963758615.1 of uncultured Actinomycetota bacterium. GTDB lineage: Bacteria > Actinomycetota > Actinomycetes > Actinomycetales > Microbacteriaceae > Agromyces. The sequence continues at coordinate 143,616 of CAVWVZ010000010.1, read as the reverse complement.
CGGGTCGTACCCCGGCAGTGACGCGACGACGAGCACGCGATCGACCGTCTCATCCCAGGCGTCGGTGCCCGGGGCATCCGCACCGCCGAGCCAGGCGTCGACGACGCCGCGGCCGGCCTTCGTCAGCCGGTGCAGCGGCAGTCCATCAGCGGTGGCGCCGGCCGACTCGATCAGACCGGCCTTCGTCGCACGTTCGATCGTGGCGTATGTCTGGCCGACGTTCACGCGGCGGCGGCCACCCGTTCGCGACTCGAGCGCGCCATGCAGTTGGAACCCGTAGGCGGGGCCTGTGGTGAGCAGGGTGAGCAGTGCATCGCGCACGGCCATTCGGCGCTCCGTTCGACGAGGGGAATGATTCACCGAGCATACAGTTCGAACGAATCCTGTGCCGGCGGCGCGCCCGGCGCGTGTATCTGCTTGTCAGCCCGCCTGATCCGGGGCATAATCGGCGATGACGGCTCAGCCCGTCCACAATCGAACACGGTCATCCGATTGTTCTGAGGTCGTAGGGGAAGACGCACCTCACAGAACGGAGATCGAGATGGCAGAGACGGTCGTGCGGGCCGCACGCGCCGCGCAAGGTGTGCTCTTCGTGCACTCCTCGCCGCGGGCGCTCTGTCCGCATGTCGAATGGGCGGCCGGTACCGCGCTCGGTACCGCGGTCAACTTCGATTGGCAGGAGCAGCCCGTGCTGCGCGGCAGCATGCGTGCCGAGTTCACGTGGCAGGGCGAGCCCGGCAGCGGGGCGAAGCTCGCCTCGGCCCTGCGCGGGTGGGAACAGCTTCGGTTCGAGGTGAGCGAGGATCCCTCGGCGGGCTCCGACGGCGCCCGCTGGATGCACACGCCCGACCTCGGCGTGTTCTTCGCGCAGACCGACGCGGTCGGGAACACGGTCATCCCCGAGGATCGCATCCGCTACGCGATGGAGATCGGCGGTCTCGACGCCCGCGAACTCCATCGCGAACTCCGCCTCGCCCTCGGGCAGGCGTGGGACGACGAACTCGAGCCGTTCCGCCACGCCAGTGATTTCGCCCCCGTCGTCTGGTTGCACCAGGTGGGGTGAGCGATGCACGGATCGCGCCGCGGCGTGACGCGATCGTCGGTCGAAGCATCCCGGCGACGCACGAGCGAAGCACGCGAGACGTGACGAGAAGACCCCGGCGCATTCCTGCGACCGGGGTCTTCTCGTGAGCGCTGTCGTGTGCGACTACGCGGTGCGGAAGGCCGCAACGGCGTTGTGACCGCCGAAGCCGAACGAGTTGCTGATCGCGACGCCCTCGCCGTCGAACGCGCGCGGCGACGTGACGACGTCGAGCGGGATCTCGGGGTCCTGATCGGTCAGGTTGATCGTCGGCGGCAGGGTGCGCTCGTGGAGTGCGAGCACGGTGAACAACGCCTCGATCGCGCCGGCACCGCCGAGCAGGTGACCCGTCGAGGCCTTCGTCGCCGAGACGGCGATGCGCTCGAGCCCGTCGCCGAAGACGCGTCGCAGCGCGTTGTACTCGGCGATGTCGCCGACCGGAGTGCTGGTCGCGTGCGCGTTGATGTGGCGCACGTCGGCGAGGCTCGCGCCCGCGCCCTCGATCGCGGCCTTCATGGCGCGTGCGGCCGCCGAACCCTCGGGGTCGGGAGCGGTGATGTGGTACGCATCGCTCGTGACCGCACCGCCGAGCAGCTCGGCATAGATGCGGGCGCCGCGTGCCTTGGCGTGCTCTTCGGTCTCGACCACGAGCGCCGCGGCGCCCTCGCCGAGCACGAAGCCGTCACGCGAGACGTCGTAGGGACGGGAAGCGACGGCGGGGTCGTCGTTGCGGCGCGAGAGCGCCTGCATCGAGGCGAACGCCGCGATCGGCAGGGGATGGATGGCCGCCTCGGAACCGCCGGCGATGACGACGTCGGCGAGACCCTGCTGCAGGTGGTCGTAGGCGTTCACGAGCGCTTCAGTGCTCGACGCGCAGGCCGACACGACGGTGCGGATGCCGGCACGGGCGTGCAGGTCCATGCCGATGGCGGCGCCCGGCCCGTTGGGCATGAGCATGGGCACGGTCATCGGAAGCACTCGACGGGGGCCGCGCTCGCGCAGGGTGTCCCACGCGTCGAGCAGGGTCCACACGCCGCCGATGCCGGTCGACCAGTCGACGGCGAGACGCTCGGGCGCGACCTCGGGTGCGCCGGCGTCGGCCCAGGCCTCGCGGCCCGCGATGAGGGCGAACTGGCTCGACGGGTCGAGGCGCTTCACCTCATGACGCTCGAGCACGTCAGCCGTGGCGACCTTCGCGTTCGCCGCGAAGGTGACGGGAAGCGCGAGCTCCTCGACCCACTCGTGCTCGAGGGTGCGCGCGCCCGACTCTCCGGCGAGCAGCGCGTTCCAGCTGTCTCGGGCGGTACCGCCGAGCGGTGAGGTCGCACCGATGCCGGTGATGACGATCTTCTTGGTCATACGAGAATCACTCCGTAGGGAGAACACAGTCGAAACTGAATCGAGCGGACCCCGGCGTGCGCCGAGGCCCGCTCCACGCAGCGGCTAGGCCTGGGCCTTGACGATGAAGCTCACGGCGTCGCCGACGGTCTTGAGGTTCTTGACCTCTTCATCGGGGATCTTCACGTCGAACTTCTCTTCGGCGTTGACGACGATCGTCATCATCGAGATCGAATCGATGTCGAGGTCGTCGGTGAACGACTTGTCCAGCTCAACCGTGTCGGTCGCAATGCCGGTCTCGTCGTTGATGAGCTCGGCCAGGCCGGCAAGCACTTCTTCGGTGGACAATGCCATTGTTCTTCTCCTTGAGGGTGTCTCGTTTGACCGAGAACAGTCTAGATGTACGTACGCGGACAGGGGTTCAGGGCAGAACCACCACTTGGGCGCCGAACACGAGTCCGGCGCCGAAGCCGATCTGCAGGGCGAGGCCGCCCGAGAGTTCGGGATGCTCCTCGAGCAGGCGGTGGGTCGCGAGGGGGATCGACGCGGCCGAGGTGTTGCCGGTCGTGGCGATGTCGCGGGCGATCACGACCGACTCGGGAAGCTTCAGCTGCTTGGCGAACTCGTCGATGATGCGCATGTTCGCCTGGTGGGGGATGAAGGCGGCGAGGTCGTCGCTGGTCACGCCTGCGACCTCCAGAGCCTGCTTGGCCACCTTCGCCATGTCCCAGACCGCCCACCGGAAGACCGTCTGGCCCTCCTGGCGCAGCGTCGGCCACTCGGCGGTGCCATCGCGGAACTCGGTGAGGGTGCCGTTCATGCTCACGGCGTCGGCCTTCGAGCCGTCGGATCCCCAGACGGTCGGGGCGATGCCGGGGGTGTCGCTCGGACCGATCACGACGGCGCCCGCGCCGTCACCGAGCAGGAACGAGATGCTGCGGTCAGTCGGGTCGACGACGTCCGAGAGCTTCTCGGCGCCGATGACGAGCGCGTACGTGGCGGCACCCGCACGGATGAGCGCATCCGCCTGCGCGACCGCGTAGGCGTAGCCGGCGCATGCCGCATTGGTGTCGTAGGCGGCAGCCGGGTTGGCACCGACGCGGTCCGCGACGACCGCGGCCATCGACGGGGTCTGCCGCACGTTCGAGATCGTCGCGATGATGACGAGGTCGATCGCCTCAGGGGCGACGCCGGATCGTTCGATCGCCTCGCGCGCCGCATCGGTCGCGAGGTCGATCGCCGGCACGTCGGCCCCGGCGCGTGCGCGTGTGATGATGCCGGTGCGCTGCTGGATCCATTCGTCAGAGGAGTTGATGGGCCCGATGAGGTCGCTGTTCGGGACGGCGTTCTCGCCGCGGGCAGCGCCCAGCGAGTAGATACGGGTGAATGCGGGCCCGCGCGACTGCTTCAGGGTGGGTGTCGTCATGCTCGGCTTTCTCGTGTGGTGAGCGCGGTCGCTCAGGCGCTCTGCTCGATGAGCTCGATGGCGGCGGGGAGATCGTCGGGGGTCTTCACGGCGACCGTCGGCACGCCCTTCAGCCCGCGCTTGGCGAGACCGACGAGCGCTCCAGCCGGCGCCAACTCGATGATGCCCGTGACTCCTGCGTCGTGGAACGATGCCATGCAGAGATCCCAGCGCACGGGGGAGGAGACCTGCCCGACGAGCAGTTCGAGGAAGGCGCTGCCGGACGCGACGGTGCTTCCGTCGCGGTTGGTCCAGAGGCGCAGAGTCGGGTCGGCCGGGGAGAGGCTCGCGGCCACCGCTGCAAGACGCTCGACGGCGGGCTGCATGTAGCGCGTGTGGAACGCCCCGGCGACCTGCAACGGGATGACCCGGGCGCCGGCCGGCGGCTCCGCCTTGAGCTGCTCGAGCGCGTCGAGGGCGCCGGCGACGACGACCTGGCCGCCGCCGTTGAAGTTGGCGGGCGCGAGGTCGAGCTCGGCGAGCCGCGACAGCAGCTGTGTTTCATCGCCGCCGATGACCGCGCTCATTCCGGTTGCGACGAGCGACGCGGCATCCGCCATCGCCCGCCCGCGCTCGGCGACGAAGTGCATGGCATCGGTCTCCGCGAGCACGCCGGCACCCGCCGCAGCGGTGATCTCGCCCACCGAGTGGCCCGCGATACCGGCGATCCTCGTCGCGCGGTCGCCGTCGAGCAACGCCTTCAGCGTGAGGAGACTCGCAGCGACGATGAGCGGCTGCGCCACCGAAGTGTCGCGAATCGTGTCGGCATCGCTCTCGGTGCCGTGGCGGGCCAGGTCGAGACCGGCCGCGTCCGACAGTGCGGCGAGATGGTCGGCGAACGCGGGTTCGGTGAGCCAGGGGGAGAGGAAACCGGGGGTCTGCGAGCCCTGCCCTGGGGCGACGACGACAATCACCATCTCAGTCTGCCAATCACGAGGTCAGGTCGGGTGTGCACAGGCTACAAGCTCTTCGCAGAACCCTTGTGCCGACGGTACAGGACTCAGCTGCCCGGGCGTCGAGGGGCGTGCTCGTGGTCGCTCATCGATCCGATGATGAGCGCGGACTGCAGGATGAGCGCCTCGCGCGCGCCGGTCGCGTCCCAGCCGATGACGTCGGAGACGCGCTTCAGGCGGTAGCGCACCGTGTTCGGGTGCACGAACAGCTCGCGGGCCGTCGCCTCGAGTGACCGCCCGTTGTCGAGATAGCTCCAGAGCGTGGTGAGCAGTTCGGTCGAGTGCGCCTGCAGCGGCCGGTAGATGCGGTGCACGAGCGTGGCGCGTGCGAGCGGGTCGCCCGCGAGGGCCCGCTCGGGGAGCAGGTCGTCGGCATGCACCGGACGCGGCGCGTTCCGCCACGAGCGGGCGACCGCGAAGCCCGCGAGCGCCGCCTTGGCGCTCTTCGACGCGTCGACGAGGTTCGGCACGGCGTGACCGAGCACGAGATGTCCCGATCCGAAATGCGGTTCGAGCTGCGAGGCGATCTCGAGGAAGGTCAGCGCCGGTGCCGTGCCGATGGCGTCGTCACCCTCGCGCTCGTCGGGGTCGGCTCGACCGATGACGAGCACGAGCCGATTGCCCTGCACGCCGATGAGGACGTCGGCGTGCATGTGCCGTGCGGCACGTCGGAGGTGATCGACGTCGAGCTGCTTCGGTGCCGTGCCCACGAGCACCGCGACCTCGCCGTGGCCATGCCACCCGAGTGCTGCGATGCGACTCGGCAGCTCGTCGTCGGCCTCGCCCGAGAGGATCGAGTCGACGACCAGCGCCTCGAGGCGCGCGTCCCAGAGCCCGCGCGCCTCGGCGGCGCGAGCGTAGACGTCGGCCGCAGCGAACGCGATCTCGCGCGAGTACAGCAGGATGGCCTCGCGGAGCGGCTCCCCGCCGTCCTTCACTCGGTCCTCGACGACCTCGACGGTCACCCTGATGAGCTGCAGCGTCTGCTGGAGGCTCACCGAGCGCAGCAGTTCGCGCGGGGCTGCGCCGAACACGTCGGCCGCGATCCACGGTGTCGATCGAGGGTCGTCGAACCACGAGATGAACGACGAGATGCCGGCCTGGGCGACGAGGCCGACCGCAGAGCGCCGGCTGGGCGGCATGTCGCCGTACCACGGCAGCGTGTCTTCGAGACGCTTGAGCGTCGCCGTCGACAGCTCACCCGCGATGGTGCGCAACCATGCGAGCGTCTGCGCTTTCGTTCTGGGCCTCGTCGCCACCTCGCCGCCTGCTAGCTCTCGCCGCCGGCCGTTCCGGTGGTTCCCGCATTCACGTCGTGGAGGCGGTACTTCTCGATGGCCTGCGCCGGCAGCGACCGGTCGACCTCGCCGCGCTCGGCGAGCAGCTCGAGCGTGCGGACGACCACCGAGGGTCCGTCGATCTTGAAGAATCGACGTGCCGCCGGGCGGGTGTCGGAGAACCCGAAGTCGTCGGCGCCGAGGGTCGCGAACGGTCCGGGCACGTAAGCGCGGACCTGGTCGGGCACCGCGTGCATGTAGTCGGACACGGCGACGAACGGGCCGCGGGCGCCCGAGAGCTTCTGCGTCACGTACGGCACATGGCGCTCGGCATCGGGGTTCAGGAAGTTGTGCTCGTCGGCGGCGAGGCCGTCGCGACGCAGCTCGGACCAGCTCGTGACGCTCCAGACATCGGCCGACACACCCCAGTCGTTCGCGAGCAGGTGCTGCGCCTCGATGATCCACGGAACGGCGACGCCCGACGCGAGCAGCTGGGCCTTCGGTCCGCCGTGGGTCGACTCGCTGAGACGGTGCAGGCCTCGCACGATGCCGTCGACGTCGACCCCCTCGGGCTCGGCGGGGTGGAGGATCGGCTCGTTGTACACGGTGAGGTAGTACATGACGTTCGGGTCGGCGTGCTGGCCGCCGTACATGCGCTCGAGGCCCGACCGCATGATGTGCCCGATCTCGTACCCGTAGGCGGGGTCGTACGAGACGACTGCGGGGTTGGTCGCCGCGAGGAGCTGCGAGTGTCCGTCGGCGTGCTGCAGGCCCTCGCCCGTGAGCGTCGTGCGGCCTGCGGTCGCGCCGATGATGAACCCGCGCGCCATCTGGTCGCCGGCAGCCCACATCGCGTCGCCCGTGCGCTGGAACCCGAACATCGAGTAGAAGACGTACACGGGGATGAGCGGCTCGCCCTGCGTCGAGTACGACGTGCCGACATTGGTGAACGCGGCCATCGCGCCGGCCTCGTTGATGCCGACGTGAAGGATCTGTCCCTGCGGGCTCTCCTTGTATGCGAGCAGCAGTTCGCGGTCGACCGACGTGTAGTGCTGGCCGTTGGGGTTGTAGATCTTCGCGGTCGGGAAGAACGCGTCGATACCGAACGTGCGTGCCTCGTCGGGGATGATCGGCACGATGCGGTGGCCGAAGTCCTTCGACCGGATCAGGTCCTTGAGCAGTCGTACGAACGCCATGGTCGTGGCGATCTCCTGCGTGCCCGAGCCCTTGCGCGCGATCGCGTACGCCGAGTCATCGGGCAGCGACAGTGCAGTGTGCGCCGACCGGCGCTCGGGCAGGTAGCCGCCGAGCGCGCGCCGGCGCTCGTGCAGGTACTGGATCGCCTCGTCGCCCTCGCCGGGGTTGTAGTACGGCGGAAGGTAGGGGTTCTCCTCGAGCTGCGCGTCGGTGATCGGGATGTGCATCTGATCGCGGAACGTCTTCAGGTTGTCGAGGGTCATCTTCTTCATCTGGTGGGTCGCGTTGCGACCCTCGAAGGCGGGACCCAGGCCGTAGCCCTTGATCGTCTTCGCGAGGATGACCGTCGGCTGGCCCTTGTGCTCGCTCGCGGCCTTGAACGCCGCGTACACCTTGCGGTAGTCGTGGCCGCCGCGCTTCAGGCCCCACACCTGGTCGTCGGTGAGGTCCTTCACGAGCTCGAGCGCACGCGGGTCGCGGCCGAAGAAGTTCTCGCGCACGTACGCGCCCGACTCCGCCTTGTAGGTCTGGTAGTCGCCGTCGGGCGTGACGTTCATCAGGTTGCGCAGCGCGCCCTCGTGGTCGCGTGCGAGCAGGTCGTCCCACTCGCGGCCCCAGACCACCTTGATGACGTTCCAGCCGGCGCCGCGGAAGAAGCTCTCGAGCTCCTGGATGATCTTGCCGTTGCCGCGCACCGGTCCGTCGAGTCGCTGCAGGTTGCAGTTGACGACGAACGTGAGGTTGTCGAGGCCCTCATTGGCGGCCACCTGCAGCTGGCCGCGGCTCTCGACCTCGTCCATCTCGCCGTCGCCGAGGAACGCCCAGACCTGCTGGTCGGACGCGTCCTTGATGCCGCGGTTGGTGAGGTACTTGTTCGCCTGCGCCTGGTAGATCGCGTTGATCGGTCCGAGGCCCATCGACACGGTCGGGAACTGCCAGAACTCGGGCATGAGTCGGGGGTGCGGGTACGACGACAACCCGTTTGGCGCGTGCGACTTCTCCTGCCGGAACCCGTCGAGCTGGTCGGTCGAGAGACGGCCCTCGAGGAACGCGCGGGCATACGTGCCGGGCGAGGCGTGGCCCTGGACGAAGATCTGGTCGCCGCCGCCGGGGTGGTCCTGACCGCGGAAGAAGTGGTTGAATCCGACCTCGTAGAGCGCTGCGGATGACGCGTACGTCGAGATGTGGCCGCCGACCGCGATCCCGGGGCGCTGCGCCCGGTGCACGAGCACCGCGGCGTTCCACCGGATCCACGCCCGGTAACGGCGCTCGATCTCCTCATCGCCCGGGAACTCCGGCTCGTTCTCAGGAGCGATCGTGTTGAGGTAGTCGGTCGTCGGAACCATCGGCACACCGAGGTGCAGTTCCTTGGAACGCTTGAGCAGGCTCAACATGATCTCGCGGGCGCGCTGGTGCCCCTTCTCGGCGACGAGCGCATCGAGCGACTCCGACCACTCCGAGGTTTCTTCGGGATCAGCGTCCAGCGCCTCGACCGAGTAGGGGTCCTGGTCGTTGACAGTCACACTCGACCTCTCTGTTCTGCAGGTTGTGCCTGCGTCGTATGGGGCGTGCGCATACCGAGGCTGACTGCGTGGCAGTGTGGCAGTCGCATGGCACCTCTCGACATCCTAGTGAGTCTGATTGAGAACGGCGGCGATAGGGTGAGGGTTCGTCAGGAGCGAAGGGAGCCGCGCATGATCCTTGGACCCGCGACGGTGGCACCCGATTTCGCGCTCGTCAACCAGTACGGGCAGACCGTGGAGTTGTCGGAGTTCCGTGGTGTGAAGCCCGTGACGCTCGTGTTCTTCCCGCTCGCGTTCTCGCGCGTCTGTCAGGGCGAGCTCTGCGAGCTGCGGGACAACATCGCGTTGTTCCGCGACGCCGCAGTGGAACTCATCGGCGTCTCGGTCGACTCGAAGCACACCCTGCGTGCGTGGGCCGAGTCGGAATCGTACGACTTCCAGCTCCTCGCCGACTTCTGGCCGCACGGTGCCGTCGCAAACGCCTACGGCGCCTTCGACGAGGTCGCGGGTACCGCGCACCGTGCCACGTTCGTGATCGGCGCCGACGGCGTCATCGCGTCCAGTTTCGCGACGCCGCGAGGAGAGGCGCGCCCCCTCGAGCGCTACCGCGACGCGCTCACGACGCTCTGAGACACGCTCGGCTAACATGGGCGTGCACCGCATGGTTCGCGGGCCTTTAGCTCAGTTGGTAGAGCGCCACGTTTACACCGTGGATGTCGTCGGTTCGAGCCCGGCAGGGCCCACCGCGACGCACTGACGATCAGAGCAGGTCGCTCACCCGAGCAAGGTCGATGCCGAACCCGCGCAACGTCTCGTGCACGATGCCGTAGACGACGTACAGCCCGAGGGCGAATCCGAGCACGATCTCCCGGATCGAGCCCGTGTTGCCGAGCACCGGGATGGCGACGTAGCCGTTCGGCATCCAGATGCTGCTGATGATCGGCGCGTTCCGCAACGCCTGCGGAGGGCGCGGCCTGATCGGCCACAGGAGGCCCGGCAAGCCTCCTGTGGTGAGGAGGTCCCCCGCGAGGTGGGTGACGAAGCCGAGCATCACCGCGAGCGGGAACCACTGGACGCTGCCGGCGACGAAGAGCACCATGAACAGCCCGAACACGCCGCCGAGCATCCACGCGGTGAGCCACGACGACACCAGGTCGCGGGCCTTGACCGCGAAGCAGACCAGCGCAGCCGCGCCGATTGCGGTGCCGATGGAGAAGGTGCCGAGATCGTCGGTCGTCAGGGTCAGCAGCGTCAACGCCCAGGCGCCGAGTCCGACGATCGCCGCGGCGACGAGCGAGTGCGCGCCATGCCGGTGGCCACCTGACACCGCGCCGACGGCTCCCGCGGCGACACGGCCGATGATCGGGATCGAGTGGGCGATGGTCCCGTTGTGGTGGTCGGCGTCGGGGAGCAGCGCCGCGCCGGCGCAGACGAACGCTCCGGCGACGACGCCGATCGGGTCGAGCGGATACGCACCGCTCGTGAGGTACGGAATCGCTCCGGTCGCGCCGATCCAGGCGGCTGCTCCGCTGGTGGCATGGTTGACGCCCATCATGGCCGCTGCTGTTCCTTCCCCGGCGGGCGTGTGACGACCTGCTCATGCTCCACCGGCTGGGCGATCCTATCGGCGGTGGAACCGCCGGCCGGCGAGCGCAACGACGTCTCCGTCATCCGCCGACGATGGAGCCTGCAATGCTGGACGGACCTCGTCAGACCCGTGGAAATGAGCAGACTGCCGTGATCACCGTTCACCTGAGATACGAGATCGACCCCGACAAGCTCGCAGAGTTCGACGAGTACGGGCGACGCTGGATCCGGTTGGTGAACCGGCTCGGCGGGGTCCACCATGGCTACTTCCTCCCCAGCGAGGGCGACAGCGATGAGGCCTTCGCGCTCTTCACGTTCCCCTCGCTCGCGGACTACGAGGCGTACCGAAGCGCTGCCGCCGTCGACGACGAATGCCGAGACGCGATCCGGTTCGCGACCGAGACGAAGTGCATCCGCCGGTACGAGCGGCGCTTCCTCTCGCCCGTGTTCGAGTGAGCGTCACGCCAGTGCGGCCCGACCGTTCCCCGCGCCCATCCCGGCGCTAGGCTGGTCGGGTGCCGGCCACTCTCGCGGAGATCCTCACGACGATCGATGGGCTCTGGCCGTTCGCCGGTGCAGAACCGTGGGATGCCTCAGGGCTGGTGAGCGGCGACCCTGACGCCCCGGTGCGGCGTGTGCGATTCGCGGTCGATGCCGTCGCCGCCACGGTCGACGAAGCCGTCGATACCCGAGCAGACCTGTTGATCACGCACCATCCGCTGCTCCTGCGCGGCGTGACGAGCATCGCCGAGGACCGGTACAAAGGCGCCCTGCTCGCTCGGCTGATCCGCGCGGACTGCGCGCTCATCAGCGCCCACACGAACGCCGACGTGGTCGAGCGAGGCACGTCGGCGGTGCTCGCCGCGGCGCTCGGCCTCACCGAGGTCGCCCCGATCGTGCCGGCCGTCGATGCGTCGCTCGGCCTCGGCCGAGTCGGACGCCTCGCTGAGCCGACCACCCTCGGTCGCCTCGCGCGCCGGCTCGCCGAGATCCTCCCCGCGACCGCGACCGGAGTGCGCGTCTCGGGCGGCTTCGACGATCGGGTCGAGACGATCGCGGTGTGCGGGGGAGCGGGCGACTCACTGCTCGCCGACCCCGCGGTGCGCGCGGCCGACGTCTACATCACCGCCGACCTGCGGCACCACCCGGCGTCCGAGGCACGCGAGCAGGCGTTGCTCGGCACCGGTCCTGCGCTCATCGATGTCTCGCACTGGGCCAGCGAGTGGCTCTGGCTCGCCGCCGGTGCCGACGAACTGCGCGCCGTGCACCCCGACCTCGAGATCGAGGTGAGCGATCTGCGCACCGACCCGTGGGACTTCCAGGTCGTGCAATGATGTCGAGTCAACCCCCGATCCCCGCGAGGAGCACCACGTGAAGGCCAGCCAAGCCGATCAAGAGCAACTGCTGCGACTCCAATCGCTCGACACCCGGTTGCAGCAGCTCGCACACAGGCTCGGCTCGCTGCCCCAAGCGGAACCCCTCGCCGAGCTCGCCTCGCGCGACACGGCCGTGCGCGGCACCCGCTCCGAGGCCATCGGCGTCCTCGAAGACGCCAAGGCCGAACTCACGCGCCTCGAATCGGACGTCGCGGTCGTCGAGGCCCGTATCGCGCGCGACGGCGACCGCCTCCAGCACACGTCATCCGTGAAGGATGTCGCCGCGCTCGAGTCCGAGCTCACGGCGCTCGCGAAGCGCCTCTCCGACCTTGAAGAGCAGGAACTCGTCGTCATGCAGCGGGTCGAGGACGCGGATGTCGCGGTCGCGAGCATCGACCTGCAGCGCGCGGCGATCGCGGCCGACACGGCGACGCTCGAGGCCGAACGCGATGAGGCCGCCGGCGGCCTCGCCCTGGAACGTGAGCAGACCGAGCGCGACCGTGCGGTCGTCGCGGGCGGCGTCCCTGCCGAGCTCCTCGCGTTCTACGAACAGCGCCGCACCCGCGGAGGTGGCGTGGGCGCCGCCCTGCTCCGGCAGCGCACGTGCAGCGGCTGCACGATGACGCTCACCGGCTCCGACCTCGAGGCGGTGCGTCGGTCGGCACCCGACGACGTCCTGCAGTGCCCCGAGTGCGACCGCATCCTCGTGCGAACGGACGAATCAGGCCTCTGATTCGACGCCGAAGGCCGGCGCGGGGCATCCGAACGCTCACGGCGGTGCCGCCCAGTCGGCGCCCGCTAGGCTGGATGCGCGAGCGGGTCGGCAAGACGGTCGCGTCGCACGGTTTCGGTCGTGCGCCGAGGAACGTCCGGGCTCCGCAGGGCAGGACGGTGGGTAACACCCACCCGGGGCAACCCGCGAGACAGTGCCACAGAAAGCAGACCGCCTTCGGCGCAAGCCGAGGGTAAGGGTGAAACGGTGGGGTAAGAGCCCACCAGCGGCCGCGGTGACGCGGTCGGCTCGGTAAACCTCGTCCGGAGCAAGGCCAGACAGGGAACGATGGGGCTGCCCGTCCCGTTCCCGGGTAGGCCGCTGGAGGGTCACGGCAACGTGGCCCCGAGAGAGATGGCCGTCCAGCCGGTGTCGCGCAAGCGCCCGGGGGACAGAACCCGGCGTAACAGCCGGCCCGCTCGCACCCGACTCCCAGTACGGGAGTCGACCCTCAGTCGGCGGCGAGCGACGCGGCGCCGAGGATGCCCGCGTTGTTGCGGTGCACGGCCGGGACGATCGGGGTCTTCAGATCGAGCAGCGGCAGGAAACGCTCGTGGTGCTTCGAGACGCCGCCGCCGACCACGAAGAGGTCGGGGGAGAAGAGGAACTCGACCATCGCGTAGAAGCGCTGCAGCCGCTGCGCCCACTCTGCCCAGTCGAGGTCCTCACGCTCCATCGCCGAGTATGCCGCGCGCGTCTCGGCGCCGACGCCGTCGACCTCCATGTGGCCGAGTTCGGTGTTCGGCACCAGGAGCCCGTCGTAGAGGAACGCGGTACCGATGCCGGTGCCGAGTGTCGTGAGGATCACCAGTCCCTCGGCACCCACGGCCGCGCCGTAACGCGACTCGGCATACCCCGCGGCATCCGCGTCATTGATGAAGTGGATCTCGCGCCCGAGCTCCTTCTCGAACAGCTTCTCGGCGCGCAGGCCGATCCACTCGTCGGAGATGTTGGCCGCGGAGAGCGTGCGACCGTGCTTCACGACGGCCGGGAAGCAGACCCCGAGCGGCAGCCCACTGCCGCCGCGCCTGTCGAGCTGGTCGAGCAGGTCACGAGTGGCGTCGAGGATGTCGGCAGGACGGCCGCCGGTGGGCGTGCGCACCTTCGTGCGGTCCGAGGCGAGCTCGCCGGTCGCGAGATCGACGATCGCCCCCTTGATGCCGGTGCCTCCGATGTCGATGCCGATCGCGTGCTCAGTCGCCATGGCGCCAGACTATCGCGGCGGCCGCGCCGACCGTCGCTGGCCGATTGCGCCCGACGGTCAGGGCAGGGTCAGGATCTCGGCGCCCCGGTCGGTCACCACGAGCGTGTGCTCGAACTGTGCCGTGAGCGAGCGATCGCGGGTGACGACGGTCCAGTCGTCGGCCCAGACATCCCACTCGATCGCGCCGAGGGTGAGCATCGGTTCGATCGTGAACACCATGCCCGGCTCCATGACCGTGTCGAACTCGGGCGAGTCGTAGTGGGGGATGACCAGTCCGGAGTGGAATGCGCGACCGACGCCGTGACCCGTGTAGTCGCGCACGACGCCGTAGCCGAACCGCTTCGCGTATGCCTCGATGGCGCGCCCGATCACGTTGATCTGCCGGCCCGGCGCAACGGCGCGGATGCCACGCGCGAGCGCCTCGCGAGTGCGCTCGACGAGCAGGGTCGCCTCGTCGCCCGCCTCGCCGACGAGGAACGTGTGGTTGAGGTCTCCGTGGAACCCGTCGAGGTAGGCGGTGACATCGATGTTCACGAGATCGCCGTCGGCGAGCACGGTGTCGTCGGGGATGCCATGGCAGATGACCTCGTTGACGGAGGTGCAGCTCGACTTCGGATAGCCGCGGTAGCCCAGTGTCGAGGGGTAGGCGCCGTTGGCGACGACGTACTCGTGCGCGATGCGGTCGAGTTCGTCGGTGGTGACACCGGGGCGGATCGCGCCGGCCGCAGCCTCGATCGCGCGGGCGGCGATGCGCCCGGCGGTGCGGATGCGTTCGACCTCGTCGGGCGCGTACCAGTCGCCGCCCGTGTACGGCGATGGCGCACGCTTGCCGACGTACTCGGGCCGGTCGATGGCGGCGGGCACGGATCGGGTCGGCGAGAGTCGTCCGGGGACCAGGCGGCCGGCGGAATCCTTGGGCATAGGATCAGCCTATGGCCGAGGACATCGAGCACATGTACTGGTACAACATGAACACCGGTGAGGTCGAGCAGGGGTTCGTCTCGCCGTCGGTCGATCGGGTCGGTCCGTTCGAGACCCGAGCCGAAGCCGAGCGGGCCCTCGAGATACTCCGGGCCAACAGCGCGAAATGGTCCGAGGAGGACGCGGCCGGGAACTGACACGCTCCGGTGGTCGAGTAGCGCCCGACGGAGTCGGACGCGTATCGAGACCGCTACTCGTAGCTGTGCTCGGAGTTCGGGTAGTTTCCCGCTTCGACGTCGGCGCGCCACTCCTTCGCGGCGCCGCTGAGGATCCCCGCCAGATTCGCGTACTGCTTCACGAACTTCGGCACCCGGCCGACGGTGAGGCCCGCCCAGTCGGTCCACACGAGCAGCTGACCGTCGGTGTGCGGACCCGCTCCGACGCTGATGGTCGGGATGTCGAGCAGTTCGGTCACCTGGCGCGCGGCATCGGCCGGCACCATCTCGAGCACGACGGCGAACGCGCCGGCGTCCTGCACGGCCCTGGCATCGGCGAGCAGTTGCTGCACGCCCTCACCGCGGCCCTGGATGACGTGGCCACCGAGCCCGTGCTCGCTCTGCGGGGTGTAGCCGATGTGGGCCATCACCGGGATGCCCGCCTGCACGATGCGGCGGATCTGCTTGAAGGAGCGTTCGCCGCCCTCGAGCTTGACCGCGTGCGCACCGGTCTCCTTCATGAACCGCACAGCGGTGTGCAACGCGTCCTCGGGCCCGTTCTCGTAGGAGCCGAACGGCATGTCGGCGATGACGAACGCACGCGTGACCGCACCCGCCACCGCGCGGGCGAGCGGGATGAGCTCGTCGACCGTCACCGGAAGCGTCGTCTCGTGGCCGAACACGTTGTTGCCCGCGGAGTCGCCGACGAGCAGGAAGTCGATGCCCGCTTCGTCGAAGATGCGCGCCGTGAGCTGGTCGTAGCTCGTCAGCCCCGTGATCTTGATGCCGTCGCGCTTCGCGTTCTGGAAGTGCCGCGTTCGCACGCGCTTCGGGCCACCGGGCGCCGACGCACCGCCGTAGGGGTTCTGCTCGGCTCCGGAGGAGCTGTCGGATGCTGCGGACTGAGGCTCACCGGACATGGGGCAATCCTTGCACACGGGGCATCCGTGCTCGGCACTGCCGACGCGCTCGAGCCAGTACGCTGAGAACTGCGAGAGAGGGTGTGGATGGATAAGCAGCGTGACTTCGTTCTTCGCACGATCGAGGAGCGGAGCGTCAAGTTCGTCAGACTCTGGTTCACCGATGTCGTCGGCACCCTGAAATCGGTGGCGATCGCACCGGCCGAGGTCGAGGGCGCGTTCACCGAGGGCATCGGCTTCGATGGATCGGCGATCGAGGGCCTCAGTCGAACCTTCGAGTCCGACCTCCTCGCCTTCCCCGACCCACAGACGTTCCAGACGCTGCCCTGGCGTGGCGACATCGATCCCACCGGTCGCATGTTCTGCGACATCACCACGCCCGACGGTGTGCCGGCGGTGGCCGATCCCCGAAACGTGCTCAAGCGCACGCTCGCGCGCGCAGCCGATCGCGGATTCACGTTCTACACGCATCCCGAGATCGAGTTCTACCTCCTGCGCTCGTCGAAGTACGGCGAAGACGGGCCGCAGCCGGTCGACTCGGCGGGCTACTTCGACAACGTGCCGGGTGGCACGGCGCACGACTTCCGCCGCCGCTCGGTGCGCATGCTCGAAGACCTCGGTATCTCGGTGGAGTTCAGCCATCATGAGGCGGGTCCGGGCCAGAACGAGATCGACCTGCGATACGCCGACGCCCTCACCACCGCCGACAACATCATGACGTTCCGCACTGTCGTGAAGGAGGTGGCGATCGAGCAGGGCGTCTACGCGACGTTCATGCCGAAGCCCTTCTCGCAGTACCCCGGCAGCGGCATGCACACCCATCTGTCTCTGTTCGAGGGCGATGCGAACGCGTTCTACGAGGCCGGTGCTCAGTATCAGCTTTCGAAGATCGGCCGGCACTTCATCGCGGGACTGCTGAAGCACGCCCACGAGATCTCGGCGGTCACGAACCAGTTCGTGAACTCGTACAAGCGGCTGTGGGGTGGCGACGAGGCACCGAGCTTCATCTGCTGGGGCCACAACAACCGCTCGGCGCTCGTGCGCGTGCCGCTCTACAAGCCGAACAAGGGCCAGAGCGCTCGGGTCGAGTACCGCGCGATCGACTCGGCTGCGAACCCCTATCTCGCGTTCTCGCTGCTGCTCGCCGCCGGCATGAAGGGCATCGAAGAGGGCTACGAGCTGCCGCCGGAGGCCGAAGACGACGTGTGGGCGCTCACCGACAGCGAGCGTCGCGCGCTGGGCTACAGCCCGCTGCCCGCGAGCCTCGACCACGCCATCGAGTACATGGAGACCTCCGAACTCGTCGCCGAGACGCTCGGCGAGCAGGTGTTCAACTACGTGCTCGCGAACAAGCGGGCCGAGTGGCGCGATTACCGATCGCAGGTGACGCCGTTCGAGTTGCAGCGCAACCTCGAGATCCTCTGACGTCGCGGCGATGACCCGGCAGGTCCCGACCCTCGCCCGTCTCGCCCGCGCGGGTTTCGATGAACTCGATCGGGCCGCGGCCGGCATCGAGGCGCTCACCGCCGCGACCGGGCTCGCTCCCGAGAGCCTGCTCGACGCGTTCAGTGCCGCGGCCGATCCCGATGAGGCGCTCATCGCGGTGCAGCGCCTGCACGACCGGGCGCCGGCGGAGGTCGCGGCCGTGCTCGCGCACGACGCGTCGGCAGAGCGGATGTCCCGCCTGCTCGGTGCTTCGCGTGGATTGGGCGACTTCCTGCTGCGTCATCCGTCGCAGGTCGCGCTGTTCCAGGAGGTGCCCGTTCCGCCGCTCGGCGTCGACGAGGCCCGCGCCGCGCTCATGGCATCGCTCGACGACGGCGGCCGTGGCGGCCCGCTCGATCCCGACGACGCCGCGACCCGCATCCGCGTGCGCTACCGGCGGCTGCTCGCCGGCATCGCGCTGTACGACCTCACCCGAGCCGACGCGGTCGACGTCGTCGACACGATCGGCATGGGACTCGCCGACCTCGCGGGCGCAACCCTCGATGCGGCGCTCATGGCCGCGCGCCGGATCGTCAGCCGCGCCGACGGCACTCCGGCGAGCCACGGCACCTTCCCCGCCGACGAGGTCGCGGCGACCCGGCTCGCCATCATCGGCATGGGCAAGGCCGGGGCACGCGAGCTCAACTACGTCAGCGATGTCGATGTCATCTTCGTCGCGGAGTCGGATGACGAGGACGTGGTCGGCACCCCGCGCGCGCTCGACATCGCCACGCGCCTCGCGATGATCGCGATGCGGCTCATCGCCGAAGCCGGCATCGAGCCGCCGCTGTGGGAGGTCGACCCGAACCTGCGCCCCGAGGGCAAGGACGGCGCGCTCGTGCGCACGCTCGAGTCGCACCTGCAGTACTACGAGCGGTGGGCGAAGAGCTGGGAGTTCCAGGCCCTTCTCAAGGCACGGCCGCTCGCCGGCGACGAGGAACTCGGCGCTCGCTACGCGGCCGGCGTGGCGCCGAAGGTGTGGTCGAGCTCGAGTCGCGAGGGCTTCGTCGAGTCGGTGCAGCGCATGCGCGAGCGGGTCACGGCGCACATCCCCGCCGACGAGGTCGACGTGCAGATCAAGCTCGGCCCCGGAGGGCTTCGCGACATCGAGTTCACCGTGCAGCTGCTGCAGCTCGTGCACGGCGCGAACGACGATGCGATCCACCAGCCCGGCACGCTGGCCGCGCTCTCGGCACTCGCCGAGCACAGCTACGTCGGCCGTGAGGAGGCCGGCGAATTCGCGCGCGACTACCGCGTCCTGCGAGTGCTCGAACATCGCATGCAACTCGACCGGCTGCGACGCACGCACCTGATGCCCCGCGACGAGCGCAGCCTTCGCGTGCTCGCCCGGGCTTCTGGGCTCGGGCGCAACGCCGCCGAGCTCCAGGCCACGTGGCACACCACCCGTCAACGCGTCCGCGGGCTCCACGAACGACTGTTCTACCGACCGTTGCTGTCGGCGGTCGCAGCCCTTCCCGCTTCGGGGCTCGAGCTCACGAGCGAGCAGGCCGAGGCGCGGCTCGCGGCGATCGGATTCCGCGACCCGCGCGGAGCCCTCGCGCACATCGCCGCCCTCACCGCGGGCGTGAGCCGGCGTGCCGCCATCCAGCGCCACCTCATGCCGGTGCTCATCTCGTGGTTCGCCGACGGCACCGACCCCGACTACGGCCTGCTCTCATTCCGCCGACTGAGCGACACCCTCGGCACGACGCACTGGTACCTCAGGCTCCTGCGCGACTCATCCGACGCCGCGCTTCGGCTCACGCGTGTGCTCTCGGGTTCGCGCTTCGCCGCAGCCCTGCTCGAGCGCGCACCAGAAGCGGTCGCCTGGCTCGAAGACGTCGACGAGCTGCGCCCGCGGTCGCTGTCCTCGCTCGAAGAGGAGTCGCGCGCGGTGCTCAGACGGCACGAGGAGCCTGACGATGCAGCGAAGATCTTCCGAGCGATGCGGCGACGCGAGGTGCTCCGACTGTCACTGGCCGCGATCCTCGACGTCTGCACCGTCGAGGAACTCGGCCATGGTCTCAGCGACGTGTCCCAGAACCACATCGCCGCCCTGGTGGAGGCGATCCGCGGCGAGGAACCCGACGGCATCGAGTTCGCCGTCATCGGCATGGGGCGCTTCGGCGGCCGGGAGCTGGGCATCGGCTCGGACGCCGACATCATCTACGTCTACCGGTCGATCGACGCCGATTCCGACGCCGATGCCGCGCATCGCCGGGCCCTGAGGATCGTCGCCGAGCTCGTGCGACTGAGCGAGGACGCGCGACTTCCGTTCGAGCTCGACGCCGACCTCCGCCCCGAAGGGCGTAACGGCGTCGTCGCCCGCTCGCTCGACGCCTACCGTGCCTACTACGCCCGTTGGTCCCTCACGTGGGAGGCGCAGGCCCTGCTGCGAGCACGCGGGGTCGCGGGCGACGCCGCCCTCATCGCCGACTTCACCGAGCTCGCCGACTCGGTGCGCTACCCCGAGCGCATCTCCGATCAGGACGTGCGAGAGGTCAAGCGCATCAAGGCCCGCGTCGAGAACGAGCGATTGCCGCAGGCCGCCGACCCGACGCGACATCTCAAGCTCGGTCGGGGCTCGCTCTCCGACGTCGAGTGGTTCGTGCAGCTCGAGCAGCTGAAGCACGGTGCATCCGTCGCGGACCTCCGCACCACGTCGACACTCGACGCGCTGCAGGCGGCCGCCGTGAACGGGCTCGTCGATCCATCCGACGCCGAGGTGCTGCGCGCGGCGTGGGTGTTCGCCTCTCGCGCCCGATCGGCGCTGACGCTCTGGCTCGACCGCACGACCGACGTGCTCCCGGTCGAGCGGTCGCAACTCGAGGGCGTCGCCCGCATCATGGGATACCCGCCGGGCTCCGCGGTGCAGCTCGAGCACGAGTACCTGCAGGTCACGCGGCGCGCCCGGGCGGTGTTCGACCGAGGCTTCTACGGCCTCGAACCGCAGCGCACCCCCACGACCGGCTGAGGCCCGATCGTCTGACGCACAGAACCGACACGGAAAGGCCCGCGCCGCCGAAGCGGTGCGGGCCTTTCTGGGGACTGCAGCGGGGGACTGCAGGGCTCGAGGTCAGACGCCGTAGTACAG
Source organism: uncultured Actinomycetota bacterium (assembly GCA_963758615.1). Classification (GTDB taxonomy): domain Bacteria; phylum Actinomycetota; class Actinomycetes; order Actinomycetales; family Microbacteriaceae; genus Agromyces. The sequence goes on along the minus strand of CAVWVZ010000010.1, from coordinate 123,208 downwards.
CTCGAACTCGAACGGGTGCGGGCGCTGAGCGAGGGGCTTCAGCTCCTTCTCGCGCTTGTAGTCGATCCAGGTCTCGATGAGCTCCTTGGTGAACACGCCGCCCTCGAGGAGGAAGTCGTGGTCGGCCTCGAGCGCGGCGAGCGCCTCGCCCAGCGATCCGGGCACCTGCGGGATCGACTTGGCCTCCTCGGGCGGAAGCTCGTAGAGGTCCTTGTCGACCGGCTCGTGCGGCTCGATGCGGTTGCGGATGCCGTCGACGCCCGCCATGAGCTGGGCGGCGAACGCGAGGTACGGGTTGCCCGACGCGTCGGGTGCGCGGAACTCGATGCGCTTGGCCTTGGGGTTCGTGCCGGTGATCGGGATGCGGATCGACGCCGAACGGTTGCCCGCCGAGTAGACCAGGTTCACCGGGGCCTCGAAGCCGGGTACCAGGCGGTGGTACGAGTTCACCGTCGGGTTCGTGAAGGCGAGCACCGCCGGGGCGTGCTTGAGCAGGCCGCCGATGTACCAGCGCGCCAGGTCGGACAGGCCGCCGTAGCCGGCCTCGTCGTAGAAGAGGGGCTTGCCGTCGTTCCAGAGCGACTGGTGGGTGTGCATGCCCGAGCCGTTGTCACCGAAGAGCGGCTTCGGCATGAACGTCGCCGTCTTGCCCCACTGCTCGGCGGTGTTCTTGACGATGTACTTGAACTTCAGGATGTCGTCGGCCGCGTGCACCATCGTGTCGAAGCGGTAGTTGATCTCGGCCTGGCCGCCGGTGCCCACCTCGTGGTGGCTGCGCTCCAGGATGAGGCCCGCGTCGATGAGCTTCAGGCAGATGTCGTCGCGCAGGTCGGCCTGCTTGTCGACGGGGGAGACCGGGAAGTAGCCGCCCTTGTACGGGGTCTTGTTGCCGAGGTTGCCGCCCTCTTCGGCGCGGCCCGAGTTCCAGGCGCCCTCTTCGGAGTCGACGGAGTAGAAGCTCGAGTGCTGGTTCACCTCGTAGCGCACGTCGTCGAAGATGTAGAACTCGGCCTCGGGGGCGAAGAACGCGGTGTCGGCGATGCCGGTCGAGGCGAGGTACTTCTCGGCCTTCTTCGCGACCTGACGCGGGTCCTTCGCGTAGATCTCGCCGTTGCGCGGGTTGTAGATGTCGAACACCATGATGAGCGTGCGCTCGGCGCGGAACGCGTCGATGTACGCGGTCGTCACGTCGGGGATGAGCTGCATGTCGGACTCGTGGATGTTCGCGAAGCCGCGGATCGACGAGCCGTCGAAGAGCTGGCCGACGGTGAAGAACTCTTCGTCGACGGTCGACGCCGGGATGTTGAAGTGCTGCTGCACGCCCGGGAGGTCGGTGAAGCGGATGTCGAGGAACTTGACATCCGTCTCCTTGATGAACTTGAGCACTTCAGACGAATCACTGAACATGTGACGAAATCTCCATCGGGGCAGGCGGGTGGGCCGGACGAACGTTCACAGCCACGAGCGACGCTATCCGCACGCCGTTTCCCGACCATGACCGGAATGTTTCCGCAATGTTACGCCGGGGAGGAGTCGATAGACTCATCGGATGCCGGAATCCACGCCCCAGACGTTCGGAGATCTCGAGCCGAGTCGCCGGCCGGGCGAGCGACTCGGGTTGCCCGAGCACGGAACCGGTTCGGTTGCGCGAGCCGGGCGGCGCATCGCTGCGCTGCTCATCGACTGGGCGAGCGCGATGCTGATCGCGCTCCTGTTCACGCCGTACGAGTCGGCCGCCTACACCTGGGTGACGCCGCTCGTCTTCGCGGTGCTGCAGATCCTGTTCATCCCGACCATCGGCGGCAGCATCGGCCACCGGCTCCTCGGCATGCACGTCGTGCCGCTCACCGGCGGCTGGGTCGGGCCGTGGCGCCCCATCGTGCGCACGCTGCTGCTCCTGCTCGTGGTGCCCGCGCTCGTGTGGGACTCCGACCAGCGCGGCTTCCACGACAAGCTCGCGGGCACGGTGCTGATCCGCGCATAGACGGCGACGCGACATCCGTCGACCGTGATCGATGGATGTCGCGTGCGGGGCGAATCGGGTCAGCGGGCCTTGCCGCGCTGCGGGCGGGCCTTCATCGGGTCGATGCCCTTGGGGATCGGAAGCTGCGTCTGCAGCGAGTTGAGGCGGTTCGACACTGCGAGGACCTCGGGCTTCGTGAGCGCCTTCTTGGTGGAACGCAGCGCGCGGGGGAGTCGGTGGAGCTCGATCGACCCCTCGCCGGTGCCGACCGAGATGAGGGAGATCGGCACGTTCGGCAGCACGCGCTGGACCTTGCGCATCTCGTCGTCGAGCATGCGCTGCGTGCGTGACACGGGGCCCTCGCTGATGAGCGCGACACCGCCGCGACCCACTGCGCGGTACACCGCGTCCTGCGTCTTGCCGTTGACGGCGACGGGCATCTCGTTGCCCACCCAGCCGCCGCGCAGGCCGCTGCGCAGCACCGCTCCGACGGCACCGGGCTGGCCCTCGATCTGCGAATAGGCGGCTCGCTCGGCGCGCCGGCCGAGCACCACGAGTGCGAGCAGCAGACCGGCGAGCACGCCGGCGATCACCCAGAGGGCGATCGTGAAGCCGTTGCCCTCGCCGAACCAGAGCCCGAGACCCACGCCGAGGAGCACCGGCACGAGGAAGGCGCCGAGCATGAGCCACTGCGCCTTCGGGTCGTAGCGGCGGGTCATCTGGAAGACCTGCAACATCTGCTTGAGGCGGCCGGGCTCCTTCTGAGCCTTCGATGCGTCCTTGGTGCGTGCCATGGTGTCTAGGATACCGGCGCGCGAGGCCGGCTCGGAACGGGTGAGCACACGCGTTCCGAGCCGATCCGCGGTGCGGTCATCCGACGGCTTGGGCGAACCCGAGCGAGGCGTCCGCGAGGTGCGAGAGCTCGTCGGGGAGCGGGAGCCCCTTGGCGTGCATCGACTGGGCCCAGAGGCGACCCGCGCGGTACGAGGAGCGAACGAGCGGCCCAGCGAGCACGCCGAGGAAGCCGATCTCCTCAGCCTCGGCCTTGAGTTCGACGAACTCCTCGGGGCGAACCCACCGGTCGACGGGGAGGTGTCGCGGGCTCGGCCGAAGGTACTGGGTGATGGTGATGATGTCGGTTCCGGCGTCGTGCAGGTCGTGAAGCGCCTGCGAGATCTCGGCGCGCTCCTCGCCCATGCCGAGGATGAGGTTCGACTTCGTGATGAGCCCCGCATCACGGCCCTGAGTGATCACGTCGAGCGAGCGCTCGTAGCGGAAGGCGGGGCGGATGCGCTTGAAGATGCGCGGCACGGTCTCGACGTTGTGCGCGAACACCTCTGGACGCGCGGAGAACACCTCGCCGAGGTGGTCGGGGTTGCCCGAGAAGTCGGGGACCAGGATCTCCACACCGGTGCCAGGCGACTGCCGGTGGATCTGGCGGATCGTCTCGGCGTAGAGCCACGCCCCCTCGTCGGGGAGGTCGTCACGGGCGACGCCCGTGACGGTCGAGTAGCGCAGTTGCATGCGCACGACCGACTCTGCGACCCGCCGGGGCTCGTCGACGTCGTAGTCGGCCGGCTTGCCGGTGTCGATCTGGCAGAAGTCGCAGCGGCGCGTGCACTGCGAGCCCCCGATGAGGAACGTCGCCTCCCGGTCCTCCCAGCACTCGTAGATGTTGGGGCATCCCGCCTCCTGGCAGACCGTGTGCAGCTCCTCGCTCTTCACGAGCGACTGCAGGGCACGGTACTCGGGACCCATCTTCGCGCGCGTCTTGATCCACTCGGGCTTGCGTTCGATGGGGGTCTGGGCGTTGCGGACTTCGAGGCGCAGCATCCGGCGCCCCTCAGGTGCGGTGCTCATGCCGCGACCGCGCCCTCTGCCTCGGCCAGGAACCGCCGGGTGATCGGTTCGATGAGGTCTTCCGGGGTCACCTCGCGGCCGACCTCGCGACTGATCGTGGTGATGCCTGCGTCGCGGATGCCGCAGGCGACGATCCTGTCGTACGGTTCGAGCGAGTTGCTGCAGTTGAGCGCGAAGCCGTGCATGGTGACGCCGTCGGCGACGCGGATCCCGATCGCGGCGATCTTGTTCTCGAACCCCGGGCTGCCGACCCAGACGCCGGACCGACCGTCGACCCTTCGGCCGTCGACCCCGACTTCGGCGAGGACGTCGATGAGGATGCCCTCGAGCCGCCGCACGTATCCGACGACGTCGACGGGTTCGGGAAGACGGAGGATCGGATACCCGACCAGTTGGCCGGGGCCGTGCCAGGTGATCTTGCCGCCGCGGTCGACGTCGATGACCGGGGTTCCGTCGGTCGGCCGCTCGTCGGGCGCTGTGCGCTTGCCGGCGGTGTAGACGGAGAGGTGCTCCAGGAGGAGTACGGTGTCGGGGCGTTCGCCCGCGACGACCGCGCGATGGACGGCGCGCTGAAGGTCGAGACCCTCGATGTACGGCACGGAGTTGGCGCTTAGCCCCGCGACGACGAAGTCGAGCATTCCGCCAGTCTAGGTGACTCGTCCTCCCCACTCGGGCACGTCGTCGGTGAACCCACATCGCGGTCGATCCCCCCGCGATGCACCGCTGTCGAGTCGCAGGATCGGGGCATGCGCCGAACGATCAGACCTGCTGCTCCAGACCGGTTGGCGCCAGAGCCGCCACTGACCACGACGACGACCGAGCGGAGCCTGGCGGGCTACCGGCTCCTGCGGCGCATCTCGAACGGGGATCGGGCCGACGTCTACCTCGCCACCGTCGATCGAGCGGAGAACGCCGACGACGACGCCCCACTCGTCGCCGTTCGCGTCTACGCCCCGACCGTGCCCGGGGAGTCGATCGCCACCGAGATCGAAGCGATGGCGGCAGACACCTCCGGCGCACTGCCCGAGCTCTTCGACGTCGCAGCACTCGACGACGGCCGTTGCTGCCTGGCCGTCGAGCGCATGCCGGGGCCGACGCTGGCGAGCCTGCTCCTCCACCGAACACTCGATCCCGGCGAGGCGGTGACGATCCTCGCTCCCGTGGTCGTCGCCGTGGCCGAGCTCGCGGAGTCCGGCTTCGTGCACACGAGGCTGTCGGCCAACGACGTCATCGTCGACGTCACCGGGCGTCCACGCATCATCGGACTCGGTGCGCTGCAGCGGATGCCGGGTCACGCGCATCAGGGCGAGCGCACTGAGCTCATCCGCACCGGACACGAGGTGCTCGCCGAGCTCATCGGCGATGTCGTGCAGGCGACGAAGCCGGGAGGAGTCTTCGACCGCGCGGTCGACATCATCGGGGCAGCGCTTGCGACACGCCCGTTCGTGCCCTGCGAGCGAGAGATCGAACGGGCGCTCTTCCGCGCGGCGACGCCGACGCCGATCTCAGGCGTGACCGTGCGTCGTCGTTCGGCGGCGCTGCCGGGCCGCATGACGGCTCCACTCCCGCCAGAAGCCGATGCAGAGCCAATCGATACCGCCCCTCGCAGCCGGCGGCGAGGGGCGCTCGCCGCCCTTGCCGAGATAGCCCAGCTGCCGCTGCCGGTACCCTCCGCCGAGCGCGTTGCCGACATGGCCGACCACGACCACGCGGCGACCCTCGTCGGCCGCCTGAGGAGGCGTCTGGCAGGCCGCCGTCGAGCCATCCTCGTCGGCGGATTGATCGGCGGCGCCGCGCTCGTGCTGATGCTCACGCTCGTACCACCGGCGCCGACCGATCAGGGATCCGCGGCCCAACCCCGCCCGATGGCGCCCGAGAGCGAGGCTGCCGTTCCGACACCCTCCGAGACTCCCGAACCTTCGGCCGGAAGCCTCGAGTCGACAGCGCCGGAAGGCGACGCGGAATCCGCACCCGATCTCGACGCGGTCGATGCGGCGGCGCACCTCCTCGAGCTGCGCGCGAGCTGCCTCGCCACGCTCGACCAGGCGTGTCTCGCCGAGGTGGCGCAACCCGATTCCGCGATCGAGCGCGCCGACCTCGACCTGTTGGCGCAGGCGCGGTCGGGGTCGGCCCTCGAACTCGACGAATTCGCCCTTGATGCGATCACGGTCAGCGCCGAGATGGGATCGGCGGTGCTGCTCTCGGTTCCCTACGCCGACGCGCAACGCGAGCCGGCCTCGCTCCTCGTGATGAGGGGCGAGGCCGGCTGGCGACTGCGTGAGCTGTTCGGCTAGATGCCGAGGTCACCCTCGAATGCGCCCTCTTCGAGACGCTCCTTGACCGCGGTGAGGAAGCGTGCCGCGTCGGCACCGTCGATGATGCGGTGGTCGTACGACAGGGCGAGGTAGACCATCGAACGCACGGCGATCGCGTCGGCGCCGTCCTGGCTGACCACCACCGCGCGCTTGACGACGGTGCCCGTGCCGAGGATCGCCGACTGCGGCAGGAACACGACGGGCGTGTCGAACAGCGCGCCGCGCGACCCGGTGTTCGTGAGCGTGAACGTGCCACCCGAGAGCTCATCGGGCTTCAACTGGTTGTTCCGCGTGCGATCGGCCAGGTCGGCGATCTGCGCCGCGAGACCCGCGAGGTCGAGCTCGGCCGAGTTGCGGATCACCGGCGTGAGCAGGCCGCGCTCTGTGTCGACCGCGATGCTCATGTTCTCGCTGGCCGGGTAGACGATATTGTCGCCGTCGACCGTGGAATTGATGATCGGGTACGCCTGAAGGGCCTCGGCAGCGGCCATCGCGAAGAACGGCAGGAACGAGAGCTTGTTGCCGGACTTGGCGAGGAAGTCGGCCTTCACCTTGTCGCGCAGACGCGCGACGCGAGTGACATCGACCTCGACGACGGTCGTCAACTGCGCGGTCGAGGTCATCGAGACGACGGCTCGCTCGGCGACCACCTTGCGAAGACGCGTCATCGGAACCGTCGTGCCGCGCAGCGGCGATGGCTCGAGCGGCTGACGCGCGGCGGGAGCTGCCGCGGCGGGCGGCGTCTGGGCGGAGATGACATCCTGCTTGCGGATGCGACCGCCGACACCAGTGCCGGTGACGCTGGCGAGGTCGACGCCCTGCTCATTCGCGAGCTTGCGGACGATCGGGGTGACGTAGCCCGACGGCCCGGCGTGTGCCCCGGAGGCCGCGGGTGCAGCGGCCGGAGCGGCGGGCGCTGCCGGAGCCGCTGGTTCAGCAGGTGCCGCGGGCGCTGCCGGAGCAGGTGCCGCAGCGGGCGCTGCCGGAGCCGCAGGCTCAGCAGGTGCGGCGGCAGGCTGCGTGGCGGTCGCGGGCGCAGGCGCGGGAGCGGGTGCTGCCGCAGGCTCGGGAGCAGGCGCGGCCGCCGGCCGAGCCAGGCTCGGGAGCAGGCGCGGCGGCCGGCTCGGGAGCAGGCGCTGCCGCAGGCTCGGGAGCAGGCGCGGCGGCCGGCTCGGGAGCAGGCGCGGCCTCGGGCTCGGCTGCTGCGGGCGCAGCCTCGGGCTCAGGCGCTGCGGCGGCCCCGGAGCCGTCGCCGATCGTCACGAGGGCGGTGCCCACCTCGACGGTCTCGTCCTCTTGGACGAGGATCGCCTCGATGACCCCCGCAACCGGCGACGGGATCTCGGTGTCGACCTTGTCGGTCGAGACCTCGAGCAGCGGCTCGTCGACCTCGACACGGTCGCCGACATTCTTCAGCCAGCGGGTGACCGTGCCTTCAGTGACACTCTCACCGAGTGCCGGGAGGCTGACGGATTCGCTCATGCGCTTGTCTCCTTCACAGCGTGGAACGCGTTCTAGCTTATTGCAGCGTGGTTTGGGGCGGTGGGGTCAGATCGCGTGCAGCGGCTTGCCTGCGAGCTTCAATACGGCCTCACCGAACGCCTCGCCCTGGGTCGGGTGGGCGTGGATGAAGGGGGCGATGTCTTCGGGGTAGGCCTCCCAGTTGACCGCGAGCTGCGCCTCGGCGATGAGCTCGCCTGCGCGCCCGGCGATGATGTGCACGCCGACGATCGGACCGTCGTTGACCCGGACGACCTTGACCGAGCCGCCCGTGCCCAGGATGCTGCTCTTGCCGTTGCCGGCGAGGTTGTAGTCGTAGGCGCTGACCTGGTCGGCACCGAACTTCTCGCCTGCCTTCGCCTCGGTGTATCCGACCGACGCGATCTCGGGCTCGCAGTAGGTGATCTTGGGGATGTTGACGTCTTCGACGATGATCGGGTTGAGTCCGGCGATCTCCTCTGCGACGAAGATGCCCTGCTGGTAGCTGCGGTGCGCGAGCTGCAGGCCGGGGACGATGTCTCCGACGGCGTACACGCCCGGCAGGTTGGTCTGGAGACGCTCGTTGGTGGGCACGAAACCGCGGTCGAGGGTCACGCCCGCCTCTTCATAACCGAGGTTCTGCGTGACCGGGCCCCGACCGACGGCGACGAGCAGCAGCTCGGCCTCGTACGTCTGGCCGTTCTCGAGGGTCACGACGACACCCTGGTCGTCCTGCGTGACGCTCTGGAACCGGACACCGAGCGAGAAGTCGATGCCGCGCTTGCGGAACGCGCGCTCGAGCTGCTTGGAGATCGACTCCTCTTCGTTGGGGACGAGGTGGGGGAGCGCCTCGATGATGGTCACCTCTGCGCCGAAGGAGCGCCAGACGCTCGCGAACTCGACGCCGATGACACCGCCGCCGAGCACGGCGACCTTCTTGGGCACGAAGTCGAGCTCGAGTGCCTGCTCGCTCGTGATCACGCGACCGCCGATGTCGAGACCGGGAAGGGACTTGGAGTACGAGCCGGTGGCGAGCACGACGTTCTTGCCGACGTAGCGGTCGTCGCCGACCTGCACGGTGTTCGCGGCGACGAGGCGGCCCTCGCCCTCGATGACGGGGATGCCACGCGCCTTCAGCAGGCCCTGCAGGCCCTTCCACTTGCTCGCGACGATGCCCTCGCGGTAGGCGGAGACGGCATTCATGTCGATGCCCTCGAACGTCGCCTTGATGCCGTACTTGGCGGCGTCCTTCGAGACCTCGGCGACCTCGGCGGCGTGCAGCAGCGCCTTCGTCGGGATGCAGCCGCGGTGCAGACATGTGCCGCCCAGCTTGTCCTTCTCGATCACCACGGCCGTCAGGCCGAGCTCGATGGCGCGGATCGCCGCGGCATAACCCGCGCTTCCGCCGCCCAGGACGACAATGTCAAAGTTCTGCTCGGACAACCGCAATCTCCCTTGCGCACCTGATCTGCGACACGGACTGCCTCCGGCGTGTCGCCGCGGCAGGCTGTTCGGGCGACGTTCTCGCCCATATGACCTTACTACCCTGCAGCGAGCTGCTCGCCCAGCCGCACGAGGGTGCGGACAGCGACGCCGGTCGCCCCCGCCCCGGTGAATCCCCACCCTGCGCCCGAGTTGTGCGACGGCCCGGCGATGTCGATGTGCGCCCATGGGATGCGCGTGTCGGAGCCCTCTCGCGTTCCCACGAACTGCTGGAGGAAGACACCGGCGAGCAGCATGCCGGGCACCGTCATGCCGAGCTTCGTGTTCGCGAGGTCGGCGACATCGGACTTGAGCAGCGGCAGCAGGTTGCCGGGCAATGGCATCGGCCAGGTCGCCTCGTCGACGGCGTCGGCCGCCGCGCGCACCTTGGCGACCAACTCGTCATCGCCCATGAGCCCGGCGATGCGGTGGCCGAGCGCGACGACCTGGGCGCCCGTGAGCGTCGCGACGTCGACGATCGCGTCGGGCTGTTCGTCGCTCGCCGCGACGAGGGCATCGGCGAGCACCAGCCGACCCTCTGCGTCCGTGTTCAGGACCTCGACGGTCTTCCCGCCGCGGATGCGCAGCACGTCGTTCGGCCGGGTCGCGGTGCCGGACGGCATGTTCTCGGCGAGGCAGAGCCACCCTGAGACCCGAACAGGCACCTTCAGCTCGGCCAGCGCGACGATCGTGGCGAGGACCGCCGCCGCGCCCGCCATGTCGGTCTTCATGCCGACCATCGAGGCCATCGGCTTCAGAGAGAGTCCGCCGGAATCGAACGTGATGCCCTTGCCGACGAGCGCGAGGTGCACGGATGCCCCTGCCGGCGCCCATTCGAGTCGCACGAGCCGCGGTCCTCGGCTCGAGCCCCTGCCGACGCCGAGGATGCCGCCGAATCCGTCGGCCTCGAGTGAGGCTTCGTCCCAGACCCGGGCGGTGGCACCCGCTTCGGTGGCCGCCTTCACCGCGATATCGGCGAAGCTCGCAGGGAAGAGTTCCGCCGGCGATGCGTTCACGAGGTCCTTCGTGCGCGCCACGGCTGCGACCACTGCGCGGACGCGGTCGAGTCCCATGCCCTCGGCGGTCAATCCGGTGTGCAGGTCGATGCGGGTCACCGGCGGCTTCGGGTCGGTGCGGTACTCGTCGTAGGTGTAGGCGCCGAGAGCGGCCCCCTCGAGCAGTGCGGCAGCCGCCTCGGCGTCGTCGGTCGGCACGGCGATCGCGACGGAAGCGGTGTCGCTGAGTTTCCGGACGGCGGCTCCGGCGGCGACACGGAGGCTCGCGGCATCCGCTCGTTCACCGACGCCGGCGACGGCGACGACGCGCGGTCCGTTCCCGGAGCCGGGCAGGCGGGTGAGCTCGTCGGCGGCGCCGGTGGCGCCCATGGTGGCGAGGTGGGCGGTGACCCACTCGAATCCGTCGGCGGCGAGCAGTTCGGGCCCGTCTGCGCCCTTCCGTGCTGCGAGCAGGACGACGTCGGCGTCGGCTTGAGCTGCGGGGAAGGACGTGACGGTGAGCGAGGGAACGGTCATGACTGCGATGGTACGTGTTCGCTCTCGGCATGATCGTGCCGGCGGTCGGGCGAACCGTCGTCAGTAGGCTGGAAACATGCGTGATCCCCGTTCCCTCTACGAGCTGAATCCGGATGTCTCGGTACCGCCCGGGCTGCCGCTCGTCGCCGGACTCACGGGATTCGCCGACGCCGGTGGTGCGGTCGCGCAGACGACCGAGTACCTCCGCTCGACGCTCGACACGACGGTCATCGCCACCTTCGACGCCGACGAGTTGCTCGACTATCGGGCGCGGCGCCCGATCATCCTGTTCGAGGGGGACCACCTCACCGAGTACACGCCGCCGCGACTCGCGCTCGACCTCGCACGTGACGAACTCGGGCAGCCGTTCCTGCTCCTGACGGGGTTCGAGCCCGACTTCAAGTGGGAGCAGTTCACCGCGGCCGTGCTGGCGCTCGTCGACGAACTCGAGGTCTCGTCGACGACCTGGATCAACGCCATTCCGATGCCGGTGCCGCACACCCGGCCGATCAGCGTGACGGTGAGCGGCAACCGTCAGGAACTCATCGAGCAGATGTCGGTGTGGCGGCCGACCACCCAGGTCCCGTCGAACGTGCTGCACCTGCTGGAGTTCCGCCTGCATGAGCTGGGTCTGTCGACCACCGGCTTCGTCCTGCTGATACCGCACTACCTCAACGACGCCGAATTCCCGTCGGCTGCGGTCGCCGCTCTCGAGGCGATCAGCGCGTCGACCGGGCGCATCTTCCCCACTGATGCGCTTCGCGAGCAGGGCCGGGACTTCGTGGCCCGCATCGACGAGCAGGTCGCCGAGAATGGCGAGCTCGCGAAGCTCGTGCACACCCTCGAGGAGCGCCACGACGCGTACATGGAGGGCACGACACTCCGTTCGCCGCTCACCGACGAAGACGGCGAGCTGCCCTCCGCCGACGAGATCGCCGCAGAGCTCGAGAAGTTCCTCGCCTTCCGGCGGACGCGTGATGACGAGGGCCCGAAGGGCTGAACCCGGTGGGGAATGCTCGCAGGCGCCACAGCGTTGTCACAAACTGAGGTGACGCGGCGTTCTACGTGCGCTCGTGCGGAGGTACGGCCTGTATAATGGTGCTCAGGACCCGTTCTGGTTCGCGGGTGCGATCTTCTCGCACCGATCTCGCGGACTTGACATGGGTCCTCATAGTGTCCGAAAACGACCGGACCGACCGCATGAGCCGCAGCCTGAGAGGGCGAACGCCGCGCGACGGTAGGAGAGGTTCAACGAATGGCAACGACGAAGGCGCAGGCGCAGACGGCGAGTGAGGCTGAGAAGCCTGCCGCGAAGCGCGCGACCGCCGCGAAGTCGGCCGCCCCGAAGTCGACGGCAGCCAAGGCGCCCGCGAAGGCGCCGGCCGCCAAGTCGACGGCGCAATCGACGACGAAGACCACGCCGGCGAAGGCGACCCCCGCAGCGAAGGCGCCGCGGACCAGCACGGCCAAGACCGCGGCGAAGCCGCGCACCAAGGCGGCAGGCAAGTCCGCGTCCGACGATGAAGGCGACGAGGTCGACCCTGCAGAGCTCGAGGCGGTCGTGGTCGAAGAGGTCGCGGTAGAGGACCACGACGCGGCATCCGACGACGACAACACCAAGCCGATCCCGGTCGAGCCGCACCCGACGGGTGCGCTCGTGCTGCGCGCTGTCGACGACGAGGACGAGGTTCCGGTCTACTCGGCGGCGATCACGGGTGCCACCGCCGACCCGGTCAAGGACTACCTGAAGCAGATCGGAAAGGTCGCGCTGCTGAACGCGGCCGAAGAGGTCGAGCTCGCCATGCGCATCGAGGCGGGGCTCTTCGCCGAGGAGAAGCTGTCGGCGATGTCCGACGCCGAGAGGCGTTCGCAGCTCGGTCGCGAACTGCAGTGGGTCGCGAAGGACGGTCAGCGCGCCAAGAGCCACCTGCTCGGTGCGAACCTGCGCCTCGTGGTCTCGCTCGCCAAGCGCTACACCGGTCGCGGCATGCAGTTCCTCGACCTCATCCAGGAGGGCAACCTGGGCCTGATCCGCGCGGTCGAGAAGTTCGACTACACCAAGGGCTTCAAGTTCTCCACCTACGCCACCTGGTGGATCCGCCAGGCGATCACCCGCGCCATGGCCGACCAGGCCCGCACCATCCGCATCCCCGTGCACATGGTCGAGGTCATCAACAAGCTCGCCCGCGTGCAGCGCCAGATGCTGCAGGACCTCGGTCGCGAGCCCACGCCCGAAGAGCTCAGCCGCGAACTCGACATGACCCCCGAGAAGGTCATCGAAGTGCAGAAGTACGGGCGCGAGCCCATCTCCCTGCACACGCCGCTCGGTGAAGACGGCGACAGCGAGTTCGGCGACCTGATCGAGGACACCGAGGCGGTCGTCCCGGCCGACGCGGTGGGCTTCACGATGCTGCAGAAGCAGCTCGAGTCGCTGCTCGACTCGTTGAGCGAGCGCGAGGCGGGCGTCATCCGCATGCGCTTCGGCCTCGGCGACGGCATGCCGAAGACCCTCGACCAGATCGGCGACACGTTCGGCGTCACGCGCGAGCGCATCCGCCAGATCGAGTCGAAGACGATGGCGAAGCTGCGTCACCCGTCTCGCTCGCAGTCGCTCCGCGACTACCTCGAGTAGGCCGCCGGTGCGCTACGCGCCGGCGATCCTCGTCGGCAGGTCCGTCCGATTCGCCGCCCGGCTGCGCAAGCCCGGCGGCGGATCTGCGATTCCCGGCCTGATCGTCAACAAGATCGCGCCCGGATACCTGAAGCGCACCTTGTCGGGCTTCCCTCAGGGACTCGTGGTCGTGTCGGGCTCGAGCGGCAAGTCGACGACCACGAAAATGCTCGTCGCGATCCTGCGGGCGCACGGCGTCGACGTGTTCACGAACCCGTCGACGGCGAACATCAGCCAGGGCCTCACGTCGGCGCTCCTCGAGCGAGCCGACTGGCAGGGGCGGGTACCCGGCGACGTGGCCGTCCTCGAGATGGATGAAGGACACGGCGCGCTGGTCATGCAGGGCGTCGACGCTCGCGTCGTCGCCCTCACGAACGTGATGGTCGACCAGATCGACCGGTTCCACGACTCCGACATGGTCGCCGGCATGCTCGCGCGCATCGCGGTGCAGGCCCACGAGGCCGTCGTCGTGAACGCCGACGACGCCTACCTCGAACGGCTGGCCGGGCAACTGCGACCGGATGTCGCGGTACCCCGCTACGGCGTTTCGCAGGAGGTCCTCGACGCCTCGCCGCGAGGCCTCGGCTACGCCGAGACATCGCCCGAGCGGCTGGGCGGCGGCACCGGCGTCCGCGTCACCACGGTGAACGGGGCCGAGGCGGTGCTCGACGACGGCGGGACATCCGTCTCGATCGGTCTGCCGGCCCGCGGGACGCACTACGCCGTCGATGCCGCCGCCGCGTATGCGACGGCTCGGGCCGTGCTGGGGGAGCGCTTCTCGTCGACCACCGCATCGCGTGCCCTCAGCGAGATTCCGGCGGTCTTCGGCCGGGGTGAGCGGGTGACCGTCAGAGGGCACGAGGTCGAGTTCGTCCTCGTGCAGAATCCGGCGAGTTACCAGCTCAACGTCGATTCGATCGCACCCGGCACCGACCAGATCCTCTTCGCGATCGGTTCCGACGTGCGCGATCCCTCGTACTTCTGGCCCACCGATGCCTCATCGCTCGGGCGCGTCTCGATGGTGAGCGGCTCGAAGGCTGCCGAGGCGGCACTCATGCTCGCCTACGACGGCGTCGAGATCGACCGGGTGGAACCCGACCTCGGCCGGGCACTCGACGACTTCCTCGCGGCTCCCGCACCCGCCTCGGGTGTGAAGACCATCGTCTTCTCCGCCGACGCGATGCGACGCACTCGAGCCCACCTCGGACTCACAGGAGCGGAATGACCCTCACCATCGTCTCGTTGCTGCCTCGGCTGCAGAACACGAACGGCGACGCCGAGAACGCCGCCGTGCTCGCCACTCGCGCCCGATGGGCGGGTCTCGAGGCCGCAGTCGTGCCGGTCGAGCGTCGCAGCGACCTTCCTGGTCGGGTCGACGCCGTGGTGCTCGGCTCCGGTGACGACTCGTCGCTCGACGCGGCGCGTGCGGCGCTGACGGAGTTCCACGACGACCTGCGCCGGTGGGGCACCGAGGGCATACCGATCCTGGCGGTCGGCACCGGCTGGGAACTGCTCAGCTGGGGTGTGGAGCGCCGCGGCTCCAGCGTCGTCGAGGGTCTCGGCATCCTCCCGGGCCGGGCGGTACCCCGCGAGGGGCGTGTCACCGGCGATGTCGTCGTCGCCTCGTCGCGGTTCGGCGCGCTCGTGGGGTTCGAGAACCACGCTCGCGACTACGTCGGCGCGGAGGGCTCACCACTGGGACGTGTCCGGGTCGGTATCGGGAACGGGCGCGACTCCGGTCAGGAGGGCGTCGTCATGGGCAATGTCATCGGCACGCACCTGCACGGCCCGGTGCTCGCGAAGAACCCCGAGTTCGCCGACGCGCTGCTCGGCGTCATCGCCTCGCGCGCCGGCCTCGAGTATGTCGCCGGTGCACGAGCCGCGGTGGTCGACGCGTATGCGTCCGCCGCGAGGGAGTCGCAGCTCGCCGGTGTCGCACGAGCCGCCGCCGAGTCGGCCTGAGCTGATCCGCACACCCACGACGAACGCCCCGGGTATCCCCGGGGCGTTCGTCATAGGTCTTTGTGCGGTGGGTCAGCGCGCGTCGTCGGCGAGCAGGCGGCTCGACTCGTCGTGCCAGCTGTGCGCGATCTGCGAGAGCTTCTCCTGGTGCTTGCGACCGTGGTGGGCGCAGAACAGCAGTTCGCCGCTCGCAACGACCACGCGGATGTAGGCCTGCGCACCGCAGGCGTCGCACCGATCGAGCGCAGTGAGCTCGTAAGGGGTCTCGAGTTCATCGACCGCACCGGTGGTCTCGGTGGACTGGGTCATGGCTCCTCCTTCGTGCTCAGCTCGACGTTCCGTTCATCAATGTAAACACGGACCTGAGCCGAGACCTTCCTCCGTGCCGGGCATTTCGCTCAGCGCGTAGCGCCTGCGCGGCGGTGTCGGCACCGCGAACTAGGCTTGACCGACGTGAGCTCCGACTATTCCGCCCGCCATCTCTCCGTGCTCGAGGGCCTCGAAGCCGTGCGCAAGCGACCCGGCATGTACATCGGTTCGACCGATTCGCGCGGCCTCATGCACTGCCTCTGGGAGATCATCGACAACTCCGTCGACGAAGCCCTCGCCGGCCACGGCGGCGAGATCGAAGTCACCCTGCATCCCGACGGCAGCGTCGAGGTGCGCGACCGGGCGCGTGGCATCCCCGTCGACATCGAGCCGAAGACCGGGCTCTCCGGTGTCGAGGTGGTCTTCACGAAACTGCACGCGGGCGGCAAGTTCGGCTCGGGGTCGTACGCCGCCTCGGGCGGACTGCACGGTGTCGGGGCATCCGTCGTCAATGCGCTCTCCGAGCGTCTCGACGTCGAGGTCGACCGCGGCGGCAAGACCTGGGCGATGTCGTTCCACCGCGGCGAGCCCGGTATCTTCGCCGACGCCGGCACGCCGTCGCCCGACGCGCCGTTCACGCCGTTCGAAGAGCGCAGCGAGCTCCGCGCCATCGGCAAGGTGGCGAAGGGGGTCACCGGCACCCGCATCCGCTATTGGGCCGACCGGCAGATCTTCACGAAGGGCGCGGAGTTCCAGACCGACGAGCTCATGAGCCGGGCGCGCCAGACCGCGTTCCTCGTGCCCGGGATCGCGATCGACGTCACCGACGAACGCGGCCCTGTCGCGCACACGACCTCGTTCCAGTTCGACGGCGGCATCTCGGAGTTCGCCGAGCACCTCGCCACCGACGCGCCGATCACCGACATCTGGCGCCTCACCGGCACGGGTACGTTCACCGAGACGGTGCCGGTGCTCAACGAGGGCGGCGCCATGATGCCGACCGAACTCACGCGCGAGTGCCAGGTCGACATCGCGTTGCGGTGGGGCACGGGCTACGACACGGTCGTGCGCTCGTTCGTGAACATCATCGCCACACCCAAGGGTGGCACACACCAGGCCGGATTCGATCAGGGACTGCTGAAGTTCCTGCGTCAGCAGGTCGAGCAGAACTCGCGTCGGCTGAAGGCCGGCAACGACAAGCTCGAGAAGGACGATGTGCTCGCCGGGCTCACGGCAGTGATCACGGTGCGGCTCCCCGAACCGCAGTTCGAGGGCCAGACCAAAGAGGTGCTCGGCACCCCGGCCGTGCGCAACATCGTGACGAACGTGCTCACCAGAGAGCTCGGCGCGCGCTTCAGCTCGACGAAGCGCGACGACAAGGCGCAGTCCTCGCTGCTGCTCGACAAGGTCGTCGCCGAGATGAAATCGCGCATCTCGGCGCGCGCCCACAAAGAGACACAGCGGCGCAAGAACGCGCTCGAGAGCTCGTCGCTGCCGGCCAAGCTCGTCGACTGCCGGTCCAACGACGTCGCCCACAGCGAGCTGTTCATCGTCGAGGGCGACTCCGCTCTCGGCACCGCGAAGCTCGCGCGTGACAGTGAGCATCAGGCCCTGCTGCCGATCCGCGGCAAGATCCTCAACGTGCAGAAGGCGAGCGTGGCCGACATGCTCGGCAACGCCGAGTGCGCCTCCATCATCCAGGTCATCGGCGCGGGCTCGGGTCGAAGCTTCGACATCTCGCAGGCTCGGTACGGCAAGGTCATCCTCATGGCCGACGCCGATGTCGACGGCGCCCATATCCGCACCCTGCTCCTCACGCTCTTCTTCCGGTACATGCGGCCGATGATCGAAGAGGGCCGGGTCTTCGCCGCGGTGCCGCCGCTCCACCGCGTAGTCGTGATGAACCCGGGCTCGAAGCCGAACGAGACGATCTACACGTACTCCGAGACCGAGCTGCAGGGCGTGCTCGCGGGGCTCGAGCGACAGAAGAAGCGCTACCAGGATCCGATCCAGCGCTACAAGGGCCTCGGCGAGATGGACGCCGACCAGCTTGCGACGACGACGATGGACCGCCGGCACCGTACCCTGCGTCGCGTCGGCATCGGCGACGCTGAGGGTGCGGGGCGAGTGTTCGAACTGTTGATGGGCAACGAGGTCGCACCGCGCAAGGAGTTCATCATCGAGAGCTCCGACACGCTCGAGCGCGACCGCATCGACGCCTGATCCTCACCCCGCCGACGGCCTGATGTTCTGGTTGAGATGGAACAGGTTGCCGGGATCGTAGACGTCCTTGATCTTCGTCAGGCGCTCGAGCTTCGCGTCCGAGTAGGCGCGCCGCACACCGGCCACGCCCTCGTCGGCGAGGGCGTTCACGTACACGCCGCTCGCGAATCGATCCAGGGTGGCTGCATAGCGGCGAGCCGCCGTCATGCGGCGATCATCCTCGGTTCGATCCTCCCAGCGTGACGCGGCGACGAACTCGAACGCGGTGTCGCGCCCTGAGAACGCCGTCTGCTCGTCGGCGATCTCGCCGATCGCGCCGCCGTACGCCTGCAGGCTCACGTTCGGCAGGTCGTCGGCGTTGCGCTCCAGCAGGCCGTCGATGACGTCGTCGCCGAGCTCGTCGAAATAGTGACCCTTCCAATACCTGCGCAATGCGTGCGCCTCGACGTCGTCCTCGCGACGTTGCAGGTCCAGGTACGACCAGCGCTCGATGACGCGCGACTCGGGTTCGGCGACCTCCGACAGCTCGTCGGCGAGCGCCGAGATCCGAGCGGTGCCGTCGATCGGATCGCCGACCCAGACGAGGCCGAGTGCCACCGTGCCATCCGCGATGGTCGCCGAGAACGTCGCTTGGCGCGGCGCTGTGTCATTCAGATCACGCCATTTGCGCATCGGATCGCGTGCAGTGCTGACCGGATAGTGGAACTCCGCGGAGAGCGCCAGCCCGGGCTCGGGATGCAGCGCGAACTCGAATTCGGTGACGACACCGAAGTTCCCGCCGCCGCCGCGCAGCGCCCAGTACAGGTCGGGATGCGAGTCCGCGCTCGCGCGCAGCGTCTCGCCGGCCGCAGTCACCACTTCGTATGAGACCACGTTGTCGCAGGAAAGACCGTGCTGGCGCGCGAGCCAGCCCATGCCGCCGCCGAGTGTCAGGCCTCCCACGCCGGTGTGCGACACGTTGCCCGCTGTCGTTGCGAGGCCGTGGGCCTGCGCCGCGTCGTCGAGAGCCCCGAGCAGGGCCCCGCCCTGTACTCGCGCGCGGCGCGTGAGCGGGTCGACCGACACCGTTCCCATGTGGCGAAGGTCGATCATGAGCCCGCCGTCGGGTACGGCATGGCCGACGATGCCGTGGCCGCCGCACCGGATGCCCACCTCGAGGTCGTGATCGGTCGCAAATCGCAGGGCCGCGACGACATCAGCGGGCTCGGAACACTGCACGATGTAGCGAGGTCGTCGGTCGACCATTCCGTTCCACACCGACCGCGCCGAGTCGTAGTCGTCGTCGCCCGGCTCCAGGACTCGCCCGAGGACCACCGTTCGCAGAGCCACCGTCATGGCAGTTCCCTCCATCGGAGCCGGCTCGGGAAGCGGTGCGCATCGACCTATCGTCCGGCCTCCGCCGAATATGCCCGTCGAGCGCGTCGGCGTCAAGGTGGCTGCACCACTCGGACGGCCGGCGCAGGCCAGCAGCCGCGCCAGGTCAGCCGATCTGCGCGCCGACCGCCGTGATCCCCGCGACGAGCGCCTGACCCGACGCGTCGCGCTTCGCACCGACGTCGGGCAACTGCCGTGCCGAGCCGTCGGTGCCGACCGCGAGCGCGGGGGAGCGCCCGACCCAGGCGAGGTGCAGCGCGTCTTCGCCCTTCAGGAATCGCTGTGCGCGCACGCCGCCGGTTGCGCGGCCCTTGGCGGGGAACTCCGTGAACTCGCTGACCTTCGCGCTGCCCGGGTCGGTTCCGAGCAGGGTGTCGCTGCTCGCCGCAACCGTGACGACGACAGAGTCGCCGGCGTCGGCCCGTGGCACGCTCGTGAAGTGGATGACGTGTGCCCCGCCGCCGAGGCTGAGACCGGCCATGCCGCCGGCAGGGCACCCCTGCGGGCGCACCGTCGCGGCGGGGAATCGCAGCAACTGCGCATCGGAGGCGACGAAGACGAGTTCGTCGGTCTCATCGCCCTGAACGGCACCGACGACCTCGTCGCCCGCCTTCAGGCCGATGACCTCGAACTCGGGCTTGTTCGGGTAGGCGCCGGTGGAGACACGCTTGACGACACCCTGCTTGGTGCCGAGCGCGATCGAGCGCTCACTCGTGAGCGAGACGAGCGCGAGCACCTTCTCATCGCGGTTGGGAAGCGCGAGGTAGTCGCCGACGCGCACGCCCGCACCGAGCTGCACTGACGTGGGCGGGAGCATCGGCAGGTCGACGGGCGTGAACCTGATGAGCCGCCCGAGACTCGTCACCGCCCCGATCTCGGCCCGGCTCGTCGTGTCGAGCACCGAACGGATCCCATCGTGCTTGCTGCGACGCGCGGGAGTGGTGATGGTCGGGGCGCCGTCGGGTCCCCCAGGAAGGTCGACGCGGGCGATACGACCCGTGACCGACAGGAACACGCGGCACGGGACATCCGCCACCTCGAGAGCGGCAGCGGCAGCCCGCTTCGCCGCGGCTCCCGCGATCGACGGACGCGCATCGGTGAGCAGCGTTCGCCGCGGCGTGCCGTAGCGCTCGGCGACTTCGGCGAGCTCGTCGGAGACGAGCGCCTCGATGCGGTGGCGGCTCGCGAGCAACGTCTCGAGTTCGTCGATCTCGGCGCGCAGCTTGTCGCGCTCGGCTTCGAGTTCGAGGCGTGAGAACTTCGTGAGCCGGCGCAGCTGCAGCTCGAGGATGTACTCGGCCTGCACCTGGCTGAGGTCGAACACCTCGATGAGTCGGGAGCGGGCCGCCGCAGTGTCGTCGCTCGACCGGATGAGCTGGATGACCTCGTCGATGTCGAGGATGGCGACGAGCAGGCCCTCGACGAGGTGCAGGCGCTCCTTGCGCCGGGCGAGCCGATATTGCGACCGGCGCGTGACCACGGCGATGCGGTGCGCGACATAGACCTGCAGCAGTTCACGCAGCCCGAGCGTCTGCGGCCCGCCGTCGACGAGCGCCACGTTGTTGATGTTGAAGGAGTCTTCGAGCGGGGTCAGCCGGTAGAGCTGCTCGAGCACGGCATCGGGGCTGAACCCGGTCTTGATGCCGATGACGAGTCGGAGGCCGTTCGTGCGGTCGGTGAGGTCGGTGACGTCGGAGATGCCGCTGATCTTCTTGGCATTGACGCCGTCCTTGATCTTCTCGATGACCTTCTCGGGGCCGACGAGGTAGGGCAGCTCGGTGACGACGAGCCCGGTCTTGCGCGCGGTGATGTTCTCGACGCGCACCTTCGCGCGCGTCTTGAACGCTCCGCGGCCGGTGGCGTAGGCGTCCTTGATGCCTGCGAGCCCGACGATCGTGCCACCGGTCGGCAGGTCGGGACCGGGCACGAATTCCATGAGCTCGTCGAGCGTCGCGTTCGGATGGGCGATGAGATGCCGCGCTGCGCCGACGACCTCGATGAGGTTGTGCGGCGCCATGTTCGTGGCCATGCCGACCGCGATGCCGCTCGCGCCGTTCACGAGCAGGTTCGGGTAGGCGGCGGGCAGCACCTCCGGCTGGGTGAGCTGGTTGTCGTAGTTCGGGACGAAGTCGACGACGTCCTCGTCGAGCCCCTCGCTCATCGCCAGCGCGGGCGGCGCCAAGCGTGCCTCGGTGTAGCGCGCAGCGGCGGGGCCGTCGTCGAGCGAGCCGAAGTTTCCGTGGCCGTCGATGAGCGGCACGCGCAGCGTGAACGCCTGCGCCATGCGAACGAGCGCGTCGTAGATCGCGGTGTCGCCGTGGGGGTGCAGCTTGCCCATGACCTCGCCGACCACACGCGCCGACTTCACGTGGCCCCGATCGGGCCGCAGGCCCATCTCGGTCATCTGGTAGACGATGCGCCGCTGGACGGGCTTGAGGCCGTCTCTCGCGTCGGGAAGCGCCCGCGAGTAGATGACCGAATAGGCGTACTCGAGGAACGAGCCCTGCATCTCGGTGGCGACGTCGACGTCTTCGATGCGTTCGACGATCGGCTCGTCTGCGGGCGGGTTCTTGGCTCGGGTCATCCGTGTTCTCTGCTGCGGGCGTGCGGGGCACGCGGTGGAACTGGGGCGCGCCCGGCCTGTGCCAGACTGGGCGCGATGTCTGCCATGCTACCGGTGCCCGCCGACAGCGTCGGGCGCCTTGCCGCGGTGCTCGACAGTTCGCTGGCCAGCATCGCCGGTGAGCCCAACGTGCTCTCGCTGCCACCGGCGCGCAGCACGGTGGTCGTGCTCGCCGACGGGCTCGGGGCGGCCAACATCCAGCAACGTGCGGGCCACGCTCGCTACCTCGCATCCCGGCTCGCGAAGCGCGATGTCATCCGCACCGTGTTCCCGTCGACGACGGCGGCGGCGCTCGCGAGCCTGACCACCGGCCGCATGCCCGGCGAGCACGGACTCGTCGGCTATCGCGTGCTCGACGCGGCGGGCGACCGCCTGGTGAACCAGTTGAACGGCTGGGACGACGGCATGCGACCCGAATCGTGGCAGCGGATGCCGACGCTCTTCGAGCGGGCCCGAGAGCGCGGCACGGCGACGTTCGCGATCGGCGCCCCGCGCTATGCGGACTCGGGGTTCACCCACGCCGTCCTGCGCGGCGCCGAGTACCGCGCCGGTGCCACCATCGCCGACCGATTCACGGAGGCGCTCGGGGTGCTGCAGTCAGCCGAGCCCGCGCTGGTCTACCTCTACGTGCCCGAGCTCGACCAGGCGGCTCACGCGCACGGCTGGCATTCCGATCGCTGGCTCGGCATCCTCGAACAGCTCGACGCCGAGATCGCCGCCTTCGACGAGCGGATGCCCCGTGGCTCGGGTCTGATCGTGACGGCCGACCACGGCGTCATCGACGTGCCAGCGCATCGCCACCGCTTCATCGACGCGCAACCCGAACTCGTCGACGGGGTGCGCCACGTCGGCGGCGAGCCGAGGTGCCTCTCGCTGTACTTCGAACCCGGTCTCGACTCGGCCGGGCGGGCCGACCTCGTCGCTCGGTGGCGCGCCGCCGAGGCCGAACGGGCGTGGGTGCTCACACGAGATGAGGCGATCGTGGCCGGGCTTTACGGCCCGGTCGATGCAGAGGTGAGCCCGCGCATCGGCGACGTCATCGTGGCGGCGCGGGCGGGTGTCGCGTACTACGACCGTCGTGAGCCGAATCGGCAGGCCGAGTCGATGATCGGGCAGCACGGGTCGATGAGCGATGAAGAGACGCGGGTACCGCTCATCCGCGCGGGGGTCTACGCGCGCGGATGAACCGCCGCGCCGGGACATCCGGACGCCGGTGGCTCGGCCGAGCGCCGATCAGGACGGGTACTGGCCGCGCTTCACCTGCGGCTTCGGCAGGCGGAGCGGTCGCAGCTGCAACGCGCGCATCGCGGCGTACCAGCGCACTCGCTCGACCTTCTCCGCGCCGAACTTCGCCGCGAGCTTCTTGTTGAGGATGAAGCCGAGGATGACGACGTCGATGACGGCGATCACGAAGAACGCCCAGAGTGCGAGGATGCCGAGGTACTGCACCTCGGGCGACGGGATGAACGTCAGGACGATGACCAGGAACATGACCGGGATCAGGACCTCGCCGATGCTGAATCGGGCGTCGATGTAGTCGCGCACGTACTTCTTCTGCGGCCCGCGATCGCGCATGGGCAGGTACCGCTCCTCGCCCATGGCCATGCCGACGCGAGCCTTCTCGCGCGACTCGGCGGCCTTGGCACGAGCCTGCTTCGCCGCTTCCTTGCGATCGTCAGGCACGAGCGGACGCTTGCGGGCGGCCTCCTGCGCTGCACGGCTCGGGGTGGGGGCACCCTTGGTGCCGTTCTTCAGGCGGGCCTGAGTCTCTTCGAGCGACTCGG
The DNA here is from genome assembly GCA_963758615.1 of uncultured Actinomycetota bacterium. Lineage (GTDB taxonomy): Bacteria > Actinomycetota > Actinomycetes > Actinomycetales > Microbacteriaceae > Agromyces. The sequence goes on along the minus strand of CAVWVZ010000010.1, from coordinate 99,631 downwards.
CGCTCGGTTGGTCGGTGCTGTCGGGTTGCTTCGCCACGGGATTCCTCGAATCGGTTCCCCTTAAGATTACCGGCATGACCGAGCCCCTCCTCACCGAATCCCGATCCGACGAAGCGAACCTCCGCATCGAGGCGTTCCGCGCCGCCGTCGAGTCGGGATTCCCCGTGACCATCGCCGACCTCGCCCGCCTCGTGAAGATCCCCTCGGTCTCCTGGCCGGCCTTCGATCCGGCGAACGTGCAGCGCTCGGCCGAGGCCGTCGCCGAGCTGGTGCGCGGACTCAGCGTGTTCGATCTCGTCGATGTGCGCCGCGCACCCGTCGCGGGTTCCGAAGCGCGAGCGGATGACCCGGAGCTGGGGCTTCCCGCGATCGTCGCGCACCGCGCGGCCCGCAACGGACGCCCGACCGTCCTGTTGTACGCCCACCACGACGTGCAGCCGCCCGGCCGCGAGGAGGCCTGGGATTCGGCGCCGTTCGAGCCGACGCAGCGAGGCGACCGGCTCTACGGTCGCGGCGCCGCCGACGACAAGGCCGGCGTCATGGCGCACATCGGTGCCATCCGGGCGCTGACGGAGGTGCTCGGATCCGACTTCGACCTCGGCATCTCGCTGTTCATCGAGGGCGAGGAGGAGTACCTGTCGCAGTCGTTCGCGAACTTCCTGCGTGAGAACCGCGAACTGCTCGCCGCCGACGCGATCGTCGTGGCGGACTCGTCGAACTGGGACCTCGAGACACCGGCGATCACGGTGGCACTCCGCGGAGCGGTCGCGTTCAACCTGCGCATCGACACGCTCGCCCACGCTTCGCACTCGGGCATGTTCGGGGGAGCGGTGCCCGATGCGATGCTCGCGACCATCCGGCTGCTCCACACGCTGTGGGACGCCGACGGCTCGGTGGCCGTCGAGGGCCTCACCGCGGCGAGCCTCGAGACGCCCGACTACGACGAGGCGCAGCTGCGTGCCGAGGCCGGTCTGCTCGATGGCGTCTCGCCCATCGGGCGGGGGTCGATCCTCTCGCGGATCTGGGCGCAACCCGCGATCACGATCACCGGAATCGATGCGCCCGACATCGCGAACGCCTCGAACACCCTCGTCCCGAGCACGCGCGTGCGGGTGAGTGCGCGGATCGCCCCCGGACAGGACGCCGGCGAGGCCTTCGCGGCGATCCGCACGCACCTCGAGTCGAACGCGCCGTTCGGTGCCCGCCTGACGTTCGAAGACGTCGACACCGGCCAGCCGTTCCTCGTCGACACGAGTGGATGGGCGGTCGCCGAGACGCGGGCGGCGATGGCAGACGCGTGGGGCAAGGCGCCCATCGAGGTCGGCATCGGTGGATCCATCCCGTTCATCGCCGAGCTGGTCGACGAGTTCCCCGAGGCGCAGATCCTCGTGACCGGCGTCGAGGATCCCGAGTCGCGCGCACACAGCCCCAACGAATCGCTGCACCTCGGGGTGTTCAAGCGCTCGCTGCTCGCTGAGGCACTGTTCCTCGCGCGGCTCGACGCGCGAGTTTCGGATTCCTGAGCGCGAGCCGCACGTGCGCACAGTTTCGGCGGTTACCATTGAGGAAGCGATTGACGCGTTCCTGACGCACCGAGGAGAGACATGAGCGACACGATCACCGAGACCGCGCACGGCGTGAAGCTGAGCGACCCCGCCGCCGACAAGGTGCGCAGCCTCCTCGAACAGGAGGGACGCGACGACCTTCGTCTGCGTGTCGCCGTCCAGCCCGGTGGTTGCTCGGGGCTGATCTACCAGCTCTACTTCGATGAGCGCCTGCTCGACGGCGATGCCGTCGTCGACTACTCGGGTGTCGAGGTCGTCGTCGACAAGATGAGCGTCCCCTACCTCGACGGGGCATCCATCGACTTCGAGGACACGATCCAGAAGCAGGGCTTCACGATCGACAACCCCAACGCGGAGGGAAGCTGCGCGTGTGGTGACTCGTTCCACTGAGCCGCATACACCACTTCTCCGAAGGGAGGCCGCGAATCGCGGCCTCCCTTCGGCGTTTCCGCCGTCAGGGGGCGCTTCCGTGCATCGCCACGCCCGACACCGCCGCTCGGTGCACACCATGGGGGTCAGGTCGGAGTAGGCTAATGATCGATCGCCGCGCTTCACTGTGAAGCGCCTTCGAGTCTCCCGAAAGGTCACTGGTGCGCCACAATCGCCGTCTCCGATGGGCTGCTATTCCGATTGCAGCGTCTCTCAGTCTCGTGCTCGCCGGTTGCACGCAGGCTCAGCTGAACGGGTACCTCCCCGGCTTCGTCGAAGGCGAGGCGCCGGTCACGAATCACACCGAACGGGTCTCCGGTCTCTGGGTTACCTCGTGGATCGTGCTGCTCATCGTCGGCATCATCACCTGGGGCCTCACGATCTGGGCGGTCATCGCATATCGCCGCCGCAAGGGCCAGACTGGCCTGCCGGTGCAGATGCGCTACAACATGCCGATCGAGATCTTCTACACGGTCGTGCCGCTCATCCTCGTGCTCGGCTTCTTCGCCTTCACCGCCCGCGATCAGGCGGCCATCGAGCAGCGGTTCGCCGAAGACGAGGTCGACGTCCAGGTCGAGGTCATCGCGAAGCAGTGGGCGTGGGACTTCAACTACGTCAAGGAAGACGTCTACTCGCCCGGCATCCAGGGTCAGCTCGACGAAGAGGGCCCAAAGGGATCGCTCGTGCAGTCCGAACTTCCCACGCTGGTGCTCCCGGTCGGTGCGAACGTCGAGATCGAGCTGCAGTCGCGCGACGTGATCCACTCGTTCTGGGTCGTCGACTTCCTCTACAAGAAAGACATGTTCCCCGGCAAGACCAACTACATGTCGTTCGTCCCCGAGCGTGAGGGAACCTACGCCGGCAAGTGCGCCGAGCTCTGCGGCGAGTACCACTCGCTGATGCTCTTCAACGTCGAAGTCGTCTCGCAGGGCGAGTACGAGGACTACATCGACTCACTTCGCGACCTCGGGCAAGAGGGGCAACTGTCGAGTGAGTACGACCGCAACCAGAACCTGCCCGGCACGGGCGAGCCCGAACTTCAAGAGGAGCAGGAAGCCGAATGAGCACCACGACCGCACCGGCTCGGCCGCAGTCGAGCAGCCTCCCTTTCGGCACCCCCAAGGTTGAGCGCAAGGGCAACATCCTCGTGCGGTGGATCACCTCCACCGATCACAAGGTCATCGGATACCTGTACCTGATCACGTCCTTCATCTACTTCTGCGTCGGCGGCGTGATGGCGCTGATCATCCGAGCCCAGCTCTTCGAGCCCGGCCTCGAGATCGTGCAGACGCGCGAGCAGTACAACCAGCTGTTCACCATGCACGGCACGATCATGCTGCTGATGTTCGCGACGCCGCTGTTCTTCGGGTTCGCGAACACGTTGATGCCGTTGCAGATCGGCGCGCCCGATGTGGCATTCCCGAGGCTCAACGCCCTCTCGTACTGGTTCTTCAACTTCGGCTCGCTCATGGCAGTGGCCGGCTTCTTCACCCCGCAGGGTGCGGCCTCGTTCGGCTGGTTCGCCTATCAACCGCTCGCGTCGACCACATTCTCACCGGGAGTCGGCGGAAACCTCTGGATGCTCGGTCTCGGTCTCTCGGGCTTCGGCACCATCCTCGGCGGCGTGAACTTCATCACGACCATCATCACGATGCGCGCACCCGGCATGACGATGTTCCGCATGCCGATCTTCACCTGGAACACGCTGGTCACGTCGATCCTGATCCTCATGGCCTTCCCGGTGCTCGCGGCAGCGCTGCTCGCCGGGGCCGCCGACCGCGTTTTCGGTGCCCACATCTACGATCCAGCCAACGGCGGTGTCATCCTCTGGCAGCACCTGTTCTGGTTCTTCGGCCATCCCGAGGTCTACATCATCGCCCTGCCGTTCTTCGGCATCGTGTCCGAGGTCTTCCCGGTGTTCAGCCGCAAGCCGATCTTCGGCTACAAGACGCTGATCTACGCCACGATCGCCATCGCCGCGCTGTCGGTCACGGTCTGGGCGCACCACATGTATGTCACGGGCTCGGTGCTACTGCCGTTCTTCGCGCTCATGACGATGCTCATCGCGGTGCCAACGGGTGTGAAGATCTTCAACTGGATCGGAACGATGTGGCGCGGCTCGATCACCTTCGAGACACCGTTGCTCTGGTCGCTCGGCTTCCTCGTGACGTTCGTCTTCGGCGGCCTGACCGGCGTCATCCTCGCGTCGCCACCGCTCGACTTCCACGTCTCCGACACGTACTTCGTCGTGGCGCACTTCCACTACGTCGTGTTCGGAACCGTCGTGTTCGCGATGTTCGCCGGCTTCTACTTCTGGTGGCCGAAGTGGACCGGCAAGTTGCTCAACGAGCGTCTCGGCAAGTGGCACTTCTGGCTGCTCTTCATCGGCTTCCACACGACCTTCCTCGTGCAGCACTGGCTCGGCGTCGTCGCGATGCCTCGTCGGTACTACTCGTACCTGCCTGAAGACAACATCACCTGGATGAACCAGCTCTCGACGTTCGGTGCGGGTATTCTCGCGGTCTCGTTGATCCCGTTCCTCCTGAACGTCTACATCACGGCACGTCGTGCACCGAAGGTCACGGTGAACGACCCCTGGGGTTATGGTGGTTCGCTCGAGTGGGCCACCAGCTGCCCGCCCCCGCGCCACAACTTCACGTCGATCCCGCGCATCCGTTCGGAGCGTCCCGCATTCGACCTGAATCACCCTGAAGCCGGCATCCCGGTCGGCATCGGTCCGGCGAAGGATGCTCCCGAATCGCCGACGTACGACGCGGCCACGGAGGAGATCAAGTAATGCGCGCCAACGTCAATCTCTTCTGGATCCTCACGGGATTCTTCGCGATCGTCGCCGTCCTGTATGGATTCTGGACCGCAGCCGACGAGGGTGATCCCGGCGTGGAGTGGGCGGGGACCATCGCCGTCTCCCTGGCCGGGGTGCTCTCGGCATTCATCGCGTTCTACCTGGGCCGCGTGCACAAGGCGCAGGGCGCAGAGCTTCCCGAAGATCGACTCGACGCGAACATCGACGATGGTGACGCCGAGCTCGGCTTCTTCAGCCCGTGGAGCTGGTGGCCCATCACGCTCGCCTCGGCTGCCGCGCTTGCGTTCCTCGGGCTGGCGATCGGCCCCTGGATCACCTTCGTCGCCGCACCGCTCGCGATCGTCGCACTCGTCGGCTGGGTCTACGAGTACTACCGCGGAAACTTCGCTCGGTAGTACGTCATGTGATCGAAGGAGCCCCGGCGCATCGCGCCGGGGCTCCTTCGTCGTTGAGATGAGCGCGCACGAATCACGCGAGTCACGCCCGCACCGCCCCGACGATGCACCACGAGCGGTCGTCGTGCTGGTAGCGCGGCTCGAAGCCGTGACGACGGAGCGTCTCGATCATTGCTCCGGGTTCGTGGATGAATCCACGGTAGGTCTTGCGTGAGAGTCGGAGCGTGAGGTTGCCGACCCAGACCGAGACGCGACGCGCGAGGGTGCGTGGCGGGTGGCTGAAGGCGATGGTGTGGCGTGCTCGATCGGCCGCAGCGCCAAGCAACTGTTCGTAGTCCGGGTAGCAGCACACCACTCGGTGCAGCACGACGATGTCGACCACCTCGACGCGCTCGGGGGTCGCGGCGAGATTCACGCCGAGCACCCGCGTGATCCGACCGGTGACTCCGGCCTCCTCGATCAGGTGGGCGGCTTCAGCCTCGTACGCTCCCGAGAGTTCGAGATTGATGGTGCGCGCAGCACCTCGGGCGAGCAGCTCCAGCTGAATCTCACCGACACCGCCGCCGACCTCGAGCACGGTGGCGTCATCGACGCCGGTCGACGAGAGGAAGGTCACGATCCGCTGCTCTGCGGGCGTGAGCCCCTTGCGCCGATAGCGACGCGCCACCTTGCGAGCGAAGCGGTCGCCGAAGACCTCTTCGTAGCCCTCTGCGCCCGGCACAGCGCAGCAATCGTCCATGGGATCAGTATGCAACCGATGGGGTGACGGCGGCATGCGCAACCCTGTGATCGCCGGACGCTTCGCGCGCGACGACCTATGCAGCGACCTCGGGCGAGCGGTCGAAGGTCAAGACCTCAACGGACACGGTGACCTCGACCGACGCAGCCTCGGGGGAGTCGTTCGGCGAGAGGCTGTCACCGTGGTGCGCCGACGGCCCCATGCCCGCGAGCAGTGCACGCGCCGCTGCATCTGCACCGAACGTGTACTCGACCGCGGTGCTCGATCGCACCCCGAAACCCGATTCGGCGAGCTGCTCAGCGACTCGGTCGGACTTGCCTGCCGGCACCTCGAGGAGTGCGCCGACGCGCCGGAGCTCGTGGAGGTGCGCCTCTGTCGGCACCACGACGATCAGCCGCCCCGCAGGCGTGATCACGCGCGCGAACTCAGCGCCATTGCGTGGCGCGAAGACGTTGAGGGCGACGTCGACGACGCCGTCGCGAAGGGGGAGGGGGCGCCAGAGGTCGAGCACTACGCCCGTCGCGCCCGGGAGTGCACGCAAGCTCAACCGAACGGCGTCCGGAGACCTGTCGGCGAGGAGGAAAGCGGCGTCGGGGATCGCGCGTGCGACCTCGGCCGAGTAGTAGCCGGTGCCGCAACCGAAGTCGGCGATTCGAACCTGGCGTCGGGCGCCGGGCAGGGGATGCGCCGCGACTGCGTCGGTGATCGCGGCTGCGATCGGCGCGTAGGTGCCGCCGTCGAGCAACGCCGCGCGTGCCTGGAGCATCTCCCGATCGTCGCCGACGGTGCGAGGTGCCTTCGGTGGAAGGAGGGTGAGGTAACCGTGCTTCGAGCGGTCGAAGCGATGGCCCGCAGCACAGCCGAAGACGTGTGCGTCCGCCTCTGCGAGGTCACGAGAACAGTTCGGGCACCGAAGCCAGGTCGAATCGATCGACATGGCTCGGCGCCCGAACTCGTCTGCGGTGATCGTCAGTGGTGGCCGTCGTGGCCGGACTCGAGTTCGCCCTTCGTCACTGGAGCGATGCGGTCCTCGAAGAACCAGCGCGAGAACGACGCGCGCATGCGCTGGCCAACGGTGATCTTGCCACGCGCGTTCGGACGGATCATGAGCGGCTGGTAGCTCTCGTAGCTCACGAGGCGCCAGCGCTCGTACTCGTCGAGCGGCTGGTGCACCTCGATGAACTCGCCACCGGGGAGCTTGACGATACGACCCGACTCGTAGCCGTGCAGCACGATCTCGCGGTCCTTCTTCTGCAGTGCGAGGCAGACGCGCTTCGTGACGAAGTAGGCGATGAACGGACCGACGATCACGGCCGCCTGGAGCGCGTGGATCACGCCCTCCATCGTGAGCGAGAAGTGGGTTGCCAGGATGTCGGAGCTCGCCGCGGCCCAGAGGCCGGCGTAGAACGTGACACCCGCGGCGCCGATCGCGGTGCGGGTCGGCGCGTTGCGCGGACGCTCTGCGATGTGGTGCTCGCGCTTGTCGCCCTTGATCCACGCCTCGATGAACGGATAGATCAGCACGAGCACGATGAAGATGCCGATCCCGATAAGGGGTACGAGGATGTTGAACGACCAGGTGCGGTCGAGCCACACGAACTCCCAGCCCGGTGGAATGAGACGCAGTGCGCCGTCGGCGAAGCCGATGTACCAGTCGGGCTGTGTGCCCGCCGAGACGGGCGACGGATCGTACGGGCCGTAGTTCCAGATCGGGTTGATCGTGAAGAGCGCCGCGATGAGGGCGACCACACCCCAGATGAGGAACATGAAGCCGCCGGCCTTCGCCGCGTAGATCGGCAGGACGGGCGGACCGACCGAGTTCGTGGGCTCACGTCCGGGCCCGGCGAACTGCGTGTGCTTGTGGATGAACACGTAACCCACGTGAACCGCGATGAGCGCGACGACGAGCGCCGGCAACAGGAGGATGTGGAGCGTGTAGAGACGACCGACGATCTCGGTTCCGGGGAACTCACCGCCGAAGATGAGGAATGACGTCCACGTGCCGATCAGCGGGATTCCCTTGACCATGCCATCGATGATGCGGAGGCCGTTGCCCGACAGCAGGTCATCGGGGAGCGAGTACCCGGTGAAGCCCTCGGCCATCGCGAGGATGAAGAGCGTGAAGCCGAACACCCAGTTGATCTCACGAGGCTTGCGGAACGCGCCCGTGAAGAACACGCGCAGCATGTGGAGACCGATCGCTGCGACGAACAGCAGCGCAGCCCAGTGGTGCATCTGTCGTACGAAGAGACCGCCGCGGATGTCGAACGAGATGTCGAGGGTCGACGCCATCGCCACCGACATCTCGACGCCCTTGAGCGGAACGTAGGAGCCTTCGTAGTGCACTTCGGCCATCGACGCCTGGAAGAAGAACGTCAGGAACGTTCCGGAGACGAGGACCACGATGAAGCTGAAGAGGGCGACCTCGCCGAGGAGGAACGACCAGTGGTCGGGGAACGCCTTACGACCGAGGCCCTTGATCGCGACCGCGAGACCGGTGCGGTCGTTGATGTACTCGGATGCTCCGGCCGTGAACGAGCGCTTGGCCGGCGTTGTCGATCGGGTGGTTGCGGTGCTCAATGACGCTCCCAGAAGCTCGGGCCGACGGGTTCGGTGAAGTCGCTCTGCGCGATGAGGTAGCCCTCGTCGTCGACGGCGATGGGAAGCTGCGGCAGCGGGCGCTTGGCCGGTCCGAAGATGACCTCGCAGTGGTTGGCCACGTCGAACTGCGACTGGTGGCAGGGGCAGAGCAGGTGGTGCGTGTGCTGCTCGTAGAGCGCGACAGGGCATCCGACGTGCGTGCAGATCTTCGAGTAGGCGACGATGCCGTCGTACGACCACGATTCGCGGTCGGGCGCCTGGTTCAGCTCACTCGGGTCGAGGCGCATGAGCAGCACCGCGGCCTTGGCCTTCTCCTCGAGCTTGCCGTGCTCGAGGTCGACGAGACCTTCGGGGATGACGTGGAAGGCGCTGCCGATGGTGACGTCGGCGGCCCGGATGGGAGCACCCGACGGGTCGAGTGCGAGGCGCGTTCCCTTGGCCCACATCGTGTGGCTGAGCAGCTCGACGGGGATCTGGTCCTGCGGAGCGAGGCCGCGGAAGAGGACCACGGCGGGCAGCGGGAACACGAGGAGCGCACCGATGAGGCTGTTGCGGATGACGGTACGGCGGGAGAAGCCCGACTCCTCGTCGGCCTGCCGGAACACCTCGACGGCACCCTGCTGGGTGGTTTCGCTTCCGCTGATCGGGTGCCGGATGTCGATGGACTCCGCCGACGTCATCAGCGACTTGCCCCAGTGCACCGCGCCGAACCCGATGCCGAGCAATGCGAGGGTCGCGCCGAGACCGATGAACATGTTGTTCAGGCGCACCGCGCCGACATCGTTCGACTCGATCGGGAAGAGCATGTACGCGGCGATCGCCCAGACGCTGCCGAGGATCGAGATGTAGAAGAGCGTGTAGACGGTACGCTGGGCCCGCTTCTCACGGCCGGTGTCCTCGTCGGTGACACGGGGGCGGTGCGGCTCGAATCCGGGGTTGTCGAACCCGTCGTGGGGGATGACCGCCGTGCCGGTCGAGCCGGCGAACTCCAGTGCGGCGTGCGACGAGTCGGCAGCGGCGAGCTCAGTGCCGCTGTGGTCGTCCTGGGCCATGGTTCTCCTTCTTAGGTGCTTCGGTGCCGGGCGGGCGCTAGTTGGACTTCGCCGTGATCCACACGGTGATCGCGACGATCGCGCCGAGACCGAAGATCCAGATGAACAGGCCCTCCGCAACCGGCCCCAACGAGCCGAGTTCGAAGCCGCCGGGTGAGCGGTTGTCCTGCAGGTACTTGAGGTAGGTGATGACGTCGCGCTTGTCTTCGGGCGAGATGTTGAGGTCGTTGAACACCGGCATGTTCTGCGGGCCCGTGACCATGGCTTCGTAGATGTGCACGCCCGAGACGTCGGTCAGCGCGGGTGCGAACTTGCCCTCGGTGAGCGCGCCGCCGGCGCCGGCGACGTTGTGGCACATCGCGCAATTGATGCGGAACAGCTCAGCGCCGTTCGCCGCATCGCCGCCGCCGTTGGTGAGGTGGTCGGCGGGGATGTCGGGGCCGGGGCCGAGGGAGGCCACGTAGTACGCGAGCTGCTTGACCTGGTCGTCGGTGAACTGCACCGGCTTCTGCTGGGCCTGCGGGCCCTGCATCTGCATGGGCATACGACCCGACCCGACCTGGAAGTCGACCGCTGCCGCACCGACGCCGATGAGGCTCGGCCCGTTGGCCGTGCCCTGCGCCTCGAGACCGTGGCACGTCGCGCAGTTCGCCTGGAAGAGCTTCTTGCCCTCGTCGATGGTCTGCTGCGAGTTCGGGTCGATCTCGGCCTGCGCGATGGTGCCCGAGCTGAGCGCCGCGTATGCACCCCCGGTGAAGACGAGGCCGAGCGCGAGCAGCGCGACGGTGGCGAGCGGATGCCGGCGTCCGGCGCGTCGCTTCGTGCGGGTCATATGGTTCTTCCTATTCACGGGCATGCGATGTTGACGTTCGAGATCGGCTTGCTTACTTGAGGACGTAGATGACGAGGAAGAGGCCGATCCAGACGACGTCGACGAAGTGCCAGTAGTACGAGATGGCGATCGCGCTGGTGGCCTCGCGGTGGCCGAAGTTCTTGACGGCGAACACCCGTCCGATCACGAACAGGAATGCGATGAGCCCACCCGTGACGTGCAGGGCGTGGAAGCCGGTGGTGAGGTAGAACGCCGACCCGTAGGCGTTCGAGTCGAGGGCGATGCCCTCGGAGACGAGCGTCGCGTACTCCCAGACCTGACCCGCGACGAAGACGGCGCCCATGCCGTAGGTGAGGAAGAACCACTCGGTGACGCCCCACTGCGAGGGCTTCCAGCCGGTCGCGTACGGCTGCAGGCGCTCGGCGGCGAAGACGCCGAACTGGCAGGTGACGGACGAGAGCACGAGGATGATCGTGTTGGTCAGCGCGAAGGGGACGTTCAGCCGATCGGCCTCGAACGCCCACAGTTCAGGCGACGTCGACCGAAGCGTGAAGTAGATGGCGAAGAGGCCGGCGAAGAACATGACCTCGCTGCCGAGCCAGACGATCGTTCCCACCGCAACGGTGTTGGGTCGATTGATCACCGGCGCGCTCGCCTGATAAGTCATTGAGGTGCTCGTCACGCTCCCCATTATGGCTGAAAACAGGCCCGAGTTTTCGTCATCACGGGCGATCGTGTCGCCGTCGAGAGGTAAGGGAACCCTAAACAGGCCTGCGCGATGCCCGGGAATCCGCCGTGAATTCCGGACATTAGGATCGAAACATGCTTCCGCACCAGAATTGGCCCGAGATTCTCAACGCCCTGCTCGAGGGCGAGGACCTGAGCGTGTCGGATGCCGCGTGGTGCATGGAGCAGGTCATGACCGGTGCCGTGACGGAGGCCCAGCTCGCCGCGTTCCTCGTGATGCTGCGCGTCAAGGGGGAGACCGTCGACGAGATCGTCGGCTTCCGGGACGCGGTGCTCGAGCACGCGGTCGCGCTGCCCGTCGATCCCATGGCCCTCGACATCGTCGGCACCGGCGGCGATCGCTTCGGTACCGTGAACGTCTCGACGATGGCGTCGATCGTGGCCGCGGCGTCGGGTGTTCCCGTCATCAAGCACGGCAACAAGGCCGCGAGTTCGGCGTCGGGGTCATCCGACGTGCTCGCCGCCCTCGGACTCGACCTGGCGCTGCCCGCCGATCGCGTCGGCGCCGTGCTCGACGAAGCCGGCATCACGTTCGCGTACGCCGCCGCGTTCCACCCCGGCTTCCGCCACGCGGGCTCCGTGCGTGCCCAACTCGGCGTACCCACCGTCTTCAACTACCTCGGCCCGCTCTGCAACCCGGCCCGCCCCGAGGCATCCGCTGTCGGCGTGGCCCACCTCGACCGCGTGCCGCTGATCGTCGGGGTGTTCCAGACGCGTGGCGCCACCGCCTTGGTGTTCCGCGGCGACGACGGCCTCGACGAGCTCACCACCACCGGTCACAGCCACGTGTGGGAGGTCTCGGGCGGCACGGTCAAGGAGCACGACCTCGATCCTCGCGAGCTCGGCATCCCTCGCACGACGATCGACCGTCTGACCGGCGGCGATGCCGCGCACAACGCGGCGGTCGTGCACGAGGTGCTCGCCGGCACGCGTGGACCAATTCGCGACATCGTGGTGCTGAACGCCGCGGCGGGGCTCGTCTCGTTCGAGCTCGCGAAGGATCCCGGCCAGTTCCATCGGCCGATCCTCGAGCGGTTCCGCGAGAAGATGGCGGTCGCCGAGGCGACGATCGACAGCGGCGCCGCCGCCCAGAAGCTCGCTCAGTGGATCGCCGCGACCAAGAACTGAACGCATGCAGATGACTCGAGGGCCCGCGCCAGGCGCGGACCCTCGAGTCGTTCTGACTCACCCGTTGCGGGGGAGCCTCATTTCACGTCGTCGTCGACCCAGTCGAAGGTCTTCGTGACGGCCTTCTTCCACAGCCGGATCTGACGATCGCGCTCGTCGGCATCCATCTGGGGCACCCAGCGCTGATCCTCCTGCCAGTTCTTGCGCAGGTCGTCGAGGTCGCTCCAGAAGCCGACCGCGAGGCCCGCCGCATATGCGGCGCCCAGGGCGGTCGTCTCGGCGACGACCGGCCGCACGACCGGGACACCGAGGATGTCGGCCTGGAACTGCATGAGCGTGTTGTTCGCGATCATGCCGCCGTCGACCTTGAGTTCGGTGAGGTCGACGCCCGAGTCGGCGTTGACCGCCTCGAGCACCTCGCGCGTCTGGAACGCCGTCGCCTCGAGCGCAGCCCGGGCGATGTGCCCCTTGTTGACGTACCGCGTGAGTCCCACGAGCGCGCCACGGGCGTCGGACCGCCAGTAGGGCGCGAACAGCCCCGAGAACGCCGGCACGAAGTACGCGCCGCCGTTATCGTCGACGGTTTTCGCGAGTTCCTCGATCTCGGGCGCGCTCGAGATCAGGCCGAGGTTGTCGCGGAGCCACTGGACGAGTGAGCCGGTGACCGCGATCGATCCCTCGAGCGCATAGTGCGGCTTGTTGTCGCCGATCTGGTAGCCCAGCGTCGTCAGCAACCCGTTCTTCGAATGGACGATCTCCTCGCCTGTATTGAAGATGAGGAAGTTGCCGGTTCCGTAGGTGTTCTTCGACTCGCCCGGATCGTATGCGGCCTGCCCGAAGGTCGCCGCCTGCTGATCGCCGAGGTCGCCGGCGATCGGAACCTCACGGACGAGGCTCGACGAGTGGGCGATGCCGAACACGCCCGACGAGGGCTTGATCTCGGGCAGCATCGACTTCGGCACGTCGAACGCCGCCAGGATCTCGTCGTCCCATGAGAGCGTCTCGAGGTCCATGAACATCGTGCGGCTGGCGTTGGTGACGTCGGTGGCGTGCACACCGCCGTCAGTGCCGCCGGTGAGGTTCCAGAGCACCCATGTGTCGGTGTTCCCGAAGATCAGGTCGCCGGCCTCCGCCTTCTCGCGTGCACCCTCGACGTTCTCGAGGATCCAGACGATCTTCGTCCCCGAGAAGTACGTTGCGAGCGGCAGGCCGACCTGCTGCTTGAAGCGCTCGACCCCGCCGTCGGCCGCGAGCCGGTCGACGATCGGCTGGGTGCGGGTGTCCTGCCAGACGATCGCGTTGTAGATCGGCTGGCCGGTGTTCTTGTCCCAGACCACGGCGGTCTCACGCTGGTTCGTGATGCCGATCGCAGCGATGTCGTGGCGGGTCAGGTGCGCCTTGCCGAGAGCCTGACCGATCACCTCGCCGACGTTGTGCCAGATCTCGAGCGGGTCATGCTCGACCCAGCCGGCCTTCGGGAGGATCTGTTTGTGCTCGAGCTGGCCGGTCGAGACGATCGACCCGCCCTTGTCGAAGATGATCGCGCGGGAACTGGTCGTTCCCTGGTCGATGGCGAGTACGTAGTCGGCCATGACTTCCTCTCAATCTTGCGGATGTCCCGCCGGCGTCGATGCCGGCGAGCGCACGTGTCCGTGCGGCAATGAATGGGGGCCGGTCCATCTCGGACCGGCCCCGCCGGGTAATCAGGTGATGATCGGCAGCAGCCAGATGGCCGACCATCCGGCGAGCAGTCCGCCGATGACCGGGCCGACGACCGGTACCCATGAGTAGGACCAGTCGCTGGCGCCCTTGCCCTTGATCGGGAGGAAGGCGTGCGCGAGGCGCGGACCGAGGTCACGGGCCGGGTTGATCGCATAGCCGGTCGGGCCACCGAGGGACACGCCGATACCGATCACGAGCAGCGCCACGGGCAGGGCGCCGAGCGCTGCGAGTCCGCCCTCACCCTGACGCCCGCCACCGAAGCCGATGACGACGAAGACCAGCACGAAGGTGCCGATGATCTCGGTCACCAGGTTCCAGCCGTAGTTGCGGATGCCGGGGCCCGTCGAGAAGGTGCCGAGCTTGGGTGCCGGGTCGGGCTCGGCGTCGAAGTGCTGCTTGTAGGCGAGCCACACGATGACGGCACCGAGGATCGCGCCGATGAACTGGGCACCGATGTAGGCCGATACCGAGAGCGGGTCGACCGGCACCGTGAGCCCGAGGCCCGCATTGCCGAACTCGGTCGCACCGTTCGCGACCAGTCCGAGCGTGACCGCCGGGTTGATGTGCGCGCCCGACGCGTACGCGACGATGACGCCGGAGAAGACCGCGAAGCCCCAGCCGAACGTCACCATGAGGAACCCGCCGTTGAAGCCCTTCGTCTTCGTCAGGGCGACGTTCGCCACGACGCCGCAGCCGAGGAGCACCAGCATCGCCGTACCGACGAGTTCGCTGAGGAACAACACTCCGAGATTGTCCACGTTGACCTACCATCCTTATCGCTGAGCCCAGTGGGCCTCGCCCAGGGGCGGAACACTGCTCACGATACTCACAGCGCCCCCTCAGGGGAACGGGCGCGCGGTAATTCCCGATACGCTCTTACGCTCGACTGGCGCGCGGGCGTAGGTTGACTGGGAGTGCTGCGTCGGGGTCGATGCACGGACGCACGGCATCCGGCAGCCGAGCGAAAGGCATGTCCGTGAAGAAGATCATCAACGATCCCAAGCGAGTCGTCGACGAGTCGGTCGCCGGATTCGGCAGGGCGCACGCCGACATCGTGCGTGTCGAGTTCGACCCGATCCACGTCGTGCGTGCCGATGCGCCGATCTCCGGCAAGGTCGGTCTCGTGAGCGGCGGCGGCAGCGGGCATGAGCCGCTGCACGCCGGTTTCGTGGGGTTCGGAATGCTCGATGCCGCGGTGCCGGGTGCGGTGTTCACCTCCCCGACGCCCGACCCCATCCTGGCTGCGACGAAGGCCGTCGACGGTGGCGCAGGCGTGCTGCACATCGTCAAGAACTACACGGGCGACGTGCTGAACTTCGAGACGGCGGCCGATCTGGCGGCGGCCGACGGCATCGAGGTGCGCGCGGTCGTGACCGATGACGACGTCGCGGTGAAGGATTCCCTCTATACGGCCGGACGCCGCGGTGTCGGCGGTACGGTGCTCGTCGAGAAGATCGCCGGGGCCGCCGCCGAGCGGGGTGACTCGCTCGACGAGGTGGCCGCCATCGCGGAGCGCGTGAATGCGAACGCCCGCTCGATGGGCCTGGCGCTGACGCCGTGCGTCGTCCCGCACGCCGGCGAGCCGAGCTTCACTCTCGCTGAAGACGAGATCGAGATCGGCATCGG
This sequence comes from uncultured Actinomycetota bacterium, assembly GCA_963758615.1. Taxonomy (GTDB): domain Bacteria; phylum Actinomycetota; class Actinomycetes; order Actinomycetales; family Microbacteriaceae; genus Agromyces. The sequence continues at coordinate 83,971 of CAVWVZ010000010.1, read as the reverse complement.
CATCCACGGCGAGCCCGGTCGTGAGCGGGTCAAGCTCGAGCCGGCGGACCGCTTGGTCGAACGGTTGCTCGACCCCATCCTCGAGGACCTGCCGTACACCTCCGGAGAGCGCACGCTGCTGTTCGTCAACGGCATGGGCGGCACGCCGCTGGTCGAGCTCTACCTCGCATACGGCCACGCCGCGGCCGTGCTCGCCGACCGCGGCATCGAGGTCGCCCGATCGCTCGTGGGCAACTACATCACGTCGCTCGAGATGCAGGGCATGTCGATCACGCTGCTGAAGGTCGACGACGAGATGATCGAACTCTGGGATGCCCCGGTGCAGACTGCTGCGCTGCGGTGGGGCCGGTAGCCCGGGACGAGGGAGGAGTCTCTGTGGGACTGGACATCACCTGGGCCGTGGACTGGGTCAGGCGCAGCGCGGACGTCATCGCGGAGCACCGTGTCGAGCTCATCAGGCTCGATCGTGAGATCGGCGATGGCGACCACGGCGAGAACATGGACCGCGGGTTCCAGGCGGTGTTGCCGAAGCTCGACGACCTGCCGGCCGGTTCCACCCCCGGCGACGTGCTGAAACTCGTCGCGACCACGCTCATCTCCACCGTCGGCGGCGCCGCCGGTCCGCTGTACGGCACCGCGTACCTCAAGGGTGCCGTCGCCGCGGGCGGCGAGGTGTCGCTCGACGGTGCGGCCGTTGCGAAGATCCTCGAGGCCGCGCGCGATGGCGTCGTCACCCGCGGCAAGGCCGAGCTCGGAGACAAGACGATGATCGATGCATGGACGCCCGCGGTGGACGCGGCAGCCAAGGCGGCGACCGCGGGCGCCGACGCCGCCGGCGTCCTCGACGCCGCGGCCGCCGCGGCGGAGGCGGGTGCCGTGGCGACCGAGCCGTTGGTCGCGCGGAAGGGCCGGGCGAGCTATCTCGGCGAACGTTCGGCCGGGCACCGCGACCCGGGTGCGGAGTCGAGTGCGCTCCTCTTGCGGGCAGCGGCCGACGTGGCCGACGCGGCCGCAGGAGCGTGAGGTGGGAACCCCCGGCAAAGTCGGACTGGTCTTCGTCTCGCATTCCGTCGACATCGCGCGCGGGTTGGTGGCCCTCGCCGGCCAGATGGCTCCGACGGCTGCGCTCGCTGCCGCTGGCGGTACCGACGACGGCCGCATCGGCACGAGCTTCGACCTGGTGAACGCCGCCATCGAGGAGGCCGACTCCGGTCTCGGCGTGGTCGTGCTCTGCGACCTCGGCTCGGCGATCCTCACCGCAGAGACGGCACTCGACTTCCTCGACGACGACACGCGGGCCCGCGTCCGCATCGTCGACGCGCCGATCGTCGAGGGCGGCGTCGCCGCGGCGGTCGCTGCCGAGAGCGGTGATCCGCTCGACGACGTGATCGCTGCAGCCGAATCGGCACGCGGCGGGCCGACCTCAGCGGGCACCCCTTCTGCAGCCGAAGCCGGGGGAGGGGAGCCTGGGCCCGACGGAGACCGTGCTGCGGGGACATCCGGTCATTCGCGCACCGTCACCCTCATGAACGCCGACGGCCTGCACGCCCGGCCGGCGGCGGAGCTCGTGAAGCTCGCGGCGACGTTCCCGCAGCGCGTGACCGTGAACGGCGCCGATGCCAAGAGCCTGCTGGGCATCATGTCGTTGGGCCTGACGAAGGGCGCGCAGGTCGAGATCGCGTCGAGCGATCCCGAGGGCGCGACGGCGGTCGACGCGATCGCCGACCTCGCGGCATCGGGGTTCGGAGAGAGCTGACCTCAGCTCAGTTGCCTCCGGCGACGCGGATGTCGGCCCCCGACGTGTAGCTCGCGTCGGGGGAGAAGAGGTAGGCCACCGCACCCGCGATCTCGTGCGGCTCGCCCGGGCGGCGCATGGGGATCCCGGGCGCTCGCTCGTCGGGTGCATCGGGTCGGCCGGCGGCCGCGTGGATCTCGGTGCGGGTCGTACCCGGCGACACCGTGTTGACCCGCACTCCCGATCGGGCCGAACTCCTTCGAAGCGCCTGTCGTGAGTGCGTTCAGGGCGGCCTTGCTCATGGCGTAGGGGATGTAGGTGTTCGGCGCTCCGCTGCGGGCCGCGCCCGACGAGATGTTGACGATCGAGCCGCCGGCTCCACCGCGATCGGTCGCCATGTGCGCGATCGCCGCCCGGGTGAGCACGATCGGGGCGAGCACGTTGATCCGGAACAGCTCTTCGGACTCATCGAGCGGTGCGTCGAGGAAACCGCCGATCATGCCGGTGATACCGGCGTTGTTCACGAGCCCGGTGACGCGTCCGAACTTCGCGATCGCCGCCGGAACGACCGTCGCGGCGGCGTCGAGGTCGGCGAGGTCGACCTGGAGGACGAGCACGCGGGCACCGGATGACGCACACCGGCGCGCGACGGCATCAGCGTCTTCAGCGCGGTCGCGGTAGGTGAGTACGAGATCGTGGCCGTCGGCGGCGAGGCGCTCAGCGATGGCTGCGCCGATACCGCGGCTGGCGCCGGTGATGATGGTGACCGGCCGTGTTGGGACATCCGTCATGCTTCCACCATAGGGCGCGCGCTCTGGCCATACGGCTGATCGCGGGCGTACCATCAGGGCATGGCACGCGACGCGGCGAGCCGCCCCACGGGCAACGCGTTCACGCATTTCTTCGACAAGGTCGATGAGGCGCTGGAGCCGATCTTCGGCGCCCCTCCGATCACTGCCGATAACGAACCGTTGCGTGGTCCGACCGGCGAGGAGGCGTGCCCGGTCTGCGGTCGCGCCATGTTCGAACATTCGTTCGATCGATCAACGTCGAACACGGTACTCATCTGTCCGACCGACGAGCGACTGCCTGAACACGAGGTCGCCGGTCCGTACGGAGAACTCGGGATGCCGGCCACCGGCCGGCGCCTCGAGAAGTACGAAGAACGTCACGGGGCGGACTGAGCGAGAGAGATCCGGGCCGACCGCAGGACGCGTCGGCGGGGGAGTGGTGCGCCCAGAGCGGTTCTCGGGGGCTCGTTCGCGCGGTCTTGATGACGGACCAGATCAGCCGACGGCGCGCATGAATGCGCTGAGTTCATCGGCGATGAGCTGCGGCTCCTCGAAAGCGAGGAAGTGGCCGCCACGGCCTGGTGCCGAGTACTGACGGATGTCGCTGGCCGCGCGCTCGGCGATGGAACGCGGGAAGCGCTCGAACGGCGGCTCGCAGCTCTGCGTGACAGCCACCGGCACGGTGATCTGCGGGCGCGGGGTGTTGTGCGGGTAGTCGAGGTACTGACGGAACGACGAGCCGATGCAGCCAGTGGTCCAGTAGAGCGTGAGGATCGTGCAAAGGGTGTCGCGGTCGAAGCGGCGCTCGAGGTCGCCGCCGCAGTCGCTCCATGCACGGAGCTTGTCGATGATCCAGGCGGCGAGACCGGCGGGGGAGTCGGCGAGCGCAGCCGCGATCGTGTCGGGCCGGGTGCTCATGATCCAGCTGTAGCCCGAGTCCGACTCGTCACGCTCCTCGTCGGCATCGAGGAAAGCCTGCTCTTCAGGGGTGATCGGAGACGCCTCGAAGTCGACGGGGAAGGGGCCGTGAATCACGTGGAGACCGGCGACCTCATGCGGGTACATGGTGGCGAGCCATCCGGATGCCGCGCCGCCGATGTCGCCGCCGAATGCGAAGTAGCGCTCGTAGCCGAGGGTCTCGGTCATGAGCGTGTGGAGGGACTCGGCGATCGCCTCCCGCGTCAGCGGGCCAGCAGGAAGTTCAGAGTAGAGGAACCCCGGAAGCGACGGAATCACGACGTCGACATCGAGCAGGTCGGTGAGCGGGAGCATCTCGATGAAGCTGCTCGGCCAGCCGTGGGCGAGCAGTACCGGCGGCCGGCTCGAGTCGCGGCGCACGTGCACGAAGTGCTGACCTCGGTCCGTGAACTGCGGATAGGCGTTGAGACGCGCCTCGACGGCACGCCAGTCGAAGTCGTTCGCCCAGTAGTCCACGAGCGACCGCAGGTAGTCCGGGTCGGTGCCGGCGTCCCAGCCGGATGCACTCGGCGTGGTGAATCGCGAACGCGTGAGGCGTGAGCGCAGGTCGTCGAGCACGTCGGGCGCCACGGAGATCGTGAAGGGTTCCATGGTTCCGACGGTATCGGCACCGTCGTGGTGGACGGGTGCGTGGGGAGCGAGGCATCCGGCGAGATGCAGCGTGTCGATCGCTCATTCCGACATAATGTGCATTATCGGCTATCCGTGACTCACGTGTGGTTCCGCGGTCGATCGGCGTCGAGCCTCTCAGGAACGGCCTTCAGCCGAGACCAGATCGAGCACACGCCCGCTGACGTCCTGATACACATCGAAGTCGGCTCGGGGCAGCTGGTTGAACCAGTCGGTCGCGATTCGGAAGACCAATGCGCGCACGAGGTGCTGCGCGAATCGGTGTGAAGGTTCGATCGTCTCGAGCAATGACATGGGTGCTCCTTCGAAGCACACCGCGTCAACAGCGATGATCGCAATCGCGTACCGGACCGGCCGCCAGTACAGCGTGAGGTCGAGGACGGCGGGCGCCGACGCGTCGTCGAACAGGACGTTCCCGGTGAGATCGCCATGGACGATGCCCGGAGGATCCGAAACGACCTGACGCGCTGCGAGCAGTTCCGCAAGAAATGGAGCACCGCCGACACCGGTGGGTTCGCGCTCGCCCCACGCGAGACGATCAGCGCGGGCCCAGGCATGCGACCGTTCATCGAGAAAGTCCGGCCTGTCGACTCCTCGGAACTGATCCCCGAACCTGCGCGCAACCGTCGCGATGTCCGCCCACCTGCCCGCCCGGTGCTCCCCTTCGAGCACCGGGAACGCGGTCCACCCTTCGACGACGAGCTCCCCGCCCGGCTCATGATCGGAAGACTCAGCCGGAGGTTCGCGTCACTCGCACCGCTCGACGCGAACCGGTGCAACCAGTCGAGCTCTGCGGGCAGCACGTCGATGGGTTTGAGCACGACGCCTCCGACTCGCCACGCAGTTCCTCTGCCTCCAGTCAGTCTCACAATCGGACCGGCGGCGCCGAACGCATCGAGGACGTGTACCGGCGGGCGCATTCCGCGATCGTATCCGCCGAGAGGACCAGGGGGCCGACGGCTGTGTTCGATCAACTCGCCTCTGCTTCCCTCTTCAGGTCCGCCGCGTACCGCTCGAAGATGGGTGCGAAATCGGGCAACCGCCCGGCGATCATCGGCAGCATCAAGCCGGAGAAGACTTCGGTCATGTGAAATGCCGTGCTACCAGTCGGTGTCGACGTCAGTCGGTAGGTTCGAACCCCGATGAACATGGCTCGGTTGCCCTGCGTCCACACCATTTCGCGGTTCGGCAGGTACGTGGTGACCCGAATCGAGAACACTCTGCCGGGAGCCTCGGGGACCCTCATCTTCACGGTGCCGCCGAGCTCAATGCTTCCTTCGATGCTCGTCAGCGTGGAGTTCCAGCGGACCATGTCGCCGACATCGGTCAGGAGCCGCCAGACCTTCGCCGGGGGCGCTGAGATGCCTGTTGAGACCCTACATTCCCGCCGGAACGTCGACGTCCTCGTCGTCGCGACGATTCCCGCCTGATCGCTCGGGTCGGGGCGCTCGTTCGCCATCGTCGATCTCCCATCTCCGACGTGCTCCAGGACCGTTGCGGCTCATAGAAGCGAGCCGTCATGTCAGCAGTCTGACTCAGATCGGGCAGGCGCACGAGTATTCGAATGAGGACAGGCGCTGTCCACAATGCTCGGTACCGTCGAACCCATGAAGACCGACATCACCGACATCCGACCGTTTCGCATCGATGTCCCCCAGGCTGATCTCGATGACCTGAACGACCGCCTGGCTCGCACGCGCTGGCCAGACGAACTGCCTGGCGTGGGCTGGAGGTACGGCGTTCCCGTGAGCTACCTGAAGGAGTTGGCGGAGTACTGGCGGACCTCCTACAACTGGCGCATGCACGAGGCGAAACTCAACGAGTTTCCCCAGTTCACGACGACGATCGACGGGCAGAACATCCACTTCCTGCACGTCCGCTCCCCCGAACCCGACGCGCTGCCGCTGATCATCACCCATGGCTGGCCGGGTTCGATCGTGGAATTCATGGACATCCTCGGGCCCCTCACCGATCCTCGTGCCCACGGTGGCGATCCCGCCGACGCGTTCCACGTCATCGCACCGTCCATGCCCGGCTTCGGGTTCTCAGGACCGACGCGGCAGACGGGCTGGGACATGTCTCGAATCGCGCGCGCCTGGGCTGAGCTGATGAGTCGTCTCGGATACGAGAGGTACGGCGCCCAAGGCGGCGACACAGGGGCGGTGATCTCGCCGATGCTCGGTCGCATCGACTCCGAGCATGTCGCGGGCGTCCACGTCAATGGCAGCCTCGGGTTTCCCACGGGAGATCCGCAAGAACTGGCCGGATTGAACGAGGCCGAGCTGGCGAGGCTCGCCGCCATGCAACGGCAGCTGCAGGAGGGCGCGGGGTACGCGGTCATCCAGTCGACGCGGCCCCAGACGCTCGGGTTCGGGCTCGCCGACTCCCCTGCCGGACAACTCGCCTGGATCGTCGAGAAGTTCAAGGAGTGGACTGATCCTGTCGCCGAACTCCCCGAGGACGCCGTCGACCGTGACCTGATGCTCACGGACGTGAGCGTGTACTGGCTCACCGGCACGGCGACGTCGTCGGCGCGGCTGTACAAGGAGGGACAGGCGAGCTGGGGGCAGCAGATCGAACGATCCGAAGTGCCCTCAGGGGTTGCGGTGTTCCCGGGCGACTTCGGGATCCGCGCCATCGCTGAGCGCGACAACCACGTCGTCCACTGGTCGGAGTTCGAGCGCGGCGGCCACTTCCCCGCGATGGAGGTTCCCGATCTGCTGGTCGGCGATGTGCGCACGTTCTTCCGCGGCATCCGGTAGCCGCCCCAGGACGCCGACCGCTCGCTCAGGCGCCGACGTACGCCGCGAGGTGTTCGCCGGTGAGCGTGGGTCGCCTGGCCACGAGGTCTGCAGGAGTGCCCTCGAAGACGATCTGACCGCCGTCATGCCCAGCGCCGGGTCCGAGATCGATGATCCAGTCGGCGTGCGCCATGACGGCCTGATGGTGCTCGATCACGATCACCGACTTGCCCGCGTCTACGAGGCGGTCGAGCAGGCCGAGCAGTTGCTCGACGTCGGCGAGGTGGAGCCCCGTGGTGGGTTCGTCGAGCACGTACACGCCGCCCTCCTCGCCCAGGTGCGTGGCCAGCTTGAGTCGCTGCCGTTCGCCGCCGGAGAGCGTCGTGAGCGGCTGACCGAGGCTGACGTACCCCAACCCCACATCGGCCATCCGGGCCAGGATCTTGTGGGCCGCCGGGATCTTCGACTCGCCCGTGGCGAAGAACTCCTCAGCCTCGGTGACGGGCATGGCCAGCACCTCTGCGATGTTGCGGCCGCCGAGGCGGTACTCGAGCACGGATGCCTGGAATCGCTTGCCCTCGCACTCCTCGCATGGGGTCGCCACGGTGTCCATGAATCCCAGCTCGGTGTAGATCATGCCCGCGCCGTTGCAGGTCGGGCAGGCACCTTCGGAGTTCGCGCTGAACAGCGCGGGCTTCACCCCGTTGGCCTTCGCGAAGGCCTTGCGGATCGGCTCGAGCAACCCGGTGTACGTTGCCGGATTGCTGCGCCGCGAACCGCGGATCGCACCCTGGTCGATCGACACGACGCCCGCGCCGGCGGGAATCGATCCATGCACGAGCGAGCTCTTGCCGGAACCGGCGACGCCGGTGATGACGACGAGCGCCCCGAGCGGGATGTCGACATCGACATCGCGCAGGTTGTTCGCTGTCGCTCCGCGGATCTCCAGTGAGCCGGTGGGCGTGCGTACCGTCTGCTTGAGGGTTGCCCGATCGTCGAGATGCCGGCCGGTGAGCGTGCCACTGGCCCGGAGCCCATCGAGCGTGCCCTCGAAGCAGACGGTGCCACCGGCGGTGCCGGCGCCGGGCCCGAGGTCGACGACGTGGTCCGCGATGGAGATCGTCTCGGGCTTGTGCTCGACGACGAGCACCGTGTTCCCCTTGTCGCGGAGCCGGAGCAGCAGGTCGTTCATGCGACGGATGTCGTGCGGGTGCAGGCCGATGGTGGGCTCGTCGAAGACGTAGGTGACATCGGTGAGCGATGATCCGAGATGGCGGATCATCTTCGTGCGTTGCGCCTCGCCGCCGGAGAGCGTGCCGGAGGGCCGGTCGAGCGAGAGGTAGCCCAATCCGATCTCGACGAACGAGTCGAGCGTCTGCTGCAGCGTGAGAAGGAGCGGCGCCACCGACGGCTCGTCGAGCCCGCGCACCCATTCGGCGAGGTCGCTGATCTGCATCGCGCACGCGTCGGCGATGCTGATCCCGCCGATCCGCGACGAACGGGCGGGCTCGGCGAGGCGGGTTCCACCGCAGTCGGGGCAGGCCGTGAACACGACCGCCCGGTCGACGAACGCACGGATGTGCGGCTGCATCGCCTCGCGGTCCTTCGAGAGCAACGACTTCTGGATCTTCGGGATCAGACCCTCGTAGGTCATGTTGATCCCCTGGAGCTTCACCTTGGTCTGCTCCTTGTAGAGGAAATCGTGCAGCTCGGTCTCGGTGTAGTCGCGGATCGGCTTGTTCGGCTCGAGGAAGCCGGATTCGCTGTAGATCCGCACCATCCACCCGTCGGCGGAATAGCCCGGGATGGTGATCGCACCCTCGACGAGCGACTTGCTGTCGTCGAACAGTTGCGCCAGCTCGAAGTCGGAGACCGTGCCCATGCCCTCGCACCGCGGGCACATGCCACCGAGGACCGTGAACGTCCGCTCGAGCTTCTCACTCTCGCCGGCGCCGCGCTCGACGGTCATGGCGCCGCTCCCCCGCACCGACGGCACGTTGAATGAGAACGCGTTCGGCGAACCGATGTGCGGCTGCCCGAGCCGACTGAAGACGATGCGCAGCATTGCGTTGGCGTCGGTCGCGGTACCCAAGGTGGAGCGCGAATTGGCGCCCATGCGCTCCTGGTCGACGATGATCGCCGTGGTCAGCCCCTCGAGCACGTCGACTTCGGGCCGCGCGAGCGACGGCATGAAGCCCTGCACGAACGTGCTGTACGTCTCGTTGATCATGCGCTGCGACTCTGCGGCGATCGTGCCGAACACGAGCGAGCTCTTGCCCGACCCCGAGACGCCGGTGAACACCGTGAGCCGGCGCTTCGGGATCTCGAGGCTGATGTCCTTGAGGTTGTTCTCGCGCGCGCCTTGAACGCGGATCAGTTCGTGGCTGTCGGCAATGTGCAGCGCCGAAGGTCGCGTGTCTGATGTCGTGACCGTGCTCATCGTCTCTCCATCTGTCGGCGTAGTCGCCATCGCAGGCTCCCCCGACGTCGTTTCATCGATCTGACCGTCATCGATCTAACCAGTTTCGAGCGATGAGCATCAGTGGCCAACCCTCTCCCCGGCGCCATCGGCGCGACCCCGTCGATATTTCATCCTTGACTTATATAAGTCACCATGCAACTATAGAGACATGCACGCGCTCGACATCCTCGGCGATCCCGTGCGGCGACGCATCCTCGAGCTGCTCGCCGACGGCGAATCATCGGCGGGCGAGCTCGGTCACGTGATCCAGGCCGAGTTCGGAATCTCGCAGCCCGCCGTGTCGCAGCACCTGCGCGTGCTCCGCGAGGCGGGCTTCGCCACGGTGCATCCAGAGGGCACGAGGCGCGTGTACGCGCTCGAACCCGGCCCGCTGGCGGCGGCCGACGAGTGGTTCGATGCGTTCCGCCGGTTCTGGATGCCACGCCTCGACGCCCTGGGCACGGAGCTCGCGCGGGGTCGCCGACAACGGAGACTCGCAGCTGAAGCCGAAGCCGAAGAGGACGCCGAGTCGTCCCAGACCGACGACTCACGGGGGGCAGACGACGCACAGCCCTCGCCCGACTCGAATCAGGCCGAGCCCACCGAAGACCACGAAACCGACAACGAGGAGAACTGACATGGTTGACATCGCCGCACAGCTCGACGCCGTCGAACGCGCCGTCCGCACCGATGACGTCGATGGAACACCCGCACGCGTGCAGACGCTCGCGCAGACCTATCCGTCACCGATCGACGATGTGTGGGATGCGCTGACATCGGCCGAGCGCATCACACGCTGGTTCCTGCCGGTGAGCGGCGAACTGCGCCTCGGCGGTCAGTACCAGCTCGAGGGCAACGCCGGCGGAACCGTGCAGTCGTGCGAACCGCCGCACGAGGGCCGCGCTCACTTCGGCATCACCTGGGAGTTCGGTGGCGGGGGCGAGACGTGGGTGACCGTCCATCTCGAGTCCGTCGACGCGGGCCGCACGCGCGTGGAACTCGAGCACGTGGCACCCGCCTCGGTCGTGCCCGACGAGATCTGGCAGCAGTTCGGGCCCGCCGGCACCGGCATCGGTTGGGACTCGGGGCTGCTCGGGCTATCGCTGCACCTCACCGATCCCGATGCGCGGCCCGATGATCCCGCCGCCTGGAGCCTGTCCGAGGAGGGCCGGGCGTTCATGCGCCGCTCGGCCGATGAATGGGCGGCCGCGCAGGCCGCCGACGGAGTCGACCTCGAGACGGCGCGTGCTGCGGCCGACGCGACGTTCGCGATGTATACCGGCGAGGGACCCGGACCGATGTAGCGACGCGCGGGGCACATCCGATCCTCAGAAGTGGATCGGTCGTAGCCTGACCCCGCACGGTCCGCCGTCAGAAAGGACACCGTCATGTCTTCGCCGCAGCCCTCCGGGCTCTTCGCCTCGTTCTCCGTCGACGCCGCCGAACTCTCGAAGTCGTCGATCAACACGATCCGCACGACGCTCGGAATCAGCGGCGCCGTCGCGCTCATCATCGGCATCCTGATCACGTTCTGGCCCGAGCGCTCGGCTGCCGTGCTCACAGCGATCCTCGCGATCTACCTCTTGATCGCAGGCATCGCCTACCTCGGCATGGGCATCTTCTCGAGGGGAATCTCGGGTGGCGCGAGGGCGCTCGACATCATCGTCGGCATCCTCTTCGTCATCGGCGCGTTCATCGCCTTCGCGAACCTCGCACAGACGACCGCGGTGCTCGCGGTGTTCATCGCCGTGCTGATCGGCATCCTGTGGATCGTGGAGGGCGTCGTCGCGCTCGCACAGCTCGGCGATGCGCCGTCGAAGGGCTGGGCGATCTTCTTCGGCCTGCTCAGCATCGTCGCCGGAATCGTCGTGCTCTTCTCGCCGCTCTGGGCCGCGGAGCTGCTGTTCATCATCGCGGGCATCGCGCTCATCGTGCTCGGCATCGTGCAGATCGTGCGCGCGTTCACCTTCGGACGGGGAGTCACGGCCGCGGCCTGATCACCGAGACCACGAACGAGGCCGGCCGGAGCAACTGCTCCAGCCGGCCTCGTTTCGTGTGTGCCGCGAGACGTCAGGAGGCCGATTCGGGCGCGAAGCCCGAGACATCTCCGACGTACCGGGTGTTGTCGGCCGGCACCGGTTCGACCGCCGCTGAAGCGACCTCGGCCGCGAACTCGGCGACGTTGTAGAGGCGGCCGGCATCCTGCTTGCGCGCATCGATCGCACCGGGGTTCGCGCGCTCGAGCAGGGTCGCGGTGATCGTTCCCTCGATCATGTCGCCGGACACGACCACGAATTCGATTCCGGATGCCTCGAACTCGGGCAGCTTCGCGCGCAGGGCGTCTTCGCCGGCCCTCTTCGAGAGGGCCACCGGCTCGTACTCGGGCATGGTGGGCGTCGTGCGGATGAAGTGCGCCTGGTGGCTCGTGACGAACACGATGCGGGCGCCCTCGGCGAGGTGCGGCAGCGCTCCCTCGACCACGTTGACCTGGGCGTCGCGGTTGAGTCGCATCGCGTAGTCCTCACCGAGACCCGTCTCCATGCCGCCGGAGGCATTCAACACGAGGATGTCGATCCTGCCGAGTTCGGTCGCGGTGCGCTCGAACAACGAAGCGACGGATGCCGCGTCGGTGAGGTCTGCGCCGACGGCGATCGCGGTGCCGCCCGCAGCCGCGATCTCGGCCACGACCTTGTCGGCGCGAGGGGCCTTGCTGCGGTAGTTCACGACGACGGAGGCTCCGGCTGCGGCCAGGTAGCGCGCAGTGTCGGCACCGATGCCGCGCGACGAGCCGGTCACGACGGCGACGCGGCCGGCGAGTGAGCCGGGGGCGAGTGGATTGGTCACGTGGGACTCCTCGAAGCTGTTGACGGACCGATCGGCCGACGGGCGGAACGGCGCGAACCGAGACTATCAACTCCCCCATGCCGCACCCGGCACTGATAGTTTCGGTGCAACGACCACGTGTGAAGGAGACCGACTTGGATGTACTGACCCAGTACGCGTGGATCGTCTGGCTGGTGCTGATCCTCGCGTTCGCGACGATCGAGGTGTTCACACTCGAGATGACCTTCCTGATGCTCGCGCTCGGCAGCGTCGCCGGACTGCTCTCGGGCCTCTTCGGCATTCCGTGGTGGGCACAGTTCATCATCGCGGCGGTCGTGTCGGTCGCGCTCATCCTGGCCCTTCGTCCCCCGCTGCTGCGTATGCTCCGCCGCGGCGGCGACCCTGCGCGCAGCAACATCGACGCGCTCATCGGCGCCGACGGCATGGTCGTGCGCACCGTGAACGCGGCCGGCGGTCAGGTTCGCCTGCAGAACGGCGACGTCTGGACGGCCCGGCTCTCGCCCATCACCGAACAGGCCGATGTCGCCGTGGGCGAGCGCGTACTCGTCACCGGCATCGACGGTGCGACGGCGGTCGTCGTACCGGTAGAGAGGAACACTCCCCAGTAATGGACATCACCGCCATCATCACGACGATCGTCGTCATCGCGATCGTCATCTTCGTCATCGTCGTCATCGCTCGCTCGGTGCGCATCATTCCGCAGGCGTATGCCGGCGTCGTCGAGCGCCTCGGGCGGTATCACAAGACGCTCACGCCCGGCCTGAACATCCTCGTGCCCTTCATCGACCGGCTGCGTCCCCTCGTCGACATGCGCGAGACGGTCGTCTCGTTCCCGCCGCAGCCGGTCATCACCGAGGACAACCTCGTCGTCTCCATCGACACGGTCGTCTACTTCCAGGTCACGGACGCCCGGGCCGCGACCTACGAGATCGCCAACTACCTCGGTGCCGTCGAGCAGCTCACGACCACCACCCTCAGAAACGTGGTCGGCGGCCTCAACCTCGAGGAGGCGCTGACGAGTCGCGACAACATCAACGGGCAGCTGCGAGTGGTGCTCGACGAGGCGACCGGCAAGTGGGGCATCCGCGTCTCGCGCGTCGAGCTCAAGGCGATCGACCCGCCCCACTCCATCCAAGACTCGATGGAGAAGCAGATGCGCGCCGAGCGCGACCGCCGTGCGCTCATCCTCACCGCCGAGGGCACGAAGCAGTCCCAGATCCTGACTGCCGAAGGCGCACGGCAGGCGGCCATTCTCCAGGCCGAGGGTGACGCGAAGGCCGCGGTCCTGCGCGCACAGGGCGAGGCCGAGGCGATCCTCACGGTCTTCGACGCCATCCACAAGGGCGACCCCGACCCCAAGCTGCTCGGCTATCAGTACATCCAGATGCTGCCGCAGCTCGCGCAGGGCGACGCGAACAAGCTGTGGGTCATTCCGAGCGAGCTGACCGAGGCGCTGAAGGGCATCGGCAAGGCGTTCACCCCGCAGCAGCCCGGTGCCGCGCCGTCCACCCCGCCGGCCGCCGCTCCGCGCGTCGGTCCCGAGAGCCCGACGCCGCAGGGCTGACCTCGCGTCGTGGCATCCGAGTACTTCGAACCGCAGGCACCTCGCGCACTCGCGCATCGCGGACTCGCCGTCGACGCGCCCGAGAACACGCTCCTGGCGTTCGCCCGGGCCGTCGCCGTCGGGGCGCAGTACATCGAGACCGACGTGCACGCGAGCCACGACGGCGTCGCAGTGGTCTCGCACGACCCGTCGCTCGACCGGGTCGCCGGTCGTGACGTGAGTGTCGGCCAGCTCACGATGGCCGAGCTCCGACGGATCGATCTCGGACACGCTCAGGGATTCGCCTCGCTCGAGGAGGCGCTCGACGCCTTCCCCGACTCGCGCTTCAACATCGACGTCAAGGAGGACGCCGCGGTCGAGCCCGCCATCGCTGCCGTCTCCCGCGCACGGGCGGCCGGTCGCGTGCTCGTGACGAGCTTCTCGGACCGTCGGCGGCGCCGCGTCGCAGCAAAGCTGCCCGATGTGGCCACGTCGGTCGGCAGCGGGGGCGTGCTGCGGTTCCGGCTCGCCGCGTCGTTCGGGTCGCAGCGGGCGGCGGTTCGGGCGCTTCGCGGCGCACGGGCCCTGCAGGTGCCCGAGCGTGTCGGCGTCCTGCGGGTGGTCACCCCGCGCTTCGTCGAGGCGGCCCATCGGGTGGGTGTGGAGGTGCACGTGTGGACCGTCAACGAGCCCGCCGAAATGGCCAGGTTGCTCGACCTCGGCGTCGACGGGATCGTGACCGATCGCGTCGACCTCGCGCTGACGCTCTTCTCCGCTCGAAGCTGAGAATTCCCCGGTAAACATCAGGCGGCGGAAAGGGAACGCCCAGCTTGATCGTTGACACTGTTAGACGATCGAGAAGAGGAGTACGCCATGGCGGACCGGAGCCTTCGGGGCATGCGAATCGGCGCGCAGAGCCTGCAGAGCGAAGACGGCGTGGTGTTCGCCGACCGTGCGGACTACACGTACCGATGTGAATCATGTGGTCGCGAGACGGTGATGACCTTCTCGACAGAGGCCGAGCTTCCCGAGACCTGGGAGTGCCGCCACTGCAGCGGTTCTGCAGTGCTGCTCGTCGATTCGAAGCCGGTCGAGATCGACCGTTCGGGCGAGAAGGTCGCGCGCACCCACTGGGACATGCTGCTCGAGCGTCGTACTCGTGCCGAGCTCGAAGAACTGCTCGAAGAGCGCCTCAGCTACCTGCGTGCCCGTCGCGGCCAGCAGAAGATCGGCGCCTAGCCTCGGGTCGACGCCTCAGGCGTCCTTGGGCGTGTCGTCTTCGGTGCGCCCTGAACCTTCGGCGACATCGTCGCCGTCATTCCGTCGCGCCTTCTGGCGGGCGATGACGCCCGCGGCGATGAGCGCCGCGAGCGACCCGAGCACGACGATCAGCGGTACCGCTCCCCCGAGCACGACCGACGGCGTCAGCCCGGTGCGCAGTTCGACATCGGTCACCATCGCGCCCGGCTCATCGAGCGGCAGTGAGTCGATCGTGTGCCCCGCCGGATCGATCACCTGGCTCGTGCCGACCGTCGAGATGTTCACGACCGAGCGCCCCGTCTCGATCGCCCGGAGCCTCGCGATCGCGAGTTGCTGCTGGTTCTCGTCGGTGCCACGGAAATCGGCGTTGTTCGTCTGGAACATGTAGAGCTCGGCCCCGTCGCGCGCGCCCTCCCAGACGAGTTCGTCGTAGATCACGTCGAAGCAGATGGCGAGCCCGGTGATCGCCGGGCCAAGGTCGAACACCGGCGGGTTCGTGCCGGGTGAGTACCCGCGCTGGATCAGTCCGATGAGTTCGGGCGCCAGCGGTTCCCAGAACCCCCGATCGGGGATGTACTCGCCGAACGGCACCGGATTGCGCTTGTCGTAGGTGTCGACGGCCCCCTCACCTGCGAGCCAAAGCATCGAGGTGTTGAAGAACTCGTCCTCGTCGACGGTCACGGTGTTCAGCACGACGGGCGCATCGAGCTGTCGGCTGAGCGAGTCGAAGGTGCGCGCGACGGACTCGCTGCGTGTGGGGTCGATGTCGGAACCGCCCTCGGGCCAGAGCAGCACATCGATTCCGGGCTCGTCGAGGATCGGTTCGGTCGCGTCGAGCTGCGACTGGAGCACATCGCCCGGCTCACGGACGTCGAAGTAGCCGGACGGCCCGTTGCCCTGCACGCTCGCCACGCGGAGCTCGCCCGTGGCCGTCGTCGACCACGCCGGGACGACGATGGCGACCAGCGCGAGCGACACCACCGGAATCGCGGTGCGCAGGTCGCGCCATCCGCGCATTCGGACCCACTCGATGACGCCGGCGACCAACGCGACCATGACGAACCCGAGTCCGGTCGACCCGACCCACGACACGACGTCGGCGAAGGGGCTCTCGGACTGGCTGAGCGCGGCCCTCCCCCACGGGAACCCGCCGTACGGGATCGACCCGGTGGCGGCCTCGCGGACGATCCACAGTCCGGCGATCAGGAGGGGCAACCCGATGAGGCGCACCCAGCGCGACGAAGTCGCCAACGGCACCCATCGGTACGCCAAGGTGATCAGCACCGCGCCGCCGGCGACGAACAGCGACTCGAGGATCGAGAGCGCGAGCCACGGGATCGGCCCCAGGTACAGCGCGGTCCACGAGACCTGCTGCAGGTAGAACGCGAGGCCGAACGCCAACCCCAGGAGCGCCGCCGCCCATGAGCTGCGACCGATCAGGCTGAGGAGCGCCAGCGCGATGCCGGCGAACGCGAGCGGCCAGATGCTCGCACCGGGAAAGCCGAGGTCGTAGATCAGCCCGCCGGCGATCGCAACGACGACCGCGGCCCACAGCGGCATCAGGGGACGCGGATCGTTCTGGGGCACCAGATCAGCCTAGGCGACGTGGACTGCGCCGCCGTCGCCGCGCGCCGGGCGCCGGGCGGATGCCGCGTCAGGCTACGGTGCCGTAGGCGACGACGCCGCGGCGCACCTCGTCGATCGCCGCGCGTGCTGTTGCGCCCAGCTCGGCGTCGGCCACGATCGAGATCTGGTCGAGCAAGTCGACCACCTGCTTGGTGAGCCGCACGAAATCGCCGGCGGCGAGGTCGATCTCATCGAGCACCGAGCCGAGCCCGGCGCCCCGCGCCCACGCGTGCATCGCTGAGGAGAGCGCGGGCGACGGCTGGTCGCTGCCCGGCAGCCGGTGGTCGCGCTCGAGGTCGTCGAGCACGCTCCAGGTATCGAGCGTGCGGTCGAACGCCTCACGGAACCCGCCGCGCGGCAGTCGATAGTCGACCCCGCGATCGTCCCGTCGAGGCTCGTAGACGAGCGCGGCGGCCATCGCCGCGATGCCGGCGGTGTCGAGCCCGTCCCACAGACCACGCCTCAGGCATTCGGCAACGAGCAGGTCGCGCTCACCGTAGATGCGCTTCAGGATGCGTCCGGCCGAGGTCGACACGAGCGAGCCCTGCGCATCGCGTTCGAGGTAGCCCAACGTCTCGAGCACCTCGCCCACCCGGTCGAACCGCTTCGCGACCTGGCCGGTGCGGGTGTGGATCTGGCGTGAGAGTTGATCGTGCTCCTGCTTCAGGCGCCACCAGCGCTCCGCCCACCGGGCGTGCTGCTCGCGCTCGGCACAACCGTGGCACGGATGCGCACGCATCGCCTTGCGAGCCGCGGCCAGGTCGCGCTGCATGCGCTCGCGCTGCGCGTGCGTCGAGTTGCCCTTCGACGACTGCCGCTCGATCGCCGAGATGCTGCGCCGCAGCGCCGCGTACTCGGCGAAGTCGCCCAGATGGCAGGTCATCGCCTGCTCGTACCCGGCCATCGACTCCTCCTGCTTGCGCAGGGTTCTGGCGAGATCGACCACCGCACGGTCGGCTTGGAACTGCGCGAAGGAGAGCTCGAGGATCTGCCGCGTGCGGTCGCGCCCGAATTGGTCGATGAGGTTCACGGCCATGTTGTAGGTCGGCCGGAAGCTCGAGTTCAGCGGGTAGCTGCGCCGCGAGGCGAGGGCGGCGACAGACTCGGGGTCGAGCCCGTCGACCCATTGGATGACCGAGTGCCCCTCGACGTCGATGCCGCGTCGGCCGGCGCGTCCGGTGAGCTGGGTGTACTCCCCCGGCGTGATCGGCACCCGCGCCTCGCCGTTGAACTTCTCGAGTTTCTCGAGCACCACCGAGCGGGCGGGCATGTTGACCCCGAGCGCGAGGGTCTCGGTCGCGAACACGACCTTCAGCAGCTTCTGCTGGAACAGCTCCTCCACGATCTCCTTGAAGGCCGGCAGCATGCCCGCGTGGTGCGCGGCGACACCGCGCTCGAGCCCTTCGAGCCACTCCCAGTAGCCCAGCACCGCGAGATCCTCGTCGCGGAGCATCCGGGCACGCGCTTCGACGATCGCGCGGATCGCGGTGCGTTCGTGCGATTCGGTGAGCCGGATGCCGGAACGCAGCACCTGGCGCACAGCCTGGTCGCACCCCGCTCGGGAGAAGATGAAGACGATCGCCGGCAACAGGTTCTTGCCCTGCAGGAGGGCCACCACCTCGGGACGGTCGAGGCGCCCCTGCCCGCCCTGGTGGAAGCGACCCCGGTCGCCGCCGCGCCGCCCCTTGTTCGACCGGCTCGCGATCGAGCGTCCGCCGGCGCGGGCGAGCTGCTTGAGCTCGGGATTCACCCGGTTCGTCGCCGCCTGACCGGACGAGTCGAACAGGTCGAGCAGCTTCGCCTTGACGAGCACGTGCTGCTCGAGCGGAACGGGTCGCTCCTCGGAGACGATCACGTCGGTGTCGCCGCGAACCGCCTGCAGCCAGTCGCCGAACTCCTCGGCGTTCGAGACGGTCGCGCTCAGCGACACGAGTCGGACCGCCTCGGGAAGGTGGATGATCACCTCCTCCCACACCGCACCGCGGAACCGGTCGGCGAGGTAGTGCACCTCGTCCATGACCACGTAGGCGAGCCGATCGAGCAACGGCGAGTCGGCGTAGAGCATGTTGCGCAGCACCTCGGTCGTCATCACGACGATGCGAGCGCCCGAGTTGATGTTCGTGTCGCCGGTGAGCAGGCCGACCGACTCGGCCCCCCAGACCTCGGTGAACTCCTGGAACTTCTGGTTCGAGAGCGCCTTGATCGGCGTCGTGTAGAAGACCTTGTCACCCGGTTCCTGCATCGCGAGGAACACGGCGAACTCGGCGACCACCGTCTTGCCCGCGCCGGTGGGCGCGGCGACGAGCACGCTGCGGCCCTCGTCGAGCGCCGCGCACGATGCCCGCTGGAACGCATCGAGGTCGAATTTCAGCCCGGCGGCGAAGTCAGCGAGCCGAGGCTGCCGGCGCTGCTGTCGGGAAAGGGCATAGCGCTCGGCCGGGGAGAGGCTCATCACCCCTTCAGCCTAGACAGCGGCGCCGAACTCCTCGCGATTTCGCCGTGCGACACGTTTGTCGTGCAGGCTCGCGATGAACCAGGCCGCGAAGTACAGCGCGATCATGGGGATCGCGAGCATGAACATCGAGATGACGTCGGCTGATGGCGTCGCGATCGCCGTGAACAGCACGATCACGAGCACCGCGATCCGCCACGACTTGATGATGGCGCTCGAGCTGATCACGCCGGCGAAGTTCAGCAACACGATGAACACCGGCACGACGAACGCGATGCCGATCGCGATCACCAGCTTCAGGACGAAGTCGATGTACTCCTTCGCCGTCAGCAGCGACATCGCGTCACCCGGGACGAAGCTCACCATGAGCTTCACGATGTTCGGGAGCACCAGCCAGCCCGCGGCGCACCCGGCGAAGAACAACGGGATCGCCGTGGCGAAGAACGCGAAGGTGAACTTGCGCTCTTTCTTGTTGAGGCCGGGGACGAGGAACGCGAAGATCTGGTAGAGCCAGACCGGCGCCGAGATGACGATGCCCAGCGTGAACGCGATCTGCAGTCGCAGGTCGAACGCACTGGAGATCGTCGGAAAGACGATCGCGGTGTCGGTGCCCTGTGCCTCGGCGACCTGCGCCACGGGCGCCTGGATCGCCTCCCAGACGTACGCGTCGGTGAGCCACCAGCCCAAACCGCCACCCACGACGATCGCGATCGCCGAGATGAAGAGGCGCTTGCGCAGCTCGATGAGATGCGCGCCCAGCGACATGCGCTTCTCGCGGTTCATCCCGCGATCCTTCACCGCGGTCATCGGGGTCAGGCGGTCTTGCTGGAGTCGGGCTCTTCGGGCTTCGTCGCGTCGTCTGCCGTCGCGGCGTCGCCGTCTGCCTTCTCGGGCCGAACCTCGCTCTTCAGGATCTTCATCGACTGCCCCAGGCTACGGGCGAGCGCCGGAAGCTTCGGTGCGCCGAAGAGCAGCAGGATGACCACGAGAATGATCAGCGCGTGCCAACCGGTGAAGCCTTGCCACATAGGATTTCGTCCGTTTCTCGGTGGATGGTGAAGACAGTCTACCTGTCGCCCGGGTCGGCCGGTTCACGATCGCGAACGGATGACCCGGCGTCAGCGTACCCCGCGAGGCCGGCCTCGGCCCACCCTGCGACCGCGGCACGCGCCTCGGGCGGCGAAACGACGGTGACGAGTCCGGGCAGGCCGGCCACGAGACGCTTCAGCCCGTGTACGTGCGCGAGACGCAACGTGACCCGCAGGTGCCCGTCGACCTCCGTGGTCGTCGAGTCGGCGAGGTAGTCGGCCAGCAGTGGCAGCGCCGCTGGGGCGACATCGACCACGACGTCGAGGTCCGAGTCGGAGACCTGGAAGAGCGTCTCGGGGACGACCTGGTCGGGGTGCTCGTCGATCGGCACGTCGGAGACGACGAGCGCGCTCATGCGGTCGACGCGGAAGTTGCGCACGTCTTCCCGTGTGTGGCAGTACGCCTGCAGGTACCAGTCGGCGTCTTGGGAGAGCACCCGCAGCGGGTCGACGCGACGGCGACCGGCGATGCCGAGGGCGTTGCGGTAGTCGAACTCCAGCTGCCGGCCACCGGCGACGGCCTCTCGGATGAGTGCGAGCGACTCGTCGGCCTCGCTCTCGGCGACGCCGATGCGGGTCGGGGTCGCCGAGGCCCCGGCGGTGAGCTTGGCCATGAGCGAGGCGAGCGAGGCGCTGCTCGCGTTCTCGGGCAGGGCGGTGAGGTACTTGAGGCCGGCGATGAGCGCCGCCGCCTCGCGTGCCGAAAGGCGCGGTGCGTCGTCGATCGCGACGTGATGCACGATGACGATGACGTCGTCGTCTTCGAACGAGTCCCAGTCGATGTCGAACAGGTCGTTCGGCTGGTAGGTGCCCGTGGCACCGGGCAGACCCGACGTGGCGATCAGCTTCACGGCGTCGCGGATGGCGTCGTCGGAGACGCCGAAATGGGCGGCGGCCTCGGCGACATCGACGACCTGGCGCTCGAGCAGGTAGGGAACGAGCGCGAGGAGGAAGACGAGCTTGTCGGGCGCCTTCTGCGCTCGCTGGGCCTTCGCCGGCTTCTGTGGACCCTGCCGTTTGGCGTTCATCGGTTCACCTCGGGCTCACGATGGGCATCGGCGACGGCGTGCAGTCGTTCCTGGACGGCCGCGCGCAGCGTCTCGGGCGCGAGGACGCGCACCTCGGGCCCGAAGGCGGCCAACTCGTCGGCGAACACCGCGGCATCGGTGTAGTGCATCCGGATGACCCCGGCGTCTTCGTCGCGTTCGACGGCACGCCTGCCGAGGCGCACCTCGGCGTCGCTGCCGGCGGTGACCGCGAGGTCGGCGGCGTTGCGCAGTCGCAGCTCGGCGAGATCGGCGATCACGCGGTCCTGGATTCCCGGCGGCGGTGCGTCGAACGTCGAACCCGCGATCGGGGTGACATCGCCGACGATGCGGGAAAGCAGGAACGTGCGCGGCTCGTCGACGGCGAGGTCCTGCGCATGCAGGTGCCAGCGCCCCTCGTGCATCACGACCGCGAGGGGGTTCACACGACGTTCCCGCGGTGCCCGCTCGCCGGGCTTGAAGTAGTCGAATCGCACGGCCTGGCGGCGGTCGAGGGCCTGGCGGAGCGGCTCGAAGGCGGCGTCGCGCACACGCAGTCGCGGCGCGTAGCCGATGACCGGCTCGCGCGGCTCGATGCCGAGCGCACGCAGCTTCGTGAGCGCCCGCTGCGAGTCCTCGGAGAGCGAGGCCTCACGCCACACCTCGGCGGCGAGGCCGAGCAGCGTGAGCTCGTCG
This sequence comes from uncultured Actinomycetota bacterium, assembly GCA_963758615.1. Lineage (GTDB taxonomy): Bacteria > Actinomycetota > Actinomycetes > Actinomycetales > Microbacteriaceae > Agromyces. Next base: position 62,101 of record CAVWVZ010000010.1, on the reverse strand, counting down.
GGCGTGAACCGCACCTCGTCGGGCAGGTCGTACTGACCCTTGGGGATGCGGTAGCGCAACGACTGGTTGTCACCGGGCCGGTCGGGCGACTCGACGGTCTCGAGTGGAATGCCGAGCTCGCGGATCTGGTCCTTGTCACGCTCGAACTGCCGGTCGAGGTTGACGTTCGCCCCCGACCGGTCGAATCGCTCGGCGTAGCCGCGCACCGTCGAGAGGATCTCGGACTTCAGCAGCCCGGCCTCGGTCGCGAGCAGCGCGAGCACAAGGCTGAACAGGCGGTCTTCGGCCGGGATCGCCGGCTCGCTCCTGCGTTCTGATCCGGCCACAGCAGCGATCATACTGGGCCGCGAACCGCCCTCGGCCGGCATGTCGAGATCAGATCACGCCGAGGATGTCGATGACGAAGAAGAGCGTCGAGTTCGCGGGGATGCTGCCACTCGCCTCGTCGCCGTAGCCGTCGACCGGAGGGATGATGACGCCGACCTGCGAGCCGACCTTCTGCCCGATGACCGCCTGCGCGAAACCGGGGATGACCTGCGAGCCCTCGCCCTCGGCGACGGTGAGCACCGTGGGGCTGCCGTTCGCCCAGGTCGAGTCGAAGACCTCGTTCTCGGCCCAGGTGACGCCGGTGTACTGCACGACGACCTGGTCGCCGGATTCGACGACCGGGCCCGAGCCCTCTTTCAGAACCTCGACCTCGGTGTTCTCGAACGGGTCGGCCTTGGGAACGGTGATGCCCGGCCGGCCGTCGGGCGCGAGGACGACCGCGGGGAACCCGTCGCGGGTCAGCCGTACCGCACCCGTGGCACGGGTGGGGAACGCTCGCTCGACATCCATCACGAACACGAGGCTGTCGCCCGGCTCGACACCGAGCGACGGGTTGCCGTCGGGACCGAAGCCGTCTGCCTCGGGGACGACGACCGCGACGCGCGAGCCCTCACGCGCGCACGTGAGGCCCTTCATCAGCCCGGGCAGCGTCGAGCTCGACACCGTGACGGGCACGGGTTCGTCGTCGCCGAAGCCGGTCACCTGCAGCTCTTCGCCCGTGGCACCGTTGTAGACGGCCAGCCCGATGAGCGCCATCTGCCCCTCTTGCAGCACGTCGCCTTCGCCCTCGATGATCTCGGTGCACTGCGTCTCGGCGGGTGCGAGCGGGGTCGGGAACTCGACGCGGGGCGCATCACCGAAGTCACCCGAGACGACCACGGCCTCAGACGAGTCGCCTGGGGAGGATTCGGGAGCAGGTGCCGGGGCGGTGCAGCCGGTGAGGGCGATGACGACGGCGCCGGCGGTGGCGATGAGCGCGAGAGACGAGCGCACTGATCCTCGATTCTTCGATGGGTCGCGGAGGGGCGTAGGTAGCCTACCCGGCCTCGCCGGTCGGGTCGGTCTGGGGAGCGTCGCCTGTGGAACGGGACCGCTCGGCAGCGGCATCCGCTGCTCGTACGCGCTTGCGCAGGCTCTTCGCGCTGACCTGGCGCTCACCGAGGGCGCCGGGCGTCCACGCCTCGACGTCGTCGGCGCTGAACTCGGTCTTCGACGGGCGGCGCTTGAGCTCGGGGAGCACGGCGCCGGGTGCGAGCCGGCGCGCGGTGATGAGGAAGCCGGTATGCGCGATCATGCGATGGTCTGGTCGCACGGCGAGTCCCTGCACGTGCCATCCGCGCACCATCGTCTCGGACGACTGCGGCTCGGTGTACTCGCCCGTCGCGCGGATCGCCTCGGCGACGCGCGACAGCTGCGTCGCGGTGGCGATGTAGCAGAGCAGCACGCCGCCCGGCTTGAGCGCGTCGGAGACGGCGTCGATGCACTCCCACGGCGCCAGCATGTCGAGCACGGCGCGATCGACGGATGCCTCGCCCACGGTCTCGGGCAGCACCTCGGCGAGGTCGCCGAGCGTGATCGACCAGTTCTCGGGGTCGACGCCGTGGAACGTCGCCACGTTGCCGCGGGCGACGTCGGCGAACTCCTCGCGCCGTTCGAACGAGTGCAGGCGGCCCTCGGGGCCGATGGCGCGCAGCAGCCAGAGCGAGAGCGCGCCGGAGCCGACGCCCGCCTCGACCACGGTCGCGCCAGGGAAGATGTCGGCCTGCGCGAGGATCTGGGCGGCGTCCTTCGGATAGACGATGGCCGCGCCGCGCGGCATCGACATCACGAAGTCGCTGAGCAGCGGCCGCAGTGCCAGGTACTCGATGCCGACCTGGTTCGCGACGACCGACCCGTCGGGCAGGCCGATGAGGTCGTCGTGGGCGATCGGCCCCTTGTGGGAGTGGAAGAGCGCGCCCGGCTGCAGCGTGATCGTGTGCATGCGGCCCTTCGGGCCCGTGAGCTGCACGCGGTCGCCGACGCGGAACGGCCCGCTCTGCTCGCCACGGCTCGCGCTCATGACGCGTCTCCGTTCGCGCCGACGAGCGCCGCGAGGTCGGCGACGGTCGCACCGACGAGCGTCGGCCAGATCGCCGTCGACGGAGTGTCGTCGAGCGAGAGGATGTTCGGCACGCCGACGGCGATCGCCCCGGCGGCGTGGGCCGAGGTGAGCCCGGCCGGCGAGTCCTCGATCGCGACGCAGTCGGCGATCTCGACGCCGAGCTGCTCGGCGGCGAGCAGGTACGGCTGGGGGTGCGGCTTCGCGTGCTCGACCGAGTCGCCCGTGACCACGACGTCGAACGCCGTGAACGGGATCGCCGCGATGACGTCGTCGGCCATCGATCGGATCGACATGGTCACGAGCGCGGTGGGCACGGATGCGTCGCGGAGCGCCTCGAGCAGCTCGCGAGCCCCGGGGCGCCACGGCACGCCGTGCTCGGTGAGCTGGTCGCGCACGCGCGCCGTGAGGCGGGCGACGATCGTGTCGGCGTCGAGGTCGACGCCCTTCGCCTGGAACACGGCAGCTGCCTCCCAGAGGCCGCTGCCCACCAGTGCGAGCGCATCGTCGTGAGTCCAAGTGCCTTCGAACGCCTCGACGAGCTCCTCTTCGGCGGCCATCCAGTAGCGTTCGGTGTCGACGAGGGTGCCGTCCATGTCCCAGAGAACGGCGGCGGGCAGGCGTGTAGTCACAACGCCCAAGTCTACGGGCACGGCCTATTGTGGAGAGGACCCCGGGAACCCGGGGCGGGAAGCGGGGCTCCAAGCGTGAATCAGCCGGCCGGTTTCGAGGGTCGAAGACTGCTCATCGTCGCCTTCGAGGGTTGGAACGACGCCGGAGAGGCGGCGACGGGGGCGGCGAAGCTCCTCGCCGAGCGGCTCGCGCTCGTCGAGATCGCCAGCGTCGATCCCGAGCTCTACTTCGACTACCAGTTCACGCGGCCCACGGTCGTGGTGGGCGACGACGGCGTGCGCCGGATCGAGTGGCCGGGCGCCGCGATCCTCGGCCCCGGCGGGCGGAACGACCTCGACGAGCCGGTGACGGGCCCCGGGGCATCCGGACTGCACGTGCTCATCGGCGCCGAGCCCGCCCGCAGCTGGAAGGGATTCGCCGCCGAACTCATCGACGCCGCGCTCACTGCCGACATCGACGGCGTCGTGCTGCTGGGCGCGATGCTCGCCGACGCCCCCCACACGCGACCGCTCACGGTGTTCGCATCGAGTGAGAACCCCGAGATGCGCAGCGCGCTCGGCGTCGAACGGTCGACCTACGAGGGGCCCGTCGGCATCCTCAGCGTCATCGCCGACCATGCCGAGCGCGCGGGAATCCCGACCGTCTCGCTCTGGGCCTCGGTGCCGCACTACGTGCACAACGCGCCGTCGCCGAAGGCGGTGCTCGCGCTGCTGGGCAAGGTCGAGGAGCTCACCGGGCTGTCGATCCCCCGCGGCACCCTCGAGACCGAGGCGAAGGCGTGGGAGGCGGGCGTCGACGCGCTCGCGGCCGACGACGAGGACATGGCTGGCTACATCACCCAGCTCGAGCAGGCGCGCGACGCGGTCGATGCGCCCGAGGCGAGCGGCGAGGCGATCGCGCAGGAGTTCGAGCGCTACCTGCGTCGCCGCGGCGACGGCCCCGAGGGGCGCGCCGACGGACGCGGCGACGGGAACCGCCCCGCGGGGTGAACCCTCAGGCCTGGATCGCGCCGGTGCCGAGCATCGCGAAGAGGAACCCGCCGAGGACGATGCGGTAGATCACGAACGGCAGGAAGCTGTGCTTCGAGATGTAGCTCATGAAGAACGCGATCACGAGGATCGCCACGACGAACGCCACGATCGTGGCCGCCGCCGTCTCGATGGGGCCGTAGACCGCCGGCTCGCCGAAGCTCTTGAACAGCTGGAACAGCCCGCTGCCGAACACGGCCGGGATCGCGAGCAGGAACGCGTAGCGCGCCGCAGCCGCGCGCTCGTAGCCGAGCAGCAGCCCCATGGTGATCGTTCCCCCCGAGCGTGAGACGCCCGGGATCAGGGAGAGGGACTGGGCGAGTCCGAAGTAGATGCCGTGCGGGACGGTGATCTCGTCGAGCTTCCGCCGCTTCGCGCCGGCCCAGTCGGCGAGCCCCAGGATGATGCCGAAGACGATGAGCATCGTGGCGGTGATCCAGAGGGAGCGCAGGATGGTCTCGATCTCGTCCTGGAAGAGCAGGCCGAGGACGACGATCGGGATCGAGCCCACGATGATGAGCCAGCCCATGCGGGCGTCGGGGTCGTGGCGCGGCACGCGGCCCGTGAATGAGCCGAACCAGTGCGAGACGATGCGCACGATGTCGCGCCAGAAGAACACGACGACGGCCGTCTCGGTGCCGAGCTGCGTGATCGCCGTGAACGCGGCTCCCGGATCCTGTGCCCCTGGAAAGAACTCACCCAGGATGCGCAGGTGCGCACTCGAGGAGATGGGGAGGAACTCGGTGAGACCCTGCACGAATCCGAGGATGAGCGCTTCGATCACGTTGGGGCATCCGCCTTCCGCCCCCGCGGAACGCGGAGGACTGCGCTGGTCAGAGGGTGGGCTGGTCGGAGTACGTGGCTGGTCAGTACTCGAGCAGCAGGTCCCGCAGGACCTGCCTACCGAAGACTAGTGCGTCGAGCGGAACGCGCTCGTCAACCCCGTGGAACATCGCCGGGAAGTCCAAGCCTTCTGGCAGCTTGAGCGGCGCGAAGCCGTAGCCCTCGATTCCGAGGCGGCTGAGCGACTTGTTGTCGGTCCCGCCCGAGAGCAGGTAGGGGAACACGGGGACGCCGGGGTCGTGCACGCCGAGCGCGTGCGTGACCGCGTCGACGAGGGTTCCGGATGTCGCTGCCTCGAGCCCGACATCGCGGTGGACGATCTCGATCTCGATCTCGTCGCCCACGAGCGCCTGCACCTCGGCGAGCACCGCCTCCTCTTCACCGGGGAGCGTGCGGATGTCGACGAGCGCCTCGGCGTGATCGGGGATGACGTTGTGCTTGTAGCCGGCCTCGAGCACGGTCGGGTTGGTGGTCGTGCGCAGGGTCGCCGTGATGAAGCCCGACGCAGAGCCCGTCGCGAGGGCGAGTTCGTCGGGCGAGACCTGCTCGGGGTCGACGCCGAGCACCTCGGCGATCTTGCCGAGGAGTTCGCGCGTGGTGCCGGTGAGCCGGAGCGGCCATTCGGTGCGGCCGAGCGTCGCCACAGCCTCGGCGAGCTTGGTGATGGCGTTGTCGCCCACGAGCCGTGACCCGTGCGCGGCGGTGCCGCGCGCCACGAGGCGCACCCACAGCAGCGACTTCTCGCCCGTCTGCAGCAGGTAGGCCCGGCTGCCCCCTACCGTGATCGAGTACCCGCCGACCTCGCTGATGGCCTCGGTCGCGCCCGCGAACAGTTCGGGATGATGGTCGACGAGCCAGCCCGCCCCGACTCCCCCGCCGGCCTCCTCGTCGGCGAAGAACGCCACGACGAGGTCGCGCTCGGGCTGTCGGCCGCTGCCGAGGATGTCGCCGAGCGCGGCGAGCATCATCGCGTCCATGTCCTTCATGTCGACGGCGCCGCGCCCCCACAGCATGCCGTCGCGGATCTCGCCGGCGAAGGGGTCGACGCTCCAGTTGCGCGGATCGGCGGGCACGACGTCGAGGTGGCCGTGAACGACGAGCGCGGGTTTGGCCGGGTTGCGCCCCGGCACCCGGGCGACGACGCTCGCGCGTCGCGGCGCAGGTTCGAAGAGCTGCGGCGCGAGGCCGAGGGCGGTGAGGTGCGCCTCGATGTATTCGGCGGCCTCGCGCTCGCCGTTCGCTCTCCCCCCGCCGTAGTTCGACGTGTCGAACCGGATGAGATCTCGTGCGATGACAGCCGTCTCGTCGAGCTCTGGGGTCGGGTTCGCCGCGTTCGAAGGCAGGGGCATGCCCCTCACGCTAGCCGGGGCATCCGACGATGGCCACCGTGGCGGAAGCGCCCCGGAAACCGTGCTAATGTCTTCTCTCGGGCCACCGAGCGATCGGAACGGCCTGACACGAGCGCGGGTGGCGGAAATGGCAGACGCGCTAGCTTGAGGTGCTAGTGCCCTAACGGGCGTGGGGGTTCAAGTCCCCCCTCGCGCACGCTTGTGTGAAGAAGGCCGGATCCATGTGATCCGGCCTTCTTGCGTTTTCGTGGGGACCTCGTCGCCGGATGCCTTGCGCCCCACCTGATGCCCCGGGCGCACGCGATCGGCCGTCGCCCCGGTGGATGAATACGGCGTCTTCCGCATGCCGCCGGTGCGCCACTCGGAGCCCTCGTCAGCCGGGATGATCGCGCGCTCGCCCGAGGCGAGGACCATGTCGCACCCTGCGCCGATGATGTGGACGGTCGGCAACACCGACTTGCGACATTCGAACATCTGTTCGAAACTGAAGAGGTGACCATGACCGCTCCCCTCGCTCCCGCCGAGTCGCCCTCGCGCGTCGACGAGCTGCAGGCCCGCATCCGCGGCATGCAGGCGACGCGGCTCGACTCGAAGGCCGTGCCGACGCATCCGGCGTTCGAGCAGGTGCTGCCCGGCGGCACGCTCCGTGAGGGCACGGTGGTCACGGTCGAGGGGTCGACCACGCTGCTCATGGCGCTGCTCGCCGGGCCATCGGCGAGCGGGCGCTGGGTCGCCGTCGTCGGGCTGCCCGACTTCGGCGTCGAGGCCGCCGACCGGTTCGGCATCGACCTCGAGCGGCTCGTGCTCGTACCCGACCCGGGGCGGCAGTGGCTCACCGTGGTGGCGGCGCTCGCCGACGTCATCCCCGTGGTCGCGGCGCGTGCAGTGGGGCGTGTCGCGCCGGCCGAGGCGTCACGGCTGTCGGCGAGGCTGCGGCAGCGCGGCAGCGTGCTGCTCGTCGCGGGCGACTGGCCGGGCAGCGACGCCCGGCTCGGGGTCGAGTCGAGCGAGTGGCACGGGCTCGGTGCGGGGCACGGGCAGCTCAACGACCGCGAGGTCGTCGTGAGCGCAGGCGGGCGGGGCGAGTTCGGTCGTCGGGCAAGCTCGCGGCTGCGGCTGCCCGACCGGTCGCTGCGGTTCCAGGCCGCCGGCACTGTCACCGATGCACGCTCGCCGCGCGAACCGGTGCGGCTCGACGACTACGAGCGGCCGGCCTCATGAGCGTGCCGACCCGCACGATCGTGCTCTGGTGCCCCGACTGGCCGATCTTCGCGGCATGCCGCGAGACCGGTCTCGACCCAGCCGCGCCGATCGCGCTCACCGAGTCGGGGGTCGTCTACGCCTGCTCCGCCGCCGCACGCCGCGACGGCGTCGCCCGCGGCCTGAAGCTGCGCGAGGCGCAGTACCGCTCCCCCGCGCTCACGGTGCTCGACTACGACGCTGCGGTCGACGTGCGCCTGTTCGAACCCGTCGTGCGCGAGGTCGAGACGACGGTGCCCGGCGTGCAGATCGTGCGTCCGGGCACCCTCGCCATGCGTGCACGTGGGCCCGCGCGCTACTACGGCGGCGAAGACGCCGCGGCACAGGCGCTGCTCGACACCATGACCGGACTCGGGGTGCCGGGCGCTAGGGTCGGCATCGCCGACGGGCCGTTCGCGGCCGAGCAGGCTGCGCGTGCCGCGCACGCGACGCCCGTGGGCATCGTCGCGGTCGGGGCATCCGCCGCCTTCATCGCGCCGATGCCCGTGGGGCTCGTCACCGACGCCCGCACGACGATCCTGCTCAACCGGCTCGGGGTTCGCACCCTGGGTGAGTTCGCAGCCCTGCCCGAGGCCGACGTGCGCCGGCGGTTCGGCGCAGCCGGCGCCTTCGCACACGACCGGGCCGCCGGGCGCGAGCAGACCGGGGTCATGGCGCGCACGCCGCCGCCCGAGTTCGAGGTGCAGCAAGAGTTCGAGCCGCCGCTCGACCGCATCGACCAGCTCGCGTTCGCGTTCCGCGTGCGGGCTGACGAGTTCATCGACCGCATGCGGGCCAAGCGGCTCGTGTGCACGGGCATCAGGGTCGAGCTCGACGACGAGCGGGGCGGGCACTCGAGCCGCAGCTGGCTGCATCCGCAGTGGTTCACGCCCGCCGACGTCGTCGACCGGGTGCGCTGGCAGCTGCAGGGCACCGGCACCGCCGATGCCGGGCTCGCCTCGCCGATCGTGCGGGTGCGGGTGGTGCCCGAGCGCATCGACTCGACCGGCAACCACGAAGACGGGCTCTGGGGCGGCGGGCCCGACGAGCGGGTCCATCACGGCCTCACCCGCGTGCAGAGCATGCTCGGCCACGACGGGGTCGTCACCGCGTCCATCGGCGGCGGCCGCATGCTCGCCGACCGGCAGGTGCTCGTGCCGTGGGGCGATCGGGCGCCCGAGCGCACCGGCGACCGGGCTGCAGCGGCGCCGTGGCCGGGCAGCCTGCCGGCGCTCGCGCCGGCGAGCGTGTTCCGCGAGCGACTGCCCATCCGCCTGGTGGGCGACGACGGGGTATCCGTCGCCATCGACGATCGCGGGGCGATCTCGACTCCGCCCGTTCGCTTCGCAGTCGGCGGCGACGGAGAGTCGCCCGTGCAGGCGTGGGCGGGGCCCTGGCCGGTCGTCGAGCGGTGGTGGGATGCCGAGCGCGCCAAGCGCGTGCACCGGTTCCAGATCGTCGACCACGACGGATGCGCGTGGTTGCTCGTGTGCGACGGCGAGGGCTGGTGGGCTGAGGCGAGGTACGACTGATGGGCTGGAACAACCCCGAGATCCCCTGGTCCGAGCTCGAGCAGAAACTCTCCGACCGCCGGCGGCCGGGCGGGCCGTCGCTCATCGCCGACGGCGGCGACAGCCCCGCATGGAGCCGCAAGCGGCATCCGTACCGCCCCTCCGAAGGCCTCGAGGCGCCGGCCGGACCGATCGTGCCCTACGCCGAACTGCACGCGCACTCGACGTTCAGCTTCCTCGACGGTGCCTCCACGCCAGAGCAGCTCGTCGAAGAGGCGCACCGGCTCGGACTGACCGGGCTCGGGGTGACCGACCACGACGGCTTCTACGGCATCGTGCGCTTCGCGGAGGCGGCCGAGAGCTTCCCCGACCTGCAGACGGTCTTCGGGGCCGAGCTCTCGCTCGGGCTCAGCGGCCCGCAGAACGGCTTCGCCGACCCCGAGGGCGAGCACCTGCTCGTGCTCGCGCGGCGTGAAGCGGGCTACCACCGGCTGGCCGCCGCGATCACCGCTGGACAACTCGCCGGCGGCGAGAAGGGGCGGCCGATGTACTCGCTCGAAGAGCTCGCCGAGCGGGCGGGCGGCGAATGGGTCGTGCCCACCGGCTGTCGCAAGGGTGCCGTGCGGCGCGCCCTCGCAGACGGCGGGCCCGAGGCCGCGGCGCGCGAGCTCGACCGGCTGACCGCGCTCTTCGGCCGCGAGAACGTGGTGGTCGAGCTCTTCGACCACGGGCATCCCGACGACCAGCAGGCCAACGACGCGCTCGCCGCCCTCGCCGAGCAGGCAGGGCTGCCCCTGCTCGCGACGAACGCCGTGCACTACGCGACCCCGCCCGAGCACCGGCTCGCGTCCGCCCTCGCCGCGGTGCGTGCGCGCCGCAGCCTCGACGAGCTCGACGGGTGGCTTCCCGCGTCCGACGGGTTGCACCTGCGCAGCGGCGCAGAGATGGCCTCACGCTTCGCCCGGTACCCCGGCTCGGTCGCACGGTCGGTGACGCTCGCCGACGAGCTCGCCTTCACCCTGCGCAGCGCCCGCCCCAAGCTGCCGCGACAGCAGGTGCCAGAGGGGCACACGCCCATGAGCTGGCTGCGCGAACTCACCTGGCAGGGCGCCGACGAGCTCTACCCGGGCGTGCCCGAGCACGTACGCGAACGAATCGCACGCGAACTCGACGTCATCGAGCAGAAGGACTTCCCCGGCTACTTCCTGATCGTGCACGACATCGTGCACGAGGCGCGGCGGCGGGGCATCCTGTGCCAGGGTCGCGGCTCGGCAGCGAACTCTGCGGTCTGCTACGTGCTGCGCATCACCGCTGTCGACTCGATCTTCTACGACCTGCCGTTCGAGCGGTTCCTCTCGGCGCTGCGTGACGAAGAGCCCGACATCGACGTCGACTTCGACTCCGACCGGCGCGAGGAGATCATCCAGTACGTCTACGACAAGTACGGCCGCCAGAACGCGGCGCAGGTCGCGAACGTCATCAGCTACCGGCCCAAGGCTGCGGTGCGCGATATGGCGAAGGCGCTCGGCTACTCCACCGGCCAGCAGGACGCGTGGTCGCGCCAGGTCGAGCGGTGGGGCGCCGTGGTCGAGACCGACGACCACGACATCCCCGACGCCGTCATCGAGCTCGCCGAGCAGGTGCTCAGCTTCCCCCGGCATCTCGGCATCCACTCGGGGGGCATGGTGCTCACCGATCGACCGGTCGGCGAGGTGTGCCCCATCGAGCACGCCCGCATGGAACGGCGCACGGTGCTGCAGTGGGATAAAGACGACTGCGCCTGGATGGGCCTCGTGAAGTTCGACCTGCTCGGGCTCGGCATGCTCGCCGCCCTGCAGTACACCTTCGACCTGGTGCGCGAGTCGACGGGCGAGGTGTGGGAGCTCGCGTCGCTGCCCAAGGAAGAGGCCGCGGTCTACGACATGCTCTGCCGGGCCGACTCGATCGGGGTGTTCCAGGTCGAGAGCCGTGCGCAGATGGGCACGCTCCCCCGGCTGCAGCCCCGGCGCTTCTACGACCTCGTCGTCGAGATCGCACTCATCCGACCCGGTCCGGTGCAGGGCGGCGCGGTGCACCCCTACATCCGGCGGCGCACGGGCGAAGAGCAGGTGAGCTACCTGCACCCCAAGCTCGAGCCCGTGCTCGAGCGCACGCTCGGAGTGCCGCTCTTCCAGGAGCAGCTCATGCAGATGGCCGTCGCCGTCGGCAACTGCAGCGCTGCCGACGCCGACCTGCTGCGCCGCGCGATGGGGTCGAAACGCGGGGTCGAGAAGATCGAGCGGCTGAAGTCGAGGCTCTACGCGGGCATGGCCGAGAACGGCATCGAGCCCGAGGTCGCCGACTCGATCTACGCCAAGATCGAGGCATTCGCGAACTTCGGCTTCGCCGAGAGCCACGCGCTCAGCTTCGGCCTCCTCGTCTACGCGAGCTCGTGGCTGAAGCTGCACTACCCCGCGGCGTTCCTCGCGGCGCTGCTGCGAGCACAGCCAATGGGGTTCTACTCGCCCGCGACGCTCACCGCCGACGCGAGGCGACACGGGGTGCAGATGCTCCGGCCCGACATCCTGCGCTCGGGCGTGCACGCGGGACTCGAGGCGATCGATGCGGTTGCGACATCCGATGGCGGTTCGATCGACGGCGGCGGGCACGCCGGTCTCGCGAGCGGATGTCGCGCGCCGACCGGTCTCGCATCGTGCGCCGACGCCGCGCAGGAGCCGATCGGGCCGTTCGACCGCTCCGCCCCCGACCGCTCGGCCGAACACCGTCGCGACGGCGCCTTCGCAGTACGACTGGGCCTCGCCGACGTCTCCTCGATCGGCACGGCCGTCGCCCAGCGCATCGTCGCCGAGCGCGATGACCGCGGCCCCTACCGCGACATGGCCGACGTCTCGCGGCGCGCCGGGCTCGACGCCACTCAGCTCGAGGCGCTCGCCGCAGCCGGCGCCTTCGACGGGTTCGGCCTCGAGCGGCGTGAGGCGCTGTGGCTCGCGGGTGAGGCCGCCGAAGATCGCGAGGAGTACCTCGCGGGCTCGGTCGTCGTGGTGCAGCCGCCATTGCTGCCGATGCTCACGCCCGCCGAGCAGGTCATCTACGACCTCTGGGCCACTGGTATCTCCCCCGACGACCATCCGATCCGGCATGTGCGGGAACGGCTCGACGACCGAGGGGCGATCCGCATCGACCTGTTGGCCACTGCCGAGACCGGCCGGCGCATCGAGGTCGGCGGCGTCGTCACGCACCGGCAGCGTCCGGCGACCGCGAGCGGCATCACCTTCCTCAACCTCGAAGACGAGTCGGGCACCCTCAACGTGATCGCCGGGGTCGGGGTATGGAACCGCTATCGTCGCGTCGCGCGCGAGGCACCGGCGATGGTCATCCGCGGCATCCTCGAACGCACCGCCGAGGGCGTCACCAACCTCATCGCCGACCGATTCGAGTCGCTCACCGTTTCGGCACCGCACCGCTCGCGCGACTTCCGTTGAGGCTGTCGGTCGCGGCGAACCGGGAATACCCTGAGGTCGTGGACGACAGCGATCCACGACCGCTGAGCCGGGCCGAACTGAGCCGAGGCGCCTCGAAATGACGCACCGGCCCGCTCCTGAGCGGCTCTTCACACCCGCGTTCATCGCACTCGGGGTCGCGGACCTGTGCTACTTCACCGGATTCGGCATCGCGATCTTCGCCCTGCCCCTCTACGTCACCGGACCAGTCGGAGGCGACGAGGCCGTGGCCGGGCTGGCCTTCGGCGCGTTCGCACTGTCGGCGCTGGTGCTGCGGCCATTCGTCGGGCGACTGTCCGACCTCCACGGCCGCCGGCCCTTCCTCGTCGGCGGGGCCCTGCTCGCCGCCGTGAGCCTCGGGTCGCTGGCTCTCACCGAGGACATCGTCGTGATCGTCGCGCTCCGTCTCGTCGCCGGCGTCGCAGAGGCCGCGTTCTTCGTCGCCGGTTTCGCAGCCCTCGCCGACGTCGCGCCGCCGGCGCGCTTGGGCGAGGCGCTTTCGTACAACTCGCTGGGGCTGTATCTCGGCATCGCACTCGGACCGCCGCTCGGCGAAGTCCTCGTGCGCACGTTCGGATTCGGGCTCGCCTGGGCCGGCGCCGCGGCGCTGGCCGTCCTGGCCGCTGGTCTCTGCCTGATCGTCGGCGAGACGCGGGCCGGGCCTCCGCCCGACGGTGAGGTCCATCACCTCATCCACCGTCCCGCCCTGCCGATCCTCATGGGGTTCCTCGCCTCACTGTTGGCGATGGGTGGATTCCTCGCCTTCGCCTCGCTGTACGGCGTGCGCGTCGGGCTCGCGAACGCGAGTCTCACGCTGCTCGTCTACGGAGGCGTGGTCGTCGTGTGCCGGATCGCGTTCGCGCGCGTCCCCGACCGCCTGCCTCCGCTCGCCCTCGGGGCCGCGGCGCTCGGCGGGATCGCAGCCGGCCTCGTCCTCGCTGCGGCCTGGCAGTCGCCCGCCGGCCTGATCCTCGGCGCCGCCGTCACTGCCGTCGGCGTGGCGTTCAGCACGCCTGCCTTCTTCTCCGCGATCTTCGCGACCGCCGAGCCGTCACAGCGCGGCGCGGCATCCGGAACCGCGAGCGCGGCGATCGACATCGGGCTGGGGCTGGGACCGATCGCCCTCGGTCTGGTCGCAGGCCGATTCGGCATCCCGTGGGCCATCGGGGTCGGCGCAGCGATCGCGGCGGCCGGCGCGCTCTGGACCCTCACGCTCCAGCGGCGCGCGACCGTGTCGATGCCCGGCAGTCACTGATGTATCCGCTAGCCTCGACCGGTGCCAGCGACATCCCACGATGCATTCGGATCCGACCGCTACGGCGCGGACGTGCTCGCCGGGGACTGGCGTGCACGAGGTCGGCGCACCATCCCGAAGGTCGAGGCGGTCCGCGAACTCGTCGTCGAGCTCGCGTCCAGCGGCTACGTCGGGGCGGTCGTCGGCCTCGACAAGCAGAACGTCATCCTCGAGGATCGATTCGGCAAGACCCGTCTCTTCCCGCTCGGACACGGCTTCGTCGTCGAGGGCGAACCCGTCGAACTCGTCCGGCCCGCTCCCACGGTACCGGCTGGTCGCGCTCGCACCGCCTCAGGGTCGTTCGCGGTCGACTCGACGCCGGCGCGAGTCGCGCTGCCGAGCCGCATCTTCGTCGAGGGTCGGCACGACGCCGAACTCGTCGAGAAGGTGTGGGGCACCGACCTGCGTGTCGAAGGCGTCGTCGTCGAGTACCTGCAGGGCGTCGACGTGCTCGACGAGGTGCTCGCGGCGTTCCGCCCCGGCCCCGGGCGCAAGGCCGGTGTGCTCGTCGACCACCTCGTTCCCGGGTCGAAGGAGCAGCGCATCGCCGACGCCGTGGCGCGCGGCCCGCATCGTGCGCACGTGCTCGTGGTGGGACATCCGTTCATCGACATCTGGCAGTCGGTGAAACCCGCGCGACTCGGAAAGACAGCCTGGCCCGTCATCCCGCGCGGCACGGAGTGGAAGCACGGGGTGTGCGACGCGTTCGGCTGGCCGCACGCCGAGCAGGCCGACATCGCGAGGGCGTGGCAGCACATCCTCGGCCGGGTGCGCGGATACGGCGATCTCGAACCCGCGTTGCTGGGGCGCGTCGAAGAGCTCATCGACTTCGTGACGGCGCCCGCAGCCTGAGCACCGCTGCGCCGCCGCGACGGGACTGGTTCGGCGCTCCGAAATGCTGCCAATCCGCGTGAATCCGCCGATCTGGGCGGGGACGCCCGATATCGTGGCTGACGGCCGCGAACGCGGCGGAGACGTGACGGAGCGCGAGGCCCCGGGCGCACCGCCCCGCCACGCGCTCGCGAATGGAGCACCATGACCGAGCCGACGACTGCCACCGCGGCAGACCGCGCCAGGTGGCGCCGGTACCTCGCCGACGAACGAGCCGAAGCCGCGGTGTACCGCGAACTCGCCGCACGCCGCGAAGGCGAGGAACGCGAGATCCTGCTGGCCCTCGCGGCCGCCGAAGGGCGCCATGAGGCGCACTGGCTGCGCCTGCTCGACGGTGACGGCGCGGGAACCCCCCGTGCCGACATCCGCACCCGCATCCTCGGCGCGCTCGCCCGCCGCTTCGGCTCGATCTTCGTGCTCGCCCTCGCCCAGCGGGCTGAGGCCCGTTCGCCGTATGCCACCGACCCCGATGCCACGCCCGCCATGGCGGCCGACGAGCGCATCCATGGCGAGGTCGTCCGTGGACTCGCGGCCCGCGGTCGACGCCGGCTGGCAGGCACGTTCCGTGCGGCCGTGTTCGGCGCCAACGACGGCCTGGTCTCGAACCTCGCACTCGTCCTCGGTATCGGTGCGACCGGTGTCTCGAGCGGTGTCGTGCTGTTCACCGGCATCGCGGGCCTCCTCGCCGGCGCGTTGTCGATGGGCGCAGGCGAGTACGTGTCGGTGCGATCGCAGCGGGAGCTGCTCGAGGCGTCCGCGCCCGACCCGACCGCGCGCGAGGCACTCGTCGACCTCGACGTCGACGCCAACGAGCTCGCCCTCGTCTATCGCGCGCGCGGCATGGGCGAGCAGGATGCCGCCGAGCAAGCCGCCCTCGTCGTCGCCCGGGTTCAGGCCGCCGGGCGCGGCACCGCGCCCACCGACGCACTCTCCGTCGCCGAACACGACGACGACGCGGTCGGCACCGGCCTCAGCGCGGCCATCTCGAGCTTCTTCTTCTTCGCCTCGGGCGCGCTCATCCCGGTGCTGCCCTACCTGTTCGGCCTGAGCGGTATCGCAGCGATCGTGACCGCGACGGTGCTCGTGAGCATCGCGTTGCTCGCAACCGGTGCGATCGTCGGCCTGCTCTCGGGTGCGTCGCCGCTGAAGCGTGCGGTGCGCCAGCTCGCGATCGGGCTCGGCGCCGCGGCGGTGACCTACCTGCTGGGCCTCGCATTCGGCACGACGCTCGCCTGATCGGGTCGGCTCGACGGGCCGGCGGCCGGCTCAACCGACGAGCTTGTTCCACCCGTCGCCGTCGACGTGCTCGAAGATGAGGTTGGTCTCGGTGTGCGCGACGGCCGGATGTCCGGTGAGATGGGCCAGCACGAATTCGCGAAGCTCTTCGGCGTCGCGCGCGGCGACATGCAACAGGTAGTCTTCGGCGCCCGCCATGTGGAAGACGCCGAGCACGCCGGGCAGGTGCGGCACGGCGCCACGGAAGGCGTCGATCTCGCCTCGATCGTGCTTGACGAGACGCACCGCGATGAGCGCCTGCAGCGAGACGCCGAGGGAGGCGAGATCGACGTCGACGCGGTAGCCGCGAACGGTGCCGAGCGATTGCAGGCGGCGTAGCCTCAGTGAGACGGTCGACTCGGCCACGCCGACCTCGGCCGCGAGGGCGGCGCCCGATGCGCGGGCGTTCGTCGAGAGCGCGGCGAGCAGTGCACGATCGACGCGATCGAGTTCGGGTTTCTGCGCCACGGGCTGGATCCTTCGGAGTCGATCGTGCAGAACATTCGAGATTCGCAGGATATCACGACGATCGTGCGGGGCTGTTTGCGAAGAACGGAAGAATCTGTTCTATTCGAGGCATGCAGACATCGTCGTCGCACCTCGAGACCCGCGCCGTCCACGGCGGAATGACCGGCGTCCGAGAGAGCGGATCCCACGTTCCCGTCATCGACTTCTCAACCACGAACCCGCTCGGTTCTGTCGAGACCGGCGGCCTCTCCTACGAGGAGCTCGCGACCGGGCATGACCTCGGCGAGGGTCGTTCCGCCGTGTACCAGCGACTCTGGCAGCCCGGCGTCGCCCGTTTCGAGGAGTCGCTTGCCGGG
This sequence comes from uncultured Actinomycetota bacterium, assembly GCA_963758615.1. Lineage (GTDB taxonomy): Bacteria > Actinomycetota > Actinomycetes > Actinomycetales > Microbacteriaceae > Agromyces. Next base: position 45,289 of record CAVWVZ010000010.1, on the reverse strand, counting down.
CTCGAGGGCACCGAGGGTGCGGTCGCGTTCGCATCGGGGATGGCTGCACTCGCCGCGACGCTCATCGCGACCGCCACGGCGGGTCGGCCGCACGTCGTCGCCGTTCGCCCCCTCTACGGCGGAACCGACCACGTGCTCGCGAGCGGCCTGCTCGGCACCGAGGTGACGTGGGCGGATGTCTCTGAGATCGGCGACGCGATCCGCCCCGACACGGGTCTGGTCATCGTCGAGACTCCCGCGAACCCGACGCTCGAGCTCGTCGACCTGCGCGCGATCGCCGACGCCGCGGGTGACGTGCCGCTCCTCGTCGACAACACCTTCGCCACGCCCGTGCTGCAGCGACCGGCCGAACACGGCGCGACCCTCGTCCTGCACAGCGCGACCAAGTACCTGGGCGGCCACGGTGACGTCATGGGCGGCGTCGTCGCCGCCGACCGTGAATGGGTCGAGCGCCTGCGCCAGGTTCGCGCACTCACCGGCGGACTCCTGCATCCGATGGCCGCATACCTGCTGCACCGCGGGCTGCGCACCCTGCCGCTGCGCGTGCGTGCACAGCAGGCGAGCGCACAGGTCATCGCCGAGCGACTGCTCACGCACCCGGCGGTGGCCCACGTGCACTACCCGGGACTGCCGGGCCAGGATCCGGCCGGCCTCATCGGCACGCAGATGGACGGCGCGGGGTCGATCATCGCGATCGAGCTGGCGGGCGGCTACGACGCCGCGGCCAGGTTCACCGAGTCCTGCGAGCTCATCACGCACGCCGTGTCGCTCGGCGGCGTCGACTCCCTCGTGCAGCATCCGGCCTCGCTCACGCACCGGCCCGTCGCAGGCGAGGCGAAGCCGGGCGCAGGCGTGGTGCGGCTCGCGATCGGGCTCGAGCACGTCGACGACCTCACCGACGACCTCATGGCCGCGCTCGACGCTGCCGCCGAACTCGGCGGGCTCGACCTCGCAGGTGCGACGGCGTCGATGTCGGTCGACGCTGGCTGAGCGGCATACGCCGGCGCGGCGGCCTCCGCCCGCGCTGGACGGGAGTCGCACCCCCGACGCTCGCGTCGTGAGCGGAGGGTGCCGGTTGACGGGTGGAACCCCGCGACCGTCACCCTCCGAGTCGCAGCGTGGCTAGGCGGCGAGCCAGACGTCGGGTCCGAACACTTCGTAGTGGATGTCGGTGGCCGGGATGCCCGCGGTGATCGCCTGCGACCGGATGGAGCGCATGAAGGGCAGCGGTCCGCACAGGTACAGCCTGGCGCCGGTCGGCAGGTCGATGCCGCTCAGGTCCATGAACCCGGCTTCGGCGCCCGCATCCGAGGCGGCCTCCTCCAACCACAGCTGCAGCTCGGCGTTCGGGAGCTGCTCGACGGCGGCGCGCATCTGGTGCTCGAGTGCCCAGTTCTCGGAGCGCTGCTCGGCGTGCAGTACGAGAACACGACGGTCGGAGGCCTGCTGCGCGAGGGACTGCAGGATGGACGCGCTCGGCGTGCACCCGATCCCCGCCGTGGCGAGCACGATCGGGGCATCGGAATCGTCGAGCTCGATCTCGCCGTACGGGTTGGACAGCTCGATCACGTCGCCGACGTTCACGGCGCGGTGCAGGTGCGGCGAGACCTCTCCGCCCTCGTCGAGCTTGGTGGTGAAGACTCGTTCGGTGAGCGAATCCACGCGATCGGACAGCGAGTACTGGCGGGCCTGGCGGAGGCCGTCGGCGAGGCGAACTCGGACGGAGACGTACTGGCCGGGCGTGGCGCGCGTGACCGGGGTGCTGTCGGCCGGGGTCAGGCTGAAGGTGATCGAGCCCGCTCCGGCGGCCTCCTTCGCGGTGACGCGCCACGGGGTCCACATCTCGTCGTTCGCCTGCCGGGCGTAGAGGCCCTTCTCGAGCTTGATCAGGGCATCGGCCATGAGCCAGTAGACCTCGGTCCAGGCCTCGGCCACCTCGGGCGTGACGGCGTCGCCCAGATCCTCGGCGATCGCGGCGAACAGGTGCTCGTAGACGATCGCGTAGCCGGCCTCGGGGACGCCGAGCGAAGTGTGCTTGTTCGCGATCCTCGACAGCACGGCCTCGGGCAGTGTGCCCGGATCGCTCAGCAGGTGGGAGGCGAAGGCGACGATGCCGCCGGCGAGCGCTCGTTGCTGGGTGCCGTTCGACTGGTTGGCGCGGCTGAACATGCCGTCCAGCAGCTCGGGATGGATGTCGAACATCCGGCGGTAGAACTTCGGGGTGATCTCGTCGAGGCGTCCCGCGATGACGGGCAGCGTGGCTTCGATGACGGGGCGGGACTTCTCAGACAGCATCGTTTCTCCTTGGAGCGTCGAACTGGTACCTGATTGCCAGATTCCGTTTCATTTCTACACGCTGTAGAAAACAGATCCAAATCGCTGCCGACCCCGTGGGCGGCTCGGCCCGATCAGCGACTGCCGAGGCGCCGCCGGAGCAGTTCGATGCGCGCCTGCAGTTGGGTCACGGTCGCCTGCGCGACGGCGGGGCCGCCGCACACGCGGCGCAGTTCGGCATGCACTTGCGAGTGCGCCTCGCCGGTGTGCCGCGCCCACAGCCCCACGAGGCTGTTGAGCAGCGACCGCTGCTCCTTGAGCGTGCGGTAGAGCGCGACAGGTTCGGGCGTGTCGGCCTCGGCGGTGTGCTTGCGTCGATCGCCGGCTCTCCGCGCCTGCCGTGCCTGCCGGTGCCGCAGCAGCTCTGACACCTGTTCGGGCTCGAGCAGGCCGGGAATGCCGATGAAGTCGTACTCCTCGTCGCTGCCGGGCTCGGCGAGCGTGCCGAACTCCGTGCCGTCGTAGAGCACCCGGTCGAACGAGGCGTCGGAGCCGATCGCCTCCCACGTGCCGAGCTCGAGCTCCTCGGAGGCGCGTTCCTCACGGTTCGCCGACTCGAGCAGGCTGTCGTCGAGCCCATCGTCGTCGGCATCTCCGCCACGACGGTCGAGGGCGTGGTCGCGCTCGAGCTCGAGCTGCGAGCCGAGGCTCATCAGCACCGGCACGTTCGGCAGGAACACCGACGCGGTCTCGCCGCGACGCCGCGCACGCACGAAGCGGCCGATCGCCTGCGCGAAGAAGAGCGGCGTGGAGGCGCTCGTGGCGTAGACGCCGACCGCGAGCCGCGGCACGTCGACGCCCTCGGACACCATGCGGACGGCGACCATCCACCGACGGGTGTTGGCCGAGAACTCCTCGATGCGGGAGCTCGCCTCCTTCTCGTCGGAGAGCACGACCGTGACGGGTTCGCCACAGATGTCCTCGAGGATCTTCGCGTACGCACGCGCCATCGACTGGTCGGTGGCGATGACGAGTCCGCCGGCGTCGGGGATGCCGTGCCGCACCTCGGTGAGTCGCCGGTCTGCGGCACGGAGCACGGCAGGGATCCACTCGCCCGTGGGTTCGAGCGCGGTTCGCCACGCCGACGAGGTGATGTCCTTGGTGTTGTCCTCGCCGAGCCTCGCCTCCATCTCGTCACCGGCCTTGGTGCGCCACCTCATGTGGCCGGCGTAGACCATGAAGATCACCGGGCGTACGACGCCGTCGGCCAGCGCACGACCGTAGCCGTAGTCGTAGTCGGTCTTCGAGAGCCGCACGCCCTGGGCATCGGGCTCGTAGTGCACGAACGGGATGGGTGCGGTGTCGGAACGGAACGGCGTGCCGGTGAGCGAGAGCCGCTTCTCGGCCGGCTCGAACGCCTCTCGGATCGCGTCGCCCCACGACAGCGTGTCGCCGCCATGATGCACCTCGTCGAGGATGACGAGCGTGCGGCCCGACAGCGTGAGCTCGCGGTGCAGCGCGGGCCGCATCGCGACCTGCGCGTATGTGACGGCGACGCCGTGGAAGTGCCGGGCGCTGCGGCCGTGCGCGTTGCGGAAGCCGGGATCGAGGCGGATGCCCGCGCGCGCCGCGGCATCGGCCCACTGCCGCTTCAGGTGGTCGGTCGGCGCAACCACGGTGATGCGGTCGATGATGCGCCGAGCGCGGAGCTCGGCCGCGAGACGCAGGGCGAACGTGGTCTTGCCGGCGCCAGGTGTGGCCGCAGCGAGGAAGTCGCGTGGAATCTCGGCGAGGTACTGCTCGATGGCCTCGGCCTGCCAGGCTCGCAGCTTCGATGCCGTGCCCCATGCGGCGCGCTCAGGGAACGACGGTGAGAGGTGTTCGGCTGCCGACGTGCCCGGTTGGGGGCCGAAGGGGGTCGAGGTGCTCACTGGATTCGAGGTTAGCGGAGGCCTGCGACATCCTCGAACCGACGGCTCCGAACCGCCCGCCTCGAACCGCCGACGTTGGCACAATAGGGGGATGGTCACGCAGCAGCATCCCTGGTCCCGCTACGTCGCCCTCGGCGACTCGTTCACCGAGGGCATCGGCGATCCCGAGCCCACGGTGCCCGGCGGCCACCGTGGATGGGCCGACCGCGTCGCCGAGGTGCTTTCGCAGGGCACCGAGGACTTCGCCTACGCGAACCTCGCCGTGCGCGGCAAGCTCATCCAGCAGATCATCGACGAGCAGCTCGAGCCCGCCCTCGCACTGCGCCCCGACCTCATCACCATCTCGGCCGGCGGCAACGACGTGATCCGGCCGGGCACCGACCCCGACGAGATCTCCGCGAGATTCGAGTACGCCGTCGAGCGCCTCTCGCGCGATCACGCCACGATCGTGATCTTCACCGGCGTCGACGTGGGCTTCTCGCCCGTCTTCCGGGGCATCCGCGGCAAGGTTGCCATCTACAACGAGAACCTGCGCACCATCGCGAAGAAGTACGACTGCGTCGTCGCCGATCAGTGGGCGCTCACCGAGGTGCAGGACCAGCGCATGTGGTCGCCCGACCGGTTGCACCTGAACTCCCTGGGCCACCATACGGTCGCCCGCATGGTGCTCGACGCGCTCAACGTCGGGAACACGCTCGAGCCGATGAAGCCTGAGCCGCTCCCCCACAGCACCTGGCGCCAGGCGCGTGTCGAGGACCTCAACTGGGCGCGCGAGTACCTCGTGCCGTGGGTGCTGCGGCGCATCCGCCACCAGTCGTCGGGCGACCTCGTCACCGCGAAGCGACCCGATGCCGGACCCTACTCTGCGTCGTCGGACTGAGTCGTCGCGGCGTCGAGCGCTCCGGGATTCGTGAGACGCCACCACGTGCCCGGGTCATCGATCGCGGCATCCAGCACGAGGGGCACGGTGATCTCCTGGGTGCCTGCCCGCACGACGGCCGTGCCCACCTCGTCGCCGCTGGCCGCGAGTGCAACAGGCTCGGCGTGCACCTCGACCTCGACCGGGGTGTCGCTCCAGACGACGACGGATGCCCCGTCGGCGGCTCTCGCCCGTGCCGAATCGCCCCAGGGCGTGTCGTACTCGGCGAGTTGCTGCCCGGCCTCGAGCGGCGCGACCTGGTGGAACCCGGGCGCGACGCTGTCGAGCAGCGACGCGATCGCACTGCGGAGCACGGCGTGGTTCTCGCCGCCGAGCAGCACGCCGACGACGGTCACGGTCGACGAACCCACGGCGAAGTCGGCGGAGAAGAGCAGGTTCGCCGCGTCGTCGGTCGTGCCGGTCTTGATGCCGTCGACGCCGTGGGTGCCGAGGAGCTTGTTCGAGTTCTCGAGGGTTCCGAGTTCTGGCACGTCGACGCTCTTGGTCGCGACGATCTCGGCGAGGGTGGGGTCGGCGAGGGAGAGCTTGCCGAGCGCGATGAGGTCGGTGGGCGTGCTCACGTTGTCGAGCGAGAGGCCGCTCGAGTCGGCGATGCGCGTGTTCGCGAGGCCGTGCTCGTCGAGCCAGGCTCGTGCGACCGTGAGGAACTCGTCGCCCGACCCGAACGCCCAGTTCGCGAGTGAGATGGCGTAGTTGTTGCCCGAGGGCAGCAGCATCGCCTCGAGGCTCTCGCGCAGCGTGAGCGATGAGCCCGCCGCGACGGGCGCGACGGACCCGTTCTGGGCCACCATGTCCCAGTAGATGTCGATGTCGGCCTCGGTGTAGGCGATCTCGGGGCCGCCTTCGCCGGCCGGGATCGGGTGCGCGTCGAGGATGACGAGGGCGGTGATGACCTTGGTGATGCTCGCGCTCGGCATCGACTGCTCGGCGTTGCCCGCCGCGAGCAGTCCGTCGAACCCGACGGCGCCGACGGCGTACCCGCCGAAGCCGGGCAGCGTGAGCGCCTGCGGCTCGGCGACGATCGGTTCGGGAGCCGAGACCGTCGGGCGCGGCAGCGGGAATCGGCGCACCGAGGGCATTCGCGGTGTACACGCCGCCGCCCACGAGCAATGCGAGCACAACGGCAAGTGCGCTGAACACGACGATGCGGCGTCGCCGGTAGATGCGCTTGCGCGCGTCGGACGCGGAACGCTCGGTCATGAGCCGACCTCCGCATCGACGGCGAGGGCGTACAGCACGACCGCAGCGGCGGCCGCGACGTTGAGCGAGTCGACCCCGTGTCGCATCGGGATCGTCACGATGCGATCGGCGGCCTCGAGCGCATGCGTGCTGAGGCCGTCGCCCTCGGCTCCGAACACGAGCGCGAGTCGCTCGGGAGGGGCGGCGGCGAGCTCGCGCAGCGAGACCGCGTCATCGGCGAGGGCGAGTGCGGCGACCTCGAAACCGGCGCGACGGAGCATCCGCTGCGCGTCGTGCCATTCCGGCAGGCGCGTCCACGGGACCTGGAACACCGTCCCCATGCTCACGCGCACGCTTCGTCGGTAGAGCGGGTCCGCGCAGCGCGGGCTCACGAGCACGGCGTCGGCGCCGAGCGCGGCGACCGAACGGAAGATGGCGCCGACATTGGTGTGGTCGACGATGTCCTCGAGCACGACGACACGGCGCGCGCCAGCGAGAAGTTCGACGGGGTCGGGCAGTTCAGGCCGCTCGAAGGCGGCGAGTGCTCCGCGATGCACGCGGTACCCGGTGATCGCCTCGAGCTGGTCGGGATCGGCGAGATGCACGGGGACATCGAACGGCGCGAGTGCCGATTCGAGGCCCGGCAGCCATTTCTCCTCCATGAGCACCGACCGCGGCCGGTGACCGGCGGCGATGGCGCGTCGGATCACCTTCGCCGATTCGGCGATGTAGAGACCCTGCTCTGGCTCGTGCGTGCTGCGCAGCGCCACGTCGGTCAGCCGAGCATAGTCGGCGACGGAATCGGATGCCGCGTCGCGGACTCGTTCGATGTGCATGGGTCTCCTCCCCTCAAGGGTGCCAGTCGGCGAAACAATCCGGAAAACCGACGCGTCTAGAATCAGCCCTACCGGTCGAAGGGAGACCATCGTGGACATCGGCATCGAGGCGCCGACGGCGACCGACGCGCTGGTCGGCGAGGCGATCGCCCTCATGCGCGGCGCGCGCGTCGCGGTGCTCACCGGCGCCGGCGTCAGCACCGACTCGGGCATCCCCGACTACCGCGGCGAGGGCGCGCCCGTGCGCACGCCCATGACCGTGCAGACCTTCCTCGCCTCCGAGGGCGCACGCAAGCGGTACTGGGCCGGCAGCCACCTCGGCTGGCGCAACTTCGGCGCCGCGCAGCCCAATCGCGGACACCTGGCGCTCGCGCAGCTCGAGGCGGCGGGAAACGTCGCGGGCGTCATCACGCAGAACGTCGACGGCCTGCACCGCCGCGCCGGCAGCCGACACGTGGTCGAGCTGCACGGCAGCATGGATCGCGTGGTCTGCCAGCGGTGCGGGCAGCATTACGCCCGGCAGGCGATCGCCGAGCGACTCGAGCTGCTCAATCCCTCGATCGATCTCGACACGGCGATCCGCCTCGCGCCCGACGGTGACGTCGAGGTCGACGACGTCGACGCGATGGTGATCCCCGCGTGCACGGTGTGCGGCGGCGTGCTGAAGCCCGACGTCGTGTTCTTCGGCGAGTTCGTGCCGGTGACGACCTTCCAGGCCGCGGCCGCACTCGTGGAATCGACCGACGTGCTGCTCGTCGCCGGCTCGTCGCTCGTCGTGAACTCGGGCATGCGCCTCATCGAGCGGGCGCGACGTCGCAAGCTGCCGATCATCGTCGTCAACCGGGGCGTCACCAGGGGCGACAGCCGTGCGGCGGTGAAGGTCGACGCGGGCGCGAGCGAGACGCTCGTCGCGTTCGCCGATGCGCTGACCGGCTCCGGGGCCGCGTCCGGCACCGACGCGCTCACCCGAAGCAGCGCGTGACCCGCGCCGCGTGATCTCGCTCAACTGCGTCGACCGCGTCGCCGCCCGCGCGCGGTGACCGTCTCGCGCATGAGCGCGAACAGACGGTCGGCCGACGCGGACCAGTTGTACTTCGCCGCGGTGTCGACGGATGCGGCAGACCGGCGTTCCCACTCCCCCTCGCGCTCGAGCGACCACAGCGCCGAGACGAGCGATTCGGGGCTCTCGGGATCGAAGAACAGCGCTGCTTCGCCGCCGATCTCGCGGAAGATCGGGATGTCGCTGACGACGACCGGCGTGCCGAGGCGCATCGCCTCGACGAGCGGGATGCCGAAGCCCTCGGCCTTCGAGGCGTGCACGAGGGCCGTGGCGCCGGCGAGCAGCTCGGCGTACGCGCTGTCGGTCACGCCATCGTGGAAGACGAGTCGCGCCTGCGGCGCCAGCCGCGTCAACCGCTCGCGCTCGGTCTGCCCGATGCGGCTGAGCAGGTGCAGCTCGTGGTCGGGCAGCGCCGCGACGGCCCGAACGAGCGTGTCGACGTTCTTGTAGGGCATGTACGAGCCCATGTACACGAGCCGGTTGCCGGCCGGCCGAGCTCGCGGCAGCGTGGTGACGCCGAGGTCGTCGGCCGCGTTCGGCACGACGACGACGGGGCGATCAGTGAGGTGATGCTCGTGGATGAGGCCCGCCGTCGTCTGCGAGACGGTGACGACGGCGTCGGCGCGATTCAGCAGCAGTCGCTGCGGCCACCAGGCGAGGTGGTAGAGCCGCCAGAGCATCCGTACCGGTGCCGGCAGGTCGCGCGGCGGTGTGCGGTTCTCGTAGTAGATCAGGTCGTGGAGGGTCAGCAGCAGCCTGTAGTCACGACCCCACGACCCCATCGTCTGCATCGGCGTGAACACGATGTCGGGCCGCAGCTTCTTGACCTGCAGCGCGACGAGCGGTTCGCGGATGCTCGTCGGGCCGCTCACGAGCTGCCATGGCAGCGGCGGAAGCATGTCGAGTTGACGGTGGTCGCTGACGAGCATGGTGAGCGGATGCCGCTTCGCGAGCTCGCTGACGATGCCCGCCGTGAATCGGCTGATGCCGTCGTGCTGCCCGATGCGGGTGTAGCGGCAGTCGACGACGATCCTCACGCGGGCGCCTCTTCGCGCAGGAACCGCAGGATGCGCGCGGCCGCGTCACCGGGCGTCTCGTAGTGGATGAGGTGGCCGACCTCGGGGATCACCTCGAGCTTCGCGTCGGGGAACCGGGTGACGAGTCGGTGCTGCGCCGCGAGCGGGGTGACGTCGTCGCGCTCTGCGGCGACGAGCAGGGTGGGCGCGTGGATGTCGGCGGCGTACTCGCTGACGTCATGGCTCACCGAGGCGCGGAATGCCTCGAGCACGGCGTCGCGGTCGCCGAACGCCGAGAAGTAGCGGTCGTGCTGGTCGTGGATCCAGCGGCGCAGCGGCTTCTGGCGGGTCTTCGCCATCGTGACGCTCATGACGCGCACGATCGCGCCGTTCGCGAGCAGGGCGTAGCCGGCCCGCTCGGGAAGCGCAGCGGCGGTGCGGTAGTAGAGCACCGCGAGCCGGGTCATGACGCCGCGCGGACCCTCGAGCGCGGGCGCGCCGATCGGGTTCACCAGCACGAGGCGCTCAGGAGCGAGCCCCCGTGCGACGGCTGCCGACGACACGATGGACCCGAACGAATGGCCGAGCAGGTCGTACGGCCCGTCGAGGCCGATCGCGCCGATGAACGCGGCGAGCCAGTCGGCGTACGCGTCGATGTCGTGGAGGCGACCGGCGAAGGTCGACGATTCGCCGAAGCCCGGCAGGTCGGGCGAGATGATGCGGAACCCCGGCAGCTGGGCCACGACCGGCTCGAGCCCGTGGTGGTCGCCGCGGAAGCCGTGGACGAGCACGAGCACCGGGGCATCGGCCTCGCCGTACTCCCACCAGGCGGTCTCGGTGCCGTCGACGTCGACACGATGGGCCCGAACGGGGATGCGAGCGAGCTGCTCGGCGTACGGGGAGGCGATCATCCCAGCCATTCTACGGGCGCGCCTTGGGCGGTTCCTGCGTGCGTTCGGCGAGCGGATGCCCCGGACACGCGCGCCGCCGCCGAGGCGATGACGGTGGGCGAACATAGCCTGACGCCATGGATGACACGAACGCCGCCCGCTGGGCCGACACCCTCGCCGTCTTCGACCTCGAGACCACCGGCATCGACGTCGACACGTGCCGCATCGTCACCGCCCACGTCGGGGTGCTCGGCGCGTCGGGCGAAGTGCTCGAACAGCAGGAGTGGATCGTCGATCCCGGCGTCGAGATCCCGACCGCGGCGTCGCTCATCCACGGCGTCACCACCGAACGCGCGCGCCTCGAGGGCCAGTCGGCGCCGTCTGCCGTGGTCGAGATCGTCACCGCGCTCGCCGCCGTCGCGGAGCGTGGCCTGCCGATCGTCGCGTACAACGCGGCCTACGACCTCACCCTGCTCGAGCGCGAGGCCATCCGCTACGGCATCGCGCCCCTGCCCGGCCCCGGGCCGGTCATCGACCCCCTCGTCATCGACAAGGCCGTCGACCGCTACCGGCGCGGCAAGCGCACCCTCACCGCGACCGCCGAGCACTACGGCGTGGCACTGCCCAACGCGCACGATGCGGGCGCCGATGCCGTCGCAGCCGGTCGCGTCGCGCAGGCGATCGCCCGGGCATACCCCGAGCTCGCGGCCATCGCGGTGGCCGAGCTGCACGCCCGTCAGGTCGGCTGGTGCCGCGAGCAGGCCGAGAGCTACCAGGAGTGGCGTCGCGCGAACGGCGAACCCGAGTTCACGACCTCGGGTGCCTGGCCGGTGCGCTGACGCGGCGATGCCCGCGGGCACGACGAAAGGGCGGGCGACCGAGGTCGCCCGCCCTCCGTGCGGCAGGTACTACTTGCCGAAGTTCTTGAAGCGCTGGTTGAACTTCTCGACGCGGCCGGCCGAGTCCATGATGCGCTGCTTGCCCGTGTAGAACGGGTGCGACTCGGACGAGATCTCGACGTCGATGACCGGGTAGGTCTCGCCGTCGAGCTCGATCGTCTTGTCGCTCTTCACGGTCGAGCGGGTGAGGAACGTGGCGCCCGAAGCGAGGTCGCGGAAGACGACGGCGTTGTACTCGGGGTGGATGTCGGTCTTCATGGAGACTTCCTTGCTGATCGGATGGTGGATATCGAATCCCGCCACATGCGGAACGGCACCATCAGGGTGCCGTTGCGCGGCAGGAAAGAATCGTGGCCCTCGGGCCAGCTATCGATTCTAGCAGAATCGACGGCGATGCATGTCAGGCGGCGGCGCGGGCGGCGAACCGACTGTCGCGCTCCGTGAGCTCGATCGTCATGCCGAACGTCTCGGTGAGCGTCTCGGAGGTGAGCGACTCGGCGAGTGGACCCGACGCGACGATGCCGCCGTCGGCGAGCAGCAACGCGTGCGTGAAGCCCGCCGGGATCTCTTCGACGTGGTGCGTGACCATGACGATCGCGGGCGACGACGGCGATGCGGCGTATCCGCCGAGCAGCCCCACGAGCTCTTCGCGTGCACCGAGGTCGAGGCTCGCCGCGGGCTCGTCGAGCAGCAGGAGTTCGGGGTCGGTCATGACCGAGCGGGCGATCTGCACCCGCTTCTGCTCGCCGTCGGAGAGGCTGCCGAAGCGACGCTCGGAGAAGCCCTCGAGCCCCCACTCCTTGAGCACCCGCTCGGCACGGCGCAGGTCGATGCCCTCGTACTCCTCGTTCCAGCGCCCGGTGACCGAGTAGGCCGCGGTGAGCACCACGTCGAGCACGGTCTCGTCGCGCGGGATGCGGCGGGCCATCGCCGTCGAGGCGAAGCCGATCATCGGTCGGAGCTCGAACACGTCGACCTTGCCGAGCGCCTCCTGGAGCACCTCGGCAGTGCCCGAGGTCGGGTGCATCGCGGCTGCCGCGATCTGCAGGAGCGTGGTCTTGCCCGCGCCGTTGGGGCCGAGCACGACCCAGCGTTCGTCCGAGTCGACCTTCCAGGTCACCGAGTCGAGAATCGTGTTGCCATCGCGGATCACCGACACATCTCGGAACTGCAGAACCGTACTCGCACTCGACATGCGTCCAATGCTATCGGCAGGCGGAGGCCCCTCTTGCGCGCGCGACATGCCTCAGCGAGCCAGCACGCGCTCGTAGACCTCGACGGTGCGCGCCGCGATCGCGTCCCACGCGAAGTGCGTCTCAGCGCGTCGCCGGCCTGCCTGCCCCATTGCCCGGGCTCGCTCGGGGTCGCCGACGACCGCGATGAGGGCATCGGCCAGATCGCGCACGAAGCGGTCGGGGTCGAGCGGTGTTCCCGTGCCGTCATCGGCCTGGTCGATCGGCACGAGCACCCCGGTGACGCCGTCTTCGACGACCTCGGGGATTCCGCCGGTGGCCGTGCCGACGACCGGTGCGCCGCACGCCATGGCCTCGAGGTTCACGATGCCGAGCGGCTCGTAGACCGACGGGCACACGAAGGCGGTCGCCGCCGTGAGGATCGCGGTGAGTTCGGGCCGCGGCAGGTGCCGGTCGATCCAGACGACGCCGTCGCGTTCGGTGCGCAGCACGTCGACGAGGCCGGTGACCTCGGCCATGATCTCTTCGGTGTCGGGCGCGCCGGCGCAGAGCACGAGCTGCACCTCGGGCGGCAGCAACCGCGCTGCGCGCGAGCAGGTAGGGCAGCCCCTTCTGTCGCGTGATTCGGCCCACGAACACGATCGAGGGGCGATCGGGATCGACGCCGAGCGCCCGCGCCGTGTCGGGGTCGTCGTTCGGGACCCAGTCGGTGAGGTCGATGCCGTTGTAGACGACCTCGACGCGTTCGGGATCGATCTGGGGATACGAGCGCAGGATGTCGCGACGCATGCCCGCGCTCACCGCGATCACCGCGTCGGCGTCTTCGAATACGGTGCGCTCGACCCAGGACGAGAGGCGGTACCCGCCGCCGAGCTGCTCGGCCTTCCACGGGCGCAGCGGCTCGAGGCTGTGGGCGGTGACGACGTGCGGCATGCCGTGCAGCTTCTTCGCGGTGAACCCCGCGAAGTTGGCGTACCAGGTGTGGGAATGCACGACGTCGGCGCCCGCGGAGTCGCCGGCGATCAGCAGGTCGACGCCCATCGTCGCAAGCGCGGCGTTGGCGCCGTCGAACTCGGCCGGCGTCGGATATGCGGTCGTTCCCGCCTCGTCGCGGACGGCCCCGAAGCACCGCACGCGCACGTCGATGTCGCGTCGCAGCGCTCGCACGAGCTCGGCCGCGTGCACGCCCGCACCCCCGTAGACCTCAGGCGGATACTCGCGGGTGAGCAGGTCGACGCGCATACGGCAACGCTAGCGCAGGGGCATCCGACATGGACCGTCTTCGAAGGCTGGAATCGCGTCGGGCGTGGGTAGGGTTGGGGGCATGATGACGCGCAAGGTATTCGGCATCGTCCTCGCGGGCGGCGAAGGCAAGCGGCTCATGCCCCTCACCGAAGATCGCGCCAAGCCCGCCGTCCCGTTCGGCGGGCAGTATCGTCTCATCGACTTCGCGCTCTCGAACCTGCTGAACTCGGGTCTTCGCCAGATCGTCGTGCTCACCCAGTACAAGTCGCACAGCCTCGACCGGCACGTCTCGCAGACCTGGCGCATGGACGGCATGCTCGGCTCCTATGTGGCGTCGGTGCCCGCGCAGCAGCGCCTCGGCAAGCGCTGGTTCTCGGGTTCGGCCGACGCGATCCTGCAGAGCCTCAACCTCATCTACGACGAGCAGCCCGACATCATCGTCGTCGTCGGTGCCGACCACGTCTACCGCATGGACTTCAGCCAGATGATCCAGGCGCACATCGACTCCGGCGCCGACGCCACCGTCGCCGCGATCCGGCAGCCCATCGGGCTCGCCGACCAGTTCGGCGTCATCGAGGTCGACGCGAAGGACCCGACCCGAATCCACCAGTTCCTCGAGAAGCCGAAGGACCCGGTGGGCCTGGCCGACTCCCCCCATGAGGTGCTCGCATCGATGGGCAACTACGTCTTCAACGCCGACGCGCTCATCGATGCGGTGCTGCGCGACGGCGAGCGCACCGACTCGAGCCACGACATGGGCGGCGACATCATTCCCGCGTTCGTCGCCGACGGCACGGCCGGCGTGTACGACCTGCAGAACAACGAAGTACCCGGCTCGACCGATCGCGACCGCTACTACTGGCGCGACGTGGGAACGATCGACTCGTTCTTCGAGGCGCACCAGGACCTCATCTCGGTGCTGCCGATCTTCAACCTCTACAACCGCGAGTGGCCGATCTTCAGCCAGCAGCTCAATTCGCCGCCCGCCAAGTTCACCCGTGACGCGCGGGGCTCGCTCGGCACCGTCATCGACTCGATCGTCTCGCTCGGCAGTGTGATCTCGGGCGCGCATGTCGAACGCAGCGTCCTCGGGCCGTGGGCCATCGTCGGATCGGGTGCGCACGTGGCCGACTCCATCCTGTTCGACCGTGCCCGCATCGAGGCCGGCGCGACCGTGCAACGCGCCATCCTCGACAAGGAGGTCGTCGTCGAGGCCGGAGCGCACATCGGCGTCGACCGCGCCGAAGACGTCGCCCGCGGCTTCATCGTCACCGACAGCGGCATCACGGTGGTCGGCAAGGGTTCGCGGGTCCGGTCGCTGTCGTGACGATCGGCGCCGCGGGCCGCGCGCGCGGCCCGCTGGTCGTGCTCGACGCCGATTCGACGCTCATCCGCGAGGAGGCGATCGAACTGCTGGCGGAAGCCGCGGGCAGTCTCGCGCTCGTCACCGAGGTCACCGAACGTGCGATGCGCGGCGAGCTCGACTTCGCCGAGAGCCTGCGCGAGCGGGTGGCGACGCTCGCCGGTCTCGACGTCGGCGTGCTGGCATCGGCGCGCGAACGGATGACCCCCACCGATGGTGTCGGAGAGCTCGTGGATCGCGTCCATGCTGCCGGCGGGCTCGTCGGTGTCGTGTCGGGCGGATTCCATGAGCTGCTCGACCCGCTCGCCGACCGGCTCGGCCTCGACTTCTGCCGGGCGAACCGGCTCGAGGTCAGTGACGGCCGACTCACGGGACACGTCGACGGTCCGATCGTCGATGCCGCGGCCAAGGCGCAGGCGCTCGACGAGTGGGCTGCCTCGAGCGGCATCCCGCTCTCGCGCACCGTGGCCGTGGGTGACGGCGCGAACGACCTGCAGATGCTCGGGCTGGCGGCGCTCGGCGTCGCGTTCTGCGCGAAGCCCGTCGTGCGCGAACAGGCGGATGTCGCGATCGACACGCCCGATCTCAGCGCGGTGCTGCCGCTCCTCGGCCTGCGCGGCTGACCGGCCCGGGGTCGATCCACGACCCCGCTGGGAGCTTCCTCCGAACCCCGACCGCATCGCCGAACCAGTCGTAGCATGTGGCCATGTCCGGTCGCATCGTCGCACGTACATTCATCATTGCCGCACTGACGGGCCTCCTCGCCGTTTCGGCGGCGGGCGCCGCCCAGGCCTCGGATTCCCCGCCGGGAGGCGGTGCGGTCGACGACCTGATCTCCTTGCCCAACGGCTTCCAACCAGAGGGCATCACCATCGATCCGCGCGGGACCGCCTATCTCGGCTCGCTGGCCGACGGCGACATCTATGCCGCCGACGTGCGCACCGGCGAGGGCGAGGTCGTCAGCGAAGGCCCCGGCACCCCGTCGGTCGGGCTGAAGATCGACCGGTTCGGCCGCCTGTTCGTCTCAGGCGGACCCACGGGCAGCGCCCGCGTGGTCGACTCGGCGACCGGTGACGTCCTCGTGGAGCTATCAGCTGACCCCGGATCCCGCGTTCATCAACGACGTCGTGCTGACCCACGATGGCGCCTGGTTCACGAACAGCTTCGCTGCCGAGCTGTACTTCCTGCCCGATCGGTCCGCTCCGGTGAGCTCCCCGATGCCTCAGCCATCGTGACGCTGCCGCTCTTGGGCGACTGGCAGCAGGTGCCGGAGCAGTTCAACGCCAACGGCATCGCGGCGACGCCCGACCACAAGGCGCTCCTCGTGATCCAGACGGTGACCTCGACCCTCTTCCGCGTCGACCCGGTCACCGGCGAGGCGACGACGGTCGACCTCGGCGACACGACGCTCCCGAACGGAGACGGCCTGCTCGTGAAGGGTCGCACGCTCTACGTGGTGCAGAACTTCTCGAACTCGGTCGCAGTCGTGCGCTTGAACGCCCAGGGCACGAGCGGGACGCTCGTCGACACGCTCACCGATCCCGCGTTCGACATTCCGACCACAGTCGCGGCCTACGGATCCAGCCTGTTCCTCCCGAATGCGCGCTTCAGCACGCCGCCGACGCCGGAGACCCGGTACGACGTGGTGCGGATCGACCGCTGAGCCCGCGTGACGGGATGGGGCCTAGTGCCCCATCCCGAGGCCGCCGTCGACGGGGATGACGGCGCCTGAGATGTAGCTCGCGTCGTCGCCCGCGAGCCACGCGACGACTCGCGCCACCTCGGTGGGCGAGGCGTAGCGACCGAGCGGGATGCTCTTCTTGTACTCGGCCTGCTGCGCCTCTGAGAGCTCGCCGGTCATGTCGGTCTCGATGAAGCCGGGCGCGACGACGTTGGTCGTGATGTTGCGGGCGCCGAGTTCGCGGGTGAGCGAACGCGCCATGCCGACGAGACCGGCCTTCGACGACGAGTAGTTCACCTGACCGGCCGAGCCGAACAGCCCGACGACGCTCGAGATGAGCACGATGCGCCCGAACCTGGCCTTCAGCATGCCCTTCGAAGCGCGCTTGATCACGCGGAATGCGCCGGTGAGGTTCGTGTCGATCACGCTCGTGAACTCGTCTTCGCTCATGCGCAGCAGCAACGTGTCGCGCGTGATGCCGGCGTTGGCGACGAGGACCTCGACCGGGCCGAGCTCGGCCTCGATCTCGGTGAACGCCCGATCGATCGAATCCGCATCGGTGACGTCGGCGCGCACCGTGAGCGAGCCCGCGGGGCCCTCGCCGGAACGCGCGGTGACCGCCACCCGGTGGCCCTGCGCGATGAACTCGGTCGCGATCGCGTACCCGATGCCGCGGTTGCCGCCGGTCACGAGTACGGTGCGGCTCGTCGTCATGTCGGACTCCGTTCTGTGGGTTCGGCCGAGTGGCCCGTTTCAGCATAGAGGCTCGCTGTTCGGGGCATCCGCACCGCTCGAACGGACGTAGGCTTGAGGGTGGAGGAGCGCCGTCGGGCCACGGCCACCACGATGAAGCATCAGTCCATCACCACGCTGCCCCCCTCGCCTGAGGAGGAGCGGCGGTCGCGCATGATCAAGTACTCGATCACCATGTCGATCCGGGTGCTGTGCATCTTCGCGATGCTGTTCGTCGAGGGATGGTGGCTCGCGGTGTGCGCGGCCGGCGCCGTGTTCCTTCCCTATGTCGCGGTGGTGCTCGCGAACGTGGCGAGTCCGACGCGACGGCAGCCGGTGCTGCGACCGGGTGCGATCGTCCCCAGCACTCCCCCGCCGTTCGAACCGCCGAGCGATGCCGGGCCCGCGCAGACCGACGGCCCGTCCGACGAGCGTGGTGCCGCGTGATCGGCGGTCTCGGCGCGCCTCCGGCGCACGGCACCTGCTCGCGCGCGGAGTGTCGTGAGCCGGCCGCCTGGCGCATCGACTGGCGCAATCCGCGTATCCACACCGACGGCCGCAGCAAGACGTGGCTCGCGTGCGACGAGCACGTCGAGTACCTCCGCGGATTCCTCGAGGCACGATCGTTCCCGGTGACCGTCTCGCCGTTCGTCGCCGATGCGGCGATTCCGGATGCCTCGGCAGGAGGTCGCCCGTGAGCGAGTGGCGTTTCCTGCTGTCACGCCAGTGGGCGGGCTACCTGGCCCTCACGGTGATCTTCGCGGTAGTGTGCTGCGCCCTCGGCACGTGGCAGCTGAACCGTCGTGCCGAGGCGCTCGCCGAGGTCGCCCGCATCGACGCGAACTACGACGCAGACCCGGTTCCCGTCGCCGAGGCGCTCCCCGACCCGGCGGGATTCGACGTCGACCAGCGGTGGCAGGTGGTCGCCCTCTCGGGCGAGTTCCTCGCCGACGAAGAGGTCGTGGTGCGCAACCGGCCGTTCGAGGGCAGCTCGGGCTTCGAGGTGATCACGCCGTTCCGCCTCGACGACGGCACCGTGTTCATGGTCGATCGCGGCTGGATCGCCCAGAATTCCCAGGGGCGGCCGAGTGAGGCGGCCCCGCCGCCCGGCGGCCAGGTCGAGGTCACCGCGCGCCTCAAGGCCGGCGAGGCCCGCATCGCCGGGCGCACCTCGACGGGCGTCGAACTCGCGACGATCGATCTGGCAGAGCTCGCCGAGCGCGTCGATGAGCCCGCCTACACCGCCGCGTACGGCGTACTCGTGCAGTCAGGCGCCGACGTCGACGACCCTCCGCTCGCCGCCGCGCGGCCGATCCGCGACGAAGGACCCCACCTCTCGTACGCGCTGCAGTGGTACGTCTTCGCGTTGCTCGGCTTCATCGGGCTCGCATGGGCAGCCAACCAGGAGCGCAAGGGTCGTGCCGAGGCATCCGTCGCCGGTGAATCGACGACCGCGGCGCCGCGCGAGCCGAAGCGGCCGAAGCGTGAGAAGCGCGACCAGGACGCCGACGTCGAGGACGGCATCCTCGATCGGCGCTGAGCCGCGTCGCACCTGCCGCCCCGGTGGCCTAGGCCAGCTCGATGAGCTCCTGGTACTCGCGGCTCCAATGGTCTTCGGTGCCGTCGGGCATGATGAGCACGCGCTCGGGGTTCAGTGCCTCGACCGCGCCCGGATCGTGCGAGACGAGCACGACCGAGCCCTCGTAGTGCGCGAGCGCGTCGAGGATCTCGGCACGGCTCGCGGGGTCGAGGTTGTTCGTCGGCTCGTCGAGCAGCAGCACGTTGGCGCCGGAGACGACGATCATCGCGAGTGCGAGGCGCGTCTTCTCGCCGCCTGAGAGCACCCCGGCGGGCTTGTGCACGTCGTCGCCGGTGAAGAGGAACGAGCCGAGCACCTTGCGCGCCTCGGTCTCGGTGAGGTTCGGCGACGAGCTCACCATGTTCTCGAGGACGCTGCGCTTGACGTCGATGGTCTCGTGCTCCTGGGCGTAGTAGCCGACCCGCAGACCGTGCCCCGGCTCGACGACACCGGTGTCGGGGGCGTCGACGCCCGCGAGGATCCGCAGGAGGGTCGTCTTGCCGGCACCGTTGAGCCCGATGATGACGACCTTCGACCCGCGGTCGATGGCGAGGTCGACGGCCGTGAAGATCTCGAGCGAGCCGTAGCTCTTCGACAGGTCGCTCGCGGTGAGCGGCGTGCGACCGCATGGTGCCGGAGTCGGGAACCGCAGCTTCGCGACCCGGTCGACCGCACGCACCTCTTCGAGGCCGGCGAGCAGCTTCTCGGCGCGGGCGACCATCTGGTGCGCCGCGGCGGCCTTCGACGCCTTCGCGCCGAACCTCGCCGCCTGCAGCTGCAGCGCACCCGCCTTCTTCTCGGCGTTCGCGCGTTCCTTCTTGCGACGCTCCTCGTCGGCGGCGCGCTGGCGCTGGTAGTGCTTCCAGCCCATGTTGTAGATGTCGATCATCGAGCGGTTCGCATCGAGGTAGAACACGCGATTGACGACCTCGCCGACGAGCTCGACGTCGTGGCTGATCACGATGACGCCGCCCTTGTAGGCCTTCAGGAACTCGCGCAGCCAGACCACCGAGTCGGCATCGAGGTGGTTCGTCGGCTCGTCGAGGATCATCGTGCCGGCATCGGAGAAGAGGATGCGCGCGAGTTCGATGCGACGGCGCTGACCGCCCGACAGTGTCTTCAGCGGCTGTTCGAGGATGCGGTCGGGGAGGTTGAGGTTCGACGCGATCGACGCGGCCTCGGCCTCGGCCGCATAGCCGCCGAGCGCGGTGAAGCGATCGGTGAGGTTGCCGTACTTGCGCATCGCCTTCTCGGCGACGGCCGAGTCGTCACTGCCCATGAGGTGCGACTGCTCGTGCATGCCGAGCACGAGGCTGCCGAGTCCGCGCGCGTCGAGGATGCGCGTGCGGGCGAGCATCTCGGGATCGCCGGAGCGCGGGTCCTGGGGCAGGTAGCCGATCTCGCCGGAGCGGTCGATGCGCCCATCGGTCGGAAGGGTCTCACCCGCGAGGGTCTTCGTGAGCGTGGTCTTGCCGGCGCCGTTGCGGCCGACGAGGCCGATCTTGTCGCCGTCGGAGACGCGGAAGTTCACGTGCTCCATGAGGACGCGGGCGCCGACGCGGATCTCGAGATCATGGACGGCGAGCACGGGGATCCTCCGGGAGGGTTCTGGGTGGGGTCGGCGTGCCGAGTGGCACAGCCGCCCAGTCTATCCCGCTGACCTGAACCGCTCGGTCGGCGCCGGGATGGCCGGCGAAACCGGCACGGATGTCGCAGGGTTGGGGCAGACTCGTCGCATGTCGAGCCTTGCCACCGACGCCCGGGTGCGCGCTGCGCGCCTCACCTCGCACGGACTCCGAGCCGGACAGGGATTCGCCTCGATCAGCGAGGCGGTGCGTCGGCTCGGTGCCGTGCAGGCACAGGACTTCGTCGCGTCCAAGTGGGTCGTCGGAGCACGGGTGCCCGGGGCGGTCGAGGCCGACGTCGATGCGGCGATCGCGTCGCGCGAGATCGTGCGCAGCTCGTTGCTTCGCGGCACCCTGCATCTCGTGCCGGCGGCGTCACTTCGGCCGATCCTCGCGATCACCGGGCCGCGCGATCTGGCCCGGGCGACGAAACGGCACCGCGACCTCGAGATCGACGATGAGGTGTACCGGCGGGCCCGCGTCATCGCCGAAGGCGAGCTCAGCGGCGGGCGATCGCTCTCCCGAGACGAGCTCTTCGCGGCGTGGCAGCTGGCGGGCATCGCCACCGCGGCACAGCGCGGGTATCACCTCATCTGGCGCCTCGCGCTCGAAGCGGTCGCTCTGCGCCGGGCCGGTCGAGGGCCGCGGTCAGCGGTTCGTCCTGTGCGACGAGTGGATTCCCGCAGCCGCGAGCGACCCTCGCACGCGATGAGACGCTCGCCGCGTTGCTGACGGCCTATCTCGACGGGCACGGGCCCGCGACGGTGCGCGACTTCGCCTGGTGGTCGGGGTTGACGCTGGGCGATGCGCGCACCGCACACGCTGCAGCCGGAGATTCCGTCGTCGCGTTCGACGACGAACGCCTCGTCATCGCCGGGGCCGAGACCACGACGCCGGGTCGCTCGGTCGCGGCTCGCGCTGGCGCCGTTCGACGAGTACTTCCTCGGGTATGCCGACCGTTCGGCGGTGTGCGATCCCCGGTTCGCCCAGCGCGTCGTCCCCGGCTCGAACGGCGTCTTCCAGCCGATCCTCGTCGCGAACGGCCGGGTCGAGGGCGTGTGGAAGGCGAAGCAGGCCGGCGGCGGGGCATCCGTCGCGCTCGACCCGTTCGAACCGCCGATCGACGCCGCCGGGTACGCGAGCGCGCTCAAGAAGTGGGCGCGATTCCGGGGCGTCGCACTCGACGCGACCGCCGTCGTCGCGGGCTGAGCCCCGCGGGGACGGCGACGGGCGGCCCGGCCGAGACCGGACCGCCCATCGAGCACGCTCGCGCATGGAACGGGCGGCCCCGGAATCCGGGACCGCCCGTACGCGATGACGCGTGACTACTGCTGCAGCGCGGCCTGCAGCTCGAGGGTGATCGTGACCTGCTCGCCGAGCAGCACGCCGCCGGTCTCGAGCGCCGCGTTGTAGGCGAGGCCGAAGTCCTCGCGGTTGATGACGGTCTTCGCCGTGGCGCCGCCCTTGTAGTTGCCGTAGGGGTCGCCGCCGAAGCCGCCGAAGTCGAAGTCGAAGGTGACGCGGTTGGTGATGCCACGCATCGTGAGGTTGCCGTCGACCTTGAAGTCGCCGCCCTCGACGCGCACGCCGGTCGAGACGAAGTCGATCGTCGGGTGGGCCTCGGCGTCGAAGAAGTCGCCGGTGCGCAGGTGCGCGTCGCGGTTCGGCTCGTTCGTGGTGATCGACGCGACCTCGGCCGATGCCGTCACGGTCGAGTCGAGGGGGTTCTCGGCGGTCACGAAGGTGGCGTCGAAACGCTCGAACTTGCCCTTGACCTTGCTGATCATCAGGTGACGGATGCTGAAGCCGACCTCGCTGTGCGCGATGTCGACGTTCCAGGTGCCGGCGCGGTAGCCGGGGATCTCGATCGTGGTGGCGGTGGTGTTCGTCATGCGGTGTCTGTCTCCAAGAATCGCTTTCGGGGCAGCCGTTCGGCCACACATATGCAAACACATGGAGATGGCCTCGTTATTCCCAGGCCGCGGATATCGCCATCCGAGCAGGCGCGCGAGTCGCCCGCTCAGGCGACGGCGAGGGTGCGACGCAGCGTCAGGATGCGCTCGACGGCGTCGTCGAGTCGCTGCGTCGTGATGCGGCCGTCCTCGACGGCCGCGGTGATGGATGAGACGAGCCCGTCGACCGAGATGCCGAACTCCGAGGGATCCGCGGGAAGCACGTACAGGAGCAGGTCGCCGCCGGCCGCGATGGCACGCACCGCATTCTCACCGGGGTCGGCGAACTCGGGCAGCCCGTTGTGCTGCAGCATGAGCATGTCATCGGTCACGACGACCCCGTCGAACCCGAGTTCCTCACGAAGGATGCGGTGCCACTCGGGCGAGAGCGACGCCGGCGCGGCGTCGACCGACGGGTATGCGAGATGACCGGTCATGACGAGCTCGGCGCCCGCGTCGATGCCGGCGGCGAAGGGAAGGGCCGGCCCGGCGCGCCACTCGTCGAGCGAGAGCGGCGCAGCGGGAACGCTGGAGTGGGAGTCGCCGGGCGCGGCGCCGTGTCCGGGGAAGTGCTTCAGCGTGCTCGCCACGACCCCGCGTTCGCCGGCGACCGCGGCAGCGACGCGCTCAGCCGAGCCGACCGGGTCGGTCCCGAGCACCCGACCGTAGATGAACGAGTTCGCGTCGGCGGTGACATCGGCGATGATGCCGAAGTTCACGTTCGCTCCACCCGCCGCGACGCTCGCGGCTCGCGCGGCGAAGGCGTCCTGCGCGGCTTGTGGCGGAGCATCCCGGAGCGTGCCGGCGCTCGCAGCGGTGTCCCAGCCGAGGCGCGCCACCTCGCCGCCCTCCTGGTCGACACCGAACAGCGGCGGGAGTTCGGGGTCGTCGATGGTCGCCGAAGTGAGCGATGTGAGCGATGCCGCGTCGCCCGCGACGTTGTCGCCCATGAGGATGAGGCCCGAGACGCCCTCGTCGACATACGACCGGAGCGGCGCAGGGTCGGTGCCCGGCGCGTGCAGCATGAGCAGCGCGGCCGCCTTCTGCGCCACCGTCATCGATGCCATGCGGTCGTCGACCCAGGCCGCGATCGGGTCGAGCGGCGGTCGGGGTCGGCGTCGCTGCGACGGCGTCGCTCGCGGAGTCGCCGACGGCGTCGGATCGGGCAGCGGACGGCGCGGCCGAGGCGCACCCGCTCATCGCGACGATCAGCGTCGCGATGATGATCGGCAGAGCCGCTCGCGTCGATCGCACCAGCCGAGTGTACGCTGCGTGTCCGGCGCGGGGCTGGGGAGGCGCGTGGGTAGACTCGGCGGGCTCGAGGGGGTGGGTCGTGCGCCGCAGGCTGAGTGTCGCTGCGAGGGTCGTCGTCGCGGCCGTCGCGATGCTCGCGCTGATCACGGTTGCATCGCCCGCACCGGTTGCGGCAGAGGAGTTCCCCACCTGGGACGAGGTCGAGGCGGCGAAGGCCGACATCGCGACGCGCCAGGCCGAGACCGAACGCGTCACGGCCTTCGTGGATCAGCTCGAGGCCGAGGCAGGGCGGCTCGGCGACGCGGCCGTCGCGGCCGCAGCGACCGCTGCCACCGCTGAGGCGGCTCGGGCTACGGCCGCCGCCCGCGCCGAGACGCTGCGCGGCGACGCGTCCGCAGCACAGACGGAGGCGACGACCGCGGGCGAGCGCATCGGCCGGCTCGCGGGCATGCTGTCACGCACGGGCGGGGCCGATGTCACGCTCCGCCTGGTCTTCGGCTCGGCGAACGACGCCGACCTGCTCGCCGGTCTCGCGCGCGCCGGACAGCTCGCGAACGTCTACAGCAATGTCGCTGTGCGTGCTGAGGCAGCGCGGGCCGAGGTGGTGGCCGTCAGCGCGCAGGCCGACGTCGCCGAACATGAGCGCTCGCGTCTCGCCCGAGTGGCGACGGATGCCGCGGACGCAGCCCTCACCGCACATGAGACCGCCCAGCAGCGCCTCGCCGATCAGCAGTCGACCCTGGACACGCTCTATGCCCAGCTCGCCGACCTGCGCGGACGCACGGTCGATCTCGAGCGGCGGTTCCGCATCGGCGATCAGGCGCGTCGCGACGCCGAGGAGCGCGAGCGCGCGGCAGCGGCAGCGGCGGGCGCCGGCAACGGCGACGGAAGCGCCGGGGGCGGGGCATCGTCCAGCGCACCGCCACCCGGAGTCGTGGTCGATCCGGCCGCAGCGAAGGCGTACGCCGCCCGGGCGGTCGCGCGTCGCGGCTGGGGCAGCGCCCAGTACGACTGCCTCGTGCGTCTGTGGACTCGCGAGTCGAGCTGGCGTGCCGACGCGTACAACGCGTCGAGCGGCGCCTACGGCATTCCGCAGTCGCTCCCCGGCAGCAAGATGGCCGCGGCGGGCGCCGACTGGCGCACGAATGCCGCGACGCAGATCGAGTGGGGGCTGTCGTACATCGCCGACCGCTATGGTGCTCCCTGTGGCGCCTGGGCGCACTCCGAGGCGTACAACTGGTACTGATGCACGACGACGACATCCTGAGGGACCATCTCGCCGAGGGCGTGCTGCTGCTCGGCGGCGGCGCGGCGATTCTGCTGCAGTTCGCCGATCCGCGTGTCGCGCGCGGCGTCGCGCGCCACAGCGAGTTCCGCGCACGCCCGCTCGACCGCCTGTTCGCCACGCTCGACTATCTCTACGCGATCGGATTCGGCGACGACGTCATCGCGACCCACGCGACGCGAGCCGTGAACGACCGTCACGTGCCGGTGCGGGGCGAAGGTGACGGCGGGTCCCCCGCATACAGCGCCTTCGACGCCGATGCGCAGCGCTGGGTCGCCTCCACGATCCTCGCCACCGCACTCAACCTCGAAGAGCGACTCTGGGGATCATTCGACGAGCACACCGCCGACGCGATCGTCCGCGCGTATGCGGTGGTCGGCGGCAGCCTGCAAGCCGGTCGGGCGGGTTGGCCGCAGACCCGGCGAGAGTTCGATGCGTGGTGGACGGAGCGACTCGACGCGGTCGAGGTCGGCGATGAGGCTCGTACCGTGGCTCGCGTGCTGCTCTCGGCGTCGCCGGCGCTGCCCATCGGCGCGGGCATCCTGCTGCCTCCGATCCGACTGATCACGGCCGCGCTGCTTCCACCCGCGATCCGCGACGCCTACGGCTTCAGGTGGACGCCGCGTGCGAGTCGCACGGCTGACGCCTGGCTTCGCGCGATCGCGATCGTCTGGCCACGGCTCCCTCGCGTGATCCGGCACGCGCCCCTGCGCTCATCACTCCGACGCATGGAGCGTCGCAGCCGGTACGCTGGGCATGAGCCACGAGGACGACGATGACCCAGCAGATACCGAACCGCAGCGAGGCGCTCGACAGCATCGATCGACGCATCGTCGCAGAGCTGAGCCGCGACGGCCGGCTGTCGGTCCGCACGCTCGCCGAGCGGGTCCACATCTCTCGTACGGCAGCGCACAATCGACTGCAGCAGTTGCAGCAACGCGGCGTCATCACGGGGTTCGGCGCCCAGATCGACCGCAAGGCCATCGGCCTGCACATCTCCGCACTCGTGGTCGTCCGCATCGGCGAGGTCTCGTGGGAGTCGATCGCCGAGAAGCTCGCAACCCTGCCGTTCGTCGAGAAGGTGCAGGCGGTGTCTGGCGACATCGACATCATCCTCACCGTGAGCGCGCCCGACCACGAGCAGCTCAGCCAGGCGATCCTTCGCGACATCCACGACATGCCAGGCGTCGTGTCGACCAGGTCGCACCTGATCCTCGCCGAGTTGGAGGGTCATCCGCCCGCTCAGACCCTGGACATCTGGCGCACCTGACGGCCTTTCTGCCGGACGATCGGCAATGACTTCGGCCCGCCGCGGCCGATCGTTCACAGTTGCTCGCGGACCCCTGCGGGTGGGTTCAGGATGGCGCACGATGGCTGCATGAGCCTCAATGTCGAGCACGCCCCGGTCCGCGCCCTCCCGTCTGCGAAGCCGCTGCGGCTCCTCGACAATGCCGGGCACGCACTGACCGGTTCGGCCACCGGCGGCTTCACCCTGCCCGACGCCGACACGCTGCTCGACCTCTACCGCAAGATGGTGATCGCGCGCCGGTTCGACGTCCAGGTGACCGCGCTCACGAAGCAGGGACGCCTGGCCACCTATCCGTCGGCGTACGGCCAGGAGGCGTGCGAGATCGGTTCGATCTCGGCGCTCCAGTCCGAGGACTGGTTCTTCCCGACCTACCGCGACTGCGTCGCACTCATCACCCGCGGCCTCGAGCCCGGCGAGATCCTCGCGTCGTTCCGCGGCGACTGGCACAACGGGTACGACCAGCACGCGCACCGCACCGCCGCCCAGGCGACTCCCCTCGCGACGCAGGCGCTGCACGCCGTCGGCCTGTCGCACGCAGCGCGCCTGCGGCACGACCCGATCGTCGCGCTGACGTTCCTCGGTGACGGTGCCACGAGCGAGGGCGACGCCCACGAGGCCTTCAACTTCGCCGCCGTCTGGCAGACGCCGACCGTGTTCGTCGTGCAGAACAACCAGTTCGCGATCAGCGTTCCGCTCGCCCGCCAGACGCGCGCGGCGACGCTCGCCGACAAGGCCGTCGGCTACGGAATGCCCGGCTACCACGTCGACGGCAACGACGTCGCCGCGATGTACGCGGTGACGAAGGCGGCGGTCGAGCGGGCTCGCGCGGGCGGCGGTCCGACCCTCATCGAGGGCGTCACGTATCGCATCGAGGCCCACACCAACTCCGACGACCCCACCCGCTACCGCCAGTCCCGCGAGGTCGAGCACTGGAAGCGCCGCGACCCCATCGAGCGGCTCGAGAAGTACCTGGTCTCCGAGGGTGCGCTCAGCGACGCGGTACGCAAGGAGATCACGGATGCCGCTGAGGCGCTCGCGGCGAAGACGCGTGACGTCATGACCGTCGAGGCCGAACTCGACCCGCTCGAACTGTTCGATCACGTCTACGCACGCCCGCGCACCGCCCTGCTCGAGCAGCGCGCCTCGCTCGAGGCCGAGCTCGCGGCCGGCGCGTTCGCACAGCACGAGGCGGGCGCCCGATGAGCGCCGACACGACCACTGCGCCTCCGGCCGCGGCCGAGGCATCCGCCCCCACGCAGCTCACGATGGCCGGCGCGCTCAACGCCGCGCTCCGCGACGCGATGGCGGCAGACGACCGAGTCATCGTCTACGGCGAGGACGTTGGCCCGCTCGGCGGGGTGTTCCGCGTGACCGATGGCCTGCAGTCGCAGTTCGGCGAGGACCGCATCTGGGATTCCCCGCTCGCCGAGTCGGGCATCATCGGAACCGCGATCGGCATGGCGATGTACGGCATGCGGCCCGTGGTCGAGATGCAGTTCGATGCGTTCAGCTACCCGGCGTTCGAGCAGATGGTGTCGCACGTCGCGAAGATGCGCAATCGCACGAAGGGGCGGGTCAGTCTGCCGATGGTCGTGCGCATTCCCTGCGCGGGCGCGATCGGCGGGGTCGAGCACCACTCCGACTCGTCCGAGGCCTACTGGACCTCGACGCCCGGCCTCACGGTCGTGATGCCGTCGAACCCCGCCGACGCCTATTCGATGCTGCGCGAGGCGATCGACAGCGACGACCCCGTCGTGTTCATGGAGCCCAAGAGCCGCTACTGGTCCAAGGCGCCGCTCGCGCTGCCGGTGACGACCGCGCCGATGGATCGCGCCGAGGTCGTGCGCGAAGGCACCGACGTCACGCTCATCGCCTACGGTCCCACCGTGCGCACGGCGCTCGAGGCGGCGGATGCCGCGGTGGATGAGGGACTCTCGATCGAGGTCGTCGACCTGCGCAGCCTCTCGCCGTTCGACGACGAGACGGTCGGGGCATCCGTTCGCAAGACCTCGCGCGCCGCCGTGATCCACGAGGCGGCGCAGTTCGGCGGCTACGGCGCCGAAGTCGCTGCTCGGGTCACCGAGCGCAACTTCCACCATCTCGCCGCGCCGGTGCTGCGCATCGCGGGCTTCGACATCCCGTTCCCGTCTCCGAAGCTCGAGGAGTACCACCTGCCGACCGCCGACCGCGTGCTCGCCGCCCTCGACACCTGGGAGTGGGACGCATGAGCCGCGAGTTCATCCTGCCCGACCTCGGCGAGGGCCTCACCGAGGCCGAGATCGTCGCCTGGCTCGTGGCCCCCGGCGACGAGGTCGCCATCGACCAGCCCGTCGTCGAGCTCGAGTCCGCGAAGTCGGTCGTGCAGCTGCCGACGCCGTTCGCCGGCGTCGTCGAGTCGATGGGCGGCGAGGTCGGCGAGGTCATCCACGCGGGCAGCGTGCTCATGACGCTCGCCGCGGTCGGCGCCGAGGTCGAACCCGTCGCCGCCGAGTCACCGGCCGT
This sequence comes from uncultured Actinomycetota bacterium, assembly GCA_963758615.1. Taxonomy (GTDB): domain Bacteria; phylum Actinomycetota; class Actinomycetes; order Actinomycetales; family Microbacteriaceae; genus Agromyces. The sequence goes on along the minus strand of CAVWVZ010000010.1, from coordinate 16,544 downwards.
CGAGACAGCCGATGCGGAGGTCCCAGCCGCCGAGCCCGCCTCCGAGGGGTCGGGCGCCGTGCTCATCGGGTACGGCACCAAGCAGTCCACGGTCACGAAGCGCCGAGCGACGGCGCCGGCTCGCTTCGGACGCAGGCCCGCTGCGGGCGGCGGTTCGAGTGCGCCTCGGACCGCGTCGGGCGGCTCGCGACTGGATGCGTCGCGTCGCTCCCCCGTCGTGTCGCCGATCGTGCGACGGATCGCCCGCGAGCACGGGTTCGACGCGAGCCAGCTCGACGGGTCGGGGCCCGACCACCTGGTGATGCGCCGCGACGTGGAGTCGTTCATCAGCGATGAGCTGGGCGCGACCGCAGCGCCGGCCGCGACATCCACTGTGCCGGTCGCACCGGCGCCTGCGCAGGCCGCGACGCCCGCGCCCACCTCGCCGCAGGCCGGCGAGGGTGACCGCCGCGTGCCGCTCGACCGCACCTCCCGCGCAGCTGCCGCGCACTTCTCCCGCTCACGCCGCGAGATCCCCGAGGCGACGGTGTGGATGGACGTCGACGCCACCGAACTCCTGGCAGCCCGCCGTCAGCTTCAGGAGGCCACGGGCGAACGCTACGGCGTCACGGCGCTCGTCGCACGCTTCGTCGTCGCGGGCCTGCGCAAGCACCCGTCGCTCAACTCCAGCTTCGACGCCGAGCGCGAAGAACTCGTCCTGCACGCTGCCGTGAATCTCGGACTCGCCGCGCAGACCCCGCGTGGCCTGCTCGTTCCTGTCGTGCACGGCGCCGAACGGATGTCGCTGCGCGAGTTGCGCGATGCGATCGGCGCTCGCTCGGAGCAGGCAGTCGCCGGTGCGTTCCCGCCCGCGGCCCTCACCGGCGGCACCTTCACGCTCAACAACTACGGCACGCTCGGGGTCGACGGCTCCGCGGCGATCATCAACCACCCCGAGGCTGCGATGCTCGGCATCGGGCGCCTCGTCGAGCGCCCGTGGGTGGTCGACGGCGAACTCGCGGTCCGAACCGTCACCGAGCTGACGATCTCGTTCGACCACCGCGTGTGCGACGGTGCCGAGGCGGCCGCGTTCCTCACGTTCGTGGCGCGCTGCATCGAACGGCCTGTGTCGGTGCTCGCCGAACTCTGAGGCGAAGGCGGGTCGCCCACCCGAGGCTAGAGGTGGCCCGTCAGCGGGGACGGATCAGAAGAACTCGTCGGGAGTGCCGGCGGCCCGCTCGACGTCGCGGGTGTTCTGCCCGGCGGACCTGAGCTTCGCGACGGCGACGCGCAGCCCGGACTCCATCTGGGCGGCCCACGAGTCGGACTCACGTGCGCTCGCCTCAGCCGCACGCGCCCGCGCGTCAGCGGCATCGGCCGCCTCACGAGCATCGCGCACCTGGCGGAGCGCGAGCGAGATGCCATAGTACGCCGCGACCATCGTCGCGATCGGGGCCGCGATGATCGCCAGGGCGCTGATCGCCTCGCCGGTCGGGCTGAACGCGATGAGCAACGCGAACGCGAGGAACAGCACGACGATCGCCGTGAGCACGACGAGCATGAACCGCAGGTCACGGCTCCATGCACGCGGCTGCTCGTCGGAGGCAGGTCGAGGCGTCGGTGCGGCCTCGGACTCAGGCGCCTTGCCGAGGCCCGGGTCCTCGATCAGTTCGGTCTCGATCGGACGTGTGTAGGCATCGGACATTCGCTACCCCTGCTCCCCTGATATCGGATCGACCCCCCAATTGTGGGCCGTGGCTCACGGTCGGTCAAGGAACCGCGCCGCGCCCGGAGCGCGCGGGATCGGTCAGGCGGCGCGTCGCTCGGCGAGTCCACGCTCGATGGCCGCGACGACCTCTGGCGCGTCGGGCTGCGTCGCCGGGCGGAACCGCTCGACCTCGCCATCGGGCTGGATGACGAACTTCTCGAAGTTCCACTTCACGCGACCGGCCTTGCCCGAGGCATCCGGCACCTTCGTCAACTCCGCGTAGAGCGGGTGCCGGTGACGCCCGTTGACCTTGGCCTTCGCCATGAGCGGGAAGGAGACGCCGTACGTCGTGGAGCAGAACTCCTTGATGTCATCGGAATCACCGGGCTCCTGCCCGGCGAACTGGTTGCACGGGATGCCGAGCACGGTGAACCCACGCTCGCCGTACTCGCGCTGCAGGGCCTCGAGCTTCTCGTACTGCGGTGTCAGGCCGCATCGCGAGGCGACGTTCACGACCATGACGACGTCATCGGCGTAGTCCGCGAGCGTTGCAGGGTCGCCGTCGATCGTCGTCAGCGGGATGTCTCGAATGTCCACGTGCTCAAGCCTACGCGGTGGCTCCGGCGCGACCGACCGCCGGAACGCGGATTCGCAGTTGGAACGGCAGGCGCACGACACCGGTGCCGCTCCGGACGCAGCGAAGCCTCGGCAGGCGTTGGCGTGTCGCGGTTCCGCGACGTACGATTCGAACACACGTTCGAAACTCTTGGAGGCTCCCCGATGCTCCTCGCGCAACCCACACCAGTCGCCGTATGGCTTGACGCCGCCGATCGCCCGGTTCGCCTCGTCTACCAGGGCGCGCGGTACACGACCATCGATCAGCCGACTCCGCTCCCCCAGGACATCGACTGGCCTCCCGGCATCACCCATCCGCCGATTGAGCCCCGCACCGCCGGGTGGAGGCTCACCGCGCGGTCGACGGCAACCGGCGAAAGCCTCGTGTTCGACCTCCGCCAGGCCGGAGCCGGCTGGCTGGTCGAGCAGGTCTACGCCTAGCGGGAGAGGGCGCTGGGCGCCTCGCGTCTGCAGGCCACAGAAGACGAATGACCGGCGCTTTCCGCGCCGGTCATTCGGTATTCGGTGGATCTGAGGGACTCGAACCGGAGAGGGCAGTTCGCGCGAACCGCGACGATCATGTCAGCGAGCCGATCGCGCACGCACGGCCGACACCGGATTGCGCAGTGGTGTGTAAATTCCATGTACACGTTCGATTTCGAACTCGAGAAACGACCGGGCTCGCGAGGTCTCGGCCGCTAGGGTCGGGGCACGCCCGGAATCGGGAGGCGCCCTCTCCGACGCTTGAGCGAGCGGCCTCGACAGCCGAAGACACCGCCGGGAATTCCCCCTCTTGCCCTAGGAGTACTATGTCGAGATTTCGAATGAAACGTCTCACAATCGCAACGGTCTTCTGCGCGACCACCGCCTCCCTTCTCGTCGCCTCACCCGCCTTCGCCGCGGACGACAACTCAGTCGCCCAAGGCGATGATTGGACGGTCAACGAAATCGCGGGTGGCTACGAGGTCGTCAAGACGCTCGACGCGCCCCTCGACCTCACGGCATCCGTCCCCACCCTCTGGGTCGATGGTGTCGAAATCGGCATGGCCAAGGAATCCGCCGACGGCCTCGCACTCTCCGTCACGACGACCGACCCCACCATCGCGAAGGCGAAGGATGTCGAGCAGGGCTGGGCGGGCCAGGGCGACCCGTCCGCCGAGGAGAAGTCTGTCGCCGACGATGACGCGGCCTTGCGCTCCCTTGTCGCGCCGCTCGCCATCGCGGCCCCGACGCTCGAGGCGGACCCATCCGAATACGGCTCGTACGCCGTCGGCCGCTACGACTACGACCTCGGTGACCAGGTCGAGGACATCCCCGACTTCGGCCAGAAGGGCGAGATGCGCGCCGCCCTCTTCCTGCCAGAGGGCGCGAAGGGCGAGCGTCCCGTCGTCGTCCTCCTGCACGGCCGCCACAGCTCGTGCGGCGGAACGCGTCCACCGGGCGCACCGGCGTGGCCATGCGCCTCGGGACAGACCGAGATCCCGAGCTACCTCGGCTACAACGACGCCGCGGAGATCCTGGCGAGCCAGGGCTACGCCGTCGTCTCGATCTCTGCGAACGCGATCAATGCACTCGACGGCTCGCTCGCCGACGACACGGGCGCGAAAGCTCGCGCACAGCTCGTTCTCGACCACCTGGCGCTCCTTCGCGCGGCCGACGCGGGCAAGTTCGTGTCGCCGGCGGGTGCGCCCCTGCCCGTGAGCGCCTCGCTCAAGGGACGCCTCGACCTCGACAATGTCGGGCTCATGGGTCACTCTCGCGGTGGTGAGGGCATCATGCGTGCGGCGGTCCTCAACGCCGAGCAGGACAAGCCGTTCGGCATCAACGCCGTCCTCCCGATCGCGCCCACGGCGTACTCGCGCATCTCGGTTCCTGGCGTCCCGACCGCGGCGCTCCTGCCGTACTGCGACGGCGACGTCGAGGATCAGATGGGCCAGAAGTACATCAACGACTCGCGGCACGCCTACGGCGACGACGTGCTGCGCTCGTCGGTGCTCGTCATGGGCACGAACCACAACTTCTTCAACACGATCTGGACGCCCGGCGGGTTCGAATTCGGAACCGCGGACGACTGGCGGGGCTTCGGCCAAGACGACCCAGTCTGCGGCGCCGACGCGCCAACGACGACGCGCCTGACGGCACCCGAACAATACGCCGTCGGCAACGCCTACATCGCGGGCTTCTTCCGCCTCACGCTCGGTCACGAGGACCAGTTCCTGCCGATGTTCGACGGGTCCGACGCCAAGCCCGGCAACCTGGACTTCGCCGACATCCGCGTGAGCGCGACTCAGCCCACCTCGACGCGGCTCGACCTTGACAACTTCGACGTCCCCGGCACCGTGCTCACCGCGCGAGGCACGGGAAAGTACGAGACGTGTGAGGGAATCGCCTCGACGCCGGTGCCCGGCATCCTGCCCTACTGCGTCGAGACGCTCGGCTTCGCCCAGGCTCCCGACTGGGGAAACGCGGGTTCCGTGACCGGAACGTCGTCGAACCCGAAGGCGCCCGCAGTGCCCTCGACGACCGCGCTGCACTTCACGTACACCACGCCGATCGGCACCCAGACCGCCGGCGAGCTGCGCGTGCCTGTTCCCGGCGGTTCGGTCGACGCGAGCGGGTACGAGAGACTCTCGGTCCGCGTCTCGCCCGACGAGTACGTCGCGACGAGCACCGACCTCACCGTCACGCTCCTCGACGGCAAGGGTGGAGCGGCTTCCGTCACGGCATCCGCCTACGGCGACGCGCTGACCGTGCTGCCCGGGTCGGACAACCCGCTCCGCAAGGTGCTGCTGCAGCAGCTCAGCATCCCGCTCGGGGACTTCCCGGGTGTCGATCTGGCAGACGTGCGCGAGGTGCGTCTCACGGCGCCCGCCGAGGACGGCGGCGTGCTGCTGTCCGACCTGACGTTGCTCAAGGCTCCCGCCGTCGGCACACCCGAGGTCTCGACACGCCCTGTCGCGTCGGTGCCTGACATCAAGGTGGAGGAGGGGGCAGGACCCGGCACTGTGCGCGTGCCAGTCATCCTCTCGAAGCCCACCGAAGAGACCGCGACGATGTACTTCAGCGCTCTCGGGTTCGCATCTTCGAAGATCAGCCCCGTCATGCAGAAGCTCGTCTTCGCTCCCGGCGAGGTGTGCAAGTCGGTGTCGGTGCCGTACCAGGGCGACTCGATCCCCGGCAACGCGGGATCGGCGAGCTACACGGCGAACGTGTCGTATACGTTGGGCGGCGCCACGATCGGCGACTCCTTCGGCAAGGTCGTCATCCGCGAGGACGATGGCGTCACCCAGGGAACCCCGATCCCCGAGGTGGGCGCCCAGGGCGACCCATGCGCCGAAGCGCTGGCGGGCAACGGCAAGCTCACGGTGAAGTCGTCCTCCGTCAAGCCCGGTGACAGCGTCACCGTGACAGGCGCGGGCTTCCGCGTCGGCGAGTCGGTCACGCTCCAGCTGCGTTCGACCTCAGTCGCTCTCGCGACTGTGGTCAGCACTGACGGGACGGTCTCGTTCACGGCGACCGTTCCGCCGGACGCAGCGATCGGCGCAGACGCGCTCGTCGCCAGCGGGCTACGGCTCTGACGCCGTGAGCATCGGCGAGCTCAAGGTGAAGAAGAACACCGGCAACGGTGTTGCGAACGGCCTATAGATCGGCTGGAAGCACACTGCGGAGGGCCTCGCTCCCGGTTCGCCGGGAGCGAGGCTCGACGTACTTCGTCGGCTGACGCCGCAATGGCAATGGATGCCCCCGCGGGCGATATCCCGCATCTGCCGTCGTGCCCGCGCGGGAGCTGTCGATCGAGAGCTCGCGGGCGCTTAGGAGAACGAACGCCTCATCCACGCCCCGACCGACACGAGCGCCGAGAACCCGACCAGTGGCGCCCAACCGAGTCGACTGTGAGATAGTCCCCGAGGCTCTCGATGAAGCGAGCGGGCGGAGAGGTGGACGGAACGGATGTGCTCATAGTCCTGATGAGTGCGGCACAGATCCTGGCTTCGTCGTCTGAGGTGATCCGCGGCGCGAGCGAACGAAGGAAGACCCCCCTCGTCATGGAGCAGGTCTCGGTCGCCCGCCAGTCGATGGGCGGTGGAGCGGAACAGACCGTCCCGACTTTCGGGTTCAGTGCGTGGGCAACGGCGGATGCGTCGGAGCGGTCGTCATCGGACATCCCTGCCTCCAAGGGCGGGATCACCGGAGTACACGACCGTCTGGAGCAAACGCTGGCCGATGTCTCGCAGGCCTCGTGCCGACGGCCGCCTTTACGAGACGGCCGCCGGGGTCAGCTGATCGGATCGGCGCATTGTGCTCAGGCTGCGCACGCTCCGCCGGGTTCGCAGGAATCTCCCTCGCCGAAGGGCATGCTCAGGGGTTGGGGCTGGCTCTCGGCTCGCACCTGCTCCATGGCGTTCACGAGTGTGGCGGTGTCCACGCCTCCGCCGATTCCGTACTTGCCGTCGATCACGATGAACGGTGTGCCGCGGGCTCCCATGTGCTGTGCTCGCAGCTGCTCCTCCTCGACCTGTGCCTTGTACCGGCGCGAGTTGAGGACCTCGCGAACCGCGTCGGGTGCCAGGCCGATCTCGCCCGCGAACTCGACGAGTTGCTCGAGCGTCCACAGCTGCCGGTTGGTGCTGAAGTGCGCGTTGAACATCGACGTCCAGGCTTCGTGGTGCTTTCCCTGATCAGTGGCGTAGGCCAGGAGCTCGTGGGTGAGATCGGTCGGCCCGAGGGTGCGGTCGATCGCGTGGTAGCCGCCGAACCCTTCAGCGTCGGCACTGATCTCCAATGGGCGCAGGACGGCCTCCATCTGTGCGACCGTCATCCCGGCGTCGAGGCTGAGCTGTGTCTGGGTGATGCCCTCGGGGTGGATACCGGGGTGGACCTGGAACGAACGGTGGATGACCTCGACCTCGTGGCCGAACTCGAACTGGCTCACGGCATTCCGGACGCGGAGCTGAGTGACGCCGCAGACCGGGCAGATGATGTCGGACCACATCTCGATGCGCATGAACATTCCTTTCTAACGATTTGTGTGTAACGACATCATGCGTCAGAATTGGGATGTTTACAAAAGGCACATCAATGTGCGTAGGGAGGGTCAGATGGCAGGTGTTCGTTCAGCGGTCCGGCAGATCCCAGGGCCCTGCTCGCACTGGGACGACGACGATGCCGACTTCATTCGACACATCCTCGACCGGGTCGGAGACAAGTGGAGTGTGCTCGTCGTCGGCACGTTGGAGGCCGGCCCTGTGCGCTACACGGAACTCGCGCACGCGATCCCGGGCATATCGCAGCGGATGCTCACGCTGACGTTGCAGCATCTTGCCGAGGATGGGCTCGTCACGCGCACGAGCTTCCCCGAGGTGCCACCCCGCGTCGAGTACGAGCTCACAACCCTCGGGCGCAGCCTACTGAGAACCGTCCTCGACCTCGCCGCCTGGGCCGTGGACAACCATCAGACCATCCAAGACCATCGCATCGCCGCCACCCCGGGCGAGATCGCCGCGGCAAGGTCCTCGCCATGAATGGTCGCGCCCAAACGAACGCGCCGCGCGGACGCAGACGCGATCAACTGTCGCTCAGCACCTGATGAAGGCGGAGAGAAGCGTCAAGGTGGTGCGGCACAGATCCTGGTTGTTCGCTGTCTGACGCGATCCGTTGTGGATCGCTGTGAACCTCGGGGCGATTTGAAAAAGGCCTCAAGGGCAACTTCAACGAAAAGAACCCCTGAGAACATATTGTTCATCAGGGGTTTTTGGTGGATCTGAGGGGACTCGAACCCCTGACCCCCTGACAGACATTGAAGTGCGAGCCTGCGCCGTCTTTTGTTGTGGATACCAGCAACGATAAGGGGCGCAACGGCGATCGCCTCGGATCGGCATTGCCACTGGATGTGGGTCTTTGGCGTTGTCTGTGGATCAAAAAGGACCCAAAAAGGCCCCAAGGTTTGGATGTCTGGGTCTGTTACTGGTAGCCGGCCGACCGTCGTGGATCACACGGCCGGAGTGAGTGTCTAGTGAATGACTCGGCCGCGCGGCATCCTCAACGTCACTGACTGTGGCTCGTCGAGGGCGCGGCAAGCTGACGGAATTCGTCAGGAGTGATCTCGCCACGCGCGAGGCGTTCCTCGATGATCTGACGCACCGAACTCGCGGGAGCCTTCGGCGCTTGCCCGGCCTGGGATGACGCGTCAGATGAGAATGCGCGAACGACCAAGACGATCAGTGCCGCCAGGATGTCGCCGAGCCACATCCAACCCCATCCGCCATCGAATCCATACATCATGAGGTGGCGCCTTTCCGATATCCCGCCATGCGATGACTTCGCACTCACGATCCTGCTCTGATCCGTTGGGATCGGGCGGGACGAAAGTCTTGCGCCACCCCGTTGATGGTGCCTGGATCGGGCATCAGGCTTTCGCGGGATCAATGGCACGCGGCTATCCGATGAATCCGAAGTAGTCGACCCAGCACGCGACGACTCTGCGTACCACGTGCCGCCCTGCCCCGCCACCCCGGTCCCGCGAACGTGCGAGACGCGTCAGGTCCCGAACCAGCGGGCGCGTCGCGCCGCGCCGAACTCCCCCTTTTCAGCGGCGTACGCCGGCGTCGGCCCTAGGAGCGGCGCGGTCGGCCCGCCGTCGGCGTGGAAGTCGACGTCGACGCGACCGACGTCGCCGTGGCCGAACTCCAGGTAGCAGAGCCCGGTGCCCCCGCGCTGCAATTCCGCCGGTGCCTCGGATGCTGCGAACGATGCCGTCCGCGACGACGTGGGCCGCGCTCTCGGCGAAGGTGCCGGCCTTCGGGATCCCGGTCTCGGCGCAGTCGCCGATGCGTACACCCCGGCGTTCGGCGTCTGTAGCGTCACGGGGTCGACCGCGACCCATCCGTCCCGGCGTCAAGCCCGCCTCAGCAAGCACGTCGGGCACCTTGTGGGTCGGGATCCCGATGAACAAGTCGTACGGCTCGTCGTGGTCCTTGAACTGCGCGACCCGCGCGTCGGGGTCAATCCGTGGACCCGGTGGCGTTTCGTGTACGTGATCCCACGCTCGGCCATCGCGTGTTCCAGCGCGGCCGATGCCTGGGGCGAGACCGGGATGGGCGACGGTTGCGGCTGACCATGTGAAGGCCGCTGCCTCGCGGATGCCGCGGGCGACGAGCCGGTCGTGGAGCAGCAGGATCGCCTCGTATGGCGCGGGCGGGCACTTGAACGGGATGGAGAGCACGGCCAGTATCACCCGGCCGCCGCGGAACGCCGCCAGTTCGTCGCACAGCCGCTCGGCGCCTGCGACCGTGTAGTACTCGACCCTCCGTCGGCGAAGCCGGGTGTCGCGGCGATGTCGTAGTCGGCACCGAGGGCGATGACGACGATGTCAGGGTCGTACACCGCAGCATCCGTGACGACGTGCCGGGTCGCCGGGTCGATCGCGAGCACCCGCTCCTGGCGGAACTCCACGCCCGGCGTGCGAATCTCGCGGTACGGGATCCGCACCTGTTCCGCGTTCTGGTGCCCGAAGAGGACCTCCAGCTTGGAGAAGCCGAACACGAAGGCGTCGTGCTGGTCGACGAGGGTGACCTCGACCTCGCCGGTGAGGTGCTCGACAGTGTGCTCGCCGAGTTCGACCCTCCGAAGCCGGCGCCGAGGATCATGACTGTCGTCGTCATGCACCTCATCTTGCGCCTTGGACGGCCTGGCGTCCATGCCCATGGATGATGTCCATCGGTTCGTGCGGGCCGGGTTTATGGTATCACCATTGGCAATGGCGCGCGTCGTCACATCGTTGCGGAAGGCATGTTATGGACCGAGCTGCGGGTCACGGTCACCGAGACCAGCCCGACATGACCGCTATTACGGGCCGTGGCCGGTGGCGGTAGCGAAGGCGAGAAATTGCCTGACCCGAGGCCGATGCTGTCGGCGCGGATCATCGGGTGGAGTTTGAGTCGATCGCTGCCCTCCAGTCGCTGATCGACGACGAGCGTGATCCACCGTCGGTGTCATGGAAGAGGGACATCGGCGTGGCCGGGCCGGGCGTCACGCGGAGCCGCTCGAACATCACTCCGGAGGCAAACCCGAGTCGACCGCGTGCGTCGATCCTGGTGTGAAGGGTCCTCAGGTCGATGTCGGAGTCTTCGTGTGCAGTGACGAAGAACAGGCCGCCCTTCTTGTCCTTGAGCAGCAGGTTCTTGGTGAACGTGCCGAGCATTACGCCGTGCAGGCGTTTGCCTTCCTCGACGGTGGTGTGCGCTGGATACGGCACGATCGTGGCGCCGATGCCAGACTGCCGAAGTAGCTCAGCAGGCTGTCGCGTTCAGCGGCGTCGACGCGTTCGAGGTCATCGGTATCGCCTGGGGTGTCAGTCAGGTGGAATTCGGGCTGGGTTCGGCTGCGGCGTGCCACGAGCAGGACCCGGATCAGCAGCAAGGCAAGGACGCCGCGAGCGAGGTAGAGCGCGCCGTAGTCAGTGGCGGCGATCACCATCCTGAGGCTGTCCTGCCACCTGCGCCAGCGAGTGCGATGAGCACGTCGACCGTGCCCTGCGTGCGAGCCCGGTTGGCGGGAACGGTCCCGTCGACCACGAGCGCGGTACCGGCGATAGGCCCGAAGTTCCAGCCCAGACCCAGAAGTGTCAATGCCAGGATGAGCAGTCCGAGTGAATCGGCCGGAGCGAGCGAGGGCGACGAGGCCCGCGAGAAGGAGAGTGACGCCGGAGGCGATCGCCATCGGGTACGTTCTAGCCTGTCGACGAGGATGCCGGTGACTAAGGACGCTAGGTACATGGCTCCACTATGACTGCCGATCACGAATCGCGTAGGCCATCCCGAAGTCCGCGCGCGCATATGCACGGGAGTCATACACAGGTTTCGGGTTTCGTCTCGCCACCCTGTTTCGCGCGTAGCCTCGTGCTATGTCCGAGGACTGTCCGGACCTTCATTACCGCCGCCGACGCAGCCGTCGCACGTCCTGTGCGGCTCCGGCTCGATTCGCCGTTCCCACCGGCCGGCCCGAGTCCGACGCCGCGTTCTGGAGTCGCCGCATCCCGTTCATCGCCATGGCTATGGCTCCGGGCTCAGGCCACCCGGATGATGCCCATCATCCCGTTGTCCTCGTGGTCGAGGATGTGGCAGTGATAGACGGTCGTGCCGAGGACGCCGTCGAACGCGATGCGCACCACGGTCGTGTCGCGGGCGCGCACGGGCACGACGTCTCGCCAGTCGACGTCGACGACCGACGTTCCGCCCACCTCGACGAGCTGCATCGGCCAGACGTGCAGGTGGAATGGATGGTCCATGGTGCTCGTGTTCACGATCGTCCACTCCTCGATGGCGCCGTGCCGGACCTCGGTATCGACGCGTGCGTGGTCATAGGGGCCGTCCGTCGATCGTGAAGCCCCTTGCCCATTCCCCCGCCGCCCGGCCCGCCCATGGCGAGCGTGAGCGTCCGGCGACCGGTCACCCGCTCGAGGCGCAGGTCCCGTTGGGGCCGAGGCGGCGGAAGGCCGGCACCGCCCGGCATTGCGTCGGCGCCTGACCGCGAAGCGCACGAGGTCAGCTCCCGTCGTGGCGCTCGACGGCGCCCGCATCATGCCCATGCCTCCCCGGTCGAATGGCAGGGTGCGGAGCATGGAGTCGCCCGCCGCTGCGGTCACCAGGATGTCGGCGCGGTTCCCGGGTGCGAGCACGAACTCCTCCACATCGCGAGGCTCGGTGTACCGACCTGCGTCGATGCCGAGGAGCTGCATCCGCTGTCCGTCGAGCCGGAGCCGGAGGAAGCGCGAGGAGCAGGCGTTGACCAAGCGCCACCGCTCCCGCTCTCCGGACCCCGCCGCGAGCACCGCGCCGACTTGGCCGTTCACCATCACGAGGTCGCCCTCGCGGCCGAGCATCCGCTCGACAGGGGATGCCGCGTGCACGCCCGCCCGTGCGTCGAACGCGATGTCCGAGACGACCAGCAGGCGCTCGCGCACCGACTCGACCGGGGACTCCTCCGCGACGATGATCGCCCCGTACAGTCCGCCGAAGAGCTGCTCGGCCGCATACCGTGGTAATGGGGGTGGTACCAGAACGTGCCCAATGGATGGTCATATCCCAGCCGGTACTCGTACTCGTGCGCGCCGCCCGGCTCGATCATGACGAACACGTTGTCACCGGCACCCTCCAGGCGACACCACCAGACCGTGCAGGTGCAGGTTCGTCGGCGCCGCCAGGTCATTGCGCAGTCGAAGCGCGATGCGGTCGCCCGGCCGAACCCGCAGGGTCGGGCCAGGCAGGCCACCGTTGTACGTGAGCGCGCGCACGGCTGACCCCGCAACCACGGTGTTCGACAGTGCGGCCGTGAGTTCGAGGTCGAGCCGGCCGTTCGAACTCGCGAACACGTCGGGCTCACGCAGGGTCCCCACGGCGCCGGTCGGGAGTCGCGGTGACGCCGATGGCGTCGGTGCGCGCGATGTCGCTGAAGGCATTCCCGCCTGCTCCGGCGTGCAGCCCCACAGCGCAAGCCGCTCACGGCGGCCATGGTTCCGGCCGCGCCCAACGCGAGCACGCCCCGGCGGCTCACCGGATGCTGCGACGGATCAGCCATGATTCGACGGTAGGCTTCGCCGCCGAGGCGGACCGGGACTTCGGCTCTACGGTCGCCCACCACCGGGTCAGGTCCATGCCACATGGCCACGCCGCTTGCAGGCGGGCTCGTCACGGCGTTCCCGGTCGTCTTCGCGGCACGCCCTGGTTCACCTGGGCGAACGACGAAGCGGTCGTCCTGCCGCTGCTCTGGGTCGAGGAGTTCGGAAGCTGACATCTGTGACGCCACCGCGCGCTTACACGACGGCCAAGTCGTGACCGGCGGATAGCGGCGCGGCGATCGTGGAACTTGTGCGACTCCCGTCTGATGCGCCAACCCGTGCGACTCCCGATGGCGGAGCGTCGGCGGTGCCGACCGAGTCAGTCCTGTGGGGTTCCACCCGCGGTGGTTGCATGGGCGGTGAATCGGTCGAGCTTCGGGAGTGCGCGGCGCACCCGTGCTTCGGCCTCCGCGGTGACCGCCTCCGTGTTTGCGGCGTTTCATTGCCGTCCACGATCACGACGGCGTCGCCGTCGAGTCGGTGGCCGCTCCAACGCAGTCGTACGGTGCGGACTCCGTCCAGACCGGGTGCTTCTCGAGCGCATGTTCGGCGCGCTCGAGCAGTTTGGGTTCGACGCCGTCCATGAGGCGCCGGCCGACGCTGCGGACGGTGCCCCAGAGAAGGACGAAGATGGTGGCCGAGATCAGCAGGCCGATGATCGGGTCGGCGAGCGGATTCCAAGCGCGATGCCAATGCTCCGATGACGACTGCGAGGGAGGTGAATCCATCGGTGCGCGCGTGCACGCCGTCGGCGACGAGCGCGGCTGATCCGATCCGTCGGCCGACCCGGATGCGGCAAATCGCGACCGCCTCGTTGCCAAGGAACCCGATGACGCCGGCCGCCATCAGCCAGCCGATGTTCTCGACGGGTTGCGGGTTCAGCAGCCGGTCGATCGCCTGCCACGCGGCAGTGATGGCCGATACGGCGACGACGGCGACAATGAACAGGCCGGCGAGGTCTTCGGCGCGGCCGTATCCGTAGGGGTAGCGCCGGGATGCTCCGCGGCGAGCGAGACCACGCTATCCAGAGCGGGACCGCGGTCAACGCGTCGGCGAAGTTGTGCACGGCGTCGGCGAGCAGCGCAACCGAGTTGCTCAAGAAGACCACCACGAGCTGCAGCACCGTGGTCGCGAGGAGGACGAACAGGCTGATCTTCAACGCGCGGACGCCCTGGTCTCGCCTCCAACGCGTCATCAACTGAGTCGGCCAATCGTGCGTGTGCGGCACGAAGAACTCGCGGAGGTAACCGCGGACCCCACCCAGGGTGCTCGTGGCCATGCTCGTGATCATGTCGCCGCCGCCGCAATGGACCCGCATAGCGCGACACCCGCTCGGCGTACCGCGCGTACTCTGCGGGGAACTGGCGTCGGAGCTCGCGTTCCTCCACCAGCGATCCGCCGAGGTGCTCGAGGAGGACGGCCACCGGCAGCGTCGCAGCCACCCAGGCGGATCCGCGCAGGATTCCGAAACCGAGGTGGATGAGCCACCATCCGAGGTACATGGGCTGGCGGCTGAAGGCGTACGGTCCGGTGGTGACGAGCGATTCCGGCTGCTCGAGCTGGAACTCCCCGGAGGTGCGACGGCGGCGTCCGACCAGCGCCCACACATTCAGTGCGCACCCTATGGCGAGCAAGGCGGCACCCGCCGCCCGGTGGGGTGCGCGCGGGACGGGGAGCGGGGCGTGGCGAACGCGGTCCAGCACGAGCACCGCGACGACGCCCACGGCCGACCCCGCCGGTAGCGGCAGGTTCTGGTAGACCGCCATGGCGCGAGTGCCGATGCTCGACCTCATGACACTCGCTCCGGACGCGACGGGCATGGATCCCGCCGCTCCAAGGGCGGGATGATCCTGCCGAAAAGGACGGTCGACATGACGCCGGCGAATGCTACAACGGCCACGCATCCGACGCTACGGACTAGGGTCGGCGGCGGCAACGGGTATCACCCATTCCGTGCGCCGGATGGAGCAAACCAAGGCTCCGCGTCGGCGAGCAGGCGCCGATGCCAAGGCGCGCAACATTCAGTCCGACCGTGCTCGTGCCTTGGAGGTCGCGCGGGTGCGGAGCTTGCCGTAGCTCCCGTCGATGCGACGAAACTTGACGGTGCCGCGAACGCGACCGTCAGGCAGGTCGTGGTAGGGATCTCCCCGTGTGAACCGGGTTCCATTTTGCTGCGTGGCATCGCAATCGCCCTCTGTCTTCGCAGAGGAGGAAGCCATCACCGTTGTCACCGTCGGTCCGTTCTGGCCCTCAGCCAGGCCAGCACATTTTCCCGGCTGTATCGCAGATGTTTGCCGAGCTTGGTGGCCTTCGGGCCGGTTCCTCGAGTTGCCAGTGATAGATCGTCTCTTTGGACAGCTGCAAGTACTGCGCCAACTCGTCGACGCTGAGATAGTCCCCCAGCTCGTCGACGAACCGGGATGCCGGAATGGTGGGTTGGGTTGATGTGCTCATACTCCTCAGGAGTGCGCATCAAGCCAAAATGCTTGCCCTCTCGGGACTTCGCATGTGGATAGCTGTGGAGGCTCGTCATCGAATTGAAAAAGGCCCCAAACGGCCACAAAGGCCCTTTTTCGGCTATCCTCAACGCGAAAAACTCCTGTGAATCTACCGATTCATCAGGGGTTTTTGGTGGATCTGAGGGGACTCGAACCCCTGACCCCCTGCATGCCATGCAGGTGCGCTACCAGCTGCGCCACAGACCCGTATACCCCGTTCGGGGCAACGAACGAGCTTACACCAGCCCGTGCCCGCGAACGAAATCGAGGGCGCCTCAGGCGAGGTGCGCCGTTCCGTTCAGTTGCTCGCGGCGAGCAACGGAGCCACCGGCAGCGCCGGGCAGCCCGCCCAGAGCCGCTCCAGCCCGTAGTACATGCGCTCCTCGCGGTGGAAGACGTGGACGACGAGGTCGCCGAAGTCGAGGAGCACCCATCGGCCGGCGTCGTGCCCTTCGCGGCGCCCGGCACGGCCGAGCACCTCTTCGATGGCATCGGCGATGGCGATCACGTTGCGCTCGGAATTGCCCGTTGCGAGGAGGAACACGTCGGCGAACGGGAGCGGCCTCGACACGTCGAGGGCGACGAGGTCTTCGCCGCCCTTCGCGTCTGCAGCCCGCGCCGCGAGGGCGAGGGACTCGAGTGCCTGGTCGGATGCGGTCATACGCTCATTTCCGGTCTGCGTTTCTGACGATCGGTGGCGTGGCTCAGAAGAGGCCGGCGACCGCACCGATCACGAGGGTGGCAACGACGCCGAGCGCAAGCACGCCGGCGGTGACGGCGAGCACGAGCGGGACGTTCATGCCCTCCTTCTTGGGCGGGGCGATCATCGCACGCGATGCCCCCTGCGTGCTGATCGCCCGGGTCGCCGCGACCGGCGCGACGCCCGTGCCGACGTCTTCGACGTGGTCGAACAGACGATCGACGTCGGAGGAGTCGATCTGGCTCGGGTGAACCCCCGTGGCCCCGAAACTGCGCGGCAGGTCGATCGAACCGGTGGCGATGATCTCGCCGGCGTTGGTGATCTGGTTGCCGAGCGGCCCCTGATCGGGAAGGGAGGGGAGGATGAGTGCGTTGTCGTCGTGGGGACGCCGTGGCTGAGCCAAGCAGACCAACTGAACGAAGCGGAGGA
>CAVWVZ010000009.1:0-959829 GCA_963758615.1 uncultured Actinomycetota bacterium | reverse complement strand
ATCCGCGCTCGATCGCACGCTCCATGATGCCGATGAGCTTCGTGCGCTCGCCTCGCTCGAGCGAGCAGAGGTCGAGCAGCAGTTCCTCGTCGATGCGCGAGTACCGGTCTGTCGGGGTCGCAGATCCCGTGCGCCCACATGGTGATCGCGTAGTCGTCGCCGAGGCGGCGGGCGGCGACTCGGTCGGTGCTGAGGCCGGCGCAGCCGATGAGGGCGATCTTCAGCAGCTCGCCCGGCGTGAAGTGCTCGCCCTCGAGCTCGGAGCCCCCCGATGCGCACGGTCGCGCCCCGCTCGTTCAGCCCTTCGTAGGTGCGGCCGCCGGTGCGGGTGACCGAGACGCTGCCCGGCCCGATCCGCTCGCTCACCTGGTGCGCGTGCTCGCTCATGGGTCCCGTTTCCGTCGCGGTCGTGCTCACTCAATCATGGGCCACCGCGCGGGCGAGCCGCCGTTCCTGCGACGTCGCTGTGAGATCCGTCGGGCGCGACACGCCCGGGTTGCATGGATGCCCCGATTGTGGCAAACTCGTTGAGTTCAACATTTCGAACGCGAGCACTCGTGCGCGCTGATCGGATCACTGTCAGGCAGTGCATAGCCACCCGCAGCGTTCTCGTAAGACAGGCAAGGGGTCAGGCTAGGCCGCAGGCAGGAGAACAGACAAACCGACAATCACAAGGCCATGGGTCCTCCATGTCCGCGCGCGCGTCGGTGAGGCTCGAAGGTCGAGCGTGTCGAGGGCACCGCCCCGGGACATCCGAACGGTGGTTTCGACAGGCTCGATCATTGGCCTTTGACAGAAGAACAGTGGTGCTTCACACGGAGTAACTACGCGGCGTCCGATGCCCTCGGAAGGGGTAAGACGCCTTGACAGAGAGAGAGTCAGAGATGGCGGGACAGAAGATCCGCATTCGACTGAAGTCGTATGACCACGAGGTCATCGACACCTCGGCGCGCAAGATCGTCGACACGGTGACCCGCGCGGGCGCCACGGTCGTCGGCCCCGTGCCGCTTCCGACCGAGAAGAACGTGGTGTGCGTCATCCGTTCGCCCCACAAGTACAAGGACAGCCGCGAGCACTTCGAGATGCGCACCCACAAGCGCCTCATCGACATCGTGGACCCGACGCCGAAGGCCGTCGACTCGCTCATGCGTCTCGACCTGCCGGCCGACGTCAACATCGAGATCAAGCTCTGAGGTAACAGATGTCTTCCGCTACCAAGAACGTGAAGGGTCTGCTCGGCACCAAGCTCGGCATGACCCAGGTGTGGGACGAGAACAACAAGCTCGTTCCCGGTCACCGTCATCGAGATCGCCCCGAACGTGGTCACCCAGGTTCGCACCCCCGAGAAGGACGGCTACGAAGCCGTCCAGATCGCGGCAGGCGCCATCGACCCGCGCAAGGTCAACCAGCCGGCCGCCGGCCACTTCCGTGAGGCGGGCGTCACCCCGCGTCGCCACCTCGCCGAGGTGCGCACCGCCGATGCCTCGAGCTACGCGCTCGGCCAGGAGCTCACGGTCGACGGCACCTTCGAGGCCGGCCAGCTCGTCGACGTCGTCGGCACGAGCAAGGGCAAGGGCTTCGCCGGTGTCATGAAGCGCCACAACTTCAAGGGCGTCTCCGCCTCGCACGGTTCGCACCGCAACCACCGCAAGCCCGGCTCGATCGGTGCTTCGTCGACCCCCAGCCGTGTCTTCAAGGGCATGCGCATGGCCGGTCGCATGGGTGGCGAGCGCGTGACCGTGCTCAACCTCCGCGTGCACGCCGTCGACGCCGAGAAGGGCCTGCTGCTCGTCAAGGGCGCGGTTCCCGGTGCGCGCGGCCGTCTCGTTTTCGTCCGCAACGCAGTGAAGGGGGCGTAGTCCATGGCTACCGCACCAACACCATCGACGTCCTCGACGTCGACCGGCAAGAAGTCCGGCTCGGTCGAGCTGCCCGCCGAGCTCTTCGACGTGCAGACCAACGTCCCGCTCATCCACCAGGTCGTCGTCGCGCAGCTCGCTGCCGCACGCCAGGGCACGCACAAGACCAAGACCCGCGGCGAGGTTTCCGGCGCCGGTCGCAAGCCGTTCAAGCAGAAGGGCACCGGCCGCGCCCGTCAGGGCTCGATCCGCGCTCCTCAGATGACCGGCGGTGGCGTCGTCCACGGCCCGCAGCCGCGCGACTACTCGCAGCGCACCCCCAAGAAGATGATCGCCGCGGCCCTCCTCGGCGCGCTCTCCGACCGCGCTCGCGGCGGCCGCATCCACGCGGTCGCGGCGTTCGCGCCGGCGAGACCCCGAAGACGAAGGACGCCGTCGCGCTCCTCGGCGCGATCGCCCCGGCCAAGCACTACCTCATCGTGCTCACGCGCGACGAGGAGCTCGCGAGCGCGCGGTGCGCAACATCCCGACCGTGCACGTGCTGCCGGTCGACCAGCTGAACGCCTACGACGTGCTCGTCTCCGACGACATCGTCTTCAGCAACGCCGCGCTCGAGGCCTTCGTGGCCGCGAAGACGGCGAAGAAGGAAGAGGTCTCGGCATGAGCGCCGCGCACAACAAGGACCCGCGCGACATCATCCTCTCGCCGGTCGTCTCCGAGAAGAGCTACGGCCTGATCGACGAGGGCAAGTACACGTTCATCGTGGACCCCCGCTCGAACAAGACCGAGATCAAGCTCGCGATCGAGAAGATCTTCAACGTCCAGGTGGCGTCGATCAACACCCTGAACCGTCAGGGCAAGACCCGCCGCACCCGGTTCGGCATGGGCAAGCGCAAGGACACCAAGCGCGCGATCGTCACCCTCAAGTCCGGCTCGATCGACATCTTCACGGCTGTCGGCTAGGGAGCAGAGGAATACACAATGGCTATTCGTAAGTACAAGCCCACGACCCCGGGTCGCCGCGGTTCGTCGGTCGCCGACTTCGCGGAGATCACCCGCTCGACGCCCGAGAAGTCGCTGCTCCGCCCGCTGTCGAAGACCGGTGGCCGCAACAACCAGGGTCGCATCACGACGCGTCACATCGGTGGTGGCCACAAGCGCCAGTACCGCGTGATCGACTTCCGTCGCAACGACAAGGACGGCGTGCCCGCCAAGGTCGCTCACATCGAGTACGACCCCAACCGCACCGCCCGCATCGCGCTGCTGCACTTCGTCGACGGCACGAAGCGCTACATCCTCGCGCCGAACAAGCTCGGCGCAGGGCGACCCCATCGAGTCGGGCCCCAACGCCGACATCAAGCCGGGCAACAACCTGCCGCTGCGCAACATCCCCACCGGTACCGTCATCCACGCCATCGAGCTCCGTCCCGGCGGCGGCGCGAAGATGGCCCGCTCGGCCGGCGCCTCCGTTCGTCTCGTCGCCAAGGACGGCCCCTACGCGCAGCTCCGTCTGCCCTCGGGCGAGATCCGCAACGTCGACGCGCGCTGCCGCGCGACGATCGGCGAGGTCGGCAACGCCGAGCAGTCGAACATCAACTGGGGCAAGGCCGGCCGCAAGCGCTGGAAGGGCGTCCGCCCGACCGTCCGCGGTGTCGCCATGAACCCGGTCGACCACCCGCACGGTGGTGGTGAGGGCAAGACCTCCGGTGGTCGCCACCCGGTCAGCCCCTGGGGCCAGTCCGAGGGACGCACCCGTCGCCCCAACAAGGAGAGCGACAAGCTCATCGTCCGTCGTCGCACCGTCGGCAAGAAGCGCAAGTAGGAGTAGAAGAAGATGCCGCGCAGTCTCAAGAAGGGCCCCTTCGTCGACGACCACCTGCTTCGCAAGGTCGTCACCGCAGAACGAAGCCGGTTCCAAGAACGTCATCAAGACCTGGTCACGTCGCTCGATGATCATCCCGGCGATGCTGGGGCACACGATCGCCGTGCACGACGGCCGCAAGCACATCCCGGTGTTCGTCACCGAGACCATGGTGGGTCACAAGCTCGGCGAGTTCGCCCCCACCCGCACCTTCCGTGGACACGTGAAGGACGACAAGAAGGGCCGTCGCCGCTGACGCGGTGACGTGAAGGAGGAGAAGAAATGGTGGAGTCGATCGCACGCGTGCGACACATCCGCGTCACCCCCATGAAGGCCCGCCGCGTCGTCAACATGATCCGCGGCAAGCAGGCACAGGAGGCACTCGCCATCCTGAAGTTCGCACCCCAGGGTGCGAGCGAGCCGGTGTACAAGCTCGTTGCCTCGGCCATCGCGAACGCTCGCGTCAAGGCCGATGCCTCGAACACCTACCTGGACGAGCAGGACCTCTACATCAGCCGCGCATTCGTCGATGAGGGCACCACCCTCAAGCGATTCCAGCCGCGTGCGCAGGGTCGTGCCTTCCGCATCAACAAGCGAACGAGCCACATCACCGTCGTGCTCGCCACGCCCGAGGAGGGTACGAAGTAATGGGTCAGAAGGTAAACCCGTACGGCTTCCGTCTCGGCATCACCACCGACCATGTGTCGCGGTGGTTCTCCGACTCGACGAAGCCCGGACAGCGCTACGCCGACTACCTCGCCGAGGATGTCAAGATCCGTCGTCTGCTCCAGACGTCGCTCGACCGCGCCGGTGTCTCGCGCATCGAGATCGAGCGCACCCGTGACCGCGTGCGCGTGGACATCCACACGGCCCGTCCCGGCATCGTGATCGGCCGCCGCGGCGCCGAGGCCGAGCGCATCCGCGCCGACCTCGAGAAGCTCAGCGGCAAGCAGATCCAGCTCAACATCCTCGAGGTGAAGAACCCCGAGGCCGACGCCCAGCTCGTCGCGCAGGGCATCGCCGAGCAGCTCTCCGCTCGCGTGGCGTTCCGCCGCGCGATGCGCAAGGGCCTGCAGGGCGCGCAGCGCGCCGGCGCCAAGGGTGTCCGCATCCAGGTGTCGGGCCGCCTCGGCGGCGCCGAGATGAGCCGCTCGGAGTTCTACCGCGAAGGCCGTGTGCCCCTGCACACCCTGCGCGCGAACATCGACTACGGCTTCTACGAGGCCAAGACCACCTTCGGCCGCATCGGCGTGAAGGTCTGGATCTACAAGGGCGACATCACCAACAAGGAACTCGCCCGCGAGCAGGCTTCGCAGAAGCCCTCGCGCGGTGACGACGCAGTGACCGCCCCCGCCGTGCGCCCAAGGCGCAGGAGCCGGTGGCAGCAGGAGTTGAGGCATAACCATGTTGATTCCCCGTCGAGTCAAGTACCGCAAGCAGCACCACCCCGGCCGTTCCGGCCAGGCCACCGGCGGCACGAAGGTCTCCTTCGGTGAGTTCGGCATCCAGGCCCTGACCCCCGCGTACGTGACGAACCGTCAGATCGAGTCCGCTCGTATCGCGATGACGCGTCACATCAAGCGCGGTGGCAAGGTGTGGATCAACATCTACCCCGACCGTCCGCTCACGAAGAAGCCGGCCGAAACCCGCATGGGTTCCGGTAAGGGTTCGCCCGAGTGGTGGGTCGCGAACGTCAAGCCGGGTCGAGTCCTCTTCGAGGTCTCCGGCGTCTCCGAGGAACTCGCTCGTGAGGCCATGACCCGTGCCATCCACAAGCTGCCCCTCAAGGCACGCATCATCAAGCGCGAGGAGGGCGACGCATAATGGCCGTCGGCACCAAGGAGCTCAGCCCCGCCGAGCTCGACACCTTTGAAGACGAGCGACTCGTCGACGAGCTGAAGAAGGCCAAGGAGGAGCTGTTCAACCTGCGCTTCCAGTCGGCCACCGGTCAGCTCGAAAGCCACGGCCGCCTCCGGCCGTCAAGCGCGACATCGCTCGCATCTACACGGTCATCCGTGAGCGCGAGCTCGGCATCCGTGCCACTCCCGCACCGGTCGAGGCTCCCGCCAAGGCCGAGAAGAAGACCAAGAAGGCCAAGGCCGAGGCATCCGCTGATGCTGCTGCCGAGGCAGAGACGAAGGAGGCCTGATCATGGCTGAGACCAAGAAGGCCCCTGAGGCCGAGGTCGCCGAGACGGCCGAGCTCGCCCGCGCGCGTACCGCAAGGTGCGTCGCGGCTATGTCGTCAGCGACAAGATGGACAAGACCATCGTCGTCGAGGTCGAGGACCGCGTGAAGCACCCGCTGTACGGCAAGGTCCTGCGCCGCTACCTCGAAGGTCAAGGCGCACGACGAGCAGAACACCGCCGGCATCGGCGACCTCGTCGTGATCACCGAGACCCGTCCCGCTCAGCGCCACGAAGCGCTGGCGCCTCGTCGAGATCGTCGAGAAGGCCAAGTAAGCCTCGGGCTTGCTTGAAAGAAGGAGTTCAAAGTGCTTCAGCAGGAATCACGAGTCAAGGTCGCCGACAACACCGGCGCCAAGGAGCTGCTCACCATTCGCGTTCTCGGCGGCTCGAAGCGTCGCTACGCCGGTCTCGGTGACGTCATCGTCGCGACCGTCAAGGACGCGATCCCCGGCGGCAACGTCAAGAAGGGCGATGTGGTCAAGGCCGTCATCGTCCGCACCGTCAAGGAGACCCGTCGTCCCGACGGCTCCTACATCAAGTTCGACGAGAACGCCGCGGTCATCCTGAAGAACGATGGTGACCCCCGCGGCACCCGCATCTTCGGACCGGTCGGTCGCGAGCTTCGCGACAAGAAGTTCATGAAGATCATCTCGCTGGCACCGGAGGTTATCTAAGTCATGGCCAACATCAAGAAGGGTGACCTCGTGCAGGTCATCTCGGGCCGCAGCCAGGCTCGCGGCGGAGACCGCGGCAAGCAGGGCAAGGTCCTCGAGGTGCTCGTCGCCGAGAACCGCGTCGTCGTCGAAGGCATCAACTTCGTCACGAAGCACGTTCGCGTCGGCCAGACGCAGCGCGGCACCAAGACCGGCGGCATCGAGACGCAAGAGGCCCCGATCCACGTCTCGAACGTCGCGCTCGTCGACCCCGAGACGAAGAAGCCGACGCGTGTCGGTTTCCGCGAACGAGATCGTGACGAAGGACGGCGTCGAGAAGACGGTCCGCGTTCGTTACGCGAAGAAGTCAGGTAAGGACCTGTAATGACCGATACGGCGACGCAGGCTGGCAAAATCCAGCCGCGACTCAAGACCAAGTACCGGAACGAGATCACGAAGAGCCTCACCGAGGAGCACGGCTACACCAACGTGCACCAGGTGCCGGGCCTCGTGAAGATCGTCGTGAACATGGGTGTCGGCGAGGCCGCGCGCGATGGCAAGATCATCGACGGCGCCATCGCCGACCTCACGAAGATCACCGGCCAGAAGCCGCAGGTCACGAAGGCCCGCAAGTCCATCGCGCAGTTCAAGCTGCGCGAGGGCCAGCCGATCGGCGCGCACGTCACGCTGCGCGGCGACCGCATGTGGGAGTTCCTCGACCGCCTGCTCTCGCTCGCTCTGCCCCGTATCCGCGACTTCCGCGGCCTCTCGGACCAGCAGTTCGACGGCACCGGCAACTACACCTTCGGCCTCACGGAGCAGTGCGTGTTCCACGAGATCGACCAGGACAAGATCGACCGCGTCCGCGGCATGGACATCACTGTGGTGACCACCGCCAAGAACGACGACGAGGGCCGCACGCTGCTCAAGCAGCTCGGCTTCCCGTTCAAGTCGGCCGACGCGGCCAACTGAAACTCCGGATGCCGCAGGGCTCGCTCTGCGGCATCCGACCCGGTCCCTGCATCCGCTGGAACCGAGCACCACAGGTCAGTCCCCGTGTAACGGGTCCTGAAACCTGGTGAACGATAAGGAAACGACTCGACATGACGATGACCGATCCGGTCGCTGACATGCTGACCCGTCTGCGGAACGCCAACTCCGCGCACCACGACTCCGTGTCGATGCCGAACTCCAAGCTCAAGGCGCACATCGCCGAGATCTTGAAGAAGGAGGGCTACATCGCGGACTTCGAGGTCGCCGACGCACGCGTCGGCAAGACCCTCACGCTGCAGCTCAAGTTCGGCCCCAACCGCGAGCGTTCGATCGCCGGCATCAAGCGCGTCTCGAAGCCCGGCCTCCGCGTCTACGCGAAGTCGACCGAGCTGCCCAAGGTCCTCGGTGGCCTCGGCGTCGCGATCCTGTCCACCTCCAGCGGTCTGCTCACCGACCGCCAGGCCGAGAAGAAGGGCGTGGGTGGGGAAGTCCTCGCCTACGTGTGGTAGCCACCAATGTCGCGTATTGGACGACTCCCCATTGACATCCCCGCCGGCGTCACCGTGACGATCGACGGCCAGGCCGTGGCGGTCAAGGGCCCGAAGGGCGAGCTCGCGCTCGTCATCGCCGCCCCGATCGAGGCCAAGGTCGAGGAGAACCAGGTTCTCGTCACCCGCCCCGACGACGAGCGCACCTCGCGTTCGCTGCACGGACTCACCCGTACCCTCATCGCGAACCAGATCATCGGCGTGACCCAGGGCTACTCCAAGGGCCTCGAGATCGTCGGCACCGGTTACCGCGTCGCCCAGAAGGGCTCGTCGATCGAGTTCGCTCTCGGCTTCTCGCACCCCGTGGTCGTCGAGGCTCCGGCCGGCATCACGTTCACGGTCGAGGGCAACAACAAGATCACGGTTGCGGGCATCGACAAGCAGGCCGTCGGTGAGACCGCCGCCAACATCCGCAAGATCAAGAAGCCCGAACCCTACAAGGGCAAGGGCATCCGCTACGCCGGCGAGGTCGTGCGTCGCAAGGCCGGAAAGTCAGGTAAGTAATCATGGCTGTGAAGACCAAGACGGCTGCGCGTTCGCGCCGCCACACCCGCCTTCGCAAGAAGGTCGTCGGCACCGAGCTGCGCCCGCGTCTCGTCGTCACCCGCTCGGCACGTCACGTGTTCGTGCAGGTCGTCGACGACAGCAAGGGCCAGACCGTCGCCAGCGCCTCGACCATGGAGGCAGACCTCCGTGCATTCGACGGTGACAAGACCGCCAAGGCCAAGAAGGTCGGCGAGCTCGTCGCAGAGCGTGCGAAGCAGGCCGGCATCGAGTCCGTCGTGTTCGACCGCGGCGGCAACAAGTACGCCGGTCGTGTCGCAGCGATCGCCGATGGAGCGCGAGAGGCAGGGCTCAACCTGTGAGCACAGCATCTGTTGAAAATGGCACTACGAAGGAGCCCGAGGTGACTGCAGAGGCACCCGTCGAGACGGCAGCCGCTTCGGAGCCGGCCCGCAACGAGCGCGACAATCGTCGCGGCGGTGGCCGTGACCGCAACCAGGGTGGCCGCGACCGCGGTGGCCGCGACGCCGAGAAGAGCCAGTTCCTCGAGCGCGTCGTGACCATCAACCGCGTGTCGAAGGTCGTCAAGGGCGGTCGTCGCTTCAGCTTCACGGCGCTCGTCGTCGTGGGCGACGGCAACGGACTCGTCGGCGTCGGCTACGGCAAGGCGCGCGAGGTCCCGACCGCGATCTCGAAGGGCGTCGAGGAGGCGAAGAAGAACTTCTTCCGCGTCCCCCGCGTCGGCGCGACCATCCCGCACCCCGTGCAGGGTGAGGCCGCGGCCGGTGTCGTCCTGCTGCGTCCCGCATCGCCCGGTACCGGTGTCATCGCCGGTGGTCCGGTGCGTGCCGTGCTCGAGTGCGCCGGCATCCACGACGTGCTGTCGAAGTCCCTCGGCTCGTCGAACACCATCAACATCGTGCACGCCACGGTCGAGGCCCTGCAGCAGCTCGAGGAGCCGCGCGCAGTGGCAGCCCGTCGTGGTCTCGACTACGACGAGGTCGTTCCCGCCCGTCTCCTGCGTGCCGAGGCCCAGGCGGCCGAGGCCGCCGCAGCAGCGAAGGCAGGTGCCTGATGGCCAAGCAGCTGAAGGTGACCCAGATCAAGTCCAAGGTGAGCGAGAAGCAGTACCAGCGCGACACGCTGCGCAGCCTCGGACTCAAGCGCATCGGCGACTCGGTCGTTCGTGACGACACCCCGCAGAACCGCGGCTACGTCAAGACCGTCGCCCACCTCGTGAAGGTTGAGGAGATTGACTAATGGCTGACGAGAAGAACGACGCCACGGCCGAAGCCCCCAAGAAGGCTCCGGCGAAGAAGGCAGCCGCGAAGCCCGCCGCCGAGAAGGCCGCAGCCCCCAAGGCTGCTGCTGCGAAGAAGGCGACGGCTGCGAAGGCCCCTGCGAAGAAGGCCCCCGCGAAGAAGGCCGCCCCCAAGGCCGACGTCGCGGAGCCGCGCGAGCAGGTGCTGAAGGTGCACCACCTCCGCCCCGCCCCCGGTGCCAAGAAGGACAAGACCCGCGTCGGACGCGGTGAGGGTTCGAAGGGCAAGACCGCCGGTCGCGGCACCAAGGGTTCGAAGGCCCGCAACAACATCCGCCCCGGCTTCGAGGGTGGCCAGCTTCCGTACCACATGCGTGCGCCGAAGCTGCGTGGCTTCAAGAACCCCTTCCGTGTCGAGTACCAGGTCGTGAACCTCGACAAGCTCGCGGAGCTCTACCCGAAGGGTGGCGACGTCACCGTCGCCGACCTCATCGAGAAGGGCGCCGTCCGTAAGAACGAGCGCGTCAAGGTGCTCGGCAACGGCGACATCCAGGTGAAGCTGAACGTCGCGGTCGACAAGGTCTCCGGCTCCGCCGAGCAGAAGATCGTCGCCGCCGGCGGCTCGGTCAACTGAGACCACTGCACTACTGAATGCCCGAGCCTGTCGGGACCTCGCGTATGATTCACGGGGGTCTCGACAGGCTCGAGCCGCATATGGACTGACTCCACGACGGAGCAACAGGAGGACGAGTGTTCAACGCCATCGGGCGGATCTTCCGCACGCCGGATCTTCGCCGCAAGATCGGATTCACCTTGGGCATCGTCGCCCTGTTCCGACTCGGCTCCTTCATTCCGGCGCCGTTCGTGGACTTCGGGAACGTGCAGCAGTGTCTCGCCGCCAACCAGGGCGGTGCGTCGGGGCTCTACGACCTCGTCAACCTCTTCTCGGGCGGTGCGCTGCTGCAGCTGTCGGTCTTCGCGCTCGGCATCATGCCGTACATCACCGCGTCGATCATCGTGCAGCTGCTGCGCGTCGTGATCCCCCACTTCGAGACCCTCTACAAGGAGGGCCAGTCGGGCCAGGGCCGCCTCACGCAGTACACGCGGTACCTCACCATCGCCCTCGCCGTGCTGCAGTCGACGACGCTCATCACCGTGGCCCGCTCGGGCGCGCTGTTCCCGTCGACCGACCCGGCGTGCTCGGCCCTCATCACCAACGACGCCTGGTACGCGATCCTGCTCATGGTCATCACCATGACCGCGGGCACCGGCCTCATCATGTGGATGGGCGAGCTCATCACCGAGCGCGGCATCGGCAACGGCATGTCGCTCCTGATCTTCACCTCGATCGCCGCGACCTTCCCCGGCTCGCTCTGGGCGATCGGCATCTCGCGCGGCTGGGACATCTTCGCGATGGTCCTCGCGATCGGCCTGCTGATCGTCGTCGCCGTCGTCTTCGTCGAGCAGTCGCAGCGGCGCATCCCCGTGCAGTACGCGAAGCGCATGGTCGGCAGGCGCACGTACGGCGGCAACAACACGTACATCCCGATCAAGGTGAACATGGCCGGCGTCGTGCCCGTCATCTTCGCGTCGTCGCTGCTGTACCTGCCCGCCCTCATCGCGCAGTTCAACCAGCCGGCGGCCGGCGAGGAGCCGCAGCCGTGGGTCGTCTGGATCACGAACTACCTCACGCAGGGCGACCACCCGCTCTACATGCTCCTGTACTTCCTCCTCATCGTCGGCTTCACGTACTTCTACGTGGCGATCACCTTCAACCCCGACGAGGTGGCCGAGAACATGAAGAAGTACGGCGGCTTCATCCCCGGCATCCGTGCGGGCCGCCCGACGGCCGAGTACCTCGACTACGTGCTCACGCGCATCACGCTGCCCGGGTCGATGTACCTCGGTATCGTGGCCCTGATCCCGCTCATCGCGCTCGCCCTCGTCGGCGCCAACGCGAACTTCCCGTTCGGCGGAGCCTCGATCCTGATCATCGTCGGCGTCGGCCTCGAGACGGTGAAGCAGATCGACGCCCAGCTCCAGCAGCGACACTACGAAGGACTTCTGCGATGACGGCTCCTGCAACCGGCTCGGCTCGATTCCTGATCGTCGGCCCCCAGGGCTCCGGCAAGGGGACTCAGGGCGTGCTCGTCGCGGGGGCCTACGGAGTGCCGGCTGTCGCCACGGGTGACATCTTCCGGGCGAACGTCTCGGGCGGCACCGAGCTCGGCAAGCGCGTTCAGGAGATCATCGAGGCGGGCGACCTCGTTTCGGACGACCTGACGAGCGAGCTCGTGCGCGACCGCCTGAGCCAGGATGACGCCGCCGCCGGGTTCCTGCTCGACGGGTACCCCCGCAATCGCGTGCAGGCCGCGCACCTCGATGCATTCCTCGAGGGTCGCGGCGAGTCGCTCGACGCGGTCATCGAACTCGCGGTGCCGCGCGACGAGAGCATCACGCGGCTGCGTCAGCGTGCGGTCGACCAGGGGCGCACCGACGACACCGAAGAGGTCATCGCGAACCGCCTGGCGATCTACGAGCGCGAGACGGCGCCCATCCTCGATGTCTACCGCAGCCGTGGCGCGGTCGTCCGCATCGACGGCGTCGGCACGTTCGACGAGGTCACGCACCGCATCTTCGAGGCACTCTCGGCCCGCGGACTCGCGCCGCGCCACCCCGGCGCGGCCGCCTGACTCCGGTGTTCCGCCGCTCTCCCTACAAGTCTCCGGCCGAACTCCGCGCGATGGTGAGCGCCGGGCGCGCCACCGCGAGTGCGCTCGCGCAGGCGCGCGCGGGCCTCACGGCGGGTGCGACCCCGCTCGAGCTCGACTCGGCGGCCGAGCGGGTCATCCGAGACGCGGGAGGGGTTCCGAACTTCACGCTCGTGCCCGGGTACCGCCACACGCTGTGCGTGTCGGTGAACGACGACGTCGTGCACGGCATCCCCGACGACCGCCCCTTCCGACCCGGTGACATCGTCTCGGTCGACGGCGGCGCCGAGGTCGACGGGTGGAACGGCGACGCCGCGTTCACGGTGGTGCTGCCCGACCCGTCCCGCCCCGAAGTGGTGGCCGCACGCGAGCAACTCTCGGCCGTGACCGAGGCCGCTCTCTGGCACGGCATCGCGACGCTTGCTCGCGCGTCGCACCTCAATGAGGTCGGCGCGGCGATCGAGGACTTCGTGCGCGATGCGGGCAGCTACGGAATCCTCACCGACTACGTCGGGCACGGCATCGGGCGTTCCATGCACGAGGAGCCGCCGGTGTTCAACTACCGCGTCGACCGCAAGGGACCGGTCGTGAAGCCCGGCCTCGTGGTGGCGATCGAGCCGATGATCGTCGCCGGTGCGATCGACACGTTCATCCGCGACGACGACTGGACCGTGACGACCTCCGACGGCGCCGACGCCGCGCACTGGGAGCACAGCGTCGCCGTGCACGCCGGCGGCATCTGGGTGCTCACCGCCGAGGACGGCGGCGCCGCAGGCCTCGCGCCGTTCGGCATCGAACCGGTCCCGATCGCCTAGCCGTCGGGCTCCATGAGCCGTGACAGCTCGGCGAGGAGCCCCTGGTAATCGGTGGCACCGTGCACGAGCCGCTGCACGTTCTCGCGCTCCGAGAAGGTCTCGACGAACTGGTCGAACACGTCCTGGAACTCGGCTCGTCCGGCCTCCGAGAAGGCGATGAGCGCGACGACGTTGACGCGGGCACCGTCCCAGTCGATGGGGACCTCGTCGATCGCGATCGCGATCGCCGTGCGCTTGGCCGTCATGGTCATGGCGTGCGGCACGGCGAGGTGCTCCGTGAACGCGGTCGACGACATCCGTTCGCGTTCGAGCGCGCCCTCGAGGTAGGCCCGATCGATGACGCCGGCGGCGATCATGCGCTCGCCGAGCATCGTGATGACCCCTTCGCGGTCGTGGCCGCGCATGCCGCGCACGAACAGGTCGGGTGCGATGTAGCGCGAGAGCGCCGCGGCGAGGCGGGCGTGCCGGCGCGCGCGGCGGATCCGGGAGACCTCCGCCCTGACCCGGGCGAGGTCGGCGTCGGTCGGGAACGGCGAGATGCGGACGAGGTGCTCGACCGGTGCGGTCGGCTCGATCACGGACACGATGAGCTCGGCGCGCACGGCAGTCCAGTCGACGTCGGACCGGTCGATGAGCTCGACGACCTCGACGTCGGATCCGAACTCGCCACGCACCCGCTCGGCGAGCACGGTGTGCACGTCGTGGTAGGCGGGCGCGACGACTGCGACGCGCACGCGCTCGAGCGCGGCCCGTCGTTGCTCGAGGTGCGCCCCGACGTGCATCGCGATGTACGCGATCTCGTCTTCGTTCACGACGATGCCCTCGCTCTGCGCCAACTCGCTCGCGATGTACACGGCGAGGTCGTAGGTGAGCGGATACGCCGACTTGATCGTCGCCGTCAGGGGATTGCGGGAGTAGCGCTCCTCGCTCGCGCGCTCCACGAGGTTGTCGACGTGCAGCGCGAGCCGCTCGATGAAGTCGTCGTCGTCGAGCTCGATGAGGTACTCGTCGGCCGCGCGCGACACGATGGCCTGCACGAGGTCGGCCCGCGTCGAGAGTGGGGTGCGGCGTCCGGGTGCGGCGAGCCGGGTCGCCGCACGGGTGCCGAGCAGGCGTGCGAGGTGTCCGAGCTCGGCGTCGCCGATCGCACGCCCGAAATGCTCGCGGATGAGGGAGTCGAGCAGGTCCTCGAGGCGCGACGAATCGGATGTCCCGACGGGGGCCGCGGCGTCGTCGATCGGGTGGTCCCTTCCGGCGCGGTCGAGGGCGATCGCGATGTGCAGGAGTACGTCGCCCAAGCCGTATTCGTTGGGGGCGTACCC
Source organism: uncultured Actinomycetota bacterium (assembly GCA_963758615.1). Taxonomy (GTDB): domain Bacteria; phylum Actinomycetota; class Actinomycetes; order Actinomycetales; family Microbacteriaceae; genus Agromyces. The sequence goes on along the minus strand of CAVWVZ010000009.1, from coordinate 945,114 downwards.
GGCATCGGCGAGGCGGGCGACGAGGGCCACCCGGAACTGCGGCAGCTCGGGAAACTCCCCGCGCAGCTGGTCGAACGCGTCGTGCCCGCGCGCGGACTCCTCGCGGAACAGTGCGCCGAGCAGGCGCCGTCGCGCCGACTCGGGCCCCGTCATCGTCACGACCGGCCCGCGGCGGGCGAGCGCGAGACCCGAGCCCTCGAGGCGCGACCGGATGCGCCGGAGGTCGGCCTCGACGGTCGCCTCGCTCACGTGCATGCGGTGTGCGACCTCGTAGACGTCGAGCCCCTCGTCGGCGTCGACGAGCGAGCGGATGAGCGCTGCCGCACGGGCGGCAGGGGAGGTGTCGCGCGAACGCGGGGCGCCGCGCGCGGCCCATGCCGCGCGGTCGAGCCGGTACCCCAGTGGACCCGAGACGATCAGCGTCTCGCCGTCGGCGTTCGCTCGGGTGACGTAGCTGCGGATCGTGCGGGGCGTGACATCGAGTCGCTCGGCGAGCTCGGCCGCGGTCGTCCAGTCGCCGCCGTCGGCGAGGATCTCGACGAGTCGCTCCCACTTCTCGGCCAACACTGCTCCCGGGTCGCAGCCCGAGCCACGCGGCGTCGGGCGGTGCAGCAAGTCAACCACCCGTCGTCGCGGTGCGGCGGCGATCGGAACGGAATTTCCGGGGGTGCGGAAGCCGATCTGGTGGAGTCCCGTGCGACTTCGGAGCAGAATCGTCGCAAGCGGCTGAGGCTGCGACCGACACGATCGACGACGACCGGGCTGCCGGTTGCGAGGAGGCACGGGCGATGCGCATCATCGTGGTCTGCGGCGCCGGCGCCTCGAGCACGTTCATCGCGCATCGCATCCGTCGTGCCGCGGCCGCCCGTGGGCTCTCGGTGCGCACGCAGGCGTCGAGCGCCTCCGGCCTCGACGAGGTCCTGGCGGGTGCAGACGTGCTGCTCGTCGGCGAACACCTCGCCGAGCAGCTCGCCGCACTGCGCGAGCGTGCGGTCGCGGCATCCGTGCCGATCGCCATCCTGCCGTCGGGGGCGTCGAGCGCTGCCGACGGCGAGGAGGCACTCGACCTGGCCCTCGCAACCGCAGGAGCAGGATCATGAACCGCCACGCGCCTCGACAGGCTCCCTCACGCGTGGCCGGGGGATACGGTGGACGAGGGAGCCGACACCAGCGATGGGGACGCGAATCATGGTTGAACGCACGGTACGGATCGGATCGACTCACGGCCTGCACGCCCGCCCGGCCAAACTCTTCACGCAGGCCGCAGCCGCTTCAGGTGCCGCGGTCACCATCAGCAAGTCGGGCGGCAAGCCCGTCAACGGGGCGAGCATCCTCGCCGTCATCTCGCAGGGCATCGACCACGGTGACGAGGTCACCCTCGTCGTCGAGGGCGGCGACGAGCAGGCGGTGCTCGACGATCTCGTCGGCCTGCTGCTCACCGACCACGACGAGTAACGCCGGGCGTGGGCCCGCCGAACCGATGAGAAGGGGCGTGTGATGCAGATCACGGGAACGGGCATCGGCCAAGGAGTCGCGGTCGGGCCGGTCGTGCGCATGGCCGAGCGGCTGCCCGAACCGGTCGACCGGCCGAGCCACCTCGATCCCGAGCTCGAGGGCGAGCGGGCGAGGGCCTCGATGTCGGTCGTCGCCGCCGAGCTCATGAGTCGCGGCGCGAAGGCCGGCGGCGCCGCGCAGGACGTGCTCGAGGCGCAGGCGATGATCGCCGAGGACCCGAGTCTCATCGATGAGGTCACCACCCGGCTCGCTCAGGGCAAGACCGCCGAGCGCGCGGTCTTCGAGGCGTTCGCGTCGTACCGCGACCTGCTCGCCGGCATGGGCGGTTACATGGCCGAGCGCGCGGCCGACCTCGATGACATCTCGCAGCGCGTCATCGCGCACCTGCTGAAGCTGCCGGCGCCGGGCGTGCCCGATCCGGGTCATCCGTTCGTGCTCGTCGCCCGCGATCTCGCCCCGGCGGACACGGCGACGCTCGATCTCGACCAGGTGCTGGGGCTCGTGACCGTCGACGGCGGACCGACCTCGCACACGGCGATCCTCGCTCGCGAGAAGTCGATCGTCGCGATCGTCGGTGCAGCGGATGCCTCGAGCCTCGCCGATGGCGACACCGTGATCGTCGACGCCGCGAACAGCCTGGTGGTCTCCGACCCGAGCGCCGATGAGATCGCCGACGCGAAGGCGCGGATCGCCGAGCGCGCCGCGCTCGAGGCCGCACCCGTGACCCCCGGCGCGCTCGCCGACGGCACTCCGGTGCCGCTGCTCGCGAACCTCGGCTCGGCCGACGGCGCCGCCGAGGCGTTGCGGCTCGGCGCCGAGGGCGTCGGGCTGTTCCGCACCGAGTTCCTCTTCCTCGACGCCGACACTGCGCCGAGCATCACCGACCAGCAGGCGCAGTACACGAAGATGCTGACCGCCTTCGCCGGCAGGAAGGTCGTCGTGCGCGTGCTCGACGCCGGTGCCGACAAGCCCCTCTCGTTCCTCAACGATGCCGCTGAAGAGAACCCAGCACTCGGGCTCCGGGGCATCCGTGCCCTGCGCCGCTCCGAGGTGATCCTTCGCGAGCAGCTCACCGCGCTCGCGGCGGCCGATGCCGCGACCGACGCCGAACTCTGGGTCATGGCGCCGATGATCGCCACCGTCGACGAGACGCGTTACTTCACCGCGCTCGCGAGAGAGCTCGGCATCCGCGTCGCCGGCGTCATGGTCGAGACGCCGTCGGCGGCACTCGTCGCCGACCACGTGCTCGCCGCCTGCGACTTCGCCTCGATCGGCACGAACGACCTCACGCAGTACACGATGGCCGCCGACCGCCTGCTCGGCACCGTCGCGAAACTGCAGGACCCCTGGCATCCCGCAGTGCTGCGCCTCATCGCAGACGTGGGCCGCGCCGGGGCCGAACTCGGCAAGCCGGTCGGCATCTGCGGCGAGGCCGCCGCCGATCCGCTGCTCGCCGTCGTGCTCGTGGGCCTCGGCGCCACGAGCCTGTCGATGTCGCCATCGGCACTCGCAGATGTCCGCGCCTCCCTCGCGCGGTACAGCCCCGACGACGCGAAGTCGCTCGCCGGGGCAGCCTTGGCCGCTGAGGGAGCGGCCGAAGCCCGAGCGGCGGCGCAGGCCGTCGCAACCGAGATCACCACGGCGCGCGAACCCGCGTCGTGATCACCAGAGAGGCACCCAGATGACAACGACGTCTTCGGACACCAAGCGGCCAGGGGGAGCCCGCGTCGCAGTCCAGAAATTCGGTACCTTCCTCAGCGGCATGATCATGCCCAACATCGCGGCGTTCATCGCGTGGGGCTTCATCACCGCACTGTTCATCGAGGCGGGGCCGTTCCCCGTCCCCGAACTGGGCGGGTTCCCGAGCCCCGACGGCACCGAGAACCCGGGCCTCGTCGGACCGATGATCACCTACCTGCTGCCGCTGCTCATCGCCAACCAAGGCGGTCGCATGGTGTACGACACGCGAGGCGGCGTGGTCGGCACCATCGCCACCGTGGGCGTGATCGTGGGCGCCGGGATCCCCATGTTCATCGGCGCCATGATCATGGGACCGCTCGCGGCCTGGATCATGAAGCGGCTCGACCGGCTGTGGGAGGGCAAGATCAAGGCGGGCTTCGAGATGCTCGTCAACAACTTCTCCGCCGGCATCCTCGGCATGCTGCTCGCGCTCGTGGGCTTCTATGCGTTCGCGCCGGCGGTGGAGTTCCTGAGCAACGGGCTCGAGACCGCCGTCAACTGGCTCGTCCTGGCGGGCCTGCTGCCGCTCGTGTCGATCCTCGTCGAACCGGGCAAGATCCTCTTCCTGAACAACGCGATCAACCACGGCGTGTTCACGCCCCTCGGCATCCAGCAGTCCGAGGAGACCGGCAAGTCGATCCTGTTCCTCATCGAGGCGAACCCCGGCCCGGGCCTCGGCATCCTGCTGGCGTTCTCGATCTTCGGGGTCGGGCTCGCGAGGGCGAGCGCGCCGGGTGCGATCATCATCCAGTTCTTCGGCGGCATCCACGAGATCTACTTCCCGTACGTGCTCATGAAGCCGTTGCTGATCTTCGCCGCCATCGCGGGAGGCATGGCGGGCGTGGCGACGAACGTGCTGTTCCAGTCGGGCCTGCGGGCTCCTGCCGCTCCGGGATCGATCATCGCGGTGCTGCTCCAGACGGCGAGCGACAGCTACCTCGGGGTCATCCTCTCGGTCGTCTTCGCCGCTGCGGTCTCGTTCACCATCTCGGCGGTCGTCCTCCGGGCCAGTCGTAAGCGCGATCTCGCGAAGGCCGACGCCGGCGACCTGGCTGCGGCGATCGCGAAGACCGAGGCGAACAAGGGCAAGGAGTCGAGCGTCCTGTCCAACCTCCAGGCCGAGGGCGTCGCAGCCGGCGGCGGGCTCCTCGCCGAGGGCGAGCAGGAGGCCTTGGAGCACAAGCCGATCCACACGATCATCTTCGCGTGCGATGCGGGCATGGGCTCGAGCGCCATGGGCGCCACGGTGCTGCGCAACAAGATCAAGAAGGCGGGCATCGACAGCGTCACGGTGACGAACAAGGCGATCGCCAACCTCACCGACGACGTCGACCTCGTCATCACCCACCAGGACCTCACCGACCGCGCCAGGCTGCAGTCGCCCAACGCGCTGCACGTGTCGGTGGAGAACTTCATGAACTCGCCGAAGTACGACGAGATCGTGAACCTGCTCGAGAGCGAGGGCGTGCGCTGATCCATCGCGCCGCGCACCGTGCGGCGAACCGGCACCGCGGCAGTCTCCGATCCGGAGGCCGCCGCGGCGTCGGCCGGTCCAGTCGAAGAAGAAGGGGAATCCGATGACCGAAGAGATCCTGCCCGCCGCCAACGTGCGGCTCGCCGCACGGGCGGCCGGCCGCGACGACGCGATCCGCGAGGCGGGTGCGATCCTCGTCGAGGCCGGGGCGGTCGAACCCGCGTACGTCGACGCGATGCTCGAGCGCGAGCAGTCGGTGTCGACCTACATGGGCAACCTGCTCGCGATCCCGCACGGCACCAACGAGGCGAAGGACACGATCCGTCGGTCGGCGCTCTCGGTCATCCGGTACGACGAGCCGGTCGACTGGGGCGGTGAGGAGGCGCGGTTCGTGGTCGGCATCGCCGGCATCGAGAACGAGCACCTCGACATCCTCTCGAAGATCGCGATCATCTTCTCGGACGACGACGAGGTGCAACGGCTCGTCGACGCGTCGACCGCCGAACAGCTGCACGCGCTGCTCTCAGAGGTCAACGACTCGTGAAGGCCGTCCACTTCGGCGCCGGCAACATCGGGCGCGGATTCGTCGGGCTCCTCCTGCACGACGCCGGGTACGAGATCGTCTTCGCCGACGTGAACGGCGCGCTGATCGACGACCTCGCGGCATCCGACCACTACACGGTGCACGAGGTCGGCGCGGGCGCCCGGGATCGCGTCGTCGACGGCTATCGCGCGGTGAACAGTGCGACGGATGCCGCGGGCCTCGCCGACGAGCTCGCGACCGCCGACGTCGTGACCACGGCGGTCGGTCCCGGCATCCTCAAGTTCATCGCCCCGCATGTGGTCGCGGCACTGCGTGCCCGTGCGGCCGACGCCCCGCCGCTCGCGGTCATGGCGTGCGAGAACGCGATCAACGCCACCGACCTGCTGCACGCCGAGATGGCGGCACTGGCGGGCCCCGACGAGTGGCCGTCGCTCGCCGCGCGCGCGGTGTTCGCGAACACCGCGGTCGACCGCATCGTTCCCGCCCAGGCGGCCGATGCGGGACTCGACGTCACCGTCGAGACGTTCTTCGAGTGGGCGATCGAACGACCCCCGTTCGGCGATGCGCCGCCGGTGATCCCCGACGCGCACTTCGTCGACGACCTCGCCCCGTACATCGAGCGCAAGCTGTTCACGGTGAACACGGGCCACGCCGCGACGGCCTACTTCGGATTCCTGGCCGGGCACACGCGCATCAGCGATGCGCTCGGCGATCCCATCGTCGAGGCCGCCGTCGAACGCGCGCTCGGCGAGACGTCGGCGCTCATCGTCGCCAGACACGAGTTCACCGAAGCCGAGCAGACGGCCTACCGGTTCACGATCCTCGAGCGATTCCGAAATCCGGACCTGCCCGACACGGTCGAGCGGGTCGGGCGGCAGCCGCTGCGCAAGCTCGGCCGTCACGAGCGGTTCATCGGTCCTGCTGCCGCGCTCGCCGAGCGCGGGTCTCCGGTCGAGGGGTTGCTCGCCGCGATCGGAGCCGCGCTGCGGTTCGACGTGCCCGCCGATCCCGAGAGCGTCGAACTGGGCCACGCGCTCCGCACACGCGGGCCCGTGCAGATCGTGCACGAGGTCATGGGCATCGCCCCGGGACATCCGCTCGAAGACGGCCTCGTCGACGAAGTGGCCGCAGCGGCAGCCTCCCGTTAGCACCCGAATCGGGCATCCGCGCGCTCGACTGGCGAAATCGCACGGAATCGCCTAAAGTAGACCCTTGGTGCTCTGCACGCCCGCTTCGGCATGCCTGATGACTCAGTCAGACGGCGTCAGCCTGACGGCGACCGCGTGCAGCATCATCGCACGACCAGCATCCCAACTCCAAGCGATAGTGAGGCTATGGCCAAGAAAGACGGCGTCATCGAGATCGAAGGTTCGGTCGTCGAGGCTCTCCCGAACGCGATGTTCCGGGTGGAACTCACGAACGGGCACAAGGTCCTCGCGCACATCTCAGGAAAGATGCGCCAGCACTACATCCGCATCCTCCCCGAGGATCGCGTGATCGTCGAGCTGAGCCCATACGACCTGACGCGCGGCCGCATCGTCTACCGCTACAAGTAGGGGCCTGCTGGAAAGTAACGGCCCGCGGCATCCCGCGGGTACGAAGACAGCGAATCCCAAGGAACAACAATGAAGGTCAACCCCTCCGTCAAGCGCATCTGCGACAAGTGCAAGGTCATCCGCCGCCACGGCAACGTCATGGTGATCTGCGAGAACCCGCGCCACAAGCAGCGCCAGGGCTAGTCCCCAGACGTGCGGGGCGCGCCCAGTGCGTGCCCCGCGACATCCACAACTGAACACCGCATCGGCAATGCCGGAACCCGCTCGCGCGGGGGACACCTCGGGTTGGAGGCCCGGGCACAGGCATTGCTCCACACCTCCACTTCGAAACAGGAGAAGCCACACATGGCACGTCTGGCAGGAGTCGACATCCCGCGCGAGAAGCGCGTGGAGATCGCACTGACTTACATCTACGGCGTCGGCCGCACGCGAGCGCTCACCACGCTCGCCGAGACCGGTATCGACGGCAACATCCGCGTGAAGGACCTCAGCGACGACCAGCTCGTCGCCCTGCGCGACTACATCGAGGCCAACTTCAAGGTCGAGGGTGACCTCCGCCGCGAGGTGGCTGCCGACATCCGCCGCAAGGTCGAGATCGGATCCTACGAGGGCCTGCGCCACCGTCGCGGCCTCCCGGTCCGCGGCCAGCGCACCAAGACCAACGCTCGTACCCGCAAGGGCCCGAAGCGCACCGTCGCCGGCAAGAAGAAGCCCGGCCGCAAGTAACCGCTCGTCGCCAGATCTAGGAGATTTCACACATGGCAGCACCCAAGGCGGCTACTCGCAAGCCGCGCAAGAAGGAAAAGAAGAACATCGCCGTGGGCCAGGCCCACATCAAGTCGACGTTCAACAACACGATCGTCTCGATCACCGACACCAACGGTGCCGTGATCAGCTGGGCCTCCTCCGGTGGCGTCGGCTTCAAGGGCTCGCGCAAGTCGACCCCGTTCGCCGCGCAGCTCGCCGCAGAGTCGGCCGCCCGCCAGGCGCAGGAGCACGGCATGAAGAAGGTCGACGTGTTCGTCAAGGGTCCCGGCTCGGGCCGTGAGACCGCGATCCGCTCGCTCCAGGCCGCAGGCCTCGAGGTCGGCAGCATCAACGACGTGACGCCCCAGGCGCACAACGGCTGCCGCCCGCCGAAGCGCCGCCGCGTCTAAGCAACTCCACCGTCGGTCGAGTAGGGCGCCTGCGCCCGTATCGAGACCCCGCGACATCCGCTGGTCTCGGTACGGCCCTGAAGGGCCTGCTCGACCGGCGACACGTTCTCACACAACTCAAGATCCTCGACCTCGCAGGTGTCATATAGCGGACACCCTGCCGAAAGGAATCAACAGTGCTGATCGCACAGCGCCCGACGCTCACCGAAGAGAACATCTCGGAGTTCCGTTCGCGTTTCGTGATCGAGCCCCTCGAGCCGGGCTTCGGTTACACCCTCGGGAACTCGCTTCGCCGCACCCTCCTCTCCTCGATCCCCGGCGCAGCCGTGACGAGCATCCGCATCGACGGCGTGCTCCACGAGTTCTCGACGGTCCCCGGCGTGAAGGAGGATGTCACCGAGATCATCCTCAACATCAAGAACCTGGTCGTCTCCAGCGAGCACGACGAGCCCATCACCGCCTACCTGCGCAAGCAGGGCGCCGGTGAGGTCACCGCCGCCGACATCTCGGCACCCGCCGGCGTCGAGGTGCACAACCCCGACCTGGTCATCGCGACGCTCAACGACTCGGCGAAGTTCGAGCTCGAGCTCACGATCGAGCGCGGCCGCGGCTACGTCTCGGCCAGCCAGAACCGCAACGAGTACTCCGAGGCCGGCCAGATCCCGGTCGACTCGATCTACTCGCCGGTGCTCAAGGTCACCTACCGCGTCGAGGCCACCCGTGCCGGCGAGCGCACCGACTTCGACCGCCTCGTGGTCGACGTCGAGTCGAAGCCCGCCATCACGCCCCGCGACGCGATCGCGTCGGCAGGTCGCACGCTCACCGAGCTGTTCGGCCTCGCACGCGAGCTGAACACCGCGGCCGAGGGCATCGAGATCGGCCCCGCGCCGGTCGACGCCGTGCTCTCGAGCGAGCTCTCGATCCCGATCGAAGACCTCGACCTCTCGGTGCGCAGCTACAACTGCCTGAAGCGTGAAGGCATCAACACGGTGTCCGAGCTCGTCGCCCTGAGCGAGTCGCAGCTCATGAACATCCGAAACTTCGGCCAGAAGTCGGTCGACGAGGTCAAGGACAAGCTCACTGAGATGGGCCTGTCACTGAAGGACTCGGTTCCCGGCTTCGACGGCGCCCACTTCTACACGGGCTTCGACGACGAGAACTAGGCCCCGGCCTGCCCGACCCCTCACTACCTGGAGATAACGAACCATGCCGAAGCCCACCAAGGGCCCCCGCCTCGGAGGCGGACCCGCGCACGAGCGGCTGCTGCTTGCGAACCTCGCGGCTGCGCTCTTCACGCACAAGAGCATCACCACCACCGAGACGAAGGCCAAGCGCCTCCGTCCGCTCGCCGAGCGCCTCGTCACCTTCGCGAAGCGCGGCGACCTGCACGCTCGCCGTCGCGTGCTCGCCGTCATCGGCGACAAGTCGGTCGTGCACGAGCTCTTCGCCGTGATCGCACCGCAGGTCGCCGACCGTGAGGGCGGCTACACCCGCATCACGAAGATCGGCAACCGCAAGGGCGACAACGCGCCCATGGCGGTCATCGAGCTCGTGCTCGAGCCCGTCGTGAAGAAGCAGCGCGCTGCGAAGCCCGCCGCTGCCGAGGCGCCCGTCGCCGACGAGCCCGATGTCGTCGAGGAGGCCGCCGAGGCCCCCGCCGCCGACGAGGCTGCCGAGGAGACCACCGAGGCTGCGGCCGACGAGGCTCCCGCCGAAGAGGCCGAGGCCGCCGAGGCCAAGTAGTCTCGCTTCACTTCGAACGACCCCGGTGCTTCGGCGCCGGGGTCGTTCTGCGTCTCGGGGCCGTGCGTCGGCGATCGCAGGAAGTTCCGTCCGGCGCGCCGCAGCGGTCGGTCCGGCACGCCGAGGAGAGGGCGGAACTTCCTGCACTCGGGCGTGCGGTCGGGTATGCGGGCCGCCGGTGAGGGCCGCCGTAGGCTGGAGGCATGCCCGAGAACGAGCCGGTCGCCGAGACGGATGTCGCGGGCCACGCACCCGACGAAACGTCGTTCACCCGCCTGCGCCTCGGCATCGCCTACGACGGCACCGACTTCAGCGGGTGGAGCCGGCAGCCCGGCCTGCGCACGGTGCAGGGCGTCCTCGAGGACGCGCTCGCGCTGCTCTTCCGGCGCACCGGCGTCGCCCCGAGGCTCACGGTCGCGGGCCGTACCGACGCCGGCGTGCACGCGCTCGGGCAGGTGGCGCACGTCGACCTGCCCGTCGACGCGCTCGCGTCGGTGACTCGCGCCCGCCGCGGCCATCCCGAGCACGACTCCGCCCCTGCGGCAGTGCTCGCCCGACGCCTCACGGGGATCCTCGGCCATGACGCCGACGTCGTCGTCACGCGCGTCGAGCAGGCACCCGAAGGCTTCGATGCACGGTTCTCGGCGGTGTGGCGGCGTTACGAGTATCGCGTGGCCGACGCATCCGCTCGCCGGGACCCGCTCGAGCGACGGCGCATCGTCACGGTTCCCCGCGTCCTCGACGCCGAGGCGATGGATGCCGCGTCCCGGTCGCTCTCCGGGCTGCACGACTTCGCCGCCTACTGCAAGCCGCGCGAGGAGGCGACGACCATCCGCACGCTGCAGGTCTACCGGTGGGAGCGGCGCGACGACGGCGTCCTCGTGGCGTCGCTGCAGGCCGACGCGTTCTGCCACTCGATGGTGCGTGCGCTCGTCGGCGCCGCCGTGGCGGTGGGGGAGGGGCGCCTCGAGGTCGGCGACCCCGCGGCCCTGCTCGCCGCGGGCGAGCGCACGAGCGCATTCATGGTGATGCCGGCGAAGGGACTGACCCTCACCGAGGTCGGATATCCCGACGATCACGAGCTCGAGGCGCGCGCGGGCCGGACTCGGGCACGACGCGAATTGCACGTGGACCGCCTCATCGGCTAAGGTGTTCCTTTGGTGCCGTTCTCTGCAGCGGTGCCCGAAGTTGAGCCCTCCACCAGGGCGTTCGCACGCATCGCGGTCGAACTCCCCCCGGAGTGGGATTCACGAACCCCTCACTCGATCAGAAAGCAGCACTTCCGTGACGCGCACCTATACCCCGAAGTCGAACGAGATCCAGCGCGACTGGGTCGTCATCGACGCGACCGACATCGTCCTCGGTCGTCTCGCGAGCCACTCCGCAGCCCTGCTGCGCGGCAAGCACAAGGCGATCTTCGCCAACCACGTCGACACCGGTGACTTCGTCATCATCGTCAACGCCGAGAAGGTGGCCCTCACCGGCCAGAAGCTCGAGCAGAAGAAGGCCTACCGCCACTCGGGTTACCCGGGCGGCCTCAAGGCCGTCGGCTACGCCGAGCTCCTCGAGAAGAACCCCGTCCGCGCCGTCGAGAAGGCGATCCGCGGCATGCTCCCGAAGAACTCGCTCGGCCGGGCCCAGCTCAAGAAGCTCAAGGTCTACGCCGGCCCGGAGCACCCGCACGCGGCTCAGCAGCCCAAGCCGTACACCCTCACCCAGGTCGCCCAGTAATTCCGGCACCCTCGACGTTCTCGAAATAAGGATTCACACCAAAATGGCGAAGATCGCAGACCAGATCGAAGCGGCTCCCGAGAGCTACACGACCGAGAGCACCCCCGCGGAGGCTCCCACCACTCCCCGTCCCGTGCTCAACGTCTCGGGTGCGGCCGTCGGCCGCCGCAAGCAGGCCATCGCCCGCGTGCGCGTCGTCCCCGGCGCAGGCACCATCACGGTCAACGGCCGTGAGCTCGCGGCCTACTTCCCCAACAAGCTGCACCAGCAGCTCATCACCGACCCGTTCACCGTGCTCGAGCTCACCGGCTCGTACGACGTGATCGCGAAGATCACCGGCGGCGGCCCCTCGGGCCAGGCCGGTGCCCTGCGTCTGGCGATCGCGCGTGCGCTCAACGAGATCGACCGCGAGAACAACCGTGCGACGCTCAAGAAGTCGGGCTTCCTCACGCGTGACGCTCGCGTGATCGAGCGTAAGAAGGCCGGCCTCAAGAAGGCGCGCAAGGCTCCGCAGTTCTCGAAGCGCTGATCCGCGCTTCCAGGCTCTCCTCAATGCCTCGGCTTTTCGGAACCGACGGGGTCCGGGGTCTGGCCAACCGTGAACTCACGGCTGACCTGGCCCTGGGCCTGTCCCAGGCGGCTGCCGCCGTCCTCACTCAGGGTCGCCACGCCGACGAACTCCGCGCGGCGGGTCGCCGCCCCGTGGCGGTCGTCGCACGCGACCCTCGCGTCAGCGGCGAGTTCCTCACCGCTGCGGTGTCGGCCGGTCTCGCGAGCTCCGGCGTCGACGTGCTCGACGCCGGGGTCATCCCGACCCCGGCGGCCGCGTACCTCATCGACTCCATCAAGGCCGACTTCGGCGTGATGATCTCGGCGTCGCACAACCCGGCCCCCGACAACGGCATCAAGTTCTTCTCGTTCGGCGGGACCAAGCTTCCCGACGTCGTCGAAGACCGCATCGAGTCGTACCTCGGCAAGCAGAAGCTCGCGCCCGTCGGCGACGGCGTCGGACGCATCCAGCGCTTCGCCGACGCCGAGGACCGCTATGTCGTGCACCTGCTGGGCACGCTCCCGCACCGCCTCGACGGCATCAAGGTCGTCCTCGACTGCGCCCACGGCGCAGCCGCGGGGGTCTCGCCCGAGACCTTCAAGGATGCGGGCGCAGAGGTCGTCGTCATCGGCGCCGACCCCGACGGCATCAACATCAACGACGGCGTCGGTTCGACGCACCTCGACAAGCTGCAGGCCGCTGTGCTCGAGCACGGCGCCGACGTGGGCATCGCCCACGACGGCGACGCCGACCGCTGCCTCGCGGTCGATGCCGAGGGCAACATCGTCGACGGCGACCGCATCATGGCGATCCTCGCGGTCTCGATGAAGGCACGCGGCAAGCTCACCGACGACACCCTCGTCGTCACGGTCATGTCCAACCTGGGGCTCAAGCGCGCGATGGCCGAGCATGGCATCCGCGTCGTCGAGACCAAGGTCGGCGACCGCTACGTCCTCGAGGCGCTCGCGGCCGAGAACCTCGCCCTCGGCGGCGAGCAGTCGGGTCACGTCATCATGTCGGAGTACGCGACGACGGGCGACGGCGTGCTCACGGGCCTGCATCTCGTGGCCGAGATGGCGCGAACGGGCAAGACCCTCGCCGAGCTCGCCTCGGTGATGACGGTCTACCCCCAGGTGCTCGTCAACGTGCGCGGGGTCGACCACCACGCGCTGCACGACGACGCCGAGATCGCATCGGCCATCGCGGCCGCAGAGGCCGAGCTCGGCGACTCGGGCCGCGTGCTGCTGCGCCCGTCGGGCACCGAGCCGATGGTCCGCGTCATGGTCGAGGCATCCGAGCAGGAGACCGCAGAGCGCCACGCGGCCACGCTGGCCGAGGTCGTGCGCGAGCGCCTCACCGTCGGCTGAGTCTGAGCGTTCCGATCGAGCGGATGTCCCTCACGGGGCATCCGCTCGTCGTTTCAGAGCTTTCGCAGCAGCACGCTCGAGACGGCGTGGTCGGCGCCCTTGCGCAGCACCAGCGAGGCGCGGGAGCGGGTCGGCCGGATGTTCTGCAGCAGGTTCGGCTCGTTGATGGTCTGCCAGATCTCGCGTGCGCGCTGCCGCGCCTCGACCTCGGACAGGCTCGCGTAGCGATGGAAGTACGAGCGCGGGTTCGCGAACGCGCCGCGCTGCAGCTTGAGGAAGCGCTCCTCGTACCATCGGGCGATGTCGCTCGTGCGGGCGTCGACGTAGATCGTGAAGTCGAACAGGTCGCTCACCGCCAGGCGATGGCCCGGCCCGGGCGGCTGCAGCACGTTGAGGCCCTCGACGATGAGCACGTCGGGCCGGCGCACGGTGATGTGGGCGTCCTTCACGATGTCGTAGGCGAGGTGCGAGTAGAACGGCGACCGCACCTCGGAGGCTCCGGCCTTCACCTCGCTGACGAAGCGCAGCAGTGCGCGCCGGTCGTACGACTCGGGGAAGCCCTTGCGCGCCATGAGCCCGCGCCGCTCGAGCTCGGCGTTCGGGAAGAGGAATCCGTCGGTCGTGATGAGCTCGACGTGCGGGGTGTGCTCCCACCGGGCGAGGAGCTCGCGCAGCAGGCGGGCGATGGTGGACTTGCCGACCGCGACCGATCCCGCCACGCCGATGACGAAGGGCGTGGACTCGAACCGCTCGCGCAGGAACTCGCTCGTGACCTTGTGCAGCGACTTCGTGCCGCCGACGTAGAGGTTCAGGAGCCGGCTGAGCGGCAGGTACACCTCTGAGACCTCGCGCGGGTCGAGGGGCTCGCCGAGGCCGCGCAGCTGCACGATCTCGGTCTCGCGAAGCGGCGAGGGCATCGACGGGGCGAGCGCCGCCCAATCGGCCCGATCGAGTTCGACGAACGGAGAGAGGTGCGCCGTGTGCGACGACGGGCTCTGCGGATCGGGCACCGTTCCACTGTAGTGCGGCGGTCGGCGCCGCCTCTGCCAGGCGGGCGGGGGCGAGTGCACAGGCTCGCGCCACTACAATCGTTCCCTATGTGTGGAATCGTCGGATATGTCGGAGAGCGCAACAGCCTCGACGTGCTCATGGGCGGCCTGCGCCGCCTCGAATACCGCGGCTACGACTCGGCGGGGGTGGCGATCGTCGACAACGACGGCGCCATCGAGACCGCCAAGAAGGCCGGCAAGCTCCAGGTGCTCGCCGATGAGCTCGAGGCAAACCCGCTGCATCGCGGCGGCACGGGCATCGGCCACACCCGGTGGGCGACGCACGGCGGCCCGACCGATCGCAACGCGCACCCGCACCTGGGTGACGAGGGCCGGCTCGCGCTGATCCACAACGGCATCATCGAGAACTTCTCCGAACTCAAGGCCGAGCTGCTCGCCGAGGGGTACGAGTTCGAGTCCGAGACCGACACCGAGGTGGCCGCAGTGCTGCTCGGCAAGGAGTACCGCACCGCCGGCGACCTGCGTCAGGCGTTCCGCAACACCGTGTCGCGCCTCGACGGCGCCTTCACCCTCCTCGCGGTGCACCGCGACGAGCCGGGCGTCGTCGTCGGCGCACGACGCAACTCGCCGCTCGTCATCGGCCTCGGCGAGGGTGAGAACTTCCTCGGCTCCGACGTCGCCGCGTTCGTCGAGTTCACGAAGCGCGCCGTCGCCATCGGCCAGGACCAGATCGTCGAGATCACGGCCGACGCGGTCACCGTCACCGACTTCGCCGGCGACCTGGTCGAGGTCGAGCCGTTCGACGTCGAGTGGGATGCCTCCGCCGCAGAGAAGGGCGGATGGTCGTCGTTCATGCGCAAGGAGGTGTCCGAGCAGCCCGACGCGGTCGCCAACACCCTCCGTGGTCGTATCGTGGACGACCAGGTCGTCATCCCCGAGCTCGCGTCGTTCGGCGATGAGGAGCTGCGCGGCATCCGCCGCATCACCGTGATCGCCTGCGGCACCGCCGCGTACGCCGGCATGGTCTCGAAGTACGCGATCGAGCAGTGGTCGCGCGTGCCCGTCGAGGTCGAGCTCAGCCACGAGTTCCGCTACCGCGAGCCGGTGCTCGACGAGCACACGCTCGTCGTCTCGATCAGCCAGTCGGGCGAGACCATGGACACGCTCATGGCCGTGAAGTACGCCCGCGAGATGGGTGCGCGCACGATCTCGATCTGCAACACGCAGGGTGCGACGATCCCGCGCGAGTCCGACGCGGTCGTCTACACGCACGCCGGACCCGAGGTCGCGGTGGCCTCGACGAAGGCGTTCGTCGCGCAGATCGCGGCGCTCTACCTGTTCGGCCTGCACCTCGCACGCGTGCGCGGCACGATGTCGGCCACCGAGCTCTCGGCGCAGCTCGCCGAGCTGCAGGCGGTACCCGAGAAGCTCCAGGCCGTGCTCGGCGAGGCCGAGAAGGTCGAGCAGCTCGCGCACTGGATGGCCGACACCCGCTCGGTGCTCTTCCTCGGCCGTCACGTCGGCTTCCCGATCGCCATGGAGGGTGCGCTGAAGCTCAAGGAGCTCGCGTACATCCACGCCGAGGGCTTTGCGGCGGGCGAGCTGAAGCACGGCCCGATCGCGCTCATCGAGCCGGGTCAGCCCGTCTTCGTGGTGGTGCCGAGCCCGCGCGGCTCCGCGAACCTGCACCCGAAGGTCGTCTCGAACATCCAGGAGATCCGCGCCCGGGGCGCGCGCGTGATCGCGATCGCCGAGGCCGGCGACGCCGCCGTGCTGCCGTTCGCCGACGAGGTGCTGCGCATCCCGCTCGCGGCGCCGCTCTTCGAGCCGCTGCTCGCGGTGGTGCCGCTGCAGATCTTCGCGATGGAGCTCGCGCAGGCGAAGGGACTCGACGTCGACCAGCCTCGCAACCTGGCGAAGTCGGTCACGGTCGAGTGACGCAGGGCGCGGGCGCGGCATGATCGCCGGCATCGGCATCGATGTGGTCGACATCGTGCGCTTCGAGCGCTCGGTCGAACGCACACCCGCGCTCGTCGAGCGCCTGTTCGCCGAGAGCGAACGCAATCGCCCGGCTCGCTCGCTCGCCGCGCGCTTCGCCGCGAAGGAGGCGCTCATCAAGGCCCTCGGCGGTCACGCCGTCATCCGCTGGCACGAGATGATCATCGTCCAGGACGTCGAGGGCAACCCCGACTTCGAGCTGTCCGGCGGTCTCGCCGGGCACGTTCGCGACCTCGGCATCGACCGCGTGCACCTGTCGATGAGCCACGACGCCGGCATCGCGAGCGCGTTCGTGGTGCTCGAGTCGCTCGGGGACCCCGGGGACCCCGAACGATGAGCGGGGACCACCCCGTCGGCGATGCGCCCTTCCGCGAGGCCGTCGTCGATCTCGACGCGATCGCACGCAACGTGCGCACGATCGTCGAGCGAGTGGCGCCCGCCGGGGTCATGGCGGTGGTCAAGGCGAACGCCTACGGGCACGGTGCGGTCGAGGCCGCGCGAGCTGCGCTCGCGGGTGGCGCATCGCGGCTCGGCGTGGCCGATCTCGACGAGGCCTTCGAGCTGCGGCGGGCGGGCATCGACGCGCCGATCCTCGCCTGGCTGCACGATCCCGACGCCGACTTCGCGGCCGCCGTCGGCGCCGGTGTCGAGATCGGCGTCTCGAGCCTCGACCAGCTCGAGCGGGCCGCCGCAGCCGCCGACGCGCACGCACCCGCCGTGGTGCACCTGAAGATCGACACCGGACTCAGCCGCAACGGCGTGCCCGAAGCCGACTGGCCGGCGGTCGTCGCGCGCGCAGCCGAGCTCGAAGGCGCCGGGAGTCTGACCGTGGCCGGCGTCTTCAGCCATTTCGCCAACACCTCGCGCGACGTCGACGCCGCCCAGCTCGCGGTGTTCGAGCGGGCGCTCGAGCACGCTGCCGCGGCCGGCCTGAATCCTGACGTGCGCCACCTCGCCTCGTCGGAGCAGGCCATCCGCGATCCGCGCGCCCGCTTCGACCTCGTGCGCATCGGCATCGCGGTCTACGGGCTCACGCCGTTCGGAGACGGCACCACCTGCACCGACCTCGGACTCACGCCCGCGATGACGCTGCGGGCGCGTGTGGCCGCCGTGCGGCACGTCACGGCCGGGGCGGGAGCCTCCTATGGCCACCTCTGGCACGCCGATGCCCCGACGACCCTCGCGCTCGTCCCGCTCGGCTACGCCGACGGCATTCCGCGCCACGCCACCGGCGGCGGCGCCGAAGTGCTGTTGGCAGGCGCCCGGCGTCCGGTCGTCGGCCGGGTCGCTATGGACCAGTTCATCGTCGACGTGGGCGACGCGCCCGTCTCGGTCGGCGACGAGGTCGTCGTGTTCGGCGACCCGGCGATCGGCGCACCCACGGCCGACGAGTGGGCCGAGGCCTCGGGCACGATCGGATACGAGATCGTCACGCGCATCGGCCCTCGGGTTCCGCGCCGCTACGTCGGGGGCGCCTGATGCGGCTCGAGGTCGTCGACACCGACGCCATGGAGTCGTTCGGTCGTGAGCTCGGCGCGCAGCTGCGTGCCGGCGACCTCGTGGTGCTCACCGGCGTGCTCGGCGCCGGCAAGACCACGCTGACCCGAGGCATCGGCGCCGGACTCCGCGTGCGCGGCCCGGTGCAGAGCCCCACCTTCGTGCTCGCCCGCACCCATCCGAACCTCGCGGGCGGCGCCCCGCTCGTGCACGTCGACGCCTACCGGCTCGGTGATGCCGCCCTCGTCGACGACCTCGACCTCGACTTCGCAAACTCGGTCGTCGTCGTCGAGTGGGGCGCGGGGCTCGTGGACGACGTGAGCGACTCCTTCCTCGAGATCGTCATCGAACGACCCACCGGCGCGAGCGCCGTGGCCGAGGTGCTCAGCGACGACGTCCTCGACGCCGACGAGCCGCGAACGATCACGGTGCGCGGATTCGGGCCGCGTTGGGCGGGCGGCCCGTACTCCGCGTGAGCGTAGGCTTGCTCTCATGCTCCTCGCGATCGACACCTCGACGGGCACGAGTGTCGCGGTGGTCGACCGCAACGGTGCCAGCGGTGAACTGCGCTGCCTCGCCGAGACCGGCACCGACGACACCATGCGCCACGCCGAGGTGATCGGCGGCTTCATCCGCGACGCGCTCGCCGGTGCCGGCGTCACCCCCGATCGACTCTCCGGTGTCGCGGCAGGCATGGGCCCCGGGCCGTTCACAGGCCTGCGCGTCGGCATCGCGGCCGCGCACGCGTTCGCCCTCGGCATCGGGCGGCCGTTCGTGCCGGTGGTCAGCCACGACGCGATCGCCTGGAGCCGCTACCGCGCGGGCGACACCGGCCCCGTGCAGGTGGTCACCGACGCGCGCCGCCGTGAGTTCGCCGTCTCCGAGTACGACGGCCTCGACGACGACGGGCTGCCGGTGCGCGTGCTCGGCCCCGAACTCGCCCCGCGCGACGAGGTGCCCGCGGCGCGGGGCATCCGCTTCGACGCGACGATCGTCTCGGCCGGCGCGATCGGCATGCTCGCCGAGATCGCGTTCGCCGCCCGCCGGCTGCCGCTCGCGGCCGACGCGCCCCTCTACCTGCGAGCGCCCGACGTCACCCCCTCGCCCGGAAAGCGAGTCCTGCAGTGAGCGTGCTGATGCGGCGCGCGCGCCTCGACGACCTCGAGGCGATCATGCAGCTCGAGCGCGCGACCTTCATCGACGACGCCTGGTCCGAAGAGGCCATGCGGCGCGAGATCGAGAGCCCTCACGGGTACTACCTCGTCGCGGTCGACGAACCGATCACGGCGAGCGATGCGGCGTCCGACGCCCCCGGCCCCGCCCTGCTCGGGTACGCGGGCCTGCTCGCACCGTCGGGCAGCGAGCAGGGCGACATCCAGACCATCGCCGTCGATCCCAGCAGACGCGGCATGGGCCTCGGGCGCGGCCTCATGCACGCGCTGATCACCGCGGCACGCCGCCGGCACGTCGCCGAGCTGTTCCTCGAGGTTCGTGCCGACAACCCCATCGCCCGTGCCCTCTACGACTCGCTCGGCTTCGAGCAGATCGGCGTGCGACCGCGGTACTACCGCGACGGCGTCGACGCCGTGCTGATGCGACTGATCGTGAAACCCGCCGTCGCGCGGCCCGCCGACCCGGCCGGCGCGGCGCGTGCTGCTGGAGCCCGCGCAAGCGGCGGGCCGGAGAAGGGTGCCCGATGAACCGCACTGATCCGCTCATCCTCGGCATCGAGACCTCCTGCGACGAGACCGGTGTCGGCATCGTGCGCGGCACGACGCTGCTGGCCAACACGATCGCCTCGTCCATGGACGAGCACGCCCGCTACGGCGGAGTGGTGCCCGAGGTCGCCGCGCGGGCGCACCTCGAGGCGCTCGGGCCGACGATCCGTGCGGCGCTGGCCGAGGCATCCGTGACGCTCGACGACATCGACGCGGTCGCCGTCACCAGCGGGCCAGGGCTCGCCGGCGCGCTCATGGTGGGTGTCGGCGCCGCGAAGGCGCTCGCGCTCTCCCTCGACGTTCCGATCTATGCGGTCAATCACCTCGTCGGCCACGTGGGCGCCGACCTGCTCGACACCGCCGACCCCCTCGAGACCCCGACGATCGCGCTGCTCGTGTCCGGCGGGCACACGTCACTGCTGCTCGTCCGCGACCTCGTCAGCGACGTCGAGCTGCTCGGCGAGACCGTCGACGACGCGGCGGGCGAGGCGTTCGACAAGGTCGCGAGGCTGCTCGGCCTGCCGTACCCCGGCGGCCCAGAGATCGATCGCGCGGCGATCGGCGGCGACCCGAAGGCGATCCGGTTCCCGCGCGGACTCACCCAGCCGAAAGACCAGGCCGCCCACCGCTACGACTTCAGCTTCTCGGGCCTGAAGACGGCCGTCGCCCGCTGGGTCGAGCAGCGCGAGGCGGCGGGTGAGCCGGTGCCGCTCGCCGATGTCGCTGCAAGCTTCCGCGAGGCCGTCGTCGACGTGCTCGTCACGAAGGCCATCGCCGCGTGCAACGACCTCGGCGTGCCTCGGTTGCTTCTGGGCGGCGGGGTCATTGCGAACGCGCGCCTGCGCGAGGTCGCCGAAGCCCGAACGGATGCCGCGGGCATCGACCTGCGCGTACCGCCCCTGTCGCTCTGCACCGACAACGGGGCGATGATCGCGGCGCTCGGGTCGCAGTTGGTCATGGCCGGACATCCGCCGTCCGGCCTGGCCTTCGGGGCGGACTCGACGCTTCCCGTGACCGAGATCCGGGTCGCCTGACCCGTCGCGCCGCGAAGCGTCACGCGGTTCCTGTGCAGGGTGGGCGCCGCGCGATAGTGTGATGGCGTACGACCAAGGGGGTCGCGGCGCATCGCCGTGCCCGCGCGAGCCGTCGTCCGGCGGTATCGCCCACAGAGTGCATCAAGGGGACCACAGTGACCGATCCGAACCTTCCCGAGCAGCCCGCAGGCGCCGTCCCGCCCGTGCCGCCGGCCCCTCCGGCCAGCGCCCCGGCCGCGCCCGCCGCTCCCGCGTACAACGCGCCCGCCGCGCCCGCCTATGGCGAGACCGCTCCCGCCTACGGCCAGCCCGCCTACGGCCAGCCTGCCACCGGCCCCGCGAAGACCAACGTCCTCGCCATCATCTCGCTGGTCTCGGCGTTCTTCGTTTCGCTCGCCGCGATCATCACGGGGCACATCGCACTCAGCCAGATCAAGAAGACGGGCGAGCAGGGCCGTGGCCTCGCGATCGCCGGCCTCATCATCGGATACATCGGCTTCGTCGTGGGGCTGATCGTCATCATCTTCTGGGCCATCGCGCTCGCGACGATCGCCGCCAACCCCGACCTCGTCGTCAACTGAGTGCCATTCCGCGCAGACCCGCACACGCCCACTGAGAGGGGAGCCCGCCCATGAGCGATCCGAAGAACCCCGACCTGCCTGAGGTGCCCGAGGAGCCGACGATTCCTGCGGAGCCCGACCAGCCCGTCGTGCCGCCGGCGCCCGAGGAGCCGACCGTTCCGTCCGAGCCCGAGCCGACGTTCCCGAGCGAGCCCGAGCCGGCACCCGCATATCCGGCCGAACCGTCGACGCCCGAGACGCCGGCACCGCCGAGTGCCCCCGACGTGCCAGGCGCACCCTCCGCGCCCGAACCGCCGGCAGCGCCCGAGCCTCCCGCAGCACCAGAACCGCCTGCGCCTCCCGCGCCGCCGAGTTACGGTGCCGCCACGCCGCCGCCCGCTCCGCCCGTGTATGGGGCGCCTGAGGCCCCGGGCCCGCCGGCTTCGGCCTACGGGGCGCCGGCAGCTGCCGCGCAGACGGGCTACGGTGCTCCCGCGGCCCCGGCCACCGGCTACGGTGCGCCCGGGTACGTCGCCCCGGCCTACGGCTCGGCGCCGAGCAAGCCGACTCCCGTGTACAGCCTCATCGCGCTGATCGCGGGCATCGTGGGCGTCGTCGGCTCGTTCGTCGTCTTCATCCCGTTCGTGGGCGGGTTCATGCAGCTGTTCATCCCGGGGGCCGCGGTGGTGCTCGGCTTCATCGGCAAGCGCAAGGAGCCCGCAGCGAAGGGCATGTGGCTCACCGGCCTCATCCTCGGCTTCGTCGGTATCGGCATCGCGCTGCTGTCGTTCATCCTGTGGGGTCTGCTGTTCGGCGCGAGCAACCTGAACACCGACACCTCATTCTGAGGTGAGCGTCATGACTGATCGCGAGGGGGCTTCGCCGAGCGGCGAGGCCCCCGACCGGCGTGGCATGCCCGACGTGACGGCACCCGATGCGCGAGGCGCCGCCGATCCAGCGCCGGTGTCCTCGGCGTCCGCCGACGCGAACGCCCCCGCCGACGCGAAGGCACCCGCCGACAACGCCCCCGCCGACGCGAACTCGGCCGACGCAGCGGTGACCGAGCCCGTCGTCGCCGACGCGCCCGCCGAACCCACGCTTCGCGCGAACCCGGCCGTGCGCGAGTTCGACGTGCCGTTCGACACGGGCCAGCTCGAGCGGATCTCGACCGGCCAACTGCTCATCGTGCACCGCCCCGGCGGCGACCTGGTCGAAGCGGCGGAGGAGCAGACCCAGCGGCGCGTGTTCAGCTGGGTGGCCGCGGTTGCCGGCACCATCGGCGCGGTCGCCTCGCTCTTCGTCGGGTGGATGCTGCCGCTCTCGATCGCGGCGATCGTCTTCGGCGTGCTCGGCCTTCGTCGCGAGGCAGAGGGCCGCACGCTCTCGTTCGTCGGCATCGGCACCGGGCTCGCCGGACTCGTGTTCTCCGCGGTGTGGATCGGCTACTACGCGATCGTCTTCGGTGCGCTGCCCAACTGAGGCCGGCTGAGTTCCGGCGCGACGCCGGCCCGCGCCCTACAGGCGCTCGACGAGCAACGTCACGTGGCGGCCCTGCTCGCGCGTGAGCACGAGCGTGGCGCGCTCGGCGCCGCGCAGCTTCAGGCGGGTGCGCAGGGCCGCCGGGTCGACGTCGACGCCGCGCTTCTTGATCTCGAGCGTGCCGATGCCGCGTGCCTGCAGCGCCTGGCGCAGCTGTCGCTCGTCGGCGGGCAGCCGCTCGACGATGCGGAACCCGCGGGCGAATGGCGAGTCGAAGGCCGTGTCGGCGGTGAGGTAGGCGATGCGCGAGTTCAGCATCCATGCGCCGTTCGCGCGCGCGAGATCGCCGATGAGGCGGGCACGGATGATCGCGCCGTCAGGCTCGTAGAGATAGTCGCCGAGCGGGCCCTCGGGTGCATCCTCGGAGTCGGCCGGCGCGGTCAGTTCGTGCGCGGAGTCGCCGCGGATCACGAGGGCGGCGCGGCCGATCCCGGGCCGGGCGACCTGGCCGAACCACACGCCGAGCTCGACGACATCGCCGTCGACCGAGATCCACTGCGCCTCGGCGCCGGCCGGGATCACGTCGCGGTCGGTGCCGGGGCCGAGCTTCACGCCGACGGCCATGCGGTCTGCGAGCCCGAACGCGAAGTCGAGGCTGGGGGAGTAGTCGGCGGCGTCGGCGATCCTCGTGGTCGTGCCGCCTGCAGTCGTGCGGCGAGCGGGATCGAGCCAGGCACCGCCGATGCCCCCGAGCGCGACCTGCTCGGCGCGCTCGTGCAGCACCCGGACGCGTGGGAACGGGGTGAGGTTGTAGGCCGCGATCGCCGCGGTGACCTCGTCGGCTTCGGCCGCGGTCACCTCGAGATCGATGGCCGCCATCGCGAGCGAGTCGCCGCCGATGCCGCAGCCGAGGTCGGCGACGTGCCCCACATCGGCGCGTGCGAATCGGCCGGCGTGCAGTGCCGCGACCTGCAGCCGCGTCGCCTGCTCGAGGCCGGGCTCGGTGAACAGCATGCGCGAGGCGAACGGGCCGAACTTGGCCCGGGCGCGGTGCCGCAGCCTCGCCTGGCTGAGCACGGTCGCGACGAGGCCGGGCGGGTGGCCCTGCTTTCGCAGGTCGGCGACGGTCTTCACGATGTCGGCCTTCGCATCCCACTCGGGCAGGCCGTCGAGCAGGCGCAGCCCCTCGGGTGAGAGCAGTTCGACGAGCTCGGCGCGATCCACCCGGCCACGCTAGCACTGAGCGCACGATGGGCCGTTCGAGGGGTTGGCACTCACGTTGCACGAGTGCCAAATCGCGAATAGACTCGCCTTAGCACTCTCGCTCTGAGGCTGCTAACCCAAGTCTTCGTCAAGAAAGAGGTCAACCGTGTCGGTTTCCATCAAGCCGCTCGAGGATCGCATCGTCATCAAGCAGGTCGACGCCGAGCAGACCACCGCCTCCGGTCTGGTCATCCCCGACACCGCCAAGGAGAAGCCCCAGGAGGGCGAGGTCGTGGCTGTGGGCCCCGGCCGCATCGACGACAACGGCAACCGCGTCCCGCTCGACGTCGCTGTCGGCGACAAGGTGATCTACTCGAAGTACGGCGGCACCGAGGTCAAGTTCGGCGGCGAGGACTACCTGGTCCTCTCCGCACGCGACGTGCTGGCCGTCGTCGTTCGCTGAGCGACTCGATACGACTCGAAGCCCGGGTGCCCGTAAAGGGGCCCGGGCTTCGTCGTTTCCGAGTGGCGGATGTCGCGGCATCCGCCACCCGCATCGCCCCGTTCCACGACCGATTGTCGACGACGAACGGCAGTCGTGCGGGCACCTCGGCGACGGTGGGCGGGCGTAGTCTGTGCTGGTGTCATCAGCCTCCACGCCCTCGCCCGCGACCGAGGCACCGGTGAAGCACGCCGCCGGGCTCAGCCGGGCCGGGCTCCTCTTCGCCATCGGGGCATACGGGCTGTGGGGGATCCTGCCGATCTACTTCATCGCGCTCGAGCCCACCGGGCCGTTCGAGATCGTGGCATGGCGGGTGCTGTTCTCGCTCGTGTTCTGCGCGCTGCTCATCGCGGTGACCCGGGCGTGGCGGCCGTTCGCGGTGCTCCTGCGCGACCGCCGGGTCGTGCTCACCATGGGGCTCGCCGGGCTGCTCATCTTCGTGAACTGGCAGACCTATGTCTACGCGACGCTCAACGGGCAGGTCGTCGAGGCAGCGCTGGGGTACTTCATCAACCCGATCGTCACGGTGCTGCTCGGGGTCATCGTGCTGCGCGAGCGACTGAACGCGACGCAATGGGTCGCGGTGGGCATCTCCATCGTCGCCGTCATCGTGCTGGCCATCGGCTACGGCCAGCTGCCCTGGATCGCCCTCGTGCTGGCATTCTCGTTCGGCATCTACGGGCTCATCAAGAAGCGTGTCGGGCCGAAGGTCGACGCCGTGTCGGGGCTCACCCTCGAGACCGCCTGGCTCGCGCCGCTCGCGATCGTGCAGCTCGTGTTCGTCGGCATGACCACCGGGCTCACGATCGGCACCGCGGGGGCCTGGCACACGGTGCTGCTCGTCTCGGCGGGCGCGGTCACCGCCGTGCCCCTGCTGCTGTTCGCGGCCGCATCGCGCCGGCTGCCGCTCATCTACATGGGGTTCATCCAGTACTTCGCGCCGTTCATCCAGTTCCTCGTGGGCGTGTTGGTCCTGCAGGAGCCGATGCCGCCCGAGCGTTGGATCGGGTTCGGCCTCGTCTGGCTCGCACTCATCGTGCTCACGGTCGACCTGCTGCGCGGGGTGCGGGCATCGCGCCGGGTCGTCGCCGAACCGGTGTGAGCGTCGCTCCGCCTCGCCGATGACCCCGTTCCGGGGGCGGGAGTGCCGATCGGCGGAATGCGCGATCCGCGCGTCAGAATCGGCGTCTGCGACGATTTCGTGCGTCCCGGCCGCGGTTGAATGTCGAGGAGGTAACGATTCCGACGGTGTTACACGGTTGTGACCGGGGCGACTTGTTTCCATCGATGCCCCGGAATACTGTCAGACAACGGCGTCACCATGGCGCTGAATTGTGTACCAATTTCCTTCAGTCCCAAGGAGCAACATGAGCGTATTCGCGAAGGCCTCGGCCTCTCGCTCGGCTCGCGCGGCTTGGACGGGTATCGCCATCGCTGGCGTCAGCGCCCTCCTCCTCACCGCGTGCAGTTCGGGTGCCCCGGCCCCTGCCGAATCGGAAGAACCCACTGGTGACGCCGGCGACGCCCTGCCCATCGCCGAGGGTGAGCGCGACCTCGCGCTCAATCTCGGTACGATCCTCCCGCAGAGTGGCACGCTCGCGTTCCTCGGCCCGCCCGAGGAAGCCGGCGTTCAGCTCGGCGCCGATGACGTCAACGCAGTTGACTCCGGCCTCGCGGTCGAGATCCAGTTCCGTGACTCGGGCGACACCACCACCGACATCGCCACCGTCTCGGTGACCGACCTCCTCTCGCAGGATGTCTCGGGCATCATCGGGGCAGCCTCGTCGGCAGTGTCGAAGACGGTCATCGACCAGATCGCCGCGGCGGGGGTCATCCAGTTCTCGCCGGCGAACACGTCGGCAGACTTCACCACCTACGACGACAACGGCCTGTACTGGCGCACGGCTCCGTCCGACGTGCTGCAGGGCGAGGTGCTCGGCAACACGATCGCCGATGACGGCAACGCCACGCTCGGCATGATCGTGCTGAACGACGCGTATGGCACGGGTCTCGCTCAGTACACCCGCGATGCCTTCGAGGCCGCTGGTGGCGAGGTTGTCGCAGAGGCGCTCTTCAACGAGGGCGACTCGAGCTTCGACGCACAGATCTCCGAGGTCACGGCGGCCAACCCCGACGCGATCGCACTGATCACGTTCGACCAGTCGAAGATCATCGTCCCCTCGCTCGTGGGCGCGGGCTACCCCGGCGACAAGCTGTACTTCGTCGACGGCAACATGTTCGACTACAGCGCCGACTTCGCACCCGGGTTGATCACCGGCGCGAAGGGCACCCTGCCGGGTCTCGACACGGGAACGCTCGGTGACTTCACCGACCGCCTCCTCGCTATCGACCCCGCGCTGACCGACTACAGCTATGCGGCTGAGTCGTACGACGCGGTCACGCTGCTCGCGCTCGCGGCCTACGCGGCCAACAGCACCGACGGCGCCGAGATCGCCAAGTACCTGCGACAGGTGTCGGGTGGTTCTGGCGAGGGCGAGAAGGTCACCACCTACGAAGACGGTATCGCGCTGCTCGCCGAAGGCCAGCAGATCGACTACGACGGCCCCTCGGGTCCGATCACGTTCGACGAGAACGGCGACCCGACCGAGGCGACCATCGGTATCTTCCAGTTCGCTGACGACAACACCTACTCGCGCATCGGCGACGGCTGATCCACTGAGTGAGTGAGCGGGGTCCCGGCTACGGTCGGGGCCCCGCTTTCGTGTGCCCCCGCCGCGGACCTCCCGCCGCCTCACGGATCCGAAGTCCCGCCGACGGCGACGGATGGACTTCCGTACGCTCCCAGGGGGCCGCACGCGCCTGTCTGGCGGCCCGACGTGTGACGGACGCGCTCCGGGGTGGGAGTGCCCACCCCGGACGCCTGAGGAGGCGCGCAGGGCGCTCGACACCGCGGCGTCGCCCGCAGGCATAGGGACGCGGATCGCCAGCATTCGGCGCGCATCGTGGGTGTGAGGCCCGGGCGCCCGAGCGGTCCGCACACGAGGTCACGGCGGTGGGCGCCCCGACGATGCGCACGGCAGCAGAGCCGAGTGGAGGCAGCACTGCGGCGCGCACCCGGGGGAGCACCGCTGCAGGCCCGGAAGGCGCGACCCAGCGATGCGGGGCGACAACGAAGAGGGGCGGACCGCCGTAGCGGTCCGCCCCTCTTCGTGTCTCTCCGGGCTACTCGTCCTGTCCGAGCGTGCCGAGGTAGAGACCGATCACCTTGGGGTCGTTCAGGAGCTCACGACCGGTGCCGTGATAGGCGTCGCGGCCCTGGTCGAGCACGTACCCGCGGTCGCAGATCTGCAGGCATCGCCGGGCGTTCTGCTCGACCATGATGGTCGTGACGCCGGCGCGGTTGATCTCCTTGACGCGCATGAACGCCTCGTCTTGACGCACCGGCGAGAGGCCGGCCGACGGCTCGTCGAGCAGCATCACGTGCGGGCCCATCATCAGCGCGCGCGACATGGCCACCATCTGACGTTCACCGCCTGACAGTGAGCCGGCACGCTGTGTGAGCCGCTTGCCGAGTTCGGGGAAGATCTCGGTCACGAACTCGAGGCGCTCCTTGAGGCCCTTGGGCTTCAGGTAGAGCCCCATCTCGAGGTTCTCCTGAATCGTGAGCGACGGGAACACGTTCTCGGTCTGCGGAACGAAGCCGACGCCCTTGGCGACGAGCTTGTTCGCCTTGAGGTTCGTGATGTCTTCGCCCTGCAGGTGGATCGACCCTTCACGCACCTTGACGAGCCCGAAGATGGACTTCAGGAGCGTCGACTTGCCGGCGCCGTTCGGGCCGATGATACCGATGAGCTCACCTTGCGCGGCTTTCAGCGAGCATCCGTTGAGGATGTTCACCCCGGGAAGGTACCCGGCGATCACGTTCCGCACGTCGACGACGAGGTCTTCGGCGGCCGGCTCGGCGACGGCGGGTGCTGGACTACTGTTCGTCATCGATGAGCTCCTTCAGTGCTTCGACGTGCTCCGAGTCGGCACCCAGATCGGTGTCGTGGTGGGCGCCGAGGTAGGCGTCGATGACCGCGGGGTTCTCCATCACCGTGTGTGGGTCGCCCTCGGCGACGACCTTGCCCTCGGCCATGACGATGACCCAGTCGGCGATGTGCCGCACCATGTGCATGTCGTGCTCGACGAAGAGCACGGTCATGCCCTCTGCCTTGAGGCTCAGGATGTGATCGAGCAACGACTGCTTGAGCGCGGGGTTCACACCCGCCATCGGCTCGTCGAGCATGACGAGGGTGGGATCGCTCATGAGCGCACGCGCCATCTCGAGCAGCTTGCGCTGCCCGCCCGACATGCTCGCCGCGTAGTCGTCCTTCTTGGCGTCGAGCTTGAACCGGGTCAGCAGGTCCATCGCCTTGACCTCGATCTCGGCGTCCTGCTTGCGCCAGATCGCGGGGATGAGCGAGCGGAACAGGTTCTCGCCGGCCTGGTTCTTCGCGCCGAGCTTCATGTTCTCCATGACCGACAGCAGCGCGAGGGATTTGGTGAGCTGGAAGGTGCGGATGAGTCCCATGCGCGCGACCCGGTAGGCCGGCACGTGGGCGAGCGAGCGACCGTCGAACGACCAGGTGCCGGTGTCGGGCTTGTCGAAGCCCGTGAGCAGGTTGAAGAACGTCGTCTTGCCCGCACCGTTGGGACCGATGAGCGCCGTGATCGCGCCGCGGGAGATCTCGACGTGCTCGACGTCGACGGCGGTCAGGCCGCCGAACGTGCGCTTCACGCCGTCGGCGATGAGGATCGGGTCGTGTTTCTTCACCCCGGGCGCGGCGTCGCCCACGTGCAGTCCGGTGGTCTTCACGGGCCTCGAGGAGGCGGTTTCACTTGACAAAAGCAAGCTCCTTCCTATTTCCGAGGAGGCCTTGTGGCATGAACACGACGATCAGCATGATCGCGACCCCGACGAGGATGAATCGCAGCTGGCCGGCCTGCACCTGCGTCATGAACGGCAGCCAACCCGCCTCGACCGCTCGGGAGATGAAGCCCGAGAAGAACGACAGCAGCACCCAGAAGACGATCGATCCGACGATCGGCCCGAGGATGGTCGCCGCACCGCCCAGCAGCAGGATGGCGTAGATGAAGAACGTCAGCGATGGCTGGAAGTACGACGGCACCACCGCGCGCGGCAGCACGAAGAGTATGCCCGCCACCGTACCGAGGAGACCGCCGAGCACAAGGCTCTGGATCTTGTACGAGTACACGTTCTTGCCGAGCGCGCGCACGGCGTCTTCGTCTTCACGGATGCCCTTGACGACGCGGCCCCACGGGCTGCGCATGATGAGCCACGTGAAGACCGCGGCGATCGCAAGGACGATCCACGCGATCACGAGGAAGAACCACACGCGGTTGTCGAACACGAACGGTCCGAATCCGTATCGGCCCGCCGGGAACGGGTTCAGCGTCAGCAGGTCGGCCTGGTACGCCGAGAGGCCGTTCGCCGAACCGGTGACGGGCTGGAACTCGTTCGTCGTGAAGACGAGCCGCAGCACCTCGGCCGCGGCGATCGTCACGATCGCGAGGTAGTCGGCGCGCAACCGCAGCGTCGGAATACCGAGGATGAGCGCGAAGATCACCGAGGCAGCGAGCGCCGTGAGCACGCAGGCCCAGAACGGCCAGCCCAGCTTGAGGGCCGGGATGGCGTAGCCGTAGGCGCCGAGCAGCATGAATCCCGCCTGGCCGAAGTTCAGCAGGCCGGTGAACCCGAAGTGGATCGCCAGACCCAGCGCGGCGAGTGCGTAGGCGGCGGTGGTCGGGCTGATCAGCTCGACGGCCGCGTTTCCGAAGATTGCTCCCCAATCCATGTGCGGGCCTCCTATCCAATTCTCTCTCGGCGACCCAGGATTCCCTGCGGTCGGAACAGGAGCACGAGGATCATGATGACCAGTGCCCCCACGTACTTCATGTCACTCGGCAGCCAGAGCGTCGACAACTCGACGAAGAGGCCGACGATGAGGGCACCGACAAGTGCTCCGAAGGCGGTGCCGAGACCGCCGAGCGTCACGGCTGCGAACACGAGCAGCAGAATCTGGAAACCCATGTCCCAACTCACGCCGGGACGGAAGTACGCCCAGAGGATGCCGGACAGGCCGGCCAGCGCCGCGCCGAGCACCCAGACGATGCGGATGACGAAGTTCACGTCGATACCGCTCGCGGAGGCGAGGCTCGGGTTGTCGGAGACCGCACGTGTCGCTTTTCCGATGCGGGTGCGCAGGAGGAAGTAGGCGACCGCGAGGAGCACGATGATGCTCACCGCCATGCTCAGGACGTCGACCCACGAGAGCGCGACGGCGCCGAACCGGATCTCAGCGGGAAGCGTCGCCCCCGGCAGTTGGCTCGTCGATCCGCCGTAGAAGAACTGATAGGTGTAGCGCAGCGCCAGTGAGAGGCCGATGCTCACGATCATGAGCTGGATCAACCCGACGCCCTTGCGACGCAGCGGTTTCCAGATGACGGCGTCGAGACCCCAGCCGAGCGCAGCGCTCAGGAGCAGGGCCATTCCGATCGCCAGCCAGAGCGGCCACGCGAGGTTGACCCCGAACGTGAGCACCATGAGCGCACCGAATGTGATGAGCTCGGCGTGTGCGAAGTTCGAGAGGCCCGTGGTTCCGAAGATCAGCGAGAGGCCGATCGCCGCGAGTGCGAGCAGCAGCCCGAAGTTCAGGCCGCTCACCGTGCGTTGCACGAACTGGTCGAAGAAGTTGACTGTCGTGCGCACGCCCTCACCGAGGAAGAAGTTGACCGAGGCGTTGCGCGTGAGGCCGAACTCGGCCTCTCGCGTCGCTCCGCCTTCGGCGACGACGACGCCTTCGGGCAAAGTGTCTTCATCGAGCGTCACCTGGTAGGTCGCCTTCTCGGGAACGCCGATCTCCCAACGGCCGTCGGCATCGGTCTCGGTCTCGGCTTCGAAGCCGTTGCCCTCGACCGTGATGACGACGCCCTCGAGCGGCTCGCCGTCATGCTGCACGTTCCCGCGGAAGTGGAACTCGAACTCCTCCTCTGCGGGTTCTTCGGTCGCAACGGGCTCTTCGGTCGCCGCCGCCGTACTCACTTCCTCCGCCATCGCAGGGGACACTGCGATGCCGGACAGGGTGAGTGCGGACAACAGGATTCCGAGGAGTATGAGCCACCTCCCGGGTGACCGACGGGCGACTGTTCGTGTGGGTTCCACTGCACCTCCAAGGGGTTCCGGAGGCCTGTGGACCCCGGGACCGGTCCTTACTGCTGACAACATCGTCGACAGTACGTGCCGATTATGTCTCATGTGTTTCGACATCAGTGCAATCAGCCCTCGATTGTTATCCGGGGAATGCCTGCGGCGCAAACTCGATTAACATTGATGCACCGCCTTATACCTCGAACGCGCCGTTTCTCGCGTGCGACACCGACTCGGGCACAACTTGAAGGGAAGTCATGGATCAGGCAGATCCGTTCGGATTCACTGGACTCACGTACGATGACGTCCTCCTCCTGCCAGGTCACACCGACGTGATCCCGAGCGAAGCCGAGACGGCTTCACAGCTCACCCGCCGCATCCAGGTCGCCACGCCGCTGCTGTCCGCCGCGATGGACACCGTCACCGAGACCCGCATGGCGGTCGCCATGGCGCGTCAGGGCGGCATCGGCATCCTGCATCGCAACCTCTCGATCGCCGATCAGGCCGACATGGTCGACCGGGTCAAGCGCAGCGAGTCGGGCATGGTCTCGAATCCGGTGACCACGACACCCGACGCGACGGTCGGCGACGTCGATGCGCTGTGCGCGACCTATCGCGTGAGCGGCCTGCCCGTGATCGACGGCGACGGCAGGCTCGTCGGCATCATCACGAACCGCGACATGCGATTCGTGGCCGAGTTCGAGAAGGCCACCACGAAGGTCAGCGACGTCATGACCAAGATGCCGCTCATCACCGGGCGGGTCGGCATGAACCCCGATGAGGCGCTCGCCATCTTCGCCGAGCACAAGGTCGAGAAGCTTCCCCTCATCGACGACGAGGGCCACCTCACCGGCCTCATCACCGTGAAGGACTTCGACAAGTCCGAGCAGTACCCGAACGCCACCAAGGACAGCGAGGGGCGCCTCCGCGTCGGCGCGGCGATGGGCTTCTTCGGCGACGCATGGGAGCGCGCCGAGGCCCTGCGCGACGCAGGGGTCGACGTGCTCGTCGTCGACACCGCGAACGGCGAGTCCGCCGGCGTGCTCGACGTCATCCGGCGGCTGAAGGCCGACCCGACGTTCGCCCACATCGACGTCATCGGCGGCAACGTGGCGACCTACGAGGGCGCCAAGGCGCTGGTCGACGCCGGCGCCGATGCCGTCAAGGTCGGCGTCGGTCCCGGTTCGATCTGCACCACCCGTGTGGTGGCCGGCGTGGGCGTGCCGCAGATCACCGCCGTGTACGAGGCATCCAAGGCCACGAAGCCCGCCGGCGTGCCGCTCATCGCCGACGGCGGCCTGCAGTACTCCGGCGACATCGCGAAGGCGCTCGTCGCCGGCGCCGACACCGTCATGCTCGGCTCGCTGCTCGCGGGCACCGCCGAGAGCCCTGGCGAACTCGTGTTCCAGAACGGAAAGCAGTTCAAGGCCTACCGCGGCATGGGATCGCTCGGCGCCCTGCAGACGCGCGGCCAGAAGACGTCGTACTCGAAGGACCGGTACTTCCAGGCGGATGTCCCGTCCGACGACAAGCTCATCCCCGAGGGCATCGAGGGCCAGGTGCCCTATCGCGGCCCGCTCTCGGCGGTCGCGTACCAGCTCATCGGCGGGCTCCGTCAGTCGATGTTCTACGTCGGCGCTCGCACGATCGCCGACCTGAAGGCAAAGGGCCGGTTCGTGCGCATCACCCCCGCGGGGCTCAAGGAGTCCCACCCGCACGACGTGCAGATCGTCGTCGAGGCGCCGAACTACACCCGCTAGAGCTCCTGGATGTAGCAGAGCATGCGGTAGTCGGTGCCCGGCTCGATGTTCACGAAGCCGTGCCGTTCGTAGAACCGCCGGGCATCGACGTCGACCTCGTCGACGTTGATGTGCATCTCACCGCCGCCGCGCCGGCGGACCTCGGCGATCGCGCTGTCGAGCAACGTCGTTCCGATCCCCGATCCGCGGAGGTCGGGGACGACGTAGAGCTCGTCGAGCACGGCGAGCGGACCGTTGCAGTAGACGGTGGGACGCAGGGTGACGACCGCGTACCCCCGCGGGTTCGGAGGTGCTCCGGCGAACAGTACGAACGCCGATGCATCGGCGATCAGCGAGCGGAAGCGCGGCGCCAGCACCTCGACGCTCGGTGTCGGGGTGTCGAACTCGACCGCGAACGCGACCTGCATGCGAGCGGCGGTGTCGGCGTCATCGAGTCCGGCGAAACGGATCTCGACCCGGGGATCGGGATCGGTGGTCATGGTGCGCTCACGTCGCCTCGGCGCCCGTGTGCGCGGCCTCGGTCGACGAGCCGCGTGCCTCGGCGAGGCGGGTGATCGCCTCGTCGAGCACCTCGGGCGTGCACGCGAAGTTGAGCCGGACGTGTCCGCGCCCGACGGTCGCGCCGAAGTCGGTGCCGATGCCGAGCGCGACCTTCGCGTGCTCGAGCGCGTGCCTTGCCGGGTCGTCGCCCCAGCCGAGGGCCGACAGGTCGAGCCACGCGAGGTAGGTCGCATCGGGCATGCGATAGCGCACGCCCGGAAGCTCGTCGGCGATGAGGTCGGCCAGCAGCCGCCGGTTGTCGTCGAGACTCCCGAGCACGCCGTCGAGCCAGTATCCGCCCTGCGTGAACGCGGCGATCGACGCGATCGCCCCGAACTGGCTCATGCGCCACTCGACCTCGTAGGGCAGTGCCGCACGCACCCGGTCGCCCCGCTCGCTCGCGGTGACGATGAGCGCGGACTTCAAACCGGGGATGTTGAACGACTTCGACGCGGAGGTGATGGCGACACCGTGCTCGCGGGCCGCATCCGACGCCATGAGGAACGGCGTGTAGGCGACGCCCGGCTGCACGAGTGGGCCGTGCACCTCGTCGGACACGATCGTCGCCCCGTGGCGCGCGGCGATCTCGGCGAGCGAGACCAGCTGCGAGGCATCCGGAACCAGGCCGATCGGGTTGTGCGGGTTGCACAGCACCATCGCCTTCGCCCCGGCGGCGAATGCGGCATCGATGCCGTCGAGGTCGAGCGCCCAGCCCTCGTCGATGCCGCCGAGCATGGGCACGTCGACGACGACCGCCGACGCCTCGGTGACGAGGTCGAAGAACGGCGGGTAGATGGGCGGGGTGATGATCACGCCGTCGCCGGGGCTCGTGACCCGGCGCAGCACCTCGACGATGCCCATGCTGACGTCGGCGGTGCACGTCACGCGAGCGGGGTCGACCTGCCAGCCGAGACGCGCCGCCGCAAAGCCCTGGAATGCGTCGGCGACGGGGCGGCTGCCCGAGTGGTAGCCCGTGTCGGAGCGCCGGATGGCGGCCTGCAGCGCCGCGGCGATCGGCTCGGCGAGGGGATAGTCCATCTCGGCGACGGGCAGCGGCAGCACGTCGTCGGCGTAGCTGCGCCACTTCGCGCTCATGCGGTTGCGGAGGACGTCGAGCGGCTCAGCGGCGATGCGATGCATGCCCCCAGCTTGCCGCAGAAGGCGGGGGAGCGGCAGGGGAGTGGCAGGGCGGCGCACCACGCGATACGCTGATCGGCTGCCTCAGTGCGCCGCGGCGGATGTCGCGAATCGAACGGAATCACTCGCATGGGCTTCATCGACGTCAACGGCGTCTCCTTCTCGCTCCCCGACGGGCGGCCGCTGCTGGCCGACCTCGCGTTCCGCGTGACCGAGGGGCGCACGACGGCGCTCATCGGCGCCAACGGTGCGGGAAAGTCGACACTGCTGCGGATCATCCGCGGCGACCTGCGGGCCGACGAGGGCAGCGTGCAGGTCGACGGCGGGCTCGGGGTGATGGACCAGTTCGTCGGCACGGGCCGAACGGTCCCCGGCGCCGACGAGACGGTGGCGGGCCTGCTCGTCTCGGTGGCGCCGCCGCGCGTGCGAGACGCGGCACTCGAGCTCGAGGCATCCGAGAACGCGCTCATCGAAATCGACGACACCGCGACGCAGATGCGCTACGCGACCGCGCTCGCCGAATACGCCGAAGCCGGCGGCTACGACCAGGAGGTCGTCTGGGACCACTGCACGATGGCGGCCCTCGGCATCCCGTTCGAGCGCGCGAAGTGGCGCGAGCTCGCGACGCTCTCGGGCGGCGAGCAGAAGCGGCTCGCGCTCGAGGCGCTGCTGCGCGGACCCGAGCAGGTGCTGCTGCTCGACGAGCCCGACAACTCGCTCGACGTGCCCGGCAAGCGCTGGCTCGAGGCGCAGCTGCGCGCGACGCAGAAGACCGTGCTGCTCGTCTCGCACGACCGCGAGCTGCTCGCGCGAGCGGCCGACCGCATCGTGACGCTCGAAGTCGGTGCCGCCGGCAACACGGCGTGGGTGCACGGCGGCAGCTTCGAGGGGTACCACGCTGCGCGAGACGAGCGCTTCGAGCGGCTCGACGAGCTGCGCCGCCGCTGGGACGAGCAGCACGCCGCGCTCAAGCAGCTGGTCGCGACGCTCAAGGTGAAGGCGACCTACAACGACGGCATGGCCTCGCGGTACCAGGCGGCGCTCACCAGGCTGCGCAAGTTCGAGGAGGCGGGGCCGCCCGAGGAACGCCCGCCCGCGCAGGCGGTCTCGATGCGGCTGCGCGGCGCCCGCACCGGCAAGCGCTCGGTGGTGTGCGAGGGACTCGAGCTCACCGGGCTCATGAGGCCGTTCGACCTCGAGGTCTGGTACGGCGACCGCGTGGCGGTGCTCGGGTCGAACGGCTCGGGCAAGTCGCACTTCCTGCGTCTGCTCGCGGGCGGCGGCACCGAACCTGACCGCACGCTCGGGCACATCACGACGGTGGGCGAGACGCTCGCGCGGGTGCCGCACGAGGGACGGGCGGTGCTCGGGGCGCGCGTCGTGCCCGGATGGTTCGCGCAGAACCACGAGCATCCCGAGTTCCGGGGGCGCACGCTGCTCGACATCCTGCATCGCGGGGACGCCAACCGCGACGGCATGGCGCGCGAGGCGGCGAGCTCGGCGCTCGACCGGTACGGGCTCGCGGGTGCGGCGCAGCAGCGGTTCGAGTCGCTCTCGGGCGGCCAGCAGGCCCGCTTGCAGATCCTCATCCTCGAGCTCTCGGGGGTGACGCTGCTGCTGCTCGACGAGCCGACCGACAATCTCGACCTCGTCTCCGCCGAGGCGCTGGAGGACGCGCTCATGCGATTCGACGGCACCGTGCTCGCGGTCACGCACGACCGCTGGTTCACGCGCAGCTTCGACCGGTTCGTCGTGTTCCGCAGCGACGGAGAGGTCGTCGAGACGGATGTCCCGGTCTGGGACGAGGGGCGCGTCGCACGGGTTCGATAGGGTTGAACGGTGACTCAGGAGATCGAGATCGGCCGCTCCAAGCGGGGCCGTCGAGTCTATGCATTCGACGACATCGCGATCGTGCCGAGCCGTCGCACCCGCGATCCCGAAGACGTGTCGGTGACCTGGTCGATCGACGCCTACCAGTTCGACATCCCGTTCCTCGCCGCACCCATGGACTCGGTCGTCTCGCCGCAGACGGCCATCATGATGGGCAAGCTCGGCGGTCTCGGCGTGCTCGACCTCGAGGGCCTCTGGACACGGTATGAAGACCCCGAGCCGGTGCTCGCCGAGATCCGCAACCTCGCGCCCGAGCGTGCGACCGAGCGGATGCAGCAGCTGTATGCCGAGCCGATCAAGCCCGAGCTCGTCACCGCGCGACTCGCTGAGATCCGCGCCGCGGGCATCACGGTCGCCGGCGCTCTCTCCCCCCAGCGCACCCAGGAGCTCTACGAGACCGTCGTCGCGGCGGGCGTCGACCTGTTCGTCATCCGCGGCACCACCGTCTCGGCCGAGCACGTGTCGAAGAATCAAGAGCCGCTGAACCTCAAGAAGTTCATCTACGAGCTCGACGTCCCCGTCATCGTCGGCGGCGCCGCCACCTACACCGCCGCCCTGCACCTCATGCGCACGGGCGCAGCGGGCGTGCTCGTCGGCTTCGGAGGGGGAGCCGCCTCGACGACGCGGGCGACCCTCGGCATCCACGCCCCCATGGCGACCGCGGTCGCCGACGTCGCCGGCGCGCGGCGCGACTACCTCGACGAATCGGGCGGGCGCTACGTGCATGTCATCGCCGACGGCGGGGTCGGGGCATCCGGCGACATCGTCAAGGCGATCGCCTGCGGCGCCGACGCGGTCATGCTCGGGGCGGCGCTCGCGCGCGCCACCGATGCACCGGGCGGCGGCTATCACTGGGGTCCCGAGGCGCACCACTCCAAGCTCCCGCGCGGCGAGCGCGTGCACGTCGGCCAGGTCGCTTCGCTCGAAGAGGTGCTCTACGGCCCCGCTCCCGCGGCCGACGGAACCGCGAACCTCGTCGGCGCGCTGCGTCGCTCGATGGCGACCACCGGGTACTCCGACCTGAAGGAGTTCCAGCGGGTCGAGGTCATCGTCGAGCCGTACCTGGGGTCCTGACCGTGGTCGGCCGTCGGTCGAGTAGGCGCGCCAGCGCCTCCTGACCGTGGTCGGCCGTCGGTCGAGTAGGCGCGCCAGCGCCGTATCGAGACCCATGGGCACACCGAGACCCGCGGTGGTCTCGATACGCTCCTTCGTCGCTACTCGACCGACGGGCGCGCGGACCCTACTCGATCGACGGGCGCTCGGGTAGCGTGGGAAGCGATCACGCGGCGCGGCCGTGAGGCCGCGGGGATGGGGTGGCACGATGGCGAGTCTGAAGACGGTGACGCGTTCGAGCAAGCTCGGGCCTGAAGAGCGCGAGGCCGCGATCGCGCGGCTGAAGGAGAAAGAGCTCGACATCCTCGTGGTGGGCGGTGGCATCGTCGGCACCGGCGCGGCGCTCGACGCCGTCACCCGCGGGCTCTCCACGGGGCTGCTCGAGGCACGCGACTGGGCGTCGGGCACGTCGAGCCGTTCGTCGAAGCTGGTGCACGGAGGCATCCGCTACCTCGAACAGCTCGACTTCAGGCTGGTCCGCGAGGCGCTCATCGAACGCGGCCTGCTGCTGCAGCGGCTCGCGCCGCACCTCGTCAAGCCCGTGCGCTTCCTCTACCCGGTGCAGCGTCGCATCATCGAGCGCGTCTACGTGGGCGCCGGCATGATGCTCTACGACATCTTCAGCTACACCGGCGGGCGTCCACCGGGTGTCCCTCATCACCGCCACCTCTCGAAGCGGCAGGTGATGCGTGCCATCCCGTCGCTCGCCCCGAGTGCACTCGTCGGCGGCATCACCTACTATGACGCCCAGGTCGACGACGCCCGGTACGTGGCATCCCTCGCCCGCACCGCCTCGTTCTACGGCGCGCACGTCGCGAGCCGGGTCAAGGTCGAGGGCTTCATCAAGGTGGGCGAGCGCGTCGTCGGCGTGAAGGCGCACGACCTGCAGACCGACGAGCACTTCGAGGTGCGCGCGAAGCAGGTCGTGAATGCGACGGGCGTGTGGACCGACGACACGCAGCGCATGGTCGGCGAGCGTGGAACCTTCAAGGTGCGCGCGTCGAAGGGCATCCACCTCGTGGTGCCGCGCGACCGCATCCAGTCGGCGATGGGCATGATCTTCCGCACCGAGAAGAGCGTGCTGTTCGTCATTCCGTGGGGCCGGCATTGGCTCATCGGCACGACGGATACCGACTGGAACCTCGACAAGGCGCATCCGGCGGCCACGGCCGCCGACATCGACTACCTGCTCGAGCACGTGAACGCGGTGCTCGCGGTGCCGCTCACCCGCGAAGACGTCGAGGGCGTGTTCGCCGGACTGCGACCGCTGCTCGCGGGCGAGAGCGACCAGACGTCGAAGCTCTCACGGGAACATCTCGTGGCGCACACGGTGCCGGGCCTCGTGGTGATCGCGGGCGGCAAGTGGACGACCTATCGTGTGATGGCGCAGCACGCGATCGATGCCGCCGCCGACGCGCTCGACGGCAAGGTGCCGCCATCGGCCACACATGACATCCCGCTGCTCGGTGCCGAGGGCTACCAGGCCGCATGGAACAAGCGCGGGAAGATCGCGCGTGCATTCGACGTGCACAAGGTGCGTATCGAGCACCTGCTGAACCGGTACGGCACGCTCACCGACGAGCTGCTCGACCTGATCCGCAGCGACTCAGAGCTCGGCGAGCCGATGCCCGGTGCCGACGACTACCTCGGGGCCGAGATCGTGTACGCAGCTTCGCACGAGGGTGCGCTGCACCTCGACGACGTGCTGGCGCGCCGCACCCGCATCTCGATCGAGGCGTGGGACCGTGGCGTCTCGGCAGCGCCGGTCGCGGCGAAGCTCATGGGCAAGGTGCTCGGCTGGGACACGGCCCGCGAGACCCTCGAGGTCGAGCGCTACCTGCAGCGGGTGGCCGCCGAGCGCGCCTCGCAGGAGCAACCCGACGACGAGTCCGCCGACCGCGTGCGGCTCGAGGCGCCCGACATCGTGAAGGTCGACTGAGGCGCCGGGGGAGCTCCGCTCGCGCACCCGGGGCTGACCCGGGTGCGGCTGTGAGCCGGTCGGTCGGCGGATTCCGGCCGCCTAGACTGGAGGCATGGTCGAGGTTCGTCGGGTCGCCCTTCCCGGGGTCGGCGTGATGCATTCGTTCGCGACGGCCGACGGGGTCGAGGTCGCGGTCGTCGCGCACCGCACCGGGTCGAGCGACCTCGTCGCCCGCCACGGTCGCGACGACAAGCGCCACCCGGTCACTCTGCGCCTCGATGAGGAAGAGGCGCACACCCTCGCCGACCTGCTCGGCGGCACGCGCGTGATCGAATCGATCGCCGAACTCGACGACCTGCCGGGCGTGCCGATCGACTGGTTCGCGATCGATGAGGATGACGCGATCGTCGACCGACCCGTCGGCCTCGTGCCCGCCGTCGAGGGGGTCGCCCTCGTGGCGGTCGTGCGTGGCGATCACGCGCACCCGTCGCCGAACGCCGACTTCGTCGTCCGCGCCGGCGACACGCTCGTGGCCGCCGGCCCCGCACACGGCATCGAGGAGCTGTTCCGCGCCGTACGCGACGGAGTCGGCCTCGCCGAGAGCCCTCGTCCGAGCGCCGACGAGAGTCCCGACGCCTGATGCTCCAGATGATGCTGCGCCCCCGGTGGGTGCTCGCGCTGCTGCTCGCCCTCGGCATCGCCGCCGCGTTCGCGGCACTCGGCCAGTGGCAGGTCGAGCGCGCGGTCGTACAGGCGACCGTCGAGGAGCGACCCACCGAAGACATCCGGCCGTTCTCGGGCCTCGCCGTGCCGGGTGAACCCACCG
The DNA here is from genome assembly GCA_963758615.1 of uncultured Actinomycetota bacterium. Taxonomy (GTDB): domain Bacteria; phylum Actinomycetota; class Actinomycetes; order Actinomycetales; family Microbacteriaceae; genus Agromyces. Next base: position 904,378 of record CAVWVZ010000009.1, on the reverse strand, counting down.
AGCAATCCGCGACGGGCCAGCTCGTCGAGGTCTCGGGCACGTTCGTGCCAGGCGACACCGTCATCATCGAGGGCAGGTTGAACGGCGGCGTCGCCGGATACTGGCCGGTGGCGCACCTCGAGGTCACGGATGGCCCGGCCGGTGGTCTGCCCATCGCCCTCGGCTGGACGTCCGACGAGCAGGCGGCGCGCGACGCGGCCGACCGGTTCGACACCGGCATCGACCCGGCCGAGGTCGTCACGGCGGCGGGGCGCTTCCTGCCGAGCGAGGCGCCGGTGATGCCCGACGAAGACGGCGACCCGTTCGCCATGACGACCGTCGCGGTCGCACAGCTCATCAACCTCTGGGCCGACTACGACGACCGCCCGGTGTACTTCGGCTACGTGACCGCGGCAGAACCGATCGAGGGCCTCGACGTGATCTCGTCGCCGCCGCCCGAGCAGTCGGTCGAGCTGAACTGGCTCAACATCTTCTACGCCGTCGAGTGGGTCGTGTTCGCCGGCTTCGCCGTCTACCTCTGGTATCGGCTCGTGCGCGACGCCGTCGAGCGTGAGCGCGACGAAGCCGCCGAAGCCGAGCGGGCCGAACCGGTCGGGCCCAAGGCGGATTCCTGAGCGATTCCGCCTCGGGCGAACCGCGGCCGGTGTGTCGGTCTGCGGGGCGATGATGGGCGTGTGAGCACCGAAGACCCGCTCGACGCCTACTCCGCGGTCGTCACCCGCGTGGCGAGTACCGTGCTGCCGAGCGTCGCGAGCCTCGCCGTGCGCTCGACCCGGGGAGAGGGGGCCGGCAGTGCCAGCGTCATCTCCGACGACGGATTGCTCCTCACGAGCGCCCACGTCGTCGCTGGGGCGCGGTCGGCCGAGGCCACCTTCAGCGACGGCACCGCGGTGAGCGTCGACGTGGTCGGCCGCGACGTGCTCTCCGACCTCGCCGTGCTGCGTGCGCGAGGGCCGGTGCCGCAGCCCGTTCCATTCGGCGACGCAGCGGGACTGCGAGTGGGGCAGCTCGTGGTGGCGCTCGGCAACCCGATGGGGCTCGCGGGCAGCGTCACGGCCGGCATCGTGTCGAGCCTCGGCCGTTCGCTGCCGACCGCGTCGGGCCGGGTCATCGACGAGGTGATCCAGACCGATGCCGCGTTGAACCCGGGCAACTCCGGGGGCGTGCTCGCCGATGGCGCCGGGCGCATGGTGGGCGTCAACACCGCCGTCGCGGGCATCGGACTCGGCCTCGCCGTGCCGATCAACCGCGCGACCCGCGACATCATCGCCACCCTCACGCGCACCGGCCGCGTGCGTCGGGCATGGCTGGGCATCATCGGGGCGAAGGTACAGCTCGCGCCCGAGCTCGCGACGAGGATCGGTTCGCCGACCGGGCTGCAGGTGGCGGGGGTCGCCCCGAACAGCCCCGCCGAGCATGCCGGCGTGCACCGCGGCGACATCGTGGTGTCGCTCGACGGCAACGAGGTCGTGACGTCGACGTCCATCCAGCGGCTGATGGTCGAAGACGCCATCGACCGGCAGGTCGAGATGACGGTGTGGCGCAACGGAGCACTCGTCGACGTCTTCGTCGTGCCTCGCGAGCTCATCGACGCCACGTAGACTGTTCGCATGCCCCTCGAGCCCAAACTCGCCGATCTGCCGCGCATTCGCGGGGCGCTTCGCCTCTACCAGGTCGCCTCCGTCATCACCGGTGTCATGCTGCTGCTGCTCTGCGCAGAGATGATCATGAAGTACGCCTTCGGGCTCGAGCTCGAGCTCGGCGGGCCCCAGGGGTTCCTCGCCTTCGTGCCGGTCGACACGGTGGTCGCGGTCAACCTCTCGACCGGCATCCTCATCGCACACGGCTGGTTCTACGTGCTGTACCTCTTCAGCGACTTCCGCCTCTGGAGCCTGATGCGCTGGCGGTTCGGCCGCTTCATCCTCATCGCGCTCGGCGGCATCATCCCGTTCCTGTCGTTCTTCCTCGAGGCGCGCATCGGGCGCGAGGTGCGTGCATACCTCGCATCGCGTGAGCCCGAGGCGGCCACTGCTGCCGCCAGTGGCGACGCCGCACCGTCCAGCACCGCCGAATCCGTGGAGGCACCGCAGTGACCGAACCGCAGCAGCCGTCGACCGAACAGCGGCCGGTGCTCGTCGTCGACTTCGGCGCGCAGTACGCCCAGCTCATCGCGCGGCGCGTGCGCGAGGCATCCGTGTACTCCGAGATCGTGCCGCACACGATCACCGCAGCCGAGGTCGCGGCCAAGAACCCGGTGGGCATCGTGCTCTCGGGTGGGCCGTCGTCGGTCTACGAGGCGGGCGCGCCCGCGCTCGACGAGGGCATCCTGCGGCTCGGGGTGCCGACGCTCGGCATCTGCTACGGCTTCCAGGTCATGGCGCAGCAGCTCGGCGGCGAGGTCGCCCACACCGGTCACCGCGAGTACGGCTCGACCGCCGTCACCGCGCGCACCGACGACGACAATGCGCTGCTCGCCGGCCAGCCCGAGGCGCAGATCGTGTGGATGAGCCACGGCGACTCGGTGTCGAGGGCCCCCGAGGGCTTCGAGGTGCTCGCCTCGACCGCCACGACACCCGTCGCGGCCTTCGCGAACGACGAGCAGGGCTTCTACGGCGTGCAGTGGCATCCCGAGGTGAAGCACTCGGCCTTCGGCCAGCAGGTCATCGAGAACTTCCTGCACCGCGCCGCTGGCATCCCCGCCGACTGGAACTCGGGCAACGTCATCGCCGAGCAGGTCGCCCGCATCCGCGAGCAGGTCGGGTCGGCGCGCGTGATCTCGGCCCTCTCGGGCGGGGTCGACTCGGCCGTCTCGACAGCGCTCGTGCAGGAGGCCGTCGGCGACCAGCTGACCGCCGTGTTCGTCGACCACGGACTGCTGCGCCAGGGCGAGCGCGAGCAGGTGCAGCAGGACTACGTCGCCGCAACCGGGGTGCGCCTGGTCACGGTCGATGCCGCGGACATCTTCCTCGATGCGCTCGCCGGAGTCAGCGACCCCGAGGAGAAGCGCAAGATCATCGGCCGCGAGTTCATCCGCGCGTTCGAGCAGGCCGAGCGCGACCTCATCGCCGAGGCGGCTGCCGACGGGCAGCCGATCAAGTTCCTCGTGCAGGGCACGCTCTACCCCGACGTGGTCGAGTCGGGCGGCGGCACCGGCACCGCGAACATCAAGTCGCACCACAACGTGGGCGGCCTCCCCGAAGACCTGCAGTTCGAGCTCGTCGAGCCGCTGCGCACGCTGTTCAAGGACGAGGTGCGGGCCATCGGCCGCGAGCTGGGCCTACCCGAGGAGATCGTCGGCCGCCAGCCGTTTCCGGGGCCAGGCCTCGGCATCCGCATCGTGGGTGAGGTTACCCGTGAGCGTCTCGATCTGCTCCGCCAGGCCGACGCGATCGCGCGTGAGGAGCTGACGAAGGCCGGGCTCGATCAGGACATCTGGCAGTGCCCGGTCGTGCTGCTCGCCGACGTGCGCTCGGTGGGCGTGCAGGGCGACGGCCGCACTTACGGTCACCCGATCGTGCTGCGGCCGGTCTCGTCGGAAGACGCGATGACCGCGGACTGGACGCGGCTGCCCTACGACGTGCTCGCACGCATCAGCAACCGCATCACCAACGAGGTGCCCGAGGTCAACCGGGTCGTGCTCGACGTCACGTCGAAGCCGCCGGGGACCATCGAGTGGGAGTAGGACTCCCGCACTGAACGACGAACGGCCGCCCGAGGGCGGCCGTTCGGTCTCGATACGGCGCTGCGCGCCTACTCGACCACCGAAGGGGGTCAGTCGCTCGACTGCATGATCGCGAGCATCCGCAGGATCTCGAGGTAGAGCCAGATGACGGTGACCATAATGCCGAATACGCCCGACCACTCGTACTTCTTCGGGGCGCGGTTGCGCACGCCCTGCTGGATGAAGTCGAAGTCGAGCACGAGCGAGTACGCCGCCATGATGACGACGAAGACACCGATGATCAGGCCGAGCGGAATGCCGAAGATGTCGGCACCGCGCAGGCCCCACGGGTCGTCGGTCGCACCGAAGAGGATGAGGCCGAAGTTCACGAGCGAGAACACCAGGTAGCCGACCATCGCAATGAGGAAGATCTTGGTCGCCTTCTTCGACGCGCGGATCTTGCCCGACGCGAAGAGCGCGAGCGTGACGCCGACCACCACGAGCGTGGCGATGACGGCCTGCGCGACGATGCCACCGCCGTAGGTGAGCTCATACCACGCCGAGATGCCGCCGACGAAGACGCCCTGAACGCCGGCGTAGGCGAGAACCAGAGCGGGCGAGGGCTCCTTCTTGAAGATGTTCACGAGCGCGAGCACGAAGCCCACGATGCCGGCGCCGATCCAGAGGAACGGCAGCGACTGCATGGTGACCCAGCCGATGGCGGCGCCCACGAGCAGCAGCCCGAAGGCGACGGCGGACTTCTGGATGGTCGTGTCGATCGCCATCGTCTCGCCGGCGGGCGGCGTTGCGGGCTGGTTGTACATCTCCTGGAGCTGCTGTGCCGAGATGTCTTGCGATGCGGCCACGGCTCCCTGCGAGGAGAACGCGGAGTTCCGCGAGAATGCGGGATTGTCGAGAGCCATGGGTTCCTCTGCTTTCGGCTGTGGTCGGTGCGGGGGATCGGCCGGCGGATGCGGCATCCGCGCCGTGCAACCAATCTACCCGTGTTAGGTGGGACAACACCCCGAGTTTCCGTGGGATTCCCGTGCTCGTTCCCTGTCGCTGACTACGCTGGGCGCATGTCGCCCGCCACCGCCGCGTCTCCGCTCGTCATCGGCCACCGCGGGGCATCCGGCTACCGTCCCGAGCACACCCGCTCGGCCTACGAACTGGCGTTCGCGCTCGGCGCCGACGCGGTCGAGCCCGACATCGTCGCGACACGCGACGGCGTGCTCGTGCTGCGACATGAGAACGAGATCTCGGGCACCACGGATGTCGCGGCACGGCCCGAGTTCGCCGGCAGACGCACGACGCGCGAGGTCGACGGGGCGGCACTCACCGGGTGGTTCACCGAGGACTTCACCTGGGCCGAGCTCTCGACGCTGCGCGCACGCGAGCGACTCGGCCGCGTCAGGCAGGCGAGCGCGAGCTTCGACGGGCGCTACCCGGTCATCCGGTTGCGCGAGCTGTTCGCGCTCATCGACACGGCCGCCGACGAGCAGCGCCGGCTCATCCGCATGGTCGCCGAGTTCAAGCACGCCGCGCATTTCGAGGCGCTGGGCTGCCGCTCGACGAGCTGTTCGCGGCCGAACTCGACGCCGCCGGATGGGGCGCGGGCGACGACCGGCTCATCATGGAGGCGTTCGAGCCGACCCTGCTCGACCGGCTCGGGGAACGGGGCATCCGGGGCAGGCGGGTCTTCCTCATCGAAGGCGTCGGCGCGCCGTGGGACCTCGTGCTCGAACAGGGCCGGCAGGCGCCGAAGTACGACTGGTTCGTCACCGCCGCCGGGCTCGAGAGCCTCGCGGGGCGCTTCGACGGGGTGAGCGTCGGCAAGGCGCGGCTCGTCGCCGCTTCGAAGGCGACGGATGTCCCGGCCGCGCGCGACCTGCCGGCCGGGCCACTGACCGGGGCCCGGCTCGTCGACACCGCCCATGCGGCGGGCCTCGAGGTGTACACGTGGACGCTGCGCCCCGAGAACCGGTTCCTCGAGCCGAGGTTCCGCCGCGGCAGCGTGCGCGCGGCGTATGGCGACTGGGCTGCCGAGTTCGCCGAGATCGTGGCGACCGGCGTCGACGGCATCTTCGTCGACCACCCCGACCTCGGGATCGACGTGCGTGCGGCGGCCTCGTCGGTCGAGTAGGCGCGCCAGCGCCGTATCGAGACCACGCACCGGGTCTCGATACGCGCTTCGCGCTACTCGACCGGCGAAGACTTCGCGCTACTCGACCGGCGAAGGCTTCGCGCTACTCGTCCGGCGAAGGCTTCGCGCTACTCGACCGGCGAAGACTTCGCGCTACTCGACCGGCGAACGCCCGGCGGGGCGGGTGTCGGACGCCGCGCCTAGAATTGATGGGACATGACGCTGATCCTCGACCCCGACGACCCGGCCGGCTGGCGCGAGGCGCCGCCGGCACCCGCTGGTGCCCCCTCGTCCACCGGTTCGCGCCTGACCGACGGGCTCAACCCCGAGCAGCGCGAGGCCGTCGAGTACCGCGGTCAGGCGCTGCTCATCGTCGCGGGCGCCGGCTCCGGAAAGACCCGGGTGCTCACGCACCGCATCGCGAGCCTCATCGAGAGCCGTGAGGCGTGGCCGAGCCAGATCCTCGCGATCACGTTCACCAACAAGGCCGCCGCCGAGATGCGCGAGCGCGTCGAGCAGTTGCTCGGCGAAGGGGCATCCGGAATGTGGATCTCGACGTTCCACTCCGCGTGCGTGCGCATCCTGCGGCGCGAGGCCGAGGCGATCGGGCTCAAGGCGACGTTCACGATCTACGACTCCGCCGACCAGCGCACGATCCTCAAGCGCATCATCAAGCAGCTCGACGCCGACACCATGGGGTTCACGCCGGCGAGTGCGCAGGCGAAGATCTCGAAGCTCAAGAACGAGCTCGCCGACGTCGAGACCTACGCCCGCAATGCGAACATGAACGACCCGCAGGAGGTCATGTTCCTCGAGATCTTCCGGCAGTACACGCGGCGGCTGCGCGATGCGAGCGCGCTCGACTTCGACGACCTCATCGCCGAGACGGTCTACCTGTTCCGCGCGTTCCCGAAGGTCGCGGCGCTCTACCAGCGGCGGTTCCGGCACATCCTCGTCGACGAGTACCAGGACACCAACCACGCCCAGTACTCGCTCATCCGCGAGCTCACCCGCCCGGTGCCGCGCGAGATCGTCGACGAGCTCGACGCGCACGGCATCCTCGTGCGTGGCATCACCGACGACTCCGGGGCGATCCCGGGTGCGAGCCTCACGGTGGTCGGCGACTCCGACCAGTCGATCTACGCGTTCCGCGGGGCCGACATCCGCAACATCTCCGAGTTCGAGCGCGACTTCCCCGGCGCCAAGGTCGTGCTGCTCGAGCAGAACTACCGGTCGACGCAGAACATCCTCTCGGCGGCCAACGCGGTCATCTCGAACAACTTCGACCGCAAAGAGAAGAAGCTGTGGACTGCCGACGGCGACGGCGACCCCATCATCGGCTACACCGGGTACACGGCGCACGACGAGGCCCAGTTCGTGGCCGACGAGATCGAGTCGCTGCATCGCGCCGGCGTGGCCTACCGCGACATCGCCGTGTTCTACCGCACCAACGCGCAGACGCGTGCGCTTGAAGAGATCTTCGTGCGCTCGGCGCTGCCGTACCGCGTCGTCGGCGGCACGAAGTTCTACGAGCGCGCCGAGATCAAGGACGCGATGGCCTACCTCATCGCCGTCGCGAACCCGCTCGACGAGCTCGCGCTACGACGCATCCTGAACACGCCCAAGCGCGGCATCGGCCCGGCGACCGAGACGGCGCTCGCGAGCTTCGCCGAGCAGAATGAGCTGTCCTTCCGCGAGGCGATGCGTGCGGCCGACGGTCTCGGCCTCGGGCCGAAGGTCACCGCCGCGATCACGACGCTCGCCACCGTGCTCGACGAAGCGGCGGCGATGCTCGTGCCCTCGGCCGAGGGCATGGCGGCCGGCACGAACCAGGGCGCGTCCAAGGTCTCCGACGTGCTGGTGTTCCTCGTCGAGCGCTCAGGTCTCCTCGAGACCCTGCGCAACAGCCGCGACCCGCAAGATGAGACCCGCGCCGAGAATGTCGAAGAGCTGGTCGCGCAGACCCGCGACTTCGACCGCGAGAACCCGGGAGCGACCCTCGTCGACTTCCTCACCCAGGTGTCGCTCGTCGCCGCCGCCGACGAGATCGACGACGCGTCGGGCACCGTCTCGCTCATGACCCTGCACACGGCCAAGGGACTCGAGTACCACGCCGTGTTCCTCACCGGCCTCGAAGAGGGCCTGCTGCCCCACCAGATGTCGGCGTCCGAGCCGGGCGGCCCCGCAGAAGAGCGGCGCCTCTTCTACGTCGGCATCACCCGCGCGCGCAAGCGGCTGCACCTCTCGCTCGCGATGAGCCGCGCCCAGTTCGGCGAGGTCGCCGTGGCCATGCCGTCGCGCTACCTGCAGGAGATCCCCGAGGGGCTCATCGACTGGCGGCAGTCGCCCGGCATGGCGACGAGCCGGGGCGGCACCCAGCCGCGCGCGCTCAACGCACGTCGGCCGGGCGGTGCGTGGGGCACCCGCGACCGCGACCTCGAGCGGTTCAGCGTCACCCGATCCGAGAAGCCCAAGACCGAATGGGCCAACCGCGTCACCGGCAACGTGCGCGACAACGGCGACCTCACCCTCGAGGCCGGCGACCGCATCCGCCACTCCGACTTCGGCGAGGGCAGGGTCACCCAGGTCACCGGCGAGGGCACCAAGCGCATCGCGCACGTGAATTTCGACACCGCCGGGCAGAAGAAGCTCCTCATCAAGATCGCGCCGATCGAGAAGTTGTGAGCCCGCCCGATCCCGGTGGGCGCCTGCAGGCGCTGCGCACACTCGAGTTCGAGGTGGGAATGCGTGCGGCGCTCGCGGCCGTGATTCCGCTCGTCGTGCTGCTCGTGCTCGGCCGAATCGACCTCGCCCCCTACGCCGCGTTCGGCGCCATGACCGCCATCTTCGGGCGAGGCGAGCAGTACCGCGTGCGTGCCCGGACCGTCGGCACCGCCGCGGTCGCACTGGTCGCGAGCGTCGCGGCAGGCACGCTGCTCGCCGCGGCCGACGCACCGCTCTGGGCCGAGGCGCTCGCGCTTGTCGCGGTGCTCATCGTCGGCACGCTCGTCGTCGCGGTGGCGCGACTCGGCCCGCCGACGACCCTGTTCTTCGTCTTCGCGCTGCTGGTCTGCGCCGAGGTGCCCGCTCCGCCCGACGAGGTGCTCGCGCGCATCTCGATCGCCGCGCTGTCGGCGGCCTTCGCGTTCGGTCTCTCCGTGTCGGGGTGGATGCTGCGCCGATTCGGCGGTGAGCGGGTGCGGGCCGTGCTGAAGGAGCTGCCGAAGGATCCGCCGGTTCGGTTCGAAGCCCTCGGTGAGCGTGCGGTCTGGCTGAACATCGCGCAGGTCGTGCTCGCTGCCGTCGGGGCGGGGGCTGTCGCGCTCGCATTCGGCGTGGGGCATCCGTACTGGGCCGTCGTCGGTGCGGTCGCCGTCGTGCCTCCGCCCGGTGCGGCGCACACGCTGGTGCGCGCACGCCACCGGGTGTTCGGCACCATCGCCGGCGTCGTGGTGACCGCGCTCATCCTCTGGCCCGACCCGCCTGTCTGGGTGCTCGTCGTCGTGATCGGCATCGCCCAGTTCGGCGCCGAGGTGCTCGTCGGACGCCACTATGGCGCCGCGATGCTGTTCGTGACCCCGCTCGCGCTCGTCGTGTCATGGATCGCGTCGCCGAGCGATCCGGGCGTGCTGCTGGTCGATCGGGTCATCGAGACGGCGATCGGCTGCGCGATGGGCGTGGTGCTCGTGCTCGCCGGCCGGCTCGTCGAGTCGCGATGGCGCCAGGTGGCACCCGCCGAGGGGCGCTGAGGGGCCATCGCCACAGGAAGGCGCGAACCCTGGGCGAGACGACTGCGAACGCATCACGCGGCCCGGGCGATGTCCTCACGGGTCGGTCGGCAGGTGGCCTCGCGTACGGCTGCCGAGATGGACGAGGCGTCCGTGGATGCCGCCCACCGTGCGATGGGCAGGCCGTCGGGTCGCACGAGCACGAGGCCGTCGGTGCCGATCCCGAGAGCATCGGCGGTCGCCCGGTCGACGAGCCGCACCACGACGGGGACGTCGTGCTCCCGCGCCAGCGAGACGCGGGCCGTCGGGCCGGCGAGCACCGTCAGCCCGTCGCCGAGGAGGTCGAGCGTGGAGGTGCGCCCGTCTGGCAGCCACACGTGCGGGATGCGGTCGGCGATGTCGTCGAGGTAGTCCTGCGAGACGTCGCGCTCGCCCGCCGGGACCGCCGAGCGCTTCATGTTCCGCAGGCCGACCGGCCGGCGCTCGACCTCGAATGAGTCGAGCACCGACTCGTCGGCCCACGAGCGCAGGAACCACCCGAGCTTCCAGCCCAGGTCGTACCCGTCGTGGATTGCCGTATTCATCCCGGCGGCGCCGCGTGGGGTCATGCGATGGGCAGCGTCGCCGACGATGAACACGCGACCCTCGCGGTACCGGTCGGCGATCTGGGCGGCGAAGGTGAAGTCTCCCGTCCAGACGATCTCGGGTTCGAGGTGGGGCACGCCGGCGCCCTCGCGGATGAGTTCGACGAGGCGCTCCGGCGGGTAATCCGCCGGTGTCTCGTGTGTCGGGTCCCACGTCAGCGAGAAGACCCAGCGGTCGTGGCGGTCGGTGGGGAGGAACACCCATGGCGGCCCCTGTCGCATGAGCATGTAGAGCCCGTGCCGACGCTTGCCGACGACGTCGCCGAGGGGTGCCCGGAAGAGCGTGGCGAGATAGGCGCCGAGATCGCCCGGTCCATCCATCGTGATCCCGGCGAGACGACGCACCGCGCTGTGGGCGCCATCGGCTCCGATCACGTACGCGGCCCGCGCGATCGACGTCTCGTCGTCCTCGCGAAGGGTCACCGTGACGGCGTCACCGTCCTGCTCGAGTGCGGTCACCTCGGTGCCCATTCTGACCGAGACTGCGGGCAGGGAACGCAGGTGTTCCATGAGCACGGGCTCGAGGTGGTCCTGTGGCGCGACGACGCCGGTGGTCGGGCTGAGCGAGGCGGCGACCTCGCTCGACGGGAAGCCCATCGAGATCTCGGCGCCGTCGGTCGAGTCGAGGGTACGGCCGACCCATCCGGTGGGACTGGCGTCGATCGCGCCGGAACGGATCGAGTCCTCCAGCCCCCAGGCGCGCAGCAGCTCCATCGTGCGGAGGCTGATTCCGGTCGCCCGGGGGAAGTCGGAGAGGGACCTGCGGCGCTCGACCACCAGCGTGCTGACGCCATGGCGGGCCAGTGCGATCGCGGTGGTGAGTCCGGCGGGGCCGGCGCCGACGACGATGACGGCGGGTTCTTCGGTGGTGCGCATGGTGCGGACCTTCCTTGTCCATTTCATCAGACACTCTGTCTTTCACTGGACAGTGTGTCTTTAATCGGACACGATGTCAAGTGAAAGTAGGATGATCGATATGACGACGCGCAGGTACACCCAGCACGCAAGGGCCGAAGCGGCCGATGAGACGCGACGCCGAATCCTCGACGCGATGCGTGAACGGCTGCGGGCGGCTCCGAGCGAGGCGTTGAGCATCGAGCGGGTCGCGCAGGAGGCCGGCGTCGCCCGCTCGACCGTGTACGTGGTGTTCGGCTCGAAAGCAGGCCTCTTCGAGGCGCTCGGCCAGGACCTGCTCGATCGCACGGGCTTCCAGCGCATCGTGGACGCCGTCGCGTTGCCCGACGCGCGCGAAGCGGTGCGCGCGTCCCTCCGCGCGGCCGCGCGCGTGTACGCAGCCGAGCGCGACGTCAGCCGGACGATCTACTCGATGGAGTCGCTCGAGCCCGAGGCGGTGCGCGGCACCTTCGACGTCGTCGAGCGCGGCCGCGCCGAGGGGCAACGCCGACTGGCGGAGCGGCTCGCCGCAGAGGGGTTCCTCCGCCCGGACGTGACGGTCGAGGAGGCCGCCGACATCCTGTGGGTGATCACGAGCTTCGAGACGTTCGACCAGTTGTATACGGGGCGCGCCCTCGGCGAGGAGGACACTGCCGCTCGCCTGATCACGATGGCCGAGCGCACCCTGTGGATACGGCACGACTGAGCGGCATGGGTCACTGCGCGAGCGACTCCGGCCGGGGGAGCCGCGCGATGAGTCCCATCGCATCGAACGGCGCCCGCACCTTCACGTCGTTGTCGAAGTAGAGGAACGCGTCCCGGCCGGCGTCGAGATGCGCGCGCGTCCACTTCGCCCAGCGGTCGAGCGCGTCGTCGTCATACCCCGACACGTACAACTCCTCGTCGCCGTGCAGTCGCGCGTAGGCGAAGTCCGCGGTGGAGCGGTCGATGCGCGGATAGCGTCCGGCGGTGTCGGCGGTGACGGATGCCACGCCGTGATGCTCGAGCAACGCGATCCATTCCTCGGTGTCGAAGGACGGATGCCGCACCTCGACGGCGTGGCGCAGGGGAGCATCGCGCGCCACCGCGAAGGACGCGCGTCCCGACATCCGCTCGTCATGGCCGGCCGCGAGCGCCGAGGCATCCGCTCGCGACCGGGGAAGCCGCCCGAGGAAGCCATCGAGCAGGTCGGCGTCGAAGGCGAGGGTCGGCGGGAGCTGCCAGAGCAGCGGGCCGAGCTTGTCGCCGAGCTCGAGCAGCCCTGAGGCGAAGAAGTTCGCGAGCGGCGTCTCGACATCGCGCAGGCGCTTGATATGGGTGACGAACCGCGGGCCCTTGACGGCGAGCACGAACCCGTCGGGCGTCGCGTCGCGCCAGCGCTGCCAGTTCGCCGGAGGCTGCAGCGCGTAGAAGGATCCGTTGACCTCGATGGAGGTGACGTGTGCCGATGCATACGCGAGCTCGTCGGCTTGGCGCAGCCCCTTCGGGTAGAACGCGCCGCGCCAGGGCGGGTACACCCACCCGGAGATGCCGATGCGCACGACGGGGCCCTCGCTCGTCACGCGGTCAGTCTCGCATTCGGCACATCCGGTCGCCAGAGTGGGTCGGATGACCCATCGCCGAGGCCGCCCGCGGGGCCCTGTCCGGTTCGAACCCGACACACTGGGGGAGTAACATGGACGCGGCCCGCATATCTTGACGTCGAGATGAATCGGCACGGCCGGGCCACACACCCACCAGCCCCTGTGCGCGACCGCGCGTGCGGATCGATTGGAAGTAGAGCGTGGATCTTTACGAGTACCAGGCCAGAGACCTGTTCGAACACTACGGGGTGCCGGTGCTCCCGGGCATCATCGCAGACACGCCCGATGAGGTGCGCGCCGCAGCCGAGAAGCTCGGCGGCGTGGTCGTGGTCAAGGCCCAGGTGAAGACCGGCGGCCGCGGCAAGGCCGGCGGCGTCAAGGTCGCGAAGAACCCCGACGAGGCGTACGAGGCGGCCAAGGCCATCCTCGGGCTCGACATCAAGGGCCACGTCGTCAAGCGCGTCATGGTCGCGGGCGGCGCCCGCATCGCGCAGGAGTTCTACTTCTCGGTGCTGCTCGACCGCGCCAACCGCTCGTACCTCTCGCTCACGAGCGTCGAGGGCGGCATGGAGATCGAGCAGCTCGCGGTCGAGAAGCCCGAGGCGCTCGCGCGCATCGAGGTCGACCCGATCGCCGGCGTGACCGTCGAGAAGGCCCGCGAGATCGCGATCGCCGCGAACTTCCCGGCTGAGCTCGTCGACCAGGTCGCCGATGTGTTCGTGAAGCTCTACGAGGTCTACAAGGGCGAGGACGCGACGCTCGTCGAGGTCAACCCGCTCATCCTCGACGAGGACGGCAACATCATCGCCCTCGACGGCAAGGTCTCGCTCGACGAGAACGCCGAGTTCCGTCACGCCGGCCACGCCCTGCTCGAGGACAAGGCTGCAGCAGACCCGCTCGAGCAGCAGGCGAAGGAGCTCGACCTCAACTACGTGAAGCTCGACGGCGAGGTCGGCATCATCGGCAACGGCGCGGGCCTGGTCATGTCGACCCTCGACGTGGTCGCCTACGCGGGCGAGAACCACGGCAACGTGAAGCCCGCGAACTTCCTCGACATCGGCGGCGGCGCCTCTGCAGAGGTCATGGCGAACGGCCTCTCGATCATCCTCGGCGACCCGCAGGTCAAGAGCGTGTTCGTGAACGTCTTCGGCGGCATCACCGCCTGCGACCAGGTCGCCAAGGGCATCGTCGGCGCGCTCGCCGAGCTCGGCTCGACGGCGAACAAGCCCCTCGTCGTGCGCCTCGACGGCAACAACGTCGTCGAAGGCCGCCGCATCCTCGAGGAGGCCGCGCACCCGCTCGTCACCCTCGCCGAGAACATGGACCAGGGCGCCGACAAGGCCGCCGAACTGGCGAACGCCGCGTAGTCGCGAGAAGGAACAGAGAAATGACGATCTTCCTCAACAAGGACTCCAAGGTCATCGTCCAGGGCATCACCGGCGGCGAGGGCTCGAAGCACACCGCGCGCATGCTCGCGGCGGGCACCCAGGTGGTCGGCGGCGTCAACGCCCGCAAGGCGGGCACCACGGTGCTGCACAAGGACCAGGCCGGCAACCCCGTCGAGCTGCCCGTCTTCGCCTCGGTGGCCGAGGCCATCGAGAAGACCGGGGCAGATGTCTCGATCGCCTTCGTTCCCCCGGCGTTCACGAAGGACGCCGTGGTCGAGGCCATCGACGCCGAGATCCCCCTCCTCGTGATCATCACCGAGGGCGTTCCCGTGCAGGACTCCGCCGAGTTCTGGGCCTACGCCAAGGAGAAGGGCGACACGACCCGCATCATCGGCCCGAACTGCCCCGGCATCATCAGCCCCGGTGAGTCGCTCGTCGGCATCACCCCGGCGAACATCACCGGCAAGGGCCCGATCGGCCTCGTCTCGAAGTCCGGCACGCTGACCTACCAGATGATGTACGAGCTGCGCGACCTCGGCTTCTCGACCGCCATCGGCATCGGCGGCGACCCCATCATCGGCACCACGCACATCGACGCGCTCGCCGCGTTCGAGGCCGACCCCGAGACCAAGGCGATCGTCATGATCGGCGAGATCGGCGGCGACGCCGAAGAGCGTGCGGCCGACTTCATCAAGGCGAACGTCACCAAGCCGGTCGTCGGCTACGTCGCGGGCTTCACCGCTCCCGAGGGCAAGACCATGGGCCACGCCGGCGCGATCGTGTCGGGCTCGGCGGGCACCGCCCAGGCGAAGAAGGAGGCCCTCGAGGCCGCCGGCGTCAAGGTCGGCAAGACCCCCAGCGAGACCGCTCAGCTGCTTCGCGAGGTCTACGCCGCGCTGTGACGAACGAGCGGATGCCGCGACATCCGCTGCTCGCATGAACTGCCCCGCCGGGACGACCGGCGGGGCAGTTTCGTCATGAACGGGAGGCCATCGCGCGCTCCGTGATCAGTACGATGGCGTCATGAGTCACGACGCATCCTCGCGATCGAAGCCGGCGGCGGCCTCCCGCTCGTGGAGGAGCGGGCTGGTCTCCGAGGAGGGCGTCTACGGCGTCATCCTCGTGAGCGGGATCATCGTCGCGACCAATGTGGCGAGCGACAGCTCGTGGCACGTCTTCACGGTCGTGATCAGCACCGTCATCGTGTTCTGGGCCGCGCACGTCTATGCGGGCACCGTCGCACAGCACGGCCACGATGACGATGCAGGCTCGCTCCGCAAGGCGTTCCAGGGGGCGTTGGGTCGATCACACGGCCTGCTGGTGGCATCGATCCCCGCCTCGATCGTGCTGCTGCTCGGTGCGCTCAGGGCGTTCGACGACGACTTGACGATCTGGCTCGCACTCTGGATCAACGTCGCCGTGCTCGCCGTGCTCGGTTTCGTCGCCTTCGCGCGCCGGGGCGCCGGGCTGTTGGGGCGCCTCGGGGGCGCGCTCCTGACGGCGGCATTCGGAGTCGTCGTGATCCTGCTCAAGGCCTTCATTCATTGAGTGTGATGCGGCACCCTCGCCGCTGGCGCTAGCCTCATCCCCAAGAGGGGGGTCCTCATGGCTGAAATGACGAAGACCGAACTCGAGGCGCTTGTTGCGCAACTCGAGACCGAGAACGCACGGCTGCGCGCCGATGCCACGGCCACAGCGGATCTCGGCGAGGGCCTCGCCGGGGGATCCGGGGCGGCCGCCCCGGAGAAACGCCACAGGGGGCGAACGGCGGCGGCGATCGTGCTCGTCGTCATCGGGCTGCTGCTCGCGCCGGTCGCGGTGATCAGCGGCTGGGCGCGGCTCGAGCTCGTCGACACCGACCGGTTCGTGGCCACATTCGGTCCGCTCGCGGAAGACCCGGCGGTGCAGGCGTACGTCGCCGACCAGGTCACCGTCGCGATCAACGAGGAGGTCGACATCCCGCAGCTGACCTCCGACGTGTTCGACGGCATCAGGGCGCTCGACCTGCCGCCACGTGCCGAGGCCGCACTCGGCCTGCTCGAGGGCCCTGCCACGCAGGGGCTCGAGTCGCTCGTCTCGAGCGTCGTCGACCGGGTGATCTCGTCGCCCGCGTTCGCCGACGTCTGGGCGACGGCGCTTCGCGTCACGCACACCCAGGCGGTCGCCGCCATCCAGGGCGACCCCGATGCGGCGCTCGCGATCGGCGAAGGTGGCACGCTCTCGGTGCAGCTCGGCCCCATCATCGAGGCGGTCAAGACCGCGCTCGTCGACCAGGGCGTCGGGTTCGCGTCGCAGATCCCTGTCATCGAGAAGACCATCGTCGTCGCGCAGGACGACGCATTCACGCTCGTGCAGACGGTGTACCAGCTCGCGGTCGCGGTCGGCACGTGGCTGCCGTGGATCGTGATCGCGTTCCTCATCGGCGGCGTGCTCGTGGCGAACCACCGGCCGAAGGCGATCGTGTGGACGGCCGGCGGACTCGCGCTGACGATGGCGATCCTCGGTGCCGGACTCGGCGTCGGCAGGTTGTTCTTCGTCGGCGCGGTCAGTTCGGTGATGCCCGCCGACGCAGCCGAGTCGATCTACGACGGCCTCATCGAACTCATGCAGTCGACGATCGTCGCGTTCCTCGTGCTCGGGATCCTCGTGGCCCTGATCGCATGGTTCTCGGGACCATGGCGGCCGGCGCGCGCCGCTCGCGGCTTCGCCGAGTCGGGGTTCACAGCGGTGCGTCGCAGCGCGGCGTCGCACGGGGTCACGACGGGGTCGTTCGGTATCGCACTCGACCGGTACCGCGGCGTCGCGTACACCGCGATCGCCGTGATCGCCGCCGTCGTCGTGCTGTTCTCGCGGCCGCTCGAGACGAGCACCGTGTTCGTCACGGTCATCGTGGCGCTCGTGGCACTGCTGCTCGTGGAGCTGCTGCGACGCCCGCCCGCCGAGGTCGCCGAGCTCGCGCAGGAACGTGCTGAGGCCGCCGCCGAGCTCGAGCGGGAGCTTGCGGAGACCGACGCGAGTGCGGGGGTCGCCACATCCGACACCGCCGTCATCGACTCGGATTCCGATGCCGCGCTCGGCGACACGGCGGTGCTCGACACCGGCGACGCGGCCGACGCGGCCGGGCATCCTGCCGACCCCGCACGTCCTGTCGGCTGAGGCGGCCGCCTCGGGATAGGCTCCCCGAGGAATGAGACGCACGACGATCGCCCTGCTGGCCGCCCTCGAGGCCGCCGTCGCGGCGCTCATCGGACTCGGCATCGTCCTCGTCCCGCTCATGCTGCTGTGGGCGGTGCAGTACGGGCTCGCGATCGACGCGACCGTGTTCCTCCGCGCTGCCGCCGACGTGTGGCTGCTCGGCCATGGCGTCGACCTCACCGTGCAGCTCGACCCGGTGACCGCGGGCGGCCTGGGCCTGCCCGGCGCCGACGAGCCCTTCACCATCACGATCGCGCTGCTCGGCTTCGCATTGCTCTCGGTCGCGGCGGGTCGCCGCATCGGCCGCCGGTCGGCCGCGGGCGGGCATTCGATCACGGGGTCGGTCGCCGCCGTAGTCGTCTACGCGGCCGTCGGCTGCACGCTCGCGCTGGTCGCGGGCGCCGACGTGGCGCGCGCCTCGGTCTGGCAGGCGACGCTGCTGCCCGCGTTCACGGTCGCGATCGGCGTCGCGATCGGCGCGGTGGCCGAGTCGCTGCGCGAACCCTCGCCGACGGATGCCGCGGGGGGATTCTTCCGCGAACGGCTCGGTGACCTCCCGCCCCGGGTCGTCGACGCGGTCACCGCGGCGGTGCGCATCGGCGCGGGCGCCGCATTCGCGCTGCTCGCCGTCGCCGCGGTGTTCGTGGCAGTGCTCATCACACTCGACTACGCCACGATCGCCGGGCTCTCGCAGTCGCTCGGCGCGGGCATCGACGGCGGCATCGCCCTCGTCATCGGCGAACTCGCGTTCCTGCCCAACCTCGTCGTCTGGACCGCCTCGTGGATGCTCGGCCCGGGCTTCGCACTGGGCACCGGCACGATCGTCGCACCCGGCGGCACCCTGCTCGGGCCGGTCCCGGGCATCCCGTTGCTCGGGGCGATCCCGGGCGCCGCGCCGCTGTTCGGCGTGCTCTGGCTGCTCGTGCCCGTGCTCGCCGCGTTCGTCGGTGCCTGGCTCGTGCAGGGCGAAGGGCGGGGCGGATGGCCCGGCGACGAGCCGGTCTCGCACGGTCGTGCGGTGCCGTGGTGGCAGCCGATCGCGGTCGGCCTCGGGTCGGCCCTGGTGGCCGGGCTGGTGCTGGGCCTGCTCGCGTGGTGGTCGGGCGGTGCGGCCGGGCCCGGGCGGCTCGCCGAGGTGGGCCCCGACGTCTGGGCGGTCGCGGGCATCGCGGCCGCGACGGTCGCCATCGGTGCGATCGCGGGCGGATTCGTCGCCCGGGTGCAGACGAAAGGACCGAGTGCTAGCCTGCGCGTGACGGCGTGATCGAGGGGGATCGATGACCGGTTCGACGGCTTCCGCACCACCCGCACCGGCGGCAAGCGACGGCAAGGGACTCGCTGCAGGCACACTCGGCCTGTGGGGTTCCACCGTCATCGGGCTCGCCTCGACGGCACCCGTGTACTCGCTCGCCGCGACCCTCGGATTCGTCGTGCTCGCCGTCGGCGCGCAGGCGCCGATCGCCTTCGTCATCGCGTTCGTGCCGATGCTCCTCATCGCCTTCGCCTACCGCGAGCTGAACCGCGACGTACCCGACTGCGGCACCACGTTCACGTGGGCGACCAAGGCATTCGGGCCGTGGGTCGGATGGCTCGGCGGCTGGGGCGTGGCCGTTGCCGGAACCGTGGTGCTCGCGAACCTCGCGCAGATCGGCGGCATCTACTTCTGGCTGCTCGTCGCGCCCGACCTCGCGGAGAACGTGCCGGTCGTCACCGCCACCGGAGTGGTGTTCATCGCGCTGATGAGCTTCATCAGCTGGCGCGGACTCGAGATCGGCGAACGCATGCAGAACGTGCTGCTCGCCATCCAGTACCTCGCACTCGTGCTGTTCGTGGTGTTCGCCGCGGGCGCCGTGATCACCGGCACGGCTCCCGAGGGGTCGACCACACCGAGCCTCGACTGGTTCAACCCGTTCGCGTTCACGTCGTTCGACGGGTTCGTCGAATCGGTGCTGCTCGCCCTGTTCATCTACTGGGGTTGGGACACCTGCCTCGCCCTCAACGAGGAGACCCGCGACCCCAAGCGCATCCCGGGGCGGGCCGCCGTGCTCACGACGCTCATCCTGCTGGTGACCTACGTGGGCGTCGCGGTCGCGGCGATGTCGTACGCCGGGCTCGGCGACACCGGCCTGGGCCTCGGCAACGAGGAGAACGCCGACGACGTGTTCTTCGCGCTGAAGGACGCGCTGTTCGGGCCGTGGGCGTGGCTGCTCGTGGTCGCGGTCATGATCTCGGCGGTGTCGTCGACCCAGACGACGATCCTGCCGACGGCGCGCGGCACCCTCGCCATGGCGGTCTACAAGGCGCTGCCGAAGCGGTTCGCCACGGTGCACCCGAGGTACCACACGCCGTCGTTCTCGACCCTGCTCATGGGGTTCGTCGCGATCGTGTTCTACATCGGCATGACACTCATCAGCGACAACATCCTGCAGGACACGATCCTCTCGCTCGGCCTCGCCATCGCGTTCTACTACTCGATCACGGGGCTCGCGTGCGTCTGGTACTTCCGGCACGACCTGTTCTCGTCGTGGCGCAACTTCTGGAACCGGCTGGTGTTCCCGCTCGTCGGAGCGGTGCTGCTCATCTTCGCGTTCGTGTACTCGGCCATCGACATGCTCGACCCCGAGTACGGCTACACGGTGCTGCTCGGCGTCGGCGGCGTGTTCGTCGTGGGCATCGGCTCGCTCGCGCTCGGAGCGGTGCTGATGGTCGTGTGGTCGTTCTTCCACGAGTCGAGGCCGTTCTTCCGTGGCGAGTCGCTGAATCGCGACACCGAGGTGCTCGTGCCCGACGACGGGCTGCCGCCCGTCCGCTCGGTCGACGGCGGGCTGGGCTGAGGTCCGCTGCAGTCGGCGCCGACGGCTGCCGGTAGGCTCGAGGGGTGCAGAAGCTCGTCGTGCTGATCTCCGGCGGAGGGTCGAACCTCCGGGCCCTGCTCGAAGCCGCTGAGGATGCCGCGTTCCCCGCCCGTGTCGTCGCGATCGGCGCCGACCGGCAGGCCGACGGCCTCGTGCTCGGCGAGGAGTTCGGCATCCCGACGTTCAGCGTGCCGTTCACGGCCTACCCCGATCGCGAGTCGTGGGGCGCCGCGCTCATCGACGAGGTGCGCCGCTGGGAGCCCGACCTCGTGGTGCTGTCGGGACTCATGCGACTCGTGCCGCCCGAAGTCGTCGACGCGTTCTCGCCGTACCTCATCAACACCCACCCCGCCTACCTGCCCGAGTTCCCCGGCGCCCACGCCGTGCGCGACGCGCTCGCCGCAGGGGTCGACCAGACCGGCGCGAGCCTGATCGTGGTCGACAACTCGGTCGACGGCGGCCCGATCATCGCGCAGGAGCGCATACCCGTGCTGCCCGGCGACACCGAGTCGACCCTGCACGACCGCATCAAGCCGGTCGAGCGCCGCCTGCTCATCGAAGCCGTGCTCGACATCGCCAACTCGCACCTCGACCTGAAGGAACTGGCACGATCATGAGCACGCATTCGATCGATCCGAGCCGCTACCGCGAACGCGATCTCGTGCGCGTGCGCCGTGCGCTCGTCGCCGTGAGCGACAAGCGCGGACTGGTCGACCTGGCGACGGCGCTCGTCGGCGCCGGCGTCGAGATCGTCTCGACGGGCGGCACCGGCGCGGCGATCGCGGCCGCGGGGCTGCCGGTCACGCAGGTGCCCGAGGTCACGGGGTACCCCGAGCACCTCGACGGGCGCGTGCGCACGCTGCACCCCGGGGTGCACTCGGGCCTGCTCGCCGACCTGCGGCTCGAAGACCACGAGCGCCAGCTCGCCGAGCTCGGCATCAAGCCCTTCGAGCTGGTCGTCGTGAACCTGTACCCGTTCACCGAGACGGTCGCGGCGGGCGCCGCGCCCGACGCCGTCGTCGAGCAGATCGACATCGGCGGCCCCGCCATGGTGCGCGCGTCGGCGAAGAACCACGCGAACGTCGCCGTGGTCGTCTCACCCGACCGGTACGACGAGATCATCGCCGCGGTCGAGGCAGGCGGCACCACCCTCGCGCAGCGCGCGTCGCTCGCTCGAGAGGCGTTCCGGCACACGGCGTCGTACGACGTGGCCGTCGCGTCGTACATCGGCAGCGTCATCGCCCCCGACCAGCCCGCCGACGAGTCGCCCTTCCCCGCGTGGATCGGCGGCACGTGGACGAAGGACGCCGACCTGCGCTACGGCGAGAACTCGCACCAGAAGGCCGCGCTCTACTCGTCGATGGGCGGCCGCCCCGGCATCGCCCAGGCCGTGCAACTGCACGGCAAGGAGATGTCGTACAACAACTACGTCGACGCCGACGCGGCGGTGCGCGCCGCGTTCGATTTCGACGAGCCCGCCGTCGCGATCATCAAGCACGCGAACCCCTGCGGCATCGCGATCGCGGCGCCCGGGGCATCCGACCCGATCGCCGACGCGCACCGTCGGGCGCACGAGTGCGACCCGGTCTCGGCGTTCGGCGGCGTCATCGCCGCCAACCGCACGGTGACCCGCGAGATGGCCGAGACCGTCTCGGGGATCTTCACCGAGGTGCTCGTGGCGCCCGCGTTCGACGCCGACGCGGTCGAGCTGCTCACGCAGAAGAAGAACATCCGCCTGCTCACGCTGCCCGAGGGGTTCGCCCCAACCGCGGTCGAGCTGCGGCAGGTGTCAGGCGGCGCGCTGCTGCAGCAGGCCGACCGGCAGCTTCTCGCCGTCGTCCGAGTGGACGCTCGCGGCGGGCGATCCCGTCGATGCGGCGACGCTCGCCGACCTCGAGTTCGCGTGGACCGCGTGCCGGGCCGTGAAGTCGAACGCGATCCTGCTCGCCTCGGGCGGCGCCTCGGTCGGCGTCGGCATGGGGCAGGTGAACCGGGTCGACTCGTGCAAGCTCGCGGTCGAGCGGGCCGGCGATCGCGCCTCGGGCTCGGTCGCGGCATCCGACGCATTCTTCCCGTTCGCCGACGGACTGCAGATCCTCATCGACGGCGGGGTGCGCGCCGTCGTGCAGCCGGGCGGCTCGGTACGCGACGACGAGGTCGTCGCAGCGGCCCGCGACGCCGGCATCACGATGTACTTCACGGGCGAGCGGCACTTCTTCCACTAATCCGTGCAGGCGCGCCGGGGCATACGCGCGGCGGTACCCTTGAAGTGAACCTGCGCTCACGAGGCGCGGGCACCGTTCCGCCCACGAAGCGGATGATTCGAGGAGAACGATCGATGACGATCACACACGCCCCGGCTCCCCCTGCAGCCGAGGTCAACGCAGCACTTCCCACCGAGGCGCCCGACCACGAACGGGTGCTCATCACCCGCGGCGCTCGTTCGGGCCTCACGATCGTCGTGGCCGTGCATTCGACGCGGCTCGGCCAGGCCCTCGGCGGCGCACGCCTCTGGCGTTACGGCCAGTGGACCGACGCGCTCGCCGACGCCCTGCGCCTCTCGCAGGCGATGACCCTGAAGAACGCCGCGGCGGGCCTCGCGCGCGGCGGCGGCAAGTCCGTCGTGGCGATCCCCGCGGGCGTCACGCTCGACGAAGGCCAGAAGCGCGACGCGATGCTCGACCTCGGCGATGCCGTCGAGTCGCTCGGCGGCGCCTACATGACCGCAGAGGACGTCGGCACGAGCGCCGAGCTCATGGCCGTCGTGCACGAGCGCACCGAGCACGTCTGCGGTCTTCCGGCCGAGCAGGGCGGCGTCGGCGAGCCGGCCGATGCCACCGCTGCCGGAGTGCACGCCTCGATCATCGCGACCCTCGGCCACGTGTTCGGCTCGACCGACGCGACCGGCCGGCACCTCGTCATCTCGGGCCTCGGCCAGGTGGGCGGTCGCCTCGCGCGCAGCCTCGCGGCCGCCGGTGCGCGACTGACCGTGACCGACGTCGCAGCCGACAAGCGTGCGCTCGCCGACGAGCTCGGCGCGTCGTGGGTCGACCCGGCCGACGCCCACCGTGTCGAGGCCGACGTGTTCGTGCCGTGCGGCCTCGGCGGCGTGCTCACGCCCGAGGTCGTCGACGAACTGCGGGTGCGTGCCGTCGTCGGTGCCGCGAACAACCAGCTCGCCTCGCGCGACGTCGCACGGCTGCTCACCGAGCGGCGCATCGTGTGGGCGCCCGACTTCGTCGTGAACGCCGGCGGCGTCATCTACCTCGATGTCGCGAGCGAAGCCGACGCCGACCAGGCCGCGCTCGACGCGCGTATCGCCGGTATCGGCGACACGGTCGCATCGGTGCTGCGCGACGCCGAGCAGCGCGGTTCGACGACACTCGAAGCCGCCGAGCGACTCGCCCGGGCACGGCTCGACGCCGCACGATGAGGGCGCGGCACGGCCATTAGGCTCGTGCCATGACCTCCCCAGTACCGTCACCGTCGTCCGCCCCTGCCCGGTACACGCCTGAGGCCGGCCCGGCGCGGCGCACGGTGGCGGTACTGCTCTCGGCGGCCGCGGTCGCACTGACCGCGCTCGTCGCGGCGGTGCTCGCGTTCTTCATCGGCAACGGGCAGGCGCCCACGGTGTTCGGGCAGGTCTTCGGGCACTTCGCACTCGCGGCCACGATCACCTGGGTGCTGCTCGTGGTCGCGAACGCGCTCGGCGCGACTCGCGCGTGGTTCCTCGCGCTGCTCGCCGGCTTCGCGTCGTCGTGCCTCGCGGCGCTCATCGCGACGACGTTCACGGTGGGCGCCACGTCGCGCAACCCGTTCTCGGGGGCGTTGTTCGTCTTCGTGGTCAGCTCGCTCGTGAGCCTCAACCTCATCTTCATCATCGCCGTGATCCTCGCCGAGGTCTTCCTCGCGCCACGCGTGATGCGCGGCATCCTCGGCCACACGCCCGAGTGGCCGCCGCGTCGCATCGCGCTCGTGCGGATCCCCGCGTCGAACCTCGACGAGGGCGAGCTCACGCACCTCGAGCGGCGGCCCGTCGACCATGAGCTCGCCGACGAGCAGTGGGACAACTACTGCGCCGCGCTCGCCGCCGAGGGCTGGGAGACCGTCGAGATCGACGCCGCACCCGAGCTGGCCGACTCGGTCTTCGTCGAGGACACCGTCGTGATGTTCGGCGACCTCGCGGTGATCACGAACCCCGGCGCCGAATCGCGCCGGCCCGAGGTCGAGGCCGTCGAGCGCACGGTGCGCGCGATCGCGGGCCTCACCGTCGAGCGCATCGAATCGCCGGGCACGCTCGAGGGCGGCGACGTCCTGAAGGTCGGCCCCGTCGTCTACGTCGGCGCGTCGTCGCGCACGAACGCCGAGGGCATCCGGCAGCTGCGCGAGCTGCTCACGCCGCACGGCTACCAGGTCGTGGCGGTGCCCATCACCAAGGCGCTGCACCTGAAGAGCGCGGCGACCGCGCTGCCCGACGGCACGATCATCGGCGACCCCGCGCTGCTCGACGTCACGGGCGCCTTCGCGACCTTCCTGCCCGTGCCCGAGCCCGAGGGCGTGGCGGTCGTCGAGCTCAGCCCGACATCGCTCCTGATGGCGGCGTCGGCACCGCAGACGGCCGCGATGCTGTCGGCGCTCGGCTACCGCGTGGTCACGGTAGACATCAGCGAGTTCGAGAGGCTCGAGGGCTGCGTCACGTCCCTGTCGGTGCGGGTGCGTTGATCACCGGGCCGCGTCGCCGTCTCGGGCGCGACCGTCGTGCAACTCGAGCACGCGGTCGGCGCGACTGACGAGCGCGGCGTCGTGGGTCGTCACGACCGCCGCGACGCCCCTCGCGTGGACGAGCTCGCCGATGAGGTCCATGACGGTGGCGGCGGTGCCGCTGTCGAGCTGGCCGGTCGGCTCGTCGGCGAGCAGCACCTGGGGACGAGCGGCGAGGGCGCGCGCGATGCCGACACGCTGTTGCTGGCCACCCGAGAGCTCGTATGGGCGCTGCGCGGCGTGCGCCGCGAGCCCCACGAGCTCGAGCGACTCGGCGACCCGCGCCTCGCGCTCGGCGGGATCCATACGGGCCAGCCGCAACGGCACCTCGACGTTCTCTGCGGCCGAGAGCACGGGGATGAGGCCGAACGACTGGAACACGTAGCCGAGCCGGTCGCGTCGCACGGCCGCGAGCGCGTCCTCGCCGAGCGCCGACAGCTCGTCGTCGCCGAGGCGCACCCGCCCCGACGTCGGCCGGTCGAGCCCGCCGAGCAGGTTCAGGAGCGTCGTCTTGCCGGCGCCCGAACGGCCGGTGATGACGAGCAGCTCGCCCGGGTGCACCTCGAGCGACACGTCGTCGACGGCGTGCACGGCACCGCCGCGCCCCTCGAACACGCGGCTCACGGATTCGGCACGCAGCGAGGTCATCGTTCCTCCTCGGGTCGGGATTCGGGCCCGGCATCGGATGTCGCGGCTGGAGGTTCGACTCCCGGATCGGGGTCGGATGCCCCTGCCGCGTGCCGCGCGTGCCGCCTCGGCGCTGCCGAGTCCTCGGCGCTCGGGGTCGTCGCGTCAGGGACATCCGCTCGCCCATCGTGACCCGGCCACACGCCGACGTGGTCGGGCTCGAGCGCGAGGCGCACGCGGTCGCGCAGCTCGAGCGCCTGCACGAACTCGTGGGGGAGCTGCAGCCGGCCGACGCGGTCGAGCACCGCGAACTCCTCGGCGACGTGCTGCTCCTCGCCGTGCTCGTCGACGTGGGTCGAGCGCAGCACCTCGGTCGAGGTGCGGCCGTCGCGGATCTGCACGGTGCGACGCACGTGACCCGACACCGCGGGGTCGTGGGTGACGATCAGGGTGGTCACCCCGAGCTCGTCGTTCACGCCGCGCATCGCCTCGAGCACGGCCGCCGACGTCGACTCGTCGAGCTCGCCGGTGGGCTCGTCGGCGAGCAGCACGAGTGGTTCGTTCGCGAGCGCGACGGCGATCGCGACGCGCTGCTGCTCGCCGCCCGACAGTTCGCCCGGGCGACGATCGCGTGCGTCGCCGACCTCGAGCAGCCCGAGCAGGTCGTCGATGCGCGCGGCGCGTGCGGCACCGCGGCGACCGCCGGCGACGTTCATCGCGAGCGCGATGTTCTCGGCGGCGGTGAGGTAGGGGAGCAGATTGCGCGAGGTCTGCTGCCACACGAAGCCGACGGTGCGCCGCCGGTACGCGACCCGCTCGCGCGAGCCCATGGTCAGCAGGTCGTGGCCGGCGACCCGAGCGACACCGGCTGTGGCGGTGTCGAGGCCCGAGAGGATCGTCAGCAGCGTCGACTTGCCCGACCCCGACGCGCCGACGACGGCGACCATCTCGCCGGAATCGACGCGCAGGTTCAGGCCCTGCAGCGCCTGCACCTCGATCCCGTCGGCTGCGAAGATGCGCACGAGGTCGGTGCACAGGATATGCGGTTCAGACACGGTGGCCATGATTCATCCTTCCTCTTCGGCGCGCAGCGCGCGCGATGCGGTCACGTCGCCGCCGATGCGCGATGCGAGCAGCACGGCGGCGGCCGTGACGAGCACGGCGCCGGCGAGCACGGCCGTGATGAGCGCTGGGTCGAACACGACGATGGGTTGCGCATCCTCGCCGGTGAATGCGCGCAGGTCGACGCCCTGCAACACGATGAACGGCAGCGCGGCGCCGAGCAGCGCGCCCGCGAGGAGCGCGACGACCACGACGGGTCCGATCTCCCACGCGACGAGGGCGCGCTCGCCGCGTCGGCGCAGCCCGAGGGTCGCGAGCAGCGGCAACAGGCGGTCGCGCGCCGGCCGGCCGACGACGAGCGTGAGCACGATCGCGAGGGCGGTGAGCAGGCTCGAGAGCACGATCGCGGCGATGAGGGCGACCACGAGGCCGCTCGTCGTCGACACCCCGCGGAGCTCGTCGAGCAGCATCGACGGGGTCGTCACCGTCGCGTCGGGGCCGGCGATCTCGACGAGCGACTCGGCGACCGCGTCGGCGTCGGCGCCGGGCGCGAACCGCACGAGCACGGTGCGCGGCACGAACGTTTCGACGAAGCGTTCGGCATTCGAGCGGTCCATGAGCACCCAGTTCGCACGCGGCGAGTATGCGGTTCGACCGTCGACCACCGCGAGCGCCTCGAACTCGTCGCCGTCGAGCTCGACCGAGTCGGCGCCCTCGATCGAGTCGGCGACCGACTGCGAGATCACGACGGGCACGGGCGACCCGGCGTCGTCGGTTTCGCGACCGCCGTCGCCGATGCCTTCGGGGAGCGGCGTCGCGCCGGCGCGACCTGCCTGCACCCGCCGCATCTCGTCCGCGTCGACCACGATGAGCGTCGTCGTGCGCACCCGGCCGTCGATCTCGATGGTGCTGGGTGCGGTCGAGTACACCGGCGCGATCGCCTCCACCCCGGGCACTTCCGCGAACGCGGCCTGCTGCTCGAGGGTGAACGGCGTGCCGGCGACGGCCGCGTCGGCGCCGACCCGGGCGTCGGCGGCGCGTTCGACGCCGGTCTGCACGGTGCCGAGCAGCACCGCCGAGAACACGGCCACCGAGACGCCGACGACGACGGTGAGTACGGGCACGATGCCGGCCGACGGGTCGCGCAGTGCCCGCGCCGATCCGAGGAACGGCACGAGGTCGCGCCGACGGCCGTAGCGGCGCACGAGCGCTGCGAGCGGCAACGGGTAGAGCCGCAGCACGATGAGGCAGACGAGCAGCGAGAGCAGCAGCGGCACCGCCGCGAGCAGCGGATCGACCCCCACGTCGGCCGATGAGGTCGCGAGGCCGCGACGCAGGAGCAGCGTCACCGCCGTGATCGCGATGATCGCGACGGCCGCCTCGGCGACCCACCGGTGACGGCCGCCGCCGCGCACGCGTACGTCGGCGCGCGCTCGTCGCAGGGGGCTGAGCGCGGGTACCGAGGCGACGAGGAGTGCGGCGGGGGTGAACGCGAACACCGCGGCGATGATCCATCCGCCGGGGCCGGCGTCGGCCGGCACGAGGAGCGTTCCCAGCGCGCCGCCGATGAGCGCGGCGGGCACGCCGATCAGGAGGCCCTCGAGCGTGAGGGCGCCCCGCAGCCAGCCGTCGGATGCACCGCGGGCCGCGGCGAGCTCGAGGCCGGCGCGCCGCCGCTCGAACACCACGCGTGCCCCGAGCAGCAGCACCGCGACCATGACGCCGATCGGGCCCGACGCGATCGTCGCGAGCACCGCATCGGTGGCACCTGCCGCGAGCGCCGCGGACTCGAGCGCGTCGGAGAGCCCGCTCGAGAAGGTCACGTCGCCGACCGTGGAGAAGTCGAAGTCGCCGAAGCCCGGCCCCAGCGGATACGCCTCGCTCGCGAACTCGTCGACCGCGGCACGCAGCTCGGCCGACTCGTCGGCCCGCATCCGGTCGGGCAGCGTCGGGAACCAGGAGTCCATCGTCGTCCGCGGCTGGGTCTGCACGTAGGCGGCCCACGAGTTCGGGTCGGCGAATCCGAGGCCGGTGATCCGCAGGGTCCCCATGGAGGTGAACGCCACAGAGGGCTCGAGTGCGACGGGCACATGGGTCCAGAACCCGTCGTCGGGGTCGATCGCGGCGAACGTGCCGACGAGGCGAACGCCCTGCGACTCGGTGCCGACGGGGAGCGCGCGCACCTCGCCGAGCTCCCAGGCCATCTCGGCCGCGACGGGCTCGGCGAACACGATCTCGATCGGCTCGTCGGTCGGTGCGGGCGGCGGCGGGACGGCGAATCCGTTCTCGACGACAGGAGGGGCAAGGGGGCTGCCGGAGAGCACGGCTGGCCACTCGCCACTCGTGAGTGTGACATGCTCACGAAGCCGCGGGTCGAACCCTGTGAACAGCTGGTAGGAGATCGACCCGGCTGCCGCTCCGGCGACCTGGGCGCCGGACGGACCGCTGAACAGCACCGTGAGCGGCTCGGCGGTGATGGCGGCGAGCGGCTCGGGCATGCGCGCGCGGATGTCGAACAGCCGCTCCTCGTGCCCGCCCCACACGGCGTCGACGCCATCGGGCAGGGTGGTCCCGCTCGCGGACGGGCCGAGCCCGGGCTGGGCGCGCGTCGAGTTGAGCACGTCGAGCTCGCGAGCCGGGAACTCGGCCAGGCGCTCGCCGAGCGCCGCGGTGTGCATCGCGGCGACGGCCCGCGGCACCGCGGTCGCGAGCAGCGCTCCGGCGAGGACGAGGAGCGCGAGGAGGAGCGAGGCGACCGGTGCCGCGAAGAACTGCCGTCGAAGGAGACCCGCCGACGAGAGCTGGGAGTGGTGTCGTGCGCTCATCGCTCCTCCTGCCTCAGACCGGGGCGCGCGGCGAGGCGCCGCACCGAGCGCGCCGCGAACGCGATCACCGCCGCGGCGAGCACCACGAACGCGACGACCACGATGAGCCACGGCCCCCACGCGATCGCGAACGGCGCCGCCACCGAGGCCGGCGTGCCGGCGACCGCGGCGTGCGCGAGTTCGCGTGCGGTGACGAGGGCGGTCGCGATGCCGATGACGCATCCGATGACGATCGCGGTGCCGATCGTGACGGCGAGTTCCGCGGCTCTCGAACGCGACTGCGTACGTGCCGGAACGCCGAGCGCGCGCAGCACGACGACCTCACCGAACCGGGCCGAGCCGAGCGCGCTCGCGAGCGCGACGAGCGCGATCAGCGCAAGGGCGAGCGCACCGGCACATCCCACCCACAACGCGGTGACGGCGGGCCCGATCAGCGTCGCCGACGACACGTCGGCACGCGTCGTGGCGGACAGCGCCGATCGCCGGTCGGATTCCAACGTGCTCGCGACCCGATCGGGGTCGGATGTCGCGAGCCACCGTTCCCCGAACTGCGGCACTCCGCCGCCCTCGTCGAAGGCGGCGCGACCCAGCGCGCCCAGGTCCACGAACACGGCGTTGGTGCCTCCGGTGGGCACGACGGGCACGACGCCGGCGACGATCGCTTCGAGCTCGGCGCCGCCCGTGACGACACGGAAGGCGAAGCGGTCGCCGACCTCGGCCGAGATGCGCGTGGCGAGCTCGTCGGCGAGCACCACGGGCAGCGGGTCGCTGCCACCGGTCGTCAGGCTCGCGCGCGCCTCGGGTTCGGTCGACGAGACGACGACCGGGCCGTCGACGGCGAGCTCGGTCGCGATGCCGTCGGCCTCGAGGCCGTCGACGCCGAGGCCGTCGAGCTCGACGCGCACGTCGTCGGCCCCGGAGGCGCCCACGAGCGACGCCTGCAGGCCGATGAGGCGCAGCCCCGAGACATCCGGCAGCTCGGTTTCAACCCTGCCCGCGCCCGCCGCGATGTCGACCTCGCCCGCGGGAAGTCGCGTCGCGGCGCCGCCGGGCGTGAGCAGCCAGGCCGACACGCGCCACGCGCCCCGAGGTGCCCGCCGGGGCCTGCACGGTGACGTCGACCCCGAGCGTCGACGCCGACTCGGGAAGCGCGATTCCCGCCGCCTCCGCCGATGCCGCGAGCGGGCCCGCGGTCGCGTCGGCCCCGGTTCCGGGCGCCACCTGCGCGAGCTCGCCGACCGGTGCGGCGACGAGCGTCGCAGGATCGGAACCGAGGCGGACCTCGCCGCGGAACACGGGCGCGTCGGCCGTGATGCCGTCGACGTCGGCGAAGGGGTCGGCGAGGGCCAGCGGGTCGGGGCCGCGCACGAGATCGCGGCCGGCGAACGCCACCCGCACGTCGGCGCCGGCGGTGAGTGCCGACATGTGACGGTCGATCTCCTGCCACGCGCCGGCGAACGACGCGGTGAGGGTGAGGCCGGCGACCGCGAGCATCGTGACGAACGACGCCGACGCGTAGAGTGCGGCGCGTCGGGCGAGCTGGCGCAGCGGCAGGGCGGGCACGAGTGCGGGGCGAGCGGCCGCGAGCCGTTCGAGCAGCGCGCCGACCGGCCCGGTCAGGCCGAGCGCGAGCAGCGACAGGGCGAGCAGCACGAGCACGGGCGCGAGCACCGCCACCGGATCGACGTCGACACTGCCCGACGCGCTCGTCACGAGCGGCGAGCCGTACAGCCGGAACTGCCAGAGCGCGATCGCCGCGGCCACTGCGATCAGCAGCGCGCCGCCGGCGACCACGGTGCGCGGTGCACGGCCGACCTCGTCGCCCGATCCGCGCACCACGGGGCGCCGCGCGTCGAAGAAGGCGCGGCCCGCGACGATCACGACCGCAGCGACGAGGGCGACGGATGCCGCGAGCCACGCGATGCCCCAGTCGCGGGCCTCTTCAGGGCGGGTGAGCGCCAGCACCGTCTCGGCGGCGAGCACTCCGATGATCGCGGCGGGCACTCCGACGACGAGCACCTCGACGGCGGTCTCGCCCGCAAGGCGCGTGGCCGAGGCGCCGCGGGCTCGAAGCAGCGTCGTCTCGGACCGTCGGGCGGCGCCGAGGAGCGTCGCGAGCCGGGTGAGCGCGGCGAGGGCCGCGAACGCCAGCACGAGCACGGGGAGCGGAGCGACCGCGCGCACGGCGCCGATGCCCGCGAGCAGGCGGGTGAGCGTGGCGGCGAGATCGCCGGTCGCACCGAGTCCGCTCGAGCCGAGCTCGGGCTGGTCGCGCAGTGCGGGCTCGACGTTGGGGAGGGTCGCGAGCAGCGTCGCGGCGCGGGCGGGCGAGAGCTCGGCGGTGGCGGGCAGGGCGGTCCACCGCACGACGACCGCGGCAGCGACATCCGTCATCGCGTCCTCGTCGACGACGAACGGACCGGCACCGCCCTCGATCGTGCCCGACGCGATGATCGGCTCGCCGAACCACGCCGGATCGTTCGGGTCGATGGGCAACCAGGTGCCGACGACCAGCAGTCGCCGTGGCTCGTCGCCGTCGAGGGTGACCAGGTCGCCGGTGGCCAGTCCGAGGTCGGCGGCCGCGCCGGCGTGCAGGGTCGTCGCGTCAGCGCTCTCGGCGTCGGCTGCGGCGACGGACCCGGGGGTGTCTGCCCATGCGCCGTCGACGAGGTCGGCGCGGCCGGCGAGCTCGAGGTCGGCGAGCAGCACGGCACCGAACGGCGGGTCAGCCGCGGTCGTGCCGGCGGTCGCCGCGACCGACCTGGTCTCGACGCTGCGGCTCCACGTGGCGCCGTTCGGCACGAGCAGGCGGTCGAGCACCGACGCCGCGGCCCCGGCCTGGGCTTCGGGGTCGTCGGCGAGCCGGATCTGCCAGCGGGTCGCGCCATCGGTGCCGGTGGTCGCGGCGAGCCCGGCGCGCAGACCGCCCGTCGCCGCGCCGGTGAGGGCGTCGACGACTCCCGCGCCGAGCCCGGCGGACAGCATGACGACGGCCGCGATGCCGGCGAGCACACCCGAGCGGGCGTTCGCGCGTGCGAACGCGGTCCGTGCTGCTCCCACGCGCGCTCCTCGTCGATCGGGCCGCGCACGCGGGCGAGTGCAGGGACCGGCGCGGCCGCCTCGATGCGGAGAGCGGCACGCGGCCCGCGTGACGACGACATCGCAGCCTACTCCCGGAACTCGGTCTTGCACGCCACTCCCGCGGCATCGTAGGCTGTAGGGCTGGCTGCGTGGCGAACCCAGGCGGCCCCGAGGGATTCGACAGAACGACTCGATTCGGCGAGATCCACATCCACGACGCAGGAGGACACCATGCAGACAGACACCTACGCCCGCACGGTCGCGGTCGATGGCGCTGGTCGCACGGCGTTCCCCGTCGCAGGCCGCGCCCGGTAGAGACCGGCCCCGCCCGCAGGCTCCGCCTGCACGTTCCGCGGCCCTGCCGTCGCCGACCACGCGGTCGTCGACCACGGCCCGACCGACGCACTTCGCGTCCACGTTCACTGTCACACCCGCCGATCACGCTCGTCTCGCGAGCATCGGCATCCCCTCCGAGAGGAACCGGACTTGTCCGAATCCGTCCAGCCGCAGCATCCGAACGCCGCGACCGAACCCACCCAGCGCGTGGGCACCCTGCGCGCGCTCTGGCGCCTGCGCGAGTTCGCGGGGCCCGCGATGCCCGCATTCGCGGGCAGCATGGCCGCCGCGCTCGTGGCGCAGCTGATCGCCCTGACCATCCCGCAGGTGCTCGCGCAGATCGTCGACGGCCCGCTCGCCGACGGCGACGCGGCGGCCATCGCCCCGCTGACGCTGCTCGTGTTCGCGCTCGGCACGGCCGAGGCGGTGCTCTACTCGCTGCGCCGCTGGCTCGTGGTGGGACCGGGCACGAAGGTCGAGGCGCGCATGCGCAACGCCCTCTACGCCAAGTTGCAGGACCTGCCCGTGAGCTTCCACGACCGCTGGCCGAGCGGCCAGCTGCTCTCGCGCGCCGTGCAGCGACCTCGGCCTCATTCGCCGCTGGCTGTCGTTCGGCCTCGTGCTGACCGGCGCGAACATCGTGATCATCGTGGTCGGCGTCGGCATCCTCATGTCGATGAACTGGATGCTCGGACTCGATCTTCCTCGTCTGCTCGCTGCCGCTCTGGTGGGCCGGCTAGCGGTTCGAGGAGCACGTACTCCGCGCTGTCACGGCTGAGCCAGGACCAGGCCGGCGACCTCGCGACCGCCGTCGAGGAGTCGGTGCACGGCATCCGCGTGCTGAAGGCGTTCGGGCGCGGCAAGCACGCCCTGTCGACAGTTCCGCGCGCAGGCCGAGTCGCTGCGCAGCACCGAGATCGAGAAGGCGCGCCTCGACGCGAACATCTGGGTCTGGATCATCGTCGTTGCCGGCCGTCGCACTCGCGATCTGCCTCGTGGTCGGGCGTCTGGCTCGCCGCGAACGGCCAGCTCAGCGTCGGCGAGCTCGTCGCGTTCTTCGCGACGGCGACCGTGCTGCGCTGGCCGATCGAGTCGATCGGGTTCCTCCTCGCGTTCGCGCTCGACGCCCGCACCGCGACCGACCGCTTCTTCGACATCCTCGACAGCGAGAACGCGATCGTCGATCCCGAGGACCGCGAAGCACCTCGACCCGCCCCAAGCGGCGAGCTCGCGTTCGACCGGCGTGCACTTCCGCTACCAGGATTCGCCCGAGCGCTTCGGCGACCTGCTCGACGGCGTCGACCTCGTGCTCGAGCCCGGCGAGACGATGGCGCTCGTCGGCCTCACCGGCAGCGGCAAGACCACGCATGACCGCCCTCACGACGCGTCTCTACGACGTCACCGCGGGTTCGGTCACCGTCGACGGCGTCGACGTGCGTGACCTTCACACGCGAAGAGCTGCGCACGCACGTCGCCATGGCGTTCGAGGACGCGACGCTGTTCAGCGCCGTCGGTGCGCGAGAACGTGCTGCTCGGCCGTCCCGAGCTGCGGGCGACGCCCCGACGTCGTGGCCGAGGCCGAGCAGGTGCTCGCCGAGGCGCTCCGACGTCGCGCAGGCCGGCTTCGTCGTACGACCTCCCCGACGGCGTCGACACGAAGGTCGGCGAAGAGGGGATGAGCCTGTCGGGCGGCCAGCGCCAGCGCCTCGCGCTCGCGCGTGCGGTCGCCGCGAAGCCCGCGGTGCTCGTGCTCGACGACCCGCTGTCGGCGCTCGATGTCGACACCGAGGCGCTCGTCGAAGCCGCGCTGCGCGCGGTGCTCGCCGCGACCACCGCGCTCATCGTGGCCCACCGGCCGTCGACGGTGACGCTCGCCGACCGGGTGGCGCTGCTCGAGGACGGGCGCGTCACCGCGGTCGGCACCCACTCCGAGCTGCTTCGCGAGAGCGAGCACTACCGCTACGTCATCTCGAGCCTCGAGGACGAGGAGCGACGGAGCCTCGAATCGCGGCCGCATCCGGCGGACGTCGAGCGACCGACCGAGTTCGAACGAGAGGAGGCGGCATCATGAGCGTCGCCGGTGCGCAGGGCGAGGAACGCAACGACTACTCGAAGGCCGAGTCGCGCGCAGATCCGCCTGCGCTCGCGGCGCCTGCTCGGCTCGCTGCTGAAGCCGCTGCAGGGCAGCTCTGGCTGACCGCCGCCGCGGTCGTCGTCGTCCTCGGCCGCCCAGGTGGCGGGGCCGGCGCTCATCGCGTACGGCATCGACAGCGGCATCCCGGCGCTCATCGAGCAGAACTGGATGCCGGCGTCGTTCGCCGGGCTCGCCTACCTGATCACGGGCATCGTCGGTGCGGTCCTCATCTCGGCTGGTACATCAGGCTCGTCGGCGCGCATCAGCCAGGCCGTGCTGCATCGACCTGCGCACGCGGGTGTTCCTGCACACGCAGAGGCTGAGCGCTCGAGTTCCACGAGTCGTACACGTCGGGTCGCATCATCTCGCGGCAGACGAGCGACCTCGACGCCATCCGCGAACTGCTCGACGAGGGCCTCACGCTGCTCGTGCGCGGCCTCATGTACATGGCGTTCACCGCGATCGCCCTCGTGCTGCTCGACTGGCAGTCGGGGCTCGTGCTGCTCGTCGCACTCGTGCCGCTCGGCATCCTCACGCGCTGGTTCCAGGTGCGGTCGCAGGCGCTGTTCCGGCGTTCGCGCGTGGCCTCAGCGCGAAGCTCATCGTGCAGTTCGTCGAGACCATGACGGGCATCCGCGCCGTGCAAGGCGTTCCGCAAGGAGACGCCGCAACGAGGACGAGTTCGGCGACCTCGCCGAGGACTACCGCGACGTCAACGCGAAAGTCCTCGGCCTGTTCGCCGTGTTCGAACCCGGGCCTCGCGTTCATCGGCAACACCGCGGTCGCGGTGACGCTGCTGCTCGGCGGGTTCCGGGTGATCGACGGGTCGCTCGAGGTCGGCGTGCTGCTCGCCGCGGTGCTCTACACGCAAGCGGTTCTTCGACCCGATGGAGGACCTCGCGATGTTCTACAACGGGTACCAGTCCGCGTCGTCGGCGCTCGAGAAGATCTCGGGCGTGCTCGAGGAGCAGCCGAGCGTGCCCGACCCGGTGAAGCCGGTCGACCTGTGGAAGGCCGACGGCCACGTGCGGTTCGAGGAGGTCGAGTTCGCGTACACGAAGGGCAGGGTCATCCTGCCCCGGTTCGATCTCGACATCCCGGCCGGCCAGACGATCGCACTCGTCGGGTCGACGGGTGCCGGCAAGTCGACGCTCGCGAAGCTCATCGCGCGGTTCTACGACCCGAGCGACGGGGTCGTCTCGCTCGACGGCGTCGACCTGCAGCGACCTGCACCCGAAGGACCTGCGGCGCGCGATCGTCATGGTCACGCAGGAGGCCTACCTGTTCTGCGGGGTCGGTCGCCGACAACATCGCGCTCGGCAAGCCCGACGCGTCGTTCGACGAGATCGTGCGCGGCGGCGCATGCCGTCGGAGCGCACGAGTTCATCGAGGGGCTGCCGAACGGGTACGACACCGACGTGAACAAGCGCGGCGGCCGGGTGAGCGCCGGTCAGCGGCAGCTGATCTCGTTCGCGCGGGCGTTCCTCGCGAACCCCGCGGTGCTCATCCTCGACGAGGCGACCTCCTCGCTCGACATCCCGAGCGAGCGCCTCGTGCAGGAGGGGCTGCAGACGCTGCTCGCCGACCGCACGGCGTCATCATCGCGCACCGTCTCTCGACGGTCGCGATCGCCGACCGGGTGCTCGTCATGGAGCACGGGCGCATCGTCGAAGACGGACACGCCCGAGGACCTCATCGGCGGCACCGGCCGGTTCGCCGCGCTGCACGCGGCGTGGCGCGACTCGCTCGTATAGGCGGGCGCCGGATCACGACGGATGACCCGGGCCCCGCGGAAACCCGCGGGGCCCGGGTCGATCGGCTCAACCGGGGATGACGACGAACGGCGTGGGGGCGAGGCCGTTGCAGCTCGTCGCGGCGGTGTACGCGCCCATCATGGGGCTGACGAGCAGGTCGCCGTCGGCCAGGGGCGGCAGCGGCAGGCGGCGGGCGACGACATCGGCGCTGTCGCAGGTGGGGCCGGCGAGCGTGACCGGAACGTGTCCGCGGGCGCTCCGCCGGCGGGTCGCGCGCTCGATCGGCCCGTCGGTCGTGGGCTGGGCCGTGAGCTCCGATGCCGCGAAGACGAGCGGGTGAGCGCCTTCGGCGCCCATGCCCGAGAACGCACCGTGCACGCCCTCGTCGAGGTAGTACCAGCGGCCATCCGGGCGGTCGGCGGTGCCGACGACTCGGGTGACGAGGGTCGCCGCGGGTGCCGCGACGAACCGGCCCGGCTCGATCGCGATCTTCAGGTGCCGCGGCGCCGCAGCGAGTTCCTCGCGGATGCCGCGGGCGAGTTCAGCCAGTGACGGCACCTGCTGGTCGTAGGCGACCGGGAGTCCGCCGCCGAGGTCGAGCATCTCGAACTGAATCGCGTGGCGCTCCTCGAGTTCGCGGATCACGGCGAGCGTCCGGCGGATCGCGCGCTGCCACGGCGCGGCCGACGCGGTCTGGCTGCCGACGTCGAAGGTGAACCCGGCCACGCGCAGGCCGACCTGCAGGCACTGGGCGACGAGCGCCGGAGCGTCCTCGGGCCGAACCCCGAAGCTCGGCGAACGGTCGCCCTTCGTGGGGAACGCCAGCCGCACGAGCACGGCGGCCTCGGGCAGGCCTTGGAACTTCGCGACCTCCGATGCGCTGTCGACGACGAACGTGCGGATGCCCCGCAGGTACGCTCCCGTGATGTCGGCGATCGGCGTGACGGGGTGGTTGTGCAGGCATCGCGTGATCGAGACGCCGGCGCGTTCGAGGAGGTCGATCTCGCAGCGGGAGGCGACGGCGAAGCTCGCCCCGAACGCATCGATCGCCTTGATCGCGGCGAGGTGGGGGAGTGCGCCGGTCGCGAAGTGGATGGCGACGTCGGGAAGCTCATGGCGCAGGGCCAGCAGCTGCGTGGTCACGCGGTCGGTGTCCAGCACCAGGAGGGGGCTGCCGTGTCGGCGCACCAGGCCGTCGAGGTCGATGCGGTTCGCGTAATCGGCGAGATCGCGACGAACGAGCTCGCGGTGCGGTGCGCGATCGGCGGTCGGCGTGGACGCCGTGGCGTGGCGCAGCCGTGACGCGATGCGGCGCGGACGATCGACGAGGACGTCGGCGAAGTGCATCGGTGTGGGGTCCGTGCGAGTGCTGCGGGGGGAATCGCTGCTCAACATGTCCACGATCGTGGCTGAGGGCGGCGAGTGCGACATCCATGGCATCCCCCAAGTTCGTCGAGGGTGTGCACTGAAATCCGGCGCGCCGAAACGTACTGGACGCCCGTGGCGGAGCACATCCGGGCACCCCCTGAATGGGGGCGCGGCGGGAGTCCGGAACGCGGTACAGTCGCGTCAAGCGGGGCGACCGCCTGGCGATGGCCCGTGCTCGCTGAACGGAGGTTCGATGGCTGATCCGACCGTCCCCCTGCGCGTCGGAATCGCAGATGACGCGTTGCTGTTGCGTGAGGGCATCTCGAAGGTGCTCGAGGGCGGCGGCATCGAGGTCGTCGCATCGGTGGGCACCGGGCAGGAGCTGCTCGAGGTGATGGACGACCTCGACCTCGACGCCGCGGTCCTCGACATCCGCATGCCGCCGAGCTTCCGCGACGAGGGCATCGTCGCGCTCGAGCAGATGCGCGCGAACGGGTCGAAGATCGGCGTGCTCCTCCTCTCGATGTACGCGACGCCCGAGTACGCGCTGCGCGTCATGGGCGCCGGCAGCGGCACCGGGTACCTGCTGAAGGAGCGCGTCTCCGAGCCGCAGACGCTCGTGCGGGCCGTCGAGACGGTCGCGTCCGGCGGTTCGGTCGTCGACCCCGAGGTCGTCGAGCAGCTCGTGCACCGCACCCGCGCCGACGACCCCCTCTCGCGGCTCACGGAGCGCGAGCGATCGGTGCTCGAGCTCATGGCGCAGGGCTACTCCAACGGCGGCATCGCCCAGACCCTGTTCCTCGGCCTGAAGACGGTCGAGACCCACGTTCGCAGCATCCTGCAGAAGCTCGACCTCGAGGAGTCCCCAGAGCACCATCGGCGGGTGCTCGCGGTACTGACGCTCCTCGGCGAGAGGTGATGGCGCCCGGCCGCAAGGGCCGGATCATCAAGCGAACGATCGTCATCACGGTCGCCGCCGTGCTGTCGCTCGGCATGGAGGTCTCGGGGTGGCTCGTCACGGCACCCGAGGATCGGCCCGAGGTGTCGTGGACGACCCTGCACTCGATGGTGCCGCTCGTGTTCCTCGCGTGCGCCGGTGTGGCGTGGAGCATCGGCCCGGCCCGGGTGCCGTCGCGGCTGATGGTCGCGTTCGCGCTGCTCTGGATCCCGCTGACCTTCTTCCACGTCGTCGAGAACATCGCGTGGCTCTGGCCCCTGCTGTACGGAATCCACCTGTGGTGGGGGCTCATCGCCGGGCTCATCGTCCTCGTGTACCCCCGCGGATGGTTCGGCGACCGCATGGATCGGTGGATCGCGGGGATCGCGCTCGTCTCGGGGTTCGTGTACTTCTTCGCCGTGGTGCTCCTGCTCGAGGCGCCCGGAGCCGACACCTGCGACTGCGTCGCGAACGCCTACCAGATCGCCGATGCGCCGGCGCTCTACACCGCGATCGACTTCGGCTTCCGTGGCGTCGGCGCCCTGCTCGCGCTCGTGATCGCGGGTCGGCTGCTCGTCGGCTGGGTGCGCGGCAGCGTTCCGGCGCGCACGGTCGCGTTCCTCATGCCGGTCGCGCTCTTCGCGTGGTCGGTGACACTCGCCTGGTACGCCGTCACGTATGCGGTCCAGACGACGGCCGACGCGGTGATGCAGACGATCTCGCTCGTGGCGATCGCGTCGATCCCGGTGAGCTTCGTCGCGGGTCTCGCGCACGCCCGCAACATGCGGGCGCGCGTCGCCGACCTCATGCGCATCACCCGCGAGGGCGCCGACCGCGGACTCTGGGCCGAATCGCTCGCGCGCACCCTGCGCGACGCCTCGGTGCGGGTCTACTGGTGGGACGAGGAGCACGGCAGGTACGCCGATGCCGGCGGCGAGCCGCTCGAGAGCGACCCCGCCAGCCAGGTGGGCCAGCACAGCCTGCTGCCGGTGGTGTCGCCGACCGGGATTCCGATCGCGCTCATCCGCCACGACAAGGTGCTCACCGACAACATGCGCCTCCTCGACGGCGTCTCCAGCGCACTGCGCCTCTCGGTCGACAACGGGCGGCTGCGCTCCGAGATCGAGCGCACCCTCGAACAGGTCCGGCAGTCGCGAAGCCGCATCGTCGAGGGCGCCGAGAAGGCGCGGCGCCAGCTCGAGCGCGACCTGCACGACGGAGCGCAGCAGCACCTCGTCTCACTCGGCATGCGGCTGAGGCTCGCCGCCAACCAGGCACGCGACCGGGGCGTCGAGCCGCTCGGCGTCGAACTCGACGGCACGATCACGATGCTCAACACCGCACTGAAGGAACTGCGTGAGCTGGCGCACGGCATCCACCCGTCGCTGCTGACGTCGGGTGGTCTCGCGCTCGCCGTGCCCGAACTCGCGGGGCGCTGTCCCGTGCCCGTGGTCGTCGACGTGCAGGCCGAGGGGCGACTGCCCGCGGTCGTCGAGTCGACGGCCTACTTCGTCGTCGCCGAGGCGCTCGCGAACATCGCCAAGCACTCGAAGGCCACGCGTGCATGGGTGCGGGCGCACCTCGACGAGCACGGTGTGCTCGACCTCGTCGTGCGTGACAACGGCGTCGGCGGCGCATCGCCGGCGGGCAGCGGCATGGTCGGCATCTCCGACCGCGTCGACGCCGTCGACGGCACGATCACCATCGAGAGCCCGCCCGGCGCCGGGACCACCATCACGGTGCGGATCCCCCTCGCCTCATCGGGCTGATTCGCCGGTCGAGTAGGCGCGCCAGCGCCGTATCGAGACCTCAGCGGGTCTCGATACGCTCGCTGCGCTCGCTACTCGACCGACGGTCGCCAGCGGGCGGCGGCGAGGTCGATGCGGTAGCCGTCGTCGTCGGCAGAGGCGCGCAAGGGCGTGCCCTCGCGGTCGTAGTGCGACCGGGCACGTTCGGCATGCCCGGTCGGCGGGCGACCGCCCGCGCGGATGACGCGCCACCACGGGACATCCGACCCGTACCTGGCCATCACCTGCCCGACGGCGCGCGCGCCTCGCGAGCCGAGCAGCGCGGCGATGTCGCCATAGGTCGCGACCCGACCCGGCGGGATGTCGGCGACGACGGCGAGCACCGCGTCGACGAATCCCTGCGGCTGCTCGGGTACGGCGCGAGCCACGAGCGTCAGAGCTCGAGCGCGCCGATCACGTCGCCGTAGGCGGTCTCGCCGACGTCGACGAAGCCGATGCGGTGGAAGAACGCCTCGGGGCCGAGCTCGCCCGGCTCCCAGAGCACGGTGATGCGGTCGAAGCCGCGACGCTTGGCCTCTTCGGCGAGCGCCTCGGCGAGGAAGCGGCCGACGCCCTTGCCCTGCACCTCGGCGTCGACGTTGATGCGCCAGATGCAGGCGCGGAACTCCTCGTGCGGGTTCTCGGGGTCGAAGTTTCCGTGGATGAACCCGACGACGCGCTCTTCGAGCAGGGCGACACGCTGCCAGGCGGTCTGCGGGTTCACGACCGAGGACTCGGCGGAGTAGGTGACGGGGGCGATGAACTGCTCTTGGCCGGGCTTCAGCGAAAGCGAGTTCGCGGCAACGATGTTCGACGCGGACAGGTCTTCCAGTCTCAGCTCAGCCATGCTGCCAAGGCTAACCTGTGGAACGCCGCGAGGCGAAACGCGTTTCTGATGTGGTTCGCGCCGGCCCGACCGGGTGTCAGCCGGGTCATCGCACGCCGCTCGTCGTCACGATGATGCGCCACGGGCCGTCCGGGACCTCGTCGGCCTCGACGAACTGCCAGTCGACCACGTCGTCCTCGCCGTCGAGCTCGCTGAAGGCGAGGCATCCGTTGAGCGCGGGGGAGACGTCGAGGCCGGCGCCGTTGAACTCCGTGTTCGCGGGGCGCCGGTCGTCGGCGCCGAAGACGTAGGCGGCGTCGTCGTAGACGCCCGGTCCCGCATCCTGAACCTGCCCGTAGCAGACCCTGCCGTTCGCGACGAGGCGGACCCAGCGGTTCTTCATGAGGCTCTCGCGGGCGTCGCCGACGATCGGCCGATACGCGGGGTCATCCGCCCACGGCACCACCTCGCGGCGCAGCTCGAATGCGCGCGGGTCGTTGACGTCGTCGAAGGGGAGATCGAGGTAGAACGGGTTCTCGAGTGGGGTCATGCGCGTGGGGAAGAACCCATTGGCCGCCATCCTCGGCTCGGTCTGGCAGCTGCCCGCGACGACCACCCCGTCGCATCCGCCGTAGCTTTCCATCCATTCGGAGTCGAAGGCGGAGCGCTCCTGGCTCCCGTCACTGGCATCGGGGTCGAAGACCTCGCCGACCCAGAAGGTCGTCGCGACGATGTCGGTGTGCCACGGGTATCCCTCGCCGGCGCTCATCGGACGGCCGGTGCGCTGGGAGCCGTCAGATGAGGCCGTGATCACCGCCACGGCCGTGAACGCTGCGGTGACAACGGCGATCACGGCGCCCGCGACGACGAATCGTCCGACGATGTCGCGACCTAGTTGCAAACCACGAATCTCGCGACATTCGAGCTCGATGCCTCCATTTCGCCGAGTTGCGGCGGATGACCGCCCTCGACTCGTTCGCCGTCGCCATCGCATGCGCGCAGGCGGTCGGTCATGAGGGGCGGCCCTGCAGGATCCGGATCACGGCGTCCAGGATCGCGGCTCCGAATCCGGTATTCTCCTTCGCTTGGACCTTCGGGGTCGGAGCCGAGGTCGCCGTCGCCGGCGCGTAACCGGTGACTGCGCCGTCCACGACGACACGCAGGATGCGCCCACGGTCGGCATCCGTGAGCAGGTAGCGCGATCCAGTCGCGTCGGGGATCGCGGTGCCGTTGCGGAGCCAGCGATACGTGAGCTTCACTTCGGCCGGTGACCAGTCGCCGGGATCCGCGACCAGCTCGCTCCCGACCTGCGGCGTACCGGAGATCGTCGGCACCGCCGGCACGATGGCGCGGGGAGCGCCCTCGACGTCGTAGAGGGCGTAGTCATCGGTTCGGAGCGTTCCGTTCCCGAAGAGGCTCAGGCCGAAGCTGATACCCGTGAAGCCCTTGGGGATCGGATCGGAGTTCCAGACCGCGCGGGTGAAGGTGGTCGTCGAGGCGAACCACGAGCTCGACGTCCAGTACTCCCACGCACCCGTCGAGTCCCGCAGGTACACGGCGAACTGCGTCATCGTGGTTGCCGTGTACCACGCGCGCAGCGAGTACCTCCGGCCGGGCCTGACCGTCGGCGCGCACGTGCCGAAATCCATCGGGACGTAGAGCTTCGCGTCGCCGTCGAAATGGTTCGACACGACGAGGCGCCCGGCGACCGAACCCGTTCGGCCCGGCGACACGATCCTGAACGTCGGCGAGTTCGTGCCGAATCCTCCCGTCGACCAGCATCGCGGCACGCCGCCCGGACCGGCCTGCTCGAGACTCGGATTCACGATGCCATTGATCCCTGGAGCCGGCGCCCGGGGGCGCGGCGCCGACACCAGGGGCTTCGTCGGTCCGCCGATGGCCTCCTGCACGGTCCTCACGCTCGTGTTGTGCGTCGTCGTACGCGCCGCGAGCCACTCGACGAACGACCGGAACAGGGCAGGGGTGATGTCGAGCCCAGCGGCTTCGCAGCCGTTGCACACGTTGTGGAACGTGAAGCCGACCCAGCCTCCGGTGGTGTTCTCGGCATTGATCACGGTGTTCTGGAGGTCTTCAAGGGTCCACGTCGCATCGACCTGATCAGGCGCTCGCAGTTCGAACGGGTCGACGGGAGGAAGGCTCTCGGCGAAACCGCAGCCGGCGCATCCGAATCTCGTCTCGAGGGTGTCGAGAAGGCGCGCGGTGTTGTATCCGCACGCTTGGACGGCGGCCTTGGCCGTGGCGTTCATCGAGGCGAACGGATAGGCGAAGCTCGTCACGGGGAAGCCCCACGACGCGAGCGTCACACGGTTCTGGCACGCCTCAGCAGTGGCCTCGTGGGGGTTGAGCGTCACCATGTCACGATGCGTCGCCGTGTGCCCGCCGATCTCGTGGCCCGCCTCGGAGAGTGCCTTCAGGTCCGCGCGTGTCTGGCGGCCGGGCTCGCCGATGACGCCGGTGATGGTGTAGAACGTGCCGTCGAGACCGTTTTCGTTCATGATGTCGACGGCGACCATCTGGTCGGCATTCGAATCGTCGAAGGTCAGGCTGACGATCGTCGGTCGACCCTCGAGTGCGGCGGCCGGGCCGGCTGCCTGGACGATCGCTGCGATCAGGGCGACGCCCGCCGCCGCCGCGGCGAGCCGCAGCAGCCGGTGGCGTCGTGCGATCGCGATGCTCATCTCAGATGGCGCTCCTCGTTCGTGATGCGGGCTCGTCGTCGGCGGGTTCTGGGCTGCCTCCGGCTGGGTGACGTCGCGCAC
Source organism: uncultured Actinomycetota bacterium (assembly GCA_963758615.1). Taxonomy (GTDB): domain Bacteria; phylum Actinomycetota; class Actinomycetes; order Actinomycetales; family Microbacteriaceae; genus Agromyces. The sequence continues at coordinate 860,009 of CAVWVZ010000009.1, read as the reverse complement.
TACCTGCAGGCCACGAGCTTCTCGACATTCGCACTCAACACCCCGATTCCGCCGAAGAGCGTCACATTGCTGCTCTGCACTCGTGCGATGCCCGCGCCGGCATGCGGCGAGAGGCAGGCGGTCGGCGTCAGGAACAGTGGACCGCCCTGCCGTCCGGCGAGCGCCGCGCCGACGAGGGCATCGGCGAATCCGGTGCCGACGGCGAGGTAGCTCGTCTCCGCGGCCTGGAAGGCATCGGCGTTGATGGCCGCGGCCGTCGCATAGCGGTCGGCTCCCGCGAGTCGCTGCACCGACGTCACACCCGGGAGGGCGTCCACCGAGGCGGCGAGCGACGAACTCACCACAGCGGTGCCGCCCGCGATCTTGACGGTCGAGGCGCCGAGGTCGCCGAGCAGCGACTGCGTGGCCGGGTCGACCGACCTCGCCGTGCCGGGCACGAGGATGGTCGGACCCGCGAACCGGCTCGCCGCCGGTGCCGCCGCCAGCGCGTCGGGGAAGTTCGCCCCGGTAGCCAGGAACGCCGTCGCGGCACCACCGGCGAACGCCTCCGCCGTGATCGCGCGCGAGGTCGCGTAGCGATCGGCGCCGGCGATGCGCGTCGTCGGCGCGATGGCCGAGAGCTGTGCGAGGACGGATGCCCCCACCGCGCCGACGCCCCCGACGACGATGATCCGACCGGGCGCCAGCCGTACGATCTCGTTCCGCACCGCGGTCGGGAGGCTCGACGAGGCGGTGAGCAGCATCGGCGAGTCGAAGTGGGCGGCTGCCGGCGCGGCGCCCAGGGCGTCGGCGAACACCGACCCCGTCGCGACGTAGACCCGGTCGACTCCCGGGGTGTACTGCTTCGCGATGGCGACGGCGGTGCCGTAGCGGTCGGCGCCGGCGAGGCGCGAGACGGTGATCCCGCTCGGCGGCGCGGGCGGCGCGCCCGCCAAGTCGTACAGGGCGTAGTCATCGGTCACGAGGGTTCCGTTGCCGAAGAGGTTCAGGCCGAAGCTGATGCCCGTGTAGCCCTCGGGGATCGGACCCGAGTCCCAGACTGCCTGCGCGTACGTACCCGCCGCCGCAAAATACGGACTCGACGTCCAGTACTCCCACGCGCCGATCGAGTTCCGGAGGTAGACGGCGAACTGCGTCACGGTCGTCGAGGTGTACCAGGCGCGCAACGAGTACCGGTGGCCGGGTGTGACCGTCGGGGCGCAGGTGCCGAAGTCCATCGTGAAGATGAGCTTCGCGTCGCCGTCGACGTAGTTCGACATCACGAGCCGTTCGGCGACGGATCCCGTGCGCCCCGGCGAGACGGTGCTGAACGTCGGGACGTTGGCGCCGAAGCCCGCCGTGATCCAGCAGTCGGGCACGCCGTTCGTTCCGACCTGCTCGAGGCTCGGATTCACGACCCCGTTGATGCCGGGCCCCGGTGCCGGCGGAACCGTCGTCCGCACGAGCGGCTTCACGGCGCCGCCGATCACCTGGTTCACCGTGCGAACGCTCGTGTTGTGCGTCGTCGGGCGCGCCGCGAGCCATTGGGCGAAGGACTGGAACAGGGCGGGTGTGATACTGAGCCCCTCGACATCGCAGTTCGCGCACACGTGGTGGAACGTGAAGCCGACCCAGCCGCCGGTCGTGTTCTCGGCGTTCATCACCGCGTTCTGCAGGTCGGTGAGGGTCCAGGTCGATTCGACCTGGTCGGGCGCCCGCAGTTCGAACGGGTCGACGGGCGGTATGCTCTCGGCGAAGCCGCAGCCGGTGCATCCGAATCTCGTCTCGATGTCGCCGAGGTTCCGTGCGCTGTTGTATCCGCAGGTCTGGACCGCCGCCTTCGCGGTCGCGTTCAGCGACGCGAAGGGATACGCGAAGCTCGTGATCGGGAAGCCCCACGACGACAGCGTCGTGCGACTCTCGCACGCCTGCCTGGTCGCCTCGGCGGAGGTGAGCGTCGCCATGTCGGGGTGCGTGACGGTGTGCGATGCGATCTCATGGCCCGCGGCGGCCATCGCGTCGAGGTTCGCGCGGGTCTGGTAGCCGGGCGCGCCGATGAAGCCGCTGAGCGTGTAGAACGTGCCGTCGAGCCCGTTCGCGTTCATGATGTCGACGGCGGCCATCTGGTCGGCGTTGGAATCGTCGAAGGTGAGGCTGACGACCGTCGGCTGGCCTTCGAGCGCGGCGGCGGGAGTTGCCGCCGCGACGGCCGATACCACCAGGGCGACGCCCGCCAGGGCGGCGGTCGCTCGCAACAGGTTCCGAGCGTCGTGGGATCGCGTTGCTCATCTCAGACAGCACTCCTTCGCGCCGATTCGGAACCGCCGTCTTCGGCGGGTTCCCGTTGGACGGTCGGGTGGGGGACGCCCGTGCCGGCGATGACGGCACCGTCGATGACCGGCACGGCGAACGGCATGGTCTCGGCAAGCGGCGTCCCCGGTGCCGCGGCCGCAGCGACCGCCCGGATGATGTCGTCGAGCGGTGTCGACGGCTCGAACCCGATGAGCTCGCGGGCGAGCGTGCTGTCGGGCACGCGTCGCCGCATGTCCTCATAACCCTGGGCGTACGCATGCTCGTACGGCACGAACTCGACCACGCTCGCGCTTCCGAGAACCCGGATCACCCGTTCTGCGAGGTCGAGGATCGAGACCTCCTCGGCGCCGCCGAGGTTCACTGCCCGACCGATCGCGGCGGGCGTCTCGACCAGGTCGACGAGGGCGGGCACCACGTCGCCCACGTAAGAGAAGCATCGGGTCTGCCGCCCGTCGCCGAACACCGTCAGGGGCTCACCGCGCAACGCCTGGTTGACGAGATTCGGCACGACCATGCCGTAACGACCGGTCTGCCGGGGGCCCACCGTATTGAACAGCCGGACGATGGCGACCCTGGTGCCGTACTCGTTCCAGTACGCGTGCGCGAACGACTCGTCGATGCCCTTCGCCGCGGCGTAGGTCCACCGCGCGGTCAACGGGGAGCCCAGGATGCGGTCGGCGTCCTCCGGCAGCGAATCTGCGACGTTCTTGCCGTAGATCTCGCTCGTCGAGGCGAGCAGGAGGCTCGACCCCGCCTCGAACACTGCGTGCAGCACGTTCTCGGTGCCATGGATGTTCGTGCGCAGGCTCGTGAGCGGGTGCTCGACGATGAGCTTGACACCGACGGCGGCCGCGAGGTGGAACACCCGGTCGGTAGCGCCGACGACGTGTTCGACGAGCGAGCGGTCGAGCACCGATCCCCGCACGACCTGCAGTCCGGGATGGGACTCCACTCGATCCAGGTTCGCGAGCGAGCCGGTCGACAGGTCGTCGAGCACGACGACATCGTCGCCGATGTCGAGCAGGTGTTCGACGAGGTGGCTGCCGATGAAGCCGGCCCCACCGGTGACTGCGGACTTCATGGCTCCTCCATCTCCGTCGGCCCGTTCACAGCAGCACCCGCTGCGGCACGTCGACACCGCGATACGTGGTGTCGAGCACGGTCGGCTCGTCGGCGAGCCACGAGCGTTCGGATGCCACGTGCATGGTGTGGAGGACGACGAGGTCTGCGCCGAACTCCCTCGGCGACGCGCTGTGCCGAACGATGGTGCCGTCGCGCAGCGTGATGTGGTCGAAGTACGGATCATGGAAGGCGACGACCGCGCCGGCCGCGTGCAGGCGCTCGATGATCTCGATCGCCGGGGATTCGCGGAGGTCGGCGACGTCGGGCTTGTACGAGATGCCGTCGATGACGATGCGGGCGCCGGCGAGCGTCCGGCCGCGATCCGCGAGCACCTGCCGTGCCCGTTCGACGACGCGCCGCGGACGCACGGCGATCTCGGACATCGCCTGTTCGATGACCGGGAGCACGATGTGCTCGGAACGCAGTTGCCAGAGCAGGTAGTGCGGGTCGCAGGGGATGCAGTGCCCGCCGACCCCCGGTCCCGGATAGAAGGGCATGAACCCGTAGGGCTTGGTCGCCGCCGCCTCGATGACCTCCATCACGGGGACGTCGATCGCGAGGCAGGCTTCCGCGAACTCGTTCGCGAGGGCGATGTTCACCGCACGGAAGGTGTTCTCGAGCAGTTTCGTCATCTCGGCTGCTTCGAGCGAGGCGACCGGGTGCACGGAGTGGGCGGAGCGACCGATCAGTGCCGCGGCCGCATCGAGGCAGCTCGGTGTCGCTCCACCGACGACGCGCGGGACGTCCTCGTGGGTGAATCGGTCATTGCCGGGATCGATGCGTTCGGGGCTGAACGCGACGTGGATGTCGCGCCCTGCCGTGAGTCCGCAGTTCTTCAGCGGAGCGACGAGCAGGTCGCGAGTGCATCCTGCGTACGTCGTCGACGTGAGCAGGATGAGCTGGCCGGCGACGGCGTGGTCGACGACCGTCGCGCACGCGGCCCTGAGGATGTCGAGGTCGGGGGTGAGGTGTTCGTCGATCGGCGTCGGGACGCAGATGACGATCGCTGCCGCTTCGGAGAGCGGGTCGGCGTCGTTCGTGACCGTGAACTGCTCGTCGAGCAGCGCCTCTGCGAGGCGGATGCGGTCGAACTCGAGCAGGTCGGCGTCGCCGGCGCAGATCTCGTTGAGCCGCGCTTGGCTGTCGTCGATGCCGAGCACGCGGGCTCCGCTCGCGTGCATTGTCAAGGCGGTCGGCAGGCCCACGTATCCGAGGCCGACGACGGCGACGTCGTAGTCGAACTCGACCCTCGGGATCACGGGGATGGGCGTCGGGGGCGTGGCTTTCTTCGCGGCCGGGCGGTCGCGGCGCGGCGGGGACGCCGGCGCGACCGACTCCATGGTCATGGCTACTCCTCGGGTTGGCGTCGTTTCGGGTGGCGCTCTGCGACCCAGTGTGAACGCGGGCGGGCCGATGCGACCCGGTGCTGCGGAGTGCGTGTGGTTTCGCGCAGGGAAACCGCAGGTGCATGCGGTTAACCGTCCGTGCTGACGCTCGCAGTGTTAGCGTCATGTCGCCATCGACCTCGGAGGCCGCTCATGGAGTCGTTCGTCTTCTTCGCGATCGTGCTGATCGGTGTCAACAGCCTGCTCTGGGGCCTCGTCGGACTCGCGCGCTACGCGTACGGCCACGTTCGGCCGGCACGTCCCGCGCCCGACCAACCGCATGCGGTGACCACCGACCGGGTCGCGGTGCTCATCGCCGCTCACAACGAGGAACTCGTGATCGCGCATACCATCGCGTCGGCGTGCGCACAGGTGAGCCCGGCACATGTGTTCGTCGCGTCCGACGGTTCCACCGACGCCACGGCCGCCGTGGCGTGGCGGCTCGGCGCGAACGTCGTCGAGCTGTGGCCCAATCGCGGAAAGGCGGGAGCCCTCGTCGCGGCGATCGAGCACTTCGGCCTCGTCGGACAATTCGAGGTCGTGCTGCTGCTCGACGCCGACACGACGCTCGACCCCGATTATCTCGAGTCTGGACTGCCGCCGTTCGATGATCCCGAGGTCGTCGCGGTGGCCGGACGGGCGACGACGAGCGTGGACTCGGCTCCGAGGACGAAGTTCGGCCGCTTCTTGCTCGCCTACCGCGAGCGCTACTACGTCGTGCTGCAGTACCTGCTCAAGTACGGGCAGGCGGCACGTCCGCTGAACGTCGTCTCGATCGTGCCGGGATTCGCGAGTATGTACCGCACCAGGATCCTGCGCGACATCGAGATCGATGCGCCCGGCCTGGTCATCGAGGACTTCAACATGACCTTCGAGGTGCACGCGAAGCGCCTCGGCCGGATCGCCTTTCGGCCGGGGGCGGCAGTCGCACATACGCAGGATCCCGACACGTTTCCCGACTACGCGAGGCAGATGCGCCGCTGGACGCTCGGGTTCTGGCAGACCGTACGCCGACACCGGGTGCGGGGCGATCGATTCTGGGGCGCCCTCGCGCTCTACATCGTCGAGGTGGTCGTGAGCAGCTTGCTGCTGCTGCTCGCGGTTCCGCTGTTCCTCATCTCGGCCGTCGCCGCGGTCTGGGCCGAGCTCGTGGGCGATCCTGATGGGCCGGCGGCGATGCTCGCGCGCGCGGTACCCCCGGTGATCCTCCTGCTCGGCGTGCTCGTGCCCGACCTCGTGCTCTCGGTGATCGCGGCGATCATCACTCGCCGAATCGCACCGCTGCGATTCGCGCCCTTCTTCCCCCTCATGCGCTTCGTCGATGCGGCGGTGTGCCTGCGCTCGCTCGTCGAGACCTACGTGCGCCCGCGGATCGCCAGCGGGCGGTGGACGAGCCCGGTGCGGCGACCGCGGCACCTCGCCGGCACCGGCGCGTCAGCAGACGGGCATCGGTAGCGGCCGCGACCGTCGTCGGGGCACCGTGCTCAGCTCGTGCGCTCGGCGGCGTCAGGGCTCGCGTCCGCGTGGCCGGCGTCCGCGAGGACCGAGATCAGGTGCGCACGGGAGCTCACGCCCATGCGCTGGTAGATGCGGGTGAGCCGCACCTCGACGGTGCGCAGCGAGACGAAGAGCTCCGCCGCGATCTCCTTGTTGCGCTTGCCCTGCCGAACGAGCGCGACGACCCGCTGCTCGTCGGGCGAGAGTGCGGCGAGCAGCGGATGCGAGGCGGTGGGCATCGCCTCCACGCCCTTCGCCATCTCGGTGCGCGCGACCCACGCCGTGGCGCCGAGGTGGAGGAACAGGGCTCGAGCCGACAACAGGTGCTCTTCGGCTTCTTGGGGGCGCCCGATCTCGACGAGCCGTTCGGCGAGATTCACGAGCGTGCGCGCCCGGGGGAACGTGAGGTCGATCGGCGCGGTGAGTCCGAGCGCGCGCTGGAACAGCGGGATCGAGCGCTCGCCGGGGGTGATCAGCGCTTCCGCCCTCGCGCGGGCGGTCACGGTCCACGGCGTATGGAACCCCGATGAGCGGGCGAAGAACTCCCGGGCCTGTGCGAGCGCGTCTTCCCGGCGGCCCGAGAGCACGTATGCCTCGATCATGTCGACGTCGATGCGAAGCAGCGACGGGTTCCTGAATCCCGACCCGATCGACGCGGCGCTGCGCAGGTGGGCGATCGCATCGTCGATCCGCCCCGCCGCAAGCGCGAACTCGCCCTGCGAGGCGGCGAGGCGAGCCGAGATCGCCGGGTCGTCGACGCCGAACCGCAGATGGCATTCGCGGATCTCCTCGGCGGCGCGGAAGGCGTCGCCGGTCACCTGCGAACGCCACGCGAGCAGCGGGCGCATGAGCGGATGATTCTCGCGGGTGTCATGACGCGACGCCTGTGCGCGTTCGATCACGCGTACCGCCTCGAACTGGTTGCCGGCGCGGATCTCGAGCTCTGCGAGGAAGTAGCGGGCGTGCTCGACGAGGAGTGGCGCCGGGCGAGGCTCGAGGTCGATCGCGGCGCGGAGCATGCGGCGAGCGGCGTTCTCGCGGTCGAGGAACGTGAGACAGCGCCCGAGGGCGATCAGGGTGACCGCCGACGGTGCCTCCCCGCCCTGGCGCGCGACCTCGTCGAGCTTCGCGAGCGTCGGCGCCTCGTCGCCGTCCAGCGCCGCACGCAGCATGCCGGTGAGTTCGTGGAGTTCGATGACCTCAGGCGAGGATTGGTCGAGCAGCGCCCGAGCCTTCGCGAGGAGCTCGGCTCCGCGGTCGGTCTCCCAGCGCGCGAGATGTATGCCCGCGAGGGTCAGGAACACCATGACGGCATCGTCGGGGCCGGGCGAAGCGCGAAGCGACGACAGGGCGTGCTCGGTCGCGAGCCGCCGGGTCGCCACGAACTCGATCACCGCGCGCAGGCTCGCGACGCGGGCCGCGCACGAGGCGTCGTGGGTCGAGCGCGAGCAGTGACGTGCATAGCGTTCCGCGTAGGCGAGTTCGCCGTTGAGCAGCAGTGCGCGTGCGAGGTCGAGCAGCGCCGAGGCGAGCTCCGGTCGCCCGGCGCCGAGCGTGATGGCCCGCTCGGCGAACTCCACGGCCTGCCACACGTGGCCGTCGTTCACGAACGCCGTCGCGCCCTCGATCAGCTGCACGGGCTGGGCTCGCTCCGGGTCGTGCCAACTGCGGTGCCAACCCTCGAGTGCCGGATCCGCGGTTGACTCGGCCTCCGCGGCCTCCCCGTGCAGGGCGCGGCGTTCCGCGACGCTCATGGACCAGTACGCGGTCGAACGCGCCACCGGGTCGCTGAGCCGTAGATACGGGCCCTCGTGGATGACGCGCCCGTCGGCGACGAGTTCCTCGATCGCTGCCTCCGCACCGGGCCCCGCGACTGCGACGGCTTCCTCGCTGTGCAGATGCGATGTCGAGAGCAGTGCGAGCAGCGTGTTCGGCGTCGGGAGGTCGTTGGCGGGTGCCGGGTGACCATCACGGCGCCTCGGGAACCGGAACGGGAGCTCGATCGGCGCTGCGCGCGTGAGCTGATCGTCCGAGAGCAGGCGCGTCATGTCGGCGACCGCCCGCACGTTCCCCGCCGCCGAAGCCGTGACGATGCGGTGCGCAGCCGAGTCGGCCACCCGCCCCGTGAGCGCCCGAATGAAGTGCGCCGCCTCGTCGTGATCGAGCGGGCGCAGGTTCGTGCGGGGCATCGAGGCGAGTGCGGACCCGAGCGGCTCGGTCGCGGTCGCGACGAGCCGAAGCCCCGTGCCGCCGAGGCGGTGGGCCATCATCGCGAGCACGGATCGGCTGAGCTCGTCGAGCAGGTTCGCGTCGTCGATGAGCAGGAGCGTGGGGTGCGCTCCCGACTCGCGGATGAGCGAGAGGAACTCCGCGGTCAGGGCGGCCGCCGACAGGTCGTCTGGTCGGGTGATCAACAGCCGGTCGGCGAACGCCTCGACGGTGGGTGCGTCGAATGCCGCCGCGATGGTCGAGAGCCCCGAGAGGGGGATGTCGCTCTCGGTGGCGCTGGCCCGAAGTCGGCGGATCACCGTGCCGGCGACGGGCCCCACGCTGTCGAGGAGACTCGACTTGCCCGCACCATCTTCGCCCACGATGAGCAGGGCGCCCTCGTGGTGACCCGCGATGAGGGCGCGAAGCTCGGCGCGCTCACGCCCGCGGATCGCCGGACCCGTAGTGCGGCGCGTGAGACCGACGAGGTCAGCGGCAGGCATGGCCGCAGGCGACCGGGTTCCCCTGCGTTGCGTCGATGCGCCGGTCGCGAGCATCGACGCGGAGAACGATGAACGCGATCATGTGTGGTGCTCGATTCGGGTTCACGGCCTCATGGTCGTCGTGCGCATGAGACGCGCCACATGCGCTGATCTGACGCTACGCGCAGGGTCTCGCGTTCTCGCCCCCCAGAAAAGGGGGCTTCACATGCGGAGGCCTGCGTTTGCGCGGGCATCCGTTCGCAGGATATTCAGCGGCGATTGTCTCGATGTCGAGATATTCGAGCAACGCGGTAAGCTGTTCGATGGCGTGCTCACGCCCACCAGACTTTCCCCAATCCCCGACAGATCCAAGGAGACACTCTTGTCGAAGATCAAGGTTGAAGGCACCGTCGTCGAGCTCGACGGCGACGAGATGACCCGCATCATCTGGCAGGCCATCAAGGACCAGCTCATCCACCCGTACCTCGACATCGACCTCGAGTACTACGACCTCTCGATCCAGAAGCGCGACGAGACCGACGACCAGATCACGATCGACGCGGCACACGCCATCCAGAAGCACGGCGTCGGCGTCAAGTGCGCCACGATCACGCCCGACGAGGCGCGCGTCGAGGAGTTCGGCCTGAAGAAGATGTGGCGTTCGCCCAACGGCACGATCCGTAACATCCTCGGCGGCGTCATCTTCCGCGAGCCGATCATCATCTCGAACATCCCGCGCCTCGTGCCCGGCTGGAACAAGCCGATCATCGTCGGCCGCCACGCGTTCGGCGACCAGTACCGCGCCACCGACTTCCGCTTCGAGGGCGAGGGCACCCTCACGATGACCTTCACCCCGAAGGACGGCTCGGAGCCGCAGCAGTTCGAGGTCTTCCAGTCGCCCGGCTCGGGTGTCGCGATGGGCATGTACAACCTCGACGAGTCCATCAGGGACTTCGCCCGCGCCTCGCTCAACTACGGCCTCGACCGCAACTACCCGGTGTACCTCTCGACGAAGAACACCATCCTCAAGGCCTACGACGGCCGCTTCAAGGACCTCTTCCAGGAGGTCTTCGACGGCGAGTTCAAGGCGAAGTTCGACGAGGCCGGCCTCACCTACGAGCACCGCCTCATCGACGACATGGTCGCGGCGTCGCTCAAGTGGGAGGGCGGCTACGTCTGGGCCTGCAAGAACTACGACGGCGACGTGCAGTCCGACACCGTCGCACAGGGCTTCGGCTCGCTCGGCCTCATGACCAGCGTGCTCGCCACGCCCGACGGCAAGGTCGTCGAAGCCGAGGCGGCGCACGGCACGGTCACGCGCCACTACCGCCAGCACCAGCAGGGCAAGCCCACCTCGACGAACCCGATCGCCTCGATCTACGCCTGGACGCGCGGCCTCGCGCACCGCGGCAAGCTCGACGGCAACCAGGACCTCATCGACTTCTCGCACACGCTCGAGGACGTCGTCATCAAGACCGTCGAGTCGGGTGCCATGACCAAGGACCTCGCGCTCCTCGTCGGCCCCGAGCAGGCGTACCAGACGACCGAGGAGTTCCTCGCGACGCTCTCGGGCAACCTGAAGACGCGCCTGGCCGCGTAGTCTGCGGTTCCCTGCACGAGGGGCGGATGCTTCGGCATCCGCCCCTCGCTGCGTTCCACGAGCCAGAGCCGACTGCACGGGGCAGGATGGGTGCATGGCCCGCTTCATGAAGCTCGCTCGCCGCTATTGGGTCGTCACGCTGACGCTGGCGATCGGATGCCTCGGCGTCGTGCTCGCCCTCGCCGGAGCGGGCGCCGCGGTGCCGTGGATCTTCAGCGGTTATGCCCTCGCGATCGCGGCGTGGCAGGCCGTGGGCATGGTGCGCGACATGCTGCGCGGCCACTGGGGACTCGACGTGCTCGCCGTCACGGCGATCATCGCGACGGTCGCCGTCGGCGAGTACATCGCGGCGCTGCTCGTGGTGCTGATGCTGACCGGAGGGGAGGCGCTCGAGGACTACGCCAACCGGCGGGCGAAGCGCGAGCTCGACGCGCTGCTCACCCGGGCGCCGCAGCGCGCCCATCGCTTGGACGGCGACGAGATCGTCGAGATCCCGGCCGATCAGGTGCAGCCGGGCGACGTGCTGCTCGTGCGGCCCAGCGAGATCCTCCCGGTCGATGGCACCCTGCGCTCGGCCGAGACGACCCTCGACGAATCGTCGATCACCGGTGAGAGCGTTCCCGTCGAGAAGCGTGCCGGCGACGTGGTGATGAGCGGCGCCGTGAACGGGCAGTCGGCCGTCGAGATCGTCGCGACGGCGACCGCTGCCGACAGCCAGTACCAGCAGATCGTGGCACTCGTCACCGAGGCCGCCGCCTCGAAGGCGCCGGTCGTGCGCCTCGCCGACCGCTACGCCGTGCCGTTCACGCTCTTCTCGCTCGCGCTCGCCGGCGTGGCGTGGTGGGTGTCGGGCGACCCGGTGCGGTTCGCCGAGGTGCTCGTGCTCGCGACCCCGTGCCCGCTGCTCATCGCAGCGCCGGTCGCGTTCATCGGCGGCATGAGCCGCGCCGCCCGCAACGGCATCATCGTCAAGGGCGGGGGAGTACTCGAACAGCTCTCGGCGGCAAGGACCGTCGTCTTCGACAAGACGGGAACCCTCACGCGTGGCGAGCCCACCCTCGTGGCGGTCCGTCCGGCGAACGGCTTCGGCGACGACGAACTGCTCGCGGCTGTGGCATCCGCGGAGCAGTACTCATCGCACGTGCTGGCGACCTCGATGATCGAGGCGGCCCGAGATCGCGACCTGCCGCTCGCCGAGGCCGAGTGGGCGCGGGAGGCCGCGACCAACGGTGTGCGGGCGGGGATCGGCGGTCGCGAGGTCGTCGTCGGCAAGTTCGCGTTCGTGCAGGAGCACGCGCCGGATGCCTCGCGCACGACCATCGCGCCCGGCGAGCTCGCCGTGTACGTGGCGATCGACGGCCGCTACGCCGGGGCGCTGCTCGCGAGCGATCGGCTGCGAGGGAACGCGAAGGCGACGCTCGATCGGCTGGAAGGGCTCGGGGTGCGCCAGACGATGATGCTCACGGGCGACGCGAAGGCGACGGCCGACCACATCGCCGCCGAGCTCGGCATCACGCGTGTACGTGCCGACTGCCTGCCCGCCGACAAGGTGCACGAGGTGTCGGCGATCGCCGATCGCCCCGTGATCATGGTGGGCGACGGTGTCAATGACGCGCCGGTGCTCGCCGCCGCCGACGTCGGCATCGCGATGGGGGCGAAGGGTGCGACGGCGGCGAGCGAGTCGGCGTCGGCGGTGATCCTCGTCGACGACATCTCGCGGGTCGCGAAGGCGGTCGAGATCGGCCGCGACACGGTGCGCATCGCATTGCAGAGCATCTGGATCGGCATCATCGTGAGCGTCGCCCTGATGCTGATCGCCGCGTTCGGGGTGATCCCCGCGACCGTCGGCGCGTTACTGCAGGAGGTCGTCGACCTGATCACGATCCTCGCGGCGCTGCGCGCAATCGGCGGGCGGCGAGACGCGAAGGCAGCCGGGCGAACGGATGACTCGGCCGGTGCGCTGACGGAGGCTGAGCCCGCGGGGTTCTGACTTCGGCGATATCGAATATGCATTCGATTCAACTGAGAACGAACGTTCCAACGCTCGAATAAAGTATTGAGTGAATGTCTGATTCTCGCTAGAATCGAAGCATGTCAGAACCGCCCGCGGCCCTTGCTCCCCTCGAGCAGGCGTGTGGTGCGGCGGGCGCGGAATGGGCCGGGGCGTTGCCACGGCAGTCGACCGAGGTCGAAGCCGACGCCCGGGCGATGAGCGACGCAGGGCTCGTGCGGGTGACCGAGTCGCTCGCGGTGCTCGCGCGGCGGGTCGAGATGCTGCAGGCGCGGTGCGCTGCCGAGCTCGCGGCGCGGTCGCGGGGCGGCGAAGGTGCCGACCTCGCGCGTGCGCAGGGCTTCGCATCGCCCGAGCGGTTGATCGCACAGGCCACCGGGCGCCGGTACAGCGAGGCGGCCAAGCTCGTCGCCGTGGGTGAGGCGACCGCACAACGGGCGTCGTTCACCGGCGAGTCGCTGCCGCCGCGGCATCCGCATGTCGCTGCAGCGCTCGAGGCGGGCACGTTGTGCGTCGATGCGGCCGAGACCATCCGGCGCTTCCTCGACGCGGTCGCCGCGCGCGCAGACCCGAGTGAGTCGTCCTCCGCTGAGGCGCTCCTCGTCGAGCGCGCCCCGCAGGTCGGCGTCGACGGGCTGGTGCGGTTGATCAAGTACCTCGAGGCGCGTCTCGATCCCGATGGGGTCAAGCCTCGCGAAGACGAGTTGCGGTCCCGGCGGGGGCTCAAGATCTGGGAAGACGCGAGCGGCATGATCAACCTGCGCGGCGCGTTCGATCCCGCGACCGGGGCGCCGATCAAGCTCGCCGTCGAAGCCCTCGTCGGCGCAGAACTGCACACGGCGCGTGACGCACGACGCGCGTTCGGCGAGGCGGGGCCCAAGGCCGGAGCAGCCGACGCCGAACGCTCGGCCGCATCCGATGCCAACGCGCCGGCTGCGTCGTTGTTCGCCGAGGACCGCACGATCGCGCAGCTGAACGCCGATGCGCTCGCCGACATCGCCCGGCACTCGTTGGGCGCGAAGCACGCGCCGCCCGCGTTGCGCTCGGCGACCGTCGTGGTGCGGGTCGATGCCGACGCGATCGTCTCGGGCCGCGGGCACGCGACGATCGACGGCATCGAGCAGCCCGTCTCGGTTGCAAGCGCACGCGAACTCGCGATGTCGGCGGGCATCTCACCGCTGCTGCTCGATCGACGGAGCGAGCGGCTCGACCTCGGCCGGGCGACCCGGCTGTTCACGCCCGCGCAGAAGATCGTGCTCGTCGACCGCGACGGCGGGTGCGCCTGGCCGGGCTGCCGTCCGGCCGCCGTCGCATTCCCAAGCTCACCACATCGCCTGGTGGGATCGCGACGACGGCGAGACGAACCACGACAACGGCATCATGCTCTGCAGCCACCATCACCATCGGGTGCACGACGACGGCTGGCGCATCTTCATCCGCGACGGATGCAGTTGGTTCGTGCCACCACCCCACCTCGACCCCGAGCAACGCCCTCGACCGGGCAACCTCGCCCCAGAACGACTCGCGGACCTCGCTTTCGCCGAGCCCGACGCAGCCTGAACCCGGCCGTCTCCTGCCCAGGTCGCGGCGCGGATCCCGCCGCTCAGGTCGGTTCGGCGTGAAGCGGACTCGGCGATCACGCAGCGCGGCGCCGCTGCGATCTCTTCGACCTGCGCGCCGATCACGAGTGGGTAACGCCTCGAGGAGATCGAGGTCGAGACTTGCGAATAGTTTGTTCGTAAGGTTTACTAACAAACGTGAACGCAACGGATGCGCAGCGAGGCCCGATCATCTCGGAGTCGACGCCCCCCACTCAGATGGGTGCCTCCGACCTGCTCACGGTGCCGTTCGCCGGCGCCCCGATCTTCACCCGCTCGCGCGCCCTGCGGCCGACGAACAAGGTGCTTCCCGAGCACGCACGCAGCCACAACCGGGCGCTCGTGCTGCAGACGCTGTACACCGCCGGGGCGCAGAGCAGGGCCGATGTCGCCCGCGAGACCGGGCTCACCCGCGTCACGATCTCCGACCTCGTCGCCGATCTCATCGCCGAGGGACTCGTCATCGAACTCGGCCAGCGCGAGGACGCCCGGCCGGGCAAGCCCGCCACGCTCATCGACATCGACCGCGGCGGCGTTCCAGATCATCGGCGTCGACCTCTCCGAGCACGAGGTCTTCCGCGGCGCCGTCATGGACCTCGACGGCGCGCATCGTCGCCCGTGCCGAACTCGCACGCGACGGCGCCACCGGCGAGGCCGCGTTCGCGCTCGTCGACGCGCTCGTCACGCAGTTGCTCGCGGCCGCGACGATCCCGGTGCTCGGCATCGGCGTCGGATCGCCCGGTGTCGTCGACCCGCTCGGAGTGGTGCGCTCGGCGCCCAACCTCGGCTGGGGCGACCTGCCCCTGCAGGCACGCCTCGCCGCCGCGACCGCACTGCCGGTGCACGTCGCGAACGACGCCAACGTCGCGGTGCTCGCCGAACACGGCGCCACCGATCTCGACGACCTGCTGCTCATCAAGATCGGCCACGGTGTCGGCGCCGGCCTCATCGTCGGCGGCCGTCCCGTGATCGGCGGCGGCTTCGCGGCCGGCGAGATCGGCCACGTCGTCGTCGGCACCGACGACGGACCCCGCTGCGCGTGCGGCAAGCACGGATGCCTCGAGGCCTGGCTCGCCGCCCCGCGGCTCACGGCGCAACTCGCCGAGCTCGACGGCGACGACGCGGCCGGTGCATCCGCTCGCGACGAGATCCTGCGTGAAGCCGGGCGTCGGCTCGGCATCGTGCTCGCGCCGGTCGTCGGCGCGCTCAACCTGTCGGAGGTCGTGCTCAGCGGCCCCGCCCAACTGCTTGACGGCGTCTTCCACGAGGCGGCCGTCGACACGCTCCGGAAGCGGACGATGGCGGAATTCAACCGTGATCTGAGGCTCCGGATGTCCGAGCAGGCGGAGGACATCGTCCTCCGCGGCGCGGCCGTCATGGTCCTTTCCGGACAACTCGGGGTCACCTAGCTGACCCGCCCAACCGGACGCGTTCATCCGAACCGATTCCGGCGCACCACACCCCACCCAAGAGAAGGAAACCGCAATGAAGAGGAAGTACGCTGTCGCGGCGATCGCAACCGCCGCCGCACTCGTTCTCGCCGGTTGCAGCGCGACCGGCGAGCCCGCCGATGACGGGTCTGCAGAAGGCCAGGACATCACGCTGTGGCTGATGGGCGGCGACACGCCCGACGAGCTGCGCGACTACCTGAAGAGCGAGTACGCGGACGTCACCGGCGGCACGCTGACGATCGAGGAGCAGGGCTGGGGCGACGCCGTCGCGAAGCTCACGACCGCGCTTCCCGACGCCGCGAACACCCCTGACGTCACCGAGATCGGCAACACCTGGGCGCCGACCTTCACCAACGCGGGCGCCTTCACCGACCTGTCCGACATGTACGACGAGCTCGGCGGCGAGAAGCTGCTGAAGTCGTTCGTCGAGGTCGGCGAGGTCGACGGCGCACAGTACGCCCTGCCGTACTACTTCGGCTCGCGCTACAACTTCTACCGCAAGGACATCTTCGCCGCGGCGGGCAAGGAAGTCCCGACCACGCTCGAGGAGTTCGGCGAGACGGTCAAGTCGCTTCGCACCGACGCCCAGTCCGGCTTCTACGTCGGCGGCTCCGACTGGCGCAACGGCATCTCGTGGATCTTCGCCAACGACGGCGAGCTCGCGGTGAAGGACGGCGACAAGTGGGTCGGCGCGCTCTCGTCCGACGAGTCGGTCGAGGGCCTCGAGCAGTTCCAGGACCTCTTCGAGGGCGCCTCGAACGCTCCGGTCACCGAGTTCGACAGCACCCCGTGGGTGAACATCAACAACAACGACGCCACCGGCAAGCCCGAGGCTGCGACGATCATCGCTCCCGGATGGGCGCACTGGTCGATCGGCGACCTCGCTCCGGACCCCGCGGACGCCACCAAGACGGTCGCGACCTGGAACGACGACGTGTTCGGCACCTTCGTGCTCCCCGGTGTCGACGGCGGCGTCGGCCCCGGTCTTCGCCGGCGGCTCGAACATCGCCGTGTCGGCGGCCAGTGAGAACCAGGCCGGCGCCAAGGAGCTCATGAAGATCATCTTCTCCGAGGAGTACCAGACGATGCTCGGCAAGAACGGGCTCGGCCCCGCCAACCTCGACTACGCGTCGAGCCTCGGCGACGACCAGTTCGCGAAGGCGCTCATCGAGTCGGCCGCCGGCTCGAAGCTGACCCCCGCCGCACCCGGCTGGGCAGCGGTCGAGGGTGCGGGCATCCTCGAGGAGTTCTTCGGCAAGGTCTCGGCCGGCGGCGACGTCGCCGACCTCGCAGCCGAGTACGACGAGAAGCTGAACGAGCTGCTCAACTAGCACGAGGCGGATGCCCCGGCATCCGCGACCTGCACCACCCGGGGCCGCGGGCGAGACTTCGCCCGCGGCCCCACCCATGAACCCGTGACACGAGCCCCACTCGAAAGGAGGATGAGACCGTGACAGAGACCATCACCCGCGATGTCACCGCGACTGCCCCGGCGACACCTCGCGCACCCGAGGCCAAGCGCCGCCGCCTCTCCGTGCCGCACCTGCTCCTCATCCCCGCAATCCTCATCCTCCTGGTCGGCATGGGCTACCCGCTCGTGTGGCAGGCCATCACGTCGATGCAGGAATTCGGCATCCAGCAGCAGTTCGGGAAGCCCGCCGACTTCGTCGGCCTCCAGAACTACATCGACCTCGCCACCGACCCCACCATGTGGCAGGTCGTCGGCCGCTCGCTGCTCTTCTGCTTCATCACCGCCGCCATGACGCTCGTCGTCGGCGTCCTGCTCGCCGTGCTCATGACGGCCGTCGGCCGCGCCGCACGGCTGACGCTCCAGGTGTCGCTGCTGCTGGCCTGGGCCATGCCCGTCGTCGCGGCGATGACCGTGTGGATCTGGCTCTTCGACCGCCGCCGCGGCGTCGTGAACTACCTGCTCGACATGATCCCGGGCGTGGACATGAACCGCTTCTCGTGGCTGTCCAACCCGCTCACCTTCTTCATCGTCGCGAGCATCATCGTGATCTGGATGTCGGTGCCGTTCGTCGCCTTCTCGGTGTACGCCGGCCTCACCCAGGTCTCCGACGAGGTCCTCGAGGCCGCTCAGCTCGACGGTGCCAACGGCGCCAAGCGGCTGCGCTACATCATCATGCCGATGATCCGCCCGGTCATCATGATCGTGCTGCTCCTGCAGCTGATCTGGGACCTGCGCGTCTTCACGCAGATCACGATGCTCCAGGATGCCGGTTCGAAGGCCTCCGAGTTCGACCTGCTCGGCACCTACATCTACAAGC
Organism: uncultured Actinomycetota bacterium; assembly: GCA_963758615.1. GTDB lineage: Bacteria > Actinomycetota > Actinomycetes > Actinomycetales > Microbacteriaceae > Agromyces. Next base: position 842,075 of record CAVWVZ010000009.1, on the reverse strand, counting down.
TCGGGGCCGGAGCCCAGGACTTCGGCATGGCCTCGGCGGTCTCCATCTTCGTGCTCGCGTTGACCCTGGCGATCAGCTGGTTCTACGTGCGCTCCCTGCTCAAGGAGGACGAACAGTCATGACCACCTCCGTCAAGATCCCCACGGGCGGAGAGCTCGGGGCGACCGCGTCCGCGGTCCCGGTCGTCAGCGTCCGCACTCGCACACGCTGGAGCCGACGTCTCCGTCCCCGCCGCATCCTGCTCACCGTCCTCGCATTCGCGGTCGCGCTGGCCTGGGTGTTCCCCGTCTACTGGATGATGAACTCCTCGCTGCTGTCGAACCGCACGCTGCAGTCGTTCATCCCGACGTTCGTGCCCTTCGGCGGCTCGTTCGCGAACTACGAGAACGTCCTCGAGGACGGCTCCTTCTTCACGGCGCTCGGCATCAGCCTCTCGATCACGCTCATCGCCGTGTTCTTCTGCCTGCTGTTCGCGTTCCTCGCCGCCGTGGCGATCAGCCGGTTCCGGTTCAAGGGGCGCAAGACCTTCGTCCTCGCCGTGCTCATCGTGCAGATGCTCCCTGCCGAGGGCCTGTTCATCGCGCAGTACAAGATGGTCTCCAGCGTCGGGCTGCTGAACTCGGTCATCGGCGTCAGCATCATCTACATCGCGGCGGTCGTGCCGTTCACGGTCTGGATGCTGCGCGGCTTCGTCGCCGGCATCCCCGCCGACCTCGAGGAGGCGGCGATGGTCGACGGCCTCAGCCGCACGCAGGCCTTCATGCGCATCACGTTCCCGCTGCTCGCCCCCGGACTGGTCGCGTCGGGCGTCTTCGCCTTCCTGCAGGCGTGGAACGAGTTCACCGTGGCCCTCGTGCTGCTGCCCGCCGAGCAGATGCACACGTTGCCGCTGTGGCTGCGGGGCTTCATCCAGGCGAGCGCCACCCGCGAGACCGACTGGGGCCAGGTGATGGCGGCGTCGACCCTCGTCGCCGTTCCGGTGATCGTGTTCTTCCTCATCGTGCAGGGCCGCATGACCAGCGGACTCGTGAGCGGGGCGGTCAAGGGATGACCGCCGCGACTCCGACCGGCGAGGGCACTTCCCTCCGCCGGGACATCCTCACGACCCTCCTTCCCGGATTCGACGGACCCGAGGCGCCCGCCTGGGTGCTCGAGCTCCTGCGCGACGGGCTCGGCGGCGTGTGCATCTTCGGCCAGAACGTCGAGTCGGCCGAGCAGCTGCGCGCGCTGAATGCCAAGCTGCGCGCGGCCAACCCCGAGGCGGTCATCGCGATCGACGAGGAGGGCGGCGACGTCACCCGGCTCTTCTACGACCGCGGTGCGCCGTTCCCCGGCAACGCCGTGCTCGGCCGCATCGACGACGTCGAGCTCACGCGCCGGGTCGCCTCGGCCGTCGGCGAGGCGCTCGTCGCCACCGGCTGCACCCTGACCTTCGCGCCCGATGTCGACGTCAACGCCAACCCCGACAACCCGGTCATCGGCGTGCGCAGCTTCGGTGCCGACACCGAGTTGGTCGCACGCCACACCGCCGCCTGGGTCGACGGACTGCAGCAGACGGGCGTCGCGGCCAGCGCGAAGCACTTCCCGGGCCACGGCGACACCGCGACCGACTCGCATCTCGAGCTGCCGGTCGTCGACCTGCCGATCGAGACACTGCGCGCACGCGAACTCGTGCCCTTCCGCGCCGCGATCGCGGCGGGCTCGCGCACGATCATGACCTCGCACATCCTGCTCCCGCAGCTCGATGCCGAGAATCCGGCCACCCTCTCCCCGCGCATCCTGCAGGGCCTGCTCCGCGGCGAGCTCGGGTTCGACGGCGTCATCGTCACCGACGCCCTCGACATGGCGGGGGCGAGCGGCGTGCACGGCATCCCCGAAGCCGCGGTGCGCGCCCTCGCCGCCGGGTGCGACCTGCTCTGCATCGGCACCGACAACACCGACGACGAGCTCACCGGGATCGTGTCGGCGGTCGAGGCTGCGATCGCGGCGGGTCGGCTTCCCGCCGAGCGCGTTCGCGAGGCCGCCGCCCGCGTGCGAGGACTCGCCGCGAGCGCCCCGGCAGTGCCCGCCGGAGTCGCGGCGCAGCGCGCGATCGAACCGCATCACGACGCTGCCGACGTCGCACGCGTCGTCGGCGCGTTCGAGGTGTCGGATGTCGCGCGCTCGCGACTGGCGCGGGCCCCCCGCATCGGTGCGGTCGTGCGCGTCGACACCGTCGCCAACATCGCGATCGGCGGCGCGCCCTGGGGTCCGTTCGCGGCCGAGGCCGCGCGCGACGTGCCGTCGTGGCTCGCCGCGATCCCGGTCATCGCGATCGGCGACGAGCACGGACTCGTCGATGCGGGGGCGCCGGTCGGCGTCGGCGCGATCGTCCCGATCGGCGCCGTGCTCGTGATCGGCAAGGACCTGCACCGGCACGCGTTCGCCCGCGCCGCGATCGACGCCTTGCGCGCCGAGCGCGACGATGTCGTGGTGTTCGACATGGGCTGGCCGTCGCACGACCGCGCGTTCGCCGACGTCGCGACGTTCGGGGCCTCCCGCCTCGTCGGCGAGGCCGTCATCGCGTTCGTCGAGGGTGCGCTCGCGCAGCCGGTTCCCGAGGTCGTCGCCGCGTCGACGACGGCAACCGCACCGGCCGCGACGTGAGGCTCGGCATCGACATCGGCGGCACGAAGACGGCCGCCGTCGCGATCGGTGCCGAGGGCGACCTGAGCGAGCAGGTCCGCATGCCCACGGGCTTCGGGCCCGACGCGGTCATCGAGACCGCGGTGCGCACGGTCGCGCGGATGACGGAGATCGCCGGCTCCGGGACATCCGCGTTCTCATCGATCGGAATCGGCATCCCCGGCGCCGTCGACAGCGACAACGGTCGCGTCGCGCACGCCGTGAACCTCGGCCTCGAGGGACTCGACCTCGGCCCGCGTCTCGCCGACCGGCTCGGCGTCGAGGTGCGCATCGAGAACGACGTGAAGGCCGCAGCCCTCGGCGCCCACCACCTGCTCGGCGCCCGTTCGATGGCCTACCTGAACCTCGGCACGGGGCTTGCGGCGGGCATCGTGCTCGACGGCAGGCTGCTGCGGGGCGGCCACGGCGTCGCCGGCGAGATCGGCCACATCCCGGTCGACCCCGCCGGGGAGCGGTGCGGGTGCGGCCAGCGCGGCTGCCTCGAGACGCTCGCCTCGGGCTCGGCGATCGCGCGGATGTGGCCGACGTCGGCCGAGTTGCCCGCCCGCGACCTGTTCGATGCGGCCGACGCCGGCAACCGGGAGGCGGTGCGCGTGCGCGACCGCTTCCTCACGGGCGTCGGCGCCGCCGTGCGGCTGCTTTCGCTCACGACCGACGTCGACCGGATCGTCATCGGCGGCGGGCTCGCCGCGCTCGGTGGGTCGCTCCTCGAGGGCACGCACCGTATCCTGAACCGGTGGGCCGCCGAGTCGGCGTTCCTCGCTTCGCTCGACCTGGCCGCTCGCGTGCAGGTCATACCCCTCGGATTCCCGGCAGCGGCCGTCGGCGCTGCGCTGGTTGGAGCAGATCAATGGCAGAAGTCGTAGTCGTCGCAGATCAGGATGCCGCGGGCGCGCTCGTCGCCGGCGCGATCGTGTCGCTCATCAGGTCGAAGCCCGACGCGGTGCTGGGCCTTGCCACCGGGTCGACCCCGCTCGCGACCTACCGGGCCCTCGCGGAGCGCATCGCGACCGACGGCATCGACGTGCGCGGCGTGCGCGGATTCGCGCTCGACGAGTACGTGGGACTGCCGGCCGGCCACCCCGAGAGCTACCGGGCGGTCATCACCCGTGAGGTCGTCGCGCCGCTGGGGCTCACCCCCGAGCTCGTGCGCGTTCCGAACGGCGACCCGGCGGGCATCGAGCACGCGGGCGCCGACTACGAGATGGCGATCACGACCGCGGGCGGCATCGACCTGCAGATCCTCGGCATCGGCCGCACCGGGCACATCGGCTTCAACGAACCGGGCTCGTCGCTCGCGTCGCTCACGCGCGTGAAGACGCTCACCGAGCCGACCCGCGTCGACAACGCCCGCTTCTTCGACGACCCCGACGACGTGCCCATGCACTGCATCACCCAGGGCATCGGCACGATCCTGCGCGCCCGGCACCTGGTGCTGCTCGCCTTCGGCGAGGCCAAGGCGCATGCGGTCGCCGCGGCCGTCGAGGGCCCGGTGTCGGCGAACCAGCCCGGCTCGGCCATCCAGCTGCACCCCCACACCACGGTCATCGTCGACGAGGCCGCTGCGTCGCAGCTCGAGAACCTCGATTACTACCGGCACGCCTGGGCGAACAAGCCGGCATGGCAGGGCATCTGACGAGCTGAGCGGCCATCGAGCGGATGTCACGGGGGAGGGTCGCCCGGGACATCCGCTCGGTTCGTTCAGTGGGGGAGCATCTCGGGGATCGCCGCGATGTACGCGGCCTCGTCGAATCCCGGCGCGACCACGCGCTGGATCATGAATCCCGGCGCGAGTCCGATGACGACCGGGGTGACCCGTGACGCCCACTCGTCGGGATCGCCATCGACCCGGCCGGGAACGGCGGCCGCCCACTCGGCCACGCGCGCCCTTACGGTCTCGCGGATGCGGCCCAGCACGCCGGCGACGAGTTCGCGGATCTCGGGGTCGACCGCGGCCTCGGCCCACAGTTGCACGATGACGCCGCTGAACGGCTCGCGTCGGATGCCCTCGATCAGCACGGCGATCACCTCGCCCGGCGAGAGCGGTTCGCGATCGGCGCTGCGTGCCGCGAGCTCGGACTGGCGGGCTTCGAGCACCCGACCGGCGACCGCGGCGAAGAGTTCCTTCTTGCCCGCGAAGTGCCCGTAGATGGCGCCCGCCGAGAGGCCGGCCTCGTCGATGATGTCGGCCATCGACGTGCGCTGGTAGCCCTTGGCCGCGAAGCATCGCGTGGCGGCGTCGATGATCTCATCGCGCCGTGCGACACGGTAGGCCTCGGTCACCTTGGGCATCCGGCTCACCTCCCCATCTCGCCGTCGCAAACCGAATGAACGTTCTTGACAAGCATAGGAGGCGCGCGCACAATAATAAAGAACGAATATTCGTTTTGTATTAGCGCCACCCGCGCACGTCGCCAGGAGGAGATCATGGCCCATTCGGATGCCACCACAGCGCACACCCCGATCGGCCGCGTGATCGGACTCGCATTCATGCTCGCCGCCGTCGTGGCAGTGATCGTCCTCGCGTTCTCGTGGCCGGCGGTCACCGCCGAGCCGAACGACCTGCCGATCGCGATCAGCGGGCCGGCCGAGGCGGTCACGGCCGCCGAGGCCGCCGTCGACGAGCAGCAGCCGGGCGCCATCGCCTTCGATGAGGTCGACGACCGTGACGCGGCCGTGGCAGCGATCGAGTCACGCGACGTCTACGGCGCGGTCGTCCTCGGGCCCGAGCCCGAGGTGCTCACCTCCTCAGCCTCGAGCCTCGTCGTCACCCAGCTGCTCAACGGCATCGCGACCGGCCTCGAAGAGGGCGTGAACGCCCAGGCCGCCGCGGCCGCCGAGTCCGCGGGCGCCCCCTCGGCACCGCCGCACATCGACGTCGTCGTCACCGATGTCGTGCCGCTCGCCGACACCGACCCGCGCGGCACCGGCCTCACCGCCGCGCTCTTCCCGCTCGTGCTCGGCGGCATGCTCGGCGGTATCGCGATCTCCGTCGTCGTCATCGGCGCGATGCGCCGGGTGACCGCGGTGCTCGTCTACGCCGCCGTCGGCGGCCTCGTGCTCACCGGCATCCTGCAAGGCTGGTTCGGCGCACTGCAGGGCGACTACTGGATCAACTCCGCGGCCATCGCGCTCGCGCTCGCGGCGATCGCGGCACCCATCACGGGGTTCGTCGCGCTCATCGGTCGTGCCGGCATCGCGGTCGGCCCGGTCGTCATGCTGCTCTTCGCCAACCCGCTCTCGGGTGTCGCGGTTCCCAAGGAGTTCTACCCGGTGCCGTGGGGAGAGGTCGGTCAGTGGTTCCCGCCGGGCGCCGCCGCCACCCTCGTGCGCGAGCTCTCGTACTTCCCCGCCGCTGACACGACGCTCCCATGGCTGGTGCTCGCCGCATGGGCGGTCGGCGGGCTGCTGCTCTCGGTCGTCGGGCACTTCCGCACCGCGGGCGGTGCCGAGTCCGACACCGATGCGGCACTCGCCGACGAAGAGGTCGCCACCGAGACGACGGACGAGTCCGCGCAGCTCCAGCCGACGCCCACGCCCTGAGCGAGGGCGGCGAGGAGTCCTCGTCAGCCGCGTCCGAGCCGCGCCGCGGTGCGGCGCAGCATCGACGCGACCACGATCGGGTGCGCGACGCTGACCGGCGCGAAGTACACCCGGCCGCGCCATCCGTGCGTGCGAACCCCGGTGACCACCCGCACGAGGCGACGTTGTGTGTCGACGCCGACGGCGCACGCGAAATCGAGGTGCCGGTCGGGCGTCACGATGAGCGCCTCCTCGCCGACGACCCGCCGCACCGCGAACGCGGTCGCACGATCGCCGCGGGGCACCCCGATGAGGGGCGCGAGCGCCTGTCGCAGCACGAACGCCGCACGGACCCACACCGGCGTTGAAGCGAGGGTGAAGAGCTCGCGTGCCCAGAGTTCGGGGTCCGTCGAGGCACGCGGCGGCAGCGGCACGGCGATGACGTCGAGATAGTCGGGTGCCGCGATCTCGTCGAGCACGAGGCTGTGGAACACCGGTGCGGTCGATGCCATGCGTGCCTCCGCGTTCGATGGGTTCAACGGGACGGGCCGGCCGCCCATGGGGTCAGCCGGCGAGTTCCCTGCGTCCGTGCAGGATGCCGCTCACCGCCGCCACGACGGCGAACACGACCGCGACGATCGGCTGCCCGAGTGTCCACCACCCGATGGCCGCCGCCGAGAACACGGCGATCTCGACGAGCGCCTTGCCGAACGTGTCGATGTGGAACACGGCCTTCGGCGACACGAACAGCGCCCACGCGAGGATCGCGAGCAGCGGCGCGCCGATGCCGATGAGCACGCCGGGCCACGGCAGCGGGAAGGCCAGGAAGCCCCAGATGCCCAGCGACACGAACGCGAACAGCTCGAGGAGGAACCGGAGGATGTCGTTCGGCGAGATCTTCTGCTGCTGGGGGTCTGCTGGTGCGTTGCTCACGACCCTCAAGCCTACCCGCGTGCTCAGCGGAAGATGATGGTGCGGGCGCCGTCGACCAGCACGCGGCGTTCGGCGAACCACTTCACGGCCTGGCTCAGGGTGCGGCTCTCCTCGTCCTGGCCGATCGCGACGAGCTCGCTCGGGCTGCGCGAGTGGTCGACGCGCACGACGTTCTGCTCGATGATCGGCCCCTCGTCGAGGTCGCTCGTCACGAAGTGCGCAGTGGCGCCGATGAGCTTCACCCCTCGGGCGTGCGCCTGACGATAGGGGTTCGCCCCCTTGAAGCCCGGGAGGAACGAGTGGTGGATGTTGATGCACCGGCCGGCGAGCTCGTCGCACAGCTCGGGCGAGAGGATCTGCATGTAGCGCGCGAGCACCACGAGCTCGATGTCGTGCTCGTCGACGGCGGCGAGCACTCGCGCCTCGAATGCGGCCTTCGACGCGGCATCCGTCACCGCCAGCGACTCGAACGGCACGCCGTAGAAGTCGACGAGGTCGCGCAGCGTGCCGTGGTTGGAGAGCACGAGGGGGATCTCGACCGGCAGCTGCCCCGCACGCTGGCGGAACAGCAGGTCGTTCACGCAGTGCCCGGCGGTCGACGCGAGCACGAGGGTGCGCAGCGGGCGCCCCACCTCGTCGAGGTGCCACTGCATCTGCCACCGCTCGGTGACGGGCGCGAGCGCCGCCTCGAACTCCTCGCGCGTGGCCTGCGATTCGACCTGCAGGCGCATGAAGAAGTTGCCCGTGTCGAGGCTCGCGAACTGCTGGCTCTCGGTGATGTTGCCGCGGGCCGCGACGATCGCACCCGAGATCGCGTGCACGATGCCGGGTCCGTCGGTGCAGCTGAGGGTCACGACCCAGTGGTACAGGTGCTCGGGCGCGGGCAGCGGCGTCGTCATCCGCCCAGAGTACCGGGGACGCGGCGGCCTGCGGTTCCGGGGTCAGGCGAGGCGCGTGCCCGCGCCCCACACCGCCTGCACGTCGAGCGCGTCGCCGAGCAGCACCGCATCGGCGGCGAACCCGGGCTCGAGCCGGCCGAGGTCGCGCTCGCGGCCGATGGCCGCGGCGGGGATGCTCGTGAGCGCCGCGACCGCCTGCTCGAGCGGGATGTCGCTGTCGACGACCGCGCGGCGCAGTGCCTCGTCCTGCGTGAGGGTCGAACCCGCGATCGAGCCGCCCTGCGCGAGCCGGGCGACGCCGGCCTCGACGATGACCTCGAGCGAGCCGAGCAGGTACGTGCCGTCGGCCGAGCCGGCGGCCGCCATCGCATCGGTGATGAGCGTGACGCGCCCCGGCGCCCCGGCGAAGGCGAGCTTCACGACCTCTGGGTGCACGTGCACCCCGTCGTTGATGAGCTCGAGGGTCACGTGGTCGGCGCGCATGGCGGCGACGACCGGCCCGGGTGCCCGGTGGTGGATGCCGCGCATGCCGTTGAACGCGTGCGTGAGGATGCTCGCGCCCGCGTCGAAGGCGGCGAGCGAGGTGGCGAAGTCGGCGCCGGTGTGCCCGACGGCGACGCGGACGCCTGCCTCGGTGAAGCGGCGGATCGCGTCGGCCGCACCGTCGTGCTCCGGCGCGATCGTGATCTGGCACAGGGTGCCGTCGGCCGCGGCGAGCAGCCGGTCGACCGCGGCGGCATCCGCCGACCGCAGCAGGGCCGGGTCGTGCGCGCCGCGGAACTCGGTGTCGAGGAACGGGCCCTCGAGGTGCGCCCCGAGCACCCGCGGGTCGCGCGCCGCGACGCGGGCGATCGTCTCGAGCCGGGCGGCGAGCGATTCGACTCCCGCAGTCACGAGCGAGAGCACCGAACGTGTCGTGCCGTGCGCGTTGTGCACCGCGAGCGCCGTCTCGATCGCCGGCTCGCCGTCGTCGACCGAAGCGCCGCCGGCACCGTGACAGTGGATGTCGATGAACCCGGGCACGAGCACCCGCCCCGCTGCATCGGTCACCACCGTCTCGGGCGTGACCGCCTCGCGCCAGCCGTCGCCGATGCCGCGCGTGACCACGAGATCGTCCTCGAATCGCACCCACGAGTCGGGAACCAGCTCGAACCCGCTGACGAGCCGCGCGGAGTGGATGACGATCGAGGTGCTCACTCGGCAACGATAACGTCGTAGCCCCGGTCGGCGAGGCGCGCCAGCTGCTCGGGGGTCGCGCCGCTGTCGGTGATGAGCGTCGAGAAGAGACGGCCCGTGCCGATCGCCGCGAACGCGCGCTTGTCGAGCTTCGAGGAGTCGGCGACGATCACGGCGTGCCCCGCCCGCGATGCCATGAGCGCGTTGACCGCGGCCTCGCGTTCGTCGTGCGAGGTCGGGCCGACGACGGGGTCGATGCCGTTCACGCCGATGAACGCGTAGTCGAGGGTGATGCTGCCGAGCACGGCATCGGTGTACGAGCCGACGAGCTCGTACGACCGCGCGTGCACGACACCGCCGGTGACGACCGTCTTGATCTGCGGGCGCACCGCGAGCTGCATGGCGATGTTGATCGCGTTGGTGACGACCGTGAGGCCGGGATCGGCCGAGGGCTCCATGATGTCCGCGCGCGTGAGGAGTTCCTCGACGATCGCCGTCGCCGTCGTGCCGCCGCACAGCCCGATCACCGCGCCGCGCGGGACGAGCGAGCTCGCCGCCCTGGCGATCGCCGACTTCGAGGCGGGGTTCTGCTGGTTCTTGTAACGGACCGGCAGGTCGTAGGCGACCGAGTGGGCCACCGCTCCGCCGCGAGTGCGCGTCAGCAACTGCTGGCTCGCGAGGGCGTCGAGGTCGCGACGCGCGGTCGCGGGCGACACGTCGAGGCGCTCGACGATCTGGTCGACCTCGACCTGGCCCTGCTCACCGAGCAGGTCGAGCACTGCGCTCAGGCGCTCAGCACGGTTCATCCGATCTCGCTTCCCTGGTGTGCCGATGCGAACAGCCGCAGCAGGCGGCCGGCCTCGAGGCGCACCGCGTCACGGCCGGCCGCAAGGTACTTTCGCGAGTCTACGGCCGACGGATGCTGCGCGAGGTAGTCGCGGATCGCGCCGGTGAACGCGCCGTTGAGGTGCGTCGAGACGTTGATCTTCGTGAGGCCCGATCGGATGCCCCGGACGATGGTTTCATCGGGGACACCCGACGATCCGTGCAGCACGAGCGGCACGGGTACGGCGGCGCGCAGGCGCGCGATGAGCTCGAGGTCGAGCGCGGCGACCCGCTCGGTCATCGCGTGCGACGAACCCACCGCGACCGCGAGGGCGTCGACGCCCGTCTCGGTGACGAACCGCGCCGCCTCGACCGGGTCGGTGCGCACCCCCGGGGCGTGGGCGCCGTCCTTGCCGCCGATCTCGCCGAGCTCGGCCTCGACGAGCACGCCCGCGTGAGCCGCGCGCTCGACAACGCGGCGCGTGGTGGCGACGTTGTCGGCGAAGTCGAGCTTCGCCCCGTCGTACATGACCGAGCCGAAGCCCCGGTCGATCGCGAGCAGGGCGAGCTCGGGGTCCTCGGCGTGATCGAGGTGCACGGCGACGGCCGCGCTCGAGGCGTCGGCGACCGCGAGCGTCGCCCGAGCGATCGGCTCGAAGCCGCCGTGGTAGCGGATGCAGTTCTCGGACAGCTGCAGGATCACCGGCAGCCCGGCGTCCTCTGCGGCGCCCACGAGCGCCTCGGCGGTCTCGAGGTGCAGGACGTTGAACGCGCCCACGCCGGTGCCCGCCGCGGCGGCGGCGTCGAGGATCGCGCGAGTGGGGGTGAGCGTCATGCGGACTCCCGGGGTTCGAGGGCGGTGACGACGACCTCGGCCTCGAGGGCTTCGTGATCGGGGGAGAGGGCGCCCGCGAGCGGCATGAGCACGGCCGAGGCCGACCACGCGGTCGCGCGGCGTGCCATGGCGATGCGGGCGGCGGTCGTGTCGGGAGCCGGGTGTTCGGCGCCGTCGGGCGTGTCGGCGTCACCGGCGGTGCGCAGCTCGGGGTACTCGGCGAGGGCGGCGGCGATCGCGGCCACCGCTGCGTCGCCGGCGCCGGTCGCGTTGCCGTGCAGCGGCTTCGGCAGGCGGGCGCGGATGCCCCGGGCCGCGCCCGTCCCGTGGAGCACGAGGAGTCCCTCGGCGCCGAGCGAGACCACCACGAGGTGGGCGCCCGCGTCGAGCAGCGCTTGCGCACCGGCGACGGGGTCGGTCTCGCCGGTGACGGCCGCGAGCTCGTCGCGGTTGGGCTTGAGCACGGTCGCGCCTGCGCGCGCCGCGGCCATGAGACCCGGGCCGCTCGTGTCGACGACCACCGCGACGCCGGAGGCGATGAGCTCGGCGACGAGGGCGGCGACGGTGTCGGGCTCGAGGCCCGGCGGCAGGCTGCCGCTGATGACGACGACCGATGCGGTGCGCCCGAGGCGGGCGGCCTCGGTCGCCAGGTCGGTCACCTCGGACGGCGAGAGGGCGGCGCCGTGCTCGTTGAGGATGCTCGTCTCGCCGCTCGCCTCGTCGACGATCGCGATGCTTCGCCGGGTCTCGCCGGCGATCGGAACGAGCGCGTGGCGCAGGTCGCTGCGGGCGAGGTCGTCGGCCAGTCGTGCGCCGGTCGCGCCGCCGGCGGTGGCGAGGGCGATCACCTCATGCCCTTGGGCGGCGAGCACTCGAGCGACGTTGATGCCCTTGCCACCCGCACGCGACGCGCCCGTGGCCACCCGGTGGGTCTCACCGGGCAGCAGCCGCCCGACGTGCCAGGTGAGGTCCTCGGCGGGGTTGGGCGTCACCGTGACGATCACGGGGCGACCTCCGCTGCGCGGGCGGCGGCGAGGTCGCGCGCCGCGAGGGCGGTGCCGAGCAGGCCGGCGTCGTCGCCGAGCTCGGCGCGGACGAGTGCCGGGCGCCGATGGAAGCTGAGCAGCGCGTCGAGCCGATCGCGGAGCGGGTCGAACAGGGCGGGACCGGACTGCGCGAGTCCGCCGCCGATCACGATCGCCTCGGGAGCGAGGTTCGCGACCACTCGGGCGAGGGCCTGCGCGAGCGCCTCGATGGCGTCGTTCCAGACCCGTCGCGCGATCGGATCGCCGCTGCCCGCCGCAGCGAGCACGTCCTTCGCGCCGGTCGCGGGGTTGCCCGACGCCTGGCGGTAGCGCCGGGCGATCGCCCCGGCGGACGCGATCGTCTCGAGGCAGCCGATCGCGCCGCAGGCGCAGGGCTCGCCGAGCGGGTCGGCGAGCGAGTGGCCGAACTCGCCGGCGTACCCGCCGCCCGAGTAGGGCCGGCCATCGAGGATGAGGGAGCTCGCGATGCCCGTGCCGATCGCGAGCACGACGACGTCGCCGTAGCCACGGGCTGCTCCGAGACGGTGCTCGGCGTCTCCGGCGGCGCGCACGTCGTGGCCGAACGCGACGGGCAGGCCAGTGGCCGTCTCGGCGAGGGCGCGGATGGGCGCGTCGCGCCACCCGAGGTTCGACGCGAAGATGCCCACGCCCGACACCTCGTCGACGAGTCCGGGCACGCTGACGCCGACCGCGACGGGGGCGACGCCCGGCACCTCGCCGAGGTGGACGCGGGCGAGCGCGCCGATCGACGCCACGATCGCGCCGGCCGGGTCGGCCGGGTCGAGCGGGGTCGGCGTGCGCCTCAGCCCCAGCACCCGGCCGTCGGCACCGATGAGCGCCGACTTCGTGTCGGTGCCGCCGACGTCGAACGCGAGCACCGGCGTGCCGGAGCCGAGCGGCCCCTGCGTATCGGTGGTCGTCATGGGAGTCACGCCTCGAGGATGACCGAACGCGTGAGGTTGCGCGGCTGGTCGGGGTCGAGTCCCTTCGCACGCGCGCGAGCGAGTGCGACGCGTTGCGCGCGCACGAGTTCGGCCATGGGGTCGAGCGTACTGGTCTCGAACCGGGCACCCGTGGCCGCGACATCCGCCGCGAGGCCATCAGGCGCCTCGCCGAACTGCCAGGTGACCCTGCCGGGTGCGGCGATCGAGATCGGGCCGTGGCGGTACTCCATCGAGGGGTACGACTCGGTCCACGACTGGGATGCCTCGCGCATCTTGAGTGCGGCCTCGTGGGCGAGGCCGACCGACCAGCCGCGACCGAGGAACGTGTACTGCTCGGCATCGACGAGCCCCGGGTCGAGTTCTTCGTCGACCACGGCGCGCCCGTCGGCGATGGCCCGGGTGAGGTCTTCGCCGAGCGATGCCCGGAAGAGCGCCAGTGCCGTGGTGGCGAAGCGGGTCTGCACGACCGACTGCTCGTCGGCGAAGGGCAGGGTGACGGCGTCGTCGACGAGGTCGACGAGGGGTGACGCGGCGTCGCCGATGACGCCGATCGTGCGCACCCGGCCGCGCAGGTTCTCGACGAGCTGGAGCACCTCGGTCGTGGTGCCCGAGCGGGTGAGCGCGACGACCGCGTCGTAGCCGCGGTCGACGAAGGCCTCGGATGCCGCGAACGCATCGGTCTCGCCGTGGCCGCCGGTCTCACGGAGCCAGGCGTAGGACTGCGCCATGAACCACGAGGTGCCGCAGCCGACGACGGCGATGCGCGTGCCGCGCCGGGGCAGTCGAGCCTGGTCGTCGCGCAGGTCGGCGGCGCGGGCCCAGGTCTCTGGCTGCGATGCCAGCTCGGCCGCCATGTGCGCGGCGGGAACGGGGGTGGGCTGCAGGGACACGGCGTGCTCCAATGAAGTGAGAGGCGTGGTTCGCGGGCTTCCGCACCGCGGTGACGTTGTAATGATTGCAGATGATCGTAACTTCTGTCTAACAATCACTCACAATCTCAGGGGTCCTGACCTTATCGATGACGACCTGCGGTGCAATGGTTTTCTCATGACCGAGGTAACAATCGTCCTCCCAGCCTTGACGCGTGCGACGCAGACGTCGTAGATTGCCGAGCGTTGGGTGGACGAACTTGATCGTTTGCTCGGCGTAACGTTCATGAAACACCACTCTGCGAGCGTGCAGAGTGCGTGATTCGGAACACACGCACCGTCGCGCGAGGCCTCAGTCGTGGCGGTGCACCATCCACCAGAGTGAGGAAGCATCCATGAAGAAGTCCCTGCGCCTCAGCGCCGCGGTGGCGCTCGCCGCCACGGCCTCGCTGACGCTCGCATCGTGCGGCTTCGGCGGTGGCACCGACGGCGGCGACGCCGGCGGCTCGACCACCCTCGACCTGCTCGTACCCAGCTACTCCGACAACACCCAGGGCCTCTGGGAGGACGTGATCGCCGGCTTCGAGGACGAGAACCCCGACATCTCGGTCAACCTCGAGGTGCAGTCATGGGACAACCTCGAGTCCGTCATCGCCACCAAGATCCAGGGCGGCGAGGCCCCCGACATCTACAACGGCGGCCCCTTCGCCGGCTTCGCGGCCGACGAGCTGCTCTACCCGGCCGAAGAGGTCGTCTCGCCCGAGACGTTCAGTGACTTCCAGGAGTCGTTCATCGCGAACGCCGAGGTCGACGGCACCGCATACGCGCTGCCGCTGATCGCGTCGGCCCGCGCGCTGTTCGTCAACAACGCGCTGCTCGAGCAGGCCGGCGTCGCGGCGCCGCCCACCACGTGGGACGAGCTGCTCGACGCCGCCACCAAGGTCTCGGCGCTCGGCGGCGGCGTCGCCGGCTACGGCATGCCCCTCGGCTCCGAGGAGGCGCAGGCCGAAGCAGCCGTGTGGCTGTGGGGAGGCGGCGGCTCGTTCGGCGACGCCGACGCGATCACCGTCGACGACCCGGCGAACCTGCCCGGTGCCGAGCAGATCAAGAAGATGATCGACGCGGGCGCCACCCAGGCCGACCCGGGCTCGACCGATCGCTCGCCGCTCATGGACATCTTCATCCAGGGCAAGATCGGCATGCAGGTCGGCCTCCCGCCGACCGTCGGCCAGATCGCAGAGGGCAACCCCGACCTCGACTACTCGATCGTTCCGATCCCCACGCAGGACGGCAGCCCGTTCACGCTCGGCGTCATGGACCAGCTCATGGCCTTCGAGAACGACGGCGACAAGCAGGACGCGATCACCAAGTTCCTCGACTACTACTACACGGCCGACGTGTACGTGCCGTGGGTGCAGACCGAGGGCTTCCTGCCGGTCACGAAGTCGGGCGCCGAGCAGCTCGCCAGCGAGGAGGCGCTCGCGCCGTTCCTCGAGGTGCTGCCCGACGCGCAGTTCTACCCGAGCACCAACCCGGCCTGGTCGGCGACCGACGCTGCGTTCAAGGCGCTCTTCGGACAGCTCCAGACCAAGCCCGCGCAGGATGTCCTCACCGAGATCCAGGCGCAGGCCGACGCGGGCTGATCCCGTTCCCCATCGCAACAACCCCGGAGGGATCGGTGACCACCGAACCATGAGTACCACCACCGATGTGTCATCGATCCCCGAGGCGGGGGCGGCCGACGGCCGCCCCCGCTCCGGCGGGCTGAACAGCGGCGGCGCCGCGAAGCCCCGACGCGGCGGGCGCGAGTTCCTCGCCTCGCTGCCCTGGATCGGCCCGGCCCTCATCCTCATCTTCGGCGTCGTGCTGTTCCCGGCCGTCGTCATGTTCTTCAACTCCACCCGCGACATCTCGATCTCGGGGCTCGACAAGGGCTCGGTCGGCTTCGACAACTACATCGAGGTCTTCACGTTCCCCTACTTCTGGCCGATCTTCGGTCGAACGATCGTCTGGGTGGTCGTGGTCGTCGCCGCGACCGTCCTCATCTCGCTCGGCCTCGCCCAGATCCTCAACAAGGCATTCCCCGGCCGCCGCATCGTCCGGCTCGCGGTGATCATCCCGTGGGCGGCCTCGGTCGTCATGACGACGATGGTGGTCTACTACGGGCTCGAGCCGTACTTCGGCATCATCAACAAGTTCCTCGTCGACATCGGCCTCATCGACACCCCCGAGGGCTACGGCTGGACGCGCAACCCCGAGACCGCATTCGCGTGGTCGATCGTGGTCGCGATCTTCGTCTCCCTGCCGTTCACGACCTACACGATCCTCGCGGGCCTCGCGACGGTGCCGGGCGACGTGCTCGAGGCAGCGAAGATGGACGGCGCCGGCCCGGTGCGCACCTATTGGGGAGTCGTCCTCCCGCAGCTGCGCGGCGCGCTCTCGGTGGCGGTGCTCATCAACATCATCAACGTGTTCAACTCGCTGCCGATCCTGAAGGTGATGACCGGGTCGATACCCGGCTACGACGCCGACACGATCATGACGATGATCTTCAAGTACATCCAGAACCAGCACAAGGTCGACGTGGCGAGCGCGCTCTCGGTCGTCGCCTTCCTCATCGTCATCGTGATCGTCGCGATCTACGTGCGCGTGGTCAAGCCCATGAAGGAGGTCTGAGCCGTGGCCGTCACCGCCCCCGCCTTCGAGACGATCGCCCCGCCCGCGACATCCGGCCGCAAGCGCCGCTACACCGAAGACCAGGTGCCCCTCGGCAAGGTGCTCGTGCGCATGCTCGCCGGGCTCATCGTGCTCGCGGTGTTCATCCTCCCGTACGTGATGATGTTCTTCGGCTCGGTGAAGACGAAGGCGCAGATCCGCTCGGTCGAACCCACCTACCTCCCCACGGAGTGGCACTGGGAGAACTACATCAACATGTGGTCGACCCCCGAGACGCCGCTCGTGCAGAACCTGATCTCGACGATCGTCATCTCGGTCTTCGCGACGGTGCTCGTGCTGCTCGTGGCGATGCCCGCGGCCTACTACACCGCGCGGATGCAGTTCCCGTTCCGCATGGTGTTCCTGTTCCTCGTCATCGTGACGCAGATGCTGCAGCCCGCGGTGCTCACGTCGGGCCTGTTCCGGCAGTTCGTGACGCTCGGGA
Organism: uncultured Actinomycetota bacterium; assembly: GCA_963758615.1. Classification (GTDB taxonomy): domain Bacteria; phylum Actinomycetota; class Actinomycetes; order Actinomycetales; family Microbacteriaceae; genus Agromyces. Next base: position 825,181 of record CAVWVZ010000009.1, on the reverse strand, counting down.
TGATCGACACGTGGGCGGCGATGATCTTCATCAACGCCGCGTTCAACCTGTCGTTCGCGGTGTGGATCATGCACTCGTTCTTCGCCGGCATCCCGAAGGAGGTCGACGAGGCCGCCCAGATCGACGGCGCCGGGCGACTCACCGTGCTGTTCCGCATCAACCTGCCGCTCGTGTGGCCCGGCATCGTCACCGCGATCGTGTTCACCTTCGTGGCGTGCTGGAACGAGTTCGCCGCGTCGCTCGTGATCCTCTCGACCGCGGGCAACCAGCCGCTGTCGGTCGCGCTCACGAAGTTCGTCGGCCAGTACGAGACGCGCTGGCACTACGTCTTCGGTGTCTCGATCGTCGCGATCATCCCGGTGGTCGTGCTGTTCATGATCATCGAGAAGCGCCTCGTCGGAGGGCTCACCGCGGGCAGCGTGAAGTAAGGGGCAACCCGGGTCCGTCCTCCAGGTCGAGCGGTAAAATCTGATCGAGGAGGCGATCATGTCTCAGCAATGGAACGTCGGCATCGTCGCAATCGCGGGGCTTCTGCTGCTGAGTGCGTGCGCTCCCTCCGACTCGGCAGAACCCGGCCCCGCGACCCCGGCGGCCTCACCCAGCCCCGAGATGAGTGAGAGCCCGGCCGCGTCGACGCCTGCCGAACTCGTGCTTCCCGGATGCGAGGACCTCTTCTCGGAGGCGACCGAGGGGGCGCTCGCCGCCGAGGGGCTCGAGCCCATGGGCGACGTGAGCGCACCCGGGCAGGGCGGCTACGGCGCCTCCGATCCGTCCCTCCAGGCGCTGATCGAGGCCGGCGAGAACGTGAGCTGCACGTGGGTGCTTCCGGGCAGCGAGCGGGGCCTGTCGACATCCGTGACCGTCCTCTCGGCAGCTGACGCCGACACGGTGGCGGCCGAGCTGCTCGCCACGGGGTTCGCCCAGACCGGCGACGTCTACAGCATGGAGACCGGTGGCGAGTTCCCGCGCACCGAGGCGCACGCGCTGCATGAGGACTTCTGGGTGTCGACGGTCGACAGCTTCGGCACGAGTGCCACGAGCTACACCGAAGACGCCCTGAACACGGTGATCTCGCTCAACCCCTGACCGCTCGACTCCTGACCGCTCGACTCCTGACGGTTCGACCCCTGGCCGGTCAGGCGGCGTCGGTTGCCGTGGTCCAGAGCCCGAGGACATTGCCCTCGGTGTCACGGAAGTAGCCGAAGTACCCCATGCCGGGGATCGCGGTCTTCGCCTGCACGACGGCGCCGCCGAGCCCGACGATCCGCTCGAGTGCGACGTCGATGTCGTCGACGTCGACGGTGATGATCGGATGCGCGAGGTCACCGGAGCGCTCGAACATGCCGCCGTTGATCGCGCCCGGCTCGAGCGGAGCCTGCGTCGCCTCGTCGACGGGCGTCGTCACGACGCTGGTGTATCCCAGCTCGGGCTGGACGTCGAGCCGCCAGTCGAACGCGGCGCCGTAGAACTGCCTCGCCCGCGATTCGTCATCGGCAGGGATCTCGAAATGCACGACTCCCGACATGGTCCGCCTCCCGCTTCTGCGGCACGGCACTTCCGCGCCAGTCCGGAGCCTAGCCCGGGCCGCCTTCAGCCGGTAGGCCCTGCGGCAGCGTCCGGAGCACCGGTGCGAAGTCGGCGAATCGAGCGGATGACGCGGCATCCGGCTACTCGGTCCAGGCCACCTCGGGCACTCGGTGGTAGGTGACCTCCATCGCGTCGAGAAGCTCCCCGAACCGGGCGACCCTCCCGAAGAACTCCTCGGTGTCGCGTGTTGCGCCGTCACCCGGCGCCGGCGACCAGGCGATCTCGGCGATCGCCGCCAGTCGGGGGAAGACCATGAACTCGAGGTCGACCGTCGTCGCGATCGTCTCCGTCCAGATCGGCGCGGCGATGCCCAGGATCTCATCCTCGGCGACCCCCGAGACCACCGCGGTCGGCTCCCAGCCGTACGCCTCCTCGAGTGAGGTCGGCCCGTCGGCCCACTGCTGGCCCGGCCGGTTCCCGAGGGGGCTGACCGCGTCGTCGGGGTACTGCATGTCGAGGTAGGCCACGTCGGCGGGCGAGAGGACGACCCGGCCGCCCTGATCGACGAACGACCGCGTGAGTTCGGCGGTGTCGTCGCGCGGCACCACGAAGTCCCAGTACTGCCCGACGGTGCCCGCCGGGAGCTCACGCGACGCGCCCAGCTCGTGCCAGCCCATCACGGTCTTGCCGGTCGCCGCCGCGGCGGCGGTGATGCGCCGCACGAGGTCGAGGTAGTCGTCGGGCGAGGTCGAGAGCGGCTCGTCGCCGCCGACGTGGATCCACGGCCCAGGGGTCATCGCGGCGACCTCGCCGAACACGTCGGCGAGGAAACGATCGGTCGCCCGGGCACGCTCGGGCGAGGCGCACAGCGACGAGAAGCCGACCTCGACCCCCTCGTACGGCGGGGGCGCCACGCCGTCGCAGTTGAGCTCGGGGTAGGCGCTGAGCGCGGCGTTCGTGTGCCCGGGCAGGTCGATCTCGGGCACGATCGTGATGAACCGCTCGGCCGCGTAGTCGACGATGCGGGCATAGTCGGCCTTCGTGTAGAAGCCGCCGCCGTCGCCCCCGACCGACGTCGAGGCGCCGATGCCCGTGAGCTCGGGCCACGAGTCGACCTGGATGCGCCATCCCTGGTCGTCGGTGAGGTGCAGGTGCAGCACGTTGAGCTTCAGCACCGCGATGCGGTCGAGGTAGTCGAGCACGTCGTCGACCGCGAAGAAGTGGCGGGCGACGTCGAGCGTCGCGGCGCGGTAGGCGAAGCGCGGCTGATCGGCGACGGATGCGGCGGGCACGGTCCAGCCGCCGGCGGGCTGCGTCGCGTCATCCGATCGCCCGATCTCGGCCGGCAGCAGCTGCCGCAGCGACTGCGTGCCCCGGAACAGCCCCGCTGCCGAGCCGGAGCCGATGCGCACGCCGTCGGCGCTGCTCTCGAGCGTGTAGCCCTCCGCCTCGGCGCCGGACGTGCCGTCGGCGATGACCAGTGCGATGTCGGATGCCCCGGCCTCGCCCCCGACGACCGGCAGGGCGAATCCCGTGGCGGCACGTGCCGGTGCGGCGAACGTCTCGGCGACGGCGGCGGCGCCCTCACCGTCGGCCACGAGCCGCGACTCGGCGGTGAGGGTGAACGGCTCGTCGCCGGTGAGCACGAACGATGCGGGGGCGGGGATGATGCCCGTCACGGCGGCTCCGTTCTCGTCGGGGTCTGCGGTGCATCCGGCGAGCCCGAGGGTCGCGGCGGTGACCATGGAGATGAGCAGGGTAGCGCGTACGGTGGTGCTGCGTCGTTGCATGACGGCCTCGGGATCGCTGTAGGGAAGGATTCCTAACTCACAGGTGCGAGGCTCATCCTGCCATGATCGGATGCCGCTCCGACAGTCCCTCCAGGCATCCGGGTCGACCTCGGGTCGCGCAAGATCCGCCCGCACGGGGCATCCGTTGCTATGCTTGCGTGCGTCGCGACTGGCGTTGAGATGGATTCCCATCGGGGAGCGACTGGCACGCACCGACCGCTCGCCTGGGCCGGTACGGATGCCTCGTGGCGCGAGTCGCACGAGGCAGCACCCTCGTTTGGTCCGTACCCGTCTTAAGGAGCCAGTCTTGGCCGAGTCCGTCTTCAATGCCCCCCTCTCCGAGGTCGATCCCGAGATCGCCGAGGTGCTCGAGCTCGAGCTCGGTCGCCAGCGCGACTACCTCGAGATGATCGCGAGCGAGAACTTCGTTCCCGTCTCGGTGCTGCAGTCGCAGGGCTCCGTGCTCACGAACAAGTACGCCGAGGGCTACCCCGGCCGCCGCTACTACGGCGGCTGCGAGTACGTCGACGTCGCCGAGTCGCTCGCCATCGAGCGCGCGAAGTCGCTCTTCGGCGCCGAGTACGCGAACGTGCAGCCGCACTCGGGTGCCACCGCAAACGCCGCCGTGCTCTCGGCCATCGCCACGCCCGGCGACACGATCCTCGGCCTCGAGCTCGCGCACGGCGGGCACCTGACCCACGGCATGCGACTCAACTTCTCGGGCAAGCTCTACAACGCCGTCGCCTACGGCGTCGACCCCGAGACGTTCGAGGTCGATATGAACGTCGTCCGCGACAAGGCCCTCGAGCACAAGCCGCAGGTCATCATCGCCGGCTGGTCGGCGTACCCGCGCCACCTCGACTTCGCCGCGTTCCGCGAGATCGCCGACGAGGTCGGCGCCAAGCTCTGGGTCGACATGGCGCACTTCGCCGGCCTCGTGGCGGCCGGCCTGCACCCGAACCCCGTGCCCCACGCCGACGTCGTGTCGTCGACCGTGCACAAGACCATCGGCGGCCCGCGCTCGGGCTTCATCGTCGCGCGCGACATGGAGCTGGCGAAGAAGCTCAACTCGAACGTCTTCCCCGGCCAGCAGGGCGGCCCGCTCATGCACGTGATCGCAGCCAAGGCCACGGCGTTCAAGATCGCGGCCTCTGCCGAGTTCAAGGACCGCCAGGAGCGCACCATCCGCGGCGCGAAGATCCTCGCCGAGCGACTCACGGCAGACGACTCGCGCGCCGCCGGCGTCGACGTGCTCACGGGCGGCACCGACGTGCACCTCGTGCTCGCCGACCTGCGCAACTCGCAGATCGACGGCCAGCAGGCCGAAGACCTGCTGCACGAGGCGCTCATCACCGTGAACCGCAACGCGGTGCCGTTCGACCCGCGCCCGCCGATGGTCACCTCGGGCCTGCGCATCGGAACGCCCGCGCTCGCCACGCGCGGGTTCGGCGACGCCGAGTTCACCGAGGTCGCCGACATCATCGCGCTCACGCTGCAGGGCGAGGCGGATGTCCCGGCGCTGCGCTCCCGCGTCGAGGCCCTCACCGCGAGGTTCCCGCTGTACCCCGGCCTGCACCAGTAGGAACGCCATGACCGCCATCACGCTCGACGGCGTCGCGACCGCGGCGGCCGTGAAGCAGGAGCTCGCCTCCCGGATCGCGCTGCTGCGCGCCCACGGCGTCGTGCCCGGTCTCGGCACGCTGCTCGTCGGCGACGACCCCGGTTCGAAGTCGTACGTCGCGGGCAAGCACCGCGACTGCGCCGAGGTGGGCATCGAGTCGATCCGCGTCGACCTGCCCGCATCGGCCACGACGGCCGACGTGCGCGCCGCGATCCGCGACCTCAACGCCGCATCCGGGGTCACCGGCTACATCGTGCAGCTGCCGCTGCCCGCCGGACACGACGAGAACGCGATGCTCGAGCTCATCGACCCCGACAAGGACGCCGACGGCCTGCACCCGACGAACCTCGGCCGGCTCGTGCTCGGCATCGAGGGCGACCTGCAATCGCCGCTGCCCTGCACTCCGGCGGGCATCGTCGAGATGCTGCGGCGCTACGACGTGCCGATCCGGGGGCGGCACGTCACGGTCATCGGGCGGGGCCTCACCGTGGGGCGTCCGCTCGGGCTGCTGTTCACCCGCAAGGGCCTCGACGCGACCGTGACCCTGACCCATTCCCGCACCGTCGACCTCGCGGCCGAGGTGCGCCGGGCGGACATCGTCGTTGCGGCCGTCGGCGTGCCGCACCTCGTGAAGCCCGAGTGGATCAAGCCGGGCGCCGCGGTGCTCGACGTCGGAATCACCCGCGTGCAGGACGAGGAGACGGGCAAGGGCCGGCTCACGGGCGATGTCGACCCTGCCGTGGCGTCGGTCGCGGGGCACCTCTCGCCGAACCCGGGCGGCGTCGGACCGATGACCAGGGCCATGCTGCTCGCGAACGTGGTGAAGGCGGCGGAGCTCCGGCTCAATCGGTAGGCGCGTCAGCCGTCCGAGGGGTGATACAGCCCGATGCGGGCTGTATCACTCACGGCGCGAGCTGTGCGACGACCGCCTCGGCGAATGCGATCGCGGTCGGCTGGTCGGCACCGTAGACGGTCAGCCAGTCGGGTCCGAGCGCGAGGTCGACCGCGCAGCTCGGGCCGAAGGCGGGATCGCACCGGACGGACGCGAGGTCGTCGACGCCGAGCCCCACGATCGTCACGGGCGTGAACGTGCCGGCGTCGACTGCGCGGTCGTACGCCCACCGGCCGTCGCGCACCCAATCGACGGTCGCAGCCGTCTCGGCGTCGCCCACGCCCCAGTCGCATCCTTCGTTGCCGGCCTGGAGCCTCGCCTCGGCCCAGTCGCTCCAACCGCCGCTGCCGACCCTGGGTTCAGCAGCCGCCACCCCGCTGATGGAGCGCACGGTGGCGAGGGGGAGGACCGCCTCGCAGTCGGTCGGCAGCGGTGGCACGTCGCGCGCCGGCGTCACCGCAGGCTCGGGGGCGCCCGCAGCCGCGACCTCGGCGACCACCGCGGTGAAGAGGGCGTCGGCCGCGGCAGGGTCGAGGGCGTCGCCGTCGCCGCCCGAGGCCTCGAGCGTGACCCAGGCGTCACCCGCCGTGGTGCTCATCGTGCAGGTGTTCGCGCCGCATGCGCGAACGTCGCTCGGCATCCCGTTGCCCGCAGCCTGGGCCGACCAGCCCGCGTCGGGTCGGGGCGTCACCGAGACGACGACGCCGACATATTCGGGAACGTATCCGTACTGGGTGTTCATCGCGACGCCGTTCGACCACTCGCAGACCGTTCCGCCCTGCGACAGGATCGAGGTGCGACGCGGGATCGCGATCCCGACGCCCGAGGCCGTGACGAGCGGATCGACCGCCGAGACGGCGACCGAGAACGTGTCGGTGACCAGCGCGCCGTCGACGAGGGCATCGCACTCGAGGCCGTAACGCGACTCGGGCTCGTGCGACGCGACCGGCGTCTCGGTCGGCACGGCGGTCGTCGGTGCAGGAGTCGGCGTCGGGGTCGCGGCGCCGGGCGCCGATGTGCTGCAGCCCGCGAGGGCGAGGCAGACCAGGCCCACGAGGCCCGGTGACACGAGGAGCATTGATGCGCGCATGAGCGAACTGTAATGCGACACGTCATCCGGGGCTTCAGTGGGGGCCCTGAGGCCGGGCGTCGAGCGTCGCGCGTCGCCCGCCACCCGGTCTCCTCCCGGTCGCTCGTCGTTCACTCGCTGATCACCGAGCGGCAAGTTGGCGCGCGTAGCTTCGCGGCATGCTCCCTGACGGGCGACCCATCGGTCGCGCCAAGCCCCCCGCGGCGGGGGTCGTCGCGATCGTGCCCGCCCGAGGCGGCTCCAAGGGCCTCCCGGGCAAGAACCTCGCGCCCGTCGCGGGCGTGCCGCTGATCACCCGCACGATCCGGGCGGCGATCGGCGCGGGCCGCATCGACGCCGTGTTCGTGTCGACCGACGACGACCGCATCGCCGATGCCGCGCACGCCGAGGGCGCTGGGGTGATCCGCCGCCCGGTCGAGCTGGCGGGCGACACCGCGAGCTCCGAGTCCGCACTGCTGCACGCGCTCGACGAGATCGCGGTCGGTGCCGGCAACCTCCCCGGCGTCACGGTCTTCCTGCAGGCGACGTCGCCGTTCGTCGACTCGGCCGACCTCGATGAGGCCGTACGGCGAGTGGTCGACAGCGAGGACGACGTCGTGTTCTCGGTCGTGCCGAGCCATGCGTTCCTGTGGCGCGAGTCGCCCGCTGGGGCCGTGGGCGTCAACCACGAGTCATCCGTTCGCCCTCGCCGGCAGGAACGAGAGCCCGAGTACCGCGAGACCGGCGCGTTCTACGTGATGCGCACCGACGGGTTCCGCGAGGCCGGCCATCGCTTCTTCGGCCGCATCGGCATGCTGCGCGTCCCCGACGCGCACGCGATCGAGATCGACGACCCCGCCGACCTGGCGCTCGCCCGGGTGATCGCGCGCGGCGGGCTCGGCGACGACGACCCGGTCGGCACCGGCCCCGTCGTCGTGCCGCCGCAGTCGGCACGCCACGGCGGGTCGTCGGCGCACGAGGGGCGCGACGGTGCGCGCCGACGCCCGAAGCGGCTCATCGACGTCGATGCCGTCGTCACCGACTTCGACGGCGTGCACACCGACGACACCGCATGGGTCGACGCCGAGGGCCGCGAGCTCGTGCGCGTCAGCCGCAGCGACGGCCACGGCGTCGCCCGGCTGCGCGAGGCGGGCATCCCCGTGCTGATCCTCTCGGCTGAGACGAACCCCGTGGTCGCCGCGCGGGCGGCGAAGCTGCAGGTCGAGGTGCGCCACGGCGTCGCCGACAAGGGCGTCGTGCTCGCCGAATGGGCCGAGGCACGCGGCATCCGCCTCGATCGCATCGCCTATCTCGGCAACGACGAGGGCGACCTTCCCGCGCTCGCGCTCGTCGGCTGGCCCGTCGCCGTCGCCGACGCGGTGCCGTCGGTGCGAGGCATCGCCCGCCTCGTGCTCGATCGCCGTGGCGGCACGGGCGCGGTGCGCGAACTCGCCGAACTCATCGTCGGCGCACGAACCATTCCCGAATCGGCATACGCCGACCGGGTCGTCCAGGAGCAGGGAGCATTCGCATGACGTCAGTCCGCATCGGCCGATCGCTGATCGGCCCGGGCCACCCGGTCTACGTGATCGGCGAGATCGGTCTCAACCACAACGGCGATGTCGACATCGCCAAGAGGCTCATCGACGTGGCCGTCGAGGCGGGCGCCCAGGCCGTCAAGTTCCAGAAGCGCACGCCCGAGATCGCGACCCCCGAGCACATGCGAGACGTTCCGCGCGACACGCCGTGGGGCACGATGACGTACCTCGAGTACCGTCACCGGGTCGAGTTCGGCGAGGCCGAGTACCTCGAGATCGCCTCGTATGCGATGCGTGCGGGCATCGACTGGTTCGCATCGCCCTGGGATGTCCCGTCGGTCGAGTTCCTCGAGGGCCTCGACGTCGTCGCCTACAAGGTGGCGTCGGCGTCGCTCACCGACCTCGAGCTGCTCGACGCGATGGCCCGCACGGGCAAGCCGGTGATCCTGTCGACGGGCATGTCGACGATCGACGAGATCGACCGCGCGGTCGAGACGCTGGGGACCGAGCGGCTCGTCATGATGCACGCCACCTCGAGCTATCCGATGCCGGCCGAAGAGGCGAACCTGCGCATGATCGAGACCCTGCGCGGTCGCTACCCTGGCGTGCCGATCGGCTACTCCGGTCACGAGCGCGGCCTGCAGATCTCACTCGCCGCGGTGACCCTCGGTGCGGTCGCGGTCGAGCGCCACATCACGCTCGACCGTGCGATGTGGGGCTCCGACCAGGCCGCCTCGCTCGAGCCCACCGGATTCGATCACCTCGTGCGCGACATCCGCGTCATCGGCGACGCCATGGGCGACGGCGTGAAGCGCGTCTTCCCCGGCGAGGAGGCGCCGCGCGCGAAGCTCCGTCGGGTGCCCGCCCTGTGAGTCCCGGCTTCCTGGTCCTCGCGGACTCCGACTCGTACGTGAAGTGGGGTGCGGCGTTCGCGTCGCGCCTTCCGGCCGGATGGCGGGCGGAGCTCGTCGTCCTGATGACGCCGGTGGCACCGAGTGAGCGGCAGCTGCGGGCGGCGCTCGCCGGGTCGGCGTTCGACGCGTCCGACGTGACCTTCCTCGAACTGCACGAGCTCGAACAGCACCTCGCGGTGCGCCGGCCCGATGTCATGCTGCTCGCGTTGCGCGGCCCGCTCGTGCGCGTCGTCACGCCGATCGTCGGCCGCGCGCCCGACCGGCCGGTGCTCGTGAGCGGATTCCCCGGCCTCACGATCCCCGCCGAGCCGAAGGCGATCATCTACCGCGAGCAGGTCGACCTCATCGTGCTGCAGAGCCGGCGCGAGGTGCGCGAGTTCCGCGCGAACGCGGAGGAGCTCGGCATCCCGGTGGGGTTCGGGCTCACGACCCTGCCGTTCCTGTCCGAGCGCGGGCGAGCGGATGTCCCTGCCGCCGGCGTCGACGCACCCACAGGGCTCGAGCGCACCGATCTTGTCTTCGCCGCCCAGGCGAAGGTGCCCGCGGCACTCGAGGACCGAGTGCGCCTGCTCGGCTGGCTCGTCGACGCCGCTCGTCGTCGCCCGGCGCGCCGGGTGGTCGTGAAGGTGCGTGCGCGCCGCGGCGAGGCGCAGACCCACGACGAGGCCTACGACTTCGGCGAGCTCCTCGACGACCCCGGTGTGCGTGCGGAGCTCGGCGGCACCCTGCCTCCCAACCTCGTGGTCGAGGACGGCCCGATGGCCGAGCACCTCGAGCGGGCCGCGGCGCTCGTGACCGTGAGCTCGACCGCGGTGCTCGAGGCGGTCGCGTCGGGTGTTCCCGCGGTGCTCATCGACGAGTTCGGCGTCGCGCCGAAGCTCATCAACACGGTGTTCGAGGGGAGCGGGCTGTTCGGCGGCGCCGAGGCGGTCGCCGGGTGGGACGCCAGGCACCCGAGCGCCGACTGGCTCGACGACAACTACTTCCACGGACGCGAGCACGACGACTGGCCGGTACGCGTCGGCGAGCTGCTCGAGCGTCGTACCGAGGTGCCCCTGCCCCTGCGCGAACGCCGCTACAACCTCACGGGCGGCGCGCTGCGCCGGTCCTTCGAGCGCAAGCGCATGCTGGGCGCTTTCGACCGCTCGTTCGCGGGTTCCGTCTCGCTCGTGTTCGCGTTGCCGTCGCGGTGGGTCGTGCGCACGGTGCGCAAGGTGCGACGCCGTGTCGCGGGCGAGCCCACGATGCCGCAGCTCGGGGCACGCGAGGTGCGTGCGCCGCAGCTCCTCGACGCGGCCTGAGGCGACTGGGACTGCGGCGACTCGGGGACTGCGCCGACTCACGATCGGAGTCGACCCGGCGCCGCACCGCCCGCCACATCGGGATCCGCTCGAGCCTCGGCGATCGCGGCCCTCGCGATCCGGCCGAGGTCGACGCGGTCGACGGCGTCGCACTTGACGAGCAGGGTGGACACGTGGTTGGCGATCGTCTTCCCGGAGAGTCCGAGTCGCTCCGCGATCTGACGGTTGCCGAGGCCTCGCATGACGAGATCGAGCACATCGCGTTCGCGCGGCGTGAGTCCGAACGGGTCCGGAAGCGCGGTCGGCACGAGCCGGCCGGTGGCCGCCGTGATGCCGGACCCGAGCACCACGGCTCCCTCGACGACGGCAGCGACCGCGGCCAGCATCTCGGCGGGCATCGCATCCTTCACGATGTACCCGGTGGCCCCCGCGTCGAGCGCCTCCCGCACCGCTCCCTCGTCATCGAACATCGTGACCACGACGACGCGCGTGGCCGGGCGTTCGCCGACGATTCGCGCGGTGGCGTCGACGCCGGACCCGTCCGGAAGGCCGAGATCCATGAGCACGATGTCAGGGGCGGTCGTCCGCGCGAGCGCGATCGCCTCGGCGGAACCCGCCGCCTCCCCGACGACGTCGTAGCCCGCCGAGGCGAACAGGGCGGCGAGTCCGCCACGGAACACCGGGTGGTCGTCGACGATGAGCACGCGTCGGCCGGTCATGTCGCCGGACCCCTCGTCGGGACGGGCAGTCGCGCCGTGACCCGGGTTCCCCCGTCGGGCCGACGAACCACCTCGACGGTGCCGCGTACCTCCGCCGCGCGCTCGTGCATCGATCCGAGGCCGACTCCGGCTCGGAAGCGGTCCGGGAGTCCCCGTCCGTCGTCGACGACATCGAGCTGGAGCACGCCGGGCTCGAGCCCGAGCGTCACCTTGCAGTGGGCTGCCGCGGCGTGCCGCCGGACGTTCGCCACGGCCTCCTGGGCGATGCGCAGCGCTGCGGACTCGACCGCAGCAGGCAGCACGAGCCGCCCTTCGGGCGCATCCACCTCCACGGCCGGGACGCTGCCGGGGCCGGCCACCCGCTCGCGGATCGCGGCCACGAGACCTCGATCATCGAGTACGGGCGGCCGGAGGTCGTAGGCGACCTCACGCAGCTGTCGCGTCGCGGCGTGGAGCCCGGTGACAAGGCGAGCCGCGGCATCCGCTGCCCGCCCGTCACCGGCGCGGGCGAAGGCCTCGACCGCCGCCGCCGAGAGCCCGAGCCCGGCGAAGGTGGGCGCGAGCTCATCGTGGAGGTCGCGGCGCAGGCGCTTGCGTTCCTCCTCGCGAGCGAACACGATCCGGGAACGGGCCTCGACCAGCTCGGTCACGACGCGTGCGCTGTTCAGCGCCGGCGCCGACTGGGCGCAGATCTGGGCGAGAACGGTTCGGTCCGATTCCGTGAGCGCGGCCTCGCCGGAGCGCGGGGCGACGATGAGCTCGCCGAGTTCCTGCCCCGCGTAGGTGATCGGAAAGCGAGACGGCTGCGCATCTCCGAGCTCGCCGGATGCCGCGGCGAGGCCGTTCGCGCCCAGCACACCGGCGTACCGTACCCCGAGCGCACCGGTGACGCCCTCGACGATCTCTCCGGCGACGGCCCTCGGGTCGACGGTGGCGGACAGCCGGTCGCCGAGGGCGACCAAGGATTGCAGCGCATCGGGGTGCCGACCCGATACGACCGCGTCGGCCATCCGGCGAGCCCCGACCGCGAGCGGCACCGCGACGATCGCGGTCGCCACACCCGTGAGCCAGGCTGCGCCGTCCGGGGCGACGGCCTCCGCCGCAACTGAGACCCCCCACGCCACCAGTCCGACCGTCACGGCCCAGGCGCCCGCACCAAGCACGACACGCAGCAACCGATCGACGTCGAGGAGTCGAGGGGCGAGGAGGCCGACCGCGAACGCGGGTGCTGGAAGATCGAGGAGCAGGTTCGCGAGCCAGTTCGCGTCCTCGCTCGCTGCCCCCGCCGCGACCGCGATCGTCCAGAGGAGGAAGCCGAAGACCATCGCCACGAGGGCGAGAAGCGGCCAGCGGGCCCTCTCCCGCTCGGCGACCGACGACCGTCGCACGTACCGATACAGCTGTCCGCCGAGTAACAACGGCACCCACGTGAACAGGAAGTGCCACGGCCACCACCCCTGCTGCTCCCACGCGAGGCCCGTCGCGAGGTTCCCCGCTTGGAGGCTGACTTCGACGACCGCGGGCACTGCGATCCAGCGCGGCGTGAAACTGCCGTCGGGGTAGACGGCGAGCAGGACCGCGAGGCTGATGTTCGCGACCGCGATCGCGGCCCGTGCTGGCGGGCCCTCGGCGGCGGGATCCCACGCCGCGGAGCAGGATGCGAGCAGCAGCACGATGGTGGCAGTCGCGGCGAAGACCGGCACGCGGCGCTCTGCCGCCCGCCAGGTCAGCAGCCCGGCGAGCGGGAGGTTCACCGCCACGATCAGGACGGCGACCGCGAGGTCCATGTCGTCATCATGCCGCAGTCGCGGATGCCGCGGTGCGTTCGGGCGCGGCACGCTCGCGGCGCCACCGTCGCAGCAGCAGGATGCCGGCGATCCCGAAGCCGAGCACCGCCCCGAAGATTCCGTACTGGTAGCCCGTCACCAGGAACCCGAGCAGGGGCGCGACGCCGGCGACCCACAGCAGCCCGATCACGGTCCGCGACATCCGCTTGCCGCGAGCTGCCCCGACCGCGATCATCGAGATCCACGGCACCGCCGCGACGGCGAACAGGATGGTGCCGAGGTGCACGAGGATGAAGAGTCCCTCGACGACGGCGCGTTCAGCGGCCGGGTCGGCACCTACGGCCGCGATGTTCCCATTGAGCAGGGCGGTGCGTTGGGCGAAGCCCGCGCAACCGGTGAGCATCCAGCCTCCGGCCGCGATCGTGCCGAACGTCGTTGATATACGTGCGGCGAGACCGCCGGTGGGCCAGACGACGTCTGCCAGTGCCGGCGCAGCGACGGCGAGTGCGATCCCGGCGCTCGCCCAGAGCAGCATGAAGAGGATCCCTTCCCAGCCTCTCGCCTGCATCTCACCGGCAAGCGGATACCGGGGCGTTTCGCCCAGGATCGACAGCGTGGCGTTGACCGAGAACGTCGCGATGAACACGATCGCGTAACCCGTCATCGCCCAGCCCGCCACACGCACAGAGGGGTTCATGGTCTGCTCCTTTCGTCGCGGCGCAATGCGCCTCGACTCAGGAGACCACCGGGTATTCCCCGTTCGACAGGGTCGGCCGTTCCCGGATCGCCCGCGACCACGCGGGGCGAGCGCGGCTCAGTCCACCGGCGTGGTGTGCTCCTCGACGTGGCGAAGGTAGGCGGCGGCGTTGTGCCGGATCCCCTCGCGCTCGGCGTCGGTGAGCTCGCGGCGCACCTTCGCGGGCACGCCAGCGACGAGTGATCCCGGCGGCACGATCGTGCCCTCGAGCACGACGGCGCCGGCGGCGACGAGCGAGCCCGCGCCGATCACGGCCCCGTTGAGCACGGTCGCGCCCATGCCGACGAGCGAATCGTCCTCGACGGTGCATCCGTGCAGCACCGCGCCGTGCCCGACCGAGACGTTGCGTCCGACGGTGAGCGGGTAGCCGGCGTCGACGTGGCAGACGACCGTGTCCTGCAGGTTCGACTGTGCGCCGAGCACGATCGGCTCGGCCTCGGCGCGCAGCACGGCGTTGTACCAGACGCTCGATCCGGCCTCGAGGCGCACGTTGCCGACGATGACGGCGCCCGCCGCGACGAAGGCGGAGTCGGCGACCACGGGGCCGTCGATGCCCGCCAGGGTGAGGATGCGGGCGGAGGGGTCTGCTGGCATGCGGCCAGCCTAGCGCCGGCGCCGGCGTCGAACCCCTCGGACGATGAGGCGTCCGAGCGCCCCGACGGCGAACACCGCGAGCCCGATGCCGATGGACACCGGCGGCAGCGTTGCGACGAGCACGACGCATCCGAGCGCGCCTGCCGCCGACAGCGTGCGAGGGATGCGTCGCTCGGACGCGGGCTGCGTGATCGCCGACAGGTTGGCGATGAGGTAGTAGCAGAGCACGCCGAACGAGCTGAACCCGATCGCCTCGCGCAGGTCGACGGCGAGGACGAGCACGAGGATCGCAGCGCCCGTCACGAGCTCTGCGACGAATGGCGTCGCGGATCGCGGATGCACCGCGGCGAGCCGCGCCGGCAGTTCGCGGTCGCGCGACATCGCGAGTTCCGTCCGGGCGATCCCGGCGATCAGCACGAGCAGCGAGCCGAGCGCGGCGACGCCGGCTGCGACCCGCACGACGGGCTCGGCCCAGTCCCACCCCGCTGCGGCGACGACGTCGACGAGCGGTGCGCCCGATGCCGCGAGCAGCTGTGGGCCGAGTGCCGCGAGGGCGGCCGAGCCGACCGCGAGGTAGACCGTGATGACGACCGCGAACGCGATGCCGATCGCGGCCGGGATCGTGCGCGAGGGCTCGCGAACCTCCTCGCCGAGCGTCGCGATGCGCGCGTAGCCGGCGAAGGCGAAGAACAGGAGCGCGGCCGACTGCAGGATGCCGTAGGGTCCGCCGGTGATCGACGGCAGCGTCTCCACGAGTGCGGCGCCCCCACCCCCGCTCGCCCTCGCGGCCACGAAGCCGGCGACGACGACCACGAGCAGCACGCCGAGCACCACGGCGACGATCACCGCGCCCACCCGCGCCGTTCGGGTCGCGCCGAGCAGGTTCACGCCGACGAGCACCACGACCACGCCGACCGCGACCGGGCGCTGCCACGCGACGGGCACGAGGTAGGCGGCAGCGGTGAGGGCCATCGCCGCGCAACTCGCGGTCTTGCCGACCACGAACCCCCACCCCGCGAGGAAGCCCGGCCACTCGCCGAGGCGTTCGCGTCCGTAGCGGTAGGCGCCGCCCGACTCGGGGTACCGGACCGCGAGCTGTGCCGTCGATGCGGCATTCGCGAGGGCGACGAACGCCGCGATCGCGAGGCCGACGATGAGGCCCGTTCCGGCGGCCTGGGCGGCCGGAGCCCAGACGGCGAAGACGCCCGCGCCGATCATCGCCGCGAGGCCGATCGCGACGGCGTCGCCGAGCCCGAGCCTGCGGGCGAGGCGGTCGTGCGGTGCGGCGGTCACGACCGGCACCCTAGTCGACGCGGGTGGCCTGCGGGTGGCGTTGCGGTGGCGGCCTCACGCGTCGCGCGGCCGATCATAGGATCGGAGCATGACCGATGCCTCGCACCCCGCCGTCGACCGTGTCGTCGAAGCCCTCGCGCGCAATGGCCTCAGCCCCGAGATCGTGTGGTTCGACGACGCCGTCACCACCGCCCCGCTCGCGGCCGCGGCGCTCGGCATCGAGGTCGGCCAGATCGCCAACTCGCTCGTGTTCACCCTCGACGACGAGCCGATCCTCGTGCTCACGTCGGGCGCGCACCGGGTCGACACCGACTGGCTCGGCGCCGAGCTCGGCGGCGTCATCGGTCGTGCCTCGAAGGAGACGGTGAAGCACGCGACCGGACAGGTGATCGGCGGTGTCGCCCCGGTCGGTCATCCTGCCCCGGTCCGCACGATCGTCGACACCGAGCTCGCGCAGTACCCCGTGGTCTGGGCTGCTGCCGGCCACGCGAAGACGGTGTTCCCGACCTCGTTCGACGAGCTCGTGCGCATCACGGGCGGCGCGCCGCGCGCGGTCGAGCCCCCGGCCGAGGCATCCGCGTGACCTCGGATCGCGTGATCTGGCCGCACGCGGCCGGCCCGCTCGTGCTGCGACCGCCGACGAGCGAGGACCTCGACCAGGTGCTCGCGTGGCGGAACGACCCCGACGTGATCCGCTGGCTGCTGCGCACCACCGTCGATCCCGAGAAGTTCCGCACGGCGTGGCTCGACAGCGTCGACGACCCCGCCCAGCACACCGCGGTGGCGATGCTCGACGGGGTCGTCGTCGGAACCGGGTCGCTCGACGTGCGCGACGGCATCGGCCAGTTCGACGGGGACGCCTGGCGCCGTGCCGAGGGGCTCCTGGGCTACATGATCGACCCAGCGCACGCGGGCCGGGGGTATGCGACCGCGATCGCGCGTGCCCTGCTCGACATCGCCTTCACCGACCTCGGACTGCGCCGCGTCACCGCCGAGTGCTTCGCCGACAACGTCGCCTCCTGGCGTGTCATGGAGAAGCTCGGGATGCGCCGCGAGCAGCACGGCGTGCGCGACTCGTGGCACGCCGAGCTCGGCTGGGTCGATGGCTGCACCTACGCGATCCTCGCGGAGGAGTTCGCCCCGGGGCCGTGACACACCGCGCCCGGTCGCTGCCGCTCGAGCGAACCGGGGCAGCGGCGCCTACGCGTCGCGCCGCGCCCCTGCGCTCGGCCGCACGGTGAAGACGACCGGCTCGCGGTACCCCTGCTCGGTGAACGCAGCCACGACCTCGCGTGTCACCACCGGAACCAGCGCGTCGATCACGAGCGCGATCGCCGCGCCGCCGAAGCCGCCGCCCGTCATGCGGGCGCCGATCGCGCCGGTGCCCTGGGCCGTCTCGACGGCGAGATCGAGTTCGGGCACCGAGATCTCGAAGTCGTCGCGCATCGACACGTGCGACGCGTCGAGGAACGGCCCGATCGCCCCGGGCCCGTGCTCGCGCAGCGTGCGCACGGTGTCGAGCACGCGCTGGTTCTCGGTGACGACGTGCCGGACCCGGCGGAACGTCTCGTCGTCGAGCAGCTCGGCGGCGCGTCCGAGGTCGTCGATGCGCACGTCGCGCAGCGACTCGACTCCGAGCGCGCGTGCACCCGCCTCGCACGATGCGCGACGCGACGCGTACCCGCCGGTGGCGTGCGCGTGCGAGACCCGGGTGTCGATGACGAGCAGCGACAGCCCGTCGGCGTCGAACCCGAGGGGGATGACGTCGGCGTCGAGGCTGCGGCAGTCGAGGAAGACCGCCGAGTCGGGTTCGCCGAGCAGTGATGCGGTCTGGTCCATGATGCCGGTGGGGGCGCCGACCACGCGGTTCTCGGCGAGGCGGCCGATCTTCGCGAGCGTCGGGCGGTCGAAGCCGAGGCCCCAGTGCTCGTCGAGCGCCAGCGCCACCGCGCACTCGATGGCCGCCGACGACGAGAGCCCCGCGCCGATCGGCACGTCGGAGTCGATGTAGAGGTCGACGCCGCGCGCGTGCGCGAGGTCGGCACCGTACTCCCCGAGCGCCCAGGCGACGCCGAGCGGGTACGCCGCCCAGCCGTCGACGGCGTCGGGGGACAGCTCGTCGAGGTGGATCGAGACGGCCTCGGGGTCGTGGCTCGTCGCGACGCGGAGCACCCGGTCGTCACGGTCGCCGAGCGCGACGGCCGTGCGGCGGTCGATCGCGAAGGGGAACACGAACCCGTCGTTGTAGTCGGTGTGCTCGCCGATGAGGTTGACCCGTCCCGGCGCCGACCAGACGCCCGCGGGCGGGCGCCCGAACCACTCGGCGAACCCCTGCGCCGCCCCGGTGACCGCGACCTCGCTCATACCCGTGCCTTCCCGATCGCGGCGCGCAGCGCCTCGGCCTGAGCCTCAGGGGTGACGTCCCCGATCCATGCTCCCATCGCGGCCTCCGAGCCGGCGAGGAACTTGAGCTTGTCGGCGGCCCGTCGCGGGCTCGTGAGCGCCAGCATGAGCCGCACCTCGTCGCGCCGCTCGTGCACCGGCGCCTGGTGCCAGGCCGCGATGTACGGCGTGGGGGTGTCGTAGAGCAGGTCGATGCCGCGCAGCAGCTTGAGGTAGAGCGATGCCAGCTCGTCGCGCTCGTCGAGCGTCGTGGCGGCGAGGTCGGGCACGTGCCGGTGGGGGAGCAGGTGCACCTCGATCGGCCAGCGCGCCGCGAACGGCACGAACGCCGTCCAGTGCCGGCCGGAGAGCAGCACCCGCGGGCCGTTGCGCTCGCGCTCGACGAGGTCGGCGAAGAGGCCGGGGCCATAGGAGTCGATCGACGCGAGCAGTCGCTCGGTGCGCGGCGTCACGTAGGGGTAGGCGTAGATCTGGCCGTGCGGGTGCCCGAGGGTCACCCCGATCTCACGTCCGCGGTTCTCGAACGGGAACACCTGCTCGACGCCGGGCAGTGCCGACAGCGCGGCCGTGCGCTGCGCCCACGCCTCGATCACGGTGCGCGCCCGCGAGACGGTCTGCGTGCCGAACGATCCCTCGTGCTCGGGGCTGAAGCACACGACCTCGCATCGGCCCACCGATGGGTGGGTGCGCTCGAGGCCGACCTCACGCAGCGACGCGAGCGCGCTCGGCGCCCCGGGCTCGGCCGAGCGTCGGCCCGAACGACGGCGAGCGGTTCTCGAAGACGGCGACGTCGTAGTCGCCCGGGATCTCGGACGGGTTGTCGGGCGTCTGCGGCGCGAGCGGGTCGAGGTTCGCCGGTGGGAGCATGACGCGATGCTGCCGTGCCGCCGCGATCGAGACCCATTCGCCGGTCAGCGGGTCCTGCCGCATCTCGGCGGTCGGGGGCCGGGCGTCGAGGGTTCGCGCGTCGACCGCGCGCGCGCCCGTGAGCGCGGTGTCGGCGTCGTCGAAGTAGATGAGTTCGCGCCCGTCGGCGAGCGTCGTCGGGCGTACGGCGATGCGCGCGTCGATCTCGAGCGTGGATGTCGCCGCAACGGGCTCGGTGTCGTTCACGACGCACACGATACGCGACTTTCGTTTTGCAAACAACTGGGTTTCGTATTGCAAAGCAGGCGAGGTGGGGGGATCATGGCCGATATGACCGACGCCGAGCCGACGACCCCGCAGCACGACGCACCGCGACGCCGCGAGCTCGCCCTCGCCCTCGTGGCAGAACGCGGCTTCGTGCGGGTCGCCGAGCTCAGCCGTGCGTTCGGCGTGACCACCGTCACGGCGCGCGCCGACCTCGACGCGCTCGAACGCCAGGGCGCCATCCGCCGGGTCCATGGGGGAGCGGTGCCCGCGACATCCGTCATCGGCGCCGACCGGCCCGAGCGGGAGCCGAGCTTCGAGGAGGCGCTCGAGGCGTCGGTGGAGCCGAAACGGCGCATCGGCGAGCACGTCGCCTCGCTCGTGCGGAGCGGGCAGAGCCTGATCCTCGACGTCGGCACGACGACGCTGCAGGTCGCCCGCGCCCTGCGGCGCCGCGACGACCTCGCCGACCTCGTGATCTTCACGAACGGCCTGTCGATCGCGCTCGAGCTCGAGCCCGAGATCCCGCGATTCCAGGTCGTCGTCACGGGCGGGACCCTGCGCCCGCGCCAGCATTCGCTCGTCGACCCGCTCGCCGCATCGATGCTGCGCGACGTGCACGTCGACCTCGCCGTCATCGGCTGCAACGGCGTCGACCCCGCGCACGGCGTGACCAACGCGAACCTGCCCGAAGCCGCCGTGAAGTCGCTCATGCTGCAGCGCGCGGCACGTGCCGTCGTCGTGGCCGACGGCACGAAGGTCGGCGAGGTGCATCTGGGCAGGGTCGCACCGGTCGACGCGTTCGATGCGCTCGTGACGGATGCCTCCGCGCCGAGGGCGATCGTCGCCGAACTCGAGGACGTCGGGCTCGCGGTCACGTGCGCCTGAGACCCTAGAGTGGAGGGATGAGCGCACCCACGGGCGAGCAGTTCGTCCTCGAGACGTCGACCGCGAGCGGAGACATCCAAGCGACCATCACCGCCGTCGCGGCCGGCATTCGCACCCTCAGCATCAACGGCATCGACCTCGTGCCCCCATACGGTGAAGACCAGACGCCGCCGTCGGGCGCCGGCATCGTGCTCGTGCCGTGGCCGAACCGCATCCGCGACGGCCTCTGGAGCAATGACGGCGTCGACCACCAGCTCGCCATCACCGAGCCGAAGTACCACAACGCCATCCATGGCCTGCTGCGCTACACCGAGTACACCGCGATCTCCCGCGACCGCGACTCGGTCACGCTCTCGGCGCGCATCTACCCCCAGCTCGGCTACCCGTTCCTGCTCGGCACCGCCGTGCACTACGAGCTCGTGGCCGACGGGCTGCGTGTCACGCACTTCGTCGAGAACCTCGGCGCAGACCCGGCTCCCGTCGCCATCGGCACGCACCCGTTCCTGAAGATCGGCGGCGTCCGCACCGAAGATCTCACCCTTCGACTCGACGCGGCGAGCCACATCGAGGTCGACGACCGTCTGCTGCCGACCGGCGAGGTGCCCGTCAACGGCACGGAATGGGACTTCCGCGAGGGCCGCCGGGTCGGCGACGTCTCGCTCGACGACGCGTTCGGCGAGCTCTCGGGCGAGGAGGGCCGCGTCGAGCACACGCTCACGGCGCCCGATGGGCGCAGCGTCTCGATCTGGGCCGACGACGAGTTCGGGTACGTGCAGGTCTACACCACGCGTGCGTTCCCCGGTGAAGCGGGCGACGTGGCCATCGCCATCGAGCCGATGACCGCCCCGGCCGAGGCCTTCAACTCCGAGCGCGGCCTGCGCTGGCTCGGCCCCGGCGAGCAGTGGGAGCTCAGCTGGGGCATCCGCTTCGCGGGGTTCAGCGCCGACTGACCGCGTCGGTGGTCGAGTAGCGACGAAGGAGCGTATCGAGACCGGGTGACCGAGTCTCGAGATCGGCCCACGAGGTCTCGATACGCTCGCTGGCGCTCGCTACTCGACCAACGCGCTCAGCGCACGCACGAACCCGAGCCGACGGGCGCGTCGAGTGAAGGCGCCGCGTCGGCGAGCGGCGTCAGCGTCGCGACCGGAATCGCGAACCCGACGAGATCCGACGTGTCGGAGCGGGCGAACACGACGCCGGCGACCTCGCCGTCCTGGGTCAGCACGGGACCGCCCGAGTTGCCGTGGTCGACGTCGGCCGAGAGCGTGATGATCTCACGGGTCGACGTCGTGCCCTCGGCCTCGATCGTGAGCGGGCCGCTCGCTGCGACGCGCCCCGGACGAAGTTCGAAGGGGCCGCCGAACGGGTAGCCCGCGACCGCGACGTCGTCGCCGACCGCCGGCGCGTCGATCGCGAGGGGCGGGGTCGCGAGGCCGTCGACGGCGATGAGCGCGAGGTCGTTCTCGGCGTCGAACGCCACGACCCGGCCGGGGAGCGCCGGCTGCCCGGGCGCCTCGACGATGGGCTCGGTGACGCCGGCCACGACGTGCGCGTTGGTGACCACGCGATCGGATGCCACGACGAAGCCGCTGCCCGAGAGGTTGCTGCCGCACTCGAAGGCGTTGCCGGTGATGCGCACCACCGATCGCGATGCCTCGGCGAGCACCGCGGTGTCGACCGGCCCGGTCGGCGGCTCGCCTGCGGTGGACGGGGCGTCGAGCACGTCGACGAGCCACGGGATCGCCTCGCCGAACGTCGCCGTGCGCAGCTCGGCGAGCAGCGACCGTGTGGGCGCAGGGGTGACCGTGTCGAGTGTCTGGAGCACCCGCGAGCCCGCGACCGCCGGTGACAGCACGGGCACGCCCATCGCCGAGACGCCCGACGCGACGAGGGCCACGACGAACGCCGTGACGAGCAGGTTGCCGATCGATCCGAGCACGCGGTCGAGCACGCCGAGCTTCACGGCATGCGCACCGCTGCGCAGGGCCCGGCCGACGATCGCACCGAGCCACGCGCCGAGCCCGAGCAGCACGAGGGCCGAGGCGATCGCTGCGGGCGCCCGCCACTCGGGCCAGGGCACGAGTGCGGCGACCCATGGCATCACGAAGTACGAGGCGATGGCGCCGGCGATGAGCCCGACGAGTCCCGCGGCGGTGCGCAGCAGTCCCGATCGCCAGCCGTTCACGACCGCGCCGATGAAGACGAGCACGAGCACGATGTCGAGCACGAGGCTCCAGCCCATGTGCGGCTCCGTTCGATCGATCAGCGGGGAACTCCCAGCCTGCGGCATCCGACTTCGAGACTGCTGAACACGCGTGCGATCGGCCGCACCGGGAGTCGGTGCGGCCGATCGCGGGTGACGGACGTCACTACATCGTGGGCATGAGCACCGTGTCGATGAGGTAGACGGTCGCGTTCGCGGTGTGCACGCCGCCGCAGATGACCGCGGCGTCGTTCACCATGAGCTCGTCGCCGGAGCCCGTGACCTCGACGGTGCCGCCCTGCACGGTCGTCTGCGTGCCGACGACCTCGTCGGGCGAGAGCTGGCCGGGAACGACGTGGTACGTCAGGATCGCCGTGAGCGTCGCGGAGTCGGTCTTCAGCGACTCGATGGTCGCCGGGTCGATCTTCGCGAACGCCGCGTCGACGGGCGCGAACACCGTGAACTCGTCGCCGTTCAGCGTGTCGACGAGGTTGACGTCGGGGTTCAGCTGGCCCGAGACCGCGGCCGTGAGCGTCGTCAGCATCGGGTTGTTCGAGGCGGCGACGGCGACGGGGTCGGTCGACATGCCGACGACCGAGCCGGGACCGTCGGGGACCGCCTCGGCGTAGGCGGCGCAGCCGGGGCCGACGAGGTCGGCGGCGGGATCGGCCTCCATGGCCTCCTCGGTCGGCGTCGGCCTCCTCCGACATGGTCGGTTCCTCGTCCTCTGCCGAGCTTCCCGGCGAGCTGCAGCCGGCGAGGCCGAGCACCGCGACGGCGGCGATCGAGAAGACGGCGAGGGTCGTGCGGGTGCTGCGTGCGGTGGATCGCATCGTGTGCTCCTTCGTGAGTGCCGGCCTCCGGGCGGGGCCGATGCGTGGGATTCGGTGCCGTCCGCCGTTCGGATTGGAACCCGTCCATGCCGAGCGCCGGAATCGGCCGGACTCGAGCGCGCGGCAGCCGGCACGGGGCATCCGACCAATCGGATCGGGCGTCGGCTTCGAATCACTCGTCGACCCGAGAAAGCAGGACCCCGTGATCACCCTCGCCCTCATCGGCCTCCTCGGCGGCCTCATCACCGGCATCTCGCCGTGCATCCTGCCCGTGCTGCCCGTCATCTTCCTGTCGGGCGGTGCGCAGAGCGCGAGAGGCACCACGGATGTCCCGCAGGCGGGTCGCTGGCGCCCCTACCTGGTGATCGCGGGCCTGGTGGTGAGCTTCAGCCTGTTCACGCTCGTCGGCTCGCTCATCCTCAGCCTGCTCGGCCTGCCGCAGGACGTGCTGCGCTGGGCGGGCATCGTCGTGCTCGTGCTGATCGGCGTCGGCCTCATCGTGCCGCGCTTCGAGGAGCTGCTCGAGAAGCCGTTCTCGCGGATCCCGCGCAGGAACGTCGGCACCGAGCGCGGCGGATTCCCGCTCGGCTTCGCCCTCGGCGCCGTGTACGTCCCCTGTGCCGGGCCGGTGCTCGCCGCGATCACGGTCGCCGGCTCGACCGGGCGCATCGGCGTCGAGACCGTCGTGCTCACGCTGTCGTTCGCGGTCGGCGCCGCCCTGCCGCTCCTCGTGTTCGCGCTCGCCGGGCGGCGCGTCGCCGAGCGCGTGAAGACGTTCCGCACCCATCAGCGCGGCATCCGCATCGCGGGCGGCGTCGTGATGATCGCGCTCGCCGCGGGGCTCGTGTTCAACCTGCCCCAGCTGCTGCAGCGCCTCGTGCCCGACTACACGAGCGCGTTCCAGCAGGAGCTCGCCGACTCGGAGGAGGTCGCCGCGCGCGCTCGACCTCGGGGGACTCGTGAACGACGAGAACGCCGAGCTCGACGAGTGCACGAACGGCGCCGACGAACTCGAATCCTGCGGCACCGCGCCCACGATCAAGGGCATCACGCAGTGGTTCAACACCGACGCCGGGGCATCCGTCGACCTCGCCGACCTTCGCGGCCGGGTCGTGCTCGTCGACTTCTGGGCGTACTCGTGCATCAACTGCCAGCGCTCGATCCCGCATGTGGTCGCGTGGGACGACGCCTACCGCGACGCGGGCCTCTCGGTCATCGGCATCCACTCGCCCGAGTACGCGTTCGAGAAGGAGCCGCGCAACGTCGAGGCGGGCATCCGCTCGTTCGGCATCGAGTACCCGGTCGGACTCGACAACTCGCTCTCGACGTGGACGAACTACCGCAACCGCTACTGGCCCGCGCACTACCTCATCGACGCCGAGGGCACGGTGCGGCACATCTCGTTCGGCGAGGGCAACTACGCGGCGACGGAGCAGCTGATCCGCGAGCTGCTCGAGCAGGCCGAGCCCGGCGTCGCGCTGCCGCCCACGACCGAGCAGCGCGACGAAACCCCCCAAGCCGGTTCGACCACGCCCGAGACGTTCCTCGGCACGACGAAGCAGGTCAACTTCGCGGGCGACGAGCCCTATCGGCGGGCGACGACCGCCTTCGAGTTCCCCGCCGAGCTTCCGCGCGACGCGTTCGCGCTCGACGGCGACTGGGCGCTGGACACGCAGTCGATCTCGCCGGGCGGGCCCGACGCGCGGGTGCGACTCTCGTACACCGGCAGCGAGGTGCGCCTCGTGCTCGGCGGCAGCGGCACCGTGGTCGTCGACGACGGTGGCGAGACCCGCGAGATCGAGGTCGGCGGCGTGCCGCGTTCGTATCGCCTCATCGACACGGATGCCCCGGCGTCGGGCACCCTCACGTCACGGTGTCGGCAGGCGTCGACGCCTACTCCTTCACGTTCGGATGATCCATGTCCTCGAACTCCGCAGTGGCGCCGCAGCCGCCGACGCCTCGGCCCGCGACCCTCGATCTGACATGCTTGGACTCGTGGTCGACGGCAGCGGGGCAGGCGCACCGACACCAGCGCCGACACCCGACGAACTGCTCGCCCGGGTCGGCACCGGTGACCGGGAGGCGTTCGCCGCGCTCTACGACGCGACCGCGCCGCGGGTCTTCGGGCTCGTGCGCCGGCTCATCGTCGACCCGGCTCAGGCCGAGGAGGTGACGCAGGACGTGTACCTCGAGATCTGGCAGACCGCACCCCGGTTCGACCCGGCCCGCGGCAGCGCGCTCGCATGGATGTTCACGCTCGCCCACCGGCGCGCGGTCGACCGCATCCGCTCTGCGCAGGCCGCCCGCGACCGCGACCTGCGCATCGGCGCCCGTGATCTCGACGTGCCGGTCGACACCGTCGCCGAGACCGTCGAGGTGCGCGTCGAGCACGAGCGCGTCCAGGAGGCGCTCGCCGACCTCTCGCAACTGCAGCGCGAGTGCGTGGCCCTCGCCTACTACGACGGACTCACGCAGCGCGAGATCGCCGAGCGGCTCGAGGTTCCGCTGGGTACGGTGAAGACGCGCCTGCGCGACGGAATGATCCGATTGAGATCCGCACTGGGGGTGACGACATGACCGAGCCGCGAGACGAAGACCGAGAGCACACGGACGAGCCGCGACCCGCGCGCGAGTTCGCCTCGCTCGAGGCGATGCACGAACTCGCCGCGGCGCACGCGCTCGATGCGCTCGACGCCGACGAGCGCGCGGCATTCGATGCCGCCGCCGATGCGTCGCCCGAGCTGCGCGCCGAGGCGGACTCCTACGCCGAGTCGGCGGCGGTGCTCGGCGCCCTCGCCGAACCCGTCGAACCGCCGCCCGCCCTCAAGCAGCGGCTGATGGCGCAGCTCGACGGGCTTGCCGCAGCAGCAGCCGGCCGCGCAACCCGCCGTCGCTGACGGCACGACCGCCGCAGCGGGCGGGGATCGCCGAGCCCGCGTCATCCGCCGAGCCCGCGTCATCCGCCGCGCCGGTCGATCGCCCGCCCGGGCGGGCGCAGGCCCACGCGCGCCGCCGCTGGTTCGAACGGCCCGGGGCGATCCTCGGCGTGGCCGCCGCCGCGATCGTCCTCATCGCGGGCGTCGTCGTCGGCATCGGATGGTCCGGCCCCAACGGCTGGGGTGCACAACGCGAGATGGCGGCGATCGCCGAGGCGCCCGACGCGCAGTCGCAGACGCACGAGGTCGCAGGCGGCGGCGAGATCACGCTCGTCTCGTCCGCCGAGCAGGGCCGCTCGGGCGTGGTCGTCGCGGGCCTTCCCGAACTCGACGCCGACCAGACCTACGAGCTCTGGTACATCGACGACTCGGGTGCAGCCTCGGCGGGCACGTTCGACGTGTCGGGCGAGGAGACCTGGCGGGTGCTCGAGGGGACGTTCGCCCCGGGTGTCGCCGTCGGCGTCACCGTCGAACCCGAGGGCGGTTCGCCGCAACCCACGACCGAACCGATCGTCGTCATCCCCACGTAGTCGACGGCCCACAAACGGATGTCCCGGCCGCGAGGTGCTCGGATAGGGTCTGAGTGCTCGCGGCCGATCTGCCCGGGCACCCCTTCACACGACGAGGAGTGACGATGCGCGTCGGCATGTTCCTGAACTACGCGGGCGGATTCCGCGAGGCGGCCGACGAGGTCGCCGAACTCGAGCAGGCGGGCATCGACCGCATCGCGGTGCCCGAGGCCTACTCGTTCGACGCCGTCAGCCAGCTCGGCTTCCTCGCGGCGCGCACGTCCAAGATCACGCTCGCTTCGGGCATCCTGCAGCTCTACACCCGCACGCCCACCCTCACCGCGATGACCGCGGCGGGCCTCGACTACGTCTCCGACGGGCGGTTCGAACTCGGCATCGGCGCCTCGGGCCCGCAGGTCATCGAGGGCTTCCACGGCGTGCGCTACGACGCCCCACTCGGCCGCACGCGCGAGATCATCGAGATCTGCCGCATGACGTGGCGGCGCGAGCCGGTGGTGCACCAGGGCGCGAAGTACCGCATCCCGCTGCCCGAGGGCGAGGGCACCGGACTCGGCAAGCCCCTGAAGCTCATCAACCATCCCGTGCGCGAGCGCATCCCGATCACGATCGCCTCGCTCGGCCAGAAGTCGGTCGAGCAGACCGCCGAGATCGCCGAGGGGTGGATGCCGATGTTCTTCCACCCCGAGCGCGCCGCGGGCGTGTGGGGCGATGCTCTCGCCGCCGGCGCGGCCAAGCGGGCACCCGAGCTCGGCCCGCTCGACGTCTTCGCGAGCCCAGCGCTCGCCATCACCGACCACCCCGAGCAGGTGCTGCCGCTCGTGAAGCCGCAGCTCGCCCTGTACGTCGGCGGCATGGGCGCGCGCGGCAAGAACTTCTACAACGACCTCATCGCGAGCTACGGCTTCGCGGACGAGGCGGCGGCCATCCAGGACCTCTACCTCTCGGGCCGTCGCGACGAGGCGATCGCCGCCGTGCCCGACGAGCTCGTGCGGGCGATCTCACTCATCGGGCCGGCTTCGCACGTCGCCGAGCGCGTGGCGGCATTCGCCGAGGCCGGGGTCACGACCCTCAACGTGACCCCGCTCGCGCGTTCGTCGGCCGAGCGCGTCGCGCTCATGTCGGGGTTCCGGGAGCTCGTCGGCTGACGCGGGCTCGGGGCATCCGCGCCGCCGATGCCCCCGGGTGAACGGCGCCTGAACGAGCCGAACGAATCCCAGCGGATGCTGGTGCCCGCGCGGCTCGAGGTCTACCGTGAGTACACGCTCACATCGGAGTGGGCGTAAGGGGAAACCAGGGGAGGGCCGCCAGGGCGGGAGGAGCCCCGCCTGGCGTCGCCCGGTCGGTTCGCGGTCCGTCGTGGACGAGCACCGGCGATTCCCACGCCCGGCTGAGGATGGGGTCAGCGTCGGGCGGCCACCGAGAGGGTCGCCTCGCGCGACCGCCATGCGACGTACGCCCACACGGCGAGCCCGAGCATCGGACCCCAGAACCAGAACGGAAGCACGAGGGCGATCAGGAACGCATCGGCGGGTGCAGCCGCATCACCGACGACCGTCACGAACATCGGCACCGCCGAAAGGCAGAGCACGACGCTGGCGATCGAACCCGGCACGGCGGCCGCCGCCACCGGAACCGGACGACCGCCGACGCGCGGCATCCACGTCGGGAAGGCGTGCCCCCACGGCAGGATCAGGCCGAGCGTGAGCAGGCTCGCTGCGAAGGCTCCCGCCCCCAGCATGAGGCCGGTCGCGAGCACCACGGGTGCGTACTCCGCCTGCGGGGAGCCGAACAGCGGCCAGGGCGTGAGCCAGCTCAGTCGTGCGAACGCGTACGGCAGCGGACCGATCGCCGCGAGCACGGTGAGCGCGACGCGATGGCGGACGAGCCAGGCGTCGAACGCCCGACCGGTCGGGCCGACGCGGATCGCGGAGATCGCGATCGCCGCCCACACGAGGGTCGTGACAACGATCACGGCGGCCGAGACGAGCAACGGCCCGGCGGCAGCGAGGGCGCCGACGAACGACGTCGCGAGCGACCACGTCGCGGCGAGGGTGATCTCGGCGCCCCAGAAGGCGATCGCGACGAGCCCGAGCAATCCGGCGAGCAGCACCGCGCCGAGCCGAGGCGATCGCACGAGCATGACGCCGACCGTGACGATGCCGGCGAGGACGGAGGCCATGCCGAACAGGTAGCCGGCGAGCACGGCGGTCGTCATGCTGCCGAGCACGACCGCGATGAGCACGCTGATCCCAGCCGCACCGACGGCCGCCCACCGCCTCGCGTGCGCACCTCGACGAGTGAGCGCCGCTGCGATTGCGACCCCGGCGAGGCCGATGGCGGCGGTGACCACGGCCGTCGCCGTCGGGCCGAACACGACGCTGCCGAGGCTCTCCAGGTCACCTGACGGATGCGGGTCGAGCTCGGGAACGAACAGCCACACGAGTGCGAGGCCGGTGAGGGCGGCGGACCCGATCAGTGCCGTGGTCACCAGCACGCGACGCAGTCGCTCACCGCCCCGGCTCGGTGGCCGGCGTGAGGTCTCCGTGGTCGAAGTGCGCATCGTTCCCATCCTGATCTCCTTGCTCGTGAGCGGCCGCCCGATCGCCGACCTCGCATCCAGCGTCCTGCGCAGCGGACGCGCTCCGCCTCACCCGCGCGGGTGAGATGACCACACGGGCTGCCGGGTAGCGTGGTCACGTGTCCCGGCCAGCCGCTCCCTCGCCCGCTGACTGGATGTGGGCCGCAGCTCTCGCCGCTGCGTTGCTGCCGCTGACGGTCGTAGAGCTCGTGCGTGCTGCACGCCTTCCCACCGATCTCGGTTGGCTCGCCACGTGCATCGCGCTCTTCACCGTTCTGCACGCGGCAGTCGTGGTTCGCCGCAGCCTGCCCCGCACGGCGCTCGTCGTCGCGTCGGCGGCCATGCTCGGCCTCGTCGTCGCGAGCCTGCCGGGGACGCCGTTCGTCGCGATGCTGCAACCGAGCAGCGCCGTCTTCGTGGTGTTCGTCTACACCGCGGCGGCGGGTGACGACCGATGGGCCGACGGCAGGCGCCCTCGTCACCGGACTCGTCGGAGCGGCGCTGATGACCGGCGTGGCGATGGCGCACGGCTTCGCGCCGGAACCCGATCCCGGAATGGGGCCGATCATCGCGCTCGCCGGATTCCTGGTGGCTTCGATCGGCGCGTCCTGGGCGCTCGGCCGGTATCGGCGCGAGTCGCGTCGCACGCGAGCCGCGCAGGAGTTCGGCCGCGAGCAGGCCGCGCGACTCAGGCTGCAGGCCGAGCGCAGCGCCGTGGCCGACGAGCGCCGTCGCATCGCGCGCGACCTGCACGATGTCATCTCGCACTCGCTGGCCGTGATGGTCGCCCAGGCCGAGGCATCGCGCGTGCTCGTCGGTCGCGATGATGACCGGGCGCGCATGGCGGTCGAGCACGTCGTCACGACCGGCCGCGAGGCGATGACCGACATGCGCGGGCTGCTCGCCGCGTTCGGCGACCCGGGCGCCGATGGTGCAGGAGGTGCAGCTGGGAGTGCCGCACTCGAGCCGGGGCCCGACCTCACGGCGTTGCCGCGGCTCGTCGCCGGGGCGACGGGCGCCGATCGGCGCGTCGTGCTCGTCGAGGTCGGCGAGCCGCGATCTGCGAGTCCCGCCCTCGAACTCACGGCCTACCGGGTGGTGCAGGAGTCGCTGACCAACGTCATGAAGCACACCGCCCCGCCGTCGAACACCGAGGTGCGGGTCGAGTGGTCGACCGAGGAGGTCGAGATCACGGTCGACGACGATGGCGGCGCGGCCGGCGGCGCTCGCACGGCCACGGGATCCCCGTCGGCATCCGCGATCTCGGGCAGCCCGGGGTCTGCCCCGGCCGCGGCGCCGGGTCGCGGGCTGCTCGGTCTCGCCGACCGGGTTGCGCAGGTGGGAGGGCGATTCACGAGCGGTCGCCGGCCCGACGGCGGATGGCGCACGACGGCGACGCTCCCGCTCGCCCCTGCCGAACATGATCCCGAGCCGGCTGCGCAGGCCGCGCCTGAGGCACGAGATGCCTGACACCCCTGCGCGCCCGATCCGAGTCGCCATCGCCGACGATCAGGAACTCATCCGCTCGGCGATCTCGGTGCTGATCGAGGTGCACGCCGACCTCGAACTCGTGGGCGAGGCATCCGATGGCGGTGAACTCCTCGAGCTGGCGCGGGCCCGACGCATCGACGTCGTGGTGATGGACATCCGGATGCCGCGACTCGACGGCATCGAGGCCACGCGCCGGCTCCTGCTGGCGCATCCGAACGTTCGCGTGCTCGTGCTCACGACCTACGACCTCGACGAGTACGTGTTCGCGGCGATCCGGGCCGGTGCCAGCGGATTCCTCACCAAGGACGCATCGAGTGACGAACTCGCGACGGCGATCCGCGCGGTCCACGCAGGCGATGCGGTCATCGCGCCGCGTGCCACCGCGAGCATCGTCGACTTCATCGCCCGAGTGCCGCACGCGGTCGATGCCGAGGCGCTGCTCGCGCCGTTGACCGCCCGTGAGCGCGACGTGCTGCACGAACTCGTCACCGGTGCTCCGAACGACACGATCGCGGCGCGGCTGCACCTCACCGGAAACACCGTCAAGACGCACATCGCGTCCATCCTCGCGAAGCTCGGCCTGCCCGACCGCGTGCACGTCGTGATCTGGGCGTACGAGCACGGCATCGCGGGCGGCTGAGGTCGTGACGAACCGTCCACCGGCCATGGAAGAATAGTGCGCAAGCCCCTCTAGCTCAGTTGGTAGAGCAGCGGACTTTTAATCCGCGGGTCGTCAGTTCGAGCCTGACGGGGGGCACCGTTCCGGTGTCGGTGGTCGCGAATACGTTCCATGGATGAAGGAGTGCTCGTCGTGTCGTCGGCTGCAGCCGCACTCGGAGTTCAATGTCCGTCGTGCCTCGCGCGACGGTCTGCAGAGCATCTGCCGACGTTGCGACAATGAACGCGCGCGCAGGTACTACGCCGACAACAGGGAAGCGCATGTTCGAGTGATCATGGCGCGGAAGGCGGCCATCCGGCTCGCGGCGCTCGAAGCCATCGGGAGATACCTCTCCGATCACCCGTGCGTCGATTGCGGGGAATCCGACCTTCGTGTGCTCGATTTCGACCATCGCGAAGGCGCGAGCAAGCACACCGAGGTGATGAAGCTGGCCCAAGACGGCTACTCCATCGCCCGTGTGCTCGCTGAGATCGAGAAATGTGATGTGCGGTGTCGCAACTGCCACGCCCGCGTCACCTACGCCCGGCAAGGAAACACGTGGCGAACGGCATTCATCGAGGGCGGGGTATCGCCTCCTCCACGGCCGGCACCCGGCTGAGCGGAGTAAGGTGGCGCGCGATGGCTTCCGACTTCCACCGTCCCACACGTTTTCCGCCCACCATGTTCGATGGCTATCTCGGCGCAGAAGATCCGGCACACGTGAGCCGTGTCGCGCACGACACCGCGTCGGCATTGCTCGCGCGCGTGCGCGAAGACCCCGATCCCGAGGTCGTCGCCCGCCTGGTGGCGTACACCGATGAGCACGGCATCGACGCGATCGCCGAGCTCTGGTCG
The DNA here is from genome assembly GCA_963758615.1 of uncultured Actinomycetota bacterium. Taxonomy (GTDB): domain Bacteria; phylum Actinomycetota; class Actinomycetes; order Actinomycetales; family Microbacteriaceae; genus Agromyces. Next base: position 792,873 of record CAVWVZ010000009.1, on the reverse strand, counting down.
CACGCATCGGCCAAGAGCCTGCCGGGCGCGCTCTGGCGCGTCTACCTGCTGCGGGCGCTCATCCGGCAGGACCCCAGCGGGCAGGCGCTCGCGTTCCAGCGCGGTACCGAGGTGTCGAACACGATCGACCAGGTGGTCGCGGGCGCGGCGATCCCGGCCGGTCCCGACGAGGTCGTCGAGCTCGCCGACCGCATCCTGCACGGGCTCTTCACCGGCGACTTCGCTGTCGCCCTCGATCGGGCCGCCGCGTTCGCCCGCGTGTCAGCTGCCGGATTCGCGAGCCTGGCAGACGATGCGGATGCCGCTGACGCGACACATCCCGATCGCTCGGCCAAGCTCACCACCCGCGCACTCCGCCTCACACAGCTCGCCGACGAGTTCGCCTCATGCGCGCGACTCTGGCGTCGCGACGCGCTCGACTGATCGATCGGCCCGATCAGGAGCCGTTCGGCTCGCTCGGGAATGCCGAGGGGGTCGACCTCGTTTACACTTGTCGAGGCCGGCCGCAGTAACCCCGGGCTCCAATATTCGCCGCTGCGAGCGGCCTCCCGCCGAGAGGCGTTCTGCGGCCGGCCTTACTCATGCTCGGGTGCCCGTAACATCGGAGAATGCCCGACACCGTCACCCTCCTGATCGAGCCGTTGCCCGCCGGCGAGACCGTCTCCGACATCGAAGCGACGTTCCGCGAGGTCGACGCCGCCGAGCCGGCCCTGCGCGTCGGTGAACTCTCGACGCAGCGCGGCGACGGCATCTTCGAGACCCTCGCGGTGACCGACGGCCACGCGCAGGAGGCGCGCGCGCACCTCGAGCGGCTGCGGAACTCGGCTCGCATCTGCGAGCTGCCGGAGCCCAACCTGCCGCAGTGGGAGGCCGCCATCGCCCGTGCCGCCGCGGCGCTCCCCGCCCACGGCGAGTTCGCGCTCAAGCTCGTGCTGAGCCGTGGCGTCGAGCACGGCCCGGCACCGACCGCCTGGCTGCACGCATCGCCCGCCGCCGATTTCAGCGGCCCGCGCGAGCACGGCGTGCGCGTCGTCACGCTCGACCGTGGATACGCCCGCGACGCAGCGGCGGACGCACCGTGGCTGCTGCTCGGCGCGAAGACGTTGAGCTACGCCACGAACATGGCTGCGCTCCGCGAGGCCAGGCGGCGCGGGGCCGACGACACGATCTTCATCTCCTCCGACGGGTACGTCATGGAGGGACCGACGTCGAGCGTGATCCTGCGCAGCGGCGACGTGTACTCGACGCCGGCCCCGAGCGGTGCCATCCTGCACGGCACGACGCAGCTGAGTCTCTTCGGGTACCTCGAGCGCACCGGCCGCCGCGCCGAGTACCGCGACATCCGTGCGGACGAGCTCGGTTCCGCCGATGCGATCTGGCTCGTCTCCAGCGTGCGGCTCGCCGCTGGTGTCACGGCGCTCGACGGGACATCCGTGCCCTATGACGCCGAGGCGACCCGCGAGTTCAACGCGTACCTGCAGAGCCCGCGCGACTGATCCCGCGGCGCCGCCGATCGAGACGGCGAATGCCCCGGAGCGAACTCCGGGGCATCCTTCACGTTGCGATCAGTCGCGGATCAACCGAAGCGGCCCGAGACGTAGTCCTCGGTCGCCTTCACCGACGGGTTCGAGAAGATCGTCGTGGTGTCGTCGTACTCGATGAGGTTGCCCGGCTTGCCGGTGCCCGCGATGTTGAAGAAGGCGGTCCTGTCGCTCACGCGCGATGCCTGCTGCATGTTGTGCGTCACGATCACGATCGTGTACTGCTGCTTCATCTCCTCGATGAGGTCCTCGATCGCGAGGGTCGAGATCGGGTCGAGAGCCGAGCACGGCTCGTCCATGAGGATGACCTCGGGGGAGACCGCGATCGCGCGCGCGATGCAGAGACGCTGCTGCTGGCCACCCGACAGGCCGGAGCCCGGACGGTCGAGGCGGTCCTTCACCTCAGTCCAGAGGTTCGCACCCCGCAGCGACTTCTCGACGAGGTCGTCGGCGTCGGACTTCGAGATGCGGCTGTTGTTCAGCTTCACGCCCGCGAGCACGTTCTCCTTGATCGACATCGTGGGGAACGGGTTCGGCCGCTGGAACACCATGCCGACCTGACGACGCACGAGCACCGGATCGACGTCGGGGTCGTAGAGGTTGTTGCCGTCGATGAGCACCTCGCCCTCGACGCGGGCGCCGGGGATGACCTCGTGCATGCGGTTCAGCGTGCGGAGGAAGGTCGACTTGCCGCAACCCGAGGGGCCGATGAACGCGGTGACGCTGCGCGGCTCGATCTCGAGGCTGACGCCCTCGACCGCGAGGAACTTGCTGTAGTAGACGTTGAGGTCTCTGACTTCAATGCGCTTGGACACGGGTTTCCTAACTGGGCGTGCGGATCAGCGGCCGAACTTCGGAGCGAAGAAGCGGGCGACGAGTCGGGCGATGAGGTTCAGCGCCATGACGATGAGGATGAGCGTGAGGGCGGCGGCCCACGCGCGATCGAGGTAGGCCTCGGGAGGGTTGCCCTGATTGGCGTACTGCGTGTACACGAAGACGGGCAGCGACGACATTCGGCCGTCGAAGAGGTTGTAGTTCATGCTCGCGGTGAAGCCCGCCGCGATCAGGAGCGGTGCGGTCTCGCCGATCACGCGGGCGATCGCGAGCGTGATGCCGGTGGTGATGCCGGCGATCGAGGTGGGCAGCACGACCTTGACGATCGTGAGCCACTTGGGCACGCCGAGCGCGTAGGCGGCTTCGCGCAGCTCGTTCGGCACGAGCCGGAGCATCTCCTCGCTCGACCGCACGACGACGGGGATCATCAGCACCGCGAGCGAGACGGCGCCGGCGATGCCGGTGCGCGTGCCCGGCCCGAGGAAGATCGAGAAGAGCGCGTAGGCGAACAGGCCGGCGACGATCGAGGGGATGCCGGTCATGACGTCGACGAGGAACGTGATTCCCCGTGCGAGCCTGCCGCGACCGTACTCGACCAGGTAGATCGAGGTCATCAGACCGATCGGGATCGAGATGAGGGCCGCGGTGCCGGTCATCAGCAGGGTGCCGACGATGGCGTGCAGGACGCCGCCGCCCTCGCCCGTGACGTTGCGCATCGACGAGGTGAAGAACTCGGCGTCGAACCGGTTGAGGCCATAGGTCACGACGGTGATGGTCAGCGAGATGAGCGGGATCATCGCGAGCACGAAGGCGCCGGTGACGAGCGCCGTGACCAGGCGGTCCATCGCGCGACGACGGCCCTCGACGAGCATCGAGAAGAGCCAGATCGACGGGATGTAGAGCAGGGCGCCCACGAGGATCGCGCTGCCCCAGTTGAAGTCGCCGCCGTTGGCGAGGGCGAGCACGCCGAAGACGACGGCGCCCACGACGATCGCGGCACCGAGGATGATCCACGGGGCGGGCGTGGGGAGGCGACCGGCGGTGAGCGAGTTCTCGATCGGAATCGAGGTCTCGGATTCGGGTTTCATCGTCGTGGTCATCAGTTGGCTCCCGAGAATTCCTTGCGACGGCTGACGATCCAGCGAGCGAACGCGTTGACCACGAAGGTCACGATGAAGAGGATGAGGCCCGTGGCGATGAGCACGTTGACGTTCATGCCGAACGCCTCAGGGAAGCTGAGGGCGATGTTCGCGGCGATCGTCGACGGGTTCACCGAGGTGAGCAGCTGGAACGTGACCGCGCCCGAGGCGGAGAGCACCATCGCCACGGCCATCGTCTCGCCGAGCGCACGCCCGAGGCCGAGCACCGACGCGGAGACGATGCCCGAGCGGCCGAACGGGAGGACCGCGGTGCGGATCATCTCCCAGCGGGTCGCGCCGAGCGCGAGTGCCGCCTCCTCGTGGAGGACGGGGGTCTGCAGGAACACCTCCCGGCAGATGGCGGTCATGATGGGCAGCACCATGACGGCCAGCACGATGCCGGCGGTCAGGATCGTGCGGCCGGTGCCCGAGACGGGCCCTGAGAAGAGCGGGAACCACCCGAGGTTGTCGACGAGCCAGGAGTAGACGGGCTGGATGGCCGGGGCCAGGACGCCGATGCCCCAGAGGCCGAAGACGACGGAGGGCACCGCCGCGAGCAGGTCGACGATGTAGCCGAGCACCGATGCCAGGCGGCGCGGCGCGTAGTGCGAGATGAAGAGGGCGATGCCGATCGAGATCGGGATGGCCATGATCAGCGCGAGCGTCGCGGCCCAGACGGTGCCGAAGACGAGGGGGCCGACGTAGGCCCAGAAGTTGGTGGGCAGGATCGAGGCGTCTTCGCTGTCGGCGAAGAATGCCGGGATGCTCTGCACGATCAGGAAGATCGCGACGGCTGCCAGGGTCACGAGGATCATCGACCCTGCGAAGACGGCGGAGCCGGAGAAGACGCGGTCGCCGGGCCGTTGTTTCGCCTTGATCGCGGTGGTGGTGCTCATGGGGCGCAATCCTCGGTATCGGGAGTTGGGTGGGGGGACAAGGCCGTGCCCGACCCCGGCGGCGTTCCTGACGAACACTCGGGGTCGGGCACGAACTTACTAGCTGATCGAGTCGATCGCAGCCGTGACCTTCTCGCGGAGCGAGTCCGAGATCGGCGCCGAACCGGCGTCGGTCGCCGCGGTGTCCTGACCCTCGGGGCTGGCGATGTACGAGAGGTACGACTTCACGAGCTCGACGTTCTCAGCCTCGGCGTACGTGCCGCACGCGATGAGGTAGCTGACGAGGACCACCGGGTAGACGCCGGCCTCGGTCGAGGTGCGGTCGATCTCGATGGCGAGGTCACCCTCGGCGCGGCCCTCGGCGAACGGCGAGGCGTCGACGATCGCCGCAGCAGCCTCGGGCGAGTACGAGACGAACTCGTCGCCGACCTGCACCGCGACGGTGCCGAGGTCGCCGGCGCGCGACGCGTCGGCGTAGCCGATCGTGCCGGTGCCGTTGGTCACGGCGTCGACGAGGCCCGAGGTGCCCTGTGCGGCCTCGCCGCCCTCGAACGGCCAGACGCCGTCAGCCTCGTAGGTCCACACGTCGGGAGCCGCCGCACCGAGGTACTCGGTGAAGTTCTCGGTCGTGCCCGAGTCGTCTGAGCGGTGCACGGGCGTGATCGCCAGGTCGGGCAGCGTCGCGTCGGGGTTCGTCGCGGCGATGGCCGGGTCGTTCCAGTTGGTGATCGTGCCGGCGAAGATGCCCGCGATCGTGGCCGCGTCGAGGTTGAGCGTGTCGACGCCCTCGACGTTGAAGATCACGGCGATCGGGGAGATGTAGAGCGGGAGCTCGACGATGGTCGAGTCGGGTGCGCACTTCGCGAAGCCGCCGGCGGCGAGCTCCTCGTCGTCGAACGCGCGGTCGGAGCCGGCGAAGTCGCTCGCCCCTTCGAGGAAGGTCTCGCGACCTGCGCCCGAGCCCGAGGGGTCGTAGTCGATCGTGACATCGGGGTTCGCGGTCTGGAAGCCGGCGATCCACGACTGCTGTGCGGCGTCCTGCGAGGAGGCGCCTGCACCGACGAGGTTGCCCGACAGCGTCGAGGCCGACTCGGCGGGGGCGGCTCCGCCTTCGTTCGCGGCACAGGAGCTGAGTGCGAGTGCCGCGGTGACGGCGATAACGGCAGGCACGCCGAAACGCTTGAGGTTCACGTGAATTCCCTTCCGGGGTTCGTTTGCAGGATTTCGGGCCGGTGCCGACCCGCCTGCGACGCTAATCAGCGCGCCTTACCAACTTGCGCCGCGTTGGTAAACGGAAGGTGAACGAGCGCTGTCACTCCGGATGTCGCGTGAAGAGCGCTCTCAGGTATCGCCTGCTAGGCGCGGGGCGCGTGCGTCTCGATGGCGATGATTCCCGAGCCCGAATTCGTCGCGGAGAGGTGCACGACGCTGAACGCACCCGGCTCGAGCCCCGCGGCATCCGTCACGTACGAGCCGAGGGGAGTACCCGTCGCCAACGCGACCTCGCGCATGATCTCGGGCATCACCGGACCGTGGCCGCAGAGCACCGCGTTCTTGCCCGACCGCACGCGCTTTCCGATCACCCGCCGGACCTCGGCTTCGCCGGCCTCCCACGCGTCCTGGCTGATGCCGGCCTCGCGCTTGACCGTGATGCCCGTTGCCGCGCCGAGCGGCGCGACGGTGGTGACGCAGCGCACCGCCGGGCTCGAGACGATGCGCCTGAGGCCCCATGCGGGGAGCGTGCCCACGAGACCCGCGGCCTGCTCGACGCCGCGTTCGGTCAGCGGGCGCGAGGCGTCGGAGCGATTCCAGCCGCTGCGTCCGACGGCCTTGCCATGGCGCAGGAGCGTGAGCGAGAACGTCGAGGTCACGCCCTGGTCGACGAGCTTCGCGAAGTTGTCGAGGATCTCGACGTCGGGCTCGTAGCTCAGGTAGCCGCGCGCCCGCTTGACGGTGACCCACTCGATGGCGGCGACCTCGGCGTTCGGCTTGAACGTGGACTGCTGCACGGCGCGCTCGCTCACCTCGGCCGACCAGTAGTGCACGATCTTCTCGCGCCCGCTCGACAGCGGATAGCGCGAGACGCCCAGCGGCACGCCGAGCGCGACCGCGAGTCCCGTCTCCTCGGCGATCTCACGCACCGCGGTCTGCGGCAGCGATTCGCCCGGGTCGACCTTGCCCTTGGGAATTGTCACATCGCCGTAGACCGTGCGGTGGATCACCAGCACGTGCACCTTGCCGTCGATGATGCGCCAGCAGACGGCGCCCGCGGCGTAGACCGCCGTCGAGGTCACCGGCGTTTTCCGGTGCGCTTGCGCTGACCGATCTCGAGCATCTGCCTATTCTGCAGGTCGGTGAGGGGGAGTCCCGACTCATCGGTGGAATGGCGGGTCCACACGCCGTCGCCCGCGAGGTTCCAACTGCTCGTCGAGTCAGCCATGGCCTGGTCGAACAGCGCGCTGATCTCGGCGAGGTGCGTGGGCTCGGTGAGCCGCACGAGCGCCTCGACGCGCCGGTCGAGGTTGCGGTGCATCATGTCGGCGGAGCCGATGTAGGTCTGCACCTCGCCGTCGTTCACGAACGTGAAGATGCGCGAGTGCTCGAGGTACCGGCCGAGGATCGAGCGCACCCGGATGTTCTCGCTGAGCCCCTCGATGCCGGGTCGCAGGCTGCAGATGCCGCGCACCCACACCTCGACGGGAACGCCCGCGTTCGATGCCCGGTAGAGCGCGTCGATGATCGCCTCGTCGACCATCGAATTGACCTTGATGCGGATGCCCGAGGGCAGGCCGGCCTCGGCGTTGCGGATCTCGGTGGCGATGAGCTTCAGCAGCCCCTTGCGCAGGTGCAGCGGAGCCACGAGCAGTCGCTTGAACTTCTTCTCGATGGCGTAGCCGGACAGCTCGTTGAACAGGCGCGTGAGGTCCTTGCCGACCTGGTCGTCGGTCGTGAACAGTCCGAGGTCCTCGTAGATGCGGCTCGTCTTCGGGTTGTAGTTGCCGGTGCCGATGTGGCTGTAGTGGCGCAGGCCGTCCTTCTCCTGACGGATCACGAGCGCCAGCTTGCAGTGCGTCTTCAGCCCGACGAGGCCGTAGACCACGTGCACGCCGGCCTTCTCGAGCTTGCGGGCCCACGTGATGTTGGCCTGCTCGTCGAACCTGGCCTTGATCTCGACGAGCGCGAGCACCTGCTTGCCCGCCTCGGCGGCGTCGATGAGCGCCTCGACGATGGGGCTGTCGCCCGAGGTGCGGTACAGCGTCTGCTTGATGGCGAGCACGTCGGGATCGGCCGCGGCCTGCTCGAGGAAGGCCTGCACGCTCGTCGCGAACGACTCGTAGGGGTGGTGCACCAGCACGTCCTGACGTGCGATCGCCTTGAAGACGTCGGCACGCCGGTTGGGCTCGGAAGGCTGCAGCTGCACCGCGGTCGTGGGCACGTGGGTGCCGTAGTGCAGCTCGGGCCGGTCGATCTTGGCGAGGTCGAAGAGCCCGCCGAGGTCGAGCGGCGCGGGCAGCCGGAAGACCTCCTGCTCGGTGACATCGAGCTCGCGAACGAGCAGGCCGAGGGTCACCTCGTCCATGTCGTCGGTGATCTCGAGCCGGATGGGCGGGCCGAAGCGGCGGCGCAGCAGCTCCTTCTCGAGCGCCTTGATGAGGTTCTCGGTCTCGTCCTCCTCGATCTCGACGTCTTCGTTGCGGGTGACCCGGAACACGTGGTGCTCGAGGATCTCCATGCCGGGGAAGAGGTCGCCGAGGTGATTGGCGATGAGGTCCTCGAGGGTGATGTACCGCACGCGCTGCACCGACTCGCTGGGGTCGACCCGCACGAAGCGCGGCAGCATCTGCGGCACCTTGACGCGCGCGAACTCCTGCCGGCCGGTGCGGCTGTTGCGCACGCGCACCGAGAGGTTGAGCGACAGTCCCGAGATGTAGGGGAACGGGTGCGCGGGGTCGACCGCGAGCGGCATCAGCACCGGGAAGATCTGCGCGCCGAAGTACCCGCGCAGGTGGGCGTGCTCGTCTTCGCCGAGCTCGTCCCACGTCACGACCTGGATGCCGGCCGCCTCGAGCGCGGGCTTCACGAGCTCCTGATACGCGGCGGCATGCCGTTCCTGCAGCTCGTGGGCCTTCTGCGAGATGTCGCCGAGCACGTCCATCGGGGCGCGGCCGACGTTCGTCGGCACGGCGAGCCCGGTCATGATGCGGCGCTTCAGGCCGGCGACCCGCACCATGAAGAACTCGTCGAGGTTCGACGCGAAGATGGCGAGGAAGTTCGCCCGTTCGAGCACCGGAAGCGTGGGATCCTCAGCCAGCTCGAGCACCCGCTGGTTGAACGCGAGCCAGCTGAGCTCGCGATCGAGGTACCGCTCGGCGGGCAGTTCGGGTGCACCCTCGATGTCGAACGGCTCGAAATCGTCGTCGAAGTCGCTCGCCGTCCGGTCCGAGGTGCGTTCGTCCTCGATCAGGCTTTCAGGGGTCATCCCCTCATCATGCCACCCGGCGCAAACGGAGGATGAGGAACGTATTAACGGGCGGTTACGGCTGGGGCGCCCTCGTCGTCCTCTTCGTGCACGTTGAAGCGGTAACCGACGTTGCGCACGGTGCCGATGAGGCTCTCGAGGTCGCCGAGCTTGGCCCGGAGGCGCCGCACGTGCACGTCGACGGTGCGCGTGCCGCCGAAGTAGTCGTACCCCCACACCTCGCTCAGCAGCTGCTCGCGCGTGAACACGCGCGACGGGTGGGCGGCGAGGAAGCGGAGCAGCTCGAACTCCTTGTACGTGAGGTCGAGGGGCCGGCCGTGCACCTTGGCCGAGTAGCTGGCCTCGTCGATGATGACACCCGACGTCTGGATGCGCTCCGTCGGCTGCGACCGCTGCGACCGGCCGATGGCGAGCCGGATGCGCGCGTCGACCTCGGCGGGACCGGCATGCTCGAGCACGACGTCGTCGACGCCCCAGTCGGGCGTGACGGCGGTGAGGCCGCCCTCGGTCACGACGAGGATGAGCGGCACCGACAGCCCGGTCGTGCGCAGGATCTGGCAGAGCGCCTTCGCGCCGGCGAGGTTCGTGCGCGCGTCGAGGAACACGAGGTCGGATTCGGGCGCTCTGACCAGCTGCTCGGGCGAAGCCGGGATGACCCGGACTCGATGAGACAGGAGTGGAAGAGCCGGAAGAACGTCATCGTTGGCTGCCGGCGTCAAGATCAGCAGCTGCGCCACGCCACACCCTCCAGTAGTAAGGTGCGGTCAATACTACGGGACAGGCGGACCCTGTCCGTGACATCGAACCTGGGGGAGCGATGATGGCCGAGAAAACGGCGACCGGCGGCGGATGGCCCGGCATCGTGTTGGTGTGGGGGATCGCGCTCGCCGGGGTCGGCGTCGTCGCGAGTCTCGCGTTCGCCGGCGGCCTCGCCTCGTTCGGTGATCTGGGTGCGCTGGGCGTCTACGCGGCACTCGGCGTCGTCCTCGCCGCGGTGGTGATCGCGACGCTCGCCGTGCAACTCGCCACGCGCCGGCCCGAGGGGTTCGTCGCCCGTGTCGCGGCGAGCATCGCGGGTGCGGTGGTCGTCGTGGCACTTGGAGCGGTGGTCGTCGCGCCCGTCGCCCTGCGGTGAGCCGATAGACTCGGAGCATGTCTGAGCTGCTCGCCCTCGAACTCCTCTTCATCGGCCTGCTCGGCCTCGCGAGCCTCGCGATCGCGTGGGTCAGCGGCGTCGTCGTCTACAAGCTCTTCAAGGGTCAGCGCTGATCCGATGATCGACCTGCCCGTCGACCTTCCGGCCGAGCTCGTCCCGCTCTCGTGGCTCCTCGGGGTCTGGGAGGGGTCGGGCGTCATCGACTACAAGGTCGGCGACGGGTCGGTCACGCATGAGTTCGGGCAGCGCGTGAGCTTCAGCCACGACGGGCTTCCACACCTGAACTACACGTCCTACACGTGGCTGTTCGCCACCGACGAGGGCGGCGAGCCGACACCCCTCGCGACCGAGACCGGCTACTGGCGGCTCGCCCGTGAGCAGGGCGAGGGCGATCCGGGGCCGGCCCTGCTGCCGGCGATCGGCGAGCCGCGCTACCCCGACGCAGAGGCCGTCGAGCAGTTGCGCAACGCCGACGGCGGATTCGATCTCGAGGTCTCGATCGTGCATCCCGGCGGGGTCAGCGAGCTCTACCTCGGTCAGGTCAAGGGCCCGCGCATCGACCTGGCGACCGACGCCGTCATGCGCGCGGCCGGCGCGAAGGACTACGCGGCCGCGACGCGCCTGTACGGCCTCGTCGATGCGCACCTGCTCTGGGCGTGGGATATCGCCGCGCTCGGCCAGGACCTGCGCACCCATGCGTCCGCCCGTCTCGCGAAGGTCGACTGATGACTGCATCCCCGTTCCTCGCCCTCGCGGGCGCCGTCCCGGCCGAGGCGCTCGACCTCGGCGTCGCCGGCCACTACGGCAATCCCATCGTCGAGCAGCGCAAGCTCGAGCGCGGTGACGCGATCGTCGATCTCTCCGACCGGGGCCTCGTGGTCGTCACCGGTCCCGACCGCCGCTCCTGGCTGCATTCGATGGCGAGCCAGGACGTCGCACGCATCGCGCCGGGCGAGAGTGCCGAGGCGCTGCTCCTCGACGCGTCGGGCCACGTCGAGCACGCCGTGCACGTCATCGACGACGGCGAGTCGACCTGGCTCATCGTCGAGGGCGACGAGGCCGCACCGTTGACCGCCTGGCTCGACCGCATGCGCTTCATGCTGCGCGTCGAGGTCGCCGACCGCAGTGCCGAGTTCGCGGTGGTCGCCGCGATGTCGCTCGCCGCGCTCGATGCCGCGACGCCCGCGGCGGCGCCCGCCGGGGTTGCGCTCGATTGGAACGACCCGTGGGCCTCGCCCCCGCCCGGAGCCCACCAGTACGCCGCACAGGCCGGCCACCCGGCATCCGCCTGGCAGTGGATCGAGCGCATCGTGCCGCGCGCCGCGCTCGCCGACGCAGCCGCTGCCGTCGCCGCGGGCCGCGTCGCCGTCGCGGGGTCGCTCGCCGCCGAGGCGCTGCGCGTCGCCGCGTGGCGTCCGCGACTCGCGACCGAGGTCGACGAGAAGACGATCCCGCACGAGCTCGACTGGCTGCGCAGCGCGGTCGACCTCGGCAAGGGCTGCTACAAGGGCCAGGAGACGGTGGCCAAGGTGCTGAACCTCGGCCGGCCGCCGCGCCGGCTCGTGCTGCTGCATCTCGACGGCAGCGACACGGTGCTGCCCGCGCCCGGCGACGAGGTCGTCGGCGAGAAGGTGCGCCCCGAACCCCAGCCCGGCGAGGCGCCCGAGCGGCGCACCGTCGGCCGCATCACCTCGAGCGCCATGCACCACGAGCTCGGGCCGATCGCGCTGGCCGTCGTCAAGCGTGCGGTGCCCGGCGACCTGCCGCTCATCGTGCTGAGCCACGGCATCGAGGTCGCGGCGGCTCAGGTCGAGATCGTCCCGGCCGACGCCGGCGCGGCCGTCGACGTGCCGCGCCTGCCGCGTCTCGGCGTGCGCAAGCCGTAGTCGCGACGCCCTCGCGGCCCATGTCGACGCTCGCTCCTCAGTCGGGCGCCACCGCGTGCCACGGCACGGTGAGCTCGCCGAGCCGCGACCGGCGCGGTCCGCCGATCACGTGCCACCCCTCGTGACGAACCGTGGCGACGGTCGCGATCCAGCGCTGCGACGGCCCGTAGACCGACATCGGCGCGTGCACCCGCCACGCGCGATCGAGCGCCGCGAGCAGCTCGTGGATTCGCTCCCCGGGCACGTTGCGGTGGATGAGCGCCTTCGGCAGGCGCTCGGCGACGATCGAGGGCGCCTCGAGGCCCGAGCGTCGCAGGCTGATCGTGAAGGTGCGCGGCCCCGAGGCGTCGACGCCGACCCAGCTCGCGACGCGCCCGAGCTCGTCGCACGTGCCTTCGACGAGGAGCCCGCCGGGCGCGAGCCGCGACGCCATGCGCGCCCAGGCGGCCGCGACGTCGGACTCGTCGTACTGCCGCAGCACGTTGAACGCCCGGATGACCGCCGGCCGGCGATCGTTCGGGGTGGGCACCTCGAAGCCGCCGAGGGCGAAGTCGACGCGCACGCCGGGGTCGAAGTGCGACTCGCCCGAGCGCACCTGCGCGAGCTGTTCCCGCGCGGTGCGCACGCGGGCGGGGTCGATCTCGAGTCCGAGCACCTCGACGTCGGGTCGGACGTGCGCGAGCCTCGCCGCGAGCTCGAGCGCGGTGACGCCGCTCGCACCGTAGCCGAGGTCGACGACCAACGCGTCGGTGGCGTGCAGCAGCGCCGATTGCGCGGCGATCCACCGGTCGATCCGGCGCAGGCGGTTCGTGTTCGTCGTCCCGCGCGTGATGGATCCGACCGGCATGCTGCAAGTCTCGCAGGCGCGCGGGGCGAGTCGCGGCATCCGTCGCCGTCATCGGGATTCACGCGATCAGGCGAGCGGATGTCGCGCCGCTAGGCTGTTCGCATGCCTCACACCCTCGTGCTGCTCCGTCACGGCAACAGCGAATGGAACCAGAAGAACCTGTTCACCGGTTGGGTCGACGTCAGGCTCTCAGAGCTCGGCGAGACCGAAGCGGCGCGCGCCGGCGAGCTGCTGCGCGAGTCGGGACTCCTCCCCGACGTGCAGCACACCTCGGTGCTCACTCGCGCGATCCAGACGGCGAACATCGCCCTCGACGTCGCAGACCGCGCATGGATCGACGTGCGTCGCTCGTGGCGGCTCAACGAACGCCACTACGGTGCGCTGCAGGGCCTCGACAAGGCCGAGACGCTCGAGAAGTACGGCCCCGAGCAGTTCCAGCTGTGGCGTCGCTCGTTCGACGTGCCGCCGCCCGTGCTCGCCGACGACGCCGAGTGGTCGCAGGTCGGCGACCCCCGCTACGCGAACCTCGCCGACGGTGAACTGCCCCGCACCGAGTGCCTGAAGGACGTCATCGCCCGCATGCTGCCGTACTGGCAGTCCGACATCATCCCCGACCTCGCGGCCGGCAAGGTCGTGCTCGTCACTGCCCACGGCAACTCGCTGCGCGCGCTCGTGAAGCACCTCGACGGCATCAGCGACGACGAGATCTCCGAGCTCAACATCCCCACGGGCATCCCGCTCGTGTACCACCTCGGCGACGACTTCATGCCGCTCGGCCCGGGCGAGTACCTCGACCCCGAGGCCGCGGCGGCCGGTGCGGCCGCGGTGGCCGCGCAGGGCAAGAAGTAGTCGACTGAAGACGACCGAAGGGCGGGGGATCCGAGATCCCCCGCCCTTCGTCATGCGGCTGCGTCAGTTCGCGGACTTCTCGGGGTCCCAGTCGCCGGTCACGAGGTACTGCACCTTCTTGGCGATCGACACCGCGTGGTCTGCGAACCGCTCGTGGTACCGGCTCGCGAGCGTGGCGTCGACCGTGTCGACGGCCTCGCCCTTCCAGGTCTCGCCGAGCACCTTGTCGAACACCTGGAGGTGCAGCGCGTCGACCTTGTCGTCGTCGTTGCGGATCTCCTCGGCGAGCTGAGGGTCTTCGGTGCGCAGCAGCTCGACGAGCTTTCGCGCGATCTCGACGTCGAGCCGGCCCATCTCGGTGAACGTCGATCGCAGCGACTTGGGCACGACCTTGTCGGGGAAGCGGTACCGGGCGAGCTGGGAGATGTGGGTGGACATGTCGCCCATGCGCTCGAGCGACGCGCTGATGCGAAGTGCGCTCACGACGATGCGCAGGTCGCGCGCGACCGGCTGCTGGCGAGCGAGGATCGTGATCGCCAGCTCGTCGAGTGCGACGGTGCGCTGGTCGATGAGGTTGTCGTTCGCGATCACCTCTTCGGCCAGGCTCACCTCGGACTGGTGGAACGCGCGCGTCGCCTTGTCGATCGACTCGGCGACGAGTTCGGCGAGCTCCACCAGTCGGTCCTGAACCTCGGCCAGCTCCTGCTGGAACACCTCACGCATGTACGAATCCTTGTCTCTCGGTGCCTCGCGCGGCGGGCGCGCGACGGCATGGGTCTTCCGACCCCGGGACATCCTCCCGGCGGCAGGTGAACAGCAGGTGCCGGGAGACTGAACAACCACTAACGTACCGTCGCACAGGCGGACAATGGCCGAGGCGGCATGATCGGCTGGTTAGTCTTGAATGCATGGACTCCACGTGGCTGGTGCTCACTGCACTCGCCTTCGGCCTCTTCCTGGGTGCCGCCTTCATGATCGTGCTGCACATGGCCGAACGCCGCGGAGCCAGCGCGGCGAAGGTCGTCGCGCCGACCATTCCCGACGGGGTCGACCAGGTGCTCGACGTGATGGAGTCCGCCGGTGTCGTGCTCGACCCGTCGAACAACGTGCTGCGCGCCTCGCCGGGCGCCGTCGCCATGGGGCTCGTGCGCAACCAGCAGCTCGTGCATCCCGAGCTGCTCGACATCGTGGCCTCGGTGCGGCGAACGGGCGAGCCGGTGTTGGGCGAGGACTACACCGTCGCCAGAGGGCCGTTCGGCGACTCGCCGCTGCAGCTGCGCGTTCGATCGGCGCGATTGGGCACCCGGTTCGTGCTGCTGCTCGCCGAGGATCGCACCGAGTCGCTCCGGCTCGACGAGGTGCGACGTGACTTCGTCGCGAACATCAGCCACGAGCTGAAGACCCCCATCGCCTCGGTCAGCCTCCTCGCGGAGGCGCTCGACCAGGCCGCCGACGAGCCCGACCAGGTGCGGCGCTTCGCGGGCCGCCTCTCGGTCGAGGCGAGCCGGCTCGCCCACATCACGAGCGAGGTCATCGAGCTGTCGCGCCTGCAGGCACGCGGGGCGCTCCGCACCGACGTGCTGCTCCGGGTCGACGAGATCGTGGCGGCGGCCGTCGAGCAGAACCGGGTCGTCGCGACGGCGAAGGGCATCGATGTCGCGGTGCGGGCGTCGTCGAAGGCCGAGGTCTACGGCGACCGGTCGCTGCTGATCGTCGCCGTGCACAACCTCATCGCGAACGCGATCGCCTACTCGAGCGAAGGTGGTCGCGTCGGCGTCGGCGCGAAGATCGTCGACGGCGCCGTCGAGATCGCGGTCACCGACCAGGGCATCGGCATCGAGGCCGATGAGCTCGAGCGGGTGTTCGAGCGGTTCTACCGCATCGACCAGGCGCGCTCGCGCAACACCGGCGGGTCGGGCCTCGGGCTCAGCATCGTCAAGCACACCGTGCAGAACCACGGCGGCGACGTGCGCGTGTGGTCGCAGCCGGGCAGGGGCTCGACCTTCATGATCCGCCTTCCGCTCGCCGAGCCGCCCATCGAGGCGGCCGACGCCGCCGCGGCCGATTCGGCCGGCGCCCCGGCCGACGTCGAGCACGCCGCCCCTGCCGCCCCGCCCGCCGTCCATCGACGCGGAAACCGACGCGCTGCGAAGGTCGCAGCATCCGAACGAGGAGACCGTACGTGACCCGAATCCTGCTCGTCGAAGACGAGATCGCACTGAGCGACCCCCTGAGCTTCCTGCTCGAGCGCGAGGGCTACGAGGTGGAGGTCGCTGCCGACGGACCTTCGGCGATCACCGCATTCGACCGGTCCGAGCCCGACATGGTGCTGCTCGACCTCATGCTGCCGGGCCTGCCGGGCACCGAGGTGTGCCGCGAGATCCGATCGCGCTCGACGGTGCCGATCATCATGCTCACGGCGAAGGATTCCGAGATCGACATCGTGGTGGGCCTCGAGCTCGGCGCCGACGACTACGTCACGAAGCCGTACTCCACCCGCGAGCTGCTCGCCCGCATCCGTGCGGTCCTGCGTCGCCGCACCGAGATCGACGACTACGACGAGGCGATCCTCGAGGGCGGTCGGGTGCGCATGGACGTCGACCGGCACACGGTCGAGGTCGACGGCACGTCGATTCCCATGCCGCTCAAGGAATTCGAGTTGCTCGAGCTGCTCATGCGCAACCCCGGTCGCGTGCTCACGCGGGGCCAGCTGATCGACCGGGTGTGGGGTTCCGACTACTTCGGCGACACGAAGACCCTCGACGTGCACATCAAGCGCATCCGGTCGAAGATCGAGCAGCAGCCCTCCGAGCCGGTGCAGCTCGTCACCGTGCGCGGGCTGGGTTACCGCTTCGAGGCGTAGGCCTCACGAGAACGAACGAGCGGATGCCCCGGGGCATCCGCTCGTGTCGTTCGGTTGGAGTGGCGCCTGAAGCGCCACTCGCGTGTCACGGGGCCAGGTCGGCGTACTCGGGCAGGCTGCTGTCGAGCACGGGAACGCCGACCTCGATGCCCTCGGCCGAGCCGTACTGGAAGTAGATGTCGACGAGGCCGCCCGGCTGGGTGTCGATGCCCTCGAGCAGCACGGGGTCGAGTACGTCGATGCCCTCGACGTCGGCGGTGCCGAGGCCCACGGTGGAGCCGGCCTCGACCTCGATGGTCTGCGTGTCGCCGGTCGCGACGAGCTGCACGTCGAGCTGGACGTCGTCTTCGCCGTTGTTGACGACGGTGAGGACCAGGTTGCCCTCTTCGCCGTCGTCGCTCACGACGAGGATGTTGCGCAGGTCGAGGTCGCCCACATCGGCCGAGACCCCGTCGCTCGCGTCATACGGCTCGGTCGTGGCCTGATACGTGAGCATCGCGCAACCGCTCGCGCCGAGCGCGATACCGAGAGCCAGAGCAGCGGATGCCGCAAGACGCGCCTTCACAGAACCTCCAAGAGCGAGCGGGCACGCGGCCGTTTCGGGCGCGCGCGAGGAATCGAATCCGAGCATATCCTACGGTCGCGACGGCCATGCGGAGGGGAGGCGGAACCTTAGCACGATCCCGAATGTGATATCCTGAGAGTTGCCGAAAGGACACATATTCATGCTTTTTGAGGTTGGCGAAACCGTCGTTTACCCCCACCACGGAGCCGCAACGATCACCGAGGTGAAGAAACGGATCATCAAAGGTGAAGAGAAGCTCTACCTCAAGCTGAACGTCACGCAGGGCGACCTCGTCATCGAGGTTCCGGCCGAGAATGTCGACCTCGTCGGCGTTCGCGACGTCATCGGCAAGGAAGGCCTCGACAAGGTCTTCGAGGTGCTGCGAGCCCCATTCACCGAAGAGCCGACCAACTGGTCGCGCCGCTACAAGGCGAACCTCGAGAAGCTCGCCTCGGGCGACGTGATCAAGGTCTCCGAGGTCGTGCGCGACCTGTGGCGTCGTGATCAGGACCGCGGGCTCTCGGCGGGCGAGAAGCGCATGCTCGCGAAGGCACGTCAGATCCTCATCTCCGAGCTCGCGCTCGCCGAGAAGACCGACGAAGAGGCCGCATCGACCGTGCTCGACGAGGTGCTCGCCTCCTAGGGTCCATCCTTCGGTTCGAGGGGGCGCGCAACGCGTCCCCTCGAACCGTGATGAGGTCGCCGGCGCTACGCTCGTGCCATGAGCACGCCCACGATCGCCGTCATCATCGTCGCTGCCGGCAGCGGTACGCGTCTCGGGCACGCCGAGCCGAAGGCGTTCGTGCCGCTCGGCGACGGCACCGTGCTCTCAGCGGCGGTCGCCGGCGCGCTCGGCATGGCCTCGACGCCGCACGTCGTGATCGTCGTGCCCGACGACCGGCTCGACACGACCCGGTCGTCGTTCGAACCGGTCGCGGCCGAGGCATCCGCCGTACTCGACGTCGTCGTGGGCGGCGCGACGCGACAGGAATCCGTCTCACGCGGTCTCGCGGTGCTGCCGCCCGGCATCGACACGGTGCTCGTGCACGACGCGGCTCGAGCGCTCACGCCGAGCCTGGTGTTCGACGAGGTCGCCGGTGCAGTGCGCGCACGGAACCGCGGCATCGTTCCCGCGCTCGACGTCGTCGACACGATCAAGCGGGTCGGGGGCGACGGCGACGTCGTCGAGACGGTCGACCGGTCGCAGCTGCGTGCGGTGCAGACGCCGCAGGGCTTCCCGCGCCGTGCGCTCGATCATGCCTACGCGACGGCGCGCGATGAGTTCACCGACGATGCGGCCCTCGTCGCCGCCGCGGGTCTCGCGGTCGACGTGGTGCCCGGCGATGTGCGTGCCTTCAAGATCACGGTGCCGGCCGACCTGCGCCGGGCCGAGCAGCTCGTCGCCGAACGCACGCGACGAGGAGCGTCGAACGGCGCGCCGCCGCCCCGCATCGGAACCGGCACCGACGTGCACGCGTTCGCCGCCGATGCCGGCACCCCGCTCTGGCTGGCCGGCCTGCACTGGCCCGACGAGCGCGGGCTCTCGGGTCACAGCGACGGCGATGCCGCGGCGCACGCGATCTGCGACGCGCTGCTCGCGGCTGCGGGGCTCGGCGACCTCGGCCAGGTCTTCGGCACCGCCGACCCCCGTTTCGACGGCGCGCACGGCGAGGTCTTCCTCGCCGAGACGAGACGCCTGGTCGAGACATCCGGATTCTCGATCGGCAACGTCACCGTGCAGATCGTCGGCAATCGCCCGAAGCTCGCGCCGCGCCGCGCCGAAGCCGAGGCGCTGCTCTCGCGCGTGCTCGGCGCGCCGGTGAGCGTGAGCGCGACGACGAGCGACGCGCTCGGCTTCACGGGTCGCGGCGAGGGGGTCGCGGCGATCGCGACGGCGCTCGTCATCCCCGCCTGAGTCGCAACACTCCGGATCGGCGGCAGCTCGCCGGTAGGCTTGGCGGGTGACCGTGCGACTCTACGACTCGAAGGCCCAGGCCCTGCGTGACTTCGTGCCCCTCCGCGAGGGACACGTCGGCATGTACGTCTGCGGCCCGACGGTGCAGTCGAGCCCGCATATCGGGCACCTCCGCAGTGCGCTCGTGTACGACATCATGCGGCGATGGTTCGCGTACCGGGGCAACGAGGTCGCGTTCATCCGCAACGTCACCGATATCGACGACAAGATCCTGAACGCGGCCGGCGACGAGCAGTGGTACGCGCTCGGCTACCGGGTCGAGTTGGAGTTCACGGCGGCCTATGCCTCGCTCGGCATCCTCGCGCCGACCTACGAGCCGCGTGCGACGGCGAGCGTGCAGCAGATGCAGGAGCTGATCGCACGACTGATCGACCTCGGCCATGCATATGCGGCGCCCGACGGCTCGGGCGACGTGTACTTCGACACGTCGAGCTGGCCCTCCTACGGCGAGCTCACCCGCCAGTCGCGCGACAAGATGGAGGCCGCCGCCGACGCCGATCCGCGCGGCAAGCGCGACCCACGCGACTTCGCGCTCTGGAAGGGCCACAAGCCCACCGAGCCCGAGTCGGCGAGCTGGCACGCGCCTTGGGGCGACGGGCGGCCGGGTTGGCACATCGAGTGCTCGGCGATGGCCGCGCGCTACCTCGGCGCCGAGTTCGACATCCACGGCGGCGGGCTCGACCTGCGGTTCCCGCACCATGAGAACGAGCTCGCCCAATCGACCGCGGCCGGCCAGGGCTTCGCGCACTACTGGGTGCACAACGGGCTCGTGAACACCGGCGGGCAGAAGATGTCGAAGTCGCTCGGCAACTCGGTCTACGCCGCCGAGCTGTTCGGCCTCGCGTCACCGCTCGCGGTGCGCTACCTGCTCGGGGGAGCGCACTACCGCTCGACCCTCGACTATGCGCCGAGCTCCCTCACCGAGGCCGAAGCGACCGTCGACCGGATCCGCGGCTTCCTCGAGCGGGTCGAACGCCGTCTCGCCGGCACCCGGTATTCGGGCGTGGGCAGCCCGGTGATCCCCGATGCCTTCGCTGAAGCGATGGACGACGATTTCAGCGTGCCCCAGGCACTCGCCGTGCTGCACGACACCGTGCGCGCGGGAAACCAGTCGCTCGACGACGAAGAGCTGCACGACGCCGCCGTGGCACACGGGCAGGTGGTCGCCATGGTCGAGGTGCTCGGCATCGACCCCCGCGACCCGCACTGGACCGCGGGCGACTCGGGCCCCGTCACATCCGCGCTCGACGCCCTCGTCACGCGGCTCATCGAAGACCGCCAGGCCGCACGCGAATCGAAGGATTACGCCGCGGCCGACCGTATCCGTGCCGAGCTCTCAGCTGCGGGCATCACCATCGAAGACAGTCAGACCGGCACGCATTGGAGCTTGGGATCATGAAGGGCAGCAGCGGCAAGTCGCGCGCCGGAGCAGTGCGCAAGAGCAAGGCCAAGCAGGTCGGCTCAGGCGGCCAGGGGCGCCAGGCGCTCGAGGGCAAGGGTCCCACGCCGAAGGCTGAAGACCGTGCCTGGCACCCTGCAGGCAAGCGCAAGGCCGCACAGGAGCGCTATGCGGCTTCGGGCGGCAAGCGCGTCGCCGGCCAGGGCGCCCGCGCGGGCACGCCGCGCGGTGCATCGGGTGCTGCGCGTCGCTCGAAGTCGGGTGACGAGTCCGAGATCGTCACCGGTCGCAACTCCGTCGTCGAGGCCCTGCGTGCGCGCATCCCCGCGTCGACGCTCTACATCGCGGCCCGTGTCGAGATGGACGACCGCGTCAAGGAGGCGATGAAGCTCGCCAACAACCGCGGCATCCCGATGCTCGAGATCATGCGCCCCGAGCTCGACCGGCTCGCCGGCCACGACTCGGTGCATCAGGGCATCGCACTCAAGGTGCCGCCCTATCAGTACGCGCACCCGATCGAGATGCTCGACGAGGTGCTCGCGCGCGACGAGACGCCCCTGCTCGTGGCGCTCGACGGCATCACCGACCCCCGTAACCTCGGCGCGATCCTGCGATCCACGGGTGCCTTCGGCGGCCAGGGCGTCATCGTTCCGCAGCGCCGATCCGTCGGCGTGAACGCCGCGGCATGGAAGACCTCGGCCGGTGCGGCCGCACGCATCCCCGTGGCCATGGCGCCGAACCTCACCCAGACGCTGAAGGCGCTCAAGGAGCGCGGTGTCTTCGTGCTCGGCCTCGACGGCGACGGCGACGTCTCGCTGCCCGGCCTGTCCTGGGCCGACCGGCCGATCGTCATCGTCGTCGGGAGCGAGGGCAAGGGCCTGTCGCGCCTCGTGGCCGAGACGTGCGATGCGATCGTGTCGATCCCGATCGAGGCAGCCACCGAATCGCTCAATGCCGGCATCGCGGCATCCGTCACGCTCTACGAGATCTCGAAGCTGCGCGCCGAGGCGACGCCGGCCGAGTAGCAGCGCGGCCGATGAGCCGCGCGTCAGACGTTCAGGCGCCAGTCGTTCTCGTCGTCGGGGTCGATCGCACTGATCGCGGCGGTCTCGGTGGGCACGATATCGAGCGCGGCCGTGATCGCGCCCGTCGACGGGTCGATGACGGTCGCCTCGTCGCGGCGGTGCCGCAGCACCGTGTTGACGTACGAGGTCACCGCCTCGGCCAGCGGGATGTCGTGCCCCGCCTGCTGGGCCATGAACCAGCGGTGCTCGAGCAACTGGTGGAACACCTCGGCCGGTTCGAGCTTGCGGCGCAGGTCGAGCGGGATCGCCCGCACGACCGGCTCGAACACGCGCATGAGCCACTCGTGCGCGACCATCTCCTCATCGAGGTGGTCCTTGCCGTACGCCGCGCGGTACGAGTCGAGGTCGTTCAGCAGGCGACGTGCCTGGTTCTCGCCCGCGTCGAGGCCCGTGAGCCGCAGCAGCCGTCGCTGGTGGTGCCCCGCGTCGACGACCTTCGGCTGGATGCGCACGCGAGAGCCCGCCGCGTCGGTCTTGATGGCGAGCTCCTCGATGTCGAACCCGAGCTCATTGAGGCGATTGACCCGCTCGTTGATGCGCCAGCGCTCGGCGGACGAGAAGATCTCGGGTCCGGTGAGCTCGATCCACAGGCTTCGGTACGCCTCGATGATGCCGTTCGAGATGTTCAGGGGGTCGAGCTCGTCGGCGACCTTGCCCCCGGCCTCGAGGTCCAGCAGCTCGCCGGCGATGTTGACCCTGGCGATCTCGAGGTCGTGCTCGCGCTGGCCGTCGGAGAGCCCGCCCTCGAAGAGCTTGCCGGTCTCGGCGTCGACGAGGTAGGCGGCGAACGCACCGGCGTCGCGACGGAACAGCGTGTTCGAGAGTGACACGTCACCCCAGAAGAAGCCCACGACGTGCAGTCGCACGAGCAGCACCGCGAGCGCGTCGACGAGGCGCGTCGCCGTGTCTGGCCGCAGCGTCTGCGAGAACAACGCCCGGTAGGGAAGCGAGAAGCGCAGGTGACGCGTGACGAGCACGGGCTTCAGCTCGTCGCCCTCGTCGTCGGTGCGGTTCGTGATCACGGCGATGGGATCGACGCACGGGATGTCGATGCGCTGCAGGGCGCGCAGCATCTCGTACTCGCCCTTGGCCATCTCGGCCGTCGTCTCCTTGACGGCGACGACGTGCGATCCGAGGTGCGCGAATCGCACGAGGTGGCGCGAGATGCCCTTCGGCAGCGCGGCGATCGTCTCGCTGGGCCACGCCTCGAGCGGGCGGTCCCACGGGAGGTCGAGGAGCGCGGGGTCGGTCAGTGCCGACGTGATCGAGAGTGAGCCGGTCATCGAGGTTCAGCGTAGTCCGGGTTCAGGCGGGGCAGGAACGGCGATGCCGGCCGGGCCCTGCGGCCCGACCGGCATCGTGATCAGCGAGGGGATCAGGCCACGACCGGCTTCTTGCTGAGGCGGAGGCCCGACTCGGCGTCGAAGATGTGCACGTGGCCCGGCGTGGCGGTGAGGTACACGCGCTCACCGGCATTGGGGTGCACGCGGCCGTCGACGCGCGCGACGATGTCGGTGCGCTTACCCTCGACCGTCGAGTGCCCGTAGAGGTAGCCGTCGGCGCCGAGCTCCTCGACGAGGTCGACGTCGACCGCGAGGCCCTCGCCCTCGTGCGGCGACACGACGATGTCTTCGGGACGCACGCCGATCGTGGCGACCGTGCTGCTCGCGTCGGCGAGCGCCTCACGCTCAACCGGCACGTTGGCGGTGCCGAACATGATGCCGCCCTCGACGAGGTCCGCGTGGAACAGGTTCATCGCGGGGGAGCCGATGAATCCGGCGACGAACACGTTGTTCGGTGACTCGTACAGGTCGCGCGGGGTGCCGACCTGCTGCAGGACGCCGTCCTTCAGCACGGCGATGCGATCGCCCATGGTGAGCGCCTCGGTCTGGTCGTGGGTGACGTAGACCGTGGTGACGCCGAGGCGGCGCTGCAGCGAGGCGATCTGGGTGCGCGTCTGCACGCGGAGCTTCGCGTCGAGGTTCGACAGCGGCTCGTCCATGAGGAACACCTGGGGCTGGCGCACGATCGCGCGGCCCATGGCGACGCGCTGGCGCTGGCCGCCCGAGAGGGCCTTCGGCTTGCGGCTGAGGTAGGGCTCGAGGTCGAGCAGCTTCGCCGCCTCGAGCACGCGTGCGGCGCGCTCGTCCTTGCCGACGCCGGCGATCTTGAGCGCGAAGCCCATGTTCTCGGCGACCGTCATGTGGGGGTAGAGCGCGTAGTTCTGGAAGACCATGGCGATGTCACGGTCCTTCGGGGGCACGTCGGTGACGTTGCGGTCGCCGATGAGGATGTTGCCCTCGTTGACCTCTTCGAGGCCTGCGAGCATGCGGAGCGAGGTGGACTTGCCGCAACCTGAGGGGCCGACGAGGACGAGGAACTCGCCGTCTGCGATCTCGAGGTCGAGCTTGTCGACGGCCGGGCGGGTACCGCCGGGGTAGAGGCGGGTGGCCTTGTCGAACGTGACTGACGCCATGATTCTGTTTCTCCTTCACCGGCAGGTACGTGCCGGACGATCCGTAGTGAATGGACTTGCGTCGACGCTGACGCTCCCTCAGTATCGCATGTGCGCGAGGGGGGTCCGGACCATCGACGGATGTCAGGGGCACCGAGCCCGTCGCCGGCGGGCCCGTGACGGGGCATCCGTGTTCAGCGTTCGTTTGGGCGATTCCCAGACGCCGTGCCTACTATCGTGTTTGCGTTCGCGTGCACACACGCGCGCCCACACAGCGATCCGGAGTGACCATCGATGAGCAATGGCGGAGCAGACAAGCCACGCCCCTCCCGTAACGAGCAGCGCGAAGCAGCGCGCGAGAAGGCACGGGTCCTGCGCGAAGAGCAGAAGAAGCGTGAGCGACGCAACCGCTGGCTCATCCAGGGCGGTGTCATCGTCGCCGTGCTCGCGGTCGCCGGCCTCGTCGCAGGTCTGATCTTCAACAATGTGCGCCCCGAGGGTCCGGGCCCGGCGAACATGGCGAGCAACGGCATCGTGCTCACCGGCGCCGAGGGGGTCATCACCCCCGTCGAGACGCCCGCACTCGAGGCTGATGAGACGCCGACCCCGACCGTGCAGGACGACAGCGGCACGGTGGCCAACATCGTCACCTACATCGATTACCTGTGCCCGTTCTGCGGCGAGTTCGAGCAGACGAACTCGGAGTCGATCCGCGCGATGATCGAAGAGGGTGCCGCGACGCTCGAGGTGCACCCCATCGCCATCCTCACGAACAAGTCGGCGGGCACGCAGTACTCGCTGCGCGCCGCGAACGCGGCGGCCTGCGTGGCCGACAACTCGCCCGAGTCGTTCCTCGACTTCCACGACCTGATGTTCCAGAACCAGCCCGAGGAGGGCACCGAAGGTCTCTCCAACGAGGAGATCGCGGAGCTCGCCAAGGAGGCCGGCGTCTCGTCCTTCTCGACGATCGAGGAGTGCATCGACGACGAGCAGTTCCACACCTGGGTGCAGGACGCCACCAACCGGGCGCTGACCCAGCCGGTGCCGAACTCCGACCTCGCCTCGATCACGGGAACGCCCACCGTGCTCGTGAACGGCAAGCAGTACGTCGGCTCGCTCTCCGACCCGGCCGAGTTCCAGTCGTTCGTGCTGCAGGCGACGGGCGAGACGTTCTCCGAGTCGAACGCGACGCCGACGCCGACGCCGACCCCGGCGCCGTAGGCGCCCTCCACACCGACCACCCGGCAGCCCGCCAGGGGGCCGGTGCACGCGAGCCCCGGTAAGATGGCCGAGGCACGCATGCCGGCTTGGCGCAATTGGTAGCGCACCGCTCTTGTAAAGCGGTGGTTGCGGGTTCGAGTCCCGCAGCCGGCTCTTGACAGAACACTCGATCACCGACGCCGCGCCCCAGGCGCCTGGATCGGGCGAACCTCATCGCCACGCGCACGCCGAACGCTCTCGCATCCCGATGTGGCTCGCCATCGTGCTGGCCGTCGTCTTCGGCGCCCTGACGGCGCTGCAGTCGCGCGTGAACGGCCAGCTCGCCGCCGCGATCGACGACCCGTACACCGCGGCCGTGATCTCGTTCGGCTCGGGCCTCGCGATCCTGCTCGTCGTGCTGGGATTCTGGCGGCCCGGTCGCGAGGGCATCGGTCGGGTGCGCGACGGGCTGCGAGCCGGCCGCATCGCGTGGTGGATGGTGCTCGGCGGCCTCGCCGGTGCCTGGTTCGTCACCACGCAGGGCCTGTCGGCGGGCGTGCTCGGCGTCGCGCTCTTCACCGTCGCGATCGTCGCCGGCCAGACCATCGGCGGCATCCTCTTCGACCTCGTCGGCCTGGGGCCGGGCGGGCGTCGCCCCCTCACGATCACGCGCGTCCTGGGCGCGCTGATCGCGCTCGCCGCCATCTCGTGGGCCGTGTCGGCGCAGCTCGTGCACGACGTGCCGCTGCTGCTCATGCTGCTCCCGTTCGTCGCGGGAGTCGGGGCCGCGTGGCAGCAGGCGGTGAACGGCCGGGTCAAGGTCGAGGCCGGCAGCGCGTTCACCGCGACGCTCACCAACTTCGCCGTGGGCACCACCGCCCTCGTCATCGTGATGCTCGTGCACGCCGCCATCGCGGGCTGGCCCGAGTCACTGCCCGCCGAGCCCTGGTTGTACCTCGGCGGTGCGATCGGCTGCGTGTTCATCGCCGGCCAGGCGGTGCTCGTACGCGTCGTGGGCGTGCTGCTGCTCGCGCTCTGCGGCGTGGCCGGTCAGCTCGCCGCTGCACTCACCCTCGACCTGCTGCTGCCGACCTCAGGGCGCCCCGTCGACGTCGCGACCATCGGAGGCACGGTGCTCGCCGTCGTCGCCGTCGTCGTTGCGTCGGTCCGGTGGACGAGGCACAAGCATGTCGCGGCAGCGCCCGCCGACGGCGGATCGGTCAGCCGAGCGAGCTGAACCGCGGCGGCGGGGGTGTCCGTCCGGCTCGCGGAGCGCGCGTGCCCTCGGGCACGCCGCCGACGTACAGCCAGCCGAGCAGGCGCTCGTTCGCGCCGAGCCCGTGCATTGCGGCGACGAGCGGATGCCTCGTGTACGGCCCGGTGCGCCACATCACGCCCCACCCGGCGTCGTCGAGCAGCAGGCTCAGCAGGTGGGCGACGCCCGCCGCGGCCGTGTCCTGCTCCCACTCGGGAACCTTCGGATGCGGGGTGCCCGTCGCGACGATCGCGAGCAGGAGTGGGGCACGTTGGGGCTTGGCGGCGAGCTTCGTGGCCGCGTCGCCCGACAGGCCGGATGCCTCGGCCAGCGCCGCCCCGAGACGCGCGCGCGCTTCACCTCGGAGCGCGATCACGCGCCACGGGCGAAGCGCGGCGTGATCGGGAACCCGCTCGGCCGCCTCGAGCAACGCGATGATCGTCGCGTCGTCGGGAGCGACATCCGTCACCTTCGGCGCCGAGCGCCGCGCGAGCGCCGCCTCGCGAACCGACGCCACGTTCAGGACTCGGCGTTGAAGCCGAGTGCGAGCGAGTTCATGCAGTATCGATCGCCGGTGGGCGTGCCGAACCCGTCGGGGAACACGTGGCCCAGGTGCGAGCCGCAGGCCGCGCAGCGCACCTCGGTGCGCACCATGCCGAGCGTCGTGTCCTCGATGAGCTCGACCGCCTCGGGGCGCACCGACTCGTAGAAGCTCGGCCAGCCGCAACCCGAGTCGAACTTCGTGCCGCTCTTGAAGAGCTCGGCGTTGCAGGCCGCACAGGTGTAGACGCCCGCGCGCTCCTCGTCGAGCAGCTCGCCCGTCCACGGGCGCTCGGTGGCCGCTTCGCGCAGCACCGCGTACTGCTCGGGGTCGAGCTCGGCACGCCACTCGTCGTCGCTCTTCTTCACGCTGTAGGACATGCGCATCCTCTCGGGGGCTTCGGATCTCGTCTTCCATCGTCGCAGGTCGAGCGCCGAGGTTACGGTTTCGTACCTCGAGTGCAACGCACGACGGATGTCCCGTGTTCCGCCCGCGGCACACGCCGCGGCTGCTCGGCGTGCACTCGGGTCGCGATGCCTAGGATGTGCAGCACAGGGCGCGCGTGATCTCGCGGCCGCGACGGGAGATGGACATGGCCGCAGAGCGCGTACCACACCGGCCCGACGAGGCCGGTCTCGACGAACGCCAGCTGCACGTGCTCGCGTTCGAGGCGCGCGCCTGGCAGCAGCCCGCGCGGAAGGTCGAGGCGATCCGCGACGAGTTCGGCATCTCGGCCACCCGCTACTATCGGATACTCGGCGAGCTCATCGACTCGCCGGCGGCCCTCCGGCACGATCCGATGCTCGTCAAACGCCTGCAGCGCATGCGTTCGGCACGCGCTGAGGCCCGCAGCCGGCGTTCCCTCTCGCTCGGCCGACCGCTCGACTGAGCGCGGCCCCGACCCGTTACCTGGACACATGGCGCAGAAGTTCCCCCGAGATCGGTTCGACTCGATCCCGCACGGCATCGACCGGGTCGGTGCGCACCGCGCGCCCGCGCGTCGCGGCGCCAAGTGGATCGCCTTCGGGTGGGCCGCGTTCGCGACCGTCGTGCTCGTGGCACTCGGCATCGGCGGCGTCATGCTGCTGAACGATCGGCTGAACTTCGCGGCGCCCACGGTCACGCCGACTCCCTCGCCCGTCGTCACGGCCGAGCCGACGCTCGCGCCCGATGTGCCCGTGACCGTGCTGAACGGCACGACGACGTCGGGACTCGCCGCGAACGCCGGCGAGCTGCTCACCGCCGGCGGCGTGACCGTGGGTGCGACGGCGAACGCGAGCGCGAACGACCTGACCGAGACCGTGGTCTACTACGCGACGGCCGACCTCGAGGGGGCGGCACGGGGGGTCGCCCAACTGCTCCCCGAGGCCGATGTGCGGCTCTCCGAGCAGTTCGCCGCGACGGGCACGCCGCTCGTCGTCGTGCTCGGCTCCGACTACGCCGCGAGCGTCGCGGGCTGACCGCTGACGGGCCGATGCGCTCGTTCCGTGCGGAATCGTTGCCATTCTGCGATCATTCGTTGCGCCGACCCCCTTGTGCCCGCGTGTCACCTCGTTAGTATCTGGAATTGGCCGCTCGAATCCCGTGTGACGCCGGCGCCGCAGTCGGCGCCATGTCACCACGGCCCAGTGGCCCGGTACAGGCGACAGGCACGTGCTGATCCACACACAGCAACATGGGAGCAACGCATGGCGAACGGAACCGTCAAGTGGTTCAACGCTGAAAAGGGGTACGGTTTCATCACCGTCGACGAGGGCGGCCAAGACGTCTTCGTGCACTACTCCGCCATCGACATGGCCGGATACAAGGTGCTCGAAGAGGGTCAGCAGGTCGTGTTCGAAGTCGGCACGGGCTCGAAGGGGCCGCAGGCAGAGGCTGTGCGTCCCGCCTGATCGCAACGACATCCGAACGCGCCACCGGGATCCCGGTGGCGCGTTCGTCGTTTCCGCGTCCACGCCCCGGGTTCCACGCGGGGCTCCGCGTCATGCTCGCTTGCACTCATGCCGGGAGAGTGCCAGAATCGTCTTAGCACTCACTCGTTTTGAGTGCTAAATCTACGAATCTTTGAAGACGTCCGGGAAAGGACGAGAGAAACACATGGCAAAGATCATTGCTTTCAACGAGGAGGCCCGTCGCGGCCTCGAGCGCGGACTCAACATCCTCGCCGACGCGGTCAAGGTGACCCTCGGCCCGCGCGGTCGCAACGTCGTCCTCGAGAAGAAGTGGGGCGCGCCCACGATCACGAACGACGGCGTGTCGATCGCCAAGGAGATCGAGCTCGACGACCCGTACGAGAAGATCGGCGCCGAGCTCGTCAAGGAGGTCGCCAAGAAGACCGACGACGTCGCCGGTGACGGCACCACGACCTCGGTCGTGCTCGCCCAGGCGCTCGTGCGTGAGGGCCTCCGCAACGTCGCCGCAGGCGCCGACCCCATCTCGCTCAAGCGCGGCATCGAGAAGGCCGTCCAGGCCGTCGAGGCTGAGCTCCTCGCGAACGCGAAGGATGTCGAGACGAAGGAAGAGATCGCCGCCACGGCGTCGATCTCGGCCGCCGACGAGCAGATCGGTGCGCTCATCGCCGAGGCGATCGACAAGGTCGGCAAGGAGGGTGTCGTCACCGTCGAGGAGTCGAACACCTTCGGCACCGAGCTCGAGCTCACCGAGGGCATGCGCTTCGACAAGGGCTACCTGTCGGCGTACTTCGTCACCGACCCCGAGCGCCAGGAAGCGGTCTTCGAAGACCCCTACATCCTGATCGTGAACAGCAAGGTCTCGAACATCAAGGACCTGCTCCCCATCGTCGACAAGGTGATCCAGACGGGCAAGCAGCTCCTCATCATCGCCGAAGACGTCGACGGCGAGGCGCTCGCGACCCTGATCGTCAACAAGATCCGCGGCATCTTCAAGTCGGTCGCCGTCAAGGCCCCCGGCTTCGGAGACCGTCGCAAGGCGCAGCTCCAGGACATCGCGACGCTCACCGGCGGCCAGGTCATCTCCGAGGAGGTCGGCCTCAAGCTCGAGAACGTCACCCTCGACCTGCTCGGCCAGGCCCGCAAGGTCATCATCACCAAGGACGAGACGACCATCATCGAGGGCGCCGGTGACGAAGAGGCCATCGCCGGTCGCGTGTCGCAGATCCGCAAGGAGATCGACAACACCGACTCCGACTACGACCGCGAGAAGCTGCAGGAGCGCCTTGCGAAGCTCGCCGGCGGCGTCGCGGTCATCAAGGCGGGCGCGGCCACCGAGGTCGAGCTCAAGGAGCGCAAGCACCGCATCGAAGACGCCGTGCGCAACGCGAAGGCCGCCGTCGAAGAGGGCATCGTCGCCGGTGGTGGCGTCGCCCTCATCCAGGCCGGCAAGACTGCCTTCGAGAAGCTCGACCTGTCGGGCGACGAGGCGACCGGTGCGAACATCGTTCGCGTCGCGATCGATGCGCCGCTCAAGCAGATCGCGCTGAACGCCGGTCTCGAGCCGGGCGTCGTCGCCGACAAGGTGCGCAACCTCCCGATCGGCCACGGCCTCAATGCCGCGACCGGTGAGTACGTCGACATGCTCGCCGCGGGCATCAACGACCCGGTGAAGGTGACCCGTTCGGCGCTGCTCAACGCTGCGTCGATCGCCGGCCTGTTCCTCACCACCGAGGCCGTCGTCGCCGACAAGCCCGAGAGGAACCCGGCTCCGGTCGGCGACCCCACGGGCGGCATGGACTTCTAGTCCGTCTTCGCGACACACGCACCAACACGATGGGCGTCTCCTTCGGGAGGCGCCCATCGGCGTTGCATCGGCGGCCTTCCGGCGATGCGGGATCGTTATCGCGCTCGCGTCGAGGCGGGGATCCCGACCAGTAGATTCGCGATATGCCGTCCGCCCGTCGCCTCGCCCTCAGTATCACCGTGGTCGCGTTCGCCCTGCTGATGTCGGCGTGCACGGCGCCGCCCGCCGCCGCGCCTGCACCGGTCGGCACCCCGACGCCGACCGAGACCGCCGTGCCGGCCGTCGAGGGCCCGACCCCGGTGTTCGACGTCGGCTGCGAGGAGCTCGTCGACCGAGCCGAGTTGCAGGCGTTCATCGGAGCCGGCGTCGCGCCGATCGCCCTCGTGACGCAGGGGCAGCGCGTCGCGACGGTCTACCCCGACGTGGCAGCCCTCGACCAGCTCGGCTCGCTCGCGTGCGATTGGATCGACGGCCAGCAATGGGCCTCACCATGGGGGCCGCCGCCCGAGGGTCGGCAGAGCGTGCACCTCTCCCTCGTTCCCGACGCAGAGGCGGCAGCCCAGCGCTATGTCGACACCTATGCGGCGACCCTGCCCGTGTCGCCATACGGGGCCACCGCGCAGGGCCCGAGGTGCATCGGCATCGAAGAGACCATGACCAGCGGGTATTGCGAACTGCACGGGTGGCTCGCCGACGCGTGGATCGAATTCGTCGTCAACGGCATCGATACGACGTCCTACGCCTCGAATGCGGAGCTGCTCGCAGCCTTCACGACATTCACCGATCGGGCCATCGCATCGCTCGACGATGCCGAGCAGGTCGCGGCGTGGACGCCGCCGGTGTCGCCGAACCCGGTGAGCGACTGCGCGTCGATCCTCACGACTGAAGATGTCGTCGAGTTGACCGGCATCACGGAGGTCTACGTGGGGCCGCAGTGGGACGGCCCTCGTATCGGCCAGTACTCGTACGCGGCCGACACTGAGCAGGCGATGCGCTGTTCCTTCAACTACCTCGAGGTCGACGGGTGGTTCGGCGCGACCCATGTGCTGCCGGAGGGGGCGTGGGGATTCACGACCGCCTCGCCCGCCTGGCTCGCTGAGGGCGGCGTTCAGGCCGACGTCGAGGGCCTCGAGGCCGGCGACGCCGTCATCCGCTGCACCGACCCGGCCGACAACTGCACGCTCGACATGCGAGTCGCCGAACACTGGATTCGGGTCGAGGTGATGCCTCCGCCGCCGGCCGACGTGAGTTACGTGCCGGCCGGGATCGACTTCGAGGCCGCACGGGCCGCCGTCGTGCCGATCGCCGATCGCATCGTGGCGAACGTCACGGCCGGGTGAAGGGCGTTCGTGCCGTCGTCAGCGCACGAACAGCCGCGCGTTCGACTGCTCGGCGTCGATGTACTGCGACGCGGCGACTCCGAGCGCCTGGTTGAGGCCCGTGAGGCTCTGCTCGACCTGCATCTGCGTCGAGCGCCAGTCGGCGACCGCGCCCTGGAACGCGGCCGATGCCTGCCCGGACCACGACGACTGCAGCCCCGTGAGCTGCCCGAGCAGCGCCGAGACCTCGGCCTGGATTCTGCCGATGGTGCCCTGCACGGTGTGGGTGGCCGCGGAGACCTGCTCGGCGTCGACCTGGTAGCTGGTCATCTGATGTCCCTTCGTTCGGTGTGCCACCGACGTTAGGGGCGGGCATGCGAGATCCGCGGCGCGACGGCGAGGCCGGGGGAGCGGCGGTCGACCGTGCGGTCTGTCGAGGAGCAGTGACCGATCAGGCCTCGGTGATCGGCTGCGGCGCAGCGGACGAGCCCGCGAGCGGCAGCATCACCCGGAACGTCGCGCCGCCCCCGGGCGTCTCGACGACGTCGACCATTCCGTTGTGCGCGGCGATGATCGATGAGACGATCGCGAGCCCGAGTCCGGAACCTCCGGTCTCACGGGTGCGCGACGTGTCGGCCCGCCAGAACCGCTGGAAGATCTTCTCGCGGATCTGGGGCGGGATGCCCTCGCCGTGGTCGACGACCTCGACCATCGAGCGCTCGTGGTCGTCGTCGATCGTCACCCGGATCTCGAGCGGGCTGCCGTCGGAGGTGAACCGGATCGCGTTGCCCATGAGATTCGTGATCACCTGGCGGATCTTGTTCTCCTCGGCGAGCACGATCGCGCGCCGCACCGGCTTCGGTGCGGCATCGGCGGTGACCGTGGTGGCGCCGCGCGAGTCGGCCGCATCCATCGCGAGGTCGCCCGTGACCTGCAGGCTCGACTGCGCCTTCGACGCGGCGCGCTTGGCCGAGGCGGATGCCGCGGCCGCACGCTTGGCCGCCTGCGCGTCGCGGCGCGCCGTGCCGGCAGCTTCACCGCGCACACGTCGTCCGCGGAGGCGGGCAAGGGTCGCCCCGGCGAACGAGATGGGCGACGTCGTGGGATCGGACGACGCGTCGAGTTCGACCTCGAGCTCCGGGGCGGCGTCGCCAGGGACATCCGTGGCGCCGTGCTCGGGCGCGATCACGGTGACGACCCGATCGGGGTGCGCCGCCATCGTGTCGAGCGCGGCGTCGCGCGCGAGCGGCACCAGGTCGACCTCGGCGAGTTCGAGCGGCTTCGCCTCGTCGAGCCGGGCGAGGGCGAGGAGGTCTTCGACGAGTCCGCCCATGCGGATCGCCTCCTTCTCGATGCGCTCCATGGCCTGCGCGACATCGTCTTCGGTCTGCAGGGCGCCCATGCGGTAGAGCTCGGCGTAGCCGCGCACCGAGACGAGCGGCGTGCGGAGCTCGTGCGAGGCGTCGCCGACGAAGCGCCGCATCTGGTCGATGGTGCGGGCGCGGTCGCGGAACGCGCGATCGATGCGGTTGAGCATGGTGTTGAGCGAGCGGTTGAGCCGGCCGACCTCGGTGTTGGGCGTTGCCCCCCGAGTCGCTGGCCGAAGTCGCCGTCGGCGATCGCCGCGGCCGTTCGCTCGACCTCGCGCAGCGGAGTGAAGGTCGACGTCACGAGCATGCGCGTCAGCAGCGCCCCGACCAACACGACCCCGAGGCCGAACCCGAGGAAGATCGCGAGGTAGGCGCCGAGCAGTCGCTCGGTGTCGGCCGACGAGATCGCGATGACGATCGGCACGAAGGTGCCGTGGGAGTCGGCGGACATCAGTGCCGCCACCGCCCGGAAGGTCTTGGCGCCGTCGGCGTCGGGCAACGAGAAGGTGACGTATTTCCCGGCGTTGAGCGCGGTCACCTGCGCCTGCGTGAACGTGGCCGGGAAGGCGGGCAGCTCGGCCTCGTCACGCTGGTCCCAGTTGTTGCGCTGATACTCGCCGTTCGCGTCGTAGACGGCGACGAACACATCTTCGGAAGGGGTGAAGTCGAGCTGGTTGAGGTTGATCTCCGTGCGCGGACCCGCGTTGTCGACCGAGAAGTACTTCGACATGTCGCCCGAGGCGATCGCCTCGAGCTTCGCTTCCATCTGGTCCTCGACGTACGAGCGCAGCATCGCCGCGGTGCCGATGCCCGAGACCAGGAGTCCGAGCGTGAGCATGAGCACCGTCACACCGGTGATCTTGGTGCGCAGCGAGATGCGGTTCCACCGCTCGAACAGGGTCTGGTTCATTGCGGGCCGAGTCTAGGCTGCGAACCCTGAGTCAAGGCTTGGAGGAGGACTTCAGCATGTACCCGAATCCGCGCTTGGTCTGGATGAGCGGCTCGGTCGAGTGCTGGTCGAGCTTGCGGCGCAGGTAGGAGATGTAGCTCTCGACGATGCCGGCATCGCCGTTGAAGTCGTACTCCCACACGTGGTCGAGGATCTGCGCCTTCGAGAGGACCCGGTTGGGATTGAGCATGAGGTAGCGCAGGAGCTTGAACTCGGTGGGGGAGAGCTCGACGGGCACGTCGCCGACGAGGACCTCGTGGGTGTCCTGGTCCATCGTGAGCTCGCCGGTGCGGATCACCGCGTCTTCCTCGGCGTGCATCGTGCGCCGCAGGATCGCCTTGATGCGCGCGACGATCTCGTCGAGGCTGAAGGGCTTGGTGACGTAGTCGTCGCCGCCGACGGTCAGGCCGGTGATCTTGTCTTCGGTGTCGTCCTTCGCAGTGAGGAAGAGGATCGGCGCCGTGTAGCCGGCCGTGCGCAGGCGCTTGGTGACGCCGAACCCGTTCATGTCGGGAAGCATGACGTCGAGGATGATGAGGTCGGGCTCCTCTTCGAGCACGGCGGAGATCGTCTGCGCGCCGTTGCCCACGGCGCGCACTGCGAATCCGGCGAACCTCAGGCTGGTCGTGAGCAGATCGCGGATGTTGGGCTCGTCATCGACGATGAGAATGCGTGGTCCATCGCTCATGGATCGATTCTCTTGACGTTTGCTGAAACCTGCCTGTGAGTCGTGTGGGTGGCCGTCGATCACGGCGGGGCGGCGATGCGGATGCAGCATCCGCCGGCCCCCGCATCGAGGTGCACGCGGCGGGGGTCGTCGCCCACGACCTCGGCCATGCCGCACAGCATCGCGTGGTTGAGTTCGCACACGACGGCGGGGTTCGCGCGGGCGAGCCGGTGGAACGGGCACGTGCCGAGTACGGTGTCGTCACCGTCGATCCTGGGCTCCAGCCCGGCCCGCTCGAGGGCGTCGTCGAGATCGGCGGATGTCCCGGCGAGGCGCTGCCCGGCGCGGAGGGCAGCCGCGTGCAGGGCGTCGAGAACGGGCACGTCGTCGCCGACGGCGTGGGCGATCGCCTCGGCCATGACCTCGCCGGCCAGTTCGTAGCGCCGCTGGGGGACCGACACCGAGAGTTCGTGTTCGGCGCGCACGTAGACCTTGGCGGGCCGCCCGGAGCCGGGCCCCGTGCGGCCCGTGAATCGCCGGAACTCGACCGCGAGCAGCCCGACGTCGGCGAGCCGCTCGAGATGGAAGGCGGCGGTGCTGCGGGGAAGGCCGAGGAGGGCGGCGACCTGGTCGCGACTCAGGGGCTCGGCACTGCGAGCGACCGCCGCGTAGACGCGACGGCGGGTCGGCTCGGCGAGCACCGTGACGACGGTCAGGTCGTCGCCGAAGTCGGACTCGTCGGAAGTCATGGCCTCATGGTAGCTCTAAAAGCAATATCTATTGACAAAAGATTTCGCCCGGCCTAGCGTCGGCAGCACGGGAGATGCGAGGCACGGGGCATCCGTTCACCGGACGCGTCGCGTGACCGCATCGACCACACCAGACCGCACCGGAGCCGGGGAGCAGCCATGACGTCGACCGAACTCGCCGCACCGGCGACCAGCGCGCGGCGGCTGCACGCGGTCGCGCCAGATGAACCGGTCGACGGCGGCATCGACCGCGCCGGTGCCATCGCGGCGGTCGACGCGCTGCTCACGGCGCTCGGTCGCGACCCCGCATCCACGCACCTCGCCGAGACGCCACGTCGTTTCGCCGATGCGTTGATCGAGCTGTTGACGCCCCATCCGTTCGCCGCGACGACGTTCGCGAACGACGAGCAGTACGACGAACTCGTCGTCGTCGCCGACATCCCGTTCAGCTCGCTCTGCGAGCACCACCTGCTGCCGTTCCGCGGCGTCGCGCACGTCGGGTACGTGCCCGGTGACCGTCTCGTGGGGCTGTCGAAGCTCGCCCGCGTCGTCGAACTGTTCGCGCGCGACCTGCAGGTGCAGGAGCGGATGACCCGCCAGATCGCCGACTGGATCGACGAGACCCTCGAGCCGCTCGGCGTCGGCGTGGTGCTCGAGGCCGAGCACCTCTGCATGTCGCTGCGCGGGGTGCAGGTCGAGGGGACGCGCACGATGACGAGCTCGCTCATCGGCTCCGTGCGCGACGACGATCGCACCCGCCGGGAGTTCCTCGCCCGCTGCGGGGTGCGCGGAACGGAGGCGTGAGATGGATGCATCGAGAGGACTCGTGATCGTCGGAGGCGGACTCGCCGGGGCGCGGGCGGCCGAGGGCGCCAGGGAGGCCGGATACGACGGGTCGATCACGATCATCGCCGGCGAGGACGCGATGCCCTACATCCGCCCGCCGCTCTCGAAGGAGTTCCTGATCGGCAAGGACGACCGCGACTCGATCGACGTGCACCCCGAGGCGTGGTACGCGGAGCAGCGGGTCGAGGTGCGGCGCGGTCGCCGCGCCGCCTCGATCGATGCGTCCGCACACGCGGTCACGTTCGGCGACGGGGAGGTGCTGGGCTACGACCGGCTGCTGCTCGCGACCGGCGCGTCGCCCCGCCGATTCCGCGGGCCGGGTGCCGACCTCGCGGGGGTGCACCTGTTGCGCAGCGTCGACGACTCGATCGCGCTGCGCGAGGCCGTCTCGCCGGGCGGGCGGCGCGTCGTGATCGTCGGCGCCGGCTGGATCGGCCTCGAGGTCGCAGCAGCAGCCAGGGACTACGGCAACGAGGTCACGGTACTCGGCCTCGAGACGGTGCCGCTGAACGTGGCGATCGGCGACTCGGCCGGCTCGGTCTTCGCCGAACTGCACCGCGCGCACGGCGTCACCCTGCGCATGTCGACGAGCGTGGCCGGCATGGTCGGCGACGAGGGTCGAGTCACCGGGGTCGAGATCGACGGCGGAGAGGTGGTGCCGGCCGACATCGTCGTCGTCGGCATCGGCGCGATCCCCGAGACATCGCTCGCCGAGGCCGCAGGACTCGAGGTCGACAACGGCGTGACGACCGATGCCGCGTTCCGCACGAGCGCCGTCGACGTGTACGCGGTCGGCGACGTCGCGAACGTGTTCCATCCCGTGCTCCGCCGGCGGATCCGCATCGAGCACTGGGCGAACGCCGACGTCGCCGGAAAGGTCGCCGGTCGCTCGATGGCGGGCCAGACGGTCGAGTACGACGAGATCCCGTACTTCTACACCGACCAGTACGATCTGGGCATGGAGTACTCGGGATACGGCACGCTCGCCGAGGGCATCGACCCGGTCTTCCGGGGCGACCGCGATGCGCGCGAGTTCGTGGCGTTCTGGGTGAATGGGGGCAGGGTCGTCGCCGGCATGAACGTCAACGTGTGGGACGTCAACGAGACGGTGCAACGGCTCATCCGCGACGAGGTCGCCGTCGAGCCCGCGCGGCTCGCCGACCCGTCCGTCCCGCTCGAGGCATTCGTCGGGACATCCGAGTGATCGAAGGATCGCCGCTCGGCTGGGTCGAACCGGCGATCACGCACCCGGTACGCCGCATCGGGGGTCGCGAGGTCGACTTCCGCCGGACGATCGCGGTCATGGCCGTCGTGAACCGCACGCCCGACTCCTTCTACGACCGCGGTGCCACGTTCGG
Organism: uncultured Actinomycetota bacterium; assembly: GCA_963758615.1. Taxonomy (GTDB): domain Bacteria; phylum Actinomycetota; class Actinomycetes; order Actinomycetales; family Microbacteriaceae; genus Agromyces. The sequence goes on along the minus strand of CAVWVZ010000009.1, from coordinate 754,932 downwards.
CCTCGACCAGGCGGTCGCGGCCGCGCGCCGCGCGGTCGGGCAGGGTGCGGCATGGGTCGACATCGGCGGCGCGAAGTTCGGGCCGGGGCCGGCGATACCGGTCGCCGAGGAGATCGACCGGGTCGTGCCCGTCGTCGATGCCCTGCGCGGAGTCGACGCCGCCATCTCGGTCGACACGTTCCACGCCGAGGTCGCCGCTGCGGCCATCGCGGCCGGTGCGCACGTCGTCAACGACACCACGGGGGTGCACGATCCGGCGATCGCCGAGGTCGTCGCCTCGAGCGACGCGACCCTCGTGATCACCCACAGCCGCGCCGAGCCGCGGCAGTGGTTCCCGCGTCCGCAGTACGACGACGTCGTCGGCGAGATCGCGGCGTTCCTCGAGGAGCGCGTCGCGCTCGCGGTGCGACATGGCGTGCCCGAGGACCGCATCGTGCTCGACCCCGGCCACGACCTCAACAAGAACACGCGGCATTCGCTCGAGCTCACGCGCCGGTTCGGCGAACTCACGAGGCTCGGGTTCCCGCTGCTCGCGGCGGTGTCGAACAAGGACTTCATCGGTGAGACCCTCGACCGTCCCCGCGACGGCCGGCTCGCCGGTTCGCTCGCCGCTGCGGTGTTCTGCGCGATGCAGGGCGCACGCATCCTGCGGATGCACAACGTGCCCGAATCCGTCGACGCCGCCCGCACGGTCGAGGCGATCCTCGGCTGGCGCGAGCCCGCCTTCCTGAAGCACAACATGCACGACGGCCCCAACGAGGACGCATGAGCACTCCACGTGCCGACGTCGACCGCGAACGACTCCTCGAGGCCTACGCGATCGACGACCGCGGCACGCCGCGCGTGCGGATGAACTTCGTGATGAGCCTCGACGGCGCCGTCACGCTCGAGGGACGCAGCGGCGGGCTCGGCGACGCGAGCGACCGACTGGCCATGCAGGTGCTCCGCACGCTCGCCGACGTCGTGGTCGTGGGCGCCGGCACCGTGCGGGTCGAAGGATACGGCGGGTTGCGGGTCGACGAGGCGGATGCCGCATGGCGGCGCTCGCACGGACTGTCCGAGCAGCCCCGCGTCGCGGTGGTCTCGTCGCGGCTCGGGCTCGATCCGGAGCATCCGTTCTTCGCGGACGCGACGACCCGGCCGCTCGTCGTGACGCACGCGTCCGCACCCGCCGACCGGCGCGAGGCCCTCGCCGAGGTCGCCGACGTGGTCGTGTGCGGCGACACCGAGGTCGACACCGCCCTGATGCTCGCGGCGCTCGCCGACGCGGGGCTGCCGCAGGTGCTCTGCGAGGGCGGCCCCCACCTCTTCGGCTCGCTCATCGAGGCCGACCTCGTCGACGAGCTGTGCCTCAGCCTGAGCCCGTTGCTCGTCGCAGGCGAGGCCGGGCGGATCGTGCGGGGTGCGCCCGAGGTGGAGCGGCCGATGCGACTCGTGCACGCGATCCCCGCAGGTGACCTGCTCCTGCTGCGCTACGCGCGCGGGTGACGCGCGGGTGGCTCGCGCGGATGAACAGACGACCTGTGCGTCGTCGGATCAGGCTGCTTCCAGCGCGTGCGCGTCGAGGATCGTGTAGCTGTAGCCCTGCTCGGCGAGGAACCGCTGCCGGTTCTGCGCGAAGTCCTGGTCGACGGTGTCACGCGCGACGAGCGTGTAGAAGTTCGCCGAGAGACCCGACTCCTTGGGGCGCAGCAGCCGGCCGAGTCGCTGCGCCTCCTCCTGGCGCGAGCCGAACGAGCCCGACACCTGGATCGCGACGGTCGCCTCGGGGAGGTCGACCGAGAAGTTCGCGACCTTCGAGACGACGAGCACCTGGGTTCGGCCGTCGCGGAACTCCTGGAACAGCCGCTCGCGCTCATCGACGGGCGTCGCGCCGGTCAGCTTCGGCGCGCCGAGCGCCTCGGCGAGCTCATCGATCTGGTCGAGGTACTGCCCGATCACGAGGATGCGCTCGCCGGCATGCCGCGCGACGAGCTCCTTCACGACGCCGAGCTTCGCAGGAGCCGTCGCCGCCAGTCGGTAGCGTTCATCGTCGGCGGATGCCGCGTACGTGAGCCGCTCGGACTGCGGAAGGTCGATGCGCACCTCGAAGCAGGCCGCGGGCGAGATGAAGCCCTGGGCCTCGATCTCCTTCCACGGGGCGTCGAATCGCTTCGGACCGATGAGGCTGAACACGTCGCCCTCGCGGCCGTCTTCACGCACGAGCGTCGCGGTGAGGCCGAGGCGTCGCCGTGCCTGCAGCTCTGCGGTCAGCTTGAACACGGGGGCGGGCAGGAGGTGCACCTCGTCGTAGACGACGAGGCCCCAGTCGAGCGCGTCGAGCAAGGCGAGGTGGGCGTACTCGCCCTTCCGCTTCGCGGTGAGGATCTGGTAGGTCGCGATGGTGACCGGCTTGACCTCCTTCACCTGGCCCGAGTACTCGCCGATCTCGTCGGCGGTGAGGCTCGTGCGCTTCAGCAGCTCGTCGCGCCACTGGCGGGCGGACACGGTGTTCGTGACGAGGATCAGGGTCGTCGTCTTCGCGGTGGCCATCGCCCCCGCGCCCACGAGCGTCTTGCCGGCGCCGCATGGCAGCACGACGACGCCCGAGCCGCCGTCGAAGAAGTTGTCGACGGCCTTCTGCTGGTAGTCGCGGAGGTGCCAGCCGTCCTGTTCGAGGTCGATCTCGTGCGGCGTGCCCGGCGTGTAGCCGGCGAGGTCCTCGGCGGGCCAGCCGAGCTTGACGAGTTCCTGCTTCAGCTGCCCGCGCGCCCACGGCTCGACGAGGAACCCGGTGTCGTCGATGCGCTCGGTGAGCAGCGGGGCTATGCGCCTGGCGCCCGCCACCTCGGTGAGCACGGGGAGGTCGTCGGAGTGCAGCCGCAGCCGGCCGTCGTCGGTGCGGTCGATGACGAGCCGGCCGTAGCGGCCGACCGTCTCGCGCATGTCGACCGACACCGTCTGCGGCACGGGGAACTTCGCGTACTTCTCGAGCGTGCCGAGCATGTCGTCGGCGTCGTGGCCGGCGGCGCGCGCGTTCCACAATCCGAGGCGGGTGATGCGGTAGGTGTGCACGTGCTCGGGTGCGCGCTCGAGCTCGGCGAACACCGCGAGGTCGTGCCGCGCGTCTTCGGCGAGCGGGTGCGCGACCTCGAGCAGTACGGTGCGATCGCTCTGCACGATGAGTGGGCCGTCTGACATAACGTTCGAGTCTACGCCCGCTCGGTGCGAGGTCACCCGGCGGGCGCAGGCGCGACCGACGCGATCGCCGAGAGCGGCAGGGTGCGTTCGATGTCGGCCTTGCGGTCGCGGGCGCGCAGCCGGCCGTTCGCGACGCTCGCCGGCGCGAGCAGGTAATCAGCGGTGTCGCCGCCCGGCATGCGCACCGTCACGGTGAGCGTCTCCTTGGCGCGTGCGGCGGCCTCGAGCTGTCGCGCCAGCCACGCCTGCTCGGTCGCCTCGCCGCCCGGCTCCTCGAGCACGCGGTCGAGCAGCGCCGTGATCGGGTCGGCCTTCACCGCGACGACCGGTGCCGGCGCGAGCCGGTGCCGGCGCAGCCGCACGATGTTGCCGGCGGCATCTTCGGCGGCGACGGGGTATCGCGCATCGGACAGGGCCCAGAACACGACGTCGGGCGTGAACCGCGAGAGCAGCCGGTGAGGCCCCGCCTGACGCAGGCCGATCGACGCGAGCGACTGGTCGACGGCGAGGGTGCGCACGAGCTGCTCGTCGTCGGAGCGGATCGACGCCTTCGCCGGCGCATCCGTCTCGTCGGCTTCGACGACGCGCACCGCACCGAACCGCTCGGCGGCTTCGTCGACCAGGTACGCGAGCGGCTGCGGAATCCCGGTGAGCGACAGCCCGCCGAGGAACTCGAGGATCGACTCGGCCGATTCGCCGGCCGCGAGTCCGCGATTGACGGATGCCGCGCTGACGCGATAGGTCGAGGCGAGGTCTCGGCCCTCGACGTCGGCGATTCCGCGGAGGCGCGCGTCGAGCGAGGGTTCGAGGGGGCCGGGCGACACGATCGTGAGGTCGTGCTGCACGTAGACCTTGTCGACCTGGGCGGGGAAGTGCGCGGCGAGCCGGTCGGCGGCCTCGTCGAGTTGGCCGGCGAGCACGAGCCGCCCGGTTTCGACGGGTTCACCCGAGACCGCGAGCCCGAGCGCCTCGGCGTCGCCGAGCAGCCGGTCGAGGCCGTCGTCGAGCCAGTGCCCGCCAGCCGGGTAGTACCAGCGCACGTCGTCGCGCAGTGCGGCCGCGGTGAGGGTGTCGGTGCGGCGGGCGACCAGATCGCGCAGCGGCGCCGGTATGCGGTCGCGCCAGCACTCGGCGAGGCGCAGCCAGCGGCCCTTGGCCGACTCGAGCGCCCACGTCGCGCCGTGATCGGATTCGAGCCAGAAGGCGCCTTCGCGTGCGACGAGCCCGGCCTCGTCGGCGCGATGGAACAGTCGGGGCAGGTCTTCGAGGGCCGTGCCGCTCGCCTCGGCGAGCCGCTTCGAGTCGGGGAGCGCGAGTCCGCCCTTCGCCAGTTCGCGCGCGGGTTGGGTGCCGAGTTCCGCGAGGAGTTCGGCGGTCGCCGCGACAGTGGCGTAGGCGGCCTCGGACGAGCGTCGCTCGAGGATGCTGCGGTCGATCTCGTCGCCCGTCACGAGCACCGGCGGCGCCGGTGCGGCGAGCTCGGCGGCCGACGGGAGGTCGTCGCCGAGGCGCGGCACCAGGCGCGACGTCAGGGCGACCGGCACGTGCACACGCCCGTCGGCGGCGACGACGAGCAGGGCGGCGGCGAGGCGGTCGAGCAGGTCGCCCGCCCCGACGGTCAGGTCGTCGGATGCCGCGAGCCGGGCCAGTTCGCCGCGGACGTCGTCGGCCGTGGTGGCGCCGGCATTGCCGGCAGCGAGCTCGGACGCGACCGCGAGCACGGCGAGGCGCCTACGGTCGAGTCGGCTGATCGCGTGGTCGAGCGAGTCGCCGGAGAGGAGGAGCTCGGCGAGGTCGAACAGGTCGTGCACGCCGTTGGGCTCGAACTCGCGCGAATGCAGCGCTGCAGCGAGATCGTCTCGCGGCAGCTCGCGAAGTCGTGCGGCCAGTTCGAGCATCGTCTCCGTTCAGCTCGCTCGGGCCCTGGACTCGCGTGAGCGACGCACCCAGTTGACGATGAGCAATGCGATGAGCAAGAGGAACGCGATCGGCAGTCCGAACCACGGAAGCATGATGATGTACGGCCAGACGCCCTGGCTGAAGCCGTCGGCGGCCCCGGCGCCCGCAGCGGTGCCGATGATGACGGCGATGAACGCGAGGATCGAGAGGCCGACCACCGCCGCGAACATGAAGGCCAGGACGCGCTCGGCGCGATGCTCGGTTATGGGGCCAGAGTCGCTCACCTCACCAGAATAGGGCAGCGCGGGTCGAACCTGCGCGTTCGCGGGTCGTGCGGACTACGCTGCGAACGAGTGATCCACTCCGGGAACGGGCGGAGGGCGCATGTTCACGACCGACGTCGTCGTCGTGGGGGCCGGCTTGGCCGGACTCGCCGCAGCGCGTCGTGTGGCGCTCGCCGGGGCGGGCGTCACCGTGCTCGAGGCGCGTGATCGCGTCGGCGGGCGCACCGAGAACGGCGTGTTCGCCGATGCGCAGGCGATCGAGCTGGGCGGCCAGTGGATCGGGCCCGGCCAGGATCGGATGTACGAACTGGTCGCCGACCTCGGGCTGTCGACGTACCCGACGTTCAACACGGGTGAGGTCGTGCTCGAGCTGCCAGGGCACAGCACAACGCACGAGCGCCGCGAAGGGCGCCCTGCCGAAGATGAACCCGTTCGCCGTGCTCGATGTCGCCCGCGCGTACGCGCGATTCGGCCGCCTCTCGGCGGGGATCGACCTCGATCGGCCGTGGGCGGGCGTCGACGCGGAGCGCCTCGACGGGCAGACGTACCGCACCTGGATCGAGCGGAACCTGCGCACCGGCACGGGCCGGGCGTTCTTCGAACTTTTCGCCGGCGCGATCTTCGCTGCCGACGCCTCGGACTTCTCGGCCCTGCACGCGATGTTCTACGCGAAGTCGGGCGTCGACCTCGACACCCTCGCCGGCGTCGAGGGCGGTGCTCAGCAGGATCGCATCGTCGGCGGCTCGGTGCGCGTGAGCGAGCGACTCGCGGACGACCTGGGAGATGCCGTGCGGCTCGGCGAGCGGGTCGGGGCGATCGGACATCGACACGAGGGCAGGGCCGTCGTGACGACGGCGACGGGCGTCGAGTACGGGGCATCCGGGGTCATCGTGGCCCTGCCGCCCACGCTCGCGGGGCGCATCGCCTACGACCCGCCCCTGCCGGGCTCGCGCGACCAGTTGACCCAACGGGTCCCCGCCGGCAGCGTCATCAAGATGCAGCTCGCCTACGCCACGCCGTTCTGGCGTGAGCAGGGGCTCAACGGCCAGGCCGTCTCCGACGTCGGACCGGTGACCGTGACCTTCGACAACACGCCCGCGGCCGGCACGAACGGCGTGCTGCTGGGATTCCTGGAAGCGCGGCACGCGAGGCGGTGGACCGGCCGTCGACCCGAGGAGCGCAGGGCGGCATTCATCGAGTGCGCCGAGCGGTACTTCGGAGCGGAGGCCCGCGATCCGGTCGACTACCTCGAGCGCGACTGGACGGCTGAGCCGTACACGCGCGGATGCTACGGGGCACATTTCGCACCCGGCGTCTGGACGTCGTACGGCCCGGCCCTCACCGCGCCGATCGGGCCGATCCACTGGGCAGCCGCCGAGTACTCGCCGGAGTGGAACGGGTACATGGAGGGCGCCGTGCGCTCGGGGGAGTCCGCGGCGGATGCCGTGCTCGACGCGATCGGCGCGCTCCGACCCCAGCGCTGAGTTCCGCCGCGAGCCCGTAGACTGGAGATCGGACGGGCGTGCCATTCGGCGCGCCCGGAGACGCGAGCGAGGTTCATACGATGCCCACTGGCAAGGTCAAGTTCTACGACGAGGAGAAGGGGTTCGGCTTCATCAGCTCCGATGACGGCCAGGAGGTCTTCCTCCACGCATCCGCCCTCCCCGCCGGCGCGACCGTGCGCGCGGGCACGCGCCTCGAGTTCGGCATCGCCGACGGCAAGCGCGGAGCGCAGGCGCTCTCCGTGCGCGTGCTCGACGCGCCGCCCAGCCTCGTCAAGATGCATCGCAAGCCCGCCGACGACATGGCGGTCATCGTCGAGGACGTCGTCAAGGTGCTCGACGGCATCGGCGCCGACCTGCGTCGCGGCCGCTACCCCGACAAGTCGAAGGCCCGCACCGTCGCAGCGGTGCTGCGCAAGGTTGCTGACGAACTCGATGCCTGAGGCTTCCGGATTCGAGGCGACCGAGGCCACGCCGGCCGCGGCTGAGGCTGCCGGCGCCGAGACGACCGAGCGTCGCGACCGACGGGGCTGCGAGCGTCGACACCGCACCGCCTGCGGCCGGGCTCGACGAAGCCGCATCGCCCGAGGTCACGGCCGCCGTGGCCGACGAGGTCCTGCTCGCATCGGTCGACCTCGCGCGCCGCGCCCTGCTCGACGTGACCGCGCCAGAGACCGTGGGTTCGGTCGTGGGCCACATCGCCGAGGGCGAGCACGTGCTCACCCTGCTGTTCGCCTCCGACCTCTCGGGCTACCCCGGCTGGCACTGGAGCGTGACCATCGCCCGCGTCGACGACGGTGAGCCGACCGTGCTCGAGACCGAGCTCATGCCCGGCGAGTCGGCATTGCTCGCGCCCGAGTGGACTCCGTGGTCGGAACGTCTCGCAGAGTATCGAGCGACACAGGATGCCGCGGCCGCGGCCGCGCGCGAGGCCGCCGAGGCCGAGGGAAGCGCCGACGACGAACTGCTCGACGGCGACGACTTCGACGACGAGGACCACGACGACCTCGACGACGAGGCCGACGACTTCGGCGATGACGATGATCTCGACGACGACGACGACGACGCGGACGACGACCTCGACGACGAGCCCGAGGCCGACGACTTCGGCAGCGTCGTCTTCGGCACCGACGGTGACGACGAGTTCGACGGCATCGACATCGACGCGCTCGACGACTCAGCCGAGGGCGGTGACGACGACGGCGACGACGTCGCTCAGTCGAGCGAGCCCTCGGGCGACTGAGGCGCCCGCCGCCTGATCACCTGCACCACCACGAGCCCGACGAGTCCGAGGCCGATGCCGACGGCCGCGGCCACCGCGAACCAGCCGTAGCCGGCCTCCTCGAGCTGCGACGGGAAGAGCAGGCACACCACGAGCGCGACGAGCCAGGCGGCGGTCCCGGCGGCGACCGCCTTGCGCGCGTCGGCCCGAGCGGGCGCCGGGTCGGGCCGACGCTCCTGCTCGCTCAGCCAGAAGCGCATGTGCGTCAGCCGATCTGCTCGAGCACGTAGTCGATCGACGCGGTGAGCGCCCGCACGTCGTCGGGCTCGATCGCCGTGAACGTGGCGACGCGCAATTGGTTGCGTCCGAGCTTGCGATAGGGCTCGGTGTCGACGATGCCGTTCGCCCGGAGGATCTTGGCCAGCTCCGCGGCATCCGTCGACGCATCGAAGTCGATCGTGACGACCACCTGCGAGCGGGCGTCGGGTTCGGCGACGAACGGGGTCGCGACCGGCGTGCGCTCGGCCCAGTCGTACAGCACCGACGACGACTCGCGCGTGCGGGCGTCTGCCCAGGCGAGCCCGCCCGAGCCGTTCATCCACTCGAGCTGGTCCTCGAGCAGCAGCAGTGTCGCGAGCGCCGGCGTGTTGAGGGTCTGGTTGAGCCGCGAGTTGTCGACGGCGTTCTTCAGCGACAGGAACTCGGGGATGTACCGCTCGCTCGCGGCGATGCGCTCGACGCGTTCGATGGCCGCGGGGGACATGAGGGCGAACCATATGCCGCCGTCGCTCGCGAAGTTCTTCTGCGGGGCGAAGTAGTAGACGTCGAACTGCGACGGGTCGACCATGATGCCGCCGGCGGCGCTCGTGGCGTCGATGACCGTCAGCGCACCGGCGTCGCCGGCGACGCGTGTGACCGGTGCCATGACGCCCGTCGAGGTCTCGTTCTGGGGCCATGCGTACACGTCGATCCCGGCCGCGGCGTCGGGCAGCGCTCGCGAGCCGGCGTCGGCCTTGCGCACGTCGGGCGCTTCGAGCCACGGCGCAGCGGCGGCGGCCGCGAACTTGGCGCCGAACTCGCCGAACGAGGCGAGCTGCGCGCGTCGTTCGATGAGGCCGGATGCCGCGGCGTCCCAGAACGCCGTCGAGCCCCCGTTGCCGAGCACGACCTCATAGCCGTCGGGCAGCCCGAAGAGCTCGCCGAAGCCGGCGCGGACACGACCGACGAGGTCTTTCACGGGCGCCTGGCGGTGCGACGTGCCGAGGATCGAGGGGCCGACGGCGGCGAGGTGGGCGAGCTGCTCGGGTCGCACCTTCGACGGGCCGCAGCCGAAGCGTCCGTCGGCGGGCAGCAGGTCACTGGGGATCACGAGGCTCGGCATGCGACAGAGTCTAGCGAGGGGGCCGTGCCCGGTAGGCTGGATGACGGGCTGCGACGATTCAGGAGGACCCGCGTGACCGATCTGATCGATACGACCGAGATGTACCTGCGCACGATCCTCGACCTCGAGGAGGAGAACATCGTGCCGCTGCGTGCGCGCATCTCCGAGCGTCTCGGCCACTCGGGCCCCACGGTCTCGCAGACGGTCGCGCGCATGGAGCGCGACGGCCTCGTCATCGTGTCTGGCGACCGGCACCTCGAGCTCACCCCCGCAGGCCGCAGCAAGGCCGTGCACGTCATGCGCAAGCACCGCCTCGCCGAGCGTCTGCTCGCCGACGTCATCGGCCTCGAGTGGGAGTACGTGCACGACGAGGCGTGCCGCTGGGAGCACGTCATGAGCGAGCAGGTCGAGCGCCGCCTCATCGAGATCCTCGGCAGGCCCACCGAGTCGCCCTACGGCAATCCCATCCCGGGCCTCGAAGAGCTCGGTGTGCCCGCCGCAGACCCCTTCATGCGCGGGGTCGTGAACGTCGTCGACGCACTCACCGAACGCGAGCAGACGGTGCGCGGCACCGTGCGCCGTCTCGCCGAGCCGGTGCAGTTCGACCCTGAACTCCTCGCCCAGTTGAAGCAGGCCGGCATCATGCCCGGCGCCGACGCGAGCTTCACGAAGAACGGCGGATACGTGCTCGTGCAGGTCGACGGCCAGGACGGCGGGCTCGAACTGCCCACCGAGGTCGCTGGGCACATCTTCATCTCCGAGTGATTCGCGGGCCTCACGCCATTCCGTTATCAGGATGTGACATTCGGGCGCGGGTCGCGTACTCTCGTACGAGTCCGCCGGCACGAAGCCAGTCGGAGGAACAGGGTCGAGACGCCTCCCAAGCTGCCCACCGCTCGATCCGGAACCCGTGAAGCGCCGCGCGCGCATCCGGTGGGGCGACATACGATGTCGCGGGGCGACGGAGGTATACATTTTGGCTCGATTCTCCCGGCGTCGCCCGACAAGGTCATACGCCCGAGGGGCTGCCACGAAGGCGATCATCGCCTCCAAGGCCCCGAATTCCCCCAGCCCGACCGCGCAGGACCTCGCACCGAAGGTCGCCGCGAAGCCGCTTCCGTCGACCAGGCGACTGCGTCGCGGGGGTGTCGCGAACGTGCTCGTGATGGCCGTCGCCGCGGGCATCGTGGGCACCCTCGCCATCCCGGCGTACGCGATGGCCCCCGGCAGCCTCAACCAGCAGTTCGGCGCCACGGACGCGACGAAGCTCACCAAGGCGCAGGCGCAGACCGTCGAGGTCACCGACGACGTCATCGCCGCGCCCGTCACCAAGGACGGCTACGACGCCGTCACCGGTGAGGAGATCCGCGCAGCCGAGGCGGCCAAGGCCGCCGCCGCCGCAGCCGAGGCGGCACGCGTCGCCGCCGAGTCCGCGATGGTCTCGTACGCGGCGTCCTACAGCGGCCCCTCGGTCGGCGACTTCCTCGCGAACCCGCCGTATCCGAACTTCGACCTCGCGAGCGTCTACAGCGTCGCGTCGCAGTACATCGGCACGCCCTACGTCTACGGCGGCGCCACGCCGGCCGGTTTCGACTGCTCGGGCTTCGTCATGTACGTGTACGCGCAGTTCGGCGTGAGCATGCCGCACTCCTCCACGGGACAGGGAGCCATGGGCACCCGGATCTCCGAGGCCGACGCGCAGCCCGGCGACCTCGTCATCATGAGCGGTCACGACGGCTTCTATGCGGGCAACGGAATGATCCTGCACGCACCGTACGAAGGTGCATCCGTTCGTGTCCAGCCCATCTGGACGAGCGACTACTACATCGTGCGCATCGGCATCTGATCGGTGAACATCGCGTGACAGCGCGTGGCGAGCGGCGCGCCGGGATTTCCCGGTGCGCCGATCGTGCCTTACCCTGAAACCCTGACGATCCGAGAAAACCCGGTAGGGGAGGCCGATGGTCCAGCGGCGCAGCATCCATTCCACGGATGCCCGCGCGCATTTCGACCAAAGGCACAGTAGTCAGCCGAGCACGACCCGGGCGAACGCGCCAACGGACACTGTCTTCACGACGGTGTCCGTTTTTTGTTCCCCGGGCAGTGCCCACCCCGGCCGGACCACCGCGCGATCCGCGCAGAGAACCGCCCTCGGACCGCCGAACCGTGCACGCGGCTGGAAGCCATCCAGCCCCGAACGAAGGGCACCACATGCGCACGCTCGTGCTGAACGCCGGATATGAACCGCTCGCTGTCGTCTCGTTCAAACGAGCGTTACTGCTCGTCATGAACCAGAAGGCCACCGTGATCCTGCACGACGAGGGCAACCCGGTGTGCGCCGCGAGCGGCTCGTGGGAGCGCCCGAGCGTGATCCTGCTCACCCGCTACGTGCGCGCGCCGCGCGCACACCATGTGCCCGTGACGAGGCGCGGGGTGCTGCGGCGCGACGAGCACCGATGCGCCTACTGCGGCCGGTCGGCGTCGACCATCGACCACGTGCTGCCCCGGTCGCGGGGTGGCCGCGACACGTGGGAGAACCTCGTCGCGTGCTGCCTTCGGTGCAACAACACGAAGAGCGACCGCACCCCTGCCGAGATGGGATGGGACCTGCGATTCACCCCGCGCATGCCGCACGGCCGCGGCTGGGTCGTTCGCGGCGTCGATCGCCCGCTTCCGCAGTGGAGCGAGTACCTCGCGATGGCGGCGTGATCGGATCGCCGTCCACGGGTGGATCACCCGGCTGCGCGCCCTCGTCGCGACAGGCGCGATCGCACCGTGACAATCGCCGGGTCGTGCCCTATCGTGGATCGAGTCCGGAGCACCCCCTGGCTCCGTGATCAGCCAAGCCACTCCGTGCTGAGGTCGACTGCGGCCCCGCGCGGCGCCCGGAGGTCCGACTGTTGAGCGGTGACGAGACGAACGACGCGACCCGACGCGACCGTTCCGGGCGACGAACGAGCGCACGACGAGTCGCCGACCGCGGCCTCACCGGCCGCTTCACGTTGAAGTCCACGACTGCGCGGAGCGCGCGGCAGGCACCCACCGATCCACGGGAGTCCACGGCCCAGCGGCCCGCGGCGGCCCCGAGTTCTCCGGCTTCACGGCGCCGCAACGGTCCGACCCGCGTCTTCGCGACGATGCTCGTCGTCCCCGCGATCTTCGGCACCGTCGCCCTGCCGGCGTACGCGCTCATGCCGGGCGGCCCGAGCCACGGGGCATCCGGCACCTTCAGCCTCAGTGTCACGCAGGCTCAGGACGTCGATGTCTCGGCGCTCGCGACCGGCGCGCCGCTGTCGAGCGACGGCTACGCCGTCACGACGAAGGCCGAGATCGAGGAGGCGCGACTCGAGGCCGAGGCCGCCGAGCGCGCGTCATGGGCGTCGGAGCTCGCATCTCGCGGCTCGGGCAGCTACGCGGTCTACACGGTTCGCGCCGAGGGCGACGACTACCCGTGGTGGAACGAGCTGCCAGACGACTACGGCGGCGGGCTCTCGCCGTTGCGCTACTACTACCGCGAGTGCGTCGACTTCGTCGCCTGGCGCCTCAACCGCGACGCCGGTGTCACGAGCGCGCCGTGGAAGTGGGACTGGTCGAACCTCGCCTCGGGCAGTGCGTACGCCTGGGCCGACGAGTGGGTGAATCACGGATGGCCCACCTCGAGCACTCCCGTCGTCGGAGCGGTCGCGTGGTTCCCGTACAACCATGTCGCCTACGTGCAGTCGATCAACTCCGACGGGTCGGTCAACATCGAGGAGTACAACCAGAACTCCGATCACTCGTACCATCGGCGGACGATCGCCGCGGGTGATGCGCTGTACCTCTACCCACCTGGCTGACCGTGTCGCGCCTGCCATTGTCGACGTCGTGGCGAAACGCTCACGATTTGTTGGACGGTTCGGCCAGTGAGGTGGCCGACACTCGCCGATACGTTTGAGGGCATTCGACGGCGGAGGCAGGTGATGGTGATGACGCAGACATTTGACGAGTCACGGCTCGAGGAGATCGTGTTCGTCGACGAGCTCACGCCCACGACCTCTGCGATCGTCATCCTCGGTTACAACTGACGCGCTGCTACGGCATCCGGGCCAGGCAGGCGGGCGCCGGTGTCTCGAGCGTCGCGACCACCTCGGTGGGCACACCGCGATCGAGCGCGATCACCGCGATCGAGTCCGACGCCTGATCGGCGACGAGCGCGAACCGCTCGTCGTGCGTGAGCTCGAGGTCGCGCGGATGCCGCCCGCCGGTCGGCACCGTCGCCACGAGCTCGAGCGTGCGCGCCTCGGCGTCGTACCGAAGCGCGCGAAGCGCGTCGGCATCACGGTCGCCGATGAGCACGACACCGCTGCGGGTGAGGCGGATCGCCGAGCAGCCCAGCCCGCGCGGTTCGACATCGTCGCCGATCGAGAACCATGCGACCTCGCGCCCCACGACCAGGTCGAGGAGGCTCGCGGTGCGGTCGAGTTCGTTCGCGGTGATCGCGACGTCGCCCGCGACGACGAGGTGCCTGGGCCCGGCGCCGGCGTGCAGCACGATGTCGTCCGCGCCGTCGTGGTCGATGGCCTCGGGGAGCCCGGCGAGGCCGAGCACGCGCACGCGGTCGGCGCCGAGGTCGGGCACGAGCAGCCGTCCACGTGCCGAGTCGATGACCGCCTGGTGCGGATGCGGCGCCTCCTGGCGTGATGCGTTCGGGCCGGTTCCGGTGAAGTCGACGGTGAGCGCGGCGTCGGCGGCGACATCCGGACCGACGGGGTGCACCGAGAGGCGGCTGCCCGAGTAGTTCGCGGCGAAGATCAGGTTGCCCGATTCGGCGAACGCGAGGTGGCACGGGTCGGCGGCGCCCGTGCCGCCCGGCGGGCCGAACGGGGCCACGGCGTCGCTCTCGATCGTCCACGTCGACACGAGGCCGTCTGAGAGCTCGTGGACAATGCCGAGCACCCCGTTGGCGGGCGAGACGGCGAGGTACATCGGATTCGGGCCGACGTCGACCGGGTCGCCGATCGTCGCTCCGCCGTCGCCGCCGATATCGACCGGTCGGATGCCCCGTGCCGGCGATCCCAGGGTGCCGAGCGTCGACGCCCCGACCCAGAACCTCGTCGCGCCCGGCGCCGCTTCACCTGTCATCGCCACGTTGGCCTCCTGCATTCCCGGTGCGGTGACTCGTGGGGCCACGCGCCGACAGCCGCAGGACCACGCTATCGCGAGCCGGTAGACTCGTGCGGTCAGCCTCTGTAGCTCAATGGAAGAGCAGTTCCGTCCTAAGGAAAGGGTTGGGGGTTCGAGTCCCTCCAGGGGCACGCGCGCCGGTGTCGGGCGTCGGGGCACTCACCCCTCGATGAGCCCGCGGATGTCGTCGGCCGAGAGCGACTCGCTGAAGAGGTCGTCGTCATCCATGAGCGACGACACCAGTGCGGCCTTCCTGGCCTTCAGTGCCATGACCTTCTCTTCGATGGTGCCCTCGGCGACCATGCGGTAGACCATGACGGTCTTCGCCTGCCCGATGCGGTGGGCCCGGTCGACGGCCTGCGCCTCGCTCGCGGGGTTCCACCACGGGTCGAGCAGGAACACGTAGTCGGCCTCGGTCAGGTTCAACCCGAACCCACCGGCCTTCAGGCTGATCAGGAACACGGGGGCCCTACCCGTGCGGAATCGGTCGATGACCTCGCTGCGCCGCCGGGTGGCACCGTCGAGGTACGCATAGGGCACGCCGGCAGCCTCGAGACGTGCCGCCGCGAGCTTCAGGAACGACGTGAACTGGCTGAACACGAGCGCCCGGTGCCCCTCGGCGATGACCTCGTCGAGCTGCTCGAAGAGCGCGTCGAGCTTGGCCGACGGCACCTCGGCGTACTGTTCACCGTCGATGAGGCCGGCGTGCAGGCTCAGCATGCGCAGCAGCGTGAGTGAGCGGAACACCGTGAACCTGTTGCGCTCGAGGTCGTCGATGAGCCCGAGCAGCTTCTGCCGCTCGCGCTGGAGGAACGTGTCGTAGATGCGGCGGTGGCTCGGGTCGAGCGCGACCGTGAGCACCTGTTCCTGCTTCTCGGGCAGCTCGGGCGCGACGAGTTGCTTCGTGCGTCGCAGCACGAGCGGGCGGATGCGCCGCCGCAGGCGCGCCAGCCGCTCGGTGTTGTGGTCGTTCTCGATCGGGCGCCGGTAGCGCTCGGCGAACGCCCGCGCCGACGGGAACAGTCCGGGCGCCACGATCTTCATGAGCGCCCACAGCTCCATCAGGTTGTTCTCGACGGGGGTGCCGGTCACCGCGAGCCTGAAGGGCGCGCGGATGTCGCGTGCCGCGGCATTGGCCTTCGACGCGCCGTTCTTCACGAACTGTGCTTCGTCGAGCACGAGCCCAGACCAGTCGAGCGAGGCGAACGCGTCGGCGTCGAGCCGCAGGATCGCGTAGCTCGTGACGACGATGTCGGCGCCCGCGGCGACGTCGGCGATGCGCCGCCCGCTGGCGGCCTGGGTGGCGCCGACGGTCGTCACCCGCAGGCCGGGCACGAAGCGGGCGGCCTCGGCCGCCCAGTTCGAGACGACCGAGGTCGGGGCGACGACGAGGAACGGCGGGGTCGGGGCATCCGACTGCTCGATCGCGTGTGCCATCAGGGCGAGCGTCTGCGCGGTCTTGCCGAGGCCCATGTCGTCGGCCAGGATGCCGCCCAGCCCGTGCCGATGGAGGAACGCGAGCCAGCGGAATCCCTCGAGCTGGTACGGCCGCAGCTCGAGTGCGAGGCCGGCGGGCGGTGCCACCGGCTCGATGCCGCCGGGGTTGTTCAGGCCCGCGACCGTCTCACGCCACGAGACCGCCGACTCGGACTCGTCGGCGAGGTCCTCGAACTCCGACCAGAGGCTCGCCTGGGTGCGGTGGATCGCGACGCCCGCCTCCCACTCGTGGAGCGTCCCGGCCTCGTCGATCAGCTCGCGGAGCGGCTCGAACACCGGATGCGCCAGCGAGAGGTAGCTGCCGTCGATGAGCAGCAGCTTCTTGCGGCCGTGCGAGAGGGCGCTGAACAGCGGCCCGAACGGCACCTTCTTGCCCTCGACGGTGACGATGACGCCGAGGTCGAACCAGTCGGTGCGCTCGCTCTCGACGGCGCTGACGGTGAGCTTGGGCGCCTCGACGAGTTCGCGGTAGGCGGGGGCCTCGCCCACGGTCTCGACGCGCAGGCGTTCGAGCTCGGCGAGCCGAGGCAACAGGCGAGCGCCGAACTCGGCCGCCTCGAGGCCGCGCAACGCCACCCCCGAGCGCAGGCGCCGATCGGCGTCGCGGGTGAGCAGCGGCGCTCCGGCGTCGTCTTCTGCGAGGATCGCGACGGCGCGGGCGGCGACCGCACGCTCGCCCTCGGGATCGTGGAACTCGGCGTCGGGAGCATCGACCGGCAGCCGGTCGCCGCCGTCACGCTGCCACGCCCAATCGAGCCGCATCACGTGGTTCGGCTCGTGCGTGGCGGTGAGCACGAGCGACGCGGGTTCGAGCGGCGGCAGCTCGAAGCTCGCGTCGTGGCTCTCGACGCGCAGCGAGCGAGCGAGTGCCGAGTAGTGGTCGGCGACGAACGACGCGACCTCCTCGGCGGGGATGCGCACGGGCTCGCGTCGGGTGATCGCGGCGCGCTGCGCCTCGGTGACCCGGCCGGGAAGGGGTGCGAGCTCGATGGAGCCCCGCGCGAAGTCGAAGGCATAGACGCCGTGCGTGCCGATGAGCCGGGCACGGTCGGCCGGAACCGACGTGCCGTCGATGCGGACGGTCGTGGCGAGCAGCAGGTCGGCGTCGTCGACGTTCGCGGCCGGAGCGACGCCATCGCCCTCGCCATCGCCATCGCCCTTTCCCTCGCCCTCGCGCGTCGCGTCGAGGCCGATCGACGCGTGCGACGCGACCGACACGGTCGACCTGGCGTTGGTCCCGACCAGCGCGACGCCGAGCGATGACGCCTGCTCGAGCAGCGCCCAGAGCGTGGGGCTCTCGAACTCGTCGAGCGAGATCCACGCCGAGCCGTAATCGGCGAACCCCGCATGCCGGGCGCCCTTCAGCGCGGAGAACTCGGCGAACCACCGGGCCTGCGCCGGGTCGAATCCGTTCGCAGCGCCCTGGAAGCCGACGTTCTGCCACGTGAGCGAGCCCTTGATCCATCCTCCGCGGGTGCCGCGGGTGACGGGCCGGACCGCGAGCCGATCGACCGACGCCTCGCTCGCCGCGGCCGCGTCCCGCGGACCCTGCCAGCGGTTCGGTCCTCGTGAGACCCGCTCGCGCAGTTCGAACTGCAGCGCGAGCGGTGCCGTGGGTGCCGGGGGAGCGACGCGCCCGCCGCCCGCGAGCTGGGCGAGTTCGGTGCGCCAGTCCGCGGCTGCACGGACCTCCGGGGCGGAGCGTTCGGCATCCG
The DNA here is from genome assembly GCA_963758615.1 of uncultured Actinomycetota bacterium. GTDB lineage: Bacteria > Actinomycetota > Actinomycetes > Actinomycetales > Microbacteriaceae > Agromyces. The sequence continues at coordinate 737,089 of CAVWVZ010000009.1, read as the reverse complement.
CCCGCCTCCGTTCCTCGACGTGGCGTTCCCCGCTCGCCAGCAGCACCGCGGCGACGTGCTTGCAGTTGAGGCTCACCGGGCAGCTGCAGCCGGCGCCGAGGATCGACACCCGGTCGGTCCGCCCGAGGTCGAGGTTGACCTGCACGCGGTAGGGCGAGGGCGCCGTGCCCTGCACATCGGCGGTGAGCCGGAACCGCGCCGGGTCCCAGGCGAGCGAACCGACGTCGCCCGCCTTGAGGATCGTGCGCCCGCGGCTGAGCGCGAGCGGACCGACGAGACGCGCGACCTGCAACTCCTCGACGAGGGGGAACGCGGAGTCGACAGGCATCCTTCAATGCTCGCACCTTCCGGTGACCTCGCGCACATCGGCGGTCGCTCGACGCTGCGCGATCGCACCCCACGGGAGCATGATGGTCGGATGGACCTCCCCGTGATGCCGCCCGTCGCGCCGATGCTCTCGAAAGCCGTGAAGGCGATCCCCGATGTCGGCCACGTCGAACCGAAGTGGGACGGATTCCGCACGATCGTGTTCAAGGACGGCGACGAGGTCGAGCTCGGCAGCCGCAACGAACGCCCGATGACGCGGTACTTCCCCGAACTCGTGGAGGCGCTGCGGCAGAACCTGCCCCCTCGGTGCGTCGTCGACGGCGAGATCATCCTCGTGCGCGACGGCCAGCTCGACTTCGACGCCCTGCAGCAGCGCATCCACCCCGCGGCGAGTCGCGTCAACATGCTCGCGGAGACGACGCCCGCGTCGTTCGTCGCCTTCGACCTGCTCGCCCTCGGCGACGACGACCTCATGGCACGGCCGTTCGGCGAGCGGCGCCGGCTGCTCGTCGACGCGCTCGCCGAGTCCGGTGCGGCCGACCCCGTGTTCATCACGCCCGCGACGGCCGACCTCGCCGAGGCCAACGACTGGTTCACCCGGTTCGAGGGCGCCGGCCTCGACGGCGTGGTCGCGAAGCCGCTCGACGGCACCTATCAGCCCGACAAGCGCACGATGTTCAAGATCAAGCACGATCGCACCGCCGACTGCGTGGTCGCGGGGTTCCGCTGGCACAAGTCGGGCGGCATCGTGGGATCGCTCCTGCTCGGGCTCTACGGCGACGATGGCCGGCTGCATCACGTCGGGGTCGCCGCATCGTTCTCGATGGCGCGGCGTGCAGCCCTCGTCGCCGAGCTCGAGCCGCTCGTCGAGACCGACCTGTCGCGGCATCCGTGGGGTGAATGGGCCGACCAGGAGGCGCACGCGAACACGCGCATGCCCGGCGCGGTCAGCCGATGGTCGGCGGGCAAGAACCTCTCGTTCGTGCCGCTGCGCCCCGAACTCGTCGTCGAGGTCGCCTACGACCAGATGGAGGGCGAGCGGTTCCGCCACACGGCGCAGTTCCGGCGCTGGCGCACCGATCGCACGCCCGAGAGCTGCACCTACGATCAGCTCGAATCACCGGCCGGCCTCGACCTGTCCGAGATCCTGCCGGTGCGCCGCTGAGTCGAGCACCGTTTCAGTGCGAGCGGATGCCGCTGCCCAGTCTCAGAGCACCGTGCGCAGCCCCGCCGAGAGCGCGGTGTGGTGCTCGAACACGAGGTTCGTCTCGGTGAGCGCGACGGCGGGGTTCGCCGAGAGGTTCTTCAGCACGAACTCGCGCACGTGGGCGCTGTCGCGCACCCGCACGTGGATGAGGAAGTCCTCACTGCCACCGAGGAAGAAGAGCTGCGCGACCTCGGGCTGGGTGCGCAGCTCGTCGGAGATCTGCTCCATGAGGTGCCGCGCACCGGGGCGGATGCGCACGCTCACGAGTGCCTGCAGGTGGTAGCCGAGCGCCTCGGGATTGATCTCGGCGGTGTATCGCACGATGACCCCGCGCTCGCGCAGCGAGCGCACCCGGGCGAGGCACGTCGACGGCGAGACGCCGACCTCGCGTGCGAGGTCGACGTTCGGGATGCGGGCGTTCTCGTGCAATCGGGCGATGATCTGCCGGTCGATGACGTCGAGGACGTATGCGGTGGGATCGGTGCCTGGTGCGCTGATCTGCGGTGAATCGGTCAACAGGACGCCCCCTGATCGCATGATTGCAACGGATGCCGCAACTCTACCGAATTATCAACGGTTGCGCTTTCGACCTGACGAACAATCAGCGAAAATTGTCTACAACACCCACACAGCCTTCGGAGTCATCATGCACATCGGCGTGCCCGCTGAGATCAAGAACAACGAATTCCGCGTCGCAATGACGCCGGCCGGCGTCCACGCGCTCGCCTCGCGCGGCCACCGCGTCGACATCCAGGCCGGCGCCGGTGCCGGGGCGGGATACTCCGACGACGAGTACGCCGTCGCCGGCGCGCACATCGTCGCCACGGCCGAAGAGGCATGGTCGGCCGAGCTCGTGCTCAAGGTGAAGGAGCCGATCGCCGCCGAGTACGGCTTCCTGCGCGAGGACCTCACGCTCTTCACGTACCTGCACCTCGCCGCAGACCTGCCCCTGACCCGCGCGATCCTCGACTCCGGCGTCACCGCGATCGCCTACGAGACCGTGCAGCTTGCCGACCGGTCGCTGCCGCTGCTCACCCCCATGAGCGAGGTCGCGGGTCGTCTCGCGCCGCAGGTCGGCGCTGCCGAGCTGCTCGCCTCACGCGGCGGGCGCGGAGTGCTGATGGCCGGCGTGCCCGGCACGAGCCCGGCGAAGGTCGTCGTCATCGGCGGCGGCGTCGCGGGCGAGCAGGCGGCGGCGACCGCGCTCGGCCTCGGCGCCGACGTGACCGTGTTCGACATCTCACTGCCCAAGCTGCGCGAGCTCGACGCCCGCTACGACCACCGCATCCACACGCTCGCCTCGTCGCCCTACGAGATCGCCCGTCAGCTCAAGGACGCCGACCTCGTCATCGGCGCCGTGCTGGTGCCGGGTGCCGCCGCGCCGAAGGTCGTCACCGACGAGATGGTCGCCGGCATGAAGCCGGGCTCGGTGCTCGTCGACATCGCGATCGACCAGGGCGGCTGCTTCGAGGGCTCGCGGGCGACGACCCACGCCGAGCCGACGTTCCGCGTGCACGACGCGATCTTCTACTGCGTCGCGAACATGCCCGGCGCCGTGCCGGCGACCTCGACCCCGGCACTCACGAACTCGACGCTCCCGTACACGCTGAAGATCGCCGACCTCGGCTGGCAGGCCGCGCTGGCCGCCGACCCCGCGCTCGCCAAGGGCCTGAACGCCACGGGCGGGCACCTCACGAACGAGGGCGTCGCCACCGCCCACGGTCTCGAGTACACCGCCGCCGGCTGAGCGCGGGACCGTGACGCCGGGGGCGGTCAGCCGACGCTGACGGGCAGGCCCGACTGGTACCACTCGACGATGCCGCCGTCGATGTTCACGGCGTCGAATCCCTGCGACTCGAGGTACTGCGTCGCCTGCGCGCTGCGCCCGCCGACGTGGCACAGCACGTACACGGTCGTGTCGCGCGGCAGCTCGTCGACGCGTGCGACGAGCTCGCCGAGCGGGATGTCGATGGTGCCCTCGATGTGCGCCCGCTCGTGCTCGCGCGGCTCGCGCACGTCGAGGATGACGGCGCCGTCGATCGCGTGCACGTCGGCCGGGGTCACTGAGCGCATCGGGTTCCTTCTCTTCAGGGGATCCTTCGAGGCTACCTCCCTCCATGGGTCCCTCGCCCCGCGCGCGACACGGGAAGCAGTGTGGAACCGGGACGGATGCGGCGATGCTTCCGAGGATTTCGCGGGTTTCGACTTAGGGTGTCGGTGTGTGGCGGCTGGATCGGAATGACGACGAGGATGGGATCCTCGACGCGGCCGACGCCGCCGACGGACTGACCCCGGATCCCATGCCTGAGAACATCACGAGCCCCGACGGACTGAGCCTCGGCGACCCCGGACTCGTCGCGGGCAACGTCGCGGAGCCCGCGTGGCGGCGCTGGAACGCCGAGCTCGCGACGGTCGGCGGCCGCTCGCCGCTCGTGCGATTCGTCGACACGCCCCGCACCCGCATCGAGCTGTCCACGACGCATCCGGGCGGCCTGCCGCAGTTCATCACGGGCAAGTCGACGTTGCTCTCGAGCCTGATCCGCGACGAGCTCGCACTGCGAAACGCCCGCCTCGCGGCTGCCGAGATCACGCAGAAGGGCATCGAGCTGCGTTCGGTGCGGGGCATCGAGTCGGTTCACCTCGCCATCGGCCTCGCGTCGTGGCGGAACTCGGGCGACGACTTCCTCGCCCCGGTGCTGCTGCGCCCCCTCGCGATCCGCCGCTACGGACGGGACTTCGAGCTGAAGCTCAAGGGGCAGCCGTTCCTGAACCCCGCGCTCGCGCGCGAGCTGCGCGATCAGTTCCAGATCACGCTCGATGCCGACGCCTTCGTCGCGCTCGCGATCACGAACGGCATGTTCAAGCCGCAGCCGGTCATCGACCGTCTGCGCGGCCTCACCAGCCACCTGCCCTGGTTCAGCGTGGCGCCGAGGCTCGTCGTGTCGTCGTTCGCCGAGGTCGGTCCCGAGATGGCGGCGGATGCCTCGACGCTCGACCATCCCGTCATCGATGCGCTGGCCGGCAACCCCACCGCCCGCGCGGCCGTCACCGCGGCGCGAGGCGAGCGAGCGCGGCCCGTCGCGCAGGACGAGCGACCGCCCTCGACCGACACGCTGCTGCTCGACGCCGACCCCGAGCAGGAGCAGGTGGTCGCCCAGATCGAGTCCGGGGCGTCCGTCGTCGTGAAGACGCTGCCGGGCACCGGCGGCACCCAGACCATCGTCAACGCCATCGGCGCGCTCGTCGCAGGCGACAAGCGGGTGCTCGTCGTCGGTTCGCGACGCGCCAGCCTCGACGGCATCGCCCACCGCCTCGGCCAGGTCGGGCTCGGGGGAGCTGCGGTCACGACGCCGGGGCTGCGCCGGGAGCTCATCCAGTCGATCTCGCGCAACGAGAAGGCCGAGCGTCCCCGGGTCGCCGACGTCGACGACGCCCTCGTGCGCCTTCGCAAGGTGCTGCTCGACTACCGCACGGCGCTCACCCGCCGTGATCCCGAGCTGCACGTGTCGGTGCTCGACGCCCTCGGCGAGCTCGCCCGGCTCGCGCTGTCGCCGGTTCCGCCGTCGACCACGGCGAGGCTCGACCATCGGGCGCTCGTCGCGCTCGCGACCGGCCGCGACCGCGTCGCCCACGACCTCGCCCGCGCTGCCGCACTCGGCGAGTTCCGCTACGGACCCGGCGACTCGCCTTGGTACGGTGCCGCGTTCACCACCTCCGAGGAGGCCACTCGGGCGCACGAGCTCGCCAAGCGACTGAGCGATGTCGAGGTGCCGCGGCTCCTCGAGCGCGGTCGTGCGCTCATCGCGCAGACGCGCCTGCGCGAGTTCGAGTCGATCGCCGAGCTCGGCGTGTTCCTCAGGCTCCTCCTCGATGTGCGCGAGACGCTCGACCGGTTCCATCCGTCGGTGTACGACCGTCCGCTCGGCGAGCTGATCGCCGCGACCGCGCCCCGCCGCGACTCGCCGGGCATGTCGGGCGCGAACCGCCGGCGACTGCGCCGCCATGCGCTCGAGTACGTGCGCCCGGGCGTGCACGTCACCGACCTGCACACCGCACTCCGGGGCATCCAGCAGCAACGCACCCTGTGGCATCGCTACTCCGAGGCGGGGGCGATCCCGGGCGTGCCGGTCGGCATCGACGACGTGCACGTTGCGTTCCAGCGGGTCGCGAACGACCTCGGCGTGCTCGACGTGCCGCTCGGCGTCACCGGCGCGCCGCGCCAGCTCGTCGCACGGCCGGTGCGCGAGCTCGTCGCGACCCTCGCCGGCCTGGCCGCCGAGTCCGAGGTGCTCTCGAACCTGCAGGAACGCACCGCGATCCTCGGTCGCCTTCGCGATCTCGGCCTCGACCCGCTGCTCATCGACCTCTCGAAGCGGCACGTCCGTGAGCGCGGCGTCGCCGACGAGTTGGAGCTCGCGTGGTGGCAGTCGGTGCTCGAGTCGGTGCTGGCCGGCGAGAAGGCACTGCTCGGCGCGAACACGACGGTGCTCGACCGGCTCGAGGCGGACTTCCGGCTCGTCGACGAGGCGCACGCGTCGGCCGCCGGGCCGCTGCTCGCATGGCGGCTCGCCGAGAACTGGAAGGTCGCGCTCGTCGACCACCCCGAAGAGGCGCTCGAGTTGAAGCGGATGCTCCGTGGCGACCGTGTGCGCGTCGAGGCGCTGCGCGAGGCGACTCCGCACCTGTTCCGGGTGCTCGCGCCCGTGTGGCTCGCATCGCCGTACGAGGTCGCCGGGGTCGACGACGAGATCCGGTTCGACACGGTGATCCTCGTCGACGCCGGGGCGACGACGATCGCCGAGAACCTCGGGGCCATCCGCCGCGCGAAGCAGGTCGTGGCGTTCGGCGATCCGGTCACCCAGACGCCGACGCTGTTCGAGACGGGCATCGACGACGCGGAACATCCGGCCAGGCGTTCGACCGACCAGGGGGTCGACGCGCTGCACGCCGATTCGGCGCTCGCGCGGCTCGGCGAACTCCTGCCGACGCTGACCCTCACCCGCAGCTACCGGGCGGGAGGCGAGGACCTCGCCGAGCTCGTCAACCGCCGCTTCTACGCCGGCCGCATCGTGTCACTGCCCTGGGCCGGCAGCTTCCTCGGCCACGGCAGCCTGGGCCTGCACTACGTCGAGGGCAACGGCCTGCCCGACGCCGTGACGGGCACGGTCGAATCGACCGACTCCGAGGTCGCGAAGGTCGTCGAGCTGGTCATGGAGCACGCCGTCAAGCGGCCGCGCGAGTCGCTCATGGTGATCACGGCGAGCACGCGGCACGCCGCACGGGTGCACCAGGCGGTGCTCGCGGCGTTCGCGAAGCGCACCGACCTGTCGGACTTCATCCTGAAGGACCGCGCCGAGCCGTTCACCGTGCTCACGCTCGAGCAGGCCGTCGCGCAGAGCCGTGACCGCGTGATCTTCTCGGTGGGCTACGGCCGGACCCCGCACGGCCGCCTGCTGTCGAACTTCGGCTCGCTCGGCGAACCCGGCGGCGACCGGCTGCTGGCCGTCGGCATGACGCGTGCGCGGCGCTCGATGGACCTCGTCTCGGCGTTCCGGCCCGACGACATCGACGAGGGTCGCCAGAGCCACGGGGTGCTCGCCCTCGCCAACATCCTCACGCAGACCGAGGCGCGCGCGGCCGAAGCCGACGAGGGCACTGCACCCGGATCGATGTTGCACGACCTCGGCCGGCGGCTCGAGAAGCGCGGCATCCGGGTCAGCGTCGGCCACCGCGGCCGGCTGGCACTCGCCGCCGCGAACTCGGGCAAGGCCGTGGTCGTCGAGACCGACGACGCTCTCGCCGGGCTGAGCCTGCGCGAGTCCCTGCGACTGCGCCCCGACGTGCTGCGACGTCTCGGGTGGCACTACCTGCGCGTGCACAGCTTCGAGCTGTTCGGCAATCCCGACGCGGTCGCGGCGCGGGTGGCGGCACTGCTCGGCAAGCCCGACGCGCCCGCGCCGACCGGCGACACCGCCGCGACCGCGCGGCGATGACCGACGACGAGTCGCCACCGCGACAGCGGGTCGAACGCGCCCCGGGCCGAGCCCGCCGGGCCCGGCTCACGCCGGCGCCGGGGACCGACCCGTCGCCCGAGGTGCCGGTCGCTCCGGCGGCCGACCCCGAGGCCCCGGCAGCGACGAAGAAGGGCCGGCCCGGGTCATCCGACGATGATCGCCTGACCCGTGACCGGCCCCCGCACTGGCGGCAGACCTAGTCGGAGTGACGCCCCGACGGGGCACTCCGCTGCTCGGCGAGGAGGTCGCGGATCTGCTCGAGCAACTCGGCCTCGGTGAGGGGCGCGTCGACCGGCTCGCCCGCGGCGAGCTTGGCCGCCTGGTGTTCGCGATACGTGTTCATCGGCAGCACGAAGACGAGGTAGACCACGAGGGCGACCGCGAGGAACGTGATGATCGCCCCGAGCACGGCGCCGAACGTGAACTTCGCGCTGCCGATCTGCACGATCATCGCCGTGTCCAGGCTCTCGGCGTCGAACAGGAGACCGAGCAGCGGGTTGATGAGACCGTCGACGATCGCGTTGACGACCGCGGTGAACGCGGCGCCGATGACGACCGCGACCGCGAGGTCGATGACATTGCCCCGTGTGATGAATTCCTTGAAGCCCTGCAGCATGGTCCCTCCCCCATTCGCCCGACCGCGGCGGGTGCGGCCCGTGCCTATGACACGGTAGTGGAGGACGCGCCGGTCGCCGCGGAGGAGGTCGCGGATGTCGAGCCTGAGGAGCCGCTGCCCGAACCCGAGCCGGCGGACCCGCCGCTGCTCGACTCCGACTTCGACGAGCCGCTGTCGCCGCGGGAGGACGAGCCGCTGTCACCGCGTGAGTCGGTGCGGTAGAACCCGGACCCGTTGAACGTGACCCCGATGGTGTTGAAGAGCTTGCGCAGCTTTCCGCCGCACACCTCGCAGACCGTGAGCGTGTCGTCGGTGAACGCCTGGTGGATGTCGAAGGCGTTGTCGCACTCGGTGCAACGGTAGGAATACGTGGGCATTGGGGGATCTCTCGGATCGGGCGACCGGCGGATTCCGGTCAGAACGCGATGATGCGCGTCGGGGTCACGACGCCGTTCACGGGCTGGTCGTGGACTTCGCGCGGCACGTGCTCGACGAACTCGCTGTCGTAGACCACGGCATACACCGGAGGACATTTTCCCATCGAACCGAGGGTCTTGTCGAAATAGCCGCGTCCCCAGCCGAGCCGCATGCCGCCCGCGTCGATCGCGGCGGCGGGCACGATGATGAGGTCGACGTCGTTGATGGCCATCGGTCCGAGCAGTTCGCCGGCCGCCTCGGGCGTGCCGTGCAGGCCCAGCGTCTCGGTCTCGTCCTCGCCGACGGTCCAATCGAGCAGGCCGTCTTCACGGGTCACGGGGAACAGCACGCGGATGCCCCGTGCCTCGGCCCAGTTCACGAACGGGCGGGTGTTCGGCTCGGACGGCATCGAGAGGTAGCACGAGATCGACTCCGCCTCGGTCGAGCCGATGAGCTCCTGCAGTCGCGACGTGAAGCCCTCGGTGGCGAGCTCCCGCTCACGGCTGGACAGGTTCTGGCGACGCTCGCGAAGCTCGGCGCGCAGGATGCGCTTCTGGACGTCGGGATCCTCGGGCATGGCACACATCCTAGGCTGCGGCCTCGCGGCGCACGCCGCGCCGGGACATCCGGATACGCTGTGGGAATGACCAAACGCATCACGAAGGCTGTCATTCCGGCGGCCGGCCTCGGCACTCGGTTCCTTCCCGCGACGAAGGCGATGCCGAAAGAGATGCTTCCCGTCGTCGACAAGCCGGCCATCCAGTACGTCGTCGAAGAGGCCGTGAATGCCGGCCTCTTCGATGTGCTCATGATCACCGGCCGCAACAAGAACGCCCTCGAGAACCACTTCGATCGTGTCGCCGAACTCGAGGCCACACTCGAGAGGAAGGGCGACACCGCCAAGCTCGAGAAGGTCAACGAGTCGACCGACCTCGCCGACATGCACTACGTGCGCCAGGGTGACCCGAAGGGCCTCGGCCACGCGGTGCACCGCGCGCACATGCACGTCGGCAACGAGCCGTTCGCCGTGCTGCTCGGCGACGACATCATCGACGCACGCGACGAGCTGCTCACCCGCATGCTCGTTGAGCAGGGCAAGCGCGACGCGTCCATCGTCGCGCTGCTCGAGGTCGACCCCGACTCCATCCACCTCTACGGCGCCGCCGAGGTCGAGACCACCGACGATCCCGACGTCGTGCGCATCACGGGTCTCGTCGAGAAGCCCGCCAAAGAGGTCGCACCGTCGAACTACGCGGTCATCGGCCGCTATGTGCTGAAGCCCGAGGTGTTCGACATCCTCGCCCACACTGCACCCGGCAAGGGCGGCGAGATCCAGCTCACCGATGCGCTCATGACCATGGCCGGCGACGTCGACGGCACCGGCGGCGTCTACGGCGTGGTGTTCCGCGGGCGTCGCTACGACACCGGCGACAAGCTCGACTACATCAAGGCGGTCATCCAGCTCGCGAGCGACCGCGACGACCTCGGCCCCGAGCTGCGGCCCTGGCTCATCGATTACGCCGCCCAGCTCCAGAGGGACTGACGATGCCCGCTGCCGCCGTGCCGACGCTGCGCGACGGCGATGTCACGCTCCGTCCCATCCGCGCGCGCGACGCGAAGGCACTCGAGAAGGTGCTCATCGCCAACCGCAGTTGGCTGCGCCAGTGGGAGGCGACCTACCCCGGCGGCGGAACGGTCATCGACACGCGGGCGAGCATCCGCAACCTGCTCGCGCACGCTCGCTCGGGGCACGCCCTGCCGTTCATCATCGAGGTCGACGGCGAGCTGGTCGGCCAGTTGAACGTCTCGTCGATCGCGTACGGCTCGCTGTCGTCGGCGACGATCGGGTACTGGGTGTCGCAGGATGTCGCGGGGCGCGGCATCACCCCCACCGCCGTGGCCCTCGCCACCGACTACTGCTTCGGCGTGCTGCGCCTGCATCGCATGGAGATCTGCATCCGCCCCGAGAACGGCCCATCTCTGCGCGTCGTCGAGAAGCTGGGGTTCCGGTACGAGGGGTTCCGGCGACGGTACATCCACATCAACGGCGACTGGCGCGACCACTTCGCGTTCGGGCTCGTCGCAGAAGAGGTGCCGCGCGGCGTGCTGCGCCGCTGGCGCGAGGGCAGGGTGCCGGCCGACGTCGCGCGCGTCCCCGACGGCGATCGTGCCGCGTCGGGGTATCCTCTGCCGCTCGCCGATCGCTGAACACGCCCGCGCCTGCGAGGGCATGCGGACTCCGGTGTCCTAGCGTTGTGCCATGGACGTGATCGGCGGTGGGATCCTGGTTGCGGTGGCCGCCGCGCTGTGGATCGCGTACCTCCTGCCGAGCTGGCTCGGACGCCGGCAGTACCTCGCGACCGAGCGCAACGCGGTGCGACTGCAGCAGACCCTGCGCATCCTCGCCGAGACCGCCGAGACCCCCGAGCCGGTGCGCATCGAGGCGACGGCCCGCGAGGTCGCGTCGCAGCAGCGCATCCTGCACGAGCACCAGGAGGCCGTGCGGCTCGCCGCCGAGGCCGCCGAGCAGCTCGCCATCGCCGAGCGGCACGAGGCCGAGGACGCGGCCGAGGCGGCGCGCTCGCGTGCCGCCGCGGCGATGGCCGCGCACGCCCCGGTCACCGAGCCCATCGCGATCATCGCGGACGCCGGATCGGGTGCCGCTGCGGCCCTGAGTGCCGCCCGCGCGGCGAGGCGCTCGCTTCGGCGCAGGCGGGCAGCGTGCTCGCTGACGTTGCTGCTGGCGCTGCTCACCGTCGTCGTCGGGCTCATCGCCGCCGCATTCGGGGCGACCCTGCTCATCGCCGCGGTCGCCGGGGGAGTCGCCGTCGCGGCGTTCGCCGGCATCGTCGCGCTCGCGCGCGTGCGGGTGCCGAGTGCGCCCGTCGCGGTTCCGGTCGAGGTGGTGCCCGAGGTGTTCGAGCCGATCGAGCTGCCCGAACAGACGAACGTCGAGGGCTGGACCCCGCAGCCCCTGCCGCGTCCCCTGCACCTCTCTCGCGGGACGATCGCGGCGACGGCGATGGCATCGATCGAGGCCGCCGCAGAGCTCAAGCGGGTCGAGGCCGCGGCAGCGGTCGCGCGTCGCGCCGAGCAGCTCGCGCCCGATGTGCCGAAGCTCCGCCCCGCGGCATCCGCGCCGGCGCCGTCAGAGATCCTGCCCGCCGCGAGCGAGCCGGCCAACCCCTACGCGCGCATGGGAATCGTCGACGACGCCCGGCCGGCCCTCGACGATCTCGACGCCGTGCTGCGCCGCCGCCGCGCGGTCGGCTGACTCGCGTTTCGCGGGCTCCGCGACGCGGGTCGATGGTCCGAACCACCCCGCACGGGATGATAGGCTCGTTCTCGCTCGGGCCCATGGCGCAGTTGGTAGCGCGTCTCGTTCGCAATGAGAAGGTCGGGGGTTCGAATCCCCCTGGGTCCACAGATTTCAAGGCCGGCACTCATCCGAGTGCCGGCCTTCGTGGTTCCCGACGTGCTCGCGCGCGTGATCGAATCATCACCCTCGAAACCGCGCCTCCGTGGCTTCGGGCGGCCCGGGCGTAGTCTGAATCCCGATGACTGAATCAACCGCCACCCGGTCGATCCCGATCTCCGAGCAGCACCGTTGGCGCGCGTACTGGGTCTGCGTGGCGGTCGCCGCCCTCACGATCATGGACCTCTCGAAGGTCAACGTCGGCCTTCCGGCCATCGAGGACGCGTTCGATGCGGGGTCGACCGAGCTGCAGCTCATCGTCGCGGGCTACGTGCTCACGTTCGGGCTCACGCTCGTCCCGGCCGGTCGCATCGGCGACCAGCGCTCACGGAAGACGCTCTTCATCGTCGGACTCAGCCTCTTCACCCTCACGAGCCTCGTCGCCGCGCTCGCGCCGAATGCGACCGTGCTGCTCATCGCGCGACTGCTGCAGGGCGTCGCGGCCGGCATCCAGATGCCGCAGGTGCTCGGCCTCATCCAGGAGCTCTTCCAGGGCAAGGAGCGCGGCAAGGCGTTCGGCCTGTTCGGCGCGACCATCGGCCTCGCGACCGCGTTCGGGCCGACCCTCGGCGGACTCATGATCGCGATCGGCGGGCCCGAAGACGGCTGGCGCGGCATCTTCTGGATCAACGTGCCCCTCGCCCTCGCCGCCATCGCGCTCGCCATCTGGCTGCTGCCCGTGACGCGGCATCCGTCAGGCAAACCGCTCTCACTCGACCCGGTCGGCCTCGTCCTGTTCGGCATCAGCGTGGTCTCGCTCATGTGGCCGTTCCTGTTCACGACCGGGTCGCCCGACGACGACCCCAGCAGGTGGTGGGTGCTCGTGGTGTTCGTGTTCGCGTTCACCGCGTTCCTCGTGTGGGAGCGGCGATACGCGGCGACCGGCAAGCATCCCCTCGTACCGCTGGGCCTGTTCGGCATCTCGTCATATCGCAACGGCACCGCGCTCTCGAGCGTGTACTTCGCCGCGCTGCCCCCGATGTTCCTGCTCACGACGCTCTACCTCCAGCACGGACTGGGGCTCGCGGCGGTCTACGCGGGCATGGTCACCATCGGGTTCGCGCTCGTCAGCGCGGTCACGTCGTGGATCGGCGGCAATCTCGTCAATCGCCTCGGTCGACCCCTGGTCGTCTGGGGCCTCGTCCTGCTGCTCGTCGGCATCGGGCTGTCCGTGCTCGTCGCGTTCGTCACCCCGCCTGAGATCACGCCATGGGCGATGGCCGCCGCCATGATCTTCAGCGGTGCGGGCGGCGGTTTCGTGATCTCGCCGAACCAGACGCTCGCGCTCGCCGACGTGCCCGTGAAGCAGGGCGGCCTCGCCGGCTCGGTCGGCCAGCTCGGCCAGCGCATCGGCACGGCCATCGGCACGGCGGTCACCCTGTCGCTGTTCTACTCGACCATCTACCGCGAGTCGGGCGGTTCGCCCGACCTGGCGGTCTACCGCGACGCGTACGCGGTGGGCATGCTCGCGGTCGCGGTGCTCGTGGCGATCGCCTTCGCGATCGGCGTGCTCGACCTGAGCGCCCGCGGTCGGCAGCGAATCGCGCTGGGCGGGGGAACCGCCGAAGATTCGGACGCGATCGAGCAGACCGAGCGGTGAAGCTCAGCGGATCGCGAGGATGCGTGAGCGCTCGTCTTTCGGGAAGTGCTCGATCGCGGCGCGCAACGCAACCCGCGGCATCGTCGCTGCGCGACGCTCGACGAAGGCGATGAGTCGGGCGGGATCGACGTCGCCCGCCGCGCGCAGCACCCAGCCCAGTGCCTTCTGCACGAATGGCTCGGTGTCGTCGGCGAGCATCTCGCCGAGCGTGTACGCGTCGTCGACCTCGCCCCGTTTCAGGAACGCGAAGGTCGCAACGAGCGCGGTGCGCCGCGCGGGCCAGAAATCGGATGCCGCGAGCCGGGTGAGCGGCGAGCGGTCGCGGTCGATCAGATACTGCCCGATGACGTCGCGCGCGGCGAGGTCGACGAGGTCCCACTGGTCGATACGGTCGTGGCGGCGCAGGTACAGGTCGTGGAGCTCCGTGCGGCGTTCATCGCCGGTCCGGCGGTGCGCCGCCGACTTGCCCATGATGCTGCACGCGAGCGCGCGCACCTCGTGCGTCGGCTGCTCGAGCAGCGCTTCGAGCTCGGTCGCGGGCAGGTCGAGCGCGGTCTTGGCGAGCTCGAACACGGCCCCCATGCGCACGCCGATGAACGGGGCAGCGGGATCGGGCGCGAAGTACCTCGTGTACTTCTCGCGCTCCTCGGGCGTGGCCATCGCCTCGAGCGTGGCGACGAGCGTCGCAGCATCGGTCATCCGCGCCTCCTTCGCCCATCGATCCGTCGCGGATGGCCCCAAGATACGCGCTGACAGGGCGATTCGCGACGGATCGACTGCTCGCCGCGACCCGCGCTCAGGCCGCGAGGTGCGCTGCGGGGGTGAGCAGGGCCGCGAGCTCGGCGGCCGAGAGTTCGCGCCCGAACGCCGGATGACCCGGCTGCAACGCCTCGCCGTGCTCGAGCGCACCACCATCGACGGGGTCGAACCCGATCGCGTCGATGAGGGCGGCCACCTCGGCGCGCGCATCGGGATCGTCGCCGACGACGGCGAGGGCCCTGCGCAGCGGCGAGCCCGCGGGCATGCTGTCGTCCTCCATCTCGTGGTAGCCGAGGTGGTTGAGCGACTTGACGACGCGGGCGCGGGGATTGCGGGCGGCGTTCTGCTCGCTCGTGGTGCGGGGGTCGGCGTCGACCTCGGCGATGTTGCCGTCGACGGGCGGCCAGTAGTTCATGGCATCGATGACGATGCGGTCGCCGAACCGGTGCCACGGCACCGTCGGGGCCTTGCCGAACGGCACCGCCACGATGATGATCTGTGCGCGATCGGCGAGTTCATCGGGTTGCACCACCTTCGCGCCGGGCGCGACGACGCCCACGAGCAGGTCGAGCGCGGTCTGCCGCGGCGAGCCGGCGATCAGTACCTCATGACCGGATGACACGAGCAGGCGTGCGAGCGCGGTGCCCACCTTGCCCGCTCCGAAGATTCCGATCACCGGTCGATCTGTCACAGTTCCATGCTCCCACTTCGTGCCCAGACCTCGACGTCGGATGCCCGACGCGCGGTCGATGCGTTGTCATCGGTGTGAAACGCCGCCTGCGATCAGGTCATTCCCCGGGCGGGGCCGGAGGGAATAGTCTCGGCTCGTCGGGGGTTGGCCGCACATGGATGCGAATGCATCGAAGCTGTGGAAAAAAGGGGACTGCAATGACCGAGCGCTACGAATTCGGACTCGACACGTTCGGGGACGTCACCGTCGGAGCCGACGGCGCGCCGCTGTCCCACGCGCAGACGCTGCGCAACGTGGTCGAGGAGGCGGAGCTGGCCGATCGGCTCGGGCTCGACTTCTTCGGCATCGGCGAGCATCACCGCAACGAGTTCGCCGTGTCGGCGCCCGAGGTCGTGCTCGCCGCCATCGCGAGCCGCACCGAGCGCATCCACCTCGGGTCCGCGGTCACGGTGCTGAGTTCCGACGACCCGGTGCGCGTGTTCCAGCGCTTCTCGACGCTCGACGCGATCTCGAACGGTCGAGCCGAGGTCATCCTCGGTCGTGGGTCGTTCATCGAGTCGTTCCCGCTCTTCGGCTTCGAGCTCAACCAGTACCAGGAGCTCTTCGAAGAGAAGCTCAACCTGTTCTCGGCGCTGCTGCCGCAGGAGCCGGTGACGTGGACCGGTGAGCTTCGCGCACCGCTGACCGACCAGTCCGTCTACCCGCCGATCGAGCACGGCCGGTTGAAGACCTGGGTCGGCGTCGGCGGAAGCCCCGAGTCGGTCGTGCGCGCCGCGCACTACGGCCTGCCCCTCGTGCTCGCGATCATCGGTGGCAGCCCCGCCCGGTTCGCACCGCTCGCCGACCTGTACCGCAAGGCGCTCGAGCAGTTCGAGAAGCCCTCGCAACCGATCGCGATCCACTCGCCCGGCTACATCGGCGAGTCCGACGAGCAGGCCCGCGACACCCTCTGGCCGTACTACAAGGGCTACATCGACCGCATCGGCCGCGAGCGCGGCTGGGCGCCGGCGACGCGCGAGCACTTCGAGGGCGAGTCCTCGGCGAACGGATCGCTCTACGTCGGCTCGCCCGAGTCCGTGGCGCAGAAGATCGCCGGCGCCATGCGCACCCTCGGCGCGACCCGCTTCGACATGAAGTACTCGAACGGGCCGCTCCCGCATGACGAGCTCATGCTGAGCATCGAGCGCTACGCGACCCAGGTGGTCCCGCGGGTTCGCGAACTGCTCGAGCTCGCCGACGCCGCAGACGCCGAGATCGACGCCGCCGCGGCGAGCAGCTGAGCTCGCGGCACCGAGCAGCTAGGCGGCGGCGCCCGTGCGGCGCTTGCGCAGCACTGCCGCGCGGAACCATGCGACCTCGGGCAACCGCGCGAGGAACGTGCCCGCGAGGATGGTGATGAGCACGTACGCCGTCGCGAGCGGCGCGAGCTCGGGTGCGACTCCTGCACCGACGGCGAGGCCCGCGATGACGATCGAGAACTCGCCGCGCGGGGCGAGCGAGAGGCCCGCGCGCCACTGGCCGAGCGTGCCGACGCCCGCCCGGCGGGCGGCGTACGCGCCGGTGATGAGCTTCGTGATGATCGTGACGATCGCGAGAACGAGCGCCGGCAGCAGCACCGAGACGAGCGCCGACGAGTCGGTCGTGAGGCCGAAGAACACGAAGAAGATCGCGGCGAACAGGTCGCGCAGCGGCGTGAGCACGGTGCTCGCGTTCTCGGCGACCCGGCCGGAGAGGGCGATGCCCACGAGGAACGCGCCGACCGCCGCCGACACGCTCACCTCGGCGGCGACGCCCGCGACGAGCATCGTGAGACCGAGCACGCCGAGCAGCAGCGGCTCGTACTCGTCGGCGGGGAACAGCCGCGACACGAAGTGCCCGTGCCGCAGCGCGACGTAGAGGATCACGGCCACCACGCCGACGGCGATCGCGACCGCGATCGCGCCTTGCAGCAGGCTCACCCCGATCACGATCGCCGACAGCACCGGCAGGTAGAACGCCATCGCGAGGTCCTCGATCACGAGGACCGCAAGGATCGCCGGCGTCTCGCGGTTCGACAGCCGCCCGAGGTCACGCAGCAGCTTCGCGATGACGCCCGACGACGACACCCAGGTGACGCCCGCGAGCGCGACCGCCGCGACGGGCCCCCATCCGAGCAGCAGCGCCATGGCCGCACCGGGCAGCGCGTTCAGCAGCGCGTCGAAGATGCCCGCCGTGCGCGCCGACTTCAGGCTGCCGAAGAGCTCAGCCGCGGTGTACTCGAGCCCGAGCAGCGCGAGCAGCAGGATGACGCCGATCTCGGCGCCGGCCTGGAAGAACTCCTCGCTCGCGGCGAGCTCGACGAAGCCGCCGTTGCCGAACGCGAGGCCCAGGACGAGGTAGAACGGGATCGGCGAGATGCCGAGGATGAGCGCGAGGCGCCCGAGGAAGCTCATTGCGAGAAGCAGCGCGCCGACTTCGATGAGGAGCAGCGTGGTCTCGTGCATGCGGCTCCCCGCTCAGTCGGGGCCGTTGGAGAGCAGCCGAGCTACTCCATCGAGTCCTTCACGGGTTCCGACGACGACGATGACGTCCCCCGCGCGCAGCGGTTCGGCCGGCGTGGGAGAGGGGATGATGGTGCCGTCGCGCACGATGGCGACGATCGACGCGTGAGTACGCGTGCGAGCCTTGGTCGCTCCGAGCGTGCGGTTCAGGTAGGGCGAGTCGGTCGGCAGTGCGATCTGCTCGGTGTACAGCCCCGCGGTCTCATCGCTGAGGCTCGTGAGACGGCTGAGCATCACCGAGGCGCCGAGCACGTCGGCCAGAGCCGCGGCCTCGTCGTCGTTCAACGGGATGCTGTAGCGACAGGCGTCGGGGTCGTCGACCTCGAAGAGGCCGAGATCGCGCTCGCCGTCGCGGTGCGACACCACGCTGATTCGTCGACCGCCTTCGGTGACGAGATCGTGGCGAATGCCGATCCCTGGAAGATCGACTTTCTCGATATGAATTCCCACGCTCGCAATCGTAACCCCGTGCGGGGGTGTCACCGCCCGCGGGGGTCAGCGATCCGCGACAACCTGGGTGCGCATCGTGAGAATCGGCGTTCCCGAGTCGTCGCCGAGCTCGAGTGAGACGCGCGCACCGGCAACATCGGCCAGTGATGAGGCGTGCGTACCGCCGCAGTCGATGCGAGCGACGCCGTCGGGGAGTTCGGCGACCCAGCGGCGTCGGTCGGTGAGCAGGTCGCCGTCGCGTTCGACGTGCACGGATGCCCCGGCCGCGGCCCACGCCGCGACCGTCTGGCTGACGGCGTCGCCGAGCGCATCGAGATCATCTGCGAGGCCCGCGACGTCGAACCCGGCGCGACGCAGCGACTTGTTGAGACGGTAACGGTCGACCGAGCCGTTGGGCTCGATGCGGCTCGACGCGATCGCGATGCCGTCGAAGTCGGGGCTGCCGAGCGCATCGGTCCGCGCCGGCTTCGACCAGCGCGCGGCGAGCGCCTGATTGAGGGCGAGGGATGCCGCGTGGCAGGCCGTGTGGCCGAGCGAGAGGGATCGGCGGGTCGCGACATCCGCACGAATGACGACCTCGTCGCCCTCGGCGACCGCGGTGCCCTCGTCGACGAGGTGGGCGACGAGGAACGCCCAGCCCTCGGTGCCCTTGCGCACCGGGATGTCGTCGCCGAGGGCGAGCGCCTCACCGTCTGTCGCGGCGACGACGGCGTCGCGCACGGCGACGTCGACGCCACCCACGGTGATCGTGCCGGCATCGGCGGGCTGGTCGGGCCAGGCCGCATCGATCGGGTGGAAGCTCGTGACGTCGGTGATGATCGCCAGCCGGCCGTCACCGGCGGGGGCGAGGTGCACGACGCGCGCAGTCGCCTCGAGTTCGCCGGCGGGGTACGTGACGCGGGTGTCAGCGGAGGGCAGGGTCACGCTTGACTCAGCTGTCGGAGCGGCCGAGCAGCGAGGTCGGGATCGCGACCGCGAGGGCGACGCACAGGATGCCACCGAAGAATACCGCCGCCTGGAAGCTCGCCAGCTCGGGCGCGGTGCCCATGAGCCACATGCCGAAGACGAAGAATCCCATGGCGATGACGGTGGCGACGACGTTCACAACGACCTCCAGTGTGCGCTGGCGGCGATCGCCGCCCACGTCAGTCTAGCCGTGGCGCGCACACTCATCCGGTGATGTCGGAGCGGGGTCAGGCCTCGATCGGCCCGAGCCACGCGTTCGCGACCGTCGAGTGCGCCGACTCGTCGTCGGAGGGGTGGAAGATGCCCGCGAGCACGTCGCGGTAGAGGCGTCCGAGCTCGGATCCGGCGAAGTACGTCGAGCCGCCGCCGACGCGCACGGCCTGGTCGACGACCTGCTTCGCGGTCTCGGTGGCGCGCACCTTCATGCTGCTGAGCTTCGCGTACCAGAGCGAACCGTGATCGACCTGCTCGTCCACGTCGCGGGCGAGCGAGACGAGCTGCGGCAGGAGCGCGTCCTGTGCGATCGCCGCGTCGGCGATGCGCCACCTGATGTCGGGGTCCTGCGCCAGCGGCCGGCCGTCGTACTTCATCGAGGTGCGACGCTGGGCGGCCGCGACGGCGAGGTCGAGCGCGCGCGCACCGATGCCCGCGTACACGCCCGCGAGCAGCAGCTCGAAGTTCGCGAAGATGGCGAAGATGAAGGGGTCGGCGTTCGGCCCAGGTTCGAGGCGGCGCACGATGCGGTCGGATGCCGCGTACGCGCCATCGAGCACGGTGGTGCGACTCTGGGTCGCCCGCATCCCGATGGTGTCCCAGTCGTCGAGCACCTTCACGTCGGGATCCTCGCGGTCGATGAAGCCGTAGACGATCTTCGGGGCATCGGCCGATTCGGAGTCGAGGCCCATGGTGCCGAGGCGGGTCCACGCGGGTGAGAGCGACGTGAAGATCTTTCGGCCGGTGTAGCGATAGCCGCCGTCGGGCTGCGGTTCGGCGGTCGATCGGGAGCCGAACAGCATGAGGTCGTTGCCGGCCTCGCTGATGCCGAACCCGAACACCTCGCCTTCACCGGCCTCGCGCATGAGGAACTCGAGCGAGTCGTCGCCGCGTTCGCGCAGCGCCTTCGCGACCCCGGTCCACACGAGGTGCATGTTCACCGCGAGCGCCGTGGCGGGGGCGGCGCCGGCGAGTCGCAGCTGCGCGCGCACGGCATCGGACAGGCTCCAGCCGAGGCCGCCGAACTCCTCGGGCACGAGCACGCGCAGGTATCCGGCTTCGGCGAGCTCGGCGAGGTCGTCGTCGAAGAAGGCGTTGTCTCGGTCGTACCCGCTCGCGCGGGTGCGGATGCGTTCGAGCAGGTCGTCGTGCAGCAGGGTCTCTGGCGTCTCGCTCACGCCGCCAGACTACGCCCGGGGCTCCTGCTCGGGCCCGGTCGGCGCGTGCCGCCTTCCGCGTGTCGCGAGGACGACGACGAGCACGACGATCGCGGCGACGACGAGCAGCGCGAGCAGCCACGGGAGCACGACGCCGAACGCCACGCCGACCCATGAGGCGAATGCGGTGAGTGCGGCCCAGCCGGCCAGGACGCCGCTCCAGAAGTCGTCGGGCCGGGGGTCGGGGCTCACGGCCTCGGTGACGAGTTCGACCGTGACCGTCGAGAAATCGACCTGGTCGACGAGGAAGTCGCGCTGCTGCGTGAGGCTGTCGAGTTCGGCCTGCCTGGTGGTCAGCTCGGACTCGATCGCGATCAGGTCGGTGACGCTCGTCGCGGTCGAGAGCAGCTCCTGCAGGCGGTCGACCGAAGCGGTGAGGGCGTCGATGCGCGCGTCGAGGTCCTGACGCTGCTGCGTGACATCCGATGCGTTCATCGACACCGAGGTCACGGTGCCGAGCTCGCGCAACTCGTCGACCACCCCGTCGAGCTCGTCGCTGGGGATGCGGAGCACGAGCTGCGCGCTCGGCTGCTGCGTCTCGGTGCCCGGCGTCTCGGTGCGACTCTCGACGCGGCCGCCCGCGCGCTCGGCCAGGCCGGCGGCGTCCTCGGCCGAAGCGACCGGGTCGTCGACCGTGATCGCGACCCACCCCGTCGTGACGACGCTGCGGTCGGGCACCAGCGATTCGGACTGCTGCTCGGCGCCCGCACCGCCGTCGGTTGCCTGGTCTTCGGCCTGTCCGGGCGCCGGCGCGACCTCGCCGGTGGGCGTGTCGACGCTCGGCGTGGTCGACTCGCCGGCGCCCATCGTGCAGCCGGCGAGCAGGAGGGCGGCGATGGCCGCTGCCGCCGCCGCGGCTGCGAGTCGTCGCGGGTGCACGGGGTTCATGTGCACAGGGTATTGCTGCGCCCGAACCCGATGTCTGTGCCCCCGCTGGGAGTCCAGTCACGATCGGGTTGCGGATCGCGGGAGTCGCCGGACGCCCCCCGGCGCTCCGGCTCCCGTCGTGCGTTCGGCGTCGGTGCGAGTCAGTCGACGTCGGGGTCGCGGCCGGTGCGCTCGCCGCTCGCGAGCGTCGCGATGGCGGCGAGGTCGTCGGCGCCGAGCTCGAAGTCGAGGACGTCGAGGTTCTCACGGATGCGAGCCCGTGACGACGCCTTCGGAATGACGATGTTGCCGAGCTGCAGGTGCCACCGCAGCACGATCTGCGCCGGCGTGCGGCCGTGCGCTGCGGCGAGCCGGTCGAGCACCGGTTCGTCGAGGATCCGACCTCGCGCGAGTGGTGACCACGCCTCGGTGCGGATGCCCCGTGCCGCATCGAACTCGCGGAGTTCGGCCTGCGGCAGCCACGGATGCAGCTCCACCTGGTTGACCACGGGAGTCACCCCGGTCTCGGCGACGATGCGCTCGATGTGGTGCGCGTGGAAGTTCGCGACGCCGATCGAGCGCACCCGCCCCTCTGCCTGCAGGCGAACGAGCGCTCGCCAGGTGTCGACGTAGCGGTCGGTCGAGGGCATCGGCCAGTGGATCAGGTAGAGGTCGAGCGAGTCCAGCGCGAACCGGGCCATCGCCTCGTCGAACGCGCGCAGCGTCTGGTCGTAGCCGTTGTCGTCCTTCCACACCTTGCTCACCACGAACAGTTCGTCGCGCGGCACGGGCGCCGAGCGGACCGCCTCTCCGACCTCGCGCTCATTGCCGTAGAGCGCCGCCGTGTCGAGGTGGCGGTAGCCCGCGTCGATCGCCTCGAGGCACAGCCGCACGGCATCGGCCGCGGGCACCTTGTACAGGCCGAAGCCCAGTTGCGGAATGACGGTCCCGTCGGCGAGCGGCAGGAGCGGGACGGGAGTGATCGGCTGCGACATCCGTGGGCCTTTCTCAACTGGGCTGCAGGGGCACCGGTTCGGTGTCGGGGATGGGGCTCGCGTCGCGGCCCCGCAGATCGGGATGCCACGGGCGCCCCACGACCGCGGCGAGCAGGCCGAGCAGCGCCAGGCCGGCGGCCGCGACGAACGCGCCCTGCGCGCTGGAGGCGTCGATGAGGAAACCGGCCACGGCCGATCCGAGCGCGGCGCCGATGAGCTGTCCGGTGCCGACCCAACCGTAGGCCTCGGCGGTGTCGCTGAACTTCACGCTCGCCGACACGATCGCGAACAGCACTGCGAGCGCGGGGGCGATGCCGATGCCGGCGACGAACAGGGTGACCGAGAGCCACCAGAAGTCCATGACGAACGCGGCGAGCGCCATGCCCGCGAAGACGATGAACAGGCGCCGGGCGGTCGACCACGGTCCGATCGGCACGTGTCCGAGGAACAGGCCGCCCGCGAGCGAGCCGACCGAGAAGATCGCGAGCACGATGCCCGCCTCGGCGCCGTCGTGGCCGAACACGGCGACGACGCCGGCCTCGAGCGCTGCGCACGCACCGATGAGCAGGAAGCCCACGATCGTCGCGAGCATGACCGGCGGACGGCCGAGCACGGTGCCGAACCGGCGCTTGGATCTCGGGATGCGCACCCGCCCGAGCTCGGGCGAGGAGATGAACCAGATGCCGCCGCCGATCATCATCGCTGCGGCGAGGAGGATCGCCCAGACCGTGCCGATCTGCGTTGCGACGAAGGTGGTGACGACCGGTCCGACGACCCAGATGATCTCCTGCGCCGACGCGTCGAGCGAGAACAGCGGGGTGAGCTGACGCGAGTTCACCATCTTCGGATAGATCGTGCGCACCGCGGGCTGCACCGGCGGCGTCGCGAGGCCCGCGACGAGCCCGACCGCCATGTAGAGGGGGACGGTCAGCGGCAGCACGCCGATCGCGACCACCGCGGCCGCGCAGATGACCAGGGTGACGATCAGCACGGGGCGCATGCCGAACCGCCCCATGAGCCGGCTCGTCAGCGGACCGGCGACGGCCTGCCCGATCGACGTGGCGGCGAGCACGAGGCCGGCGGCGCCGTATGAGCCCGTCTGCTGCTCGACGTGCAGCAGGAACGCGAGCGAGAGCATGCCCGATGGGAACCGCGCGGTGAGCTGCGCGGCGATGATGCGAGCGACGCCCGAGGTCTTGAGGAGTTCGGAGTAGCTTCCCACGGTTCGTCCACTCTAGCGACCGCGGCGGAAGCTGAGGCAGTCGCCGCAAGGGCGAATCGAGGACCCCGTGCACGCCGCGACGGCACCTCTCGATGCGGGTAGGCTCGGGATCTGGCGACGCGGCCCGATCGAGGTCTGCAGTCGACCGTCTCACCGCAACGACAGAGGTATTCCACATGCAATCTCGACGCCTGCTCATCCCCGCCGCGGTCGCCGCAGCGACCGCCCTCCTGTTCACCGGCTGTGTCGACAACACGAGCGGCGGCAGCCCGTCCGCCGAACCGACGACTTCGACCGAGGTGCGCGAAGACGAAGCGGCGGCGGCGCTGCTGCCCGACGCCATCGCCGAGGCCGGCGTGCTCCTCGTCGGCACCGACGCCGCCTACCCGCCCAACGAGTTCAAGGACGCGTCGGGCGAGCCCGTCGGCTGGGAGATCGAACTCACCGACGCGATCGCCGCGACGCTCGGTATCACCGCTGAGTACCAGATCGCCTCGTTCGACAACATCATCCCGTCGATCACCGGCGGCAAGACCGACATGGGCATGTCGTCCTTCACCGACAACGCCGAACGTCAGCAGCAGGTCGACTTCATCGACTACTACGAGGCCGGCATCCAGTGGGCACAGCCCGCCGGCGGCGACGTGAACCCCGACGAAGCGTGCGGCCTGAAGGTCGCCGTGCAGGCGACCACCTACGAGCACACCGATGAACTGCCCGGCAAGAGCCAGGCATGCGTCGACGCGGGTGAGCCGGCCATCGAGATCCTGCCGTTCGACTCCCAGGACGCCGCCGCGAACGCCGTCGTGCTCGGCCAGGCCGACGCGATGAGCGCCGACTCGCCCGTCACCCTCTACGCGATCGAGCAGACCGACGGCAAGCTCGAGCCCGCGGGCGACACGTTCGACTCCGCCCCCTACGGCATCCCGGTGGCGAAGGGCTCCGACCTCATCCCGGCACTGCAGGCTGCGCTCGAGGCGCTCATCGCCAACGGCACCTACGAGGAGATCCTCACCGCGTGGGGCGTCGAATCGGGCGGCGTCGACACCATCGAGATCAACGCGGGCTCGTAGGCGATCATGACCGACAACTCGAGCCAGGCGGTGGGGACGACCCCGCCGCCTGGCGGGTCGCCTGAGCGCCCGCCTGCCAAGGTCGTCAAGCTGCGGCATCCGTGGCGCACGGTCTTCGCGGTCGTCCTGCTCCTGATCGTCGCACTGTTCGTCATCGACGCGGCGCAGCGGACCGCCTACGACTGGCCGGCCGTCGGCAAGTACGTCTTCGACCGGCGCATCTCCGAGGCTGCGGTGTTCACCCTGCTGCTCACGGTGATCTCGATGATCATCGCGATCATCCTCGGTGTCGTGCTGGCTGTCATGCGGCAGTCGGAGAATCCGGTCGTGAAGTCCGTCGCGTGGGTCTATCTCTGGATCTTCCGCGGCACCCCGGTCTACGTGCAGCTGGTGTTCTGGGGCCTCATCGCGATCATCTACCAGTCGATCGACCTCGGCATCCCGTTCACCGATCCGTGGGTCTCGATTCCGACGACCACGGCGCTGAACGCCTTCTGGATCGCCGTCATCGGCCTCTCGCTCAATGAGGCGGCGTACATGGCCGAGATCGTGCGTGCGGGCCTGCTCTCGGTCGACCCCGGTCAGAACGAGGCCGCGACGGCGCTCGGCATGAGTTGGTCGAAGACGATGCGCCGGGTCGTCCTGCCCCAGGCGATGCGCGTCATCATCCCGCCGACCGGCAACGAGGTCATCTCGATGCTGAAGACGACCTCGCTGGTCTCGGCGGTGCCGTTCACGCTCGAGCTCTACTCCAGGTCGCGCGACATCTCGGTGGAGATCTTCAACCCCATCCCGCTGCTCATCGTCGCGTCGCTCTGGTACCTCGCGGTCACCTCGGTGCTCATGGTCGGGCAGTACTTCCTCGAGAAGCGCTACGCCCGCGGCGTCGGAGTCCGCCCCGACAGGCCGGCGGGCACGGTGCCCACGGCGGCGGTGCCTGCCGTCGACCTCGACCTCGATTCCGAGGCGGATCCCGGTTCGATGCGACACGGAGGTGACGCGCGATGAGTGACACGATCACGACGCCCATGGTGTCGGCGGAGTCGGTCTCGAAGAGCTTCGGCTCCAACGAGGTCCTGAAGGACATCTCGCTCGAGGTGAAGCGCGGCGAGGTGCTCTGCCTCGTCGGCCCATCGGGTTCGGGCAAGTCGACCTTCCTGCGGTGCATCAACCACCTCGAACGGGTCTCCTCGGGCCGTCTCTCGGTCGACGGGCAGCTCGTCGGATACCGCGACGGCGGCGACAAGATCTACGAGATGCACCCGAAGGATGCCGCGAAGCAGCGCCGTGACATCGGCATGGTGTTCCAGCGGTTCAACCTGTTCCCGCACATGACCGCGCTCGAGAACGTCATGGAGGCGCCCGTGCAGGTCAAGGGCGTGCCGAGGGCGCAGGCGAAGGCCCGTGCCCTCGAGCTCCTCGCCCGCGTCGGGCTCGCCGATCGCTCCGACTACTATCCGGCGCACCTGTCGGGCGGTCAGCAGCAGCGCGTGGCGATTGCGCGTGCGCTCGCCATGGACCCGAAGCTCATGCTCTTCGACGAGCCGACCTCGGCGCTGGACCCCGAGCTCGTCGGCGAGGTGCTCGATGTCATGAAGAACCTCGCGGCCTCGGGCATGACGATGATCGTCGTCACGCACGAGATGGGCTTCGCCCGCGAGGTCGCCGACACGCTCGTGTTCATGGACGGCGGCGTCGTCGTCGAATCGGGCGACCCGCGCGAAGTGCTCACGAACCCGCAGCGAGAGCGCACGAGGGCGTTCCTCTCGAAGGTGCTCTGAACCCAGTCGGTCGAGGAGCGCCGCGGAGCGACAACCCGTCGGTCGAGTAGCGCCGCGGAGCGACGACCCGTCGGTCGAGTAGCGCCGCGGAGCGACAACCCGTCGGTCGAGTAGCGCCGCGGAGCGACGCGTATCGAGACCCGTCGCGAAGGTCTCGATACGCGCTTCGCGCTCCTCGACCGGCGACGGCGCGCCCGCGATCAGTCCGCGAGCGCCTTCGCGATGCGCTGCGGCGAGACCGTCTCGGCGGTGCGCAGTTCCTGCGCGAAGAGGCCGACCCGCAGCTCCTCGAGCATCCAACGCACGCGGATCAGCCGCTCGGGCGCCTCGACGTCGATCGGGATGCGCCCCCCGGCTGCCTCGAACGCGGCGATCGAACCCTCGAGCTGGTTCATGGACTGCCGGTCGCGACCGGGGTTCTCGACGAGCTTGCGCACGCGCAGCGCGATGCCCTCGAGGTAGCGGGGCAGGTGTCGCAGCCGTTCGAGCCCGGTCGTCGAGACGAATCCCGCCGGTACGAGCCCCTCGAGCTGGGCGCGCGCATCGCCGAGCGCCGCCATGAGGTGCATGCTCGACGCCTTCGCGATGGCCCGGTCGGCATCGCGCGACGCCTTCACGATGCGGGCGACGAGCGAGACCGTCTCGAACATGCGGTCCATGATGTCCGCGGCGATCGCGTCACGCACGAGATCGAACTCGCCGCGCGTGCGCAGCAGCCCATCCGGGTGCCGGGCGCGCAGCGCGGCGTCCACGCACGCCGCGAGGCAGTCGTCGAGCAGTGCGCGCGTGCCGGCGTAGTTACTCGCCGCGAGCTGCAGCTTCTCGTCGTTCGAGAGGTGCTCCTGCACGTAGGCCACGGGCGACGGGGTCGCGAGGATCAGCAGGCGCCGGATGCCCCGCCGCAGGGCCCGATCGCGCTCCTCGGCGGTGGCGACGAGGCGCAGGGCGACCGACGACCCCTCATCGACGAGTGCGGGGTACGCGCGGATGACGTTGCCCGCCTGGCGTGTGTCGAGGTGTGCGGGAAGCTCGTCCCACTCCCAGGAGGTGATGCCCGTCCTCTCGGCGAGAGCCGGATCCGCAGGCCGGGCAGGTGCCGTGGGCGCCGCCTCGCGGTTCGATCGCGAGGTCGACTCGCCGCGAGGCATCCGCTGGTCTCGTCCGCCGTCGCGACGCCCGGCGAACGTCGACGCGACCGCGCTCGCGGCCTTGTCGGCGAGCCGGGCCTGCAGGTCTCCGAGGTCCTTCGACGAGCCGAGCGTGCGCCCGCGTTCGTCGACCGCGCGGAACGTGACGCGCAGGTGCGGCGGCACGCGCTCGACGTCGAAGTCGCTCGGATCGACGGGCGCGAAGGTGAGCCGGCGGATCGTCTGCCCGAGGGTCGCCGCGAACGGCTCGCGATCGGCACCGCGCTCAGGGCCGTCGGGCAACTCGGCCGAGATCTTCGCCGCCCACTCGGCGGCCGGCACGACCTGCCGGCGCAGCACCTTCGGCAGGGTGCGCAGCATCGCGGTGATGAGGTCGTCGCGCAGGCCCGGCACCTGCCAGTCGAACCCGGTCGGCGCGAGCCGGGGGAGCAGCACGAGCGGCACCTGCACGGTCACGCCGTCGTCGTCGGCACCCGGCTCGAACCGGTAGCGCAGTGAGAGCGTCTGGTCGCCCTGACGCCAGCGGTCGGGGAATCCGTCGTCCTTCACCGTCTCCTCGTCGTCGCCGACGAGGTCGGTCGCCCGCATCGAGAGCAGCTCGGGGGTCGTGCGGTGCGCGCCGCGCCACCAGCGCTCGAACGAGCGCGTGTCCGAGACATCCGCCGGAACCCGCGCCTCGTAGAACGCGACGACGGCTTCGTCGCCGGCGAGGATGTCGCGTCGGCGGGTGCGCTCCTCGACCTCGCCGAGTTCACGGCGAAGGGCGCGGTTCGCGCGCACGAACGCGAAGAGCCGCTTGTCGAGGCGGGTCGTGTCCCAGTCCTCGTCGACGAGGGCGTGCCGGATGAAGAGTTCGCGGGCGAGGGGCAGGTCGACCCGCGCGAGCTGGATTCGCCGCTTCGCGACGATCGGCACGCCGAACAGCGTGACCTTCTCGTCGGCCACCGCGGAACCCTGGCGACGCTCCCACCGGGGTTCGCTGTAGCTGCGCTTGGCGAGCGGGCCGGCGAGCAGCTCGGCCCAGGCCGGGTCGATCGCGGCGTTCACGCGGGCGAACAGCCGGCTGGTCTCGACGAGCTCGGCGCTCATCAGCGCCGACGGCGGCTTCTTCGCGAGCGCCGAGCCCGGGAACACGACGAACCGCGAGTTGCGGGCGCCGACGAACTCGGCCTGCGGACGGCGGCCCTTGCGCTCGCCCTCGCGGGCGGCGCCCGCACCGCCCCGACCGCTCGACGTCTTGGCGTCGTCGCGGAGTCCGAGTTGCGAGAGCAGCCCGGCGAGCAGGGCGCGGTGGATGCCGTCGGGGTTCGGTTCGCCCGCCTGCTGGGCAACGTGAAGGCCGAGCGGCTTCGCGAGCCGCACGAGCTGGCGGTAGAGGTCCTGCCACTCCCGCACGCGCAGGTAGTTCAGGTACTCGGCGCGGCACATGCGGCGGAAGGCGCTGCCCGAGAGCTCGCGCTGCTTGGCCTCGAGGTGGTTCCAGAGGTTCAGGAGCGTCATGAAGTCGCTCGTGGGGTCGACGAACCGGGCGTGGAACCCGTCGGCCTGCTCGCGCTTCTCGAGCGGCCGCTCGCGCGGGTCCTGGATGGTGAGCCCCGCGACGATCGCGAGCACCTCGCGCGAGACGCCCTGCGCCTTCGACTCCAGCACCATGCGGGCGAATCGCGGCTCGATCGGCAGCCGCGACAGCTGGCGTCCGACGCGCGTGAGCTGCGGTCCATCACCACGGGCGCCGTCGTCGAGTGCGCCGAGCTCGCGCAGCAGCTCGAGTCCGTCGCGGATGCCGCGCACGTCGGGCGGCGTCAGGAACGGGAACTCCTCGATCGCACCGAGCCCGAGCGACGCCATCTGCAGGATGACGGCGGCGAGGTTCGTGCGCAGGATCTCGGGGTCGGTGAACTCGGGCCGGCGCTCGAAGTCGTCCTCGCCGTAGAGGCGGATGGCGATGCCGTCGCTCGTGCGCCCCGAGCGACCGGACCGCTGGTTCGCGGAGGCCTGCGAGATCGGTTCGATCGGCAGCCGCTGCACCTTCGACCGCACCGAGTACCGGCTGATGCGCGCGGTGCCCGCGTCGACGACGTAGCGGATGCCCGGCACCGTGAGGCTCGTCTCGGCGACGTTCGTCGCGAGCACGACGCGGCGCTTCAGGCCCGCGACCTTCGACGGCTCGAACACCTTGTGCTGGTCGGCCGACGAGAGCCGGCCGTAGAGGGGCAGCACCTCGGTCGCTCCGGCACCACCGCGCCGAGTCGCGTGCGCCCGCACCGCCGCCTCGGCGTCGCGGATCTCGCTCTCGCCCGAGAGGAACACGAGCACGTCGCCGGATGACTCGCGCTCGAGCTCGTCGAGCGCGTCGAGGATGCCCTGCTGCACGTCCTTGTCGTCGGCGGCCGCGCCCTCGTCGTCGCTGTCCTCGCCGCCACCGCCCGCGCCGGACTCCGCGATCAACGGGCGGTAGCGAACCTCGACGGGATACGTGCGGCCCGACACCTCGATGACCGGTGCCGGCGTGCCCGAGGCATCCGCGAAGTGCTTCGCGAAGCTCTCGGGGTCGATCGTCGCACTCGTGACGATGACCTTGAGATCGGGGCGCCGGGGGAGCAGGCGCTTGAGGTACCCGAGCAGGAAGTCGACGTTCAGGCTGCGCTCGTGCGCCTCGTCGATGATGATCGTGTCGTACCGGCGCAGCTCGCGATCGCGGTGGATCTCGTTGAGCAGGATGCCGTCGGTCATCACCTTGATGCGCGTGTCGTCGCTGACCCGGTCGGTGAACCGCACCTGGTAGCCGACGAGCCCGCCGAGCTCGACCCCGAGCTCCTCCGAGATCCGCTCGGCGATCGTGCGGGCAGCGATGCGGCGCGGCTGCGTGTGCGCGATCGACTCGCGGCCGAGCTCGAGGCAGATCTTCGGCAGCTGCGTCGTCTTGCCCGAGCCGGTCGCACCGGCGACGATCACGACCTGGTGCTCCCGAAGGGCGCGCGCGATCTCCTCGCGCTGCCCCGAGACGGGCAGTTCGGCGGGGTACGTGATCGTGGGAAGCACAGCCCTCCATCGTAGGCGCTGGCACGCGTGCGGTGCGCGCGGGCTCGGGCGCGACACCCGACTCGAGGGTCGACGGATCGCGTCGCTCCGTGCGACGATGCCCGCATGTCGACCGATGTCCGAGCTGATCAGGGGCCCTCGACGACGCGTGTGCCGCCGCTCGGCTGGGTCCTCGGCCTGCCGTTGCTGCGCGTCGTGCTCGTCGGGCTCGCCGCCGCGATCACCTGGCTGCTGCTCGCGGGCGACGACGGCCCCGGCGCGTTCCCGCCCGAGTTCACCTACGCCGCCCTGACGATCCTGCCGATCAACCTGATCTCGCTGTGGCTGGTGCGGCGAGCGTTGCACCGCGAGGGAACCCGCGCCCGCGACCTCATCGACTTCTCGTGGCGGCGCCTCGGAACCGACGTGCTGTGGGGGCTCGTGTGGCTCACCGCGTTGGCGGTGCCGTTCGCCATCGCGATGGTCGGCGTGCTCGTGGCGCTCGAGGGCGTCGGGGTGCTCGAGCAGTTCGACACGATCTTCGTCGGCGCGGCGTCGAGCGAGCCGCCCGACCGCACCCTGCTCACGGTGACCGCGGTCGTCACCGTGCTCACGTTCGCGCCGTTGAACGCCCCGACCGAGGAGCTGGTGTACCGCGGGTACTCGCAGGGCGGACTGCAACGGCATCGGTGGCCGACGTTCTGGGCGATCGTCGTGCCCGCGGCGATCTTCGGCCTCCAGCACGTGTTCTTCGCACCCGCCGGCCCGCTCACGCTCGCCTACATCGCGGCGTTCTTCGCATGGGGCGTCGGCGCCGGCGTCATCGTGTGGTGGCAGCGCCGCCTGATGCCGATCATCGTGGCGCACTTCCTCACCAACCTCTTCACGAGCGCGCCCGTGCTGGTGCTGGTCTTCCTGCCCGACGAGGCGTTCACCGGCTGAAACCGGGCATTCGCGTGCAGCGAACCACCCTGTCGGATGTCCCTCCTCGCGTGATGGGATGAACACCATGACCTCAGTTCCCCGCATCCAGCTCAACGACGGCTACTCGATCCCGCAGCTCGGCTTCGGCGTCTTCAAGGTCGATCCGACCGAGACCGAGCGCATCGTCACCGACGCGCTCGAGATCGGGTACCGGCACATCGACACCGCCCGCATCTACGGCAACGAGGAGGGGGTGGGGCGGGCGGTCGCGGATTCCGGCGTCTCGCGCGAGGAACTCTTCATCACGACCAAGATCTGGAACGACGACCACGGCACGCAGTCGGCGTTCGACGCGTTCGATGCGAGCCTCGAGCGACTCGGGCTCGACTACGTCGACCTCTACCTGATCCACTGGCCGACGCCCGCGCAGGACCGATACGTCGAGACCTGGCGTGCGCTCGAGGCGATCCGCGAGTCGGGCCGAGTTCGCTCGATCGGCGTCTCGAACTTCCTCGTGCCGCACCTCCAGCGGCTGTTCGACGAGACGGCCGTCGTGCCGGCGGTCGACCAGATCGAGCTGCATCCGGCGCACCAGCAGCCCGAGACCGCGGCCTTCGCGGCCGATCACGGCATCGCCGTCGAGGCGTGGGGACCGCTCGGGCAGGGCAAGTACCCGCTCCTCGAGCTGCCCGAGATCGTCGGCCCGGCCGCGGTGCATGGCAAGTCGCCGGCGCAGGTCGTCCTGCGCTGGCACCTGCAGCGCGGCTACATCGTGTTCCCCAAGACGACGAGTCGTGCACGCATGGCGCAGAACTTCGACGTGTTCGACTTCGAGCTCAGCGACGACGAGATGCAGACGATCTCGGCGCTCGAGCGTGAGGGCCGCGGCGGATCGCACCCCGATTCCGTGAACTGAGCTGCAGGGTCGGCCTGGCGTGCCGAAGATCGCGGCGATTTCTCGTGCGATCAGGCTTCGGATGTCCCGGGCGTGAAGTCGTAGGCGTCAGCGACACGCCCGGGATGCACGCGGATTTGGCGCTCTCGCGGTGTTCCACGTAGATTTTCTCTTGTCGCCACGGCGGTGCGGAGGGCCGAAGAGCCAGCCGGCCGCGAAGAACGACGATCTTAGCCAAATAGCCTCGAAGTCGCATTGCGACTCGGTGATTTCAAGCCTAAGATAGAACCTCCACTTCAGTACGAGCCATGGCCTTCGAGTCGTGGCTTGGTCGTGAGAAACGGCCGGCGGAGTTCGGGCTGGTGTCCGAAACCGTTCGCGAAGTGGTACGGTAGATAGGTTGCCCTGAGGGCAGGCCGCGAGGCTGAAACTCGGGTGCGTCCGTTCCTTGAGAACTCAACAGCGTGCACTATGTTCAATGCCAATTTTTGAACCCCAACCAGTCTTTTTGGCTGGTGGGATTCCTTTGATTGATGGACAATTTGATTTTTTAGTCAGTTGTTTCTCTGTCAGAGATTGAACTCCCTGATGCCTTCGGGTGTTGGGAACCATTTTTTTTGGAGAGTTTGATCCTGGCTCAGGACGAACGCTGGCGGCGTGCTTAACACATGCAAGTCGAACGATGAACCCCAGCTTGCTGGGGGGATTAGTGGCGAACGGGTGAGTAACACGTGAGTAACCTGCCCTGGACTCTGGGATAACCCCGAGAAATCGGAGCTAATACCGGATAGGACCCTGGACCGCATGGTTTGGGGTGGAAAGTTTTTCGGTCTGGGATGGACTCGCGGCCTATCAGCTTGTTGGTGAGGTAATGGCTCACCAAGGCGTCGACGGGTAGCCGGCCTGAGAGGGTGACCGGCCACACTGGGACTGAGACACGGCCCAGACTCCTACGGGAGGCAGCAGTGGGGAATATTGCACAATGGGCGCAAGCCTGATGCAGCAACGCCGCGTGCGGGATGACGGCCTTCGGGTTGTAAACCGCTTTTAGTAAGGAAGAAGGGGAGCTTGCTCCTTGACGGTACTTGCAGAAAAAGGACCGGCTAACTACGTGCCAGCAGCCGCGGTAATACGTAGGGTCCGAGCGTTGTCCGGAATTATTGGGCGTAAAGAGCTCGTAGGCGGTTTGTCGCGTCTGCTGTGAAATCCCGAGGCTCAACCTCGGGTCTGCAGTGGGTACGGGCAGACTGGAGTGCGGTAGGGGAGAATGGAATTCCTGGTGTAGCGGTGGAATGCGCAGATATCAGGAGGAACACCGATGGCGAAGGCAGTTCTCTGGGCCGTAACTGACGCTGAGGAGCGAAAGCGTGGGGAGCGAACAGGATTAGATACCCTGGTAGTCCACGCCGTAAACGTTGGGCGCTAGATGTGGGGACCTTTCCACGGTTTCCGTGTCGTAGCTAACGCATTAAGCGCCCCGCCTGGGGAGTACGGCCGCAAGGCTAAAACTCAAAGGAATTGACGGGGGCCCGCACAAGCGGCGGAGCATGCGGATTAATTCGATGCAACGCGAAGAACCTTACCAAGGCTTGACATAACCGAGAACGCCGCAGAAATGTGGAACTCTTTGGACACTCGGTTACAGGTGGTGCATGGTTGTCGTCAGCTCGTGTCGTGAGATGTTGGGTTAAGTCCCGCAACGAGCGCAACCCTCGTCGCATGTTGCCAGCACGTAATGGTGGGAACTCATGTGAGACTGCCGGGGTCAACTCGGAGGAAGGTGGGGATGACGTCAAATCATCATGCCCCTTATGTCTTGGGCTTCACGCATGCTACAATGGCCGGTACAAAGGGCTGCGATGTCGTAAGGCGGAGCGAATCCCAAAAAGCCGGTCTCAGTTCGGATTGAGGTCTGCAACTCGACCTCATGAAGTCGGAGTCGCTAGTAATCGCAGATCAGCAACGCTGCGGTGAATACGTTCCCGGGCCTTGTACACACCGCCCGTCAAGTCATGAAAGTCGGTAACACCCGAAGCCGGTGGCCTAACCCTTGTGGAGGGAGCCGTCGAAGGTGGGATCGGTGATTAGGACTAAGTCGTAACAAGGTAGCCGTACCGGAAGGTGCGGCTGGATCACCTCCTTTCTAAGGAGCAACTCGGAGTCTTCGGGCTTCGCAGTGCAGACCAGATCGGGTCCTTTGTGGCTCGCTGGTTGCTCATGGGTGGAACATTGAACATAGGTGCTCGTCTGAATGGTTCAGACCTAGTACGCCTCAGGTGTTGGTAACAACATCGCGGGGTTGGAACGGTGGGGGCCGGCCGGTCGGGTACGTTGCACGCTGTTGGGTCCTGAGGGACCGGACAACTCTGCCCTTTCGGGGGTGGGGGTGATGGTTTCTTCAGACCTTCACCGATGATGACCTTTGTGTTGTCGGGTGTGGGGGTTCTGGCCGTCTGTTGAGAACTACATAGTGGACGCGAGCATCTTAGATTCAGGGCCTTTGGTCCTGGATCACAAAAGGTGAGTCGCCAAGGGGGGTGCCTTCGGGTGCTCTTGTTTGGCGTATTCACTGGTCAATTTCAGCCTCGGCCTTCGGGTTGGGGCAAACGAATTCGATCGAACTCATGTGATTTCAAGTTTCTAAGAGCAAACGGTGGATGCCTTGGCATCTGGAGCCGAAGAAGGACGTCGTAATCTGCGATAAGCCTCGGGGAGCTGATAAACGAGCTGTGATCCGAGGATTTCCGAATGGGGAAACCCCGCCAGGCCCTTTGGGTGACCTGGTGACTCCCGCCTGAATGTATAGGGCGGGTAGAGGGAACGTGGGGAAGTGAAACATCTCAGTACCCACAGGAAGAGAAAACAACCGTGATTCCGTAAGTAGTGGCGAGCGAACGCGGAAGAGGCTAAACCGAGCCATGTGTGATACCCGGCAGGGGTTGCATGGTCGGGGTTGTGGGACCTTTCGGACTGTACTGCCGTGCAGTCACGGTGACGCGTCAGGTATAGACGAACCGGATTGAAAGCCGGACCGGAGTGGGTGTGAGTCCCGTAGTCGAAATGCCTGGCGGCCCGGAGAGGTATCCCAAGTAGCGCGGGGCCCGAGAAATCCCGCGTGAATCTGTCAGGACCACCTGATAAGCCTAAATACTCCCAGATGACCGATAGCGGACAAGTACCGTGAGGGAAAGGTGAAAAGTACCCCGGGAGGGGAGTGAAATAGTACCTGAAACCGTTTGCTTACAAACCGTTGGAGCCTCCTTAGTAGGGGTGACAGCGTGCCTTTTGAAGAATGAGCCTGCGAGTTAGTGATCTGTGGCGAGGTTAACCCGTGAGGGGCAGCCGTAGCGAAAGCGAGTCTGAATAGGGCGATTCAGTCGCAGGTCCTAGACCCGAAGCGAAGTGATCTATCCATGGCCAGGTTGAAGCGACGGTAAGACGTCGTGGAGGACCGAACCCACTTCAGTTGAAAATGGAGGGGATGAGCTGTGGATAGGGGTGAAAGGCCAATCAAACTTCGTGATAGCTGGTTCTCTCCGAAATGCATTTAGGTGCAGCGTTGCGTGTTTCTTGCCGGAGGTAGAGCTACTGGATGGCCGATGGGCCTCAACAGGTTACTGACGTCAGCCAAACTCCGAATGCCGGTAAGTGAGAGCGCAGCAGTGAGACGGTGGGGGATAAGCTTCATCGTCGAGAGGGAAACAACCCAGACCACCAACTAAGGTCCCCAAGCGCGTGCTAAGTGGGAAAGGATGTGGAGTTGCACAGACAACCAGGAGGTTGGCTTAGAAGCAGCCACCCTTGAAAGAGTGCGTAATAGCTCACTGGTCAAGTGATTCCGCGCCGACAATGTAACGGGGCTCAAGCACGCCACCGAAGTTGTGGCATTACCGCATATCGATAGGCCTTCGTGGTCCAGTCGTGGTGATGGGTAGGAGAGCGTCGTGTGCCGGGTGAAGCGGCGGTGTAAACCAGCCGTGGACGGCACACGAGTGAGAATGCAGGCATGAGTAGCGAAAGACGGGTGAGAAACCCGTCCTCCGGAAGACCAAGGGTTCCAGGGTCAAGCTAATCTGCCCTGGGTAAGTCGGGACCTAAGGCGAGGCCGACAGGCGTAGTCGATGGACAACGGGTTGATATTCCCGTACCGGCGAAGAACCGCCCACACGAAATCAGGAGTGCTAAACATCCCAAGCCGCGTGGATCCCTTCGGGGTGATGCGCGGGGCGGCATGTGACCCCATCTGGTGGAGTGAGCGTATTAACAGGTGTGACGCAGGAAGGTAGCCCAGCCCGGGCGATGGTTGACCCGGGGCAAGCGTGTAGGCCGAGCGATAGGCAAATCCGTCGCTCATCAAGGCTGAGACGTGACGCGGATAAAAAGTGGGTGATCCTATGCTGCCGAGAAAAGCATCGACGCGAGGTTCTAGCCGCCCGTACCCCAAACCGACTCAGGTGGTCAGGTAGAGAATACCAAGGAGATCGAGAGAATCGTGGTTAAGGAACTCGGCAAAATGCCCCCGTAACTTCGGGAGAAGGGGGGCCTGAGGCGTGAATGGACTTGCTCCAGGAAGCGCTGCAGGGCCGCAGAGACCAGTGGGAAGCGACTGTTTACTAAAAACACAGGTCCGTGCCAAGTCGCAAGACGATGTATACGGACTGACGCCTGCCCGGTGCTGGAAGGTTAAGAGGACCGGTTAGCCGCAAGGCGAAGCTGAGAATTTAAGCCCCAGTAAACGGCGGTGGTAACTATAACCATCCTAAGGTAGCGAAATTCCTTGTCGGGTAAGTTCCGACCTGCACGAATGGCGTAACGACTTCCCAGCTGTCTCAACCGCGAACTCGGCGAAATTGCAGTACGAGTAAAGATGCTCGTTACGCGCAGAAGGACGGAAAGACCCCGTGACCTTTACTACAGCTTGGTATTGGTGTTCGGTGTGGCTTGTGTAGGATAGGTGGGAGACTGTGAAGCTGGCACGCTAGTGTCGGTGGAGTCATTGTTGAAATACCACTCTGGTCACTCTGGATATCTAACTTCGAACCGTGATCCGGTTCAGGGACAGTGCCTGGTGGGTAGTTTAACTGGGGCGGTTGCCTCCCAAAAAGTAACGGAGGCGCCCAAAGGTTCCCTCAACCTGGTTGGCAATCAGGTGGCGAGTGTAAGTGCACAAGGGAGCTTGACTGTGAGACTGACAGGTCGAGCAGGGACGAAAGTCGGGACTAGTGATCCGGCAGTGGCTTGTGGAAGCGCTGTCGCTCAACGGATAAAAGGTACCTCGGGGATAACAGGCTGATCTTGCCCAAGAGTCCATATCGACGGCATGGTTTGGCACCTCGATGTCGGCTCGTCGCATCCTGGGGCTGGAGTAGGTCCCAAGGGTTGGGCTGTTCGCCCATTAAAGCGGTACGCGAGCTGGGTTTAGAACGTCGTGAGACAGTTCGGTCCCTATCCTCTGCGCGCGCAGGAAATTTGAGAGGATCTGACCCTAGTACGAGAGGACCGGGTTGGACGAACCTCTGGTGTGCCAGTTGTTCCGCCAGGAGCACCGCTGGTTAGCTACGTTCGGGATGGATAACCGCTGAAAGCATCTAAGCGGGAAGCCGGCCTCAAGATGAGATTTCCATCCCTTCGGGGGAGAGGCTCCCAGCCAGACGACTGGGTTGATAGGCCGGATGTGGAAGCGAGGACGAAAGACTCGTGAAGCTGACCGGTACTAATAAGCCGATAACTTGACAATCACTACACTCACACGAATGTGTTC
Organism: uncultured Actinomycetota bacterium; assembly: GCA_963758615.1. Taxonomy (GTDB): domain Bacteria; phylum Actinomycetota; class Actinomycetes; order Actinomycetales; family Microbacteriaceae; genus Agromyces. The sequence continues at coordinate 698,910 of CAVWVZ010000009.1, read as the reverse complement.
ATTCACGTAAAGGCCGTGTGTGTGGCCCGAGATTGCTTGCGTCCACTCTGTGGTTCCCAACAGACGGAAACACCACTACAAAATTCAACACAGCACACCCCACCCCCAGACCCTCCCGGTCCGGGATCATGGTGGGAGTCAACGAGACCACCAACCACCCCGCAACGGGTGTTTGGTCCTAGAGTTTCGGCGGCCATAGCGCGAGGGAAACGCCCGGACACATTCCGAACCCGGAAGCTAAGACTCGCAGCGCCGATGGTACTGCAGGGGGGACCCTGTGGGAGAGTAGGACACCGCCGGACATTCATTCGAAGAGAGCCGCCCAAGGTTGGGCGGCTCTCTTTGGTTAACCCGTTCGAGAGCCGCCCATGGTTGGGCGGCTCTCTTTGGTTAACCCGTTCGAGAGCCGCCCAGGTTGGGCGGCTCTCTTTGGTTAAGCCGTTCGCGAGCCGCCCGACCCTGGGCGGCGCGCGGCGGTTCACCCACCCATTCCCGGGCACCCGAAGTGGGGGGTCGGCTCACCATCCATTCGGCCGCCACCCTTCGTTGCAGCCGAAGTACGCTGAAGTGATGGGGACCCGACTCACCGACGCCATGAGCCCGTACCTGCGGGCGCACGCGCAGAACCCCGTCGACTGGTACCCGTGGGGCGAGGCGGCGTTCGAGGAGGCACGCGCACGTGACGTGCCGGTGCTGATCTCGATCGGCTATGCGACCTGCCACTGGTGTCACGTCATGGCTCGCGAGAGCTTCAGCGATCCCGCGCTCGCGCGTGCGCTGAACGACCGGTACGTCGCGATCAAGGTCGATCGTGAGGAGCATCCCGACGTCGATGCCACCTACATGGCCGCCGCATCGGCGTTCACCCGCGAGCTCGGGTGGCCGCTCACCGTGTTCGCCACACCCGAGGGGCGAGCGTTCTACGCCGGCACCTACTTTCCACCGCAGCCTGCTCGCGGCATGCCCTCGTTCCGGCAGGTGCTCGCCGCCGTCGATGAAGCCTGGCGCGAGCGCCGCAACGAGATCGACCAGACCGCCGCGGCTGTCGCCGAGGCCCTCGCCGAGACGTCCGCAGCCCGCACGGCGGGCGACCTGCCGTCGGACGACACGCTCCGCGAGGCGATCGCCCAACTCGCCGCCGACGAGGACCGCATCCACGGCGGCTTCGGCGTCGCGCCGAAGTTCCCGGTCGGACCCGTCCTGCGGTTCCTCGCCTCATCGCCCGGCGACGGGCGTGTCCTCGCGCTCCGCACGATGCGGCTCATGGGGGCGTCTGCGCTCCGCGACCCGGTCGACGGCGGCTTCTTCCGGTATGCGACCCGAGCCGACTGGAGCGAACCGCACTACGAGCGCATGCTCACCGACAACGCGCAGCTCCTGTCTGCCAGCGCCGAGCTGGTCCGGGCGTTCCCCACTGAGGTCGCGCCCGTGGCGATCGCTCGCGGGATCGTGAGGTTCCTCGCCGAGACGATGCAGCTGCCGGCCGGCGGATTCGCGAGCGCCCAGGACTCCGAGAGCATCATCGACGGGGTGCGGAACGAGGGCGGCTACTATCGGGCGGATGTCGAGACCCGGCGAACCCTCGATCCGCCTGCGCTCGACGAGAAGGTGCTGACCGGTTGGAACGGCCTGGCGATCGGGGCACTCGCACGGGCGGCCGTCGTGCTCGACGACGCCACGGCCACTGCGTCGGCCGAACGCGCTGCGCGATTCCTGCTCGAGGAGCACGTACGCCCTGAACGTCTCGTGCGGGCGTCGCGGGACGCACAGGTCTCGAGCTCGCGGGCGACCCTCGAGGACAGTGGCATGTTCGCGAGCGGCCTGGTCGAACTCGCCCTCGCGACGGGAGACGTCGAGTACGCGGTCACGGCGCGCTCACTCATCGATGCCGCGATGGCGGCGGCCGCCGAGGTCGGGCCCGGCGACGACGAGGGCGTTGCGGCGCTCCCGTTCAGGGCTCCCGGCGGGGCCGATCCGGTACTCGCAGTGCGCGGGCTCGCGCTCGACGACGATCCCGGCGAGGGGGCGATGCCGTCGGGCGTCTCGGCGTGCGCGCACGCCGCCTGGACCCTCTGGCTCCTCGGCGCCGGCGACCGCTACCGTCTCGCCGCCGAGGCGGCGATGCGACGTGTGGCGGGGGCGGCCCTCGCTCGCCCGATCGCGTTCGGCAGCACGCTGCGGCTGATGGCGCGCTACGTCGCGCCGGCCGTGCAGCTCGTCACCGTCGTGCCCGATGGCACGGGGCGGCTCGATGCCGATGCGCCGGCGACCGACGATCTCGTGACCGCCGAGCTGGTGCAAGCGACCCGCGGGCACGAGGCATCCGTCATCGCCATCGTGACCGAATCGCAGTCGCGCGCATTCGCGGCCGCCGGATTCGAGCTGTTCGAGGCGCGCGGGCTGCAGCAGGGGCGTGCGGCCGCCTATCGCTGTCGGGAGTTCGTGTGCGCGATGCCGGTCGTCGACGCGGGCGCGCTCGGCGCGTTGGCACGGCCCTCGGGCAGCGACGTGTCGTCGGACTGACCCGGCCCGGCCCGGCCAGCAGGTGCCGTTCCGTACGATGGGTGCATGAGCGAACCCACACCGAACAGCACCGCGCCGGTCGTGACGGCGCTGGCACTCGACGCCGCGCTGATCCTCGTGTTCGTGCTCATCGGGCGCCGCAACCACGAAGAGGCCCTCTCGCTGGCCGGCATCGCGCAGACGGCGTGGCCGTTCCTCGTCGGCGCGGCGGCGGGATGGCTCGGCACGCGTGCGTGGCGGCATCCATTCGCCCTGTGGCCGACGGGCACGGTGATCTGGGCGGCGACGGTGGGCGGCGGGATGCTGCTGCGCACCGCATCGGGTCAGGGTGTGCAGCTCGCGTTCGTGATCGTCGCCGCACTCACGCTGGCCGCGCTGCTGCTCGGCTGGCGGCTCGTCGCCCTGTTCGTGACGCGCCGCTCGCGCCGTATGCGCGGCGCGGAGACCGGCGCCGCCTGAGTCACCGGGCGGCCTGAGTCAGGGCGACCTGAATCAGAGCGCGACCTGAATCAGAGCGCGACCCGAATCACGGCGCGTGGCCTGAATCACCAGGCGGCGGGCACCCGTTCGAGCACCGACCACACCGCCGCACTCAGCTCTGGGTGGTCGAGGGCGATGCCACGCAACAGCTCGTATTCGAACCGGGCGATGTCGCCCTCGTTCGCCGCCGGATGGTAGGCCCGAGCACGGGCCGGGCGCCACTCGGCGGAGTGCATTCGCTCTTCGCGCAGGGTCGCGACCACCTGCTCGTCGACGGACGGCAGGTCGGGGATGAAGACCCACGGGTCTTCACCGAGGCGGCACCGCAACTCGATGAGCGCAGAGAGTTCGTCGCGCGCGTCTTGGCGCAGACGCTCGAGCGTCGATCCCTCACCCATCAGCGGCCTCCCCTCGCTGTCACGATCGTACGCCCACGCTACGTGCCTCGTGTGACATCGGGGTTACGTGACGCAACCCGAGATGGACGGCGGATGACGGCCGTGTGACGATCGTGGGCGTGCGCTTGAATTGACGGGTGAACGCCGATCCGAACGCCGAACCCAGTGCCCTCCGCGCCGCCGAGCGCACCTCCGAACTGCTGGCTCGCCTTCGGGCCGACCTTCGCCGGGCGCGGTTCACGGTGGGTGCGCTCGAGGCCCTCTGGGGTGCGGATGCCGCTGCCGCGCTGCACCGCGGTGAACGCGTGCCCGCCCGGCGGGTGCTCGCGACGCGTCGGGCCGAGCCCGGGGCATCCGCCGCTCTCGCCGCTCTCGCGGAGCTCTTCGTGCTGGGACTTCCGGTGCCGGCCGACGACCTCGCCGCTGCACTGCCCGACCTCGGGGTCGACGCGGCCGTCGAACTCGGGCTGATCGCCCGGCGCGGGACATCCGTCGTCGCCTCGCTCGACCTGCGGCCGTACGCGTTCACCGACGCGCGAGGGAGCAGTGAGTGGTGGATCATCTCCGACCTCGGCGAGCTCGCGATCGGGGGAGCACTCGGCGAACAGCACGTGCTCGGTGTCGGGGGTGCGTCGATGACGCTGGCGGGGCTGATGCTGCCGACCGCCGCGCGGAGCGTGCTCGACCTCGGCACGGGCTGCGGCATCCAGGCGATGCACGCGTCGCGCTTCGCCGACCGGGTCGTCGCAACCGACATCTCGGAGCGCGCACTGATGCTCGCGGGCATGAACCTCGAGCTCAACGGCATCGAGGGCGTCGAGCTGCGCCTCGGGAGCCTCTATGCGCCCGTCGCAGGCGAGCGGTTCGACCGCATCGTGTCGAACCCGCCGTTCGTCATCACGCCGCGCACGGCCGGGGTCCCCGAGTACGACTACCGCGACGGCGGCATGGTCGGCGACGCGCTCGTCGAGTCGGTGATCCGGGCCGCCGGCGACCATCTCGAGCCGGGCGGGGTCGCACAGCTTCTGGGCAACTGGGAGTATGCGCGCGGCCGTGACGGCCTCGCCCGCGCGGCCGACTGGGCCGACGGCCTCGACCACTGGATCATCGAGCGCGAGGTGCAGCACGTCACCGAGTACGCCGAGACCTGGATCCGCGACGGTGGCACCCGACCCGGAACCGAGGCGTTCGACCGGCTGTACACGGCCTGGCTCGACGATTTCGAAGCCCGCGGCATCGATCGGGTCGGGTTCGGGTACGTGCTGCTCCGGCGACGCGATATCGCGGATGTCGCGATGGGGGCGCCGGGCTCCGCCGGACTGGCTCGCGTCGAGCGACAGCACGGGCCGCTCGGCGACGTCGGCGCCGGCCTCGGCGGACATCTCGCCGACTGCCTCGCCGCGCACGACCGACAGTCGTCGCTGGCCGATGACGCGCTCGCGGCGACGCGGCTGACCGTTGCCGGCGACGTCACCGAGGAGCGGCACTACTGGCCCGGCGACGAAGATCCGACCGCGATGCTGCTCCGACAGGGTGGCGGCTTCGCGCGCACGGTCGTGCTCGACACCGGGCTCGCCGCACTCGTCGGCGCAAGCGAAGGCGAACTCGCGGCCGGAGCGATCATCGGTGCGCTCGCGCAGCTGCTGGAGGTCGACGAGACGGCGCTCGCGGCCGAACTGCTCCCTGCAGTGCGGGCCCTCATCGACGACGGCATGCTGCTGCTGCCGAGCGAGTGACCGGGAGGGCCATCCGCGCGGTTCGTGACCTTCAGGACGTCAGACCGTGCCTTCCGGGGGCCACACGCCGATGATGAGCGCCATCACGAGCACGGTGACGAGCTCGTGCGCGATGTTGAGGATGGTGAGCCCGGCGGGGCGCCCCTCGAACGCATCGTGCGTGATGAAGCGCGCTGCAGTGAAGCCCGCCCACAGCATGAGACCGGTGGTGATGGCCATGACGAGGTAGTTGCCGCCGAGCGCCTCCCAGGCCACCTGCGTCGCGAGCGCGAGCACCCACGCGGAGATGAAGCTCACGACGAGGGTCATGAGGATCGGTGCGACGGCGTTGCGATCGCCCGAGTCATCGACCTTGGCGACGCGCATCCAGTAGTTGCCGAACACCTTGGGCGTGTACCAGATCGACCCGACGACCATCGTCGACAGCGTCGCGACGACCACGGCCCAGTAATTGACCTCGACCACCATGTCGGCCCCCTTCGCCCGCCCTCGCAGGCCTGCACGGAGTCTATCGCTGAGGAATCGTCGCGAGCACGAGCGCCACGACTCGGCGATTCCCCTGCTGGCGGCGGTATTCTCGTGGTCGCATATCGAAAGCGAGCCAATGCCCGACAGTCCGCTCTCCGACTCACCGTACGAGGTGCTCGGCGTCGCCGCAGACGCGGATGCCGCGACGCTGCGCCTCGCCTACCGGCGCGCCCTCCGCAGCGCACACCCCGACACCGGGGGCGATCCGGAACGTTTCCACGCGGTGCAACTCGCGTGGGAACTGGTGGGCACCGCCGAGGCCCGCGCGGCGTTCGATCGTGGCGGGCGCACCGCCGCGCCCGCGCCGACGCGCGAGGCGTGGGCGCCCGCCGCGCCGAAGCCCCGCCGCGATTCGCGGCCGCAGGCGCGGTCGTACGGACATCCCGGCGGGCTGTCGCGTGAGATCTACCTGTCGCTCGTGCGCGAGTGGGTGGGGCGCGGCGTCACGCTCGACGACCCCTACGACCCTGCGCTCGTGCGGAGCGCGCCCCGCGACATCCGGCATGTGCTCGCCGATGCGCTCGCCGAAGAGGCGACCGCGCGTTCGCTCGCGACGCTGGGCATCGCCTATACGATCTGGCACGACCTGGCGACCGATGCCGCGGGCCGGGGCCTGCCGCCGAAGCTCGACCATCTCGTGCTCGGACCCACCGGCCTGTTCGCGATCCAGTCCGAGGACTGGGGCGGACCGGTGGCATTGAAGCGCGGTGAGCTCGTCGGCGAGGTGCTCGGCGGCGAACGGCCGATCCGCGCACTGGCGGCGCGTGCGAAGGCGATCGGGCGCGCCGCGCGCGTGAAGCCCACCGCGCTCGTCGTGGTCGTGCCCGACGATCACGCAGAGGAGCCGCTCGAGGTCGGCGGCAGCGTGCGCGGCGCGGCCGTGGCGCTGGTGCGGCGTTCACGGCTCGCCAGCGCCATTCGTGAGGGGCTGCCCGGCTCGGCGCATCTCGGGGGCACCGAGGTCATGGAGGTGCGCTCGCGGCTGCAGGCGGTCGTGCGGTTCGCCTGAGCGCGGCGGTTTCGCGCGAGGGTGTCGGCCGGTGTTGGATGGAGACATGCCTGCCCTCGACACCGATGCGTACATCGCCGACTTCGCCGCGTTCATCCAAGCCTCCCCGACGTCGTACCACGCGGCCGCAGAGGTCGCCCGGCGCCTCGAAGAGGCCGGATTCGAACGACTCGACGAGACCGCCGAGTGGCCGGCGACTCCCGGCCGGCGCGTCGTCGTGCGCGACGGAGCCGTCATCGCGTGGGTGCAGCCGGCTGGTGCCGGCGCCACGGCGCCCTTCCGCATCCTCGGCGCGCACACCGACTCGCCGTCGTTCAAGCTGAAGCCCAACCCCACCTCGAACTCCGAGGGGCTGCTGCAGGCCGGTGTGGAGGTCTACGGTGGCCCGCTGCTCAACTCATGGCTCGACCGGGAGCTCGAGCTCGCGGGCCGGGTGGTCACCGCCGAGCGGCGAGACGCACCTCGTTCGCACCGGTCCGATGCTGCGCATCCCGCAGCTCGCGATCCACCTCGACCGCGAGGTGAACAGCAAGGGGCTCACGCTCGACAAGCAGCGGCACACGCAGCCGATCTGGGGTGCAGCCGGGGATCTCGATGGGGACGCCGACCTGCTCGCCGTCGCGCTCCGCGAGGCGGGCATCGAGTCCGGGGACGTCGCCGGCCATGACCTGCTGCTCGCGGACACGCAGCCGCCGGCACGCTTCGGGCTCGCCGACGCGTTCTTCGCCGCCGGGCGCATGGACAACCTGAGTTCGGTGTACGCCGGACTCGCCGCGCTGCTCGCCGCTCCCGACGACGCCGCACACGTCAGCGTGCTCGCGGCGTTCGACCACGAGGAGCTCGGCTCGGAGTCCCGCTCCGGCGCGAGCGGCCCGGTGCTCGAAGACGTGCTCGTGCGGGTGTCGACCGCGCTCGGAGCAGGTGAGATCGATCGGCGGCGTGCGTTCGCGGCGTCGTGGATCCTCTCCTCCGACGCGGGGCACGCCGTGCACCCCAACTACTCCGAGCGGCACGATCCCGCGAACCGCCCCGTGCTCGGCGCCGGTCCGCTGTTGAAGCTCAACTCCAACCAGAAGTACGCGAGCGACGCGGTGGGCAGCGCGCTGTGGGCCGACGTGTGCCGTCGCGCCGGGGTTCCGACCCAGGCGTTCGTCTCGAACAACGCGATCCCCTGCGGGTCGACGATCGGACCGCTCGCCGCGACACGCCTCGGCATCCGCACCGTCGACGTGGGCGTGCCGCTGCTGTCGATGCACTCGGCGCGCGAACTCGCGCACGTCGACGACCTCGCCGCGCTCGGCGCCGCCGTGAGCGAGTTCTTCGCGTCGGCATGACTCCCGCGCATCGGCTGACACTGGCCGGAATTCGCGCCTCGGCGGCGTGATCTGCGCGTCGTCGGGCGCGATCGTGCTGGCAGGCTGTGATCATGACCGACGCCACGACGACACCCACGGTTCCCGGCCTCTTCCACCACGTCGCGACCGCCGACGAGGCGATCGCGCACTTCCGCGGGCGGCTCGCGTTCGAGTCCGACGTGTCGGATGTCGCCGCCGCGCTCGCGGCCGACGAGCGCGGGTTCATCGTGGTCGACACCCGCAGCGAGGCGTCGTGGGCGCAGGGGCACGTTCCCGGCGCGATGCACCTGCCGGGTCGGCGCATCGCCGACGAGGCGCCGGGGCGCATCCCGGCCGGGACGCCGGTGGTCGTCTACTGCTGGGGGCCCGGCTGCAACGGTGCGACGCGCGCCGCGCTCGAGTTCGCACGGCTCGGCCACCCCGTGAAGGAGATGCTCGGCGGGTTCGAGTACTGGGTGCGCGAGGGGTTCGCCTACGACACCGCCGACGGGGTGATGCAGCGCCCGGTCGACGCGCTGACGAACGTCGCTGTGGCCGGCCTCGGCGGTGGGCCGCTGCAGACGGGCTCGGTCGGCGTGATCAGCTGCGCCTGCTGACGCCCGCCGGGCGCAATTCCACCGACTACCGCAGCGGACCCCGCCGACTCTCGAGCCACAGCGTGTGCTCGCGGAGCCCGTTGCGCACGGCAGCCTTGATGATGAGGTAGCCGATCCAGAGCATGAGGGCGAGCACGGCGAGGTAGATCACGAGGCCGATGATGATGCCGATGAGGCCGGCGCCCCACAGGAGGTCGAGGGAGTTCGGGTCGGGAGCGGGGGCGGCAGGGTTGTCCATCAGCACAGCGTGCCAGAACGGCGGCCCCGGCACGAGATGCCCGATCGGGGGACACGCCCGCCCCGCGGACTGGTGTGCGCGACGATCATCGAGATCACCGCGAATCCGCGCGCGAGGTCGAGCCACGTGAGCCGGCCGGTCATTCCGTCACCGTATCGCGACGGTCAGCATTCGATGACGTTCACCGCGAGGCCGCCCTCGCTCGTCTCCTTGTACTTCGTCATCATGTCGATGCCCGTCTGGCGCATGGTCTCGATCACCATGTCGAGCGACACGAGGTGGGTGCCGTCGCCGTGAAGGGCGAGCCGCGCGGCCGAGACCGCGGTCGAGGCGGCGATCGCGTTGCGTTCGATGCAGGGAACCTGCACCAGACCGGCGACGGGGTCGCACGTGAGGCCGAGGTGGTGTTCCATGGCGATCTCGGCCGCGTTCTCGATCTGCGCGGGCGTTCCGCCGAGCACGGCGCAGAGCGCGCCAGCGGCCATCGCGCAGGCCGAGCCGACTTCGGCCTGGCATCCGCCTTCAGCGCCCGAGATCGACGCGTTCTTCTTCACGAGCGAGGCGATCGCCGAGGCGGTCAGCAGGAACCGGCGGATTCCCGCGGCGTCGGCGCCGGGCACGAACCGCAGGTAGTAGTGCCCGACGGCCGGGAGGATGCCGGCGGCGCCGTTCGTCGGCGCGGTCACCACGCGGCCCCCCGACGCGTTCTCTTCGTTGACCGCGAGCGCGAAGGCGTGCAGCCATTCGGTGGAGGTGTCACGGAGGTGCTCGTCGCGGTCGTACTCGTCGAGGCGCCGGCGGACCTCGGGCGCGCGGCGCTTCACGCCCAGTCCGCCAGGCAGCGTGCCCTCGGTGGCGAGGCCGTGCGAGACGCAGTCGGCCATCGCGGCCCAGATGGCGTCGAGGCCCGCGTCGATGCCCTGCTCGCCGTGCACGGCGACCTCGTTGAACCGCGCGACATCGCAGAGCGAGACGTCGTGCTCGACGCAGAGCTCGAGCAGCTCGGCGGCGTTCGAGTACGGCAGCGGATGCCGCAGCGCCTCGGATTGCTCGGGCGCATCGCCATCGCGGCGGATGAACCCGCCGCCGACCGAGTAGTAGGTCTCTTCGGCGAGGGGAAGGGCGTCATCGTCGCCCCAGGCCTGCAGCGTCATGGCATTCGGGTGCCCGGGCAGGCGAGTTCGCGGCTCGAGGGTCACGTCGGCCTGCGACATCCGCACGGGCTGGTGGCCCATCACCCGAATCACTGCGCCCGACTCTCCGAGGCGTGACCAGGCTCCGCGTACGGCGTCGGGGTCGCAGTCGTGCGGTTCGAGGCCGCCGAGGCCGGCGACGACGGCGTCGGGCGTGCCGTGGCCGAGGCCGGTGGCGCCGAGCGAGCCGTAGAGCGAGCACGTGATGCGCGTCACCCGGTCGAGCCTGCCGTCGGCGTCGAGACCCTCGACGAACGCACGCGCCGCCCGCATCGGGCCGACGGTGTGCGAACTCGACGGGCCGATCCCGATCGAGAAGAGATCGAGGGCAGAGACGAACGCTGTCACCCTTCAAGGCTACGCCGGTGACCGCGCACGCATCCGCCGTCGAGTCGCAGGATCGTGCGTCGGCCGCCTCGTGCGCGCGCGACTGCGGCGTCGGCGCTCGACGAGTACGACTCGCCCGCGATCGTCGAGTCGGCGCTGCAGCAGGAGTTCACGGCCCGGGCGGCACGCGCTTCCCGACGAGTAGGGTTTCGGCCATGAGCTCCCCGCTGAGGGTTCGGGCCGCGCGAGTCGAGGACGCTGCCGAGATGGCACGCGTGAACGTGCAGTCGTGGCGGGAGACCTACCGCGGGGTGATGCGCGACGAGGTCCTCGATGATCCGGAGCTGCCGAGCGTCCGGGAACGGTTCTGGACCGGCATCCTCACCGACGAGCGCTACGGCGCGACCAGCGCCGCGGTGGCCGAGCGCGGCGGCGAAGTGATCGGGATCGCGCTCGGGGGACCCTCGGAGGGCTCCGATGTCCCGTGGGCCAGGCAGCTCTACGTGCTCTACGTCGTGGCGGTCGAGCACGGGTCCGGCGTCGGCGCGGCGCTCCTCGATGCCGTCATCGGCACGCATGATTCAGCGTTGCTGTGGGTCGCCGATCCGAACCCTCGGGCGCAGGCCTTCTACCGCAAGCACGGGTTCGTCGCGGACGGGACCGTGAACGTCGAGGACGGCGTGCGGGAGATCCGCATGGTGCGTACCGATCGCCCGCGTCGGCTCGCGGTCGTGGACCCCCGCACCGACCTCGCCCCGCTCGGGCTCGGCCTCGCCGCGCTCGGGCGCCCCGCGTACATCACCACCGCCCGCGGGCTCGACCTCGGGGGCGACCGCGCCGTGGCCACGATGCGGGAGAACGCACACGACATGCTCGACGCGGCATGGGCACGTGGCATCCGCTTCATCGATGTGGCGCGCTCGTACGGTCTCGCCGAGGAGTTCCTCGGGTCGTGGCTCGCCGAGCATCCCGAGCGCCGCGCCGAGCTCACGATCGAGTCGAAGTGGGGCTACGAGTACGTCGGCGGATGGCGCATGGACGCCGAGGTGCACGAGCGCAAGGAGCACTCGCCCGCCATGTTCGAGCGGCAGTGGCCCGAGACGCTCGTCGCGCTCGGCATCGAGCCCGACCTGTACCTGATCCACTCGCTCACGCCCGACAGCCCCGCCCTCGGAGACGCGTCACTGCTCGACCGCCTGCGCGCCCTCGCCGCGACCGGAGTGCGCGTCGGCATCTCGACGAGCGGGCCACGCCAGGGCGACGCGCTCGACGCCGCCCGCGGACTGCCCGACTCGCCGTTCAGCGCGGTGCAGGCGACGTGGAACCTGCTCGAGCCGTCGGCAGAGCCGGCGCTCGCACGGGCGCATGACGCCGGATGGTTCGTCGTGATCAAGGAGGCGGTCGCGAACGGCCGGCTGACCCCCGCGGGCGCAGCCGCGCGAGCCGCGCGCTGCTGCGCTCGCGGCATCCGACGGGCAGTCGATCGACGCGTTCGCGATCGCCGTCGCCCGGTCGCGGCCGTGGTGCGACATCGTGCTCTCGGGCGCGGTCACGGAGGATCAGCTCGTCTCCAACCTCGGGTCGCGAGCCCCGTCGTCGGATGCCGCGGCCCTCACCGCGCTCGCCGAGGACCCATCTGACTACTGGGCGGCTCGCAGCGCGCGCGACTGGACCTGACTCCCCGCCATAAGCAACTAGAGTTGACAAACTCGGGTAAGCAACCTATGTTGCTTATATGACCCCGATCACTCCGGAACCCACCGGTGCGGAAGCCGACGACCTCGCCGCCGTCGTCGCGCTGCGCGAACTCGCCGACCGACTCGAGGATGCGGCCGTCGAGCGTGCGATGCGCACCGGATGGAGCTGGAACCAGGTCGCGGAGGCGCTCGGCGTCACCCGGCAGGCGGTGCACAAGAAGCACCACCGCCGCCTCGAGGTCGCGGGCATCGAGCTGAGGAGACGAAATGGCTGAGTACGCACCCGACGACGAGCGCCTCGGCGCGACCCTGAAGCAGGTCGTGGAACGCTCGATCGACGAGGCGGTGCGCCGTGGCGCATCGCAGGTCGACGCCGAGCACCTGCTGTTGTCGATCGCGGCGACGGATGACCCGGCGGCGGCTGCGCTCGCCGAGTTCGGCCTCGACCACGCAGCCATCGATGCCGCGCTCCGCGGCGAGCGCGAGCATGCGCTGCGTGCAGCGGGCATCGAGCCCGTCGCCGACGAGCGGCTGCGGGCGACCCGGCACTCCCGACCGCGATGGGGCTCGTCGATCCGCGACGCGCTGCGCCGCGCCGACTTCCGCGCTCACCGCGACCGTGCTCGAGCAGAGCGAGAGCGCCTCGCCGTCGCCGACACGCTGGTCGGCATCCTTCGCGCCGAGCTCGGCACCGTCCCGCGCGCACTCGCCTACGCGGGCGTCGATCGCTCAGCGCTCATCGCCCGCATCCAGCAGCTCTGAAATCCCCGGCCGAGATCGACCCGGCCGAGAACACCGGCCGAGACGACCCGGCCGAGAACGACGCGAACACCGATCGACGCGAACAGGAATCCAGATGTCCCACGATCCCAGCCCCGAATGGGCCGTCGAGGCCGTCGGCCTCGTGAAGTCCTTCGGTCGCACCCGTGCCGTCGACGGCGTCGACCTGCGGGTCGCCACCGGCTCGGTATACGGGGTGCTCGGCCCGAACGGCGCCGGCAAGACGACCACGATCGCGATGCTCGCGACACTCCTGCGACCCGACGCCGGCGATGCCCGCGTCTTCGGCCACGACGTCGTGCGCGAGCCGCAGGTCGTCCGCCAGTTGATCGGCCTCACCGGGCAGTACGCGTCGCTCGACGAGGCGCTGTCGGGGGTCGAGAACCTCGTGTTGTTCTCGCGCCTCCAGGGGCTCGGGCGAGGCGCGGCGAAGCGCAAGGCCGGTGAGCTCCTCGAGGAGTTCGGGTTGTCGGATGCCGCAACCAAGCCGGTGACCCAGTACTCCGGCGGCATGCGCCGCCGCCTCGACCTCGCGGCGAGCCTGATCGCCCAGCCGCCGCTCATCTTCCTCGACGAGCCCACGACCGGGCTCGACCCGCGCACCCGCACCAGGATGTGGGACACGATCCGCCGCCTCGTCGCGACCGGGTCGACCGTGCTGCTCACCACCCAGTATCTCGACGAGGCCGACCAGTTGGCCGACCGCGTCGCCGTCATCGATCACGGGCGCGTCGTCGCCGAGGGAACGCCCGATGAACTGAAGGCATCGGTCGGCGAGTCGAGCCTGCAACTGCGGCTCGTCGATCCTGTCGACCTCGACGACGCCACGGTCGCCGTCGAGCGGGTGCTCGGCACCCGACCGGTCGTCTCACACGACGCAGGTCGGCTGACCGCGCCCATGCACGACGCCGACCGGGTCGCCGAACTGCTCGTGACCCTCCGCGAGGCCGGTATCCGCCTCGCCGAGTTGAGCGTCTCGAAGCCGACGCTCGACGAGGTGTTCCTCGCGCTCACGGGCCACGGCGTCGAGCCGGTCGAACCCGTCGGATCCGGTGCGGTCGCGGCACGGGCATCCATCGCCGACGAGGGGAACCTCGCATGACCGCCCTCATCACTCCCGGCGCCGCCCGAGACCTGCGGAACACCGTGGGCCTGCGCCAGACCCTGTCGAACTCGTTCGCGATGGCGTGGCGCGGGCTGCTCAAGATCAAGCGCACGCCCGAACAGCTCTTCGACGTGACGTTCCAGCCGGTCCTGCTCACCGTGATGTTCACGTACATCTTCGGCGGTGCGATCGCGGGGACTCCCGAGGACTACCTGCCGTTCATCGTGCCCGGCATCCTCGTGCAGACCGTGATCATGACGTCGGTCGTCACCGGAGTCCAGCTCCGCGAGGACATGGCCAAGGGGGTGTTCGACCGGTTCCGCTCGCTGCCGATCGCGCGGGTCGCCCCGCTCGCGGGGGCGCTGCTCGCCGACACCGTGCGCTACGCGATCGCCGGGTTCGTGACGTTCAGCACGGCGTTCGTGATGGGCTATCGTCCCGAGGGCGGCGCCATGGGCGTGGGGCTCGCCACGATTCTCGTCATCGTGTCGGCCTGGTCGCTCAGCTGGATCTTCGCGTTCTTCGGCGTGATCGCCCGCTCGGCGGGGGCGGTGCAGGGCATCTCGCTGATGATCCTGTTCCCGCTGACGTTCCTCTCGAACGCGTTCGTGCCGGTCGCGACACTGCCGGCCTGGCTGGAGTGGCTCGTCACGATCAACCCCGTGTCGCACCTCGTGACCGCGGCTCGCGACCTCACGATGACCGGCACCGCCGGCCTCGAGGTGTGGTTCGCGCTGCTCGGTTCGGTCGCCGTCGTCGCCGTCTTCGCACCGCTCACGGTGCGGGCGTACATGCGTAGGGCGTGAACGTCGCGGGCGAGCGCCGTGGTGCCATGTTCGCCGTCAGCAGATCCAGCCGGGAGCGCGGAATCACGGGCTTAGGGTGAATCTCGATGATTCGCGCGACCCTCTCTTCGATCCTGCCCGGAATCAGTCCCGTCTTGCCCTCCGAGGCCGCCGCCGAGGCCGACGTCGTCGACCGCGCCTTCGCCGCGGGTCCCTACGGACACCTGCCCAAGGACGCCGAACGGCGCGCACTCGAAGGTGACACTGCGGGTCGGGCGGCATCCGGTGCCGTGCTCGTCGCCCGGCAGGCGAACCGCGTCGTGGGCACATCGAGCGTGCTCCGCGCGGGGACGCCGTACGCTCGTGTGGCGGCTCCCGGCGAGGCGGAGATCCGGCTCCTCGCCGTCGACCCCGACCTGCAGGGCACCGGGCTCGGTCAGGCCCTCATGCGCGCGAGCCTCGAGACGGCGCTCGAATGGGGCGCCGAGGCCCTCGTGCTCGATACCGGGACCGACAACCTGCGTGCGCAGGCGCTGTACGAGCGCATCGGATTCGAGCGCGATCCGTCGCGGGACCATCTCGCCTCAGCGGACGGCGTCGAGAGTCTCGTCTATCGCTTCCCCCTGCAGCAGCGTGCCGACGTGCGCGTCCGGCTCATGCGCGTCGGCGAAGTCGCGGAGGTCTCGGCGCTCGCCGAGTCGGCCTATGCCGATGACTTCCCGCTGACCGAGGGGTACCGCGCCGAGATCGCGGCAGTGGCCGAGCGGGCGCGCGACCACCAGGTCTGGGTGGCGACGGATGCCGCGAGCGGCATGCTTCTGGGCACGACCTCGACCCCGCGCGCCTGGCGGGCGATCTCGCCGCTGGCGCGCGAGGGCGAGCTGGACTTCCGGTTCCTGGGCGTCGCGTCCAGCGCGCGCCGGCGCGGAATCGGCGCGCTGCTCGTAGGCCATGTGCTGCTGCTCGCGCGCCTCCGCGCCATCCCGCGCGTCGTGTTGAACACCGGTCCCGACATGCTCGCCGCGCAGCGACTCTACGAGCGCTTCGGATTCGCGCGTCTCCACGACCGCGAGTACACGTTCGAGCGACCCGACGGCACGAGCTTCCTCATGATGGCCTACGGGCGGGACACCGACGCGCGCGAGCGCCGCGCCGGCTGAGCCGCCTCGGGTGCTTCGTCAGCCCGTTCGCAGCGAGCCCGGCCGTTCCATCCAGTCCTGTGGGCGCGCGAGCGCCCGGAATCCGAACCTCTCGTAGAGTCCGTGCGCATCGCCGGTCGCGAGCAGGACGCGTTTCAGTCCGAGGGGATCGAGGGCAGCCATCACGCCCTCGACGAGTGCGACGCCGACGCCCCGACCGCGTTCGTCGCTCGAGACGAAGACGTCGCAGAGCCAGGCGAACGTCGCGCGATCGGTCACGACCCGTGCATAGGCGAGCTGCTCGCCGGTCTTCGCGTCGTACACGCCGAAATTCAGCGAAGCGTCGATCGCGGCGTCCTGCATCGTCCGCGGGCGCCCTTTCGCCCAGTACGACTCCTCGGCGAGCCACGCGTGAATGCGGGCGCGGTCGAGTCGTGCCGTTTCGTCGGAGAACTCGAGGTCGTCTGGCATCCCTCGATGACACCCGCCGACGGCCGCGAGCGCAAGAGCCACCTGTCGATCCCTGGCACGTCGGTGCGTCCGTGCGCACGGCGCGATCGGCCGCAGACCAGCGGTTCCCGGGTGGAGCAGGTCTCAGCAGGCGGCCGCGCCCCCGGGCGCTACTCGAGCGGCGAGGGGTCAGCGCTGTGTCTTGCGCGCGGTGATCTGCCCGGTGTCGAAGCCGAGCAGGTGCAGCCCGCCGTTGAACCGCGCGTGCTCGACCTTGATGCAACGGTCCATCACCACGGTGAGACCCTGCTCCTCGCCGGAGTAGGCCGCCTCCTCGTTCCAGATGCCGAGCTGCACCCAGATGGTCTTCGCACCGATGGCGACGACCTCGTCGATGACGCTCGGGATGTCGCTGCCGCGGCGGAACACGTCGACGATGTCGGGCACCTCGGGCAGGTCGGCAAGGCTCTTGTACACCGGTTGGCCGAGGATCTCGGTCGCGTTCGGGTTCACGAAGTAGAGGCGGAAGTCGCTCGACTGCTGCAGGTAGGTGCTGACGAAGTAGCTCGAGCGCGCCGGGTTCGGCGAGGCGCCGACGATCGCGACGGACTTCGCCTCACGCAGGATCTGGCGGCGCTCCTTCGCGTCTGGACCGATCCACGTGCGCTGCGAATGCAGCAGCTTCGCGAGGGGCGAGTTCGCCGGCAGCTCGCACGACAGGCCGTTGACGAGGCGCACGGTTTCGAGGCCATCGGATGCCGCCGCCCCGGCCGTCGCGTCGATCGCCGCCGTCGCGGCATCCGTGATCGTCATCGTGCTGCTCCTGTCGCGGCCGTGAGGGCCTGGTCGAGATCGTCGATGATGTCCTCAACGTCTTCGATGCCCACGCTAATCCGCACGACGCCGGGAAGCACGCCCGCGTCGACGAGCTGCTGCTCGGTGAGCTGCGCGTGCGTGGTCGATGCAGGGTGGATGATGAGCGTCTTGGCGTCGCCGATGTTGGCGACGTGCGAGGCGAGGTTGACCGACTCGATCAGCGCCTGGCCGACGGCACGGCCACCCTTGACCTCGAAGCTGAAGACGGAGCCGGGACCCTTGGGCAGGTACTTCTTCGCGCGGTCGTGGTGGGGGTGGTTCGGCAGGCCCGCCCACCAGACCCGCTCGATGCGCGCGTCGGTCTCGAGCCATTCGGCGACCGCCCGAGCGTTGTCGAGGTGAGCCTGGATGCGATACGGCAGTGTCTCGACACCCTGCGCGAGCAGGAACGCCGAGTGGGGCGCGAGCGCCGGCCCGATGTCGCGCAACTGCTCGGCGCGCAGGCGCGTGAGGAACGCGTACTCGCCGAAGTTGCCCGACCATTCGAGGCCGCCGTAGCTCGGCACCGGCTGGCCGAAGAGCGGGAACTTGTCGGTGTGCCAGTGGAAGCGGCCCGACTCGACGACCACGCCGCCGAGGGTGGTGCCGTGCCCGCCGAGGAACTTCGTCGCCGAGTGCGTGACGATGTCTGCGCCCCACTCGATCGGGCGGTTGAGGTACGGCGTCGGGATCGTCGAGTCGACGATGAACGGGATGCCGTGCGCGTGCGCGACGTCGGCGAGCGCCTCGAGGTCGGCGATCTCGCCCGACGGATTCGCGATCGTCTCGACGAAGAGGGCCTTGGTCTTGTCGGTGATGGCGGCGGCGTAGTCGTCGGCGTTCGCCGACTGCACGAACGTGGTCTCGACGCCGAAGCGGCGCAGCGTCACGTCGAGTTGCGTGATCGAGCCGCCGTAGAGGTTCGCGCTCGCGACGATGTGGTCGCCCGAGCCTGCGAGGCTCGCGAAGGTGATGTACTGCGCACTCAGCCCGCTCGCGGTGGCGACGGCGCCGAGGCCGCCCTCGAGGCTCGCGATGCGCTCTTCGAAGCTCGCGACCGTGGGGTTGGCGAGGCGCGAGTAGATGTTGCCGTACTTCTGCAGGGCGAAGCGCGCCGCGGCGTCGGCGGTGTCGTCGAAGACGAAGGCGCTCGACTGGTAGATCGGCAGCGCACGAGCGCCGGTCACGGTGTCGGGGATGTTGCCCGCGTGGATGGCGCGGGTCTTGAAGCCGTATTCGCGATCTGCCATGGTTTCACGCTACTGGTCGGTGCTGGGGCATCCGCTCGGGTGCGTAATGAACGGCAACGGATGCGCCGTCATCCGGCCGCGACCGGTGCCGCCGCCCATGCGCCGACGATGACCTCGCCGCCCGTGATGTCGGTCTCGACCTGGAGCATCTGCCGGATCCCGCCGTGGTACGGCGCGAGGTGCAGCCAGCCCGCCGGCTCCTGGTCGCTCGCCGCCATCGCCCGCCAGGCGATCGTCGCGGTCGCCGCGTCGCCGGCGGCGAGCTCGAGGCGCACCGGACCGGCATCGTCGCCGCCCATCGCCGAGCCGTGCTCGATGCGCACGTCGAGCGCGCTCGTGACGGGGTCGCTGAAGGCCACGTCGGGGTAGCCCTCGAGCACGCACGTCGCCGCGCTCACGTTCGTCGCGACGACGCGCATGCCACGGCTGCCTGCCGCTGAATCGGGTTCGGATGCCGCGAACTCGAGCTGGTTGTCGGTGCACCAGAGCGGGTCGACCCGCCATTCGCCGGGGGCGACCTCGGGCACGGGGATCGCGCTCGGCGCCGGCGCGGGCGCGGGTTCCTGGGCTTGGAGGTCGCCGTGCCACGCGGCCACCGCGATCGGCTCGACGGCGACGAGGGTCACGAGCGCGGCGGCGAGCGCGATCGCGGGACCCACCATGCGGCCGCGGGGCGCGGTGCGCGCCGCGGCGGACGTCGGCGTCGATGGGGGCGTGGCCGCCGAGGTCGCCGGCGCAGGGACATCCGCACGCCCGAGGATGATCGTGGCGACCGCCGGCAACCAGCCCCACACGAGACCCCAGTGCGCCGCGACGGCGATGAACGCGGACGACACCTGTGCGCGCGCCATCGGGTCGGCGATCGCGGCCAGGGCCGTCGCGACCGCGACGACGCCGGTGACGAGTGCGCCGGCGACGATCGCGGCGAACCATGCCGCTGCGAATCCCGCGCGCCCGGTGAGCGGGCGGAGCAGCGTCGTCACGAGCAGGTAGGCGGCGCCGACGCCCACCGCCCAGGCGAGCGCGGTGAGCGGGCCGGCGGGCCACTGCGCCTCGGCGCCGACGGACATGGTGTCGGGCGCGAATGCGCCCAGGAGGGTGCGTCCGAGGATTTCAGGTGAGGCGAAGGCCAAACGCGCGAGCCAGTCGCTCACTACCCATGCGAGGCCGGCGACGATTCCGGGCAGGAAGAAGCGGACGAGTGCGGTAGGGCGCATCACCGAACGCTAGCGGGCGATGACCTCCGCCGTCGAGCGCACGCTCGCGAAGCCGCCGCCCTCGAGGTTGACCGCGGTCGCGCGGACGAGTTCGCCGGCGGTGAGGCGCACGCCGCCCGGTCCCTCGAGGTCGAACGTGTGCGTCGCATCGAGCGGCACGGTCACGTCGTAGCCGAGGTTGCCTGCCATGCGGGCGGTCGTCTCGACGCACATGTTGGTCTGGATGCCGCAGATCACGAGCTGTCGGATACCCCGTGCCGCGAGCCACCCGTGCAGGTCGGGCTCACCGTAGAACGCGGAGTTCACCTGCTTCGCGACCAGGAGTTCGTGAGGGAGATCCGCGACGACGTCCTTGAACGCGTTGCCCGGTGAGCCGGCGGCGAGCGTCGAGCCCGGCTCGGCGGAGTCGTGGCGCACGAGCACGATCGGCCGCCCGGCTCGGGACCACGCATCGACGAGCGCGCCGATGTTCGCCTCGGCATCGGGATTGTCGCGTTCGCCCCACTCGGGGTCGTCGAAGCCCTGCTGGACGTCGATCACGATGAGGGCGGCATTGTCATCCATGTGTTCATTCTGCCGCCGCTAAGGTGGGCGCGTGATCCTCGAGCATGCCATCCTCCCCGTCGTCCCCGGCCGCGAGGCCGACTTCGAGGTCGTCTTCGCCGAGGCGAAGTCGATCATCGCGGGCATGCCCGGGTTCGTCGACCTGCGGCTGTCGCGGTCGATCGAGACGCCGAACGAGTACCTCCTGCTCGTGCACTGGGAGAGCGTCGAGGCACACGAGGTGGGCTTCCGCGGCTCGGTGCAGTACCAGCAGTGGCGGGAGCTGCTGCACCGGTTCTACGAGCCGTTCCCGGTCGTCGAGCACTTCGCACCCGTGCACAGTGCTTGAGCAGGACCGATTGCTACCCTGAAGGTCGACCGCAGGACTGCGGCCCCGGACGAGGGAACCCAGTACCCGGAACGCGACAAGACTGGCACTCAGGGAGTGAACAGTCATGGCATGGGTCATCCTCATCGCGTCCGGCGTGCTCGAAGCCGTCTGGGCCACCGCGCTCGGCAGGTCCGAGGGCTTCACGAAGCTCTGGCCGTCGGTGATCTTCTTCGCCGCGCTCGCCCTCTCGATGGGCGGCCTCGCGTGGGCGATGCGTGACATCTCCACGGGCACCGCGTACGCGGTGTGGGTCGGTATCGGCGCGGCCCTCACGGTGATCTGGGCGATGATCACGGGCGACACGGATGTCTCGTGGGTGAAGCTCGCGCTCATCGCCGGACTCGTGGGCTGCGTGGTCGGCCTGAAGTTCGTCGACGGCAGCCACTAGGTGGCGCGGTTCGCCTCCGACGCCAGGTGGATGCGCGCACGTACGCGGTCCGTCGTGATCGCCAACGCGAACAGGATGACGACGAGCACCGCGACCTCGGCGAGGGCGGTGACCCCAGTGCCGAGCCAGAACGCGGCGACGCACAGGGCGGCGGCCGCGGCAGACGCGAGCCAGACCACCCCGCCCGCGGCGGAGACCGATTGGCGGAATGCGGCGATGCCGAGGATGTAGACGATCGCACCGCCCGCGAGGAACGCGGCGCCCGCCGGCGGCAGGTTCTCGAGCGGATGCGCGAGCACCTCGGTGAGGCCCGAGGAGATCATCACGATGCCCGCCAGGAGCGGCACGAAGGCATACGAGTACGCGAGGCCCGCGATCCGCAGCCTGGTCTCGGGCGGCGCGGACTCGAGCGTGCGCTGTGCGGCGTCGTCCGCTTCGAGGAAGTAGAGCGACCAGAGCGACGCCGCGAGGGCGAGGCTGAGGAGCGCGGCCAGCACCACCGCCGGGCTCAAGGCGTGATCGCCGAGACCGAGGCTGAGCGAGACCATCGACTCGCCGAGCGCGACGATGAGCACGACGCCGTTGCGTTCGACGAAGTGCGCCTGCGACAGCGGAAAGCTGCGATAGCGGCCGAACTCGAGCAGCACGACGTGCAGGGCGGCCGCGCCGCCCCACAGCCACCAGTCGGCCGCGCCGTCGACGAAGCCCGCGATGATCAGCAGCACCGCGGACGCGAGGTTGTAGGGCGCGACCTGCAGCACCTCGCGCAGGGCGCGCCCACGCGGGAACGTGAACGCGAACAAGACGAGGTGCACGACGACGACGACGAGGTACGCGAGGCCGAAGGCCAGCCCGTCGTCGCCGAACGCGTTGGGCGTCGCGATCGCCATGACGAGGAACCCGCCCATGGCGACCAGCAGCAGCACGCGCCTCGTCAGCGTCGACGTTCCGGTGTTGCTCGTGACCCAGCTGTAGCCCGAGTACATCCACCAGATGTTGGCGAGGATCAGGAGCACGGTCAGCAGGCCGATGAGATCGGGCTCGTGGTGCAGCACGCCGGTGAGCCGGGTGATCGTGAGCACGAAGACGAGGTCGAAGAACAGCTCGAACGTCGTCACCCGCGATGACGGGGTGGTCACCTGATTCGCCCGGACCATGCGCCAAGTGTGGGCCCACGGGGTTGGCTTCCGCCACTGCCGGCATGTTGGGCGATGAGCGGAGTGTCAAAAAACATTGACATCATGTCGAGGACGCTTTACATTGGGCGAGTAAACAATCTTTGACATGGGGAGCGTGGTCCAGATGGATCGACGGGGTGTTCGAGAGGTGGGCCCGACGCCGTGGATCGCGGCCGCCGGCGGGCTGGCGATGATGGCCGCGCTGGCCGCCGTCGGGTTCGGCCTCATCGGCCAGGCGCGTTCCGGCACGCCGGCGACCGACGTCGGGGCATCCGATACGCTCGCCGCGGCCGCACCGGCCTTCGGCTGGGGCGTGCTCGCGCTCGTCGGCGTCGCCGTGCTCGACATCGTCGTGGCGTGGGGGCTCTGGCGCGTGCTCGGAGTCGAGCGGCCCGGGGGAGCGGCGCTCGCCGCGGCCTTCCGCGTCGTGTACGCGGCGGTGTTCCTCGGAGCGATCGCCATGCTGGTCGACGCGCGACGCATCGCGACGGGTGCGGGTGAGGCATCCGATCTCGCGGCCTCCGATCGCGACACGGCGGTGCTGCTGCGATTCGAGGGCTTCGACAGCGCATGGAACACCGGGCTCCTCGTGTTCGGCGTGCACCTGGCGGTCGTCGGGTGGCTGCTCGTGGTCCGCTCGGGCGTGTTCGCGACCGTGGTGGGCTGGCTCGTGCTGCTGGCCGGCGCCGGGTACCTCGCCGACGGCGTGCTGCGGGTCGTCGCACCCGACGCCGGCGTCTCGGTCGCGCAGTTCACCTTCATCGGCGAGATCGTGCTCATCGCGTGGCTGGCCGTGGGCGGCGTTCGGGCGATCCGATCGCGACGGGCCGCGGCGGTCGAGCCCGAGCCCGCGCGGGCGCTGGTCGACGGGGGTGCAGGACGATGACGCGCGAATCGAAGCGGGAGCGCGCGACGTCGTACGAGGAGAAGGGCACCTGGAACTACCTCGTGGTCGCGGTCGCCGGCTACTCGGTCTATCTCTCCCAGATCCTGCCCGAGCTCCTCGCCGGCACGCCGGTCGACGAGATCGACTACGTGCCCGTCATGCTGTGGACCATCGGCGGCGCGATCGTGGCCTCGATCATCGCCCGCATCGTCATCGAGATCATCGTGCCGAGTGAGAGCTACAAGAGCGACGTGCGCGACAAGGAGATCGACCGGCTCGGCGAGCGGGTCGGCAGCGTCTTCATCGTGATCGGTGCGCTCGGCGCCCTCCTGCTGGCCTTCGTCGACGCCGACACGTTCTGGATCGCGAACGTGATCTACGTCTGCTTCGTGCTCTCGGCGATCCTCTCGAGTGTCACGAAGCTCATCGTCTATCGGCGGGGAATGCCGACATGGTGAAGCCGACGCAGGTCACCAACGACATCCGTGCCCTGCGGTTCCGCAACGGCGAGATGACCCAGGCCGACCTCGCCGAACGCCTCGGCGTGACGCGTCAGACCGTCATCGCCATCGAGCAGGGGCGATACTCGCCCTCGCTCGAGATGGCCTTCCAGATCGCGCGGGTCTTCGGGGTCCCGCTCGACGCAGTGTTCCAGTACCCCCAGAACGAAGCGACGGCACAGAGCGAGGAGACGGCATCATGAGGGCAGCAGTGGTCGAACGGTACGGCGGACCAGACGTCGTGCGCATCCGCGAGGTCGACGAGCCCGTCCTCACCGAACGCGACCTGCTCGTGCGCGTCGAGGCTGCCACCGTCGGCGCGACCGACGGCGTGAACCGACTCGGACGGCCTGCATTCGCGCGGCTCTACTTCGGTCTCACGCGGCCCAGGCATCCGGTGCTCGGGTACGAGTTCGCGGGCGTGGTCGAGCGCGTGGGGTCGGCCGTCACGCACCTTCGCGCCGGGCGACCGGGTGTACGGCACGCTCGCTCCTTCGCCCGGTGCGCACGCCGAACGCCTGCGGATCGCCGAGGACGGCCTGGTCGCGCGCATCCCCGGCGGCTTGGATGCGGCGCGCGCCGTCTCGCTGCTCGACGGGTTCTTCACGGCGATCCCGTTCCTGCGCGACGGCGGGAGGGTGCGCGCGGGGCAGACGGTGCTCGTCAACGGCGCCTCCGGCACCGTCGGGTCCTCCGCGGTGCAGTTCGCGAAGCACCTCGGCGCCGACCGTCGTCGGCGTGTGCAGCACCGACCACGTCGAGCTCGTCCGCTCGCTCGGGGCCGACCACGTGATCGACTACACGCGCGAGGACTTCACCGACGTGCGCGACCGCTACGACGTGATCTTCGACGCCGTCGGCAAGCGCACGTTCCGCGAGTGCCGACCGGCGCTCACGCCCGACGGCATCTACCTCTCGACGGTGCCGGCGCTGCCGGTGCTGCTCCGCGCGAGGCACGCGAGGTCGACCGAGACGGGACGGCGCGCAGGGATCATGTTCACCGGACTCCACAAGATCTCCGAGAAGTCGGCCGACCTGACCCTCATGGGCGAGCTGGTCGAGTCGGGCGCGATCGTGCCGGTCATCGACCGGGTCCTGCCGTTCGCCGAGATCGCCGAGGCGCACCGCCGGGTCGACGGAGGCCACAAGGCCGGCAACGTCGTCGTGGCGATGGCGCCGGCGGTGCTCGAGACGCCCGAGGCGGCGTCGTGAGGGCGATCGTGCAGCACCGGTACGGCGGTCCCGAGGTACTCGAGCTCGCCGAGGTCGCTGCGCCGACACCGGCAGGCGATGAGGTGCTCATCCGGGTGCAGGCCGTCGCCGTGAGCGCGGGCGACGCCCTCATCATGCGGGGCGAGCCGCGCGCCGTGCGCCTCGCGTTCGGCCTTCGGCGTCCGAAGCAACCGGTCATCGGGCGGGATGTCGCAGGCGTCGTCGAGGCGGTCGGCCCGGCCGTGACGAACTTCCGCGTCGGCGACCCCGTGTACGGCGAGTCCGACCAGGGCGGCTACGCCGAACTCGTTGCCGTCGGCGAGGGATTCGTCGCACCACGCCCCACGAACGTCGATGCGATCCACGCGGCCGCCGTGCCCGTGTCGGGGACGACCGCGTTGCAGGGGTGGCGCCTCGCCGACGTCGGCCCCGGCCGGCACGTGCTCGTCAATGGAGCGTCGGGGGGAGTCGGCGGATTCGCCGTGCAACTCGCCAAGGCGATGGGCGCCGAGGTGACCGGCGTCTGCCGCGGCGCGAAAGCCGACCACGTGCGCGCGATCGGCGCCGACCACGTGATCGACCACACTCGCGAGGACTTCACCGACGCGACGGGCCGCTACGACGCGATCTTCGACCTCGTCGCCGACCGCCCGCTCGGCCGCGTCCGTCGCGCACTCACGTCGAAGGGCACGCTCGTGCTCTCGTCGGGCAAGGGCGGCGCGGTGTTCGGACCCTTCGGCCGCATCATCCGTGCCTCGCTCATGAACCCGTTCGTCTCACAGCACCTCCGCACGCTCGCCGCCCGTCGCAACGGCGACGACCTCGCCGAGCTCACGCGCCGCATCGAGGCCGGCGAGGTGACCCCCGTGGTCGATCGAACGTATCCGCTCGAGCAGGCGGGGCAGGCCCTCGCCGACTTCGAGTCGGGCGCCGTGCGCGGCAAGTTCGTGCTCGTCGTCGGCTGAGGCGCGGCCGCGGCCGCGGCACGCCGCCGCAGGGTGGGTCACCCGAGCAGCACGGCGCCGTAGGCGAGCGCCGCAATGAGCACCCACGACGTGAGGCCGACCACGAGCGCGCGCCAGCCGGTCCGCACGAGCGCGGCCACGCGGATCGACGCGCCGAGCGCGAAGAGCGCCATCGCGAGCAGCGCGGTCTGCGCGAGGTCGGCGCCCGTGAGCACCCACTCGGGCAGCGGCACGAACGTGTTCACGAGCACCGCCACCAGGAAGCCCACCACGAACAGCGGCACGATCGCCGGACGCGGGCCCGCGGCATCCGCCGCCCTGTGCCGTTCGACCGCCGCCGTGATCGCGACCATCGGCGCGAGCATCAGCACGCGCGTGAGCTTCACGACGACGGCGACCGCGAGCGCCGCCGTGCCCGCGATCTGCGCGGTCGCGACGACCTGGCCGACGTCGTGCACCCCGGCGCCGACCCAGTGCCCGAATCCGATCGCCGAGAGCCCGAGCGGATGCCACAGCGCGGGCAGCACCGCGATCGCGAGGGTGCCGCACAGGGTCACGAGCGCGACCGGCACCGCCTGCTCCTCGTGGCGTGCGCGCACCGCCGCGCCCATGGCCCCGATGGCCGACGCGCCGCAGATCGCGAATCCGCTCGCGACGAGCACCGGCTGGTGGCCGGGAAGCCCGATCGCTCGCCCGAGGCCGATCGTGCCGACGAACGTCAGCACGACGACGGCGACGGTGGTCGCGATGGTGACCCAGCCGAGCCCGGCGATGTCGACGAGGCTGAGTTTCAGCCCCAGCAGCACGATGCCCGCGCGCAGCAGGCTCCGGGCGGCGAAGTGGAGTCCGGGCGCGAGCCGTCCGCCGAGGCTCGGTCGCAGCGCGGGCACCTGGCCGACGACGATGCCGAGCGCCACGGCGGCGGTGAGCAACGGCACCGCCGGGAGTGCGAGGTGCACGAGCCACGCGATCAGGGTCGCCCCGGCAACGAGGGTGAGGCCGGGCACGACGCGTGCGATCATCCCCAACTCGGCAGCCAGAAGTGCAGTTGCCGGAACATCGGCGTGAGCGGCACCCCGGTCCACAGGGGGTAGAAGAACGCCGACACGAGCACCGTGAACCCGAGGAAGATGCCGACGACCGCGAGCCCGCGCACCCGTCGCCACTGCACGTCGTCGCGCCGCCCGAGCACGAGTCCGATCACGAAGACGAGGGCGAGCACGGTGTAGGGCTGGAACACGATCGAGTAGAACTGGAACACCGTGCGGTTCAGGTACATGAGCCACGGCAGGTAGCCGGCAGCGAGCCCGATGAGGATGGCCCCGACCTGCCACTCGCGGTAGCGCACCAGCCGATAGACGAGGTACACGGACGCCGCAGCCGCGGCCCACCAGATGAGCGGGTTGCCCACCTCGAGGATCGAGGACCAGCAGGTGTCGGCCCCGCACCCGCCCGAGCCGTCGTCGGTCGAGGCGAAGTACATGTTGACCGGGCGCACCATCAGGAGCCATGTCAGCGGGTTCGACTGCCATGGGTGCGCTGCGTGCACGCCGACGTGGTAACCGTAGGCCGACTCGTGGTAGTGCCACAGGTTCTGCAGGGAGAGCGGCACCCAGGACAGCCATCCGCTTGCCGCGCTGCCGGTCTCCTCGGCCCAATGCCGGTAGTAGCCGCCGTCGGTGGCGAACCATCCCGACCACGAGGCGAGGTAGACCGCGAGCGCGACCGGCACGAGCAGCACGAAGGTGATCGGGGCCTGCTTGAGCAGTGCGCCGGTGAGCCAGAACGGCACGCCCGCGCGGCGGCGCGCGAGGGCGTCGACCGCCACGAGGTAGATGCCGAAGGCGGCGACGAACCAGAGCCCCGACCACTTCACCGCGCAGGCGGCACCGAAGGCCGCGCCCGCGGCGACCACCCACGGGCGCCCCCAGAGGGCGGGGCCGTAGGACGGGTCGTGCCCGGCGGCGTGCGACTCGTCGAGTCGGGACTCGAGCGCGCGGCGGGTGCGGTCGCGGTCGAGGAGCACGAACCAGAACCCGAGCAGCGTGAAGAGCATGAGCCAGTTGTCGAGCAGGGCGACGCGCGACATGACGATCGCGTTGCCGTCGATGGCGAACAGCAGTCCGGCGACGACCGCGAGGGCCGTGGATGCGAACAGGCGACGGGCGACGAGCGTGATGAGCAGGACCGCGAGGGTGCCGGCGAGCGCCGTCGTCGCGCGCCACCAGAATGCGTCGCCCGCGCCGAACGCGGCCATGCCGAGCGAGATCATCCACTTGCCGAGCGGCGGATGCACCACGTAGGTCGGATCGTCTCGGTAGGTGTTCGGGTCGCCCGCGGCGAAGTCCGCGTCGGCGCCATCGGGCCAGGCCGACTCGTAGCCGTTCTGCAGGAGCGTCCACGCGTCCTTGACGTAGTACGTCTCGTCGAAGACGATCGACTGCGGATGGCCGAGGTTCCAGAACCGCAGCACCGCCGCGATCAGGGTGATGAGGATCGGCCCGCCCCAGTACCAGAGCGCCCGTCGTCGCGGCGTCGCGAGCACTCGACCCCACCAGTCGTCGAGCCGCGAACCGCGCGGTTCGGGCTCGTGTTCGTCGACGGAGTCGTCGAGGTCGACGTCACGGTCGTGATCGAGATCGTCGGATGTCGCGTCGGCGTGCTCGTCGCGCACGCCGGCGGTGCCCGACTCCACTCCCATGCGCCAACCCTAACGACTCGAACCGTGAGCGGTGACGGGCCGGGTGCCATGCTTGAGTCCATGATCATCCTCGCTGCGACGCCCATCGGCAACCTCGGCGACGCGTCGGCGCGACTGCGCGAGGCGCTCGAGAAGGCCACGGTCGTGGCATCCGAGGACACTCGCGTCACGCAGCGCCTGCTCGCCGGACTCGGCATCGCCAACCGGCCACGGCTCATCGCGTTGCACGAGCACAACGAGCGTCAGAAGGCGGGCGAGCTCGTCGAGCTCGCCCGCGAGACCGACCTTCTCGTGCTCAGCGACGCCGGCATGCCGACGGTGTCGGACCCGGGGTTCCCACTCGTCGCCGCGGCCGCCGCGGCCGGCGTCGTGGTCACCGTGATACCGGGGCCGTCTGCGGTCGTCACCGCACTCGCCGTGTCGGGGCTGCCGACCGACCGATTCGCGTTCGAGGGCTTCCTGCCGCGCAAGGCGGGGGATCGAGCTCGCCGCATCGCCGAACTCGCGGGCGACCGGCGGACCCTGCTGTTCTTCGAGGGGCCGTCACGGCTGGCTGCGAGTCTCGCCGCGCTCGCCGACGGCTTCGGGGCCTCCCGGCCTGCCGCGGTGTGCCGTGAGCTCACGAAGCTGCACGAGGAGGTGCGCCGCGGTCCGCTCCTCGAACTCGCCGAGTGGGCCGAGGGCGGAGTCCGCGGCGAGATCGTGATCGTCGTCGGCGGTGCCGACGCCGTCGCTGCCGACCCCGACGGCGCGCTCGGACGGGTGCTCGAGCTCGCGGCATCCGGAACACGGCTCAAGGACGCCGCCGCGCTCGTCGCCCGCGAGACCGGTCTCGGCAAGCGCGACCTGTACGAAGCAGCGCTCGCCGCGCGCCGCGCGGTGTAGGGCGTCCCCCGGACGGGGCACAAAACCCTGTGCTTTTCGCGTGAACTGGCGGAGAATGGCACTGACCCGACCGCACGACGGTGGAGGTGCGCATGGAACACACGCTTCGAACCCACGCAGTCCGATTCGCAGAGTACGGCGGCCCCGAGGTGCTCGAGGTCGTCGAGGTCCCGACGCCCGAACCGGGCGAGGGCGAAGTGCTCGTCGAGGTGTTCGCGACCGGGTTGAACCCCGTCGAGAGCGCGATACGGCGCGGCGACCACCCCGAGCGCTGGCCGGTCGACTTCCCGTCGCCACAGGGCCGCGACCTCGCCGGCGTCGTCGTCGCCGTCGGACCGGGCGTGCAGCAGTTCGCGCGCGGTGACGAGGTCATGGGATACATCGATCGCGGCGCGCAGGCGACCTACGTCGCCGTGCCCGAGCGGCAGTTGCTGCCGAAACCGCCGTCGCTGACGTGGGAGGTGGCCGGTTCGCTCTACGTCGCCGGCACCACGGCGTGGACCGCCGTCGAGGGTCTCGGGCTGGGTCCGAGCGACGAGGTCGTCATCACCGCTGCTGCGGGCGGGGTCGGATGCCTCGCCGCGCAGTTCGCCCGCATGCGGGGCGCCACCGTGATCGGCACGTGCGCCGAGATGCGCTTCGACTTCCTGCGGCAGTTCGGCGTCATCCCCATGGCGTACGGTCCGGGGCTCGCCGACCGCGTGCGGGTGCTGGGCGACGACCCGAACCAGCCGGCGGGCGGCCGGCCGGTGAGCGCGTTCCTCGACTTCCTCGGCGGGCAGACGCACGAGGCGGTCAAGCTCGGGGTGCCGCGGTCGCGGACCCTCACGATCCTCGACTGGGATGCGGTGCGGGGATCCGACGCGGTCGAGCTCTATCCCGGAGATGTCGTCGCCCTCGGCCGGGTCGCGGCCCTCGTGGCCGCGCGTCGTGCACGCCTGCCGATCGCCGACGTGTTCCCGCTCGACTCGATCATCGACGCCTACCGGGCGCTCGATCGGCGAGAGGCGCCGGGCAAGATCGTGCTCGGCCTGCGGATCGTCGACTATCCCGGGCAGAAGGTCAAGGAACCCGCGATCAAGGAACAGGACGTCACACTTGGCGTGCCGACGCCGCATGCGCATCTCGACGTGGAGGAAGCCGTACCGCCGGCAATCGGCGACGGCAGCGTGCGGCGCCGGCACCGTGAGGAGCGGGAGCGGAAGGCGGCGCAGTCACGGGTCGAGTAGCCGACGCCGCGCGGATCGGAACCTGAGCGAGCGCGGGTAACCCGGCGCCCGGGTCATCCGGTCGCCCATAAGATTGCACGTATGGCCGACGGCTCCTCGTTCTACATCACCACGCCCATTTTCTACGTGAATGACGTGCCCCACATCGGGCACGCCTACACCGAGGTGGCTGCCGACGTGCTCGCGCGCTGGCACCGCCAGGCCGGTGACGACACCTGGATGCTCACCGGCACCGACGAGCACGGCCAGAAGATCCTGCGCACCGCGACCGCCAACGGCGTGACGCCGAAGGAGTGGGCCGACAAGCTCGTCGACGAAGCGTGGAAGCCGCTGCTCGCCACGGTCGACATCGCGAACGACGACTTCATCCGTACGACCGACGAGCGGCACGAGCGCAACGTGCAGAAGTTCCTGCAGAAGCTCTACGACGACGGCCACATCTACACCGGCGAGTACGAGGGCTACTACTGCGTCGGCTGCGAGGAGTACAAGCAGCAGTCCGAGCTCGTGCAGGGCACCGGCGACTACGAGGGGCAGCTGGTCTGCGCGATCCACTCGAAGCCCGTCGAGCTGCTGCACGAGAAGAACTACTTCTTCCGCATGTCGGCGTTCGCCGACAAGCTGCTCGCCCTCTACGAGGAGCGCCCCGACTTCGTGCAGCCCGAGTCGGCGCGCAACGAGGCGGTCTCGTTCGTGAAGTCGGGCCTCGCCGACCTCTCGATCTCGCGGTCGACGTTCGACTGGGGCGTGAAGGTGCCGTGGGACGAGTCGCACGTCGTCTACGTGTGGTTCGACGCGCTGCTCAACTACATCACCGCGGTCGGCTACGGACAGGACGATGAGGAGTTCGCCCGCCGCTGGCCGGCCCAGCACCTCATCGGCAAGGACATCCTGCGCTTCCACGCCGTCATCTGGCCCGCCATGCTCATGGCGGCGGGCCTCGAGGTGCCCCGAGGCGTCTTCGGGCACGGCTGGCTGCTCGTCGGCGGCGAGAAGATGTCCAAGTCGAAGCTCACCGGCATCGCGCCCGAGCAGATCACCGAGACGTTCGGGTCCGACGCGTTCCGCTACTACTTCCTGCGCGCGATCGCGTTCGGACAGGACGGCTCGTTCTCGTGGGAGGACCTCGCCGCGCGCTACCAGGCCGAGCTCGCCAACGGCTTCGGCAACCTCGCGTCGCGCGTGATCGCGATGATCACGCGCTACTGCGAGGGCGCCGTGCCGTCGGCCGGCGAGCGGTCCGACGCCGACCTCGAGATCGGTGCGGTCGAGCAGCGGGCGACGGATGCCTCGTGGTCGGCCATCGGCCGCATCGCGATCCATGACGCGATCGGCGCCGCGTGGGAGCTCGTCGACGCGCTCAACGGCTACCTCACCATCGAGGAGCCGTGGACGCTCGCGAAGGACCCGGCGAAGCGCGAGCGACTCGAGACGGTCCTCGCCACCGCGTACCACGGCCTCGGAACGCTCGCCGTGCTGCTCTCGCCGGTGCTGCCCGCGGCCACCGCGAAGCTCTGGACCGCGCTCGGCGCACCGGGCACTGTCGAGCGAGCAGCGCATCGACCGTGCGAACGAATGGTCGGTCGGCACGCAGGTCGCACCGCTCGAGGCGCTGTTCCCGCGCGTCGAGGTCGCCGAGTGAGCGCGGCGTGACCGAAGCACCGCAGCACCTGCGGACGCGCGCCGACGGCGGCCGGGCGGTCGAGTACCCGCCCGCGCCCGAGCCGCTGGCCGTGCCCGTGTACGACAACCACACCCATCTCGAGATCGCCGACGGCGCCCTGCCGCTCGACGTGCACGAGCACCTCGAGCGCGCGGCGTCGGTCGGCGTGGCGGGTGCCGTGCAGGTCGGTACCGACGTCGCCACGAGCCGATGGTCGGCCGATGTCGCGGCGCGCGAGCCGCGCCTGCTCGCCGCGGTCGCGCTGCACCCCAACGAGGCGCCCGAGCTCGAGGCATCCGGCACCCTCGACGACGCCCTCGCCGTCATCGACGAACTCGCCGCCCAGCCGCGCGTCCGGGCGATCGGCGAGACCGGACTCGACTTCTACCGCACCGACGAGATCGGGCGACCGGCGCAGTTCCGCTCATTCGAGGCGCACATCGACATCGCCAAGCGGCATGGGCTCGCGCTCCAGATCCACGATCGCGACGCGCACGACGACGTGGTCGCGACACTGCGTCGCGTGACGGCGCCCGACCGAACGGTGTTCCACTGCTTCTCGGGCGACGAGGAACTCGCGCGGCTCGCGGCCGATGAGGGCTGGTACTGCTCGTTCGCCGGCAACATCACGTTCAAGAACGCCGAGACCCTGCGCGAGGCGCTGCGCGTGCTGCCGGCCGACCGCATCCTCGTCGAGACCGATGCGCCGTACCTCACTCCCGCGCCCCTGCGCGGCCGCCCGAATGCGCCCTACCTGGTGCCGCACACCGCCCGATTCATGGCAGAGGTGCGCGGCGTCGACCTCGACGAGTTCTGCGCGCAGCTCGCGTCGAACACGGTGGCCGTGTACGGGTCGTGGCAAGATGAAGCCCGTGCGGGGGAATGACGAGCGGGTTGCGGTGTGAACGCCCACCGGCATGAGGCAGAGGGCAACGGCGCCGTCGCGACGCCGCGCCTGCTCGGGCCCGCCGAGATCCGCGACCTCGCCCAGCTGCTCGACGTCACGCCGACGAAGAAGCTCGGGCAGAACTTCGTGCACGACGCCAACACCGTTCGGCGCATCGTGCAGACCGCGGGCGTCGAGCGCGGTGAGACCGTGCTCGAGATCGGCCCAGGGCTCGGCTCGCTGACGCTCGGACTGCTCGAGGCCGGCGCATCCGTCGTCGCCGTCGAGATCGACGGCCGCCTCGCCGAGCAGCTGCCGCACACGGTGCGCCTCATGCAGCCGGGCACTGAGCTCACGGTCGTGCACAACGACGCGATGCGCGTCACCGAGTTGCCGGGCGAACCGGTGCGCCTCGTGGCCAACCTGCCGTACAACGTGTCGGTGCCGGTGCTGCTGCACCTGCTCGAGTACTTCCCGTCGCTGCAGTCCGGCATCGTCATGGTGCAGGCCGAGGTCGGGCACCGTCTCGCCGCCGATCCGGGCTCGAAGGTCTACGGGGCGCCGAGCGTCAAGGCGGCCTGGTACGGCCGCTGGCGCATCGCCGGCCAGGTGTCGCGAATGGTGTTCTGGCCGGTGCCGAACGTCGACTCGGTGCTCGTCGGCTTCGCGCGGGCGGATGTCCCCGGAACCGAGGCCGAACGCGTCGCCACGTTCGCACTCGTCGACGCCGCCTTCCAGCAACGCCGCAAGATGCTGCGGCAGGCCCTCTCGGGCGTGCTCGGCGGATCGTCGTCGGCGGCCACATCGGTGCTCACGCGAGCGGGTATCGATCCCGAGACGCGTGGCGAGCAGCTGACCGTGGCCGATTTCCTCAGCATCGCCCGGGCCCGCTCGCTCGTGTGAGCGCCCGCACTGCGACCCGACCGATCAGTACCGCACGGGAATACGCTGGGAGCTGACAGGAGGGGCCGTGGACGCATCGCGGGCGGACGCCGATGAGACCCGACTCGCACGCGCGCGGCTCGCCTACGAGCGCCGCGATTGGGCGGCCGCCCGCGTCGCCTACGCCGGCATCGCGGACCGCGCGGGCATCGCGACCGAGGACGTCGATCGGGAATCCCGCTGCGCGTGGTGGCTCGGGGACACGCCCGCGTCGATTGCGACGGGCGAGGAGCTGGTACATCGGCTCGAGGATGCCGGGCGCACCCGGGAGGCGGCGATGGTGGCCCTGCGGCTCGGGCTCCAGTGGGCACTCCGCGGCGACGAGGCCATCTTCGCGGGATGGTTCGCGAAGGCTCGCCGACTCCTGGCCGCGCTCCCGGTGGGCCCCGAGCACGGCTACCTGCGCTACGTCACCGCCATGCTGGCGACCGACACAACGGGGATGCCCGACGACGCCGAGGCGGCAGCGTCAGAGCTGCGCGGGATGGAGCAGACGTACGGTTCTCGGGCGCTCGGCGCGTTCGCCCTCGTCCTCGCCGCGCACGCGAAGATCCTGCGCGGCGACACCGACGCCGGGTTCGACCTCCTCGACGAGGCCATGCTGCCGGTCGTCGCCGGTGAAGTGGACCCGTTCTGGGGCGGCGACATCTATTGCACCGTCATCCACCTGACCGGGCTGATCGGCGACTTCGGCCGCATGCGCGCCTGGACGGACGCGCTCGGCATCTGGAGCGCGGAGCTCTCGCAGACGTTCTCGTACGCCGGGATCGTGCGCGTGCACCAGCTCGAGTTGCTCGTCGCCGAGGGGCGATGGGACGAGGCGGCAGCCGAGCTGGGGCCCGTGAGCAGCTCGATCGCCGACACCGACACCTGGGTGGCGGGCCATGGCTTCGCCGAGCTCGGGCATGTACTGCGCCTGCGCGGCCGACGCGACGAGGCCGCCGAGGCATACGCGCGTGCGCTTCGGGCGGGGGTCGACCCCGAGCCCGGACCCGCGCTGCTCGCCGCGGCCGAAGGCAGGCGGTCCGAGGCCGTCGACGCCCTTCGCGCTGCGATCGCGTCTCGTCCCCCGGTGCACCGGTTGGCCCTCCTGCTGCCTGCGGTCGAGCTCGCGCTCGACGCCGGGCAGCACGAGGCTGCGCGTGGGTTCGCCGCAGAGCTCACCGCCGACGGGGGCAGGCTCGGCGCTGCGGGCGCGCAGGCCTGGGCATGGCATGCCCGTGCGCTCCTCGAACTGCACGGGGCCCGCCCTGCCGCGTCCGCGGACGCCGCGCGGGCGGCCGCGGACCTCTACCGCAGCCAGGGTCTCCAATACGGGCTCGCCCGGGCGCACGAGGTGCTCGCACGGGCGGAGCGGGATCTCGGCAGGCGGGAGGATGCTGCCGCCGACGCGGCGACGGCGCTCGCGATCTACCGCCGGCTCGGCGCGACGTCCGACGCCGCCCGGCTCGAGTCCGCGACCGGCGCACGAGGGGTCGGTCCGCTCACCCCGCGCGAGGCGCAGGTGCTCGCCCTCGTACTCGGCGGGGCGAGCAACCGCGCGATCGCCGACGCGCTCTTCCTGAGTGAGCCGACCGTGCGCCGCCATCTCGCGAACATCTTCACCAAGATCGGCGTCGCCTCCCGCACCGCGGCCGCCGCCTGGGCACGCGAGCACGGCCTCGACCCGATTCGCGTGGATGCACCACACGGACCACCCGCCCACTGAGGCTGCACCATCCGTCCGATGCCGGTGGATCGCGCGTCACCTTAGCGTCGAGGCGACGGGGAACGATCCCCGCGTCTCGAGAGGGGGACACCATGTCCATCGAAACGGCAATCGCCGAAACGGCAGTCGACGAGGTCCGAGCGGAGCAGGCATCCGAGGATGCCTCGGGCGCGGCCGTCGACCACGTCCTGCGGATCGTCAACGACTCCGCGGTGGGTGTACTGCTGAGCATCGCGTTCCAGGCCGGCCTCCTCGACGCGCTGCGCGACCTGCCGCCGGCCACGTCGCAGCAGGTGGCTGACGCGGCGGGTCTCGACGAGCGCTATGTACGCGAGATCCTTCACGGCCTGCTGACCGCCGGCCTCGTGGTCGAGGATGCCGGTCGGTACCACCTCGGCGACGAGTACGTCCCGTTCCTCACGGGCACGGGCGTGGACAACCTGGCGCGGATGGCGCGTTACCTGACGCTCATGGGCGAGGCCACCAGGAAGGTCGTCGAGAAGGTGGTCTCGGGCGGCGGACTCAGCTACGACGAATACCCCATGTTCAACGCGTGGCAGGCCGAGGAGAGCGCCGCGGTGAACGACGCATCGCTCGTCGACGTCATCATCCCCGTCGCGGGGGTCGAGGAACGGCTCGTGGCCGGCGCCGACGTCGCGGACATCGGGTGCGGTGAGGGCCATGCGATCAACCTGCTCGCCCGAGCGTACCCGCGGAGCCGATTCACGGGCTTCGACTTCTCCGACGCGGCGATCAGGACCGCTCGCACCGAGGCCGAGGCCTGGGGGCTGTCGAACGCTCGCTTCGAGGTGCTGGATGTCGCGACCTGGGACGCCGAGGGGGAGTTCGACCTCGTCACCGCGTTCGATGTGATCCATGACCTCGCTCGGCCCGCCGAGACGCTCGCCGCGGCGCACCGCGCCTTGCGCTCCGACGGGACGTTCCTCATGGTGGACCTCAAGGCCGACAGCGACCCGGCGCAGAACGCGTCGCTGCCGTGGGCGGCCTTCCTCTATGCCTTCTCCACCGTGCACTGCATGTCCGTGTCGCTCGGTCAGGGTGGCGCGGGCCTCGGCACGGCCTGGGGCGTGCAGCTCGCGGAGCGGATGATTCGCGAAGCGGGCTTCGGCACGGTGAACATCGTGGATCTGGAGGACGACCCGTTCAACGCGTATTTCGTGGCGCGCCCGATCGCCTGATGTCGGGGCGATCCGCCTCAGCTCCGCGCTAGCGTGAGCGTATGACGAAACCGGTCGGGGCGAGCGAGGAGAACGTCGGCGATGAGGCGGTGCTCGGGGCGACGGGCAGGGGCCGCGAGGAGTGGTTCGACCTGCTCGATGCGGCCGGGGCGACCGGCTGGAAGCACCGCGACATCGCGACCTGGCTCGTGCGCGAGCATCGCGTCGATCCGTGGTGGAGCCAGAACGTCACCGTCGGCTACGAACAGGCACGGGGCATCCGCCGCCCCGGTCAGCGGCAGGACGGAACCTACGAGGCGAGCGTCACCCGAACGGTCGCACTCGAGAAGACGCAGGCGCTGCGCGCGCTCGCCGCGGTCGTGACCGGGGAGCTCGACGTCGAGCCGCTCGCGCTCAACCTCGACGCGAAGCATCCGACCGCCCGGTTCCCGCTCGAAGGGGGCGAGTACGTGCTCGCGTCGTCGAGCGACCGGCCCGGCGGCAAGGCGTCGATCGGGCTCGTGTGGGGCCGCATGCCCGACGACGCACGACTCCACGACGTGAAGGCGCGCATGCGCGACTGGCTGCGGTCGGTCGGCTGAGCCGCCGTCTGCGGCGGTGTCCCGTGGCAGAGCGTGCGCCGCCGACTGCGGCGCCGACCCGTGGGATAGCGTGGAGCCATGACGATCGCCTGGGCCGACGACGCAGTGCACGTGCGGGCGCCGGGCAAGATCAACCTGTTCATGCGCGTCGGAGCCGTGCAGCCCGACGGATACCACGATGTCGCCACCGCCTACCAGGCCGTCTCCCTCTACGAAGACGTGCGCGCGTGGAGCGATGACGAGTTCAGCGTCAGCTTCAGCGGCTCGATCGACACCTCGGGGCTCGTCACCGACGGGTCGAACCTCGCGATCAAGGCCGCGAAGCTGCTCGCGCGCACGGTCGGGGTGCCCGGGGGCGTGCGACTCGAGATCGAGAAGAACGTGCCGATCGCGGGTGGCATGGGTGGCGGATCCGCCGATGCCGCGGCCACGCTCGTCGCGTGCGACACGCTCTGGGGCACGGGGCTGCCGAAGGAGGAGCTCCACGCGCTCGCCGCGAAGCTCGGCGCCGACGTGCCGTTCGCCCTCACCGGCGGAACCGCGATCGGCACCGGGCGTGGCGACCGCCTGAGCCCCGCTCTCGCCACGGGCTCGTTCCACTGGGTGCTCGCGGTCGCCGAGTTCGGGCTGTCCACTCCCGGCGTGTACCGCGAGCTCGACCGGCGACGCGAGGGCTTTCCCGACCTCGACCCGGGCAGCGTCACGCCGGCCGTCGACGCCGGCGTGCTGCAGGCGTTGCGCGCGGGCGACCCGCGGCTGCTCGCCGATGCGCTGCACAACGACCTGCAGGCCGCCGCCATCGGCCTCGCCCCCGGCCTCGGCGGCATCCTCGAGCTCGGCGAGCTGCACGGAGCGCTCGCGGGGATCGTGTCGGGATCGGGGCCCACGATCGCGTTCCTCGTCGACGACGCCGACATGGCGATCGAGCTGCAGGTCGCGCTGTCGGCGGCGCGCCTCACCGCGGTGCACGTGCACGGCCCCGTGCACGGGGCTCGCGTGCTGAACAGCTGAGTTCGCCGGGGTCCTCTCGAGCGGCGTCGACCGGCTGAGGCCGCGCATCGCGGCGACTAGGCTCGACAGGACATGGCACACCTCCTCGGCGCCGAGCGCCTGCACCTCGAGTTCCCGACGCGCACCGTCTTCGACGAGGTCACCCTCGGCATCGACGAGGGCGACCGCATCGGTGTCGTCGGTCGCAACGGCGATGGCAAGTCGACGCTGCTGAAGCTGTTCGCCGGCCGGCTCGAACCCGACGGCGGGCGGGTCACGCTGCGTCGCGGCATCCGCATCGGCATGCTCGACCAGGCCGATGTCGTCGACCCGGGCATGACGGTCGCCGAGGCGGTCGTCGGCGGCATCGAGGAACACGTGTGGGCGGGCGATGCGAAGGTCCGCGACGTCATCGCCGGCCTGCTGGCGGATGTCCCGTGGCATGCCCAGATCGCAAGCCTCTCGGGCGGCCAGCGACGCCGCGTCGGGCTCGCCGCCCTGCTCGTCGGCGACTGGGACGTGGTGTTCCTCGACGAGCCCACCAACCACCTCGACGTCGAGGGCATCGCCTGGCTCGCCGGGCACCTGAAGGCTCGGTGGGCGGCCAACGCCGGCGCGCTCGTCGTCGTCACCCACGACCGGTGGTTCCTCGACGAGGTCTGCACCGCCACCTGGGAGGTGCACGACGGGATCGTCGAGCCGTTC
This sequence comes from uncultured Actinomycetota bacterium, assembly GCA_963758615.1. Classification (GTDB taxonomy): domain Bacteria; phylum Actinomycetota; class Actinomycetes; order Actinomycetales; family Microbacteriaceae; genus Agromyces. Next base: position 659,697 of record CAVWVZ010000009.1, on the reverse strand, counting down.
GAGGGCGGGTACGCCGGCGTACGTGCTGCAGCGGGTCGAACGAGACCGCATGGCCGCGGCATCCGAGTCGAAGCGCCAGAACCTGATGCGCAAGGAGCTCGCCTGGCTGCGCCGCGGCGCACCCGCGCGCACCTCGAAGCCGAAGTTCCGCATCGAGGCGGCGAACCAGCTCATCGAGAACGAACCGCCCGTGCGCAACCCCGTCGAGCTCAGCCGGCTCGCGGTGTCGCGGCTCGGCAAGGACGTCGTCGACCTGCTCGACGTGACGGTCGCCTATCCTTCCCGGGACGACGGGCCGGTGGCGGATGCCGTCGCGCCCGCCACGAAGACCGTGCTGCACGAGCTCGAGTGGCGCATCGCGCCGGGAGAGCGAACCGGCATCCTCGGCGTGAACGGCGCAGGCAAGTCGACGCTGCTCGGTCTCGTGACCGGCGCGGTGCAGCCGACCACCGGCCGCGTCAAGCGCGGCAAGACGGTGAAGATCGCGACCCTCAGCCAAGAGCTCGCCGAGCTCACCGAGTGGGCCGACCAGCGGGTCAGCGCGGTCGTCGCCGAACAGCGCACGAGCTACGCCATCGGCGAGGGATCGAAGGCTGTCGAGCTCACGCCCGGGCAGCTGCTCGAGCGCCTCGGCTTCACGAACGCCCAGCTGTCGACGCCCGTGAGGAACCTCTCGGGCGGGCAGAAGCGGCGGCTGCAGCTGCTGCTGATCCTGCTGCAGGAACCGAACGTGCTCATCCTCGACGAGCCGACGAACGACCTCGACACCGACATGCTCGCGGCGATCGAGGACCTCCTCGACTCGTGGCCGGGCACCCTGCTCGTCGTGTCGCACGACCGCTACCTCATCGAGCGGGTCACCGATCGGCAGCTCGCGATCATCGACGGGCACCTTCGCGACCTTCCCCGGGGTGTCGAGCAGTACCTCGAGCTGCGCAGGGGCGTGGATGCGGCGCGAGCGGCCACGCCCGAGGCGCCTTCGGGCGCGCAGGCCGCGCCACGCACGGCGAACGTGCAACTCGCCGGAGCCGATCGCCGCACCGCCGAGAAGGAGCTCAGCTCGATCGACCGCAAGCTCGAACGGCTGCAGGCCGAGATCGCCGCACAGCACGAGAAGCTCGCGCGCCACGACCAGTCCGACTACGTGGGGCTCGGGGCGCTCGGCGACGAACTCGCGAGGCTCGAGACATCCGTCGCCGATCTCGAAACGCGCTGGCTCGAAGTATCTGAGATTCTCGAAGGCTGACGTCGCAGAAGCTGTGACGGCGTGTGACCGGTCGGTCGACCGGGCGAAGAATCTTCGCATAGCGTGGAGATGCGCCCGCGCTCGCGGCATCGTCGCCCTCCCACTGTCACGAACAGTGGCGGAGCCATGTCTCCATCTGCTCATCAGCACTCGATCGCGGCGCGCCGAAACGCGAAAGGGAACCCACTCACATGTCACAGCGCTCCAAGTTCATCGCCGCACTCCTCGCGGCGCCGCTCGTCTTCGGGCTCGCCGCCTGCGCGACACCTGCCGCGGGCGAGGGCGGCGGTTCGGGCGAGGTCGTGAAGATCGGCGTCGTCGGCAAGGGCGACCCGCAGTGGGCCGCGTTCGAAGAGGCCGCGGCCGACGAGGGCATCACGATCGAGATCGTGGACTTCTCGGACTACGCGCAGCCGAACCCCGCGACGAGCGAGGGCGAGCTCGACCTCAACCAGTTCCAGCACATCGTGTACCTCGCCGACTACAACGTGTCGGCCGGTGAGGACCTCACGCCGATCGGCTCGACCGCGATCTACCCGCTCGGCCTGTACTCGACGAAGTACGAGTCGGTCGAGGACATCCCCGAGGGCGAGACCGTGGCGGTGCCGAACGACGCCTCGAACCAGGCCCGTGGCCTGCTCGTGCTGCAGTCGGCCGGCCTCATCGAGCTGAAGAGCGGCGGCACGATCTTCTCCGACCTCGCCGACATCGACGAGGCGAAGTCGAAGGTCGAGGTCACCGCACTCGAGGCGTCGCTGACCCCGACCTCGCTGCCCGACCTGGCGGCGGCGATCATCAACAACGACTTCGTCGAGGACGCCGGCCTCAGCTTCGAGGACGCCATCGCGCAGGACGACCCGAGCGACCCGAACGCGCTGCCCTACGTCAACATCTTCGCGACCCGCGCCGAAGACCAGGACAACGAGACCTACGCGAAGCTCGTCGAGATCTTCCAGACCGATGAAGCGGTGCAGGCCGGCCTCATCGAGTCGTCGGGCGGTACCGCGGTGGCCGTGCAGACCCCGGTCGCCGACCTCGTCGACTCGCTCGAGAAGGTCGAGTCCGACACCGAGGCCGCCAAGCGCTGATCGGCTCGTTCCAGCCAGTACGCCGCACGGGCGGTGGCGACCCGAAAGGTCCCACCGCCCGATGCGCGTTCCCAGAGGACCATTGAGTCCGGAGGAGATCCAGGATGGCGCTCGTCGCGCTCCGTGACGTCACGAAGACGTACCCCTCGCCTGAGAAGGGCGGTGACCCGATCGTCGCCGTCGACGGCGTTTCGCTCGACATCGAGGCCGGTGACGTCTACGGCATCATCGGATACTCGGGCGCCGGCAAGTCGACCCTCGTGCGGCTCGTCAATGCCCTCGAGCCCGCGACCTCGGGCAGCATCGTCGTCGACGGCACCGACATCACGAGCACGCCCGAGCGCCGGCTGCGCGACATCCGGCTCGGCATCGGCATGATCTTCCAGCAGTTCAACCTCTTCAACTCGAAGACGGTGTGGAAGAACGTCGCCTACCCGCTCACCGTCGCCGGCCGGCCGAAGGCCGAGATCGCGGCCCGCGTCGACGAGTTGCTCGACTTCGTCGGCCTCACCGAGAAGGCGCGAAGCTACCCCGACCAGCTCTCCGGCGGCCAGAAGCAGCGCGTCGGCATCGCCCGGGCGCTCGCGACCTCGCCGCAGATCCTGCTCGCCGACGAGGCGACGAGTGCGCTCGACCCCGAGACCACCCAGGAGGTGCTCGCACTCCTGAAGCGCGCGAACCGGGAGTTCGGCATCACGATGATCGTCATCACGCACGAGATGGAGGTCATCCAGTCGCTCGCGACGAAGGTCGCCGTCATGGACGGCGGCCGCGTCGTCGAGAACGGCGACGTGTTCGACGTGTTCTCGAACCCGCAGAACCCCTCGTCGCAGCGCTTCGTCTCGACGGTCGTCAAGGGCATCCCGTCGCCGGCCGAGCTCGACGTGCTGCGTGAGCGGCACGTGGGTCGCATCGTCACGATCTCGTTCCGCGACGGCGACGCGTCGCAGGGTGCGGTCTTCCTCGAGCTCGCGAAGGCGGGCCTCGAGTTCGAGCTGGTCTACGGCGGCATCAACGACATCCAGGGGCGTGCGTTCGGGCACCTCACCCTCGCGATCAGGGGCGCGGATGCCGCGACCGATGCCGCGCTCGCCCGGATCGCCGAGCGTGTCGACGTGACGGAGGTGGCGTGATGGATCGCCTGTTCGAACTCGGCAGCGAGTTCTGGATCGCTGCCGCCGAGACGCTCTACATGGTGGCGCTCACGCTGCTGTTCGGCGGCATCCTCGGCCTGTTACTCGGCGTCGCGCTCTACACGACGCGGCCCGGCAGCCTGATCGAGAACAAGGCCGTCTATAACGTCGTCAACGTCGTCATCAACTTCTTCCGGCCGATTCCGTTCATCATCTTCATCCCGGCGGTGCAGCCGCTCGCCCGGCTCGTCGTCGGTACCGGCATCGGCAACAGCGCGCTGATCTTCGCGCTCTCGCTCGCGGCCTCGTTCGCGATCGGGCGCATCGTCGAGCAGAACCTGCTCACGGTGGCGCCAGGCGTCATCGAGGCCGCCCGGGCGATGGGCGCGGGCCCGGTGCGGATCCTGCGAACCGTCGTGCTCCCCGAGGCGCTCGGCCCGCTCATCCTCGGCTACACCTTCGTCATCGTCGCCATCATCGACATGACCGCGGTGGCCGGGTACATCGGCGGCGGCGGTCTCGGTAACTTCGCGCTCGTCTACGGGTACCGGCAGTTCGAACCGGTGATCACCTGGGCAGCGGTGATCCTCATCGTGCTGTTCGTGCAGGTGGTGCAGTTCGTCGGCAACTGGCTCGCACGCAAGGTGCTTCGCCGGTAGGCGGGGACTGGTCTGCTCAGTTCGCCGAGACGACGCATGAACGGCGACCGGGGGCAGCGATGATCGCTGCCGACGAAGTGGGTCGCGCCTCAGAACGGTGGCGGCCGATCGGGAATCGGATTGGCCGGATGCGTCCGGTGTCTGAGGCCGGTCGGCGACGTCCATTCGAGCGAACCCCCGCCGATCTGCCGCACCGACCACGACGTCTCGTGCTTGAGATGGTGGTGCGGCGCGCAGAGATGGGCCAGGTTGTCGAATGCAGTGCGACCGTCGTCGTGCCAGCCGACGGTGTGGTCGATATCGGAATCGACGCGCAGCGCGATTGCAGCCCGGGAAGCGGCACGTCTCGTCGCGCACCTCGAGCCACCTCGCGAGATCGGCCGGCGGCCGGTAACTCCGCGGTCGACGTCGAGCACCGCGCCCGACACCGGGTGAGTCAGGATGCGCGTGAACGACGGCGCTCGCGCTGCGAGCCGCCGCGCCGTGTCAGCGTCGATGGGGCCATAGCCGTCGAGCAGGCCGGGAGACTCGGACTCGCCCATGAGCGTCATCACCGGAACTGTCACGTGCACGCTCGGACGCACTCGCGCGACCGCATCGGCCAGCACCGACTCGGAATCGAGGGATCCGTAGAGCAGCAGGTCGCGGGCAGCGTCCGCACGAACCTGGTCGGCCGTGAGCTGTTCCGTGACCGAGTCGATCGATGTCGGTGCGGTCGGCATCGGAGCGAAGCGCCTCGGGGCGGCCCGCTTCGCGGTTCGCTCGCGCCACGCGATCGAGCCGGTCGAAGATGAGCGCGGCATCATCGGCGGACAGGAACACGTGGAGCCACGCCATGCCGTCGGCGGCGGCCTCGAACTCGACGCGCCGCTTGCGCGCGCGCCGCGCGCTGCCGCTCGGCGAGAGTCTCGGTCATGACCTCTTCACGCAGGCGGCGGGCCTTGCGGCGCACCGTGGCCGCGGTGTTCGACCTCGACAGCTCGGCGAGCAGCGCATCGAGGCGTCGCGCAGGCGTCTCGTCGATCGTCATCGCCGCCGAGGTCGCTCGTCTGCTCGACGACGACGCGCGCATGCTGCATCGTGATCGCCCCGTCACGCAGCGCCGACAGCGTCGCCGGAAGCGTCGTCGACAGCGCGGTGGCCTCATCGAGTTGGCGCTGCATCGTGCGTTCGGGCACACGCAAGGCCGTCGCCAACTCTGCGGTCACGCTGCGATGCGCCATCTCACGCCGCCGCTCGGGCGACAGGGACGGTGCGACGAACGCCTCTGAACTGCGCAGTGCGTAGCTCACCGTGAGGAAGAGCACGTCGACCCGCAAGGCCGCATTCATCGCCTCGACGCGCTGCGCCTGCACGGAGGCGGTGACGAGCTCCGAAAGCCCGTCCTGCGCGATCGCGTACGGAGAGCGATCGTCGAGCCTGCGAAGCCCGCGAAAGTCGGCAGAATCACCATCTGATCTGGGATTCGACCGGCCTGCGCTCATGGATCGAGTCTACCAGAATTCGAACGTGTATGTTCGATCAGCTGCTGCGCGTGGAGAGATCCGCCGAGTTCGCACCTATCGCGAGCACGGCCCGCGGCGCCGCGCTGCGATGCGCTCAGTCGAACCCGAGGCTCAGTTTTCGCAGCAGGTCGGCGAGCCGTTTCTGCTCGGCCGCCGGCAGGCTGCGCAGCAGCACCGACTCCGCATCGACGAGGCGCGTGATCGCGGCATCAACGCGAGTCAGCCCCGCCGGGCTCATCTCGACGAGGATTCCACGCCCGTCGTTCGGGTCGGTCTGCCGCGAGACGAGCCCGCGCTCGACGAGCCGATCGATGCGGTTGGTCATGGTGCCGCTCGACACGAGCGTCTGCTGCAGGAGCTGCTTGGGGGAGAGGCGGTACGGCGCGCCCGCGCGCCGCAGTGCCGAGAGCACGTCGAACTCCGATGCCTCGAGCTCGGACCGCGCGAACGCCTCGCGCCGGGCGCGATCGAGGTGCTTCGCGAGCCGCGCGACGCGCGAGAGCACTTGAAGCGGGGCGAAGTCGAGGTCGGGGCGCTCGCGCATCCAGTCGTCGACGATCCGGTCGACCTCGTCAGCATCGGTCATGCCGCCATTATCCCGGCCCGCGACGACGGACGCTCGCGCCGCCCCGCTCAGTTCGCTCGCGGCAGGCCCTCACCGGTCTCGAGCAGCGTCTTCATCGAGCTCAGCACGTACATCCAGCCCGGACCGCTCACATCGGCGGCGGTCTTCGGCGACGCCTCCAGCCGGTCGTGGGTGAGCGTGAGCAGGCACAGGCCGTCACCCTGCGCCTCGATCTCCCAGGTCACCCGGCTGGCAGGTTCACCGGCGAGGTCGGGGTCGTACTCGGACCGCCACTCCTGCACGAGTCGCCTGGGCGGATCGAACTCGAGCACTGCTTCGGTGCTGGTGATCTCTCCATCGGACCCACGGGACGTGACCGTCTCGGGCGTGACCTCGATCGCGGTTCCGTAGAAGTACTGCGCGGTCCGCTCGGGGCTCGTGATGGCCTGCCAGATGTCGTCCGCCGTGGCGCGGATGAATACGTGGTAGACCTGCGTCGAGTTGTTGCTCATGACTCCTGCTCCAGTTCTCGCTTGAGATCGGCGAGGTACGCGGCCGGCCCGGCCCGGTACTTGTCGATCCACCGGTCGTGGATGAGGCGGATCGGCACGACGTTCAGGTGGTGCAGCTTCTCGCGCCCCGAGCGCCGCGTCACCACGAGTCCGGCGTCCTCGAGCACTCGAAGGTGCTTCATCACGCCGAACCTCGTCATCTCGGCGAGCGCCTCGAGGTCGGTCAGGCGCGCTCCGTCGTGCTCGAAGAGGTGGTCGAGGAGCCGCCGCCGCGTGGGGTCTGCGAGCGCCTTGAACACCGCGTCATCGTCATCCATCGTCATCCAGATTACGTGACCATTCAGTCACCTATCAAGGCCAACGCGACGAACCCTTCGAATCGGATGTCGCTCCGGCGTCTGGCAGACTGGAGGGCGCTTGATCCACCCGAACGGATCGAGTGGTCCGCCGTGGTGTAATGGCAGCACGACAGCCTTTGGAGCTGTTAGGTCCAGGTTCGAGTCCTGGCGGCGGAGCATGGACAACAACCTCGCCATCATCGTCCTCGCCGCGGGGCAGGGCACCCGCATGAAGTCCGCGACCCCCAAGCTGCTGCATCCCCTCGCGGGTGCGCCCATCGTGGCGCACGTGCTCGCCACGGCGCGTACGCTCGATGCCGCGCACGTCGTCGCCGTCGTGCGGCACGAGCGCGACCTCGTGGCCGCCGCGGTCGAGGCCGAGCTGCCGGGCACCGTCATCGTCGACCAGGACGACGTCCCCGGCACGGGCCGCGCCGTGGAGCAGGCCGTCGCCGCCCTTCCCGCCGACTTCGACGGCGAGGTGCTCGTGCTGAACGGCGATGTGCCGCTGCTGAACGCCGACACCCTCGCCGCCTTCCTCCAGCAGCATCGCACCGACGCGGCCGCAGCCTCTGTGCTCTCGGCGATCTACGACGACCCGTCGGGCTACGGCCGTGTCGTCCGCGACATCACCGGCCGGTTCGACCGCATCGTCGAGCAGAAGGACGCGAGCGACGACGAGCGCCGCATCGCCGAGATCAACGCCGGCATCTACGCGTTCGGGGCGGCCGCGCTCCGCGACCAGCTCGCGAACCTCACGACCGACAACGCCCAGGGCGAGATGTACCTCACCGACGTCATCGGGCTGCTGCGCGCCGCCGGTTCCGAGGTCGAGGCCGTGCCGGTCTCCGAGCCCTGGCTCGTCGCTGGCATCAACGACCGCGCGCAGCTCTCCGAGACCGCCGCACGCCTCAACGCGCTCATCGTCCGCGGCTGGCAGCTCAACGGCGTGACGATCGAAGACCCGACGACCACCTGGATCGACCTCACCGTGCGCATCGAGCCCGATGTCACCATTCGCCCGGGTACGCAGCTGAAGGGCGCGACCCTGATCGAGACCGGTGCGATCGTCGGCCCCGACACGACGCTCGTCGACTGCGAGATCGGCCGGAACGCCGAAGTGAAGCGCACCGACGGCACGCTCGCGGTGGTCGGTGCCGGGGCATCCGTCGGCCCCTTCTCGTACCTGCGGCCCGGCACGGTGCTCGGCGCCGACGGCAAGATCGGCGCGTTCGTCGAGACGAAGAACGCGAAGATCGGCGAGGGCAGCAAGGTGCCGCACCTCTCGTACGTCGGCGACGCCACCATCGGCGAGCAGTCGAACATCGGCGCCGGATCGATCTTCGCCAACTACGACGGCGTGAAGAAGCACCACTCCGAGATCGGGTCGCACGTGCGCACCGGGTCGCACGGCGTGTTCGTCGCGCCCGTTAGGATTGGCGACGGGGTCTACACGGGCGCCGGCACCGTCGTCCGAAAGGATGTCCCGGCGGGCGCGCTCGCCGTGAACGTGGCCCCGCAACGCAACATCGAGGGGTGGGTCCAGACGCACCGACCCGACACCGCGGCCGCTCAAGCGGCCGAGGCCGCCGGCGAGGCATCCGGCCCGGCTTCGCACGACGCAGCCGCCGACTGACACACCGGCCCGTACCGGTGGAGAGGACAAACCACATGTCGGGAATCGAGACCACCGGATCGAAGCGCCTCGTGCTGGTATCCGGCCGCGCGCACCCAGCGCTCGCCGCCGAGATCGCCGAGGAGCTCGGATCAGAGCTCGTCCCGACCGATGCGCGGACCTTCGCCAACGGCGAGATCTACGCGCGCTACGACGAGAGCGTGCGCGGCTCCGACGCGTTCGTGATCCAGTCGCATACCTCGCCGATCAACGAGTGGCTCATGGAGCAGCTCATCATGATCGACGCGCTGAAGCGCGCCTCGGCCAAGCGCATCACCGTGGTCGCGCCGTTCTACCCCTACGCCCGGCAGGACAAGAAGGGCCGTGGTCGCGAGCCCATCTCGGCGCGCCTGGTCGCCGACCTCTTCAAGGCTGCGGGCGCCGACCGCATCATGTCGATCGACCTGCACGCCGCCCAGATCCAGGGCTTCTTCGACGGCCCCGTCGACCACCTCTTCGCGATGCCCGTGCTGCTCGAGGAATTCAAGAACTCGCTCGACCCCGCGACCCTCACGGTCGTCTCGCCCGACATGGGCCGCGTGCGCGTCGCCGACATCTGGAGCGACAAGCTCGGCGTGCCGCTCGCCATCATCCACAAGCGACGCGACCCGCTCGTGCCGAACCAGGTGTCGGTGCACGAGATCGTCGGCGACGTCAACGGTCGCGTCTGCCTGCTCGTCGACGACCTCATCGACACGGGTCGCACCATCGTCAAGGCCGCCGAGGCGCTGAAGGCGAACGGCGCGATCGGCGTCGTCGTCGCCGCGACCCACGCGGTGTTCTCGAACCCTGCGACGCAGATCCTGCAGTCCGACTTCATCGACCGCGTCGTCGTCACCGACACGCTGCCGATCCCCGACGAGAAGCGCTGGGACCGGCTGACGGTGCTGCCGATCGCGCCGCTGCTCGGGCGCGCCATCCACGAGGTCTTCGAAGACGGCTCGGTGACGAGCATGTTCGACGGCGCGGCGTAGGAGCACACGCGATGGCGATCACGACCCCTCGGCCCTGGCTCGCAAGCTACGCCGAGGGTGTGCCCCACGACGTCGACGCGGCCGAGGGCTCGTTGTACGACCTCATCCGCGCGTCGGTCGAGCAGTACCCCGACAACGTCGCCCTCGAGTTCTTCGAACGCACCACGACGTACGCCGAACTCGGAGCCGAGATCGAGCGCGTCGCCGAGGGGCTCCGCCTGCTCGGCGTGCAGAAGGGCGATCCCGTCGCGCTCGTGCTGCCGAACTGCCCGCAGCACATCGTCGCCTTCTACGCCGTGCTGCGGCTCGGCGCGATCGTCGTCGAGCACAATCCGCTCTACACGCCGCGCGAGCTGCGCCACCAGTTCGAGGACCACGGCGCCAAGGTCGTCATCGCGTGGGACAAGGTCGTCGAGACCATTCAGGCGTTCCCATCGGATGTCGCGGTGCCGCACGTCATCTCGGTCGATGTCACCCGTGCGATGCCGTTCACGATGCGCGCGATGCTGCGGTTGCCCGTGGCCAAGGCGCGCGAGTCGCGCGCCGCCCTCACCACGAAGGTGCGCGGCACGCTGCCATGGCACGAGCTCGCGGCATCCGCGGCCGTCGACCCGCACATCATCGCGCCGACCGCCGACGACGTCGCGCTCATCCAGTACACGAGCGGCACGACCGGGAGCCCCAAGGGCGCCACCCTCACGCACGCGAACCTGCTCGTGAACGCCGCCCAGGCGCGCGCCTGGGTGCCCGACGTGCCGCGCGGCACCGCCGTGGTCTACGCGGTGCTGCCGATGTTCCACGCCTACGGGCTCACGCTGTGCCTCACCTTCGCGATGAGCATGGGCGCGCGACTGGTGCTGTTCCCGAAGTTCGACCCCGACCTCGTGCTCAAGGTCGTGAAGAAGCACCCGGCCACGTTCCTGCCCGCCGTGCCGCCGATCTACGATCGGCTCACGAAGTCGGCGGCCGCCGAGGGCGTGTCGCTCGACGGCATCCAGATCGCGATCTCGGGGGCGATGCCGTTGTCGGCCGAGGTCGTCGAGCCGTGGGAGGCCGCGAGCGGTGGGTACCTCGTCGAGGGCTACGGCCTGTCGGAGTGCTCGCCCGTGCTCATGGCGAATCCCGTGGCGCCGACCCGCAAGGCGGGCACCGTCGGCCTGCCGCTGCCGTCGACCGAGGCGCGCGTGGTCGATCCCGACGACCCGATGGCCGACGTGGCGCCGGGTGCCGAGGGTGAGCTGGTCGTGCGCGGTCCGCAGGTGTTCTCGGGGTACTGGAAGAAGCCCGAGGAGACCGAGGCCGTGTTCGTCGCCGACCCCGACGGCGGAGCCCCGTGGTTCCGCACGGGCGACATCGTCTCGATCGATGCCGACGGCTTCGTGCGCATCGTCGACCGCATCAAGGAGCTCATCATCACCGGTGGGTTCAACGTCGCCCCGAGCGAGGTCGAGGAGGCGCTCCGCGCGCACCCCGACGTCGACGACGCGGCCGTTGTCGGCCTGCCCGACGAGCGCTCGGGCGAGCAGGTCGTCGCCGTCGTCGTGCTGCGCGACGGGGCGACGTTCGACGAGGCGGCGATCCGCGGGTTCGCCCGCGACGGCCTCACCGCCTACAAGGTGCCGAAGCGGGTGGTGCAGGCCGACGACCTGCCGCGTTCGCTCATCGGCAAGGTGCTGCGTCGCGAGGTGCGCAACAGCCTGCTGAACGGGTGAGCATGGGATTCCTCTCGGCCGATGCAGCCCGGGCGCTCGCAGAACTCACTGCGCTCGACGCGCTGCACGAGGCCGACGCTGACGGGGGGCGACGACACGGCGCCGCTCGACCGGCTCCGGGGCATCCGTTCGCTCATTTCGGCCCTCGACGCCGACCCGGCATCGCTGGAGGCCGTCCGTGAGGCGGTCGACGCCGGCGCGACCTGGGACGATGTCGCCGAAGCCGCAGGGCTCAGCCCCGCGGCGGCGAAGTACCGATGGTCGGGCGACGACGAGGCCATCGCCGCGCGGCAGGAGGCGAGTCGCCAGCGCAAGCGCGAACGTCCGTCGAGCGTGCCGACCGACCTGCCCGGGCTCTCGGTCGCAGAGGCGGCGCGGCAGCTGGGCGTCACGCCGCAGGCGGTCTACCAGCGCGTCACCCGCGGCCTGCTCGAGGCGCGAACCGTCGAACTGCCCGACGGGCGGAAGTACAAGCGGGTGTTCCTGCCCGAAGCGTGACGGCGCGCGCCCCAGCGACGGAGGCCCGGCTCAGGTTCCGCGTTCGTCGGGGGCGATCGGGCGGGGTGCCGCCGGCAGCATGCCGAGGTTCGCGAGTGGCGTCGTGACCCCGCCCGCCGACACCGCGGAGCACTCCCATCCGGGGCCGCCATCGCCGAAGAACTCGAACGACACCCGGAAGCCGGCGGCGTCGGTGTCGAACCGGTCGACGTAGATCGCGCAGGCGCGATCGGCCGCCGACCGGGCGACGCCGTATGCCGAGAGCATGAGCGGCAACACGAGCGCACCGAGCGCGATGAGCACCGTGATGCGCAGGGCTCGCCGACGCCGCTCGCCGTAGACGGGGCGATCGTCGTGCGGCTCGTCGTCGAGGTCGCGCGCCGGCTCGCTCATGCGCAACTCCTTCGCGACCGGATCCTCAGTTCGGTGTCGAACCTCGGTTCGGTATGGTACCTCGACTCAGTGCGAGGACGGCGTGGTCTCGATCTCGCTGCGGTCGCCCGACCACAGCGTGTGGAAGACGCCCGGCTTGTCGACGCGCTTGTAGGTGTGCGCGCCGAAGAAGTCGCGCTGGCCCTGCACGAGCGCGGCGGGCAGTCGCGGTGCGCGAAGGCCGTCGTAGTAGGCGAGCGACGACGAGAACGCCGGCGTGGGGATGCCCGACGCGGCCGACACGGCGACGACACGGCGCCAGCTCTCCTGGGCGCCGGCGACGGCGTCACGGAAGTACGGCGCGACGACGAGGGCGACGAGGCTGGGGTCCTCGGCGTACGCCTCGGCGATGCGGTTCAGGAACCGGGCGCGGATGATGCAGCCGGCACGCCAGATCTTGGCGATGTCGCCCTTCTTGACGTCCCAGCCGAACTGCTCGGCACCGGCGATGATCTCGTCGAAGCCCTGCGAGTAGGCGATGATCTTCGAGGCGTAGAGGGCCTGTCGCACGTCTTCGATGAACGCGTCGGCGTCGGCGGCGTCGACCGTCCACGCGGTGGACGGGCCGGGGAGGTCGACGGATGCCTCGCGCTGGGCGCGCTTCGAGGAAAGGCTCCGGGCGAAGACGGCCTCGGCGATGCCCGAGGTCGGCACTCCGAGGTCGAGCGCGTTCTGCACGGTCCAGGCGCCGGTGCCCTTGGCGCCGGCCTCGTCGAGGATGACGTCGACGAGCGGCTCGCCGGTGGCGGCGTCGACCTGGCGCAGCACCTCGGCCGTGATCTCGATGAGGTAGCTCTCGAGTTCGCCGGTGTTCCACTCGGCGAAGATCTCGGCGATCTCGGCGGGGCTCTTGCCGGTGCCCTGGCGGATGAGGTCGTACGCCTCGGCGATGAGCTGCATGTCGGCATACTCGATGCCGTTGTGCACCATCTTCACGAAGTGGCCGGCGCCGTCGGTGCCCACGTGGGTGACGCACGGCTCGCCCTCGGCGATCGCGGCGATCGACGAGAGGATCGGGCCGAGCGTCTCGTAGGACTGCTTCGAGCCACCGGGCATGATCGAGGGGCCGTTGAGCGCGCCCTCTTCGCCGCCCGAGATGCCGGCGCCGACGAAATGGATGCCGCTGGGCGAGATCTCCTTCTCGCGGCGGATCGTGTCGTGGAAGTTCGCGTTGCCGCCGTCGACGATGATGTCGCCCGGCTCGAAGCGCGCGGCGAGCTCGGAGATGACGGCGTCAGTACCCTTGCCGGCCTGCACCATGATGATCGCGGTGCGGGGCTTCGCGAGGGAGGCGACGAACTCGTCGTAGCCCTCGGACGAGACGAATCCGGCCTCGGGGTGCTCGCCGACGAGGGTGCGCGTGCGCTCGGGAGAGCGGTTGAACACGGCGACCGTGTTGCCCTCGCGGCTCGCAAGGTTGCGGGCGAGGTTGGACCCCATGACCGCGAGTCCTACGACGCCGATGTTTGCTGATCCGTTTGCAGGCACGAACACTCTCCTCATGAGTTTCAGGGGACGACTCCAGCGTACTGTGAGCCGGACTCACCGTTGCGCGCTGTTGCAGTGAGGGCTCTCGAACGCCCGAATCGTGCGGTCGGCGAGCTGACCGCCGCCGCCGCGTGAGGCTGTTCTCGCCCAGTGATCACCGGTGCGTCCAATTCGACAACCGGTTGATTCCAGCCAATCAAAGCCCGGAACGTCACGGAACGCAACTTTGGCAATCGGTTGCACGATGAACGATCGTGTGCCTACGCTGTCCCGAACCCAACGATGGCGCCGCGTCGGGTTCCCGATGAAGTGAGCGCCCGAGAAATGGAGTGTCCCCGTGACAGCACGAGGCGAGCGCCGCATGAACAGCCGGCTCGGGGTCGCCCTGGTGGGCGCGGGCGTCATCGCACGTGCCCACGCGCGCGTTGCGGTCGCGCACCCGGGCCTGAGACTCATCGCAGTCGTCGGCCGCGGCGCCGGCGCCGCGCACGAGCTCGCCCGCTACGTGCAGGTCGAGCTCGAGGGCGAACCGCCCGCCGTGCTCGGGTCGCTCGCCGAGGTGCTCGACGATCCCACGGTCGACCTCGTCGTCGTCACCACTCCCAGCGGCTCGCACGTCGAGATCGCCGAGGCGGCGGTGAACGCCGGCAAGCACGTCGTGATCGAGAAGCCGATCGATGTGCGGCTGGATCGCGCGCGCCGCATGGTCGAGCTCGCGGAGCGGGCCGCCGCGTCGGGAATCGTCGTCAGCGTGATCAGCCAGAACCGGTTCGCACCGGCCGTCGTGGCCGTGAAGCGCGCGATCGAGTCCGGCAGATTCGGACGGATCACCTCGGCCACGGCGACGGTGGGCTGGTGGCGCAGCCAGGAGTACTACGACTCCGCTGAGTGGCGCGGCACTTGGGCGCACGACGGCGGTGGCGCGCTGATGAACCAGGGCGTGCATGCGGTCGACCTGATCCTGCACTTCCTCGGACGACCGGTCGAGGTGTTCGGATACGCGTCCGCGCTCGTGCACGAGCGCATCGAGGTCGAGGATGTCGCGGCATCCGTCATTCGATTCGAGAGCGGCGCCGTGGCGACGGTGCTCGCGACCACCGACGCGTTCCCCGAGAACTCGACCCGACTGCAGGTGCACGGATCGACCGGGTCGGCGTTCCTCCAGAACGAACTGCTCGAGTACTTCCACGCCGACGATGCACACCTCCCGGGCGAGCCGCGCGGGTACGGCGGGCTCGGCAACCAAGCTGCCCGGGAGGTCACCGAACACGACCTGCCCGGCGCTCCGCCGGTCGCCGATCACTTCAAGGGGCACCTGCGCCAGTACGAGGACGTCATCGACGCGATCAGCCTCGGCCGTGCGCCCGGCGTGACCGCGGCGCAGGCGACCGACGCGCTCGCCCTCGTGCGCGGCGTATACCTCTCGCAGACTCTCGGCCGGCCGATCGCGTTCGACGACGTGCTCGCCGGGCGTTACGACGAGGTCGAGCCCTTCATCGACGCGGAGCCCGCCTTCGACGCCGAGGCCGCGATCGTCGGCGTGCAACAGGCCGTCTGACCCATCGGGCGTCGCAGGACAACCTCGTGACACTCGGATGGTCCGGGCTGCTCGCACGCTAGCGTTGTCGTGGGCGCCTACAGTGCCGAGGAGGTGAGCCGCGATGAATGACCAGCAACCCGAACGTGTGCCTGGTGAGTCGAAGCGCTCCCGCGGCGGCTCGGCTCCCACGATCTACGACATCGCGAAGCTCGCGGGCGTGAATCCCTCGACGGTGTCGCGGGCGCTCAGCCAGCCCGGCCGCATCAACGTCAAGACCGAGGAGCGCATCCAGGCGGCGGCGAAGGAGTTGAACTATCGGGTCAACCCCATCGCCCGTGCGCTGCCGACCGGTCGCACGAACACGCTGGGCCTGTTCGTCGCCGACATCACGAATCCGATGATCTTCGGCATCGTGCGCGGGGCGGAGCACGCCGCGGCCGACGCCGGATACACGCTCGTCATTGCGGAATCGCAGGAATCGGGCGAGCGCGAAGCCACCGCGATCGAGCGGGTGATGCCGTCGGTCGACGGACTCGTGCTCGCGACGAGCCGTCTGGCCGACGCGCAGATCACGCAGCTCGCCGCGCGCAAGCCACTCGTGGTCATCAATCGCGCGCTCGACGGCGTCAGCGGAATCCTTCCCGATGTCGAACGTGGCGTCGACCAGCTCGTCGCGCACCTCGCCGAACTCGGACATCGCTCGCTCGCGTTCGTCTCGGGCCCCGAGACATCCTGGGTCAGCCGGCGCCGATGGGAGGCCCTGCTCGATGCGGCACCGCGGCGCGGCATGACGATCGTCGAGATCGGACCGGGGGTGCCGACGCTCGACGGTGGCGCGGCCGCGATCTCGCGGGTGGTCGCGTCGGGCGTGACCGCGGTCGTCGCGTTCAATGACCTCATGGCCATCGGCCTGCTCAGGAGCGCCCTCGAGCGCGGCATCGCCGTGCCGTCGAAGCTCAGCATCGCCGGCTTCGACGACATCTTCGGCAGCGACTTCACGGCGCCGCCGCTCACGACCGTGCGTACACCGCTGGCCGAGGCCGGCGAGCGTGCCGTGCGGCACCTGCTCGGCCGGGTCTCGCCCGATCGCGGGCGATCGCCCGTGGATGTGAGCGAACTGCTGCCGACGGAGCTCATCGTGCGGGGCTCCACGGGGTACCCGGCCGGCTGAGCGCTCGACGCGCGGAGGTCCGGGCGGGACATCCGCTCGCCGGGAGCGAGAACGCACCAGATGGCAACCGGTTGACAAACGAACGACGGCCGACCATCATGGACGTTGTGTCAGTGAAGCTGCATCTCGATCCCGACCGGCTGTTCCCAACCGATCCCGCCACGCGCGACATCGCCCGGGGGCTGTACGAGTCGGTTGCCCGGCTTCCGATCATCTCCCCCCACGGTCATGTCGCCCCGTCGCTGCTGCTCGATGACGAACCGTTCGCCGACCCCGCCGACCTGTTCATCACGTACGACCACTACGTCACGCGCCTGCTGCACGCCGCGGGCGTCGACCTCGCCGCGCTCGGCGTGGGTCGCAGCGGGCCCGCCGACCCCCGCGAGGCGTGGCGCACGTTCGCGAGCCATTGGCACCTCTACGCCGGCACCGCCTCCGGCTACTGGCTGACGCACGAGCTCTCGACCCTCTTCGACATCGACGTCGAGCCCTCCGCCGAGACGGCCGACGCCGTCTACGACCGGATCGCCGCCCGACTCGGCGACCCCGCGTACCGCCCGCGCGCCCTGTTCGAACGCTTCGGCATCGAGGTGCTCGCGACCACCGACGACCCCATGGACGACCTCGCGGTGCATGCAGCGCTCGCCGCCGACGCGTCGTTCACCGGCCGCGTGCTCCCCACGTTCCGGCCCGACGCATATCTCGACCCGAATGCCCCCGGCTTCGCCGACCGTATCGAACGGCTCACCGAGTCGAACGGCACCGCACCCGACGACTTCGCCGGGTACCTCGCCGCGCTCGAGGCGCGTCGGGCGCACTTCGTCGCGCACGGTGCCGTCTCGGCCGACCACGGCGTGCGCGAGCCGTACACCGTCGACCTGACCGACGACGAGGCATCCGCGCTGTTCCGGCGCGCCGTCGCCGGCGACCTCGACGCCGCCGGCTCCCGGGAGTTCAGCGGCAACATGCTCCTGCGCATGGCGGGCATGAGCGCACGCGATGGGCTGGTCATGACCGTGCACCCGGGCGTGTATCGCAACCACTCGAGCTCGACGTTCGAGCGGCTGGGGCCCGACACCGGGAACGACATCCCATTCACGACGACCTATACCGCGAACGTGCGCCCCCTACTCGAGAAGCACGGGCTCGAGCCGGGCCTGCACCTCGTGCTGTTCGGCATCGACGAGACCATCTACTCGCGCGAGGTCGCTCCGCTCGCCGGGTTCTACCCGAGCGTGTTCATCGGCGCGCCGTGGTGGTTCCTCGACGCCCCCGATGCGATCCTGCGCTTCCGAGCGGCCGTCACCGAGACCGCCGGCTTCTACCGCGGTTCGGGCTTCATCGACGACACCCGTGCCTTCCTCTCCATCCCGGCGCGGCACGACATGGCGCGCCGACTCGACTCGGCCTTCCTCGCGCGGCTCGTGCGCGAGGGCCGTGTCCCGCTCGGCGCCGCCGAGCGCATCGCCGTCGACCTCGTCGACGCGATTCCCCGAAAGGTGTTCAAGCTGTGACCGGAACGACCACGACCGATTCCGCGGCGGGCGCCGCCGGCACTCCCGGTACCGACGGACTCGACCTGAACCGCCGTAATCTCGCGGTTCGCACGGGCACGTCGACCGAGCCGGCGCCGGTGCGCATCGCCCACCTCGGGTTGGGCGCCTTCCATCGGGCGCACCAGGCGTGGTACACCGACGTCGCCGACGACGACAACGAGTGGGGCATCGCGGCGTTCACCGGTCGAAGCCCCCAGGCCGCCGACGAGATCGCCGCTCAGGACGGCCTCTACTCGCTGCTCGAGCGCTCGGCCGACGGCGACTCGGTCACGGTGATCGACAGCATCTCCGAGGCCGTCGACGGCGCCCGCGTCGACCGCCTCGTCGAGCACGTCGCGGCGCCGGCCACCGCCCTCGTGACCCTCACGGTCACCGAGGCCGGGTATGCGCTCGACGCCGACGGGAGACCCGATCTCGCGAACCCGGCCGTCGCCGCCGACGTCGAGTGGTTGCGTCGCAACCTCGACGCAGCGCGGTTCGACCTCGCCGACGCACCGCGTACCGCCCTCGCCAGGCTCCTCGCCGGTATCGAGGCCCGCCGGCGTGCGGGCGCCGGACCGCTCGCGATCGTCTCGTGCGACAACCTGCCCGAGAACGGCGAGCTCACCAGGTCGGGAATGTTCGAACTCGCCGAGCTCGCCTCCGCGACGGCGACGCGTGAGCACCTCGCCGAGCACGTGACGTTCGTGTCGACCTCTATCGACCGCATCACCCCGAAGACGACGGCGGCGGATGTCGCTGCGGTGGCCGCGGCCACCGGATGGCGCGATCGCTCGCCGGTCGTCACCGAACCGTTCCACGACTGGGTGCTGAGCGGCGAGTTCCGGGCCGGGCGCCCCGCCTGGGAGAAGGCCGGAGCCCGCTTCGTCGACGACATCGACCCGTTCGAGCGTCGCAAGCTGTGGTTGCTCAACGGTTCGCACACGCTCCTCGCGTACGCGGGCGCGGCGCGAGGTCACCGCACCGTCGCCGAAGCGGTCGGCGACCCCGAAGTGCGCTCGTGGGTCGAGCAGTTCTGGGCCGAGGCGGTGCGCCACCTCCCGGCCGAGGGTCTCGATCTCGACAGCTACCGCGCGGCGTTGCTCGATCGATTCGACAACGGTCGCATCCAGCACCTGCTCGGCCAGATCGGGCAGGACGGGACGACGAAGCTGCGGGTGAGGATCGCGCCCGTGCTGCGCGCCGAACGCGCGGCCGGCCGCGACGGCGAAGCATCGGTTCGCGCACTCGGCGCATGGGTCGCCGCAGCGCGCAATGGACGGCTCCCTGCCGATCGCGCCGGCGATGCACTCGCCGCGGCGGCATCGGAGCCGGGGGAGCGCGCCGTGGTCGAACTGCTGCGCCTCGTCGACCCCGAACTGGTCGAGGATCCCGCCGTCGTCGCGGCTGTGGCACGCGCCGCGGGCTCGTTCGAAGCGGCCTGACCCCGCCCGAGGCCGGCTCCGCCGGATCGGGCGCCGCGATGTCCTGGTGCTCGCGTCGCCCACCTGCGTCGCTGCGGGTCCGGGCGAGAAGCTCGTCGACTGGAGGTCGGATGCCTCCGCGGTCGTCCCCGACGATTCGGTCGACCGTCGATGGTCGGACGCATTCCCGATGCCGAGCGACAGATCCGAACCTGATTTCATCCGATATTTGGCAATCGGTTGCCAAACGGCGGGAAACATGGTTCACTGGGTGTCATATCCGGTCCCCGGTGCATCCGTCGATCGACAGTGCAGGCGCAGTGATGCGATATCTCGCAACGGCGCGACAGAAAGGCCATAATGCTCAAGCCCCAGACCAGCCCCACGCGTGAGCTCGTCAACCTCGACGGACTCTGGAAGTTCGCGGTCGACCCCGGCACCCCGCACACGCTGTGGCAGGCCCCGCTCGACACGGCACTCGAGGCCGCCGTTCCGGCGAGCTACAACGACCTCTTCGCCGACGCGGCGATCCGTGACCACGTCGGGTGGGTCTGGTACCAGCGCACGGTCCGCGTGCCGCGCGGCTGGGCCGGCGAGCGCGTCTTCGTGCGACTCGACGCCGCGACCCACGAGGGCGTCGTCTACGTGGACGACACCAAGGTCGCCGAGCACGTGGGCGGCTACACCCCGTTCGAGGCCGACATCACCGAGCTCGTGACCGCCGGCCAGGAGTTCCGACTCACGGTGGGCGTCAACAACGAGCTCACCAACATCACGATCCCGCCGGGCAGCATCACCGTCACCGACGGCGGCGGCCGCAAGCAGGACTACCTGCACGACTTCTACAACTACGCCGGCCTCGCCCGTTCGGTGTGGCTCTACAGCGCACCCGCCGTTCGAGTCGCCGATCTCACCGTCACGACCGATGTCGACGGCACGGCCGGCGTCATCGGCTTCGACGTCGAGACCACGGGCGCCGATGTCGTCCAGGTGACCGTTCGCGACGCCGAGGGCACGGTGGTCGGCTCGGCCGAGGGCATCGCCGGAGTGGTGCGCGTCGACGACGTGACGCTCTGGCAGCCCGGCGCGGCCTACCTGTACACGCTGACGGCGCAGGCCGTCGTGGCCGGCGAGATCGTCGACGAGTACTCGCTGCCGGTCGGCGTGCGCACCATCGAGGTCCGCGGCATGCAGTTCCTCATCAACGGCGAGCCCTTCTACTTCACCGGGTTCGGCAAGCACGAAGACAGCGCAGTCCGCGGCAAGGGCCACGACAACGCCTACCTCGTGCACGACTTCCAGCTCATGGACTGGATCGGCGCGAACTCGTTCCGCACCTCGCACTACCCCTACGCCGAAGAGGTCATGGAGTTCGCCGACCGCCACGGCATCGTCGTCATCGACGAGGTCGGAGCCGTCGGGCTCAACCTCGCGATGGGCGGCGGCATCTTCGGCGGCCAGACGAAGTCGACCTTCGCTCCCGAGAACATCAACGACGACACGCGGGCCACGCACGCCCAGGCGATCCGCGAGCTCGTCGCGCGTGACAAGAACCACCCGAGCGTCGTCATGTGGTCGATCACCAACGAGCCGGCCTCGAACGAGCCCGGTGCGCGCGAGTACTTCGAGCCGCTCGTGGACCTCACCCGCGATCTCGACCCGACGCGCCCGGTGACCTTCGTCAACGTCATGTTCTCGAACCACGAGAACGACCTCATCGCCGACCTGTTCGACGTGATCTGCCTGAACCGCTACTACGGCTGGTACGTCGACTCGGGCGACCTCGCGGCCGCCGAGCAGAAGCTCGAGGCCGAACTCATCGGCTGGCAGGAGACGTTCGCCCGCCCGCTCATCATGACCGAGTACGGCGCCGACACGGTCGCCGGCTACCACTCGATCTACGACACCCCGTTCACCGAGGAGTACCAGACGAGCTTCCTCGACATGTACCACCGGGTGCACGACCGCGTCGAGGCGATGATCGGCGAGCAGGTGTGGAACTTCGCCGACTTCCAGACCAAGAACGGGTTCGCCCGCGTCGACGGGAACAAGAAGGGCGTGTTCACCCGCGACCGCAAGCCCAAGGCCGCCGCCCACGCGCTGCGCGCCCGCTGGACCGGGCTGAAGAAGTAAGCCGCGAGCCGGCACAGGGTAAAGGAGCCCAGACCATGTCAGACAGCACCACCACGATCCGGCCGAACGGCGTCGGCACCGAGAAGAAGCTCACCAAGCTGAGCATCGTCGGCTACGGCGCCGGAGACGCGGCGAACAACCTGGCCTTCACCACGGCCACGATGTTCCTGCTCATCTACTACACCGATGTCGCGGGCATCTCGGCGGCTGCGGCCGGCACCCTGCTGCTCGTCGTGCGTGTCTTCGACGCGTTCGCCGACGTGCTCGCGGGCCGCATCGTCGACCGCACCTACAGCAAGCGATTCGGCAAGTTCCGGCCGTTCATCCTCTTCGGTTCGCTCCCGCTGCTGCTGCTCAGTGTCGCCACGTTCTCGATCCCGCAGATCGGCGAGAGCGGCATGCTGCTCTACGCGTACCTGACCTACGCGGCGCTCGGGCTGGCCTACAGCCTCGTCAACATCCCCTACGGCTCACTCGCCGGTGCGATGACCCGGAACTCGAGCGAGCGCGCCAAGCTCGCGAGCGCCCGCACCATCGGCGCCATGGTCGTCGGCGCCGGCCTCGGCATCTTCATCGCCCCGCTGATCACGCCCGACCGCGACCTGCAGGTGCTCTTCACCTCGATGACCGTCGGGTTCGTGGTCGTCGGCTTCGCGCTCTACCTCTTCACCTTCTTCACCGCGAAGGAGACGGTGAAGCGCGACGTGGCCAAGGTCTCGATGAAGCAGAGCTTCGCGATCCTGAAGAGCAATCGGCCGCTGCTGCTGCTGTGCCTGAGCTCGTTCGTGTTCCTCACCGGCATGCTCGCGCTCAGCACCGTGCAGTTGTACTACCTGCGCGACGTGCTGCACGCCCTGCCCCTGTATGCGGTGCTCTCGGTCATCCAGATCGTGCTCACCTTCGGCCTCGCCGCGGTCGTGCCGACGATCGTGCGACGGTTCGGCAAGCGCACCGGCTACATCGGCGGCGGCCTGACCATGGCGGTCGGCGGACTCATCGTCTTCCTCTCCCCGCCGAGCACGGTCTGGCTCGCGTTCGCGGGCCTCGTGCTCTGCTACGCGGGGCTCGTCCTCGTCAACATGCTCGTCTGGGCGCTCGAGGCCGACACGGTCGAGTACGGCGAGTGGAAGACCGGCGTCCGCGCCGAGGGCATCATCTACGCCCTCTTCTCGTTCACCCGCAAGACCGGCCAGGCGGTCGGCGGCGCCCTCGCCGCCTACGCCCTCGCGATCGGCGGCTACGTCGCCGGAGCCGAGACGCAGTCGGTCGAGGCCGAGTGGGGCATCCGAGCCGCTGCCGGCCTGCTGCCGGCGGTGGCAGCCGGGCTCGCCGTCCTCATCATGTTCTTCTACCCGCTGACCGACAAGCGCCACCGCGAGATCGTCGCCGAGATCGAGGAGCGCCGCCAGCACCCCGTCGTCGACCCGTCGCTCTCGACCGCGGCGTTCGCGACCGACAGCCAGATGTCCCCGGGCATCGAGGAGCTCGCGACCGACGGCCGCACGGCACCCACCACCGACACCAAGGAGTCCTGACCCATGAAGATCACCCAGGCCGAGGTCATCGTCACGAGCCCTGACCGCAACTTCGTGACGCTGAAGCTCACGACCGACGATGGCCTCACCGGCCTCGGCGACGCCACGCTCAACGGTCGCGAGCTCGCCGTCGTGAGCTACCTCAGGGACCACGTCGTGCCCCTCCTGATCGGCAGCGACGCGAGCCGCATCGAGGACACGTGGCAGTTCCTCTATCGCAGCGCCTACTGGCGCCGCGGGCCGGTCACGATGGCGTCGATCGCGGCGGTCGACATGGCCCTGTGGGACATCAAGGGCAAGGCGGCAGGGATGCCGGTGTACCAGCTCCTGGGCGGCGCCAGCCGCACGGGGCTGATGGCCTACGGCCACGCCTCCGGCAAGGAGCTGCCCGAGATCTTCGACTCGATCCGTTCGCACCTCGAGGAGGGCTACCGCTCGATTCGCGTGCAGACCGGCGTCCCCGGGCTTGAAGGCCATCTACGGAATCGCGTCGCAGTCCATGGACACCACGGACGCCGACGTCCGCTACGACCACGAGCCGGCCCGGCGCGGCGCGAAGCCGACCGAGGAGGACTGGGACACGCGTGCGTACCTGAAGCACCTGCCGGGCGTCTTCGAGGCCGTGCGCAACGAGTTCGGTCCCGATCTTCCGCTGCTGCACGACGGGCACCACCGGATGACGCCCATCCAGGCCGCCAAGCTCGGCAAGTCGCTCGAGCCCTACGACCTGTTCTGGCTCGAGGACTGCACCCCTGCCGAGAACCAGGAGGCACTCCGCCTCGTCCGCCAGCACACGACGACGCCGCTCGCGATCGGCGAGATCTTCAACACGGTGTGGGACTTCAAGGACCTCATCCGCGATCAGCTCATCGACTACGTGCGCGGCGCCGTGACGCACATGGGCGGCATCTCGCCCCTGAAGAAGACGCTCGAGTATGCTGCGCAGTACCAGATCAAGTCCGGCATGCACGGACCGACGGACATCTCCCCGGTGGGCATGGCGGCAGCGATGCACCTCGGCCTCTCGATCCACAACTTCGGAATCCAGGAGTACATGAAGCACGGACAGAAGACCGACCAGGTGTTCGAGCAGTCCTTCACCTGGGAGAACGGCATGCTCCACCCCGGCGACAAGCCCGGGCTGGGCGTCGAGCTGAACCAGGACGAGGCGGGCAAGTACCCCTACGAGCAGGCGTACCTGCCCTACAACCGCCTCGCCGACGGCACGGTGCACGACTGGTGACCGCTTCGTCGCAGCCCGAGAAGCCCGTCCTCGTCGTGATGGGCGTCTCGGGGTCCGGGAAATCCACGATCGGCGCCCTGCTGGCGCGCGACCTGGGCGTGCCGTTCACCGACGCCGACGACCTGCACCCGATCGCGAACGTCGAGAAGATGGCGTCGGGCGTGCCGCTCGACGACGACGACCGCCGGCCGTGGCTCCAGGCTGTCGGCGTGACGCTTGCCGAAGCGGCCCGTTCGGGCACCGGTCTCGTCGTCGCCTGCTCCTCGCTGAAGCGCGGGTACCGCGACACGATCCTCGCGAGTGCGCCGCAGGTCCGGTTCGTCCACCTCCATGGATCCCGCGAGGTGCTCGCCGCCCGCACCGAGGGGCGCACCGGGCACTTCATGCCGACGAGCCTGCTCGATTCGCAGCTCGCGACGCTCGAGGCGCTCGAACCCGACGAGCCGGGCATGGTCGTCGACATCGATCGGCCGGTGGGCGAAATCCTCGACGATGCCGTGTCTCGGCTCGCGGCGGGTCCGTCCGCCTGACGACCTCGGTGGGGGATGGAGGCGTCATGACAGCGCGTCCGTCCAAAGCGTTGTAGACTCGTCCATTGGACTTCGGCGAGGGATGCCGCCAGCTCGGGTTCGCCCGGGTGCGGCATCCGTGATCGACGCGGTGGAAGCAGGCTTCACGGCTTTTCCTCACGCATTGTGCATGTGATGTGCGCGCGTTCGAGTCGAAAACAACAGACACACGATCTGGGCCGCGAGCCCGCAAGGAGAACCACCATGGACGAAGACAACAAGGTCGAAGCCGCCGCACGCGAGTCGTTCGGCAAGGGCGCGGCGCGCAAGCTCCGCGCGACCGGCGCCATTCCCGCGGTCATCTACGGTCACGGCACCGACCCGAAGCACGTCGCGCTGCCCGCGCACCAGGTGGGCCTGCTCATCCGCAAGGCGAACGCCCTGCTCGACCTGCAGATCGACGGCAAGAGCACGCTCGTGCTCGTCAAGGACGTGCAGAAGGACCCCGTGCGCCAGATCATCGAGCACATGGACCTCATCGTCATCAAGAAGGGCGAGAAGGTCCAGGTCGAGGTGCCCGTGCACATCGAGGGCGAGCCGTTCGCCGGCACCATCGCCGACGTCGACGCGCACACCCTGCTGCTCGAGGTCGAGGCCACCCACATCCCCGAGCGCGTCGTCGTGTCGGTCGAGGGCCTCGAAGAGGGCGCCCAGATCCACGCCAAGGACATCGAGCTCCCCAAGGGCGCTTCGCTCATCAACGAGCCCGACACCCTCGTCGTCAACGTGCACACGCCGCAGAAGGTCGACCTCGGTGAAGAGGCCGCCGCTGAGGCCGAGGCCGCCGAGGGCGAGGCCGCTGAGGCCGAGGCCGGCGAAGAGGCGCCCGCCGAGTCGGCGGAGTAGTTCCACCGACGGGGCCTGCGGCGCCGCATCCGGGTACGCTCGGAATGCGGGCCGCAGGCCCTTTCGCGTCGCCCGCCGCGCGCTGCGGCGCGACGCCCGCACAGAACGGATGACCATGGGGCTCTTCGACTTCCTCCGCCCCCGCCAGCAGAAGGATGACGCCGTGGCCGACAACACCTGGCTCGTGGTCGGGCTCGGCAACCCCGGCGCGCAGTACGCGGGCAATCGGCACAACGTCGGCCAGATGGTCGCCGACGAGCTCGCCTCGCGCATCGGTGCGGCCTTCAAGAGCCACAAGACGCCCTCGCGCGTCGCCGAGGGGTTCCTGCGTCCCGGCGGCCCCAAGCTCGTCATCGCGAAGCCCAACGGCTACATGAACACGTCCGGCGGGCCGGTGGCCGCGCTCGTGAAGTTCTATTCGAGTCCCGGTCGAGCGACTCATCGTCATCCACGACGAGCTCGACATCCCGTTCGACACCGTGCGCCTGAAGCAGGGCGGCGGGCACGGCGGCCACAACGGCATCCGCGACGTCTCGAAGGCGACCGACGGCGGGCCGTTCACGCGGGTGCGCGTCGGCATCGGGCGCCCGCCGGGTCGTCAGGACGCGGCGGACTTCGTGCTCAAGGACTTCTCGTCGACCGAGCGCGCGGCCCTGCCGAATCTGCTGTCGGATGCCGCGGACGCCGTCGAGGCCATCGCGAGCGAGGGCCTCGTGGCCGCGCAGCAGCGGTTCCACTCGCCGGCCTGAGCCGACGCCGCGCCTCAGATCAGGCCGCGCAGGAAGTCCTCGGGTGAGAGGCCCTCGGCGCGGGCGCGCTGCACCAGCCGGTCGTGCTCCTCGGTCGAGAGCTCGAGCGTGAGCGTGTGCCACGCGGCGGGCAGGTCGTCGAGCGCGAAGAGGGTGACATCGTCGGCGCCGTCGGCGATCGGGTCGTCGGCGGATGACCGCGACGTCGAGGTCGTCGGCGGCCGGCGGCTCGGACGTGCCGTCCGCCGTCGCGTCCATCCGGGACCCGACGGGATCGCGATGCTGCCGCGCTGGAAGGCCTCGGCGACGGCGCGCGCCCGCTCGTCGGCGGCTTCGTTGAGCGGGTGACCGACGTGGCCCTTGACCCATTCGAACCGATACCGGCGGCCGGCGAGCGCCTCGTCGAGCTCCTGCAGGAGCTCGAGGTTCATCACGGGCTTGCCGTCGGCCTTGCGCCAGCCCTTGCGCTTCCACCCGGGCATCCACTTCGTCACCGCGTTGATGACGTACTGGCTGTCGCACAGCACGAGGAGTTCGTCGTCGACGTGCGCCGTCGCGCGGAACAACTCGAGCACGGCCTTCAGCTCACCCATGTTGTTGGTCGCGTGCTTCCACCCGCCGGCGTCCCAGCAGTCGTCGTCGACGTACCACGCCCAGCCCGCGGGGCCGGGGTTTCCGAGGGCCGAACCGTCGGCGGCGGCGATGATCATGGGTGGTGCCTCCTGGCGTAGACGTGCGGCGCCAATCGTATCGGCAGGCGCCGACCGGATGCCGCAGCCCCTGGCGCGGCGGCCGGGTCCGCACCCTCGGGGCGGCGGTGTCGGGGGCCGCGCGTAGACTCGTCGGGTGAACCTCCAGGGCTTGCTCACGGCGCTTTCGCGCGCCTCCACGGTCGACGTCGCGCTCCGCGAGGCCCTGCGGAACGCCGACTTCTCGGCACCGGCCGGGCTCGACGCGCCGTTGCTCGCCGGGCTGCTCGCCCGTCGGGCCGAGGCAGGGCTGCCGCCCGCGCTCCTCGCGATCACCGCGACGAGCCGTGAGGGCGAGTCGCTGCGCGCCTCGCTCGAGCCCTACCTCGACGGCGCCGAGGTGCTCGAGTTCCCCGCCTGGGAGACGCTGCCGCACGAGCGGCTCTCGCCGAGCGCCGAGACCGTCGGCCGACGACTCCATGCCCTGCGCCGCATGCACGAGTGGTCGAAGTCCGGTGCGAGGCATCCGCTCGTCGTCGTCGCATCGGTGCGCGCCGCGCTGCAGCCGCTCGCCGACAACCTCGCCGAACTCGAGCCCATCGAGCTCGTCGCGGGCGGTCGAGGTCACGACCTCTCGGCCATCGCGGTGCAGCTCGTCGACCTCGCATATGCCCGGGTCGACATGGTCGCGCGGCGTGGTGAGTTCGCAGTCCGCGGCGGCATCCTCGACGTGTTCCCGCCCACCGCAGACCACCCCGTGCGCGTCGAGTTCTTCGGCGACGAGGTCGAAGAGGTGCGTTCATTCTCGGTCGCCGACCAGCGGTCGCTGCCCGAGCCCGTCGAGCGGGTGTCGCTCGCGCCGAGTCGCGAACTGCTGCTCACCGCGCCCGTGCGCCAGCGGGCGCGCGAGATGGTGCACGAGTTCCCGAGCCTCGCGGGCCTGCTCGAGAAGGTCGCCGAGGGCATCCCCGTCGAGGGCATGGAATCGCTCGCGCCCGCGCTTGCTCGAGCGGCTCGTGCCGCTCAGCCACTACCTGCCCGAGGGCGCTGCGGTCGCGGTGCTCGCGCCCGAGCGGGTCGCGGGGCGCGCCGTGAGCCTCGGCGAGACGAACCGCGAGTTCCTCAGTGCGGCCTGGAGCGCCGCCACGGCCGGCGCCGAGGCGCCGATCGACCTGGCGGCCGGTGACTTCCTCACGGTGCGCCAGACTGCGCGACGCCGCGCTGTTCAGCGCACCCGGGCGAGCCCGACCCGCGCCGGGTGTGGTGGAACTTCTCCTCGTTCGACATCGGCGACGCCGCCGAGGTCGTGGCGGCGTCCGACGGCGACGGCGCTGGCGGCGGCGGCCGCTGCGTCGACCACGGTGCGGCTCGCGGCGAACGCCATGCCGAGCTTCCAGGGAAACGTCGCCGGCGCGGTCGACCACGCGGCCGAGCGCCTGCGCGACGGGTGGAGCCTCGTCGTGGCATCCGCCGGTCATGGACTCGTCGAGCGGGCGCGAGACGTGCTCGCCGAGGCGGGCCTCGCGGCGCGCCTCGTCGACGAGGTGCCCACCGACCTCGAGGCGGGCGTCGCCTACCTCGTGCAGGCAGACGCGGCACGCGGCTACGAAGTGCCTGAAGCGAAGCTCGGCCTCATCGCCGAGGCCGAGTTCTACGGCCGCGCCGCCGGGTACGACGCACGTCAGGGCAAGAAGCTCGCGAGCCGCCGCCGTAACGTCGTCGACCCCTTGCAGCTGAAGAAGGGCGACTACGTCGTGCACCAGACGCACGGCATCGGCCGGTTCGTCGAGATGGTGCAGCGCGAGGTCGCCACCGGCAGCCGTCCCACCGGGCCGAGCCGCACCGCGGGCATCCAGCAGCAGCCGACCGCGGTGCGCGAGTACCTCGTGCTCGAGTACGCACCCTCGAAGCGCGGTCACGCCGGTGACCGGCTCTTCGTGCCCACCGACCAGCTCGACCTGCTGAGCCGCTACGTCGGCGGCGAGGCGCCCTCGCTCTCGAAGATGGGCGGCAGTGACTGGGCGCAGGCCAAGGGACGGGCACGCAAGGCCGTGCGCGACATCGCCGTCGAGCTCGTGAAGCTCTACTCGGCGCGCATGGCGGCCAAGGGGTACGCCTTCAGCGCCGACACCCCGTGGCAGCACGAGCTCGAAGAGGCGTTCCCGTTCGTCGAGACACCCGACCAGGTGCAGACCATCGACGAGGTGAAGGCCGACATGGAGCGGCCGATCCCCATGGACCGGCTGCTCGCCGGCGATGTCGGCTTCGGCAAGACCGAGGTGGCCGTCCGCGCCGCCTTCAAGGCCATTCAAGACGGCAAGCAGGTCGCCATGCTCGTGCCGACGACGCTGCTCGTCAAGCAGCACCTCGAGACCTTCAACGAGCGCTTCGCGGGGTTCCCCGTGCACGTGCGCGCGCTCAGCCGGTTCCAGACCGACAAGGAGGCGCGCGAGACGGTCGCGGGGCTCGCCGACGGCACCGTCGACATGGTCATCGGCACGCACCGCATCCTGACCGAGAAGGTGCAGTTCAAGGACGTAGGCCTCCTGATCATCGACGAGGAACAGCGGTTCGGCGTCGAGCACAAGGACTCGCTGAAGAAGCTGAAGACCAACGTCGACATCCTCGCGATGAGCGCGACGCCCATCCCGCGTTCGCTCGAGATGGCCGTCACCGGCATCCGCGAGATGTCGACGCTCGCGACCCCGCCAGAAGACCGCCACCCGATCCTCACGTTCGTGGGCCCGTACTCCGAGCAGCAGGTCGCCGCGGCGATCCGTCGCGAGATGCTGCGCGAGGGCCAGGTCTTCTTCGTGCACAACCGTGTCTCGTCGATCAACCGGGCTGCCGCGCAGCTCGCCGAGCTCGTGCCCGAGGCCCGCATCGCCGTCGCCCACGGACAGCTCAACGAGCACGTGCTCGAGCAGATCGTCGTCGACTTCTGGGAGCGCAAGTTCGACGTCCTGGTCTCGACGACCATCATCGAGACCGGCCTCGACATCACGAACGCGAACACGATCATCATCGACCGCGCCGACAAGTACGGGCTGAGCCAGCTGCACCAGCTGCGCGGGCGCGTCGGCCGTGGTCGCGAACGCGCGTACGCGTACTTCCTCTACGACCCGGCCAAGCCGCTCTCCGAGACCGCGCACGACCGCCTGTCGACCATCGCGGCGAACAACGAGCTCGGCTCGGGCATGCAGGTCGCCCTGAAGGACCTCGAGATCCGAGGCGCCGGCAACCTGCTCGGCGCCGAGCAGGCCGGCCACATCGCGGGCGTCGGGTTCGACCTCTACCTGCGCATGATCGGCGAGGCGGTGTCGGCGTTCCGCGGCGACGTCGCCGAGGGGCAGACCGAGCTGCGGCTCGAACTGCCGGTCGACGCGCACATCCCCGAGGACTACGTCGACAGCGAGCGACTGCGCCTCGAGGCCTACCAGAAGCTCTCGGCCGCGAGCGGACCGGCGGCCAAGGACGGGCAGATCGAGCTCGTGCTCGACGAGCTCGTCGACCGCTACGGCGTGCCTCCCGAACAGGTGAAGCACCTCGTCGCGATCTCACGGTTGCGCCGACTGGCGCAGCTCGCCGGGCTGTCCGACGTGATCGCCACCGGGTCCAAGCTGCGCATCGCGCCCGCGAACATCCCCGACTCCCGTCGCGTCCGGCTCGAGCGTCTCTACCCGGGTGCCAAGCACTTCGCGCAGAACGACGTCATCCTCGTCCCGTTCCCCGTGATCAACGGTGAACTGCCGGGCGACTCCGACCTGATCGACTGGGTGTCGCGACTCGTGACGGCGATCTTCCCGCTTCCCGAGGCGCCGTCCACGGATGTCCCGGCCGCAGCAGCGGCCGACTGACCCACTGCCGGGCGGCTCGCCGTACGCGACATCCGCTCACCGCCCTCGCTCAGTGCGAGAACGCACCGCCGACGCCCGCCTGGGTGTGGCCGCGACGGCGGTACTGACGCGAACGCAGGCTCACGAGGATCGCCGAGGCCACGATCGCGACGCCCGAGCCGAGCAGCACCGCGAGCGTGCCCTCGTCGGCGACCGCGGGCAGTTCCGCGAACGCGAGCTCGTTCATGAGCAGCGACACCGTGAAGCCGATGCCCCCGAGCGCGCCGACCACGAGCAGGTCGACGAACGTCGAGCGGGGTGCCCGAGCCGCGACGAGCGACGAGTCCGCCGAGACCTCCGGCGAGCGTGATGCCGACGATCTTGCCGACCGGCAGCGCGATGAGGATGCCCCAGAACGCCGGGTCGAGCTCGCTCGGCCGGACCTGGGGTACGACGACCATCGCCGCCGAGAAGGCGAACAGCGGCAGGATGACACCGTTCGACCAGGGTTCGAGCGCGTGCACCGCGCGCCCGCCGGGGCGTCGGGCCATCACGAGGCCGAGGGCGACACCCGCGATGGTCGCGTGCACGCCCGACTGGTACACGAAGTACCAGGCGAGGACGCCGAGGAGGATCAGCACCACGTTGATCGGCCACTGCGGCTTGCGCGAGAGGATCCAGTTCGACCGCGGCTTCATCAGCCGGCTCACGGCGCCGAACAGGGCGATCGCGATCCCCGCGAAGCCGATTGCGCCGAGGTCGACGTCGCTCGTGAAGAAGAACGCGATGATGATGATCGCGATGAGGTCGTCGAGCACCGCGAGGGCGAGGAGGAACACGCGGACGCGGGTGGGGATCCAGGTGCCGAACATCGCGAGCACCCCGAGCGCGAAGGCGATGTCGGTCGCCGTGGGGATCGGCCAGCCGTCGACCGTCTCGGTGCCCGCCGTGAACGCGAAGAAGATGAGCGCCGGCACGACGACCCCGCCGACGGCCGCGATCGCCGGGAGCAGCGCCTTCGACAGGCTGTTCAGTTCGCCGATCACGAGCTCGCGTTTCAGCTCCACCGCGACGATGAAGAAGAAGATGGCGAGCAGCCCGTCGCTGATCCAGTGCCCGAGCGAGAGATCGAGGCCGAGCCAGGCGAGGTCGATGTGGTCGTCCATCACGGCCACCACGTCGGCGCCGAACGGGAGGTTCGCGACGAGGAGGCCGAGCACGGCGGCGACCAGCAGCAGGGTGGCGGCCCAGCGCTCGGAGCGGAGGAAGTTCATGGGACTCCTGTCGGGAAGTCGCGCACGGGCGGACGTGGACCGCGTCATGGCGTCGGGAAGCACTGACGACGATCACTCGTCGGCCGACCAGACTTCCCGGCACACCTGCGCCCCATCCTATTCGGCAGGGTGAGCCGCGCGGTTAGGCTGACGGAGTGAGCGAGATCGAGGCGGGGCGCATCGAGGCCGGGCGGTACGAGAGCGAGGCGGGCCCGCATCAGGGGCTCATCGAGCTGATCGAGACCGTCGCACTGCTGAGGGCGCCGGGCGGATGTCCTTGGGACGCCGACCAGACCCACGAGAGCCTCGTGCAGTACCTCGTCGAGGAGAGCTGGGAGCTCATCGACGCCATCGAGACCGGCGACCGGGCCGAGATGATCGAGGAGCTCGGCGACGTGCTCTACCAGGTGCTGTTCCACGCCGACATCGCGGCGCACACTCCCGGCGAGGACTACGACATCGACGACGTCGCCCGCCACATGACGGCGAAGATGGTGTCGCGGCATCCGCACGTCTTCGGCGACCGCGAGGCGCACACGGCCGCCGACGTCGTCGCGTTCTGGGACGACCTGAAGAGGGACGAGAAGCCGCACCGCACGAGCGTGCTCGACGGGGTGCCGCGAGGCATGCCGGCGCTCGCGCTCGCGCAGAAACTGCTCGGCAAGGCCGAGAAGGTCGACGTGACGGTGGCGGATGTCCCGGCGCCGGTCGAGGCCGGAGTCGATGCGCTGTCTGCAGGCCGACAGCGCCGGCCGCGTCGCCCGCCACGGAGCCCGAACTCGGGCGACTGCTGCTCGAACTCGTCGAATCGGCTCGCGCCCAGGGGCTCGACGCCGAACGCGCCCTGCGCGGCGCCGTGCGCGAACTCGAGGACGAGGTGCGTCGGGCGGAGCAGGCGAGTAGCGTCGAGCCATGAGCGGCGACTCCTTCAACGACCTTCTGACCACGCAGATCGGCAACGAGTTCGCGGCATCGCAGCAGTACATCGCGATCGCCGTGTGGTTCGACGAACACGACCTGCCCCAACTCGCGGCGCACTTCTACCGGCAGTCGGTCGAGGAGCGCAACCACGCGATGATGCTCGTGCAGTACCGCATGGACCGCCATCTCGGCGTCACGGTTCCGGGCATCCCGGCCGTGCAGACCGACTTCGCCGACGTCGTCGAGCCGATCGCGCTGGCGCTCGCGCAGGAGAAGCAGGTCACCGGCCAGATCGAGGCGCTGTTCAAGGCGGCCCGGAGCGAGGGCGACGCGCTCGGCGAGCAGGCGATGCTGTGGTTCCTCAAGGAGCAGGTCGAAGAGGTCGCCTCGATGGACACGCTGCACACGATCGCGAAGCGTGCGAAGGACAACCTCTTCGACATCGAGAACTTCGTCGCGCGGGAGCGCATCGGCGACGGGGGAGTCGAGGCCGGTGCGCCCGAGGCCGCGGGCGGGGCGCTGTAGCTCGCACCCACTTCGGCGGCCGGCGCCCAGACCGTTGTTCGGCCGCCGAACTCGCTCAGGCGATGCGGCTGCCCGTCGGCAGGCGCCGCGCGGGCACCTCTGAGCGCCGCCACGCCCACGCGAGCGCGCCGGCGGCGAGCAGCACGTGGATCGCGAGGCCCACGAACCACGACGGCACCGAGTCGTCGTAGACCTCCTGCGCGGTCTGGTAGGCCGGGTCCTCCCACGAGCCGTCGGGCTTGAACGAGGCGCACTCGTCGTAGACGGGCTCGAGGTCGGGAGCGTGCTGCGCCTGGCGCACCCCGACCGCGATCCAGCCGAAGAGGTCGCGGGGCTGCCCGTTCGCATCGAACGTGATCGGCGAGGCGTCGGCGACGACGACATACGGGTTCGCAGCGAGGAACCCCCAGACGGTGTCGAATCGCGGGGTCTGGTACTGGTACTCGGTCGGACCGAGGCACGGCACCTCGCCCCCGTTCGGCGGGAGCCCGTCCTCGTCGAGTGCCTGGTAGTCGACGGCGATCGTGGTCTGGTTCACCGTCGATTGGATCGACGCGCCGCCGAGGCCGAAGGCGATGAGGGTGCCGACCGACAACGCGGCGACGACCAGGTAGGTCACGACGACGGAGAACAGCGGGCGGGTGAGCAGCCCCGAGAGGCCGACGCCGATGGCGGCGATGACGCCGAGTTCGATCGCGAGCACGAGCACCGAGATCACGATCGTCGCAGCCGAGACCTGCCCGAGCACGACGCCGAACAGGAGGAACGGAACCGACGCCGCGAGGAAGGCGAGGGCGGTGAGCCAGGCCGCGAGCCACTTGCCGATCACGAGCTGCGCCGTCGTGATGAGCGTCACCTGCGTCGTCGCGAGGGTGCCGGCGTCGCGCTCGCCGTTGATGGCGTTGCCGGAGAGCGCGGGCGACACGAGCGTGCCGAGCAGCAGCACGAAGAACACGACCACCGAGAAGACCGCCCCGCCGCCCGAGTCCCACGCGTTCGATGCGATGACCGTGAGCACCGTGACGATGGTCACCAGCAGCACGAACACCCCGAGCAGCACGTACCAGGCGACCCCGCGCACGCGCTGCCTGAGGTCGAGCGTGACGATGAGCCACATGCCGCGCAGGAACCCGCTCATGCCTCGCCTCCCTGGCGGTTCAGGTCGTGGAACACGTGTTCGAGATCGCCCACGGCGGGCGCGAACGACGAGATGGGCACGCCGACGCCCACGAGATGCGCGAGCAACTGGGCGGCGTCGGCTTCGCTCGCGACGGGCACCACCGCGCCGAAACGATCGACGACGGCGACCGCGCCGAATCCCGCAGCCGCGAGTGCGGCGCCCAGGCGCTCGGCGTCGAGCGACCTGATGCGCCATCCCCTGGCCGTCTGACCGGCGCGCGCGACGTCGTCGGGCGCTGCCGTCGTGCCGTCGGCGAGGTACACGGCCGTGTCGGCCATCTCCTCGAGCTCGGCGAGCACGTGACTCGACACGAGCACCGTCTTGCCGTCGCCCGCGAGCCGCCGCACGAGTTCGCGCAGCGAGGCGCGCGCCGCAGGGTCGAGGCCCGACGCCGGTTCGTCGAGCAGCAGCACCTCGGGGTCGTGCACGAGCGCCCGCGCGAGGCTGAGTCGCTGCTTCTGCCCGCGCGACAGCACGCGGGTGGGCTGGTCCGCGAGCGGGCCGAGGTCGACGAGGTCGATGAGGTCGGCTGCGCGATCGGATGCCGCGTCGGAGCTCATGCCGTACATCCGGCCGCTCGTGGCGAGGGCCGCACGCACCGTCAGCGTCGGCCAGGACCCGAGCGTGTCGGGCATCCAGCCCATCCGCCGCCGCACCTGGTGCGGCTCGGTGACGGGGTCGTATCCCGCGATGCGGATGGAACCCGCGTCGGGTGCGAGCAGCGACGCGAGCATGAGCAGCAGCGTCGTCTTGCCCGCGCCGTTCGGGCCGATGAGGCCCGCGACCGTGCCCGGTGCGACGTCGAATGTCGCGTGCCGCACCGCGTGCACCTCGCCGAACGACCGGGCGACGCCCTCGACCGTGATCCCGCCCACACTGCCTCCCGTTCGTCTGCTCGTCGCAGTCTAGGGGTGCGGAACGACCCGGTGACATGGGGCTGGCACTGAGTCGAACGCGCCGCGGTGCGAGTGCCGACGCGCCTGCTGGAAGAATGGTCGGCATGGCCGCATCCGTCACCCCTCCGCGCGGTATGCGCGACTTCCTCCCCGCCGAGAAGGCCCGGCGCGAGCACGCCCTCGGCGTGATCCGCGACGTCTACGCGGCGCACGGCTTCGACGAGATCGAGACGCCCGTCATGGAGGACTCGTCACGGCTGCATGCCGGCCTCGGCGGAGACAACGAGAAGCTCGCCTTCGCGGTCATGAAGCGCGGCCTCAGCGCCGACGACCTGGCTGCGGCAGCGGCATCCGCAGACGCCCTCTCGCTCGCCGACCTCGGCCTTCGCTACGACCTCACGGTTCCGCTCGCACGGTTCTACGCGACGCACCGCGCGGCGCTGCCGCCGGTGTTCCGAGCCATCCAGATCGCCCCGGTGTGGCGCGCCGAGCGCCCGCAGAAGGGCCGCTTCCGCCAGTTCGTGCAGTGCGACATCGACATCATCGGGGAGTCCGGGCAGCTCGCCGAGCTCGAGCTGCTCACCGCGACCGTCGCGACGCTCGATGCGCTCGGTCTCGGCGGCTGCACGATCCGCATCAACGATCGTCGCATCCTGGCGGGCATCCTCGGTTCGTGGGGCGTGCCCGAAGAGCTGCGCGAGCGCGCCCTCATCACGATCGACAAGCTCGACAAGATCGGTGCCGGGGGAGTGGCGGCCGAGCTCGCCGAGCTCGGCGTCGAGCGAGCGGATGTCGCAGCCGAGCTCGAGGCGCTCACCGCGGCCGACTGGCAACTCGCCGCCGGCGTGGTCGCCCCGCCGGCCTGGCTCGACCAGCCGGCGTACGCCGACCTGCTCGCGTTGCGCGCCGCCATGCCCGAGGCGGCGATCGAGTTCGACCCCACGCTCGTGCGCGGCATGGGGTACTACACGGGCACGATCTTCGAGATCGCGCACCCCGACCTCGGCTACTCGCTCGGCGGCGGCGGTCGCTACGACCACATGATCGGTCGCTTCCTGGGCCAGGAGGTGCCGGCATGCGGCTTCTCGATCGGCTTCGAACGCATCGTCGACCTCCTCGCCGTGCGCGACGAGGAGCGTCCGCGCGCGGTCGTGCTCGTCCACGACGCCGACGCCCCGCTCCAGCAGCTGCTCGCGCTCAAGGCCGAGCTCGTGGCATCCGGAACCCGCGTTCGACTCGAGCGGCGCGTCAAGAACCTGCGTGCGCTGCTCGACCGGGTGACGGCCGACGGCTTCGACGCGTTCGCGCAGGTCGGCCCCGACACGACCGATGCCGCCTCACTCTCGTTCCGCGAACTCTCCGCCTGAACGCCGTCGGTTCGGGCGAAGGAGCACGGTGCGCGAGATCATCCACCTGATCACCCCCGGTGACCACTACTCGCCGAGTACCGGCAGCGCGATCCCCACGGTCGTGCACGGGTTGAGCCGCGCGCGTGCTGCCGGGGCTGCCGAACCGTCGGTGCTCGTCGCCCGCGGCACCTACCCCGACCGGTACCCGAGTGCGCGGGCGATCGAGTACGAGCAGGCGCCGCCGTGGCCGCTCGAACGCGTGGCGCCCCGAAGGATCGTCGACGGCGGCCTCGCGGCGCTCGGCATGCCGAGGTGGGTCATCCGGCGAACGTTCCGGCCGGCGTTCGTCGACCAGGGGTCGTGGACGCCGTCGTTCGTGCTCTGCCACAACGCACCGCAGGCGATCCCGCTCGTCGATCACCGCCGGCATGTCCCCGTGCTCTACGCGCACAACAACCTCCTGCGCTCGTACTCGCGCGCGGAATCGGCGAGGGTGCTCCGCCATGCCCGGCTCATCGTCTGCGTGAGCCAGTCGCTCGCCGACGAGACGAAGGAGAACCTGCCCAGCTCGATGCATGCCCGTGTGGTGGTCGTGCGCAACGGAGTCGACACGGCGGCCTTCCAGCGCGCCCCGGCCCGCGACGACGGCCGGCCGCTCCAGGTGGCGTTCGTCGGCCGGATGCTGCCCGAGAAGGGTGCCGGCGTCGTCATCGACGCCTTCCGACGCCTCGACCGCGACGACCTGCGGCTGCGCATCGTCGGGTCGCGCGGATTCGACTCGGGAGCGGCGCTCTCGGACTTCGAGCTCGAGATCAGAAGGGCCGCCGAGCCTCTCGGCGACCGCGTCGAATTCTCGCCCTTCGTGCCCCGCGATCAGGTCGCGCGCATTCTCGGCGACTCCGATATCGTCGTCGTCCCCTCGACGTGGCGCGAGCCCGTTCGCGCTCACCGCGCTCGAGGGCATGGCGGCCGGCGCCGCAGTGATCGCCTCCGACATCGGCGGCATCCCCGAGACGGTTCGCGGTGCCGGCATCCTCGTTCCCCCCGGCGATCCGGGTGCACTCGCGGCCGCACTCGACGACCTCGCCAGCGACCCCGGCCGGCTCCGTCGTACTGCCTCGGCATGTCACGCGCGCGCCGGAGAGTTCGATTGGTCGCGTGCGGCGCGAGCACTCGAGCTGGTCCTGCGGTCGGTCGGTGACTCGGCGCCGACGTCACGGTCGAATCACGTGTCGTGAGCATTACTAGACTGTGACGCGGATCACGACGGAGTCGTCCATCAGTCACCCCCATCACAGAGGAGTCCACTGTGGCATTCATCGAAGCTGTAGGCGCGCGCGAGATTCTCGACTCTCGCGGCAACCCGACCGTCGAGGTCGAGGTGCTCCTCGACGACGGCACGCTGGCCCGCGCGGCGGTGCCCTCGGGTGCGTCGACCGGCGCCTATGAGGCGCACGAACTGCGCGACGGCGACAGCGGCCGCTACCTCGGCAAGGGCGTGCAGAAGGCCGTCGACGCCGTGCTCGACGACCTCGGCCCCGCGATCGAGGACCTCGACGCGAGCGACCAGCGCCTCGTCGACGCCGCGCTCATCGAAGCCGACGGCACCGACGACAAGAGCCGCCTCGGCGCGAACGCCATCCTCGGCGTGAGCCTCGCGGTCGCGAAGGCCGCCGCCGACTCGGCCGACCTGCCCCTGTTCCGTTACCTCGGGGGCCCGAACGCGCACGTCCTGCCCGTGCCGATGCTGAACATCATCAACGGCGGCGCGCACGCCGACACCGGCGTGGACATCCAGGAGTTCATGGTGCTGCCGGTCGGCGCACCGACGTTCTCCGAGGGACTGCGCTGGGGCGTCGAGACCTACCACGCGCTGAAGAGCCTGCTGAAGTCGAAGGGCCTCTCGACCGGTCTCGGCGACGAGGGCGGCTTCGCGCCCGACCTCGAGAACAACCGAGCGGCGCTCGACCTCATCGCCGAGGCGATCGGCAAGGCCGGCTTCACGCTCGGCACCGACATCGCCCTCGGGCTCGACGTCGCGGCGACCGAGTTCCACGAGAACGGCGCCTACCACTTCGAGGGCAAGGACCGCAGCTCCGCCGAGATGAGCGCGTACTACGCCGAGCTCGCGGCCTCGTACCCCCTCATCTCGATCGAGGACCCGCTGGCCGAAGACGACTGGGAGGGCTGGGCGCAGCTCACCACCGACCTCGGCACCAAGCTGCAGCTCGTGGGCGACGACCTGTTCGTCACCAACCCGAAGCGTCTGGCCGACGGCATCGCCAAGCACACGGGCAACTCGATCCTCGTGAAGGTCAACCAGATCGGCACGCTCACCGAGACCCTCGACGCGGTGTCACTCGCGCAGCGCTCGGGGTACACGGCGGTCATGTCGCACCGCTCGGGTGAGACCGAGGACACGACGATCGCCGACCTCGCGGTCGCGACCGATTGCGGTCAGATCAAGACGGGCGCGCCCGCCCGGAGCGAGCGCGTCGCCAAGTACAATCAGCTTCTGAGGATCGAAGAAGAGCTCGGTGAGGCCGCGGTGTACGCCGGTCGCACGGCGTTCCCTCGCTTCACGGCGTGATCGCGTAGCTGACAGCGACGGGGGTGGCCGGGTGGCCACCCCCGTCGTGGTCTTCCGGGCCGGCGATGAGGAGGGGTGATGAACGGCGATTCCGCCCGCACACCCCGTCGCCCGGCGAATCCGGCGGGCGCGCGTCCGCCGCGCGGGCGCAAGGCTTCCGCCCAGGCCGAGCCGCAGGCCGAGCCCCGCACGAAGTCGCGCGGCGCCGAGTCGCGTCCCACCTCGCCGAGGAAGGCCGCGTCGACCCAGGCGAACGGTGCGTCGGGCGCCCGCACTCCGCGCAACGGGGCGACCGATGCCGCACGCGCGGGCTGGCTCCGTGGCATCCGATTCTCAGGTTTCTCGCTCATCATGATGGGCATACTCGTGCTCGCCGTCGTGGTGCTCGCGCCGTCGATCGCGGCGTTCGCGCAGCAACGGCAGCAGATCGCAGAGCTTCGCGCCGCCGTCTCCGCACAGGAGGAGGAGGTGCAGCGGCTCCGCGACGAGCGCGAGCGCTGGAACGACGAGACATTCATCGTGACGCAGGCGCGTGAGCGGCTCTATTACGTGATGCCGGGCGAGGTGAGCTACCTCGTCATCGACGACCGGGCGGCGGGGACCGCGGCGGATGCCGCAGCCGAGGTCTCGGCCGAAGTGACCGAAACGAAGGGCGACTGGATGCGCACGCTGCTCGACTCCGTGATGACCGCGGGGCTCGCGCCTGCCGCGACCGACCCGGCGACGCCGCCCGCGACCGGTGCGCCCGCAGCCGAGGAGGGCGACCGATGACCCGCCCGCCCTTCGAGCCGGTCTCCGAGCGCGACCTGCGCATCGTCACTGCGCAGCTCGGCCGTCGCCCGCGCGACGTCGTCGGCATCCCCGCCCGATGCGTGTGCGGCGCGCCCACGGTGGTCGCGACGGCACCGCGGCTGGCCGACGGCACCCCGTTCCCCACGTTCTACTACCTTTCGCACCCCGTCGCGACGGCCGCGATGTCGTTCCTCGAGGCGGCGCAGCTCATGGTCGAGTGCACCGAGATGCTCGCTGCCGACGATGATCTGCGCACCGCCTACCGGCGCGCGCACGGCGACTTCCTCACCGATCGCGGCCTGTTCGGCGAGGTCGCCGAGATCGCGGGCATCTCGGCCGGCGGCATGCCCACGCGGGTCAAGTGCCTGCACGCGCTCGCCGCGCACTCCCTCGCCGCAGGCCCGGGCGCGAACCCCATCGGCGACGTCGCGCTCGAGCGATCGTCCTGGTCGCCCACGGTCTGCCAGTGCCCCGATTACGGGGTCGACGAGCTTTCCGAGGCGGCGCTCGACGAGACATCCGAAGAGCTGAGCGGATGACCCGACACCGACGTACCCGACCCCTCGCGCGCGCTGCCGGCATCGCCGCCGCGGTCGCAGCGGTCGGCGCGATCGTGTTCGCCGGGGCCGCACCGGCGCATGCCGACACGGTGCGCGACTACGAGTACTGGCTCAACGACTACGGCTTCACGACCGCGTGGGGCACCTCGCGGGGCGAGGGGATCACCGTCGCCGTCATCGACACGGGCGTGAACGGCAATGTCGCCGAACTGCGCGGCGTCGTCACCGGCGGCACGGATGTCTCGGGCCTCGGCACGCCCGATGGGCAGACCCCGGTCGGCGACCCGGCCGACAGCGCGCACGGCACCATGGTCGCGTCGCTGCTCGCCGGGCGCGGCACGGGCGAGGGCAGCGGCGTGATCGGCGTGGCGCCCGAGGCCGAGCTGCTCGCGGTCTCGGTGGCCTTCGGTCAGGACACCGGTGCCGAGAAGTCGAACGACGAGCAGATCGCCGAAGGCGTGCGCTGGGCGGTCGACAACGGCGCCGACGTCATCAACATGTCCCTCACCCGAAACACCCGCGACTGGCCCGAGAGCTGGGACGAGGCGTTCACGTACGCGTTCGAGAACGACGTGGTCGTGGTCGCGGCGGCGGGCAACCGGGGGAGCGGCACGAGCGAGGTCGGTGCGCCGGCGACGATCCCCGGCGTGCTCACGGTCGCGGGCGTCGACAAGGAGAAGAACGCGAGCTTCGACGCGAGCTCGCAGGGCATCTCGATCGCGGTCGCTGCACCGAGCGAGGATCTCGTCGGCGTGCAGCCCGATGGGAGGGTCGCGATCTGGAGCGGCACGAGCGGGGCGGCCCCGCTCGTCTCGGGGCTCGTCGCCCTCGTGCGCTCGGAGTACCCCGACCTCGACGCCGCGAACGTCATCGAGCGGGTCATCCAGACGGCCGACCCGAACGGCCACGAGGTGCCGAGCGCGCTGTACGGATTCGGGCTCATCGATCCCGTCACGGCGCTGGAAGCCGACGTCGAGGCCGTCGAAGAGAACCCGCTCGGCAGCCTCGCCCAGTGGATCACGTTGCACCGGCGAGCGACGAGTGAGTCGCCCTCCCCGTCGGCGGAGACACCTGAGATCGTACCGATCGCCGACCCGCCGCTGCCCGACGAGGATGCGACGAACACGATGCTCCCGACCCCGTGGACCCTCGCGTATATCACGGTCCCGCTCTCGCTGGTCGCGGGATTTGGTACGATAGGAGCGCTGTTGGGCATCGGCGCCACTCGGCATCTCAGGCGGACTGTCCGCAATCGCGAACAGTGATCGCACGTTCAAGCAAACGAGGAGTCCATTTCACCGTGCCCAAGATTCTCATTGTCGGTGGCGGCTATGCCGGGTTCTACACTGCGTGGAAGCTCGAGAAGTGGCTGCGACCCGGCGAGGCCGAGGTCACGATCGTCGACCCGCTCCCGTACATGACCTACCAGCCGTTCCTTCCCGAGGTCGCTGCGGGGTCGATCGAGCCGCGTCACTCGGTCGTCTCGCAGCGCCGTCACCTCAAGAAGACGAACGTCATCACCGCCAAGGTCACCCGCATCGACCACGCGGCGAAGATCGCGACGATCACGCCCGAGCTCGGTGAGCCGTGGGAGTTCGACTACGACGTGGTCGTGGTCACCGGCGGCGCCGTCTCGCGCACGTTCCCGATCCCGGGCATCGCCGACAACGCCATCGGCCTGAAGTCGGTCGAAGAGGCCGTCGCCATCCGCGACCGCGTCCTCACCAACTTCGACAAGGCGGCGAACCTGCCGGCCGGTCCCGAGCGCGACCGACTGCTCACGTTCGTCGTCGTCGGCGGCGGCTTCGCGGGCATCGAGGTGTTCGCAGAGCTGCGCTCGTTCGCGAGCTCGCTGCTCGAGTTCTACCCGCAGCTGAGCTTCGACGACACGCACTTCCACCTCATCGAGGCAATGGGCCGCATCATGCCCGAGGTCTCGCTGCCGACGAGCCACTGGGTCATCAAGCACCTCGCCCAGCGCGGCGCCGAGATCCATCTCGACACGCAGCTCACGAGTGCGGTCGACGGCAACATCGAGCTCTCGACCGGTGAGAGCTTCGAGACCGACCTCATCGTGTGGACGGCCGGCGTCATGGCGAACCCC
This sequence comes from uncultured Actinomycetota bacterium, assembly GCA_963758615.1. Classification (GTDB taxonomy): domain Bacteria; phylum Actinomycetota; class Actinomycetes; order Actinomycetales; family Microbacteriaceae; genus Agromyces. Next base: position 616,411 of record CAVWVZ010000009.1, on the reverse strand, counting down.
GCCATCGTGCGCTCGAGCGACCTCCCGGTCGAAGAGCGCGGCCGCATCCTGACCCGTGCCGACCTGCGCGTCGGCGACGAGGACGACTGGGTGGCCGACGCATGGGCGGCCGGCGACATCGCCGCGGTGCCCGACCTCACGGGCGGCGGCGTCGGCGGCTACTGCGTGCCGAACGCACAGCACGCCGTGCGTCAGGGCAAGCTCCTCGCCAAGAACATCGTGGCGGTGCTCCGCGGCGAAGAGCCGAAGGAGTACTTCCACAAGAACCTCGGCGCCGTCGCGGGCCTCGGCATCGGCTCGGGTGTCTTCCAGTCCGGCAACATCGCGCTGAAGGGCCTCATCGCCTGGTTCGCGCACCGTGGCTACCACGGCCTCGCCATGCCCAGCTGGGAGCGCAAGTTCCGCGTGTTCTGGGGCTGGTGGAACAACTTCTGGCTCGGTCGCGACATCGTCTCGCTCTCCGCGGTGCAGCAGCCGCGTGCGCAGTTCGAGGCGTTCGCAGCCCGCCCGAAGCTCGCCGCCGAGGCTGCACCGGCCCCGAAGGCGGCGCCCGCGGCATCACCGCCCAAGAAGGCCGAGCCCAAGGCGAAGGCGGCGCTCGAGCCGAAGGTCGCCGAGAAGAGCGAGACCAAGGCCTCAGGCTCCGCCGCAAAGGTCGTCGCCGCGCAGCCGGTCGCCGCGAAGTAGTGTGGGTCGCGGCGCCGCCATCGTGCGGCGCCGCGCTCCCGTAGCCCAATCGGCAGAGGCAGGCGACTTAAACTCGCCTCAGTCTGGGTTCGAGTCCCAGCGGGAGCACCTCTTGGGCGGCCCCTTGGCTTCCGTTCCTCCTGCTCCTCGGCGTCGGCGCGTTGGTCGCAGCGACCGTGGTCTCGCGACGGCGCACGCGTGGCGCGCAGCCGATGATCGCACCCGACGCCACCACGGAGGCGGGCCGATAGACGCCATCCGATCCGAGCGGCGGCGCTGCAGAGGCCGCGGCAGGGGGGACAAAAGAGGGGTTGTGGAAAGGCGCCGCAGAAAAGGAAAGATCTCCTTCCGCTGCCACGTATCGCGGGTTATTAAGAACATCCACAATGGCAATACGGGTGGCTCGTCGTCGGCGGCGCGATCATCGTCATCGATGTCGTGATCTATCTCATGTTCAAGCGTCGTCACTGGCTGTGACGCCAGGAGCTCGCGTCGCGGTGTATATCTCTCCGCTCCGTTGAGATCAAGGCCCTGTGAAGCCGGACTGTATTGGGGGATCCTTGAACCGTGATGACGATCATGTACGCGGGCGAAGAGTTGATGACGGGCGATGACATTGCGGATGCGCTTCTCACGTTGAGTGTGGCGCTCGCGGAGCGCGGGTCCGCTTCGACGGTGGAGATCCCGACCGTCAGCGACGATGGAACGCGTTCGACGGTCAAGCTCCTCGTCGGACCCGCCAGCCAGATCGTGGCGATGCCCGCGGAGTCATCCATCGAGGAACTGCGTGATCCTCACGTGGTGGCTCATCTCTCGGCCATGACGGCCGATCTGCGACCCGGGCGGAACTATCAGTCATCGCCGTCGACCGAGGCTCCCGACTGGCTCGAAGACCTCTGACGGTCTCGCCAACACCACGAGCACGGGATCCGAAACGATCGGATCCCGTGCTCGTGGCGGTACGCGGCGACGACTAGATCGCGGACTGCTGCTGGGCCGTTCCCGGCACGGTCGACTGGTCGCCGGCCCCGGCGTGCTGCTGAGCGGTGTGCTTCGCCTCGCTCTGCACCTGTGAGGCTGCAGCCTCGCCCTCGTCGCGCACCGTTTCGACGGCCTGCGCGGCGCGTTCCCTCACCGCGTCGACCGCGTCCCTCGCCGGCTCCCGAAGGTGGTCAGCTGCCTCTGCGGCGACATCCTTCGCCTCGTCGATGAGGGGAGCCGCGGCATCCTTCGCCTGCTGGGCCGCGCGCTGCTCCACTCTGGAGGCGGGGATCAGCGACGATGCAAGCCAGCCGACGCCGAAGGCGATGAGGCCGACGGCGATCGGGTTGCCGCGTGTGCTCGATGCGACCTTCTGCGGCGCGTCGGCCACGACGTCACCCGCGTGCCCGATGGCGTCCTGCGCCGAATCGGTGACGTCGGAAGCGACGCCCATGACCCGGTCCTTGACCGACGTGAGTGCCCGGCGCATCTTTCGCGTCTGGCGCTCGGCGATCTTCGACGGAGTCACCTTGTCGGCGAGTGCATCGACGTCCTGGCCGAGCTCGGCGCGGGTACGTTCGATGTCCTCGCGGATCTCATCTGGATTTGGATTGCTCATCGGTTCTCCTCATTCCTCTTCAACGTCTCGGGGATCTCCTTCACGGTCTCGACGGTCCTCGGCATTCCCGAGATCTCGTCGATCTCCTTCTTGCCAGTGAGCGCGAGCACCAAGGCGACGATGCCCCAGAGCACGGCCACCACGACCGCAGACCACGCGTTTCCCATCAGGTATCCGAGGCCCCACCACAGGGCCACGGACAGGAAGACGAGGGCGAGCATGCCCGCCACCCCGGCCCCGCCGAGCAGTCCGGCCCCACGGCCGGCCCGTCTCGCCGACTCGCGGATCTCGGCCTTGGCGAGTTCCACCTCCTGCCGCATGAGGGTCGAGACGTCGCGCGACACCTCTGCCAGGAGTTCGCCGATCGAGCTCGACTCCGCCTGTCGCTCCGAGGGCGTCGGCGGCGGATCGTATGCGTGTCGTGCGTCGGTCATCAGACACCGCCCGGCGTGCCGGCCGTCCCGGCGGCTCCGAGTCCGCTCGCCGGTGCGCCGACCGTGGTGGCCGCCGGTGGCGGCACCTCACGCATCGGAGGCACCGAAGGCGCAGCGAAGTCGATGTCTCGCGGTTGGCGATCGATCCGATCGGTCGCCGTCGACGGAGACTCGGATGCCTCTGACGGCGTCGCGATCGCCCTGGTCAGTCGCCCGGCGATCACGCCCGCGCCGACGGCGACGGCGATGAACACGCCGGGGCGACGGCGGGCGAAGCCCTTCACCTCGTCGACGAGGGAGCGGGGGTCGCGGACATCCAACCAGCGGGCGGCGGCATCCACGCGTTCGCCCGCGCCGCGGACGAGATCGGCGGCGACGCCCGACTCGGTGGAACCGCGCGCCATCTCCGAGAAGCCGGATCCGACGGAGTGCAGTCCTTCGGCCACTCGGGACTGCTGTGTGGCCGCTTGGCTCCGCAGCTCGTCGCCGACCTGGCCCAGGAACCGGCGAGCCTGCCGGCCGGTTTCGGAAGCGACGGTCTTCGTCTCGTCCTTGGCGACGTCGACGACGTGGCGGCCGGCGTCGGAGGCGTCGGAGGCGAGCGTCGAAACGTCGTCGCGCAGGTCGCCCGTCGGCGCGGACGGTGCGCCAGGGGCGCTGGCTCCTACGGCATCGCCGCGGGGATTCGACAGGGGATTGCTGGTCATCATTGGCCCTCTTCCTGAATCGGCAACCGGTCGGGATGTGCCGGCGGTGGCGCGGGTCCCCGATCGATAGAGGACCAACGTAGGTTTCCGCACCGAGGAGAATGAAGTCCCTTGCGCTGCCAGAACCGGGCGTGTATAACCGCGCGTCGCCATCAGCGAGCGGACCCCATTCGGCGCACGCCGATCACCGGCCGGGAGTCACCGGCCGGCCTCAGCGACCTCGATCAGGCGAGGATCTTCTGCAACGTCGTCTGCAGTTCCTCGCTGGTGTGCACCTCCTGATCGAGGTTCGCCTGCAGCAGCTTCACCACATCCGTGAGGCCCATCGCCGAGGACGGCACGATCAACGCCTGGTACGCCGAGATCTCATAGTGCTCGTTGCCCAGCGCGCTCGAGAGCGCGACCTGGTCGCGCAGTTTCGGTGCGCTCCGTTCCAGCAGCGAGACGGCCTGCTTCGAGATGCCCTTGGTGCTCGGCGACGGCGCCGTCGATGCCTTGAGCTCGAGCAGTTTGAACACCTGCTGGAGATTCGCGATCTGCTCCTTCGTCTCGTCTGCGTGATGACGGAAGAGCTTCTTGATCTCCGCGGATCTGGCCGCCTTCGCCAGGTCACCGAGCGCTGCGAGCGAGTCGTTCTCCATCGTCAGCGCGGTTCGGAGCTGGAAATGGAGGAGGTCGGTCGGGCTCATGAGCGTCTGCTGAACCATGTTTCTGCGTCCTTTCGGGTGAAGTCACAACATCAACGGATCGGCGGCTTGCTCGACCGTATGGTCGAAGCCGGTGCCGGGCATGACCGTCGCGACGAATGGGGTGAAGCTGCGAACCTCCCCTCGGCGAACTGCGAGCCCGTATGACGAGAGCAAGTCACGCACCGCGCGTGAGTCCAGCGCGGTCGTGAGGGCCCACACGATCGCTTGTTCGATGTCCTCCGGGGCATGGCGGTCGTCGGAGAGATGGCTGATGAGGACGGACTCGTCTTCGACCTCGATGCCGAGACGGACCTGCACCTCGTGGGTGGTGTTCATCACTCGAACCTCGCACTTCGAGCGGTGGCCCGTCCACGGGCTTGCATTTCCTCGGCAGGCGAAGTAAGCGGGTCGGTGTGAGTGGTCGTCCACACGCCCGCATCCTTCTGCGCCGCTCGTCGGGGGCGTAGCATTCGATTGAGTGCTGGGCCCGGGGCCCGCTGAGACCCCCGTGCCGGTCCCCGCCCGTGCGCCGACCGTTGATCGTCGTGCATTGAGGACGGGTGATTCCGATGGGATTCTTCGTGTACGACGACGTTCGCGCGATCCGAGTCGATGATCGCGTGCTCGCGCACCTGCAGATCGTCGTGATCGACAAGCTCCGGCGGCAGGAGAAATTCGTGCTGAACCTCATGAGCGGGCAGGCACTCGTCACGATGTGGCTGAACTGCTATACGCCGGTGCAATTCGTGTTCGAGGGCAATCGGCCTCCGCGGATCAACAACGCGTGGATCGAACTGCTCGCCGGCGAAGTCGGACTGACCGGTGTGCTGCAGGTGCTGCCCGAACCATCCGAACTCCAACAGGGCGCGGATGCACGACCGTCGGGAACGCCGGTCGGCGCGGGGCCGTCACCCGACGATCGAGGGTGAGCGATCGGATTCCCGGACTCAGTGGTCGCCGGCGCCGGCCTCGGAGCGGCGCGGGTGGCGACCGATGACGGTCTCGTCGGGCTCCTCGGTCTCGTCGGGCTCCTCGGTGACCAGGAGGCCGCGCGCGCTGTTGGCTGAGTTCGTGAGCGTACTCAGCCAGGCCCGGTTGATCCTCGGATCCCTTCCGCCGGTGAAGGTGAAGTAGAGGTTGTGCGTCGGGTGGATCCAGATCGCGCTGTGTCCATCGCCGGTCTCGGCCGAGTCGCCCCACGACATCAGGAAACTCTCGCCGCGACTGATCTTCTGCACGATCACGATCTGCAGGTGGGCCAGCAGTCGATCGTCGAACTCGACGATGGTCCCGTTGTACTGCAGTGTTCCCATTGATAGCCCCCGTTCAAGTTGAGAGAGCCCGTTCAAGGACTCCCAGCAGTTCGGCGCAGACGGAGCTGCCGCGAGTGCGTGCTCCGAACCGCGGTCGTCGCCTCAGAGCTGACGGGTGAGATCGACGTCCCATTGAAGCCGCGACGCCTCATCCGCGCTGAACGGGCGGGCCCGGATCACCCCAGTCGACATGGCCCTGTCGTAGATCGACAGGCTCGTGTCCACCTCGATGAGCTCGTCGGCTCCGCTGGCGCTCATCGCGGAGGTCGTGGTGGCGACCGTCGGGGTGAGCCAACCGATCGTCAGCTGCACGCGTCCGATCGATCCGTCACCGGTACGGTAGGGGATGTCGACGACGTCGAGCTCTTTTCGCTTCGCGAGCGCCAAGCCGTAGTGCAGCACCGCATCGGCGATATCGTCGCCCGTCAGAAATGAACCGTAGCGGTTGCTCAGCAATTTCATGTCGCCCCCCAGGTGCTCGAAATGGAGTCCTGTCGCCGGGGTCCGGGGCGACGAATTCCATTGTAGACCCGACCCGGAGGATCACACGGGGTCAGTCGGGAAGCCTCAAGCTTCTGTCGACGAGCTGTGCCGCCACCTGACTGATGCCGATTCGATGGGCTCGTGCGTACTCGCGGATCAACGTGAACGCATCATCGATGGGGACTCCGCGAGTATGCGCGACGACGCCTTTCGCCTGCTCGATGACCACTCGACTGTTCAACGCGTGCTCGAGCTGCTCGGTGAGGATGGTGCTCTCGCGGATCGAGCGCTCGTGGAGGATGCCGATGGTGGCGACATCCGCGAATGCCTGCGCGGCGACCTGGTCCTGCGGCTCGAGCTCACCGAGCGTCTCGCGGAGCAGGTTCAACGTTCCGATGCGCGTCTCTCGCAACCGCATGGGGATCGCGTGCGCCGAGGAGAATCCCTGAGCCATCGCGCCGTCACGGAACCGGGCCCAGCGCTCGGGAGAGTGGGCGATGTCAGGTACCGAGACGACCGCGCCGGTGCGGAAGCTCTCTACACAGGGCCCCGACTCGGCGCCGATCTGGATCAGTTCCACGAGTCGGCTCGCCTCGCTGGTGGACACGATCACGTCGAGTTCTCCAGTGGAATCGGCCAGCAGGATCGCCGCGGCGGTGGTGTCGAGGAGCTCCATGCAGCTGTCCACCAGCAGCTGCAGCAGTTCGACGACGTCGTAGCCCTCGACGAGCGTGTCGGCCAGGCTCGCGAACGTCTGCAACAGCTGTTGCTCGCGTGTGGTCTGATTCATTGTGCGGCCTCGATCCCACCAAGGCCGTTCGCGAAGCTCAAGCGACCCTCCACGATGTCCCGCGCGACATCCATCATCGTTCGGGATGCCGCGAACGCGTGCCCTTGGATCACCAGCCGCGCATCGTCCGCGGACAGGTCCAGCTGCGCCAGCACGACACCTGTCGCTTGGTGGATGAAACGACGCGAGAACCCGTTGCCGATCTCGTCGTATTCACCTCCGACGGCGTTCAACGCCTGCCGGAGCACCTGCCTGCTGACGACGTCGGCCATCGCGCCGACCTGAAGCGTCTGCGTGGGGTCGAGGCGAACGGGAGCCACCGAGTACATGTCCAACGCACCGATCCGGAGTGGGCCGATGCAGAGCGGGAACGCGAAGAGCGAGCTCAGGTCGTCGCCCCTGATCGCAGCGGAGAATGCCGGCCAGGCCGTGGGCGCATCGCGCCGCACATCGTGCATCAGCACCGGGCGGGTGGTCCGCAGCGCGTCCCAGCAGGGTCCCTCGCCGAGGTCGAACTGCAATTCATCGAGCCGCGCCGCCTGCCCATCGGTCGCCGAGACCGTTTCACTGCCCAGGAGTTCACCGATCGTCGACACGGACGCGCCTGACACCGGGAACACCGCGACGAACGGAGCCGCCAGATCGTCGGTCGAGTCGCCCGAGCGCTCCAGCGCATCGATCGCCGTCGTGAACGAAATGCCCATCGCGCGTCCTCTCCCACGTCCGACGCTACTCGCGCCGCCGGGAGAATTCACCCGATTCGAGCCAAGGATTCCGGTCGACGCATCACACCATGACGTCGAGCCGCCGCAGGATGAGCCCCTCGCGCAGCGCCCACGGCGACACCTCGAGTTCGCGCACGTCGAACGCGCGCATGGCCTCTGAGAGCACGACGGCGCCTGCGACGATCTGGAACGTGCGATCAGCCGTGATGCCGGGGAGCGCGGGTCGAGAATCGGCCGGGATCTGCGCGAGGCGCGGGGTCCAGTCGTCGAGGCCGCGTCGGGTGAGCACGTATCGGTCGCTCGACCCGACGCCTTCGGCGACATGGCCCGCAAGGCGCGCGAGCGAGCGGATGGTCTTGGAGGAACCGACTACGTGGTCGGGCGACGGCAGGTGGCGGAACGCGTCGACCTCGCTCTCGAGCAGCTTCCGCGCGTGCGCGCGCAACCGTGCCACCTGGTCTTCGGAGGGCGGGTCGTCGGGCAGGAACTCCACGGTCGAGCGACCCGCGCCGAGCGGCACCGAGCGCGCGACGTCGGGCACCTCGTCGACGCCCTGCGTGAGCTCGAGCGAGCCGCCGCCGATGTCGAAGAGCAGGATATTGTCGGCCGACCAGCCGTACCAGCGCCGAACGGCGAGGAAGGTCAGGTTCGCCTCGTCCTCACCCGGGAGGACCTGGAGCTCGACGTCGGTCTCGCGGGCGACGCGATCGAGCACCTCCTCGCCGTTGGCGGCCTCGCGGATGGCAGAGGTCGCGAAGGGGAGGAACTCGTCGAGGCCGGACTCGCGGGCGATCGCCGCTGCGTCGCCGACCGCGGAGATGATGGCCGCGACGCCCACTTCGCTGATCGAGCCGTCGGGCTCGAGGTAGCGCATGAGCCGGAGCACCGACTTGTGCGACGACGTCGGGATCGGCCGCCCGCCCCGGTGCGCGTCGACCACCAGGAGGTGCACCGTGTTGGAACCGACGTCGAGAACCCCGAGGCGCATACTGCGAGCGTAGCCGTTGTCGTGCATAATGATGCGACTGGGACAAGTGTCCCACTTCGGTCGGCACTGGCGTCGAGAGGAGCACCGTGACCCGAATCCCGGCAGCCGAGCGGCGTGCGGCGCTGATCGACGCCGCGTTGCGCGTCGTCTCCCGGAACGGCCTCGCCCACGCCACGACGCGTGCGATCGTCGCCGAGGCCGGCATGTCGCTCGCGAGCTTCCACTACGCCTTCGAGTCGCGCGATGAGCTCGTCGATGAACTCATCACGACCGTGATCAGTCGCGAGCAGCAGGCGGTGCTGCCCGACCTGATCCCGGGGCAGACCCTGCACGAGGTCCTCGAGGCCGGACTGCTGCGCTACTTCGAGCACCTTCGCGCCGATCCCGAGCACGAGCAGGCGATGCTCGAACTCACGCAGTACGCGCTGAGGTCGCCCGAACGCCATCCGCTCGCCGCCGCGCAGTACGCGCGCTACATCGAGCTCGCAGCACATGCCCTCGAACTCGCAGCGACGCACTCGGGCGCGCAGTGGCGATCCCCGGTCGACCGGGTCGCCCGCGTGCTCGTCGCGTTCACCGACGGGCTCACACTCACCTGGCTCGTCGAACGAGACGACGATGCCGCCCGAGCGGTCGTAGCTGCGGCCGCCGACGCCCTCACGAGAATGGCCGACACCCGATGACGCGTGCCGATCTGCCCACCACGGATGCCCCGCCGAGCGCGCTCGGCGAACCCGACGCGACGAATCGGGGCCGGCTGGATCGCCTCGTTCGCGACGGTGTGGTTCGGGATCTGGATGGCCCAGCTGACCCCGGTGCAGCTGCTGCTGCCGGCGCAGATCGACGCGCAGCTCCGCCCCGACAACTGGGTGGACAGCGTCGTGGCGTTCGGCGTGATCTCCGGCATCGCCGCGATCGCGACCATCATCGCCTATCCGCTCACCGGTGCGCTCTCCGACCGCACGACGTCGCGGTTCGGCCGTCGCCGGCCGTGGATCGCGATCGGCGCAGTCGTCTTCGGCCTGTCGCTCGTCACGCTCGGCTTCCAGACCGAGATCTGGGCCATCGGGGCGACGTGGGTCGCGGCATCCGTCGGCTTCTGCATCATGACTGCGGCGCTGACCGCGACGATCTCGGACCAGGTGCCCGTGAACCAGCGCGGGTTCGTCTCGGGCTGGATGTCGGCACCGCAGGCCGTCGGCATCATCGTCGGGCTCGTGCTCGTGACCGAGCTCGTCACCGACGCGTCGCTCGGCTACATCCTGCTCGCGGTGATCCTCGTCGTGCTGGCCATCCCGTTCCTGACCCGGGCCGACCAGCCGCTCGCGCCGATGGAGCGGGAGCGCGCCACTGCCAGGAGCATCCTCGCGGGGTTCTGGATCAGCCCGCGCAAGCACCCCGACTTCGGCTGGACCCTGCTCAGCCGCGTGCTCGTCTCGGTCGGCAACGCGCTCGGCACGAGCCTGCTCCTGTACTTCCTGATGTTCCAGCTCGACGACGAGAACGCCGAAGCCGACCTCATCGTGCTGACGCTCATCTACATGGTGTTCGTGATCCTCGCGTCGCTGCTGCTCGGCAGGCTCTCCGACCGCCTCGGCCGTCGCAAGATGTTCGTCTTCGTCGCCTCCGCACTGCAGGGCCTCGCCGCGCTGCTGCTCGCGCTCTTCCCCGATCTCACCGTCGCCATGATCGCCGCGGGGCTCCTCGGCCTCGGCTACGGCTGCTTCCTCTCGGTCGATCAGGCGCTCGCGACACAGGTACTGCCCGACGCGGCCTCGCGCGGCAAGGACCTGGGCATCATGAACATCGCATCGGCGGTTCCGCAGGCGGTCGCGCCGATGATCGGTGCCGCGGCGGTCGTGATCTCGGGCTCGTTCATGCTGGTCTTCCTGCTCGGAGCCGCGTTCTCCTTCGCCGGTGCCTTCGCCGTCGCTCGTGTCAGGAGCGTGCGCTGATGGAGCTCGACCTGCGCAAGCGCGGCATCCCGGCAGCGGATGCCGCGACGTGGACGTCGCCCGAGGTGTACTGGCCCGCCCTCACGGAGGCGACCCGGCACCTCGACGCCCCGGTCGGTGCGCTGCACCTCGGCGCAATGCGCCACAACGCGCTCGACATGATGCACCGGGCGAACGGCATGCCGATCCGCGTGGCGTCCAAATCGCTGCGCGTGCGTGAGGTCGTCGAGGCCCTGTTGCGCATGCCCGGCTATCGGGGTGTGCTCGCCTACACGCTGGCCGAGGCGCTGTGGCTGGCCGACACCGTCGACGACATCGTCGTCGGGTATCCCACGGCCGAGCGGGCGAGCCTCCGCCTGCTCGCGACCGACGCCGAGCTCGCGCGCCGCATCACCCTCATGGTCGACTCGCCCGCGCAGCTCGACCTGATCGACAGCGTGCTGCCGCCCGGCAGTCGCGAGCCCATCCGCGTCTGCATCGAACTCGACGCGTCGTGGGACGCTCCGCTGCTCGGCCACCTCGGCGTGCGTCGCTCGCCCGTGCACGACCCCGCGGACGCGGGGGCGCTCGCGGCCTACGTGGTCGCGCGACCCGGCTTCGAACTCGTCGGCCTGATGTCGTACGAGGCGCAGATCGCCGGGGTCGTGAACCGGCCCGAGGGGCGCCCGGTCGACGGAGCGGTGAACCGGTGGATGCAGTCGCGCTCGATGCCCGAGCTCGTCGAGCGTCGCGCCCGCGCGGTGGCGGCGGTGCGCGAGCACGCTGCGCTCGAGTTCGTCAACGGCGGCGGCACGGGCTCCCTCGAGCGCACCTCCGCCGACCCGTCCATCACCGAGATCGCGGCGGGATCGGGCATCTTCGGCGGCCACCTGTTCGACGGCTACGAGCAGTTCACGCCCGCGCCGGCGGCGGCGTTCGCACTCGACGTCGTCCGGCGTCCCGGCCCGGTGCACGCGACGATCCTCGGCGGCGGATGGATCGCCTCGGGCCCGCCCGCGGCCGACCGGCTGCCCCGCATCGTGTGGCCCGAGGGCCTGCGCATGGAGCCCCGTGAGATGGCCGGCGAGGTGCAGACCCCGGTCTCGGGAAGTGCGGCGCGGCGGCTCGCGCCGGGCGATCGGGTCTGGTTCCGGCACACGAAGTCGGGCGAGCTCGCCGAGCACCTGAACGAATTCGCCATCGTCGAGGGTGACGAGGTCGTGGCGACGGTCCCGACGTATCGAGGAGAAGGGAAGGCGTTCCTGTGACCGCAACCGGAGCGATGTGGCGCAACTGGGCTCGCACCGAGGAGGTGCGGCCGGTGAGGGTCGAGCGCCCGTCCACCGCCGAGGCGGTGCAGCGGGCCGTGCGCGCCGCCGCGACATCCGGCCTTCGCATCAAGCCGGTCGGCGCGGGGCACAGCTTCACGGGCATCGCAGTGGCGCCCGGCGTGCAGCTCGACCTCACCGACCTCTCGGGCGTCATCGATGCGGATGTCGCGACCGGCCGCGTGACGCTCGCCGCGGGCACGCGGCTGCACCAGCTGCCTGCGCTGCTCGCCCCCTACGGCCTCGCCCTGCCGAACATGGGCGACATCGACCGCCAGACGATCGCGGGTGCGACGTCGACCGGCACGCACGGCACCGGCCTCGGCCTCGGCGGGCTCGCGACGCAGATCGTGGCCGCGAAGCTCGTCACCGGTTCCGGCGACCTGCTCACGGTCAGCGAGACCGAGCAGCCCGAACTGCTGCCGGCGGTCCGCCTCGGGCTCGGCGCGCTCGGCGTGCTCGTGGAGGTGACGCTGCAGCTCGTGCCGCGGTTCGTGCTGCACGCCGTCGAGCAGCCCGAGCCCCTCGATTCCGTGCTCGACGACTGGCAGCGCCGCGTACGCGACGCCGATCACTTCGAGTTCTACTGGTTCCCGCACACCGCCACGGCGCTCACCAAGACGAATACACGGCTTCCGGGCGACGCGACGCGCACTCCGTTGAGCCGCGTGTCGCGCTGGCTCGACGACGAGGTGCTCGCCAACGGTGTCTATCGGGCCATCTGCACGGCGGGTCGGGTCGCGCCCCGGACGACGCCGTCGCTCGCCAGGCTGGTCGACGCGGTCACGAAGCACACCGGCGATCGCGACTTCGCCGACTTCTCGCCCAACGTGTTCACGACGAACCGTGCGGTGCGCTTCCGCGAGATGGAGTATGCCGTGCCGCTCGCGGTGGTGCCCGACGCATTCCGCGAGGTGCGCGCACTCATCGAGCGCAAGCGCTGGAGCATCAGCTTTCCGATCGAGGTCCGCGCTGCGGCATCCGATGAGAACTGGCTCTCGACGGCGCATGGCCGTGACAGCGGGTACATCGCCGTGCACCGCTACTTCCGAGAAGACCATCGCGCAGTACTTCGCGGGGGTCGAGGCGATCATGCGGGGGTACGGCGGCCGCCCGCACTGGGGCAAGCTGCACACGCAGACGGCCGAGACGCTGCGCGAGGTGTACCCCCGCTTCGATGACTTCCTCCGCGTACGCGACGAGCTCGACCCCGAGCGCCGGTTCGCCAATCCCTACCTCGAACGGGTGCTCGGTGGCGTCGGCGAGGAGCAGCTGCCGGGTACCTTCTCGGACATGGCCGGCGCGTGAGCGCGACGACCTGAAGCACTACGGCGTGCGACGTCGCAGGGTGACCGATCCGACGACGATGCAGCCGACGATCCACGCGGCGAGCACGAGCACCTTCGCGACGATCCAGGCCGTCGACTCGGAGTCGGTGGCAACGGCCTGCAGCGCGTCGACCGCGAAGCTCAGCGGCAGCCAGTCGCTGATGACCTCGAGCCCCTCGGGCAACTGGTCGCGCGGGATGAAGATGCCGCACAGCAGGATCTGGGGGAAGGCGAAGACCGGGAGGAACTGCACCACCTGGAACTCGGTGCGCGCGAACGCGCTGGCGAGCAGGCCGAGCGACATGCCGAGCAGGGCGTCTGCCACCGCGACCGCGAAGAGCAGCCAGATCGAGCCGTCGATCTCGAGGCCGCACACCCACACCGCGAACGAGACGGCGATGGCGGTCTGGAAGATCGCGAGCAGTCCGAACGCGAGGGCGTAGCCGAGGATGAAGTCGCCCTTGCCCATCGGCATCGAGAAGAGCCGCTCGAGCGTGCCGCTGCGGCGTTCGCGCAGCGTCGCGATGCTCGTGACGAGGAACATGACGATGAACGGGAACAGCGCGATCATCGCGGGGCCGATGTCCTCGAAGACGTCGGTGTCGGTGAAGATCCACGCGACGAGCCCGATGAGCAGGCTCGGCACGACGAGCAGCAGGCCGATGGTGCGCGGATCGTGGCGGATCTGCGACAGCACGCGACCCGCGGTGGCGAACGTGCGGCGGAGGTTCATCGCGTCGTCTCCGATTCGTCGACCGGCCGGAGATCGGGGGTCCCGCGATCGATGAGCCGCAGGAAGGCCGTCTCGACATCGTCGGTGCCGGTGACCTCGAGCACCCCGCGCACGCTGTCGTCGGCGAGCAGGTCGCCGTCGCGCATGAGCAGCAGCCGGTCGCACCGCTTGGCCTCGTCCATCACGTGGCTCGAGACGAGCAGCGTCGCGCCCTCGTCGGCGAGGCTCCTGAAGAGCCCCCAGAGCTCGACGCGCAGCACGGGGTCGAGGCCGACCGTCGGCTCGTCGAGGACGAGCACCTCGGGTGTGCCGAGGAGGGCGGCGGCGAGCGAGACCCGGCCGCGCTGGCCTCCGGAGAGCGAGCCGGCGAGCCGGTTCGCGACGGAACCCAGGTCGGTGCGCTCGATGACGCGATCGATGTCGGATGCCCCGGCGCCGAGCACGCGGCGGAAGTAGCCCAGGTTCTGGCGGACCGTCAGGTCGTCGTACACGCTCGCCTGCTGGGTCACGTAGGCCACCCGGCGGCGCAGTTCGCGCGAGCCGGCCGGGAGGCCGAGCACCTCGATGCGTCCCGACTGCACGACCTGCACGCCGACGATCGCGCGCATGAGCGTCGTCTTTCCGCTGCCGCTGGGGCCGAGGAGGCCCACGATGCGCCCCTTCGGCACGGCGAGGCTGAGGCCCTCGAGCACCGGGATCTTCGCACGTCGCACGTGCAGGTCCTCGACGATGATCGCGGCGGCCGAACTCGTTGCGCCGGTCGCGGCATCCGAGCTGCTATTCATCATGTGCTGAATTCTTCGCCTGGCCGACCTCGCTGTCAAGATCGCTCGAGATGCCCGGCGGCTGCCCGGTGAGGTGCCATTGCACCGACGGTCCGACGCGGGCGACGAGGTCGTCGACCGGAAGCGACGCCACGGGTTCGAACTCGAGCACGTAGCGCACCATGATGACGCCCACGAGCTGCGACGCGGCGAGCTCGGCTCGGAGCTCGGCGTCATCGCCGTCGCCGAGGCGGGTCGCGATGCGATGCATGATCTCGCGGCGCAGGAACTCCCGGAGCATGCGCGCGACCGGACCCTGGCCGATCGCCGAGCGGAGGGCCGCGACCGCGGCGGGTCGCATGGCCCCGGAATCCCAGGCGGTCACCACCGCGCGGACCAGGCGCTCGCCGAGCTGGTCGATCGGGCCGTCGAGTGCGGCGCGCACGAGCCGGTCGGGACGAAGCGGCACCTCGACGACCTCGGCGACGAGGCTCTGCTTGTCGTCGAAGTAGTGGTGAACGAGTGCGGGGTCGACCCCGGCGCGGCGGGCGATGGCGCGCATCGATGCGGCCTCGTAGCCGCGCTCGCCGAACTCGTCGGTCGCGGCCGCGAGGATGCGCGCCCGAGTGTCACCGGGCTTCGCGCCGCGGGGCCGGCCGGGGCGCCTGGGGTGGTGGAGCCGCTCCGTCACAGGCTGAGCCTACGCCCGGAGCCGGTCGCGGGGTTCCTCTGAGTCTCATGGGAACGACGGTCGCCGCCAGACCCCCTCGGTAAGATGAGGACAAGCCCAGATCAGGCGCCCAAGTCAGACGCTCACCGCACTAGGAGTCCGTGCCATGGAATGGCTCATCCCCGTCCTCATCGTCGTCGCACTCGTGCTGATCATCGGTATCTACCTCTGGGCAACCTACAACTCGCTGGTCACGCTCAACGTGCGCGTCGACGAGGCGTGGAGCGACATCACGGTGCAGCTGAAGCGTCGTGCCGACCTCATCCCGAACCTCATCGAGGCGGTCAAGGGCTACGCCGCGCACGAGAAGGCCGTCTTCGAGAACGTCACCAAGGCACGGGCCGAGACGCTGTCGGCGCAGGGTCCCGCTGAGGCGGGCGCGGCCGAGAACCACATGCAGCAGGCGCTGAAGTCGATCTTCGCCGTCGCCGAGGCATACCCGCAGCTGCAGGCGAGCCAGAACTTCCTGCAACTGCAGGCCGAGCTCGTCGACACAGAAGACAAGATCCAGGCGTCGCGCCGGTTCTACAACGGCGGCGTGCGCGAGCTCAACACCAAGATCAAGGTCTTCCCGAACACCCTGTTCGTGCGCGGCCTCGGCTTCCACGAGCGCGACTTCTTCGAGGTCACCGAGCCGGCGGCCATCGCCGAGCCGCCGCGCGTGCAGTTCTAAGGGCCGGCGTTGTACCGCGCGATCGCCAAGAACAAACGCAACACCGTCTTCATCATCCTGTTCTTCCTCGCCATCATCGGCGGGCTGGGTTGGCTGGCGGCGTACATCTACAACGACCTCACGATCGTCATCGTGACGCTCGCCATCGCCACGGCGTACGCGTTGTTCCAGTACTTCACCGCCGACAAGCAGGCGTTGTCGATGTCGGGCGCGGTCGAGCTGCGCTCGAAGTCCGACCACCCGCGCCTGTGGCGCACGGTCGAGAACCTCTCGATCACCACCGGCTCGCCGATGCCGCGCGTGTTCGTGATCTCCGACCCCGCCCCCAACGCCTTCGCCACCGGTCGCGACCCCCAGCACGCCGTGGTCGCGGCGACCACCGGCCTGCTCGAGATCATGGACGACGCCGAGCTCGAGGGCGTCATGGCGCATGAGCTCGGCCACGTGCGCAACTACGACATCAGGCTGTCGATGATCGTGTTCGGACTCGTCGTGGCGGTGGGGTTCATCTCCGACATGCTCGTGCGGCTGGCCTTCTTCGGCCGCAGCAACAACGGCAACCCGGTCGTCCTGATCTTCGGGCTCGTCGCGATGCTCATCGCCCCACTCGTCGCGAGCCTCGTGCAGCTCGCGGTGTCCCGACAGCGCGAGTACCTCGCCGATGCCACGGGTGCCATGACGACGCGCCACCCCGACGCGTTGGCGCGCGCCCTCGCCAAGCTCGAGGCCTACGGCCGTCCGATGAAGCGCCAGAACTCGTCGATGGCGCATCTGTGGATCGCCGACCCCCTGCGGCCCGGCATCGTGGACCGCCTCTTCGCCACCCACCCGCCGATCGGCGAGCGCATCAAGCGACTCGAGCAGATCGGCGGCAGCTTCTAGGCTGCGAGCTCGGCCGCGAGCGCGGGCGAGAGGTCGCCGCGACCCGCGACCGCGATGTCGTCGAGCCCCTGCCACGCCGCGGCACGCCGGAGCACGGGCGCCAACCGGGCCGCGGTCTCGGAGGGCGGGCCGGGCTCGGTCCAGGCGGACTGTACCCGGAGGACGCCCGCCTTCCGGTCGCTCTTGAGGTCGACCCGCCCGACGACCCGGTCGTCGATGAGCACCGGCAGGGAGTAGTACCCGAACTTGCGGTCGGCCTCTGGCGTGTAGATCTCGATGCGGTAGTGGAAGTCGAACAGACGCTCGGCGCGCGGGCGGAACCAGACGACCGGGTCGAACGGGGACAGCACGGCGGCCGCCTCGATGCGCCGCGGACGGCGCGCGTCGCGGTGGAGCCAGGCCGGGGTCGGCCGCCTGCCGGTCGTCCACCCCGGGACCTCGACCGGCACGAGCACGCCCTCGTCGACGAGGTCGGCGATGGCCTGCTTGACGCGTGCTCTCTTCAAGCGCCAGTAGTCGGCGAGGTCGGCCTCGGTCGCGATGCCCTGCGCGGATGCCGCGAGCGCGACGAGCGTGCGCACCGCGTCGGCCTCGGCCGGCGGCTCACGCAGCAGCTCGGCGGACAGGCCCTGCTCGGGGAGCGCGTAGACACGCTCGAACCGACGGCGCTCGATGCACACCACCTCGCCGGTGCGGAACATCCACTCGAGCGTGCGCTTGACGTCGGACCAGCCCCACCACGGGCCCTGCCGGACGTTGGCGTCGTGCTCGATCTCGCTCGCGCGCATGGGGCCGTTTGCAGCGAGCTCGGATCGCAGCCATGCGGCGAGGTCGCGGTTCTCGGCGACCCACCCGCCCCAGTCGCTGCCCATGCGCGCGAACTCGCGCCGGCGGAACTCGAAGAGCGGCCAGAGCTCGCGCGGGATGAATGCGGCCTCATGCGCCCAGTACTCGACCGTTCGCCCGCGGCGGCCGCTCGTGAGGCGGTCGAGCAGGTCGCGGTCGTAGCGACCGACTCGGCTGAACGCCGGCAGGTAGTGGCTGCGTTCGAAGACGTTGACCGAGTCGATCTGCAGCAGCCCGAGCCGGTCGACCACGCCGTTGAGGGCACGGGTGCCCGCCGCCTCGGGCAGCGAGCGGCCGAAGCCCTGTGCGGCGAGCGCGATGCGGCGGGCGAGGGCTGGAGAGACGACGTCGACCATGATGGGAACGAGGTTAGCGCGACCCGCCGACATACCAACGGGCGCATACGCCGCGCCTAGACTGGACGAATGGCGGACTCGACGCACGGGGAACGACGGGCCGGGCGCATCGCCCGACGCCGAGCGCGCCGGGTGCATGATGCATCCGCGCCGCGTACAGAAGCGCCCCGCGACGTGACCGAGGGCATTCCCTACGGAGTGCGCCTCGCTGCTGCCTGGTCGTGGCGGCTGCTGCTCGTCGGCGGCGTGATCGCGGTGGTCATCTTCCTCATCATCCAGTTGCGGCTGATCGTCATCCCCGTCCTCGTCGCCGTGCTCATCGGTGCGTTGCTCGTGCCGTTCTCGGGGTTCCTGCAGCGCCACGGGTGGCCGAAGTGGCTCGGCGTCACGGTGGCGATGCTCTCAGCCCTCGCCGTGGTGGGCGGACTGCTCACGCTCGGCATCACCCAGATCGTGCGCGGCGCCGACGAGCTCGCCGCGCAGTCGCTCGTGGCGTGGGACGACTTCCGCGAGTGGCTGCTCGAAGGCCCCCTGCACATCACGGAGCAGCAGCTCAACGACTTCGTCGATCAGATCATCACCTCGGCACAGCAGGACAGCGGCCTGCTCGTGAGCGGTGCGCTCTCGGTCGGCTCGACGCTCGGCCACTTCCTCGCGGGCATGCTGCTCGCGCTCTTCGCGACCCTCTTCATCCTCATCGACGGTCGCGGCATCTGGAACTGGATCGTCGGCATCTTCCCGCGACGCGCCCGTGCTGCCGTCGACGGCGCAGGTTCCGCCGGCTGGGCCACCCTGCAGAACTTCGTGAAGGTGCAGATCCTCGTGGCCACGATCGATGCGATCGGCATCGGCCTCGGAGCGTTCTTCCTCGGAGTGCCGCTCGCGATCCCGATCGCGATCCTCGTCTTCCTCGGCTCGTTCATCCCGATCGTCGGCGCCGTCGTGACCGGTGCGCTCGCCGTCTTCGTCGCGCTCGTCTACAACGGCTTCGTGATCGCCGTCATCATGCTCGCGATCGTGCTGCTGGTGCAACAGGTCGAGGGCCACATCCTGCAGCCGCTCATCATGGGCACCGCGGTGAAGGTGCATCCGCTCGGCGTCGTCGTCGCGGTCGCGACCGGGTCGCTGCTCGCCGGCATCCCCGGTGCGCTGTTCGCGGTCCCGGTGGCGGCCGTGCTCAACGTGATGATCGTCTTCATCTCGAGAGGCACGTGGAAGGGCGCCCCGGGCCCGCCGGCCACCGAGGTGCGCTCCCCGCTGTGGAGCACGGTGCCGCAGAAGCCGGGATTCCAACGAGGAGAATGAACGACGTGAGCATCACCATCGCGGGGCCGAGCCTCGCCGAATTCGTCGAGGCTCGCTCCGTCGTCGGGCGGGTCGCCCGCCAGACGCCGATGGAGTCGTCGCGCTTCCTCGGCCGGACCGTCGGCGTCCCGGTGTACCTCAAGTGCGAGAACCTGCAGCGCACCGGTTCCTACAAGCTGCGGGGCGCATTCAACCGCCTCTCCGCCCTGAGCGATGACGAGCGCGCTCGCGGCGTCGTCGCGGCCTCTGCCGGCAACCACGCCCAGGGCGTCGCGTACGCGGCACGCGAGCTCGGCATCGCCGCCACGATCTTCATGCCCGTCGGCGTCGCCCTGCCCAAGCTCGCGGCCACCCGCTCCTACGGTGCCGAGGTGGTCCTGCGCGGCGACTCGGTCGGCGAGACGCTCCAGGCCGCCGCGGCGTTCGCCGCCGAGACGGGTGCGGTGATCATCCCGCCGTTCGATCACCATGACATCATCGCCGGCCAGGGCACGCTCGGCCTCGAGATCCTCGAACAGGCGCCCGACGCGACGACCATCGTCGTTCCCATCGGCGGCGGCGGTCTCGCGGCCGGCATCGCGAGCGCGGTCAAGCAGCGCGCCGCCGAGCTCGGCCGCACCATCCGGGTCATCGGGGTGCAGGCCGAGAACGCCGCACCGTACGTCGCGTCGCTCGCCGCCGGATCACCCGTGCAGGTGCCGGTCGTCCCCACGATCGCCGACGGTATCGCGGTGTACCGGCCCGGCGAGCTCAACTTCGCCATCATCCGCGACGCGATCGACGAGGTCGTCACGGTGAGCGAAGACGACATCGCCCGTGCGCTGCTCGTCCTGCTCGAGCGGGCGAAGCTCGTCGTCGAGCCGGCCGGCGCGGTCGCGGTGGCGGCGCTCATGACCGGTGCGGTGCAATGCGACGGCCCGGTCGTCGCGGTTCTCTCGGGCGGCAACATCGATCCGCTGCTCATGCAGCGGGTCATCGCGCACGGACTCGCCGCCTCCGACCGCTACCTGTCGCTCAGCATCGGGCTGCCCGACAAGCCCGGCCAGCTCGCGCACATCGCCGAACTGCTGGCCGAGGCCAACGCGAACGTCATCGAGGTGCTGCACACCCGCCACGGCTCGAAGCTGCAGATCTCCGAGGTCGAGCTCAAGCTGTCGGTCGAGATCCGCGGACCCGAGCACCGCGACGAGGTCATCCAGGTGCTGCGGCGGGCCGGGTACGACCCCGTCATCCACGAGGAATGAACGAAGAGCGGATGCCCCGGGGCATCCGCTCTTCGATTCGGTTCAGTGAACCTGGGACTGGTTCGGGGGCAGCGGGCCTACTGGCCGCCCCAGGTCTCGACTCCGGTGACCTCGACGGCGATCTCGCGGCCGTTGGGCGCGGTGTAACTGGTCTTGTCGCCGACCTTCAGGCCCATGATGGCGGCGCCGAGCGGGCTCCGCTCGCTCCAGACGTCGAGCTCGGAGTCGCCGGCGATCTCACGGCTGCCGATGAGGAAGGTCTCTTCATCGCCGGCGATGACGGCGGTGATGACCGTGCCCGACTCGACGACGCCCGACGACTGGGGTGCGTCTCCGACTTCGGCGGTGCGCAGCAGTTCCTTGAGCTGACGGATGCGGGCCTCCTGCTTGCCCTGCTCGTCTTTGGCGGCGTGGTAGCCGCCGTTCTCCTTGAGGTCGCCCTCTTCACGCGCGGCCTCGATTCGCTTCGCGATCTCTTCGCGGCCGTG
The DNA here is from genome assembly GCA_963758615.1 of uncultured Actinomycetota bacterium. Classification (GTDB taxonomy): domain Bacteria; phylum Actinomycetota; class Actinomycetes; order Actinomycetales; family Microbacteriaceae; genus Agromyces. Next base: position 595,384 of record CAVWVZ010000009.1, on the reverse strand, counting down.
GGTGGAGAGGTGCTCGAGTTCCGCCGCGAGGCGGTCGTGGGCCTCCTGGGTCAGCCAGGTGACAGTGGCGTCCTGCGCCATGATGCACACTCCCGTGAATGGATACCCACTGCTCGTGGATATGCATGTACACATCTCCACGTCGCGGAGATGCATGTATAGACGTGTCGCCCCGGCGTGTGCCGGAGCGAATCTCTAATATTAGGTGAGCCAGCAGCGGTAAATCAAGCCGGTGTTGGCCTCCTGCGCGACGCGCACGGTCTCGGTGAGGCTGCGGATGTGCAGCGTCGAGGCCGGCACCTCGATGATCTTCCAGCCCACCACCGTGAACTCCTCGTTGAGGGCCTGCACGACGCACGCGGTGTCGTTGCCCGGTGGCACCGAGAGGTTCCAGCTCACCTCGACGGCACGCTCGTCGTTGATGAGGCGATGCCCGGTGTCGGTGACCTCGACCTGCGGCTTCTGGCCGTCGAGGCCGGCCCAGACGACCCATGCGACGAGCACGATGGCGGCGAACGCGGCGCCCGCGATGAGCAGCAGGCGATCACGCGTTCGGTTCGTGCGCGTGCGACCGTAGCGGGCGGCCATGACGTCGCTCTCGGGCACGGTCACCGCAGCCTCCTTCGGGTCGCATCGTCTAGGCTTGAATCCAGCCTAACCCGCCCGAGAAGGCCTGAATCCGCCCTGAAGGGGAGTCCGATGATCGTCGTGCCCGCTGTCTCCAACCACGGCCGGCACTCGTGATCGCGACATCCGCACCGGTCCTCGCCTTCGCCGCCCACGTGCTCGCGACCGACGAGGAGTTCGACCCGAACACCGTCACCCCGGGCATCTGGGGCTTCGTGCTGACGTTCTTCGTGATGATCGCCGTCGTGCTGCTCATCCTCGACATGGTCCGACGCATGCGACGCGTCAACATGCGGGCGCAGGTGCAGGCACAGCTCGCGGCCGAGGCCGAGGCGGCCGCCCGCGATGCCGAGCTCGCAGAGGCCGACGGCCAGGCGATCGATGCCGGCGACGACGCACCGCCGAAGGATGTCCCGGGTGAGGAGCGGCCCGACGACGACGAGCGAGCAGCGGCCACCGCGCGGGACATCGCGCTCGCTGACGGGTTCGGCTCAGCCCGCGTGGTAGGCGGGCGCCATCGCGATGATGAGCGTCGCGGTCCAGTGGCACATGAACGCGAGCACCGTGCAGGCGTGGAAGATCTCGTGGAAGCCGAAGACGCCCGGCCACGGGTTCGGCTTCTTGATGCCATAGACCACGGCGCCGGCCGTGTAGAGCAGTCCTCCCACGATGACGAGCACCATCATGGCCACGCTCACGGCGAGGAGGTCGCCGAGGTACATGACGGCCGCCCAGCCGAGCAGCAGGTAGATGGGCACGTAGAGCCAGCGCGGCGCGGTGATCCAGAACACGCGGAATCCGATGCCGAGGAGCGCGCCGCCCCAGACGATCGCGAGCAGCAGCCAGCCCTTGTCGGGCGGCAGCGCGAGGAGCGCGAGCGGGGTGTAGGTGCCCGCGATGAGCAGGAAGATGTTGGCGTGGTCGATGCGCTTCAGCACGACCTTCGTCTTCGGCTTCCAGTTGAAGCGGTGGTAGAGCGCCGAATTCCCGAACAACAGCATCGACGTGAGCGTGAACACCACGCTCGCCCACTTCGCCCACGGGCCCTCGGCGAGCACGATGAGCACGACGCCCGCGGCGATCGTCACTGGGAACGTGCCCGCGTGGATCCACCCGCGCCAGAGGGGCTTGACCTCTTCGGGGTGGCTCAGCGAGTCGTCGAGGATCGGGATGTTCGGGAGGTCGGGGCCGTGATCGGCTCGCGCGACGGACTCGTCGGCGAGGTCGTCGGGGGCGACGGGCTGCGACAGCTCCTCGCCGATGTCGACGGGGTCGCGGCGCTCACGGTTCATCCTCACAGCGTAGAGCCTCGCCGGTAACCGTCTGCTGTGAGTCGGCGCGGAGCGGTTGGGGGTAGCGTAGTGCCGTGCAGAAGAGCGATGAGCCCCTCGGTCGCGGCATCCTCTACCGCCTCTACCAGAACCGACTCCGTCGCGGTCTCGACGCGGAATCGCTGCCGGGTCACGTCGCGATGATCATCGACGGCAACCGGCGCTGGGCGAAGCAGCTCGGTTACGACACCGCCGCGCACGGCCACCGCGCGGGAGCCGCCAAGATGCGCGAGTTCCTCGAGTGGTGCGACGACCTGGGCATCAAGGTCGTGACGCTCTACCTGCTCTCGAGCGACAACCTCGGAAATCGCCCGACCGACGAACTCGCCGACCTCATCGAGATCATCGCCGAGCTCGCCGAAGAGCTCTCGCACTACCGCGACTGGCGCGTCCAGCACGTCGGCTCCGACGCAGGCCTTCCCGAGCCGCTCGTCGCCGCCCTCGACGCGGCCGAGCACCGCACGGTCGGCAAGCGCGGCCTGCACGTGAACCTCGCGGTCGGCTACGGGGGCCGCAAGGAGATCACCGATGCCATGCGCTCGATCGTCGCAGCCCACCATGCTGAGGGTCGCAGCCTCGAAGACCTCGCCGAGCGGCTCACGCCCGACCTCATCGGCGAGCATCTCTACACCGGCGGCCAGCCCGACCCCGACCTCGTGATCCGTACCTCGGGCGAGCAGCGGCTGAGCGATTTCATGCTCTGGCAGGCCGCGCACAGCGAGTTCTACTTCGTCGAGGCACTGGGGCCCGACCTGCGCCAGGTCGACTTCCTGCGCGCATTGCGCGACTACACGAAGCGTCATCGTCGATTCGGCGGGTGAAGAGCCCCGACGGTCTGCCAAGATGTTCGACGAAAGGGGGCACCAACACGTGACCACCATCGACGACTTCATCGCCGCGTTCGCAGAAGAGCCCGGCTACCTCGACTACGGCCGGGTCGGGCCGCTCTCGACGGCCGCCGCCGAAGAGTCGCTCGCGTTCACGCAGGTGCTGCAGCGAGCCCGCCACGGCAGTCTCGACGTGTTCCTCGAGCAGGACGAGCGGGTTCGTGCCGCGGCCTCCGAGGTGACGGGGTTCCCGGCCGAGCAGATCGTGTTCCAGCCCAACACGACGCAGGGCATCATGCATTCGATGTTCGGGCTCACCGGCGGAGTGCTGCTCTCGGCCGAGGAGTTCCCGAGCCTCACGATCTCGGCGGCCCGCGCCCAGGAGGCGCTGCACACGGTGCAGCCGGTCTGGCTCGAGACCGACCACGGCAAGGTGACGCCCGGGCAGATCCGCGAGCAGCTCGAACAGAACATCGAGGCCGTCGCGGTGAGCCTCGTCGACTCGCGCACCGGATACCTCTGCGACATCGAGGGCATCCGCCAGGTGATCGGCGACCGACTGCTCATCGTCGACGCGATCCAGGGGTTCGGCGTCGTCGACGCGCCCTGGGATGCCGCCGACGTCGTGCTCAGTGGCGGACAGAAATGGTGTCGCGCCGGGTGGGGCACCGGCTTCATGGCGCTGTCCGAGCGGGCGCTCGAGCGACTCACGCCCGTATTCTCGGGCTTCACCGGCACCGAGGAAGAGGAGCCCTGGGGCCACGTGCCTCCGCCCGCGCCCGACGCGCGCGCGTACCGGGTGTCGAAACCCGACCCGGTCGCCGAGGCCCGGCTGGCGGCGAGTCTCGAGGAGATCGCCGACGTCGGGGTGACGGCCATCAATGCGGCCGTCGCCGAGCGTGTGAGCCGTGCGATCGAGCTCGCCGACGAGTACGCGCTCGCCGTCGTCTCGTCGCGCGACGAGCAGGAGCGCGCCGGCATCGTGGTGCTCGAGCCTCCCGCCGAGCAGGTCACCCTGCTCACCGCATCGCTGCACAACCACGGGGTGACCGCGAGCACGCGACTCGGGCGCGTGCGGCTCTCGATCCACGCTGCCACGTCCGAGGAGACGTTCGAGATGCTTCGCGGCGCGTTCGTGTCGTACGGCACCGCTGCGTCGTACTGACCCCGGTCGCGACATCCGCCCGGCCCCGCCGCGGCGTGCAGTCGCTCGCTCGCTCGCGAATCGTCGCCGCGGCGGGAGAACGTGGTGCACGACCTCTCCGGATTGTGAACGACAGATGACGTTTCGCGTGTCGCTGGCGCGAATGTCGCCGGTCGGTCGTAGCGTCTGAGGCATCAGGCAAGGTGCCTGAACGAGTCGGCTCGTGAACCGCTCGTAGGAGGATTCGCCGGCCGGCGCGAGAGCCGAGCAGATGCTCGGGGCAGGAGCGGTCGTGGCTTCTCTGGAATCCTCCAAGTCCGTCGGTCGTAGCGAAGGGCGCCGCAAGGCCGAGTCCGACGCAGCGACGCCCGTGCGCAACGCGCAGGCCGAGCGGACGTACGTGCTTGACACCTCGGTGCTCCTGTCGGATCCCCGGGCGCTGTTCAGGTTCGCGGAGCATGCGGTGGTGCTGCCGGTGGTGGTGATCACCGAGCTCGAGGCCAAGCGCAACGACCCCGAGATCGGGTACTTCGCGCGGCAGTCCCTGCGCATCCTCGACGAGATGCGCATCGAGCACGAGCGACTCGACTTCCCGATCCCGGTGGGCGACGGCGGTTCCCTGCGGGTGGAGCTCAACCACTCGAGCCCATCGGTGCTGCCGAGCGGCCTGCAGCTCGGCGACAACGACTCGCGCATCCTCGCGTGCGCCGCGAACCTCGCGAACGACGGCGTCGCCGTCACCGTCGTGTCGAAAGACCTGCCGCTGCGCGTGAAGGCAGCCTCGATCGGCCTCGACGCTCAGGAGTACCGCGCCGAGCTGGCGCTCGACTCCGGCTGGACCGGCATGTCCGAACTCTCGCTCGGCTCGAACGACATGGCCAAGCTCTACGAGCACGAGTCGATGACGACCGACGAGGTCGAGGACATGCCCGTGAACACGGGACTCGTCATCCACTCCGAGCGCGGCTCCGCGCTCGGCCGCGTGGTGGGCGAGCGCGAGGTCAAGCTCGTGCGCGGCGACCGCGACGTGTTCGGCGTGCACGGCCGCTCGGCCGAGCAGCGAATGGCGATCGACCTGCTGCTCGACCCCGAGATCGGCATCCTCTCGCTCGGCGGGCGGGCGGGCACCGGCAAGTCGGCGCTCGCCCTGTGCGCCGGCCTCGAGATGGTGCTCGAGCGCCAGCAGCACAAGAAGATCATGGTGTTCCGACCGCTGTACGCCGTCGGCGGCCAGGAGCTCGGCTACCTGCCCGGCGACCAGGGCGAGAAGATGAACCCCTGGGGCCAGGCGGTGTTCGACACTCTCGGCTCCGTCGTCAGTGACAACGTGCTCGAAGAGGTCGTCGATCGCGGCATCCTCGAGGTGCTGCCGCTCACGCACATCCGCGGGCGGTCGCTGCACGACGCGTTCGTGATCGTCGACGAGGCGCAGTCGCTCGAGCGCAACGTGCTGCTCACCGTGCTCAGCCGCATCGGCCAGAACTCGCGGGTGGTGCTGACCCACGACGTCGCCCAGCGCGACAACCTGCGCGTCGGCCGGCACGACGGCGTCGCGTCGGTCATCGAGACGCTGAAGGGACATCCGCTGTTCGCCCACATCACGCTCACCCGCTCGGAGCGCTCGGCGATCGCGGCGCTCGTGTCCGAGATGCTCGATGGTGCAGAACTGACCTGACTCGGCGTGCGAGGGCGGGATTCGGGGGACCCGTCCTCGCATAGCCGTCGACATTCGGCAGCGCCGCCTGTGGCAGGCTCGAGCCATGACGAAAGCGGTGCTCTTCGACGTCGACGGCACCCTCATCGACGCGATCGCGGGGCAACGCCGCATCTGGGCGCAGTGGGCCCGTGAGTTCGGTCTCGACCCCGTGACGGTCTACGAGGTGGCACTCCGTACCAGGCCCGTCGACACGGCCGCCGAGGTACTGCCTCAGCACGATCCGATCGCTGCGGCTGCTCGGTTCGACGAGCTCGAGGACGCCGACGCGGCCCTCGGCGAGGTCAGCGCGATCGACGGCGCCGCGACGCTGCTCGCCGCATTGCGCGGGAACCGGTGGGCGCTCGTGACCTCGAATGCCGAGCGCCGCGTCGTGCGGCGTTTCGAGCGGGTCGGCCTCCCGCTTCCCGCCACGATCGTCGACAATGCGGCGACCGTGCGCGGCAAGCCGCGCCCGACCCGTACCTCAGGGGTGCCGAACTGCTCGGCGTGGACCCCGGCGACTGCCTCGTGATCGAGGACTCGCCCTCGGGGGTCGCGGCCGGCGTGGCCGCGGGCATGACCGTCTGGTCGGTGAATCGGGCGGAACCGTTGCCAGGCGCCGATCGGGCGTACGCGACGCTCCGTGACGCGGCATCCGACATCCTCGCGTTCGCCACGGGGTGACCCGACGCGAAACGCCCCACCGCCGAGGCGGAGGGGCGCTTCGAGGTGACCAGTGACCTAATTCGCCTGCGGCGGGCGCGTCATCGAGAGCAGGTCGAGCGCGGCGTCGAGCTGTTCCTCGGTGAGCTCACCGCGCTCGACATGGCCGAGCGCGATCACGGCCTCGCGCACCGTGATGGCGTTGGCCACCGAGTGCTTCGCGATCTTCGCCGCAGCCTCGTAGCCGATGAGCTTGTTGAGCGGGGTCACGATCGAGGGCGACATGCCCGCGAGCGCCGTCGTGCGCTCGACGTTGGCCTCGAGGCCGTCGATGGTCTTGTCGGCGAGCACGCGCGACCGCGTTGGAGAGCAGGCGGATCGACTCGAGCAGCGCGGTGCCCATGACGGGGATCTGGACGTTGAGTTCGAAGGCGCCGGATGCCCCGGCCCACGCGATCGTCGCGTCGTTGCCGATGACCCGCGAGCAGACCATGAGCACGGCCTCGGGGACGACGGGGTTGACCTTGCCGGGCATGATCGACGAGCCGGGCTGCAGGTCGGGGATCAGGAGTTCGCCGAGGCCGGTGTTCGGGCCCGAGCCCATCCAGCGCAGGTCGTTGGAGATCTTGGTGAGGCTCACGGCGATGGTGCGCAGCGCGCCCGAGGCGTCGACGAGGCCGTCGCGGTTGGCCTGCGCCTCGAAGTGGTCGACGGCCTCGGTGATGGGCAGTTCGGTCTCGCGCTGCAGCAGCTCGATGACCAGCTGCGGGAAGCCCGCAGGGGTGTTGATGCCGGTGCCCACTGCGGTGCCGCCGAGCGGCACCTCGGCGACGCGGGGGAGGGCGGTGCGCACGCGCTCGATGCCGAGGCGCACCTGGCGGGCGTAGCCGCCGAACTCCTGGCCGAGCGTGACCGGCGTCGCGTCCATGAGGTGGGTGCGACCGGCCTTGACGACGCCGGCCCACCGCTCGGCCTTCGCCTCGAGGGCGACGGCGAGGTGGTCGAGCGCCGGGATGAGCTCGTCGATGAGCGCTGCGGTGACGGCGATGTGCACGGAGGTCGGGAACACGTCGTTCGACGACTGCGAGGCGTTGACGTGGTCGTTGGGGTGCACGGCGCTGCCGAGCTTCGTGGTCGGCGATGCGTCGCCAGCACCTCGTTCATGTTCATGTTCGACGAGGTGCCCGAGCCGGTCTGGTAGACGTCGACCGGGAAGTGCTCGGCGAAGTCGTGCTCGCCCGCGATGACCTCGTCGGCGGCGGCCTCGATGGCCCGGGCGATGGCGGCGTCGAGCACGCCGAGCTGCGCGTTGGCCTGAGCGGCGGCCTTCTTGATGCGGGCGAGCGCCTGGATCTGCTGGGGCTCGAGCCCCGAGCCCGAGATCGGGAAGTTCTCGACCGCACGCTGCGTCTGCGCCCGGTAGAGCGCCGATGCGGGGACCCGCACCTCGCCCATCGTGTCGTGCTCGATACGGTACTCGGCGGCGTTGTCCACCACGGTGTGTTCCCTTTCGGTTGCGTTGCCGGCGAGCTGCGCGAGTGCGAGCGGCGGCGTCAGATGCGTCCGACGACGATGTCGGTCTCGGCGCGCCCTTCGAACAGTCGGTAGTTCGCGCCGACGATAGCCAGCGTACCGGCTGCGATCGCGTCGCTGATCATCTCGGAGACTGTCGAGGAGCTCGGCGACGGTGTCGCGCAGATGCTCGCGACCGACGAACGCGGCGTCGACGTCGGCGGGTTCGACCGGCGCGTCGGCATCGCCACCGGCGACGCGCCGCACGGCGGAACGATGCGGTCGACGATCTTCGAGATGTGCGCCGGCAACGGGGCGGCATCGGGCCCCTGCGAGTCGATGGCTGCGCGCACCGCACCGCATTCGTCGTGGCCGAGCACGAGGATGAGGGGCACGCCCAGGACGCCGACGGCGTACTCGAGCGACCCGAGCACCGAGTCCGAGATCACCTGGCCGGCGTTGCGCACGACGAATGCGTCGCCGAGTCCGACGTCGAAGATGATCTCGGCCGAGAGACGCGAATCGCTGCAGCCGAAGATCGCGACGAGCGGTCGCTGGGCGTGCGCGAGCGACGTGCGGTGGTCGACGTCTTGACGGGGGTGTTGCGGCTGGCCGGCGATGAATCGCTCGTTGCCGCGGCGCAGCTCGCGCCACGTCGCAGCCGGAGTCTCGGGGCGTTCGATCGGCGGCTGCGTCACGTGTGTCCTCTCAGTTCTGGGCCTCGATGGTCGGCGTGAGCGCCGACGCGAGCGTCGTGAATTCCTCGTCGGAGCCGGTGCCGAGCAGCACGAACGTGGTGCCGCCGGCCTCGGTCGTGAGCGCGTAGCGGGCATTGCCGACGTCGTCGCTCGACTCGCGGTTGTCGTAGACCGTGTACTCGATGCCGTCGATCGTGGTGGTGCCGGTCGCGAGCGTGCGCGACGAGGAGCCCGGCGACCCAGGTGGGGTTCGCCTCGATGCCCTGGTAGACGCCGATGTACTCGTCACTCGGGGTGAGGTAGCCGACGTACCAGGCGGTGACGCCGTCGGCGGTGCTCGTGCGGATCTCGGCCGCGTTCGCGCGCCAGCCCTCGGGCAGCTCGGGAACCGCGAGCGGGTCGTCGATCGCGATCTGCGCCTGCTGCGCGACCGCGGTCACGTCGATGTCGGGTTCGATCGGCGTGTCGGAACGCGGCACGATGAGCACGATGACGAGCACGACCAGCAGGCTCGCGCCGAGCGCGAGCACGAGGTTCAGCACGGTCTGGCGCTGGCGGTGGTTGCGCGAGTTCTCGGCCTTGCGGGCGGCTGTCTCTTCGGGGGTCTCGGGGCGGCCGAGCTCCGCGACGACCCGTGGCTCACGCTCGCGCCATCAGCGCGCGCCGCCTTCGGGTGCCTGATGGGATGCCGCTGCCGCACGGGCCGCGTCGAGGCGGGCCTTCGCCCCGATGAGCCACTCCTCGCAACGCGCGGCGAGCGCCTCGCCACGCTCCCAGAGTGCGAGCGACTGCTCGAGGGTGGCCGACCCCTGCTCGAGCTCGCCGACGACGCGCACGAGCTCGTCTCGTGCCTGCTCGTAGCTCAGCTCGGCGATATCGCTGGTGGGGGGCATGGGGACATTCTATTCGGCGCTGCCGACCGCGCCGTGCGCGGTCCTCGTGACGGTCGAGCCGCGCTGTCCGCGGAGCCGGTCACTCGGACCGGTGCGTCGCGCCGGCGGACTCGGCGGCGATCGTGCCGTCGGCGAGCGCGAGCGTGAAGCGCGTGCCCTCGGGCGCCTGGCCCGCCGCACGCAGCACGTGCCCATCGGGCAGTTGCGCGATCGCGTAGCCGCGGTCGAGTGTCGCCTGAGGGGACAGCGCGCGCAGGTGCCCGCGCAGTTCGGCGACCCGGGAATCGGCTCGATCGAGCGAGCGCTCGACGAGTTCGACGCCGCGCGACACCCATCGCGTGAGCTCTTCGGCCCGTCGGTCGACGATCCACGAGCCGTCGGCGAGCGCGGGGCGCGAGCGCAGGTGCCCGATGCGGTCGATCTCGTGGGCGAGCTGGTGCTGCAGGCGCATGGCGAGCCGGGCTCGCGCCTGCCCGACTCGCACGAGCTCCTCGCCCACGTCGGGCACGACCCGCTTGGCCGCGTCGGTCGGGGTGGAGGCGCGCAGGTCGGCGACCTCGTCGAGCAGCGGACGGTCGGCCTCGTGCCCGATCGCCGAGACGACCGGAGTCGACGCCGCGGCGACCGCCCGCACGAGTCGCTCGTCGCTGAACCCCAGCAGGTTCTGGAAGTCGCCGCCGCCGCGCGCGATGATGATGACCTCGACCTCGGGGTCGGCGTCGAGCCGCCGGAGCGCCGACGACCACCTCGGGCACCGTTCGATCGCCCTGCACGGCCGCGTGCACGACCCGGAAGTCGACCGACGGCCACCGCAGGCGGGCGTTGCGCAGCACGTCCTGCTCGGCATCGCTGTCCTTCCCGGTGATGAGGCCCACGACGCCCGGGAGGAACGGCAGCTGCTGCTTGCGCGCCGGGTCGAACAGGCCCTCGGCGGCGAGCTGGGTGCGCAGCCGCTCGAGTCGCTCGAGCAGGTCGCCGATGCCGACGTGCTTGAGCTCGTAGACCTGCATCGAGAGCGAGCCGCCCTTGACCCACCAGTTGACCTTCACGAGGGCGACGACGCGGTCGCCCTGCTTGAACTGCTCGGTGAAGCGCGCGCGCACCGACGACCACACCTGGAACGACACGGTCGCGTCGGCGTCGAGGTCTTTCAGCTTGCCGTAGACGTTGCCCGCCGAGACGCCCCACTGGGTGATCTCGCCCTCGACCCACACGGTGCCGAGCCGGTCGAGGTACTGCTTGATCTTGCCCGAGAGGAGCGCGACGGGCCACGGCGCCTCGCGCGTCGCCGGTGCATCGGTCACTCTGGCCTCCCAGCCGCCCGCCATGCCCAGCCGCGTAGGATGGACACCGTGACGAGCATGACGGATACCCCGCGAATCGGCCTTGGCATGCCCAGAGTTCCGGGCGTGCGCGGCCGGCTCAAGGATATCCCCGTCCCCGGACACAAGCGCGTGCTGCTCGCGGCTCCCCGCGGCTACTGCGCCGGCGTCGACCGCGCCGTGATCGCCGTCGAGAAGGCGCTCGAGCACTACGGCGCACCGGTCTACGTGCGCAAGCAGATCGTGCACAACATCCACGTCGTGACCGAGCTCGAGGCGAAGGGCGCGATCTTCGTCGACGAGGTCGACGAGGTGCCCGAGGGCGCGCACATCGTGTTCAGCGCGCACGGGGTCTCCCCGGCGGTCGTGAACGCGGCATCCGATCGCGGTCTGCACGCGATCGACGCGACCTGCCCGCTCGTCACCAAGGTGCACCGCGAGGCCGTGCGCTTCGCGCGCGACGACTTCGAGATCCTGCTCATCGGCCACGAAGGACATGAAGAGGTCGAGGGCACCGCAGGCGAGGCGCCCGACCACGTCACGCTCGTCGGCAGCCCCGACGATGTGGCGGACATCGAGGTGCGCGATCCCGACAAGGTCGTCTGGCTCTCGCAGACGACCCTCTCGGTCGACGAGACCATGGAGACCGTGCGGCGCCTTCGCGAGCGGTTCCCGAATCTGCAGGATCCGCCCAGCGACGACATCTGCTACGCCACGCAGAACCGCCAGGTCGCCATCAAGAAGGTCGCGCAGGACGCCGACCTCGTGATCGTCGTCGGGTCGGCGAACAGCTCCAACAGCGTGCGCCTCGTCGAGGTCGCCCTCGAGTACGGCGCGAAGGCCGCCTACCGGGTCGACTACGCGAGCGAGGTCAAGCAGGAATGGCTCGACGGCGTCGAGACCGTCGGCGTCACGAGCGGCGCGTCGGTGCCCGAAGAGCTCGTGCAGGAGCTGCTGCTGGCGCTCAGCGACGCCGGGTACGGTGACGTCGCCGAGGTGAAGACCGCCGAAGAGGACCTGATGTTCTCGCTGCCGAAGGAACTGCGCAAGGACCTCGCGGGCAACCGCGAGGCGCGAGCGCTCGGCGGTCGCGTCTCTCGCTGACGCATCAATTCCTGAGCGTCAGCGGTCGGGCATCAGGGGGCGAAGGCATCAGGGCGCTCGCCGCGCTGGGGCGTATCCGCGGGCGCGCCTCGCCGCGCCATGGCGCACCCGCGGGCGCGAACGGGCGGGCTGCGATACGCCCCGGAAGGGGACTTGCGTCCCCCGTGGCACAGGACAATAATGCGAGCGTCAGGGCACTCCCCGAATCCCCGGCCCTGCAGATCATCCAGCTTGCCGTTCCCGAACGCGACTTGCGTGTGTCAGTTGGAGGAACCCGATGTCTCGCAAGCATGCCAAGCTCGTCGCGGCCGCTGTGGCCGTTCTCGCGTGCGTCCTCGTTCCCGCGGTCGTCGCGGCACCGAGCCAGGCTGTGCCCAACGTCGGGCGGGATCCCGCCGTGATCAGGGAGTGGAACGCGATCGCCGTTCGCACGATCGCCACGGAGAACGCCACGCCCGTGCCGGCTTCGCCGTTGTACTTCGCGTTCACCTCGATCGCGATGCACGACGCCGTCGCCACGATCGAGGGCGGATTCGAGCCGTATACCGAACTTCCGCGCGCACACGCACACGCGTCGCCCGAGGTGGCGGCGGCGACGGCTGCCCACCACGTCTTGAAGCACTACTTCCCGAACTCGGCGGCGAACCTCGACGCCGACTACGCCGCATTCCTCGCCGACGTGCCGAACGGCGTCGGCCGAGTGCACGGTACCCGCGTCGGTGAGGACGCGGCCGCGGCGATCATCGCCCTTCGCGCGGATGACGGGCGCGGAGACGCGCATCCGTTCCTCGCCGAGCCCGACATCGGCATCTGGCGGCCGACTCCCGATCTCCTCCTGCCGATGGCGGTGTCGTGGCTCGGCTTCGTCGATCCGCTCGTGATCGACTCGGCCACGCAGTTCGCACCGCCCGGACCCGACCCCGTCGACTCAGCCGCCTACGGCGTGGACTTCAACGAGGTGAAGGAGAAGGGCGCCCTGAACGGATCGACCCGCACGGATGACGAGAGCGCCACCGCGGTGTTCTGGACCGCGAACCCGGTGGCGCAGTACCACGCCGTCCTGCGCGCCGAGACCGCGCAGCGCGGGTACGACATCGGCGAGACTGCTCGTGCGTTCGCGCTGCTGGGCACGTCGATGGGCGACACGCAGATCTCCTGCTGGAGGGCGAAGTTCGACGAGGCATACTGGCGCCCGATCACGGCCGTCCACGAGGCCGGGGCCGACGGGAACGACGCGACGACGGCCGACCCGGAGTGGAAGGCACTCCGGGAGACCCCGCCGTACCCCGACTACACCAGCGGTCACGGGTGCGTGACCGGCTCCGCGTCGGAGGTGTTCGGCTACCTGTTCGGCGCCGACGCGATCGACATCGTCGTGCCATCCACCGTGCAGGACCGCCCCGACCGGTCCTTCGCGACCACGAGCGCACTGGACGCCGAGACGATGGACGCGAGGATCTGGCTCGGATTCCACTTCCGCAAGGCGATGACCGACGCGAACGCCCTCGGCCACACCGTCGCCGGGCACGTGATCGCGAACACGTTCCAGACGGCCGATTGATCAGGGATCCGGCGGCCGGCGCTCGAGGGAGCCCGGTCCGCCGGCGGGCGGGGTCGACGGCGCGCGTCGACCCCGGGTCAGCGCGGTGTGATCGCGTCGACGAGCGCGGGGTCGTTCGCGACCACGACGAACATGGTGACGTAGAGCAGCACGATCGACACGACGCCGGCCGAGAGCGGCACCCAGAACGCGAGCTTGCGCGCGCGCAGGCGTACGATCGACCACCACGCGGTGAGCACCCACAGCACGATCTGGGCGATCGAGCCCGCGAGCAGGATGCCGGGCACCTCGGGGCCGGGGGTGTACTCGAAGCCTGCGAGGTCGGTGCCGAGCATCTCGGACGCCTGGCGGATCGCGTTCGGCAACTGATCGGGCAGGGACTGCAGCGTGCCGATCGCGCCCCACATGCCGAGCAGCCCGATGACGAGCAGCATGATCGTGATCAACCGATCGACGCGGCGCTCGGGGCGGCCGTCGATGGAGACGGGCCGATCCGGCGCCGCGGCCGGGGGCGTGGCCATCTGCGGCGCCGGATCGGAGGTGTGCTCGCCCGCGGGGGGCTTCCACGTCCAGCCCTCGGGGGCGTACTCGCCGTATTGGGGACGAGGCCGCTCGTCGCGGCTCGCGGCCGGCTGCGCGCCGCCCTCACCGACCCCGGCGTCGCCGGTGTTGCGAGCGGCCTCGTCCTGCGACATCCGCGGCCCTATGCGGTGATCGACTGGCCGGCGGACCCGAGCTGGCGGGTCGACTCGCCGACGCGCACCGCCATCGCCGACTCGGCGACCTTGCCCCACGCGCGCGGGTCGTACTGCTTCTTGTTGCCGACGCTGCCGTCGACCTTCAGCACGCCGTCGTAGTTGTCGAACATGTACCCGGCGACCGAGCGGGTGAACGCGTACTGCGTGTCGGTGTCGATGTTCATCTTCACGACGCCGTTCGCGACCGCCGTGGCGATCTCCTCATCGGTCGATCCGGATCCACCGTGGAAGACGAGGTCGAGCGGCTTCGGGCCGTTGCCGTACTTGCCTGCGAGCCCGTCCTGGATCTCCTTCAGCAGCTCGGGCTTCAGCTTCACGTTGCCGGGCGCGTACACGCCGTGCACGTTGCCGAACGTGAGGGCGGCCATGTAGCGGCCCTGTTCGCCGAGGCCGAGCGCCTCGACGGTCGCGATCGCGTCGTCGAGGGTCGTGTAGAGGTGCTCGTTGATGTCGTGGCTGACGCCGTCCTCTTCGCCGCCGACGACGCCGATCTCGACCTCGAGGATGGCGTTGATCGCCTTCATGCGGGGGAGGATCTCGCGGGCGACCTCGAGGTTCTCGTCGAGCGGCACGGCCGAGCCGTCCCACATGTGCGACTGGAAGATCGGGTTGCGGCCCGCCTTGACCTCGGCCTCGGAGGCCTCGATGAGCGGGAAGACGAAGTCGGCGAGGGCGGGCTTCGGGCAGTGGTCGGTGTGCAGCGCGACGGTGATGGGGTAGCTCTTGGCGACCTCGTGGGCGAAGCGCGCGAACGCGAGGGCGCCGGTGGCGCGGGCCTTGACGGTGTGGCCGGCGAAGTAGTCGGCGCCGCCCGTGGTGACCTGGATGATGCCGTCGGAACCCGCCTCGGTGAGGCCCTGCAGCACCGCGTTGAGGGTCTGCGAGGAGGAGACGTTGAATGCGGGGAAGGCGAAGCCCTTCGCCTTCGCGGTGTCCAGCATCTCGGCGTACTGCTCGGGGGTGGCGATGGGCATGGTGCTCCTTCGGAAGGCTGTTGGGTTCGCCACGAGTCTACTGAGTTGCCGAGCGAGGCTCACGAGTGCGACTGCGCGATGATGGTGCCATGGTCCACCACCCCCTCGATCTCGCCGCCGCCGGCCTCGCCGACCGATTGCTCGCCGCCACGGTCGACGCTGCACTCGCTGCGGCACCGCTGGTCGGTTCGGGTCGCGGCGACGAGGTCGACGGGCTCGCCGTGCGCGCGCTCCGTGCGGCGCTCGCCGACCTCGATGTCGACGGCGTGGTGGTCGTCGGCGAGGGCGAGAAGGACGAGGCGCCGATGCTCTTCGTGGGCGAGCGCTTCGGAACCGGGGCCGGCCCGGCGGTCGACCTCGCGGTCGACCCGGTCGACGGCACGCGGCTCGCCGCAGCAGGACGACCGGGTGCGATGGCGGTCATGGCGGTGGCGCCCCGCGGCACGCTCGCCTCGCTGGGTGCGGCCCATTACATGGAGAAGCACGTGACCTGGGTGCCGGATGTCCCGGTGGGCGCTTCGATCGCCGAGCTCGTCGGCCGCGTGGCGTCAGCGCGAGGGGTCGCCGCGGCCGAGGTGGGAGTCGCCGTGCAGGATCGGCCGCGGAACGAGCGATTCGTCGCCGAGGCTCGGGCGGCAGGGGCGTCCGTCGAGCTCTTCGAACACGGCGACGTCGAGCGGTGCATCCGAGCGGCGCGGCGCGATGGCGGCCTCGATCTCGTCGCCGGCATCGGCGGCGCCCCCGAGGGGGTGCTCACCGCGGCGGCGGTGCGGGCACTCGGCGGATCGATGTTCGCGCGGCTCGCACCGCAGTCCGACGCTGAGGCCTCGCGGATCGAGGCAGCGGGGCTGTCGACGACCCGTCTCTTCGGTCTCGACGAACTGTGCGGCGCCGACGCCTGGCTGTTCCTGACCGCGGTGACCCCGATCGACCTCGGACCGGGTGAGCGTCTCACGCCCGGTCAGTCGTGGAGCGTCGGCCCCGGTCGGAACGCGGCGATCACACCGGCGCCGCGGTCGGCAGGGCGCCGATCTGGGACATGATCATGAACAGGTCGCAGTACTGCGTGATCTCGACGATCTTGCCGTCTTGGATACGCAGCAGGTCCCATTCGGCGAACTTGACCTTCCTGCCGCTGGCGGGGACCCCGGCGAAGTCGCCGCGATGGGTGGCGGTGTAGGTGAGCCACACGCTCACGAGGTCGCCTTCCTGGACGAGGTGATCCACGCGGGCGGCCATGTCGGGGAACGCGGCCAGGAATCCGGCCAGTGAGCGCTTCAGTTCGTGCAGGTCGGAGCCGGCGCCTGCATGGCCGACGACGTCGGGCACGACGACCACGTCCAGGTCCTCCGGTCGACCGCTGTCGACGATCTCGTAGAAACGTCGTGCGACATCCTTCTCGGTGGTGTCCATTTCGTCCGCCTCCTTCGCGGTTGTTCGATGCTTCGAGGATCCCGCGCATCGCACCCGCATGCATGGGGAACGATCCCTGTTCGCCTGCCCGGATCGTCGACATCACGAGCGGTCGGCAGGGGTCGCGACCGGTGGTTGCGCCACGTGGAGCAGGGCGAACGCCGCTGCTTCGGTTCGGCTGCGGACGCCGAGCTTGGTGAGGATGCTGCTGACGTGGTTGCCGGCCGTCTTCGTGCTGATGAACAACCGCGCGGCGATGTCCGCATTCGACTGGCCCTGCGCGACGAGCCGAAGGACCTCCTGTTCCCGTCGGGTGAGCACGCCGAGGTCGCGCGGGGCACTGCGGCCCGTGACACCGAGTTCGCGGAGGAAGGCGGATACCCGGTCGCCCTGTGCGGTCGCCCCCATCCGATCCAGCGCCTGAAGTGCACTTCGCGCCTCGGCCACGGCCAGTTCGCGATCCCGCTCGAGCAGCGCGTGCGCCAGGGCGGCCCGGGTCGTCGCGGCCTCGAGTGAGGCGCCGGCCCTCGCGAAGCCGAGGCACGCGGAGCCCAGGAGTTCGATGGCCGCGCTCCCGCCCGTCGCGAGGTCGACCTTCCCGAGGGCCTGGTCGCGGAACGCCTCGTGGAGCGTCGTCCCGGTGACGGCCGCCAGCTCGCCGATCCGATGCGCGGAGGACACCGCCAACTCGACGTCTCCGAGGTCGAGTGCGGCGTCGACGAGCCGGACCATGAGTGGAAGCGTCAGGACCGGGGTGTCGCGCAACTGACCGAGCGCGCCGCGCAGGCGATGCGCCGCGAGAGCCGGTCGGCCGAGCGCACGGTCGAGCGCGGCGGCCGAGGCGACGCAGTCGGGGTCGTCCTCGAACCCGCTGAGCAGCGCCTCCGCCTCCGGCAGCCGCCCTTGCAGCACCCGCAGCTCGACGAGGTCCGCCACCGGGTTCAGGCAGCGCGGTCGCAGCCCACTGACGGTGAGTTCCACCACAGCCCGCTCGAGCTCGTGCTCGGCAGCGTCGACGCGACCGACGACGAGGTAGACGCCGCCGCAGCATCCGGTGCAGAACGCCGAGATGAGGTCGGTGGCCGAGGCGCTCTCGAAGGGGAGCAACGGCCCGAACGCGTACGACGAGCGGTAGCTCGCCAGGAATCGTGCCCAGGGTTCGACCATGCCGGTGTCCCCGACGAGGCCCGCCACCTCCATGAGCGTGCACAGGGCCTCACCGACGTACTGCACGTCGTGACCTTCTCCCGCAGTGGCCGCGACCATGGCCTCGTGCAGGTCCTCCAGCCCAGCCGCTCACCATCCCGGCGCCGACCCGACATGCCCCCCTGCGGCTGAGCGCGATGATCTCGAGGTCACGATCACGGCGTTCGCGGGCGATCACCAGGGCCTGATCGGCCCTGTCGGCCATGCGCATGTCGGGCGGTCCGATCTCGGACTCGGCGAGCGCGATCCATCCCCGCAGGCTTCCGTCATCGGCCAGCTGCGTGACCAGGGATCTCGCGCGCGCGAGCCAACCGTCGGCCATCTCGGCGCGCCGGAAGAGGTTGCGATACTGCCGGGCGAGCCAGATCGAGACTGCAGCGGCGTCGGCGTCGCGACCATCGCGGCGCAGGAGCGCGAAGGCACGGCCGCGCAGCTCGAGGGCCCCACCAGGATCGTCGAGCCACCACATCGCCCTGCCGAGGCCGTCGAGCGCATCCGCCGATTCGGTGTCGGCCCAGACTGATCGGAACTGATCGCGTGCCGTCGCCCAGTCGCCACTGGCCATGGCGGCCAAGCCCGCCTCGAGCTGCGCGTGCGCGCTCATACTCCGATGATGGCACCGAATCGCAGGGCCGCCCGAATGTCGCACCTTCACGGAACGCTTAAGATTGCACGAACTTTCACGTCTCCTCGGGGCAGGAATGCCCTTTCCGTGGCGCGCGATCGTTAAGCTCGAAGAAGGCTCGGCACCGGCTCGCGGTTGCCAATCTCGGCCGCAATCTCCGACCGAACATTCCGGGAAGGACCCCTCGATGGTGAGCACCGACACCGAAACCCTCTTCCTGCACCCCGATCGCAACATCGCGCTCGAGCTCGTGCGGGCGACCGAGGCGGCCGCGATCCGCTCGTACCCCTGGATCGGGCGCGGCGACAAGCTCGGCGCCGACGGCGCCGCCGTCGACGCGATGCGCCTGTTCCTCGGCACGGTGAACTTCGACGGAGTCGTCGTCATCGGTGAGGGCGAGAAGGACGAGGCGCCCATGCTCTTCAACGGCGAGCGGGTCGGCAACGGGCGCGGCCCGGCGTGCGACATCGCGGTCGACCCGATCGACGGCACGTCGCTCACGGCCGCGGGCCGCCAGAACGCGCTGTCGGTGATCGCGGTCGCCGACCGCGGCACCATGCTCGATGCGTCGTCGGTCTTCTACATGGACAAGATCGTGACGGATGCCTCGGGCATCGGCGTCGTCGACATCCGCAAGCCGATCGGGGAGAACCTCCGGGCGCTCGCCGCGGCGAAGGGCAAGGACGTGGGCGAACTGCGCGTGGCCGTGCTGAACCGGCCGCGTCACGAGCAGCTCATCGCCGACATCCGCGCGGCCGGCGCCGGCACCCGCCTGATCAGCGACGGCGACGTCGCCGGTGGCATCAACGCGGCCCGCTACGAGTCGCGCATCGACATGTGCGTCGGTATCGGCGGCAGTCCCGAGGGCATCACCACGGCGTGCGCCATCAAGGCGCTCGGCGGGTTCATGCAGGGCAAGCTCGCGCCGAAGGACGACGCCGAGCGCGCCCGCGGCGAGGCCGCCGGCCTCGACTGCGACAAGGTGTACGAGCTCGACGAGCTCGTGCGCGGCGACAACACGTTCTTCGTCGCGACCGGCGTGACCGACGGCGAACTCGTCGACGGCGTGCGCAAGAAGGGCCCGATCATCCGCACCGAGTCGATCGTGCTGCGCGGCCGGTCGGGCACGATCCGGCGCGTTCGCGCCGACCACCTCGTCGAGAAATGGCTCGACGCAGCCGACCGATGACCTGATCTCGCGGGCGGATGTCGTCGGCTCGGGGCAAGATGTAGCGATGACCGACGCCAGTCGTCTTCCACGCGCGCTCCGCCCGTTCTCGTCGGGCCAGTACCGTCTACTCGTGGCGGCGCTCTCCGCGTCGTTGCTGTCGGCCGGTGCCTGGCTCGTCGCCGCCGTGTGGCAGGTCGTCGAGCTCGGCGGCTCACCGATCGACCTCTCGTACGTCGCGGTCGGTGCGAGCCTCGGACTCGTGCTCGCCGTGCTCTTCGGAGGCGTCGCGGCCGATCGCATCCCGCAGCGCTACATACTGCTCGCGGTCGAGATCGTGCGCGGAGTGACCTTCGCTGCGGCCGCAGTGCTCGCGGCCTCAGGCGTCATCGAGGTCTGGCACATCGCACTGCTCTCATTCGTATTGGGCGTCGCTGACGGCTTCTTCTATCCCGCGTACTCGGCGTGGCTGCCGGCGATCCTCCCGTCAGAGCAGTTGCTCGCCGCCAATGGCGTCGAAGGGGTGCTTCGGCCCGCGGTCATGCAAGCGGCTGGTCCCGCGCTCGCGAGCGCGCTCATCGCGGTGCAGGCGCCGTGGCTCGCGTTCGCGGTCGTCGCGGTCCTGCAGGGTGCAGCAGCGGTGGTGCTCATGGTCATGCGCACAACTGCGGTGCGGCGCGATCCCGAAGAGGTCGTCGTGCATCCGGTGCGGCAGTCATTCATCGACATGCGCGACGGGTTCGCCTACCTGCTGCGCACGCGCTGGCTGTTCGCCACCCTCGTGTTCTCGATCGTCCTCGTCTTCCTCATCATGGGGCCGATCGAGGTGCTGCTTCCGTTCGCGGTGAAAGACCAGACCGGCGGTGGCGCCGGAGCGTTCGCGCTCGCGCTCGCGGCGTTCGGCGTCGGCGGTGCGGTCGGGTCGCTCACGGTGGCGTCGGTTCGCATCCCGCGGCGCTACCTGACGCTCATGATCCTCGCCTGGGGCTTCGGGTGCGTGCCGCTCGCCATCATCGGGTTGACGTCGTGGCTGTGGGTCATGGTGATCGCGCTCTTCATCGTGGGTGTCCTGTTCGACGGCGCTCAGGTCGTGTGGGGCACGCTGCTCCAGCGCCGCGTGCCGCCGTCGATGCTCGGGCGGGTCTCGAGCCTCGATTTCTTCGTGTCGCTCGCGCTCATGCCGATCTCGATGGCGGTCGCCGGACCGGTCGGCGAGGCGATCGGCCTCGTGCCCGCCTTCCTCATCGCCGGTCTCGTACCCCCGTTCCTCGCGCTCGCGACCCTCGCGGTGGCACGCCTCGGTGACGACGAACTGGCGCATCCGCTCGAGGCGTATCCCGATGCGACGATCGTCACCGGTGCCGAGGCTGCGGCCGGCTTCGAGCCGCCGGTCGATGAACCGCATCCGCGCGCCGAGCGATTGGGTCGTTCCGAGCACTGAGCCCGATCGAGCGCACCGATTTCGACGGTGGTGTGCTCGGGCTCGACGGGCGAGCCCGGGGGTGCGAGTCTTGATGAGGGCGAAGGAGGGATCAATGGTCACCATTCGAGACGCGTTCCCCGGGTTCAGCGTCGATGACACCGAGGCGGCGCGGGAGTTCTACGGTACGAAACTCGGGCTGCCGGTGAGCGACGAACCGATGGCCGGGGCGCTGCAACTGACCCTGCCGTCGGGGCAATCGGTGTTCATCTACCCGAAGTCCGACCACGTGCCGGCGACGTTCACGATCTTCAACCTCGTCGTCGACGACATCGATCGGGCGGTCGACGAGCTGAACCAAGCGGGCGTCGTGACGAAGATCTACGAGGCACCCGACGACTTCGGCACCGATGAGCGGGGCATCGCACGCGGCAGCGAGAGCGGCCAGGGACCCGACATCGCGTGGTTCCGCGACCCGGCGGGCAACGTGCTGAGCGTCCTCGCCATGTGAGCAGCGCGCCACGAGCCGGCCGACGACACTCAGTCGAGCTCGATGCCCAGTGCCTCGGCCTCCTCGATGAGGATAGGGACGGCGCTCGTGGCCGCATGGATTCCGATGACGCTCGCAATCTCGAGCACCTCGAGAATCTCGCCGATCGTGGCGCCGAGTCGCAATGCATTCTCGTAGTGCAGCTTGAGTCCCTTGACGTACAGGTGGGTTGCCGAGGCGTCGAACGCGCAGTAGACGAGCTCCCGGACCTTCGGCTCGAGGGTTCCGGTCTTCCACGGCACACTCGAGAAGTTCGTGTACGCCTCGAACATGTCGGGATCCAGTTCGAGGATCTCATCCCAGAAGTCGTGCCAATATCCCCGGTTCCGTGTGAACTCCTCCTTGAGCGCTTCCTGTCGTGCGTCGAGCTCTGCCGGTCCATCGCGATAGCCCTGCTCTTCGAGCACCTCGACGAGCAGCGGCACTCCGATGTTCATCGCGTGGATGCCGAGCGTCGAGGTGAGCTCGAGGACCTCCATGATCTCGTGGGGAGTCGCTCCAGCCTTCAGCGCCGCCTGCACGTGCTGGCGGACGCCGGGCAGGTACATGTGGGTCGCGGCCGCGTCGACCGCGATGAAGATGAGTTCCTTCGTCTTGAGGTCGAGATGGGTCGACCGCATCGGCACCATCGAGAGTTCGCGATACGCGTCGAGGAAGGCGGGGTCGAGTCGGGCGACACTCTCCCAGAGTGGAGACCAGGTCCCACGTTCGGCGATGAAGGCGTCCTTCGCCGACTGCAGTTGTTCGTTCGATGCCATCGAATGCTCCGTTTCAGTACGTTTCCGCGTCGTCGGCCTGCGCGGCGATCCACTCCGCGACGCGAGTGTGGTCGGCATCGGCCGGCAGGTCTTCGGCCGCCGTAGCCCAGTGGGCGATCGTCTCCTCGCCGAGGGCGAGTGGAACGCCGATTTCCTCGGCCAGCGAGGCCGCGATGCGCATGTCCTT
The DNA here is from genome assembly GCA_963758615.1 of uncultured Actinomycetota bacterium. Lineage (GTDB taxonomy): Bacteria > Actinomycetota > Actinomycetes > Actinomycetales > Microbacteriaceae > Agromyces. The sequence goes on along the minus strand of CAVWVZ010000009.1, from coordinate 572,947 downwards.
CAGCATCAATCGGAGCCCGAACCCGCTGTCATACGTTCCGGGGAGGATGAAGTTCGGCCACTTGTTCTCTGTGGATCCGCTGCGACCGCTCGATCCGTTGACGACCTCGAGCATGACCCGGGGGTCCAGGCCGAATCGTCGTCCCACCTCCATCGCCTCGCTCGTCGCCCAGAGGTGCGTCGCCGACAAGAGGTTGTTGAGGGCTTTCAGCGCATGCCCTGCGCCGACCTCGCCGCAGTCGATAACGCGTCCGAGCGGTGAGAGCAGCGCGTGCAGGGGCTCGCGGTCGGGTTCGTCCGAGCCGAGCATGATCGTGAGCGAACCCCGCTCAGCACCGGATACGCCGCCCGACACCGGGGCATCGGCGAGGCGAACGCCCCGTGGCGCGAGCCGGTCGTGCAAGAAACGGGTCGCGACCGGGTCAGAGGAGGACATGTCGATCACCAGCGTGCCCTCGGCGAGCGAGTCGGCCGAAATCAGCTCGTCCGTGACCGACTCCACGACCTGCGAGTTCGGAAGCATCAGGATGACCGCATCGGCGCCGCGCGCCGCCTCGGCGGCCGATTCCGCAGTGGTGCCGCCGGCCTCGACGAGCCGCCGGCGCGCATCCTCGGTCGGATCGAAGCCGACGACGTCGTCCCCGGTTTCAACGAGTCGGCCGGACATCGGGGCACCCATGTTCCCCAGTCCGATGAATGCGATGCGACTCATTCGGCGGCTGCCTCTTCGAACGCGGGCGTGAAGTCGTCGACGGCCGCGTCACCGAGTTCCTCGCGGATCACCCGTTCCGCGACACGGAATGACTCGAGCGCTGCCGGGATGCCGACGTACATCGCGGTCTGCAACAGGACCTCTTGGATCTGCCGCACGGTCACGCCGTTGCGCAACGCGCCGCGAACATGAACACCGAATTCGTGCATCCGGTTGAGCGCGGTCAGTACACCGAGGTTCACGAGGCTCCGCTCAGCGCGCTCGAGTCCCGGCCTGCCCCAGATCGCCCCCCAGCACAGTTCGGTCGTGTAGTCCTGCGCAGCCTTCGAGAACCCGCTGACGTTCGCCATGGATCGCTCGACATGCGCCTCGCCGAGCACCTCCTTGCGGATCGCGAGACCGAGCTCGTAGGTGTTGATATGGGTTCCTTCAGCGAACATCGTCCGTCTCCTCTTCTCGCGTGCCGTCGATCGGCGATGCGGCGTATTCTTCGTCGGTCACAGGATCGGCCCAGTGCGTCGGTCCGAGCGAGATCGCGGTGTGCACCATGTAGGAGTCGGGCGCGGCGCCGTGCCAGTGCCGTTCTCCGGGCGGACACCACACGATGTCGCCGGCGCGGATCACGTGCAGCTCGCCCTCGGCGCAGACGTACCCCCGGCCGGCGAGTACCTGCAGGAGCTGCCCGTGCTCGTGGTGGTGCCAGAACGTTCGCGCGCCCGGGGTGAAGTCGACCGTGTTGACGGTCACGCCATCGGTCTGGGCCATGGTGACGTAGGCGTGCACGTCGCCGGTGAACTGCGACCCGGGCTTCCCGGCGATGCCGTCGAACTCGGCGGGGCGCTTGATCTTCTATCGCGTGCCCTCCGTCGAATCGTGCAGGCGCACCCCGCCGGAGACGTCGCCGATCGCGTCGACGACGCGTATTGCTGATCCGATCGGCGTAGCCCAATTGGCGGGCGAGCCCGAAGCGATGCCACGGGACCTGACGCGTTGAGGCTCGGCGACCCCGAGCCCGGCGAGGAGCTCGAGGTACATCGAGACGTCCTTCAGCATGAGTGTGTTGGTCAGGCCGCCCTCGAGGTAGTCGCCCGTGGATGATGTGCGGGAAGCGGTTGATCGTCGCGAAGTTGACGCCCGCGGACTGCGTTGAGCACGTCGAGCACCGTGCGCAAGGTCGAGCCCGGCCTTCTTCGCCAGCGACCATCACCTCGGACGTCGCCGAAAGGGCGATCGCGTTGAGGAAGTTGTTCAGGAGCTTGACCGTGTGCCCCGCTCCGGAGTCTCCCATGTGGTCGATCTTCGATGCGAAGAGGTCGAGCACGCCGGCCGCACCCGTTCGAGCACGCTTCCGTGCCCCGCCGACCATCAGCGTGAGCGTGCCCTTCTCGGCAGCTGCCGCCCCTCCGGAGATGCCGGCGTCGAGATAGTCGGCACCGCGTTCTGCGAAGTCCCGCGGCGATGCGCGCGGGTCGAATCGGGGCGCGCGGTGCGACAGGTCGACGACGATCGTGTCCTGTCACGCAGCCGCGTCGATCGCGCCGCCCTCTCCGTAGAGGACCGCTTCGACCACCTTGCTGTCGGGGAGGGAGAGCAGCACGACATCAGTCGGCGCGCGAGCAGGTCGGCCGCGCGATGCCGCGGCCTCTGCTCCGGCCGCCTCGATCGATTCGCTTCCGGGGTCGTACCCGAGCACGCGGAAACCGGCCCCCGTCATCCGGCGGGCCATCCGCCCGCCCATGTTGCCGAGTCCGATGAATCCGATGCGTTCCGTGGTCATCGTCGCGCCTCCTTCGCCGATTCGAGTTCCTCGGGCGTGTACATCGCGGCGTCGAGCGCCTCGACATCCCAGGCGCCCGCGCCGCCGGCGGGCCTGACCGTGTTGACGATCGAGGCGCCGCCGTCGGCCGCGACGATCTGCCCAGTCGTGTACGAGCTGTCATCGCTGAGCAGGAATGCGACGACGCCCGCGATCTCGCTCGCGTCGCCCGCCCGGCGCAGCGGGGTCGTACTGGCGCGCGCCACCATGTCGTCGCCGCCTCCGGGCGTCGACGCGGCGTCCTGGAACAGCCGAGTCGGCACGATGCCGGGCGCGACGCCGTTGACACGCACCCCGAGCGGGCCCCCGTACACGGCGGCTCCACGCACAAGTCCCACAACCGCGTGCTTCGACGTGTGATACGGGAGCAGGTCGGCCGCGGCTCGGAGGCTCGCGATGGAAGCAGTCACCGCGATCGCACCGCCCGAGCGGCGGTCGCGATAGTGGCGGAAGGCCGCGCGCATTCCAAGGAACTGTCCGGTGACGTTGACGCGCATGACCTGCTCGAAGTCGTCGACCTCGAGGTCGGGCAGCGCCGCGAACGCCCCGAAGATTCCGGCGTTGAGGTGGAACCGGTCGATCCGCCCGAACTTCTCGATGCCGGCGGCCATGTACCGATCGACGTCCGATTCGACCGAGATGTCGGCGATCACGCCGATCGACTCGGTCGGCAGGTCCTGTGCGACCGCCTTCACCGCCGGGTCGCGATCGACCGCGACGATGTGTCCTCCTTCACCCGCCAGCCGCTGAGCGGCGGCGAGCCCGAGCCCACTTGCCGCACCTGTGACGACGACGGTCACGTCTTCGAATCTCATCCTGTTCCTCTCCTGCATGGTCGAGCTGCCGTGGCTCAGCCGATTCGCGCCGTGAGCCCGGGAAGCGCTCCATCGGTCACCCGGCCGAAGCGTTCGAGCGTTTCGGGATCGTGCCCGGACACCACGTGCTGCACGATGCCGTCGCGCTCCCATGCGTGCAGCAGGTCGAAACCGGCGTACATCGCGGGGAGATCCGCGACGAACGCGAACGGCAGATCCTCCTCGTACTCCTCGTAGTAGTGCACGGCGTCGCTGGCGAGCGCGACGCGCCCGTCCGCCGTGTCGACGAGCACCACCGACTGCCCTGGCGTGTGGCCGCCGACGCGGACCATGCGGACGCCCGGCGCGATCTCGACTTCCTCATCGAACAGCCGGACCCGGCCTTCGGCCTCGGCGCGCCGGAGTTCGGCGAGCTCGGCGTCTTCGATCGAGTGGTGGAACTGCGTGCGTCGCTCCATGCCGCTCGTCCAGAACTCCCACTCCGAGCGGGACAGGGTCACGCGAGATGTGGGGAAGTGGTCGAGATTGCCGATGTGGTCGTAATGCGCGTGCGTGACGAGGACCTCAGGTGCGGATGCCGGGTCGACGCCGAGCGCCGCGAATGCCGCCGGAGGGCTCACGAGGAGCGTTCGACTCCGATTCTCGCCGCCGGCCTTCGAGAAGCCGGTGTCGACGACGATTCTCTGCTCGCCCGTGTCGATGATCCAGAAGAAGTAGTCCATCCCGATCCGCTCGTCGGCCCGGCCGTAGATGTTCCAGTTCAGGTAGACCTCGGACTTGGCGCCCTGCCTGGTGCCGTATTGGACGATCGTGATCTGGTTGGTCACGCTTCCACGTCCACTCCGACGCGTTCGGAAGCCGCATCGCGCTCCCGGACGGCCTCGTGCTCGCTCGTGATGTCACGACCAGCCGTCTCGGGCAGCCATCGCAGGAGGAGCGGCAGTGCCAGCCCGGCGAGCAGGATCAGGTACCAGGCAGGGAGACCGGATCGCCGGTCGTGCCTGCGAGCCAGGTGCCGATGTACGCGGCCGGACCGGCGATGAAGGCCAAGGCGAGGTTGAAGCCGATGGCACTCGCGCTCGAGCGATTGGAGGCTGGGAACAGCTCCACGAGCATGACGACGGTCGTCACGCTGACGAGGGATTGGATGATCGTCAGCAGGATCATGCCACCGACCACGGGGACCGCCTGCCCGCTCGACATCATCCAGAACACCGGAATCGGAAGGAGGATGTAGCCGATCGTGCCGATGATGTTCAGGCGGCGACGGCCGAATCGGTCGCTCAGGGCTCCTGCGAGCGGGCACAGGATCAGGTACACGGTCAGCCCGATCGCGCTCATGCCGAGGGCCGCACCGCGCTCGAGCCCGACGGTCGTCGTGAGGTAATCGACGACATACGTCGCGAGGTAGTAGAAGCCTGTCCCCTGAACGGCGGCGATCGCCAGCGTCAGGAGTATCGGACGCAGGTTCTCACGCAGGCTGCGCAGGATCGGCGACTTCTCGACCTTGTCCTGTGCCTCGATCTGCTTGTACACGGCGTCTCGCCGAGTCGCATCCGGATGTAGAGCCCGACCAGCGCGAGCGGAGCCGCGAGCAGGAACGGGATGCGCCATCCCCACGCCAGGAGGTCCGACTCGGACAACGTGTTGTTCAGGAACAGGGCGAAGAGGCTGCCGGCGATCGTCGCCAGCGCGGCGGTCGCCGAGATGATGCTGCCGAACTTGCCGCGGTGCGGCGTCGGCGTCGACTCGATGAGGTACGCCGCGGACCCCGTCCATTCACCGCCTGCGGAGAGACCCTGGATGCAGCGGCAGAGCACGAGCAGGATCGGCGCGATGATGCCGACCGTGTGATAGACGGGCAGGAGTCCGATCAACGTGGTCGCGGCGCCCATGGCGAGCACCGAGATCGCGAGCGAGGTCCGGCTACCGTAGCAGTCGCCGATGGGACCGAGGATGAAGCCTCCGAGGGGACGCATGAAGAACCCGACGGCGAAGACGGCGAGCGACGACAGGATCGCAACGAACGGATCGGTGTCGGCGGGGAAGAACAATTGTCCGATGATCACCGCGAAGAAGCCATAGACGGCGAAGTCGAACCACTCCATGAAGTTGCCGATGGCGACGGCGATGGCGATGCGCACTTTGCTCGGCGCAACTACTGCACTGGTCACGTGTACCTCCTTGTACGTGGAATCTGAATCACTGCGAGACCGAACCACACATTGCCACACTGTCGGACAATCTGTCAATCCTTCAATGCCCAGACGTCCACTTGCATCGATTTTGTACGACGATGGTCTCGGCGGGGTTCATGGGCGGGGTATGCCTCGGCGTCGGGTGTTCTCGGCCGGGGCCACAGGCAAAGAGTCGTTGCACTTGAATCCGGCCACGTGGCGCGGGCACGTCGCGCTGGCCCAGATTGCCCGAGGACTCGCGCGGGCGCTTTGACGACAAACCGGCTTGGTCTCGTATGCTCATGGCATGACGTCGACGAATTCAGTCTCGGAGAGCTGGGCGGATGCCCAGTCTCACGGGTCGCCGCTCCGCTGCGCGAGCAGGTGGTCGATACGCTCACCCAGCAATTCTCGACGATCGTCTCACCGGAGGCCAACGTCTGGTCGAGCGGGAGCTCATGGAGTCGCTCGGCGTATCACGCACCACGATCCGGGAGGCGCTGCGAGAGCTGTCCTCGCGCGGGCTCATCACCGTCGTTCCCCAGCGCGGCGCGGTCGTGAGCGTCCCCACCGCCCAAGAGGCACAGGACATGTACAGATCAGGGTGCGCTGGAGTCGCTGATCGTCCAGCGATTCGTCGAGAAGGCGAGCGACGCGCATGTCGCCGCGCTCGGGGCTGCAGTCGAGCAGTTCGCACGAACTGTCGACGGCGCCGCAGTTCGGCTCAGAGCGAAGGGTGAGTTCTACCGCGTTCTCCTCGATGGTGCCGCAAGTGTCGTCTACCAAGAGCTCGTCGAGCGCTTCAGACCCGGGTGCACGTGCTCCGTGCGACCAGTCTGTCGGCGCCGGGTCGCGCCACGAGACGTCGAAGAGTTGCGCGCGCTCGTCGCTGCCATCCGGCGTCGTGACGCTCTCGCCGCCACCAGCTTGTGCGCTGCCCACATCCGTGCCGCGGCGAAGACGGCGCTGGCCCACCTCTCGCACTCGTCCCCGTCGACCTACCGAGCCCGCGAGAGTGAGCCGCCTCACGAGCGGATCTCGGGGTCGATGTCGGCGGACTTCTGAGATCTTCGTGTCGTCGACGCCTCGACGACATGCGCCGCCTCGACCGCTGCCGGTCCTCTCGGCCCGGGCTCATCGCGCTCTCGGCACCGTGCCCGCACCCCCCGACTCGTCCGCGTCGGCCGGGGTGGCCGTCGTGAACTCGTAGGCGGTCAGTTCGCGCGGACTCTCCTCGATGCCCTCGAGCGTCGCGAGCACCTTCGTCTCGTCGAGTGCCTTGAGCTTGCGCGCGGTCGGGAGCACCCGCGATTCGAGTGATCCGACGAACGCGTTGTAGTCCTTCACGCTCCGTTCGATCGTGCGACCGAGCTTCTCGATCTGACCCGCGGTCGTGGCGAGGCGGGCGTAGAGCTCGCGGCTGAGGTCGAACAGGGTCTTCGCCTCTTTCGTGAGCACGTCTTGCTGCCAGCTGAAGGCGACGGTCTTCAGCACCGACCACAGGGTGACGGGCGAGGCGAGGGCGACGCGCTTCGAGAAGGCGAACTCGAGCAGTGCGGGGTCGGCCTCGAGGGCGCTCGAGACCAACGACTCGCTCGGGATGAACGCGATGACCATCTCGGGGGAGGCCCCGAGGCCCTCCCAGTAGGTCTTGCTGCCGAGCGCGACGATGTGGTCGCGGACGGCCTTCACATGGCCCTTCATGAGCCGCTCGCGCTGGGCGCCGTCGGCGCCCGACGCGGTGGCCGGGATCTGGCTGGCCTCGAGGTAGGCGTTGAACGGGACCTTGGCGTCGACGGCGATGTTCTTGCCGCCGGGCAGGTGGATGACCATGTCGGGCCGACCGGCGCCGGCGTCGGTGGTGATCGAGCGCTGGGTGTCGAAGTCGACGCGCTCGAGCAGACCGGCTGCCTCGACCACACTGCGCAGCTGGGTCTCGCCCCACACACCGCGCGTGCTGTTCGAGCGCAGCGCCGACGCAAGGGACTCGGCCGTCGAGCGCAGCCGCTCCTCGTTCTCGGCGGCGATCTTGAGCTGCTGGCTCAGCTCGCCGTGCTGCTGGTGGCGCTGCGTCTCGAGCGCCGTGACCTTGGCCTGCATGTCGGTGAGCGTCTGCTTCACGGGGGCGAGGGCCTGCAGCACCTTGCTGTCTGCGGCCTCGCGGGTCTCGCGCTCGCGTTGCTCGACGCGCTGGCGGTCGACGATCTCGTTGTACTGGGCGCGGGCGGCCTCGATCTGCTCGCGGAGCCCGCCGGCGGTCGCCTCGAACGCCGCGAGCTCGGCGCGCAGGCGTGCCTGCACCTGCTGCTCTTCGGCGCGGATGCGCGCCTGCTCGGCTGCGCCGGCGGCATGCACACCGGCGAGCTCGGCCTGGTGACGCGCTTCGACGAGCGCCGGGTCTTCGGCGACGACCACATCACCCGACATGCCGCGCCGCTGCGCGAGGAACCATGCGCCGAGCACGCCGAGTGCGATGCCGACGACGAGGCCGATGACGAGCAGCAGGATCTCCATGCGTCGAGTGTCGCAGGGGCCGCCGACATCGGCGGTCTGGGCGCTCGGAGGGTCTCGATACGCGTCACGCTGCGCGCGCTGCTGCTCGACCGACGCGGGGCGGCTACTGCAGGGCCATCGGCCCGTGCGCGGCACGGTCGTCGCGAACCGCAACGGGCCCGATCGCCCCGAACCGCACCCGGGTGATGTGCGCGAGTTGCTCGATGTCGCCGGCTTCGTGGCGCGCGGCCGCGTGCACGATGATCGCCGCACAGGCCTCGGCGTCGGCGAGGGCGTCGTGGTGCGAGAAGTCCTCGAACCCGGCGGCCATGGCCGCCACGGGCAGGCGGTACGAATCGAGGTGATAGGTGCGCCGGGCGACCTGCAAGCTGCACAACGAGCGGTAGTCGGGCACCGTGATGCCCAGGGCCTCCGACGACTTCACGATGACGCCCATGTCGAACCCGGCATTGTGGGCGACCAGCACATCGTCGCCCGCGAACTCGCGCAGCCCTGCGACGCGGGTGCCCCAGCCCGGGGCATCCGCCACCATCGCCGGCGTGATGCCGTGGATGCGCACGTTCCACTCGGAGAACTCGTCGTGCGGGAACGGGGGCCGGATGTACCAGTGCACGCGGTCGACGACCCGCCCGTCGCGCACCTTGACGAGCCCCACCGAGCAGGCGGAGGCGCCAGAGGAGTTGGCGGTTTCGAAGTCGATCGCGGTGAAGTCCACTGGCACGCACGTATCGTCGCACGGCGGTCGGACACGGCTCGGCGCCGACGCCCGGCGGGTCGCTTATCGACTGCCGACGGTTGACGGATGCCCCGCCGCGGGCGTGGAATGGCATCGGGTCCGCCCTGCGGCATCGACGGTACCCGCCGTCGTCCGCGCACGCCGAGCCGAGGAGACCTGATGATCGAGCTTCCCGCACCCGTGCGCGAGTTCTTCGACGCGACGAACGACGGCGACCTCGACCGGTTCACCGCCGCGTTCTCCGCAGACGGCGTCGTCGACGACTGGGGCCGCGAGTTCCGCGGCCACGATGCGGTGGGGCAGTGGAGCCGAGCGGAATCGATCGGCGTGCAACAGACGTTCGCGGTCACCGACGCGTACCGCGATGGCGACGACATCGTCGTCATCGCCGACGTCGGCGGTGGGGGATTCAACGGCCCATCGACTTTCACGTTCCGCCTCACTCCAGACGGCGGGTCGATCGAACGGATGGTGATCACCGCATGAGCGAGACGACGCATCGGAGCGAACCGACGCACCAGGCACCGGGCCGTGGCGGGCTCGTGGTCGACCCCGGCGACCCGGCGACCGTCAGGTCGGCGCGATCGTTCGGCGCCGCGGCATCCGTCTACCATCACTCGCGGCCCGGCTACCCGATCGAGGCGATCGAATGGCTCATCGGCGACGCCAACCGCGTCCTCGACCTGGGCGCGGGAACCGGCAAGCTCACCGAGGCGCTCGTCGCCCTCGACTGCGACGTCATCGCGGTCGACCCTGTCGAGGAGATGCTCGAAGAGCTCGAGGTCGCGGTGCCCGGGGTGCCTCGCATCCTCGGAACCGCCGAGGACATCCCCATCGAGGACCGCTCCGTCGACGCGGTCGTCGCCGGTCAGGCGTGGCACTGGTTCATCCCCGAACGAGCGGTCCCCGAGATCGCGCGCGTGCTGCGGCCCGGCGGCGTGCTCGGACTCGTGTGGAACAGTCGCGACATCCGTGCCGAGTGGCTGCAGCAGGCCGGCGAGATCATGCACGAACGCCACGATGCGAGCGCGACGTTCGAGAGCTACGTCAAGGTCGGCCCGCCCTTCGGGGCGATCGAGGAGCACACGGTCGAGTGGGTCGAGCGGATGTCGCGACAGCGGTTCCTCGACCTGGTGCGCTCACGCAGCTACTTCATCACCGCGACCGAGGCCGAGCAGCATGCGACGCTCGCTGCCCTCGAGACGCTGCTCACGACGCATCCCGACATCGCCGGTGCCGACCAGCTGGAAGTGCCGTACGTCACGCATTGCTACCGCACGCGGCTTCCTGGATAGCGGTTGGGGCGACCGATCAGAACGCCGCCAGCACGGTGATGCCTGCGACGTCGGGCTCGGTGACCTCGACCAGCGAAGGCAGGAAGTGTCGGTGCGTTCCTTCTCGAGGCCGACTACTCGACGAGCGTGAAGCCGACTCCGCTCACGGTGATCTGCGCAGGGACGGCCTCGGGCTCGGGAGTCCGCGTCTCGGTGACGGCAGCCGGGGCGGTCGGCGACGGAGCGCTCGACCCGGGCGCGGCTGTCGCGCAGCCTGCGAGCGCAAGAGCGGCGAGCGCGATCACGGCGAAACGGAGAGTCCTCATGCGCTCGTGATGACTGATCGAGCGGCGGATCTGGATGACGGTCCGATAGCGACGTCCGTCCACGGGGACTGCGCGATCCTCATCAGTGCTCGAGCAGATCGGCGGTCGCGCGCAGGAAGATCGCCACGGCGGCGTCATGACCATTGCCGCGGCCTTCACCATCCGCTGAAATCGCCGTCGCATCAACGAAGCTCACGGTCGAACCAGGCCCACGGCCGGGCTCGACCGGCTCGACCGGCAGCGCGGCCGCCGACGGCGCGAGCAGCGCCCGACCGCCGAGCACGTCGTCGCCGTGGAACTCGGGCGTCTGCCGCCGGTTCTGCCCGAACTCCTCGAGCACGGAGCGGAGGAACGAGCGGTTCGATGCGACGCCGAGCTGGGCGGCGAGGAGCGGCACGGCGTAGCGGGTGAAGTCGCCCTGCCCGCCGGACTCCCAGGCGACCTCGGTCGGACGGCATGCGCTGAAGAGGATCTCGCGTCGCACGCCCGCGGCACGCGGTTGGGCGGTCGGCTGCGCCTCCGATTGCTGCACCGCGGCGATCGCGGCATCGCGGAAGTCGTCGGCCGTGCCGTCACCATCGTCGGTGCCGGCGCCCCTGTCGGCGCGATACGCGGCGACATCCGCTCGGGTGCAGCTGCACGGCACGGGGCCGCGCGTCGCCGCGCGGGGCGAGGTCGACCTTCGGTGCGCGATTCGCCGAACCCGAGTGGCAGCTGTCGAAGAAGCAGGTGAGGCTCACACCCTCGGGGATCACATCCCAGATCCGCGCCAGGTCGTCGTCGATGATGAGTCGGCCGGTCCGGCGGAAGTCGACCGGGCAGAGCGCCTCATCGCTGGCGACGTCACCGTCGTCCTCGTCGCCGTCGAGATCGGGCACCGAATGTCCCGTGTCCCGAGTACTGCACGGCGAGCACGTCGCCGGGCGACGCGCCGCTGACGAGTTCGAGGATGCTCCGCAGGATCGCGTCACGTGTGGCCGCGGCATCCGTCATTTCGGTCACGTCGAACCCGCCCGCCCGGAAGGCGGCCGCCCAGGCCTGGGCGTCGGGGACGCATCCCTGCAGCTCATCACCGGCGTCGGGGTAGGCGTTGATGCCGATGCACAACGCCCGGCGGGCGCTGTTCGCGGTCGGCGACATGGGCGGCACGGCAGGCGACAAGGCCGCCGACCCTGTGACGGATCGCGTTCCGCCGGGCGCCGGCGGCAGATCCTCATACCGCGGCCAGGCCACTGGCGTGCGTCCGGCTGCCGACGGGTACCGTGTCACATCGGCCGCGTTGGCGACGCGCCGCGCGATGGACTCCATCGTAGGGGGCGTCGTTGTCGAAGGCGCCGTGCGCGGTCGCCGTGCTCGAACGGCGGGCGCCGGCGGCGTGTGGTGCGAGCACGAGGTCGCCCTCCGGTTTCGAGCCGCGGAAGAAGGCGTTCACGTCGACGTCACGCGTGAGGTACTTCTCCATGCCGAGGATCGGCGTGGCCTTCTGCGGTTCGAACGACGCCGAGACAAGGTAGAGCAACGACTTGTTGTAGATCCGGATGCACGTGTCGGCTCGCTCCGCCTCGTCGTCCATCGTGAAGATCGCGAGGTTCCGGATGTCGCCGCGCTGCGCGCGCGGAAGCAGCAGCTTCGAGAAGGTGTCAACGCGCACCGCCGGTGCGAGCAGGCTCACCGTCTCGAACTCCGGCACCCCGGCATCGAGGGCAGCGGGCACGAGGTACGAGTGGAAGATGGATCCGGCACTGTGGCCGACCGCGTGCACGGCGATCGCGTCCGGGTTCTTCGTCATCCACTCGGCGAGCGCTTCGACGAACGCCCGGGCGCCACCGCCGGGCTGCGATGCGGCCGCGGCATCCACCCTTCATGTCGTTCCAGATCCCGCCGCCGCCGAGCAGTCGTGCCGCGACCTCGAGGAAGCCGTCCTTCGCCTCGTCGACCCAGCCGCGCCGGCCGCCCGAGGCCCAGCCGCGCATCGCATCCCAGAGGGCCGTGCCGAAGCCGGTCTCCCAAGCGAAATGGATCGGGAAGATCCCGTTCTGCTTCCACCACTCGACCTGCCGCGCGGCGATGCGAAAGCCCGACTCCTTGTCGACGAGCCCGCCATGGGCATACAGCATGACCGGCACCGGCCCGGGCTGGTGCGCGGCGACGAACTCGGGCAGGTCCTTCGCGAAGATGCGGGCGATGTCGGCCGCCGAGGTCCGGTAGTCGTCGACGGATGCCGGTGACTTCGGCGAGCTCGACGCGAGCCGGCCGTCGGTGAGGGAGATCACATGAGGACGGAGTTTCGCGAGCTGCGCTGCGGTCAGGCCAGAGCCGGCCCGAGTGGTGGTCGAAGCATCCGAGGGGCGAGGAGGGGGTGCGGCATTCATGATGGCTCCTTGATCGTGTGCAGGGCTGGTCAGTCGATGAGGATCCGGGCTTCGGGGTGGGCATAGACGGAGTAGGCGAGCTCCGACACGTCGGCGTGCTTCGCCGCCCGTCGGCGGGCGGCGATCGTCGCCTCGCGGATCGTCAGGTGGCGTCCGACGAGGCCGCCGTAGAAAGCCTCGGCGAACTCGGCGGCGGGCTGATCGCCCACGGGCCAGGAGCAGCCGACGAACACACCCGCACCCCACTGCAGGAAGGTGCGAGCGAAGCCGACCGGCTGTGCAGAGCCGGATGGGACGCGGCCGAGGTCGCAGGCGTTGAGCACGATCATCGGTGCGACACCTGCTCGTGGTCGGGTTCGCCGGAGGTCGCGGCGGAGGTCGGAGTCGGTGTAGACGGCGAACGCGGAACCCACGGGTTCGGCGGGGTCGCCATGCGCCGCCGAGTCGACCGGGTCTGCCGGGGCGTCGAGCAGCAACTCCTCGGCGATCGGCGTCGTCGTGCTCCAGATGCCGTGGCCGGCGAAATGGAGGAGGTCGAATCTGGAGCGCATCGCGGTGCTCACGTCGGCTTGCGTCATGTGGCGCAGCGGCGGTGCGCCGAGCGACTGCGCGAGGGTCGATGCCTCGTCGTCGAGAGAGGCGAGTCGCAACGTGCCTCCGTAGTCGGGGCAGAGCGCTCGGATTCGGTCGGGTCGTACGCGGAGTTCGAGCGGATGCCTCGCGCCGTCGACCCATCGCACGAGACCGTAGGACGCGAGGAAGTGGCGTTCGTGGTCATCAGCGAGGTCGCGGGGCGGCTCGAGGTGCACGAGCTCCCACGGCAGGTCGAGCTCTCCGGATGACTCGAGCACGAGCCCTTCGAGCTCGGTCCGGTGCATCCAGAGGAAGGCGCGGGTGTCGTGATCGAACAAGCAGCGGAGCAACTGGATGCCGAGCTCGCGCAGGCGCCTGGCGCCCTCTGCTCGGCGCTTCGCGCCATCCTGATCGTCGCGAGCTCGTCGCGGATGCCCGCGATGTCCTTGTAGGTCGCCGCGGTGAACATCGCTCGGTCGCCGATGTGGCTCATCCCGTGCCACTCGTGGTCGCCGATGCGCGTCGTCACCGAGAGGAGCGTGTCGCCGTCGATGACGATGTCATCGACTCGGATGCGAGGAACGCCGTGAAGTGTCGGGTCGGCATCGAACCCCGGCCGGGGGTCGTCGCCGGGGTCTTCCGGCTTCGCGGAGACCGCATCACGTGAGCTGTCGCATGAGCGTCCTCGATTCAGTCCGAGCTGAACATGAGCAATGTTCAGTGCGCTCTCGAGCGCAGCATACGGCGCGCTCGAGTACGCTCTCCAGCGATTGGCGTCGTTCAGTGCTGGCACCGGCGGATTTCAGTGCAGGCACCGACTCGAGGCATCCGCTCGCCCGCGCGGGACCGGGCGTGAGCGGCGTCCGGTACGATAGACCCTCGTGGCTCTCACTATCGGCATCGTCGGCCTGCCCAACGTCGGCAAGTCCACCCTGTTCAACGCGCTCACCAAGAATCAGGTGCTCGCGGCGAACTACCCGTTCGCGACGATCGAACCGAACATCGGCGTGGTGAACCTGCCCGACCCCAGGCTCGAGACGCTCGCCGGCATCTTCGGCTCCGAGCGCATCCTTCCGGCCGCCGTGTCGTTCGTCGACATCGCCGGCATCGTGCGTGGCGCATCAGAGGGCGAGGGTCTCGGCAACAAGTTCCTCGCGAACATCCGCGAGGCCGACGCGATCGCGCAGGTCGTGCGCGGCTTCGACGACTCCGACGTCGTGCACGTCGAGGGCACCATCGACCCCGAGGCCGACATGGAGACGATCAACACCGAGCTGATCCTCGCCGACCTCGAGACGCTCGAACGCGCCATCCCGCGCTTCGAGAAGGAGATCAAGGGCAGGAAGCTCGACCCGTCGGTGCTCGTCGCAGCCAAGGAGGCGCAGGACGCACTGCAGAAGGGCACGCCCCTCTCTGCGGCATCCGTCGACCTCGAGCCCATCAAGGAACTCGGCCTGCTGACCGCGAAACCGTTCATCTACGTGTTCAACGTCGACGAGGCGGTGCTGACGGATGCCGCGAAGCGGGCCGAGCTCGCAGCGCTCGTCGCGCCCGCCGAAGCGGTGTTCCTCGATGCGAAGATCGAGTCGGAGCTCATCGACCTCGACCCCGCCGATGCCGCCGAGCTGCTCGCGTCGACCGGTCAGGACGAGTCGGGCCTCGACCAGCTCGCCCGCGTGGGCTTCGACACGCTCGGCCTGCAGACCTACCTCACCGCCGGCCCCAAGGAGTCGCGCGCGTGGACCATCCACAAGGGCTGGAAGGCCCCGCAGGCCGCGGGCGTCATCCACACCGACTTCGAGCGCGGATTCATCAAGGCCGAGGTCATCTCGTTCGCCGACCTGGTCGAGACCGGGTCGGTCGTCGAGGCGCGCGCGAAGGGCAAGGCCCGCATGGAGGGCAAGGACTACGTCATGCAGGACGGCGACGTCGTGGAGTTCCGCTTCAACGTGTGACCTCGGGCGGCGCTGCCGAAGGTCAGCAAGACGGTGTCGCCGAAACGGGAACTCGCGTGGCCGATCGGCCGTGTTCGGTGCCCCCTCGGGTCAGCGCCCCTGACGTTTCTTATACGGCTTCGGCTTCCCCTTCACGATGGGCGCTCGGCCCTTGCCCTTCGAGGCCTTCGCCTTGCCGCCGGCCTTCGCCACGGGTTTCTCGGCGGGAGCGGGCGCCGCGGCGATCTCCGCCATGGCCTCGGAAAGGAAGTCGATTCCGAACTTGGTCAGTCGGGTTTCGCCGTGCCGGGTGAAGAGCGGGTGCCCGACCTCGGTCTCGAGTTTCTCGATCGACGAGTAGAGCGAAGCGAGCGGGATGTCGAGGGCGTCTGCGGCACGTGGGAAGTGCAACTCCTCGGCGACTGCGACGAAACGTCGAAGCAGGATGATGTTCACGGGGAGCCTCTCGTCGGTCCGCGCGAATCGCGGCCGTTCTTCAGGTTACGTGAGTCGGTGCGCGAAGCTGGCCGAGCTCGCGGCGCTCGTCGCGCCCGCCGAAGCGGTGTTCCTCGACGCGAAGATCGAGTCGGAGCTCATCGACCTCGATCCGGCCGATGCTTCGAGCCTACGAGGTTGCCGTCCACTGCGAGCCGTTCGGGGCGCTGCAGTTCCGCGTGAACCCGTGGGAATCAGGCCGATCCGCAGTGCTCAGTCCGTGACGAGTCCGCGGGGGCTTCGATCGCGGCCGTCCTGCGGGCGCTCACGGATCGACTCGACCAACCGAGGCTGACCGCTGTCCATTGGTTCGTCGGTGCTCGAGCGTTCGCTCGGGACCGTCATGGTCGCGAGCGCGAGCACGAGGATCACGACGACGAGGAATGCGAGCAGTAGTCCGCCAGCCTGTCGATCGCTCAGACGGTCGGGACGTGATTGCCCTCCGTGGGTTTGCTCAATCGGCCTGTCTCCATTCGCGTTCGGGTCGCGTACACGGCTACTGCAGACAGCGGCAGGCACCGCGGCGTACAAGACTGACCGGAATCTTCGGATACCTCGTTGACTCCGGTCAGCCCTTTCATCGGGCTCGTTCCCCTTCAAGCCCGACGTCTCTGTCTATGCCCTTCGAGAGCTTGCGTATGTATCGAGCCCTTGACTCAGGTCACGGGGATGCATGCAACGCGGGATCTCCGCCATCCTGGACAGGAAGTACGATTCCGCGCGTCCTCATCGAGTTTCGCCGTGCCGTGAAGAGCGGTGCCCCGCCGGCGCGTCTCGGTTCTCGAGGGGGCGCTGTGAGCGATGGAGCGATGTCGCAACGCTTCCTCCGCGCTGGTTCGTTCGCACTGCTTGGGTGGTGCACCGCGCCCTCTAGCCCGATGATGTTCACCCGTGGAGCGGCTCGTGTCTGCGCGACCCCGGCCAGTCCTCAGGGGAAGTACGGGCTCCTGCGCCCGTCGACCGCGCGGCCGGAATGCCGGCAGTAGTCCGCCAACCTTTCGATCGCTCAGACGGTCGGGGACGTGATCGACTGCGCGGCGCGTCCTTAACGTGTGGCGTCGGGGGGCAGCCGTAGGCATCAGGCGACGTGGGAGGCGGGAGCGCCATGGCTGGTGCGGAGCACGCGGCTGAGTGCTTCGGGTGCGGCGGTGAACCGGCCGGCCGCGCCTTCGGGGGAAACGTAGTGGACGCGGATGCCCCGGCCGATCCGGCTGAGCTTCGTGATCTCGAAGCTGTTTCCGGCCACGCTCACGAGCGTGTCGCCCACGGCCAGTTGCCGCGTCTCCCGCAGCTCGGTCATCGCCATAGTGAGAGTGTCTCAGCACCCACCGACATCCACCGCCGACTCGATACTTGGATGCCGAGGGTCCCGGTCGCAGCCCACGTCGCCCTGCGTCGAGCCCGTCTCCGGTGCTACGGCAGCTGCAACGTCGCGATCTTGTTCGCCTCCCGCATGGCGTACCAGGGGTCGCCGTCGGGTGCGACGGTGATGCCGGCCGGCTGGCTGCCCTTGACGGTCTTGGCCTCGGTGATGACACCGGCGTTGGTGACGGTCGCGGCATTGTCCGCCGTCTCCTGAGTGAACCAGATCGTGCCGTCAGGTGCGGCTGCGATGCCGTTGGGGCCCGTGCCGTCCACCGGGAACACCGTCACGTCGTTGCCGTCGGCCGGGTCGAGGAATCCCACCGCCTCGCTCACCCCCATGCTCGGGAACCGCGCGGCGAACCAGACCTTGCCGTCCGCAGGAGAGACGGTGATGGCACGGGCAGCCGTCGTCGTGACCGTTCGGGTGACCTCGCCGGTGACGGCGTCGATGCGCGCGATGTTCGTGCTGAAGTCATCGTTGGCCTGCGTCTCAGTGAACCAGGCGTTGCCGGCTGCATCGACCGCGATATCGGCGGGATCGGCCGGGACGGAGTCGAATACCCCGCTGACGGTGTTGTACCGCCATACGACGTGGTTGTTGAAGTCGGTGATGAAGACGACATCACCGTGCACGGCCAACTGGCCACCGAGCGCGCTGCTGTTGGGCATCTCGACCGGGGTCTCGAACGTCAGCGTCTGAACATTGAAGCGCATCAGGAACGCGTCGTTGGAGGTGATGTAGACGAGGTCGCCCTGACCGCGCTCGATATCGGTGAGGATGCAGAAGTTGCATCCGTCAGCCAATCCGGCCTCGAACTCGGTCACCACGCCCGCGGGTGTGATGCGGCCGATCTTCGCGGGCGCACCCGTGAATTCGGTGCCCTCGGTGAACCAGCGGTTGCCGTCGGAGCCGTTGGTGATGTCGCGAGGCTGGCTGTTGGCGGTCGGCACCCGGAACTGCTTCAGCTTCGCGCCCGGTGCGGCGACGGCCGCCCCCGCGGACAATACGAGTCCTGCCGTGAGTGTCGCCGCCAGCGCTGCCGTCAGCATGCGGCCCATTCGTCGTGACATGAGGATCCCCCACCCCGGGTTCCGCCGCACGAGTGAATGCCCGAGAACGCCTGCGGCGCAGCGAGATACGGGCCATACGCACCCGGAGTGAGACTCACCCGACGGGTGCATTCGCAGCGTAGGCCAGACGACGTGCGCCCGCTAGGGGCCAGTACGAGGGCCATCCGGTCGCGCATGGCGCTCAAGGATTTGCAACATCCCGTGCAAGACTCGCGACAGACGCGACACATACATGGCGTGAGGATCGCCAGTGCCACAGCAGCCGCCGACGTGACCGAGGGGGTGGCGATGCCCGACGGCGCCGACTCGCCGGTGATGAGTGCCGACGTCGACTGGTTCACGGCGATCGTCCGCGAGCACTCGACCGCGCTCGTGCGCTACTTCGCCCGTCGGGGTCCGCGACAGGACGCCGAGGACCTCGCGGCCGACGTCTTCGCGACCGCGTGGCGCCGCCGCGACGACGTGCCGCGTGAGGCGGTGCTGCCATGGCTCTATCGCACGGCGGGATTCACGCTCGCGAACCACCGCCGCAAGCACATCGACCTCCCGGTCGATGAGGTGCCCGAGACCGGTGTCGTGCGGGTCGGCGGGGACCCCGAGCTGAGTGCGCTGTTCGACGCCGAACTCCGCGGTGCACTGGCGAGCGTGAGCGAGCGCGACCGGCAGATCCTGCTGCTGCACGCGTGGGAGGGCCTCGACGGCGAGGAGCTCGCCGAGGTGCTCGGAATCTCGCGGTCGGGGGCCGACGCCGCACTCTCGCGAGCTCGCAAGCGCCTCCGTGCGGCGTGGGGCGAGCGGATGTCGTTCTAGCCGCTCTGCAAGATACGGGGATCGCGGCACATATCCGAGGTGAACGCACTCACGGAGGCTGATCGACATGAACGACGACAACGAACTCGACCCGGTCGTGCGACTGCGGGCGGCCGACCCCGCGGTCGACGTCGAGCCCCGCGAAGGGTTCGCCGACGAGGTCGTCGCTCGTGCGACAGCCGATGCGACGGCTGAACCGACCGCCGCATCGGCCCCCGTGGCCGACCTGACGTCCGAGCGCACCCGCCGCCGCCCGCGATGGATTCCGATCGCCGCGGTCGCCGCGTCGATCGCGATCATCGGTGCCGCCGGATACGGTCTCGGAGCGTCGACGGGAGGAGCGACGAACCTCGCCGACGGGGCTGCCCCGCCGATCTCACTGCAGACCGGTGCGGGCGAGGAGGCCGCGATGCAGGGCGGCGCACCCGTACCCAGCGCTGGGCTCGGCGCAGAACAGAAGATGTCGGGCTCGGGGCCCGTCGCCGACACGATGATGCCGTACCCCCACGGATTCGGCCGCAACAGCTTCACCGCGTCGGGGCTCGCGACCGCCGAGGGCACGGCGCTCGCATACGCCTACGACGCTCGCGCCGTCTCGAGCGCCGAGACCGTCACCGCGCTCGCCACTGCGCTCGGCGTCGAGGGCACCGCAGAGCTGAAGGACGGCAGCTGGTCCGTGGGCCCCCAGGACGGTAGCGGCCCATACGTCTACGTGGGTCTCGACGGCACGCTCGGCTTCTCCTACTGGAATCCGCTGATCAACACGTCGCTGTGCGTCGAGGGCACCGATGTCGCCGTGACCTGCGAGCCGGCAGGCGAGCTTCCCACCGAAGCCGCCGCGATCGACGCCCTGCGTTCGCTCATCCAGTCGGTCGGACGGGATCCGGGTTCGTTCGAGTACACATCGGAGACGTGGGACGGGGCGGTCACGCGGATGGCGCAGGCGTGGCCGGTCGTCGATGGACAGCGCATCGACCAAGCCTGGTCGCTCGAGCTCGCGGATGCGGGGGTATCGGGTGTCTCCGGTGCCCTCGCGCCCATCGTCAGTCTCGGCGAATACCCCGTCGTCAGCGAGCAGGAGGGCTTCGAACGTCTCTCCGACCCGCGGTTCGGCGCCCAGATGACGATCATGCCGTTCGCGGCACGCGAGCCGGCGGTCGCAACGACCGAGGAGTGGGTGCCCCCGACCGAGCCGCCTGCAACGCCGACTGACGGCACGTCGCTCTCGTGGCCGGTGAACGACGTCGAGATCGTGAGCGCCCGCCTCGGTCTCGCGAGCCAGTGGCAACCCGACGGAAGCGTCCTCGTGGTTCCGGCCTACGAGTTCACCGATGCCGAGGGCGGCGCATGGTCGGTCATCGCCGTCGCCGATTCGATGCTCGATTTCGCGACCGAGTAGCTGCGGCGGCGGGCGCGTCGCTGCTGTTCGTCGGACCTGTGCACCTGGCGCTCCGCGTGGGAAACTGGCGACATGCCAGAGTCGCCCGAGGTCCAGGTCCTCGCCGACGAACTCGGCGAGCGACTGACCGGCCGCGCGCTCACGGGTGTCGACGTCATCGAGTTCCGCACGACGAAGACACGTGCCCGCCCGCCCGAGAGCCTCGTGGGCGAGCGCGTGGTCGGCGTTGCCAGACACGGCAAGCTCTTCGACCTGTCGGTCGGCGAAGCGCACCTCGTCGTCTCGCTCGGACGGCACGGCTGGGCACGATGGGCCGTCGCAGATGGCGATGCTGAACCCGCCGACGGCGAGAACGCGCCGCCCACGCTGGTGTCGCTCGATTTCGAAACCGGGAGGACGGTAGAGCTCACGGATGCCGGAGAGTGGGTCTCGCTCGGCTGCTGGGTCGTCGGCGACCCGAACGACGTGCCGGCGATCGCGAAGCTCGGCCCCGACCCTGCGAACCCCGGGTTCTCGCGGGCAGACTTCGACCGAGCCGTGGTGGGGCGACGCAAGCAGGTCAAGGCAGTCCTCCAGGAACAGGAGTCGCTCGCGGGCATCGGCAATGCGTACTCCGACGAGATCCTGCACACGGCGAAGGTCTCGCCGGTCGGGCACGCCGCGGCACTGGCGTCCGACGAACTCGACCGCCTCTTCGAGGCGACGATCGGCGTGATCGGTGAGGCGATCGATGGGCGCCGCGGCGTGTCGATCGACGGGCTCAAGGCGGCGAAGGTCGCGGCCATGCGGGTGCACGGCAGGGCGGGAGATGCGTGCCCCGTCTGTGGCGACACGATCCGCGATTTCTCGTTCGCGAGCACGACAGCCCAGTACTGCCCGACCTGCCAGACCCGGGGTGAGGTGCTTCCCCTGCGATCGCCGTGATCGAGGAACTGCACCACAAATCCTGTGGATTCCTCGAGGTCGGCGGCGGCGGCCCCGTACACTGCGAAGGGCGAACGCAGGAGGGGACGCTTTCGGCGGCCTTCGTTCGCGAGGGGGAGGGGTCCTTCGATGCGTCGCACGCTGCGAATGGGGGCTGTCGCGATCGCAGCGGCCGCCATCATCGGATTCGGAACGACGATCCCGGCCGTGGGAGTCGAGCTCGAACCTGGGCCGTCGACGCCACCCGCTGTCACGGAGCAGCCCCCCGCGCCCACCGAGCCGGGTTCCGGACCGCCGGTCCCCGAGGAGTCGAGTCCGGTCCCGGCGGACCCGAATACGGCGACGCCGGTACCCGCAGTTCCAGAGGAGCCGGCCGCTGAGACATCCGCGCCGACGCCCCCGACCGATCCCCAGCCCGAACCGGAGACGGAGCCCGCGCCCGAGGAACCGCCTGCCGATCAGGTCGAGTCCGGAGCGGCCACCCCGCCCTTCGCAGCTGCACTGACCGAGATCACCCCGTTCGCCCCCGGAGCGCACCGGTTGGCCGGGGCCGACCGGTTCGACACCGCGATCGCGATCTCGCAGAGATTCGCCCCGAACGTGCCGGTACTGTACGTCGCGACGGGACTGGACTTCCCCGACGGGCTGACGGCAGCCGCGGCCGCGGCGCATCTCGGCGGTCCGCTGCTGCTGACCCGACCCGAAGCCCTGCCGGCGGCCGTACGCGCCGAGATCGTGCGACTCGCGCCCGCGCGCATCGTCGTCGCCGGTGGCGAGAGCGTCGTCGGACCCGGCGTCTACGACGAACTCACGACGTTGACACCGAGCATCACCCGGCTCGGCGGACGCGACCGCTACGAGAGCGGTGAGCGGCTGATCGCCGATGCCTTCGTATCGGCGGCACAGGCATTCGTCGTCACCGGTCGGGACTTCCCCGACGCACTCGCCGCATCGGCGGCGGCCGGCACGCTCCAGGCGCCGGTGTTCCTCGTCGACGGGCTCGCACCGTCGGTCCGCCCGAGCACGATCGCGGCGTTGCGCGCGCTCGGCGTGGGCACCGTGCGGATCGCGGGCGGCAGCAGCGCCGTCAGCACGGCGATCGAGCGGCAACTCGCCTCAGCCGGTTTCGCGGTGGCCCGTCACCAGGGTGTGGATCGCTACCTGACCGCTACGGCGATCAACGAGGCAGTGTTCGGCAATGCCGTCTCGGTGGCGAGTGCGTTCCTCGCCACCGGCACAGATTTCGCCGACGCACTTGCGGGTGCCGCGCTCGCCGGTGGTCTCGGCGCGCCCCTCTACACCACCCTGGGCGCGTGCATTCCGCATCCCGTGTCCGTTGCCCTCAATGATCTCGCGCCGGCGGCGCGCGTGATCCTCGGCAGCACCGGCGCGGTCAGCGAGGCGGTCGCCCAGAACACGGCCTGCGCGATGGTGTGGGCGAAACCGGCCACCGGGCGGATCACGGGTTCGTTCGGCCCGCGTGCCCCGATCTGCACGCCGGGAGGATGCTCGCAGTCGATCCACCGCGGAATCGACCTCGGCACCGGCTGCGGGGCGCCGATCTACGCCGCCTCAGGCGGGCGGGTCACCAGCGCCGGCTGGCTCGGAACCTACGGCAACTGGGTCAAGATCGCCCATGGCTCGGGCATCGACACCGGCTACGCACACCTCGTCACCGGCGGAATCCTCGTGCGCGTCGGCCAGCTCGTTCGCGCCGGGCAGCAGGTCGGCTGGTCGGGCGCGACCGGAGCGGCGACCGGGTGCCACCTGCACTTCGAGGTCTACCAGAACGGAGTCCAG
This sequence comes from uncultured Actinomycetota bacterium, assembly GCA_963758615.1. Classification (GTDB taxonomy): domain Bacteria; phylum Actinomycetota; class Actinomycetes; order Actinomycetales; family Microbacteriaceae; genus Agromyces. The sequence goes on along the minus strand of CAVWVZ010000009.1, from coordinate 549,835 downwards.
GTCGATCCTGCCCCGTTCATGGCGCTGCGGGGAATCCGGCTCGGCTGACGGGCGAAACGGGCTGCGCACGGACCGCGCCGGCTACCCCGGGATCGCGTCCGGCTCGGTCGGCGTGCCCAACGGCCCCGTCCCGACTCCCTCGGGCACGGTCGTCACGCTCACGAGCTCTTCACGGCCATTCCCGCCCGAGATGTCGAGCGTGAGCACGAGGCCGACTCCCGGGGCGTAGAACTTGAGCGCCGCGACGTCGGGCTCGAGCGCGATCGTGTCGCGTGTGAGCAGGGCGGCATCGAATCGACCGAATGGCACCTCGACGAGTTCTTCGACGCTGAGTACGGCGCCGTTGTCCTCGGCTTCGCCGGCGTAGTACTCCTGACGGTAGGCCATGCCGGGTTGAGGATCGGCCGGGATGAGGACACCGGGCAGCGCTCCATCGACGCCCGCCTCGAACGAGCCCTCGCGCGAGACGATCTCGCCGTTCTCGAACTCCGCGGTGTCCTCGCCGAGATACCAGATCGTTCCATCCGAGTCCTGCGCGTACCAGTCGAACGTGTCCTCGATGATCTCACCGTCACGACGCACAGTGTCGCGAACGACCCGCGCTTCGACGCCGTTCGCGATGGTCTCCGTGGTGTCCGTGACGGTCACGTCGACCGTGAGCGCGCCCTCGGCCGGGTCGAGTTCGAGGTAGGACCAACGAGTTCCGGGCTCCATCGGCCAGTACGGATTGTCGATGTCCGTCGAGAAGTCGGCAGGGTCGAGCGACACCGGGTCGTCGCCCGTCGGCAACGGGAGCGGCGACGGCGACGGTTCGGTCGCCGTGCACGCCGTCAGAGCGATCGCTGCCGCTGCGCAGACGGCGAACAGCGTGGACCTGCTGGGGGAGAACATCTGCGACCTCCGTTCCGCCGCGAGTCGATGCCTTCCTCAACAATGCGCCGGATTCGAGGTTCGCGCCACCGACGTTCAGCGGCGATTCAGCTGCCACCTCGGGCGGACCGAGCAGCGGGCGCGAGCCTTGGAAACGTTGACCTCAGCGTGCTTGCTGGGTCGCGAGCTTCGCCTCGAGCTCAGCGTCATCGGCAAGGAACCAGACGTGGGCGCCGCGGTTCGATTCCCACACGTAGTCGCGCAGCGCCGCGCTCACTTCGACGTGCTTGCCGATGTCTCCGACGATCGCAAGACGCAGGCGGTAGTTGACGAGCTTCTGCGTGATCTCGCCGGCGATGCCGGTGCTGAGGTCGAAGAACGCGGGGTCGAGTCGTTCGACGGGCACCGCGACGAGCTCTGCGTGATGGGCCCACGCGTCGCCCACGAGGTCTGCGGCGTGGTCGGGTGTCGAGATCGTCGGGCCTTCGGCCCCGATGTGGAGAACTCGGATGCCGGTGCTCTCGTGGATGCGCATGAATCGACCCTAACGACCCTCAGCTCACCGAGTCGAGCGCCGCAGAGTCGGAGCACGTGACGTCGTTGATCCAGCCGTAGTCGAAGCCGTCGTGGCCGAACACGACGTCCGTCTCACTGGCAGCGAGCACGCCACGCATCACGATCGTCTGCGTGTGCGCAGGGTCGGGCGAGGTCGGCGAGTTGCTGTACGCGAGCTCGACGTGCATCGTCTCGCAGCTCTCATCGGGGAACAGTGCCATCTGCCAGCAGCCCTGCTCGTACTCGGCCGCGCAGTCGACGCTGAGCCTGCCGTCGTAATAGATCTCGAGAGCCGCAGAGAAGGTGAACCCGGTCTCTGCGGAGTCGTAGGCCTCGAGATCGGGGAGTTCCTCCTCGGCAGGCGACGCCGCTTCGGAGGCGATGGCCTCGATCGCGTCACCGGCGGCCGTCGCCGTCTGCGTCGCGAAGGTCGTCATCGCGAAGACCCCGAACGTGATCAGTGCCACGACCGCCGCGGATCCCGCGACGATGCCCACGATGGCGGCGACCGGAAGCCTGCGCTTCGCCGCCCGGACGGTCACCGCGCGGGCCTCGTGGACGAGCACCTCACGGGCGACGGCCAACGTCTGCGCCCACCGCTCGGCCTCGAGGCGTTCGGAGGCATCCTGATAACGAGACGGATGTCGCGCCCACGCCTCGCCCGAGTATGCGCGCTCGACGAGCTCGACGGTCAGCGGGGCATCGGGGAAGATGCGCAGCACCTGCCGCGCGGAGTTCGGGTCCACAGGCTGATCGTAGGGCCAGCGCGCGACTCGGGATAGATCGTTCGCAGATGTCGTCGGCCGGTGCCACGATGGGGGAGTGCCCGAACTTCCCGAGGTCGAAGCGCTCACGCGATACCTGCGCGAGTTCGCGGTCGGGCACGCCATCGCGTCGGCGAGCGTCGCGGCGATCGCGGCGCTCAAGACGTTCGACCCGCCACTCACCGACCTCGCCGGCCGGCAGATCGTCGCAGTGCATCGTCAGGGCAAGTTCATCGACCTCGATGCGGCAGGCGTGCACCTGGTGTTCCACCTCGCCCGCGCCGGATGGCTGCGCTGGTACGACGAGGTCCCGAAGACGCTCATCAAGCCGGGCAAGTCGCCGATCGCGCTGCGAGTCCGGCTCGACGACGGGTCGGGGTTCGATCTCACCGAGGCGGGCACCAAGAAGTCGCTCGCGGTGTACGTCGTGCGCGATCCGGCCGAGATCCCCGGCATCGCCAGGCTCGGCCCCGACCCCACCGCGCCCGACTTCTCGCCGGCTGATTTCGCCGAGATCCTGCGCGATCGCCGCACGCGCATCAAGGGGCTCCTGCGCGACCAGTCGGTGTTCGCGGGGGTCGGCAACGCCTATTCCGACGAGATTCTGCACACGGCGAAGATGTCGCCGTACGCGCTCGCCGCGAAGCTCGGCCCCGACGACGTCGAGAACCTGTACCACGCGATGCGCGGCACGCTGGAGCAGGCGATCGCCGAGGCATCCGGCAAGCGACCCGACGAGCTGAAGGACAACAAGCGCAGCCACATGCAGGTGCACGGGCGCACCGGTCAGGCCTGCCCCGTGTGCGGCGATACCGTGCGCGAGGTCATCTTCGCAGACTCGACGTTCCAGTACTGCCCGACGTGCCAGACCGGCGGCAAGCCGCTCGCCGACCGCGTGCTCTCACGTCTCCTGAAGTGACAGGCGCACGGCGCCGGGTTTCTGGGCGGCCGGCGCCGTGCAGTTCAGATTCCGCGTCTCAGACGCGGTGACCGGTGTCCGCGTCGCGTCGCGGGTCGGGTTCGCTGGCGGGGGTGGGCTCAGCGACGGGCTCACCGACCCCGTCGCGCTCAGTGACGCGCTCACCGACTCGGTCGGGCTCACCGACGCGGTCGGGCTCGACCGTGCCCTGTGCGCCGCTCGTGGTCGGTCGGGCGTCGTAGGACGCTCCATCGCGCCCGGCGGCCGTCTCATCGAGGTCCACGTCGGGATCGACCCGGTCGGCCTTGGTCAACCGGTCGTCGGCCTCGGTGCGCAGCTGCTGCGCCTCGGCGCTGTGCGACTCGCTCTCACGACTCAGTCGTTCCGCCTCGAGCCTCGCCTGCATCGCGTCGGCCTCGGCCTGCTTGGCGGCGGCGGCGGCGCTCGCGGCATCGGCCTCTCGTTCACGCCGTGCGACGTCGGTCTCGTAGGCATCCTGCCGCAGATCCGCCGCCTTGCGACGCTCCGCCTCCAGGTGCGCCTCACGGCGACGGCGGCTCGTGACCAGCGCGGCGATCACGATGATCGCGGCGACGACGACGACCGCGACGATGATCCAGATGATGGTGCTTGTTTCCACAGGGAACCGCCTCCTCGAACTGGGGTTCCGACCAGCCAAGCGCCTGGCAACGATCGTGCGCAATGCCTTGCCAATCGGCCGTGAATAGGGCATTATGCCGCGTCGCGTCGCGTCGCGTCGCGCCGCGACACGGCTGCACCGCGGTCTGCGGCAGACTTCAGGGATGACCGTCTCCGACCAGGACCTCATCCACCTGCGCCGAGCAGTCGACCTCGCCGCCGAGGCGGCAGCGGCCGGCGACGGGGCCTTCGGCTCGGTGCTCGTGGACGCCGACGGCATCGAACGATTCGCCGATCGGAACCGCGAACAGACCACCGGTGATCCGACACGGCATCCGGAGTTCGAGATCGCTCGATGGGCTGCCGCGCACCTGACACCCGCCCAACGCGCCACGGCGACCGTGTACACCTCGGGCGAGCACTGCCCGATGTGCGCCGCGGCGCACGCGTGGGTCGGCCTCGGGCGCATCGTCTACGCCGCCTCATCCGCGCAGATCAGCGGCTGGCGCGCGGAATGGGGTGCGCCGGCCTCGCCCGTCTCGGTGCTGCCGATAGAGGCTGTGGCACCGGGCATCCCCGTCGATGGCCCGGTCGACCGGCTCGCCGCCGAGGTGCGTGCCCTGCTGGTCGCGCCGTTCGGGAACGCCTGAGTCGGCCGGCCGAGCGCAGCACTCATACGCCGCGCCGCTTACGATGCTGGGATGCGTGCCGAAGCCGATCTCGTGCTCCGACTGCGAGCGGCCGGTTGCGTCTTCGCCGAGGACGAGGCGCGCCTCCTGCTCGAGGCGACCGCCGACGATGACGCGCTCGAGGCGCTCGTCGCGCGCCGGGTCGCTGGCGAGCCTCTCGAACAGGTGCTCGGCTGGGCGGACTTCGGCGGACTGCGCCTGCATGTCGAACCCGGTGTGTTCGTACCCCGCCATCGCACCGAGTTCCTCGCTGGGGTCGCGGCGCGGCTCGCGCGCGATCGGGCGGCCGCCCGGCGCGAGGCGCTGCCGGTCGTCGTCGACCTGTGCTGCGGCGTCGGCGCGATCGGCGCGCTGGTCGCGGATGACGCGGGGCCGATCGACCTCGTCGCCGCAGACATCGACCCGGCCGCGGTTCGCGCGGCGCGACGGAATCTCGAACCGCGTGGAGGGCGGGTGTTCGAGGGCGACCTCTTCGAGCCGCTCCCGGACGACCTGCGAGGACGGGTCGACGTGCTCGCCGTGAACGCTCCGTACGTACCCACCGACGAGATCGCGCTCATGCCGCCCGAGGCGCGCGACCATGAGGCACGCGTCGCGCTCGACGGCGGCGGTGACGGACTCGACGTGCATCGCCGCGTGGCGGCATCCGCTGCTCGATGGCTCGCCCGCGGCGGAACCCTGCTCATCGAGACGAGCGAGCGGCAGGCGGCCACCGCGGCCGGGCTGATGCGGGCGGGCGGGCTCGTCCCACGTATCCTGCGCGACGATGACGACGGCACGGTCGTCGTCGGCGAGCGCCGTTCAGTCGGCTGAGCGCGCCGCGGCCAGCAGTGCGGCGACCTGCGCGTCGGGTGTCTGCGCGAAGTCGAGGTAATGCATGCCGACGGCCATGAATCCGCGCGGCGCCGAGAGGCAGATCACCTCGTCGATCTCGGGCATCGTTGCGATCTCGCCGATGCTGTCGGGTGCTGCGACCGGCGTAGCGACGACGATGCGGCGTGCGCCCCTGGCGTGCGCGACGAGGCAGGCGACGCGCATCGTCGCGCCCGTCGCGATGCCGTCGTCGACGATCACCGCGGTGCGTCCGACGAGGTCGACCGGGCCCGCGTCGCCGCGGAACCTGGTGACCCGGGCCTCGAGCTCGTCGCGTTCGCGCCGCTCGAGCCGCGGCGAGCTCGCCCGGCTTGAGCCGCACGTGGGCGATGATGTCGTCGTTCAGCACGCGCGCGCCCTGCTCGCCGATCGCGCCCATCGCGAGCTCGGGCTGCCCGGGCACGCCGAGCTTTCGGACGACGAGCACGTCGAGCGGAGCACCGAGCGCGACAGCGACCGGCGCGGCGACCGGGACGCCGCCGCGGGGGAGCCCGAGCACGACCGGATCGGGCGCGTCGACGTCGATCAGACGGGCGGCGAGTCGCCTGCCTGCGTCAGCCCTGTCGGTGAAGTGCTCCATGAGATGACCCGGCCGCCGCGTCACGACGCGCGGCAATTCCATGCTCGCACGCCTCCGACCCGACGGCCACACCCTGGAACGGTGCGCGGGTGATAGTGCGCGGCATCCGGTTCGTCAACCCCTTGTCGCTCGCTTAACGGCCTGCCTACGGTCGAACCCACGAGCAACCGGAGGGAGTCGACATGGGAATCCTCGATGATGCCAAGGAGACCGTCGCTGAAGGCGCCGAGCAGCTCGGACGCAAGGTCGACGACACCGTCGACCGTGCGAAGGACCAGATCGACGAGATGAAGGCCGACGCCAACGTGAAGAAGGCCGAGGCCGAGCGCGAATCCGTCGAGCGTCGCAACGACGCCAAAGAGCACCTGCGCGGCGACTGAGGGAGCGGGTCGGGCAGGTGGGGGACGAGGCCGGGCGGTGGGGGCTGCCCGGCCTCACCATGTCCTGAATTGTCGTCTCACGCCAACGCTGCCGCCGCCGAACCGCGGATCGTTGTGGGGCAGCGTCAAGTAGCGAGCGAAGTTCGCGTATTCAGCCGGGTCGCCTACACTGATCGAATCCTTCCCCCCGACCGGGGAACCCGAACAAGGATTCGGCGGGCCCCCGCCCCGCCGGCTTGGAGAGCCCGTGGGACGTCATACCGTCGCGGCGCCGGTGTCGATGCCGCGCCGCCGAATCGTCATGTCCATCATCGGGGCGGTCGCCGTCATCGCCCTCGTCGGTTCGGGGGTCTACCTCTGGGTCGGCGGCCACCTGAACCCGCTGCTCGCATCCGCCGAGGGCGGATGTCTCGAACCCGAGGAACTCGTCGTCGTCGCAGATCGCACCATCGCGCCGGCGCTCGCCGAGATCGCGAAGGACTTCGACGCGGCCTCCAGCAACTGCGTGACGACCGAGGTCACTGCGCAGGACTCCGCCGACACGGCCGCGGTGTTCGCCTCGGGCAGCGTCGACGCCGACGCGTGGGTGCCCGAGTCGAGCGTGTGGCTCGATCGCATGAACGCGACCGCGACGTCGCTCGGGCAGGCTCCGCCCGAGATCGAGGTGCGCGAGGGCGTCGCGTCGTCGCCCGTGGTGTTCGCGGCAGCGGCCACGAAGGCCACCGAGCTCGCGAGCGAACCGGTGAGCTGGACCCGGGTCCTCGGCGGCGCGCTGCCGACGATCCTGCCCGACCCCGAGGCATCCGCTGCGAGCCTCGCCGGCCTGTACGCCCTCCGCGGTCACTCGTCCCCCGAAGACCCGCGCCAGTTCGCCGGCGCGATGATCGCCCTCGGCAAGTCGATCCCCGCGTCGACGACGGCCGCATTCGGGGCGCTCGGCGCGAGCGACGCGCCCACGATCGTCATCACGAGCGAGGCGCAGGTCGCCGCCTACAACCACGAGGAACAAGCCGAGCCGCTCGTCGCGGCCTACCCGACCGACGGTACGGTCGCCCTCGACTACCCGTTCGTCGTGCTGCCCGGCACCGCGTCGTCGGAGGAGGCGGCGACGGCCGAGCCGGAGACGGAGGGCTCGAAGACCAGGACCGAGCTGCTCGCCGACTTCGAAGCGGCGATCCGCGACGACACCGAGGTGCTCGCGGGCGCCGGGTTCCGCGCACCCGATGGCACCGGCGAGCTCGACCTCGCCGGTGTGGGTGTCGAGGCCCCCACGGCCGAGACCGCGCTCGACGGGGCGGCGCAACTCGAGATCCTGCGCGCCTGGGGCGTGCTCACGCTGCGTTCGCGCATGCTCGCGGTCATCGACGTGTCGGGCTCGATGGAGGAGCCGGCCCAGAACGGGCTGCGCCGCATCGACATCTTCCAGCAGGCCGCCGTCGGCGCCATGGAGAAGTTCTCGGGCGAGGTCGAGCTCGGCGTGTGGGTCTTCTCGACGGCGCGCAACGGCGACCTCGACTACGAGGACCTCGCGCCGATCGCGCCGCTCGCCGACATGGCGCACAAGCAGCAGATCGCCGGCATCATCCAGTCGCTGCCCGCGCGGCTCGGCGGCGCCACTGGCCTCTACGACTCGACCCTCGCGGCCGTCAAGCGCGTGCGCGAGAGCTATGACCCCGAGAAGGTCAACTCGGTGCTGCTCATCACCGACGGCAAGAACGAGGACGAGAACGGCATCGGGCTCGAGGCGCTGCTCGCCGAGCTCAAGAAGATGGACGACCCCACGAAGCCGGTGCCGGTGATCATGATCGGCTTCGGACCCGACACCGACCTCGCGGCGATGCAGCAGATCGCCCAAGTCACCAAGGGTGCGGCGTACTCGGCATCCGAGCCCGAAGATCTCGGCATCGTGCTCGTCGACGCGCTCTCGCAGCGCACCTGCCGACCGAACTGCGGCTGACCGAATCCCGATCGACGACTGAGGGCCCGGCGCATCTGCGCCGGGCCCTCAGTCGATCCGCGCTGTCGCGCGCGCCCTGTGGCGGATCAGTGACCCACGGGCGCGCCTTGCGACATGTCGGCGGGCTTGCGCACGAAGAACGCGCCGACGACGGCTGAGATCGAAAGGATCGCACCGACGAGGAACGCGGCGCGGATGCCCGCTGCCTCGGCCGCCAGGGCCGTGGCGCCCGCGGCGGTCTCGGTTGCGGTGCGCGCGGTCATCACGGTGATGAACAGGGCCGTGCCGGCGGCACCGGCGACCTGCTGGACGGTGCCCACGATCGCCGAGCCGTGCGAGTACAGCCGCGGCTCGACCGACCCGAGGGCCGACGTGAACAACGGGGTGAACATGAATGCGAGCGCCGTCGACATCACCACGTGCGCGATGAGGATCATCCAGGGCGGAGTGTGCTCGGTGACCATGGTGAGCGACCACAGCACCAGCGAGACCACGATGCTGCCCGGCACGAGCAGCGGCGTGGGACCGAAACGGTCGTAGAGCCGGCCGACGGTGGGGCCGAAGAGGCCCATGATGAGCCCGCCCGGCAGGAGAAGCAGTCCCGTGTAGAGCGGGTCGAGCCCGAGCACGTTCTGCAGGTAGATCGGCAACAGGATGATCGTGCCGAACAGGGCGGCCATCATGACGACCATGAGTGCGACCGACACCGAGAAGTTGCGCGAGCGGAACGTGCGCAGGTCGAGCAGTGCGCGGTCGCGGCGCTGCAGCATCAGCTGGCGCCCGACGAACGCGAGGATGCCGAGGACGCCGACCGCGAGTGCGATCCACATCGACGGCGCGTCTGCTGTCGAGCCCCCGCTGACGACGCCGCCGACGAGGCTGAGGCCGTAGACGAACCCGCCGAAGCCGAACGCGGACAGGATCACCGAGAACACGTCGATGGGCAGCTCGCGGGTCTCGCTCACGTTCTCGACCCGACGGATGCCGATGATGAGCATGGCGAGCGCGATCGGCAGCACGAGCCAGAACATGTACCGCCACGAGAGGAAGCTCAGGATCAGGCCCGAGATCGTCGGCCCGATCGCGGGCGCGACCGACATCACGATCGACACGCGCCCCATGAACCGGCCGCGGTCGGACGGGGCCACGAGCGTCATGAGCGTCGTCATGAGCAGCGGCATCATGATGGCGGTGCCGGTGGCCTGCACGACGCGGGCGAGCAGCAGCACCTCGAAGCCGGGCGCGAGCGCCGCGAGCAGGGTGCCGGCCGAGAACAGGCTCATCGCCGTGATGAAGATCGGCCGGGTGGCGATGCGCTGCAGCAGGAAGCCCGTGATCGGGATCACGACCGCCATCGTGAGCATGAACGCCGTGGTCAGCCACTGCGCCTGCGAGAGCGTGATGCCGAGGTCGGTGACGAGGTGGGGGATCGCGACGCCCATGATCGTCTCGTTGAGGAAGACGACGAAGGTGGCGCCGAGCAGCAGCCAGATGACGCGGTTGTTGCGCGCGCCGTGGTCGGGCTGGTGCGCGACGACGGCGGCGTCCTGCGCGGCGGCGTCGGCCGGCGCGTCGAGGCCGCCGGCAGGCATCGCGCGATCGGCGATGCCCGGCGGTTCAAGGTCTGGGAGGGCGCGTTCGGTCATGGAATAGGGTCCAATCGGTATCGGCGTACGGCTGCGCCGGGAGAGCGTCGATTTCAGTCGAATAGATGGGTCAACCCGTGCCGCGAGACAGGGTATTCCCAGATTTCGAACTTCATCGTCATGCATGGATCGCGCTGGTCGTCGTGCTGCCTGCGCAACGCGTCAGGTGGAGACGATACCGCGCACCGCCGACACCGCACGGGCGACGGATGCCCCGGCCTCGTCGATCTCGTCGGCAGTGGTCTCGGCGCCGAGCGTGAAGCGCACCGCGGTCTGCGCGAGCTCGGCCGGAATCCCGATCGCGGTGAGCACGTGCGAGGGCTCGTCGCTGCCCGCCGCGCACGCCGACCCGCTCGAGCACAGGATGCCGTCGCGCTCGAGCTCGAGCAGCACGGCCTCGCCGCTCGTGCCGGGGAAGACGAACGACACGGTGCCGGGCAGCCGGTCGACGGGGTCGCCCGTGAGCGTTGCGTCGGGCACTCCGCTTGCGACCAGGTGCGTCAGGCGTGCGCCCAGCGACGCGACGCGGGCCGCGGCATCCGCTCGCTCGTCCTCGGCGAGCCGGAGCGCCGTGGCGAACGCCACCGCACCGGCGACGTTCTCGGTGCCCGAGCGCCGGCCGCGTTCCTGCCCGCCGCCGTGCAGTACAGGTTCGAGCGCCAGGCGGCCGCGCACGACCAGCGCACCGGTGCCCTTCGGTGCGCCGACCTTGTGACCGGCGAGCGACAGCGCGTCGACGCCGAGCGCGTCGATCGAGAGCGGCAGCCAGCCCGCGGCCTGCACCGCGTCGGTGTGCATGAGTGCGCCCGACGCGTGGGCGATCGCGGCGAGTTCGGCGACGGGCTGCACCGTGCCGACCTCGTTGTTCGCGAGCTGCACCGACACGAGCGTCGTGTCGGGCCGGATGACCCGGGCGAGTGCCTCGGGGCGCACGACTCCGCCGGCGTCGACCTCGACCTCGGTGACCTCGAAGCCGTGCACCCTGGCGAGGTACGCGGCCGACTCGAGCACCGCCTCGTGCTCGATCGGGGAGACGATCAGGTGGCGGCCGCGCGGGTTCGCGAGTGCGAGGCCCTTCACCGCGAGGTTGTCGGCCTCGGTGCCGCCGCTCGTGAAGACGACGTCGCCGGGCCGGCAGCCGACGACGGCGGCGACCTCGGCGCGGGCCGCCGCGAGCGCCCGCGCCGCCTCGTCGCCGAGCCCGTGACTGCTCGACGGGTTGCCGAAGGCACCCGACAGGTACGGCCACATCGCCTCGAGCGCCTCGCGGCGCACGGGCGTGGTGGCGGCATGGTCGAGGAAGATCACGGCTGTCCCGCCTCGACGACGACATCGAGTCCGAGGTCGAGCGACCGCACCGAGTGCGTGAGGGCGCCGACCGAGATGACGTCGACCCCGGTCGCGGCGATCGCCGCGACCGTGTCGAGGGTGACCCCGCCCGACGCCTCGACCACCGCGCGGCCGGCGATCAGCTCGACGCCGCGCCGCAGGTCGTCGACGGCGAAGTTGTCGAGCATGACCGTGTCGGCTCCGCCGGCGAGCACCGCATCGACCTGGTCGAGACGATCGACCTCGACCTCGAGGTGCGTCGTGTGGGGCATCCGCTCGCGTGCGGCGCGCAGGGCGGTCGCGAGGTCCTGACCGCCCGCGGTGAGCACGGCGAGGTGGTTGTCCTTCGCCATGACCGCGTCGGAGAGCGACCGTCGGTGGTTGCGGCCGCCGCCGTCGCGCACGGCCTGCCGCTCGAGGCTGCGCAGCCCCGGCGTGGTCTTGCGGGTGTCGACGATGCGCGCACGTGTACCCGCCGCTGCGTTCACGTAGGCCGCCGTGAGCGTGGCGATGCCCGACATGCGCTGCAGCAGGTTCAGCCCGACGCGTTCGGCTTGCAGGATGCCCCGGGCGGGGCCCTCGACCCTGGCCAGCGTCGCACCGGCCTCGAACGGCTCGCCGTCGCGCGCGAGCGCCTCGACGGTGATGCGCGGGTCGACGAGGCGGAACGCCGCCGCGAACACGTCGATGCCGCTCAGCACGCCCGCCTCGCGTGCCACGAGTCCGGCCGTCGCGGTCGCATCAGCGGGGATCAGGGTCTCGGAGGTGAGGTCGCCCCACGGTGCGTCCTCGTCGAGCGCGGCGCCGACGATGCGGTCGATCTCGCGGGCGTCGGTCATCAGGCGGCCTCCAGTTCGGGTGCGGCCGGCTCGGCGGACGAGGCGGCCGGCGTCGGGTCATCCGTTCGGAAGTGCGCGCCCACGCTCTCACGGCGCGCGAGCGCAGCGCTGACGGTGAGGCGCGCGAGGTCGAGCAGGTTGCGATCCTCGGCGGTGCGGCGGTCGCTCACCTCTGGTGCGCTCCAGGCATCGAGGCGAGCGGATGCCGCAGCGAGCCCCGCCGCGTCGCGCTCGAGGCCGACCCGCTGCCACATGAGCTCCCGCAGCTGCTCGCGGTCGACGGTGCGCCTGCTCGCGTCTGCTCGATCAGGGGATGTCGGCGACACGCCCTCGACGGCGGGTAGGCCCACGGCGTGTCGGCCCGATTTCCCCTGATCCGACAGACGGGGCTTCGGCGGGGATGGGTACCGAGGCTTCGGCGGGGGCCGGGATCGTGCGAGTGTCGACGCGAGGGCGCGGGCCGCGCGCTCGGCGAAGACGGCGGCCTCGAGCAGGGAGTTCGAGGCGAGCCGGTTGGCGCCGTGCACGCCGGTGCGGGCGGTCTCGCCGACGGCGTACAGCCCAGGCAGGCTCGTGCGACCGTCGAGGTCGGTGACCACGCCGCCCATGGCGTAGTGCGCGGCGGGCGTGATGGGCACGGCCTCGCGCGACCAGTCGAACCCGGCCTCGCGCACGACGGCGTCGAGGCCGGGGAAGCGCCGGGCGAGGAACGCGGCGCCGAGCGCCGTGGCATCGAGCAGCACGGGCGCGCCGCCCTGCGCGGTCATCTGCCGCCAGACGGCGCGGGCGACGACGTCGCGCGGCGCGAGCTCGGCCGTCGGGGTGCACGTCGAGCATGAAGCGCCGGCCGTGGTGGTCGCGCAGCACCGCACCCTCGCCGCGCACCGCCTCGGAGATGAGCGGGGTGCCCGGGGCCGCGAGCGCCGTGGGATGGAACTGGGTGAACTCGAGGTCGGCGATGCGCGCGCCGGCGCGCCACGCGGCGGCCACGCCGTCGCCCGTCGCGACCGCGGGGTTCGTCGTATGCCGGTAGAGGCATCCACTGCCGCCAGTGGCGAGCACGACCGCATCGGCGCGGCGCCAGGTGATCGCGCCGTGCTCGTCGAGCAGCCGGGCACCGACGACCGTGCCGGCCTCGACGACGAGGTCGACGAGCATGGTGCGTTCAGCGATGCGCACCGCACGGCGCCGCACGGTCGCCACGAGCGCCGACTCGATCGCCGCGCCGGTGGCGTCGCCGCCCACGTGCAGGATGCGCGGCCGCGAGTGCGCCGCCTCGAGCCCGCGTTCGAGCCCGGACTCGCCGCGGTCGAACGCGACGCCGAAGCGGATCAGGTCGCGTACCCGCGCCGGGCCCTCGTCGCACAGCACCCGCACGGCGGCGGGGTCGGCGAGCCCGGCTCCGGCCTCGAGCGTGTCGGCGAGGTGCCGGTCGGCCGAGTCGTCGGGGAACAACGCCGCGGCGATGCCGCCCTGGGCGTAGCGGGTGTTGGTCTCGGCGAGCTCGGTCTTCGTCACGAGCTCGACCTCGCAGCCGGCGTCGGCCGCCTTGACCGCGGTCCAGAGGCCGCCGATGCCGCCGCCGACGACGAGCACGCGGGTCATGTCAGGCTCCGGCCATCGAGGCGACGGGCGCGGCGACCGGTGGCTTGGCCGCGAGCATGCGTTCGAGGGCGAGTCGGGCGGGATCGGCGACGTCGGCCGGCACGGTGATGCGGTTGACGACGCGCCCCTCGACGAGCCCCTCGAGCACCCACGCGAGGTAGCCGGGGTGGATGCGGTACATCGTCGAGCACGGGCACACCACGGGGTCGAGGCAGAAGATCGTGTGCTGCGGGTACTCCGCCGCGAGGCGCTGCACGAGGTTGATCTCGGTGCCGATCGCGAATGTGGAGCCGGCGGGCGCGGCCTGGATCGCCTTGACGATGAAATCGGTCGACCCCGCGGCATCCGCGGCATCGACGACCGGCATCGGGCACTCGGGGTGCACGATCACCTGCACGCCGGGGTGCGAGGCGCGCGCCGCGGCGATCTGGTCGACCGTGAAGCGCCGGTGCACCGAGCAGAAGCCGTGCCAGAGGATGACCCGGGCGTCGTCGAGCTCGGCCGCGGTGTTGCCACCGAGTGCGCGGCGCGGGTTCCACATCGGCATCTGCTCGAGCGGCACGCCCATGGCCTTCGCCGTGTTGCGGCCGAGGTGCTGGTCGGGGAAGAACAGCACGCGCTGCCCGCGCTCGAACGCCCACTCGAGCACGGTCTTCGCGTTCGAGGAGGTGCACACGATGCCGCCGTGGCGCCCGACGAAGCCCTTGAGCGCCGCCGACGAGTTCATGTAGGTGACCGGGATGACGGGCACCCGGCCGTCGGCGTCGGGCGTGTCGAGGTCGCCGTACACGTCGGCGAGCTGCTCCCAGCACTCCTCGACGCTCGACTCGTCGGCCATGTCGGCCATCGAGCAGCCCGCGGCGAGGTTCGGGAGGATCACGGCCTGCTCGGGCGTCGACAGCAGGTCGGCGGTCTCGGCCATGAAGTGCACGCCGCAGAACACGATGGCCTCGGCGTCGGGCCGGGTGAGCGCGGCGTTCGCGAGCTGGAACGAGTCGCCGACGAAGTCGGCGTGCTCGATGACCTCGTCGCGCTGGTAGAAGTGGCCGAGCACGACGACCCGGTCGCCGAGGGTGGCCTTCGCCGCCCGGATGCGCGCGTGCAGCTCGTCGTTCGAGGCGGTGCGATACGCCTCGGGGAGCGCGCCCTGGCGCGGCGAACCGGTGGGGATCACGTCGCCCATCGAGGATCCCGGCCCGTACCCGGCGGGGCCGGCGTCGAACTCCCATGGCCCCTTCGCGAGGTCGGGCGTACACGCCTCGCCCGGCGTCGCGCCAGTGGTGAGGAGCTGGATGGTGCGGTCGACGGATGCCGCGGCTCGGGTCTGCTCGATCGTGGGGTTCATGATGCTGGCCTCTCTCTCATGAACGGTTCGCGGGTCTGGGCCGTGACGGCGGCGGTCTCGTAGCGGTAGAGCTTCGGCGGTCGGTGCGGTGCGCCGGAGACGCGCTCGCCGGTCTCGCGCACCCGGCCCGACGCGATCATCGTGCGGCGGAAGTTTGCGGGGTCGAGGCGGCGCTGGAGCACGACCTCGTAGACCTCGCGGAGCTCGGCGAGCGTGAAGGTCGCTCCGAGGAATGCGTGCGCGAGCTCGGCGTACTCGACCTTCGTGCGCAGGCGCCAGAGCGCGTACTCGACGATGCGATTGTGGTCGAACGCGAGCCCGGGCATCGTGTCGGCGGGGACCCAGCGCACGTTCGGGCCGGCGGTCGCCTGTTCGGCCTCGTCGCTCTGCACGAGCGCCCAGTACACGACCGAGACGACGCGGTCGTCGGGCGAGCGATCGACCTCGCCGAACGTGTAGAGCTGTTCGAGGTAGTTCGGCGCGAGGCCGGTCGTGGCGCGCAGCGTTCGTGCTGCGGCGGCCTCGAGCTCCTCGTTCGGGGGCAGCCACCCGCCGGGCAGCGCCCACAGTCCACGCTGGGGCTCGCGGGTGCGGCGCACGAGCGGGGTCCAGAGCACGGGCTGCCCGGTGTGGTCGGGGCGCAGGGCGAAGATCACGGTCGAGACGGCGAGGCGCACGGGTGCACCGTCGTGATGCGGCATCCGTCACCTCCGATCTTCGAGTCAGGATGACTCGAACCATGCTTGGGAGCAGCTTACAGTCATTCTGACCTGAACACCAATCGTGTGACGCCGCTGGGCGTCATGCCCTCGAAGAGGGGGCTTGCACCGGCTTCGGGTGAGTACTAGCACTGATGTGACGCCGCTCCCCGGGCGCCAGCATGGTGCAGTCCCCGGCGCTCAAGGCGTGCGCCGGCGCTCCCCGAGAGGATCCGCCCAATGCGCAAACTGTTCCTGACGGTCGCGTGGCTGTTCACCGCCGCCGTCGTGCTCCAGCTGTACTTCGCCGCCGTCGGCGTGTTCTCGAACCCCGACGACGAGCTGTTCTCGTGGCACGGCACCAACGGCCGCATCGTGCTGCCGATCCTCGCCCTGCTGCTCATCGTGACGGCCGCTCTGGCGGGCGCCGGCAAGCGCACGATCTGGCTGAGCGTGCTGCCCCTCGTGCTCATCCTCTTCCAGACCGTGCTGTTCATCCTCACCGGGGTGATCTTCGGCCTCGAAGAGTCGGACCGCGCGACGCCGCCGATCGGTGCGACGCTGTTGCTCGGGCTGCACGCCGTGAACGGCACGGCGATCCTGCTTCTCGGCGTACTGCTGATCGTGCGGGCGCGTCGCCTCGTGCGCGGTGGCGCACCGGTGAAGTCGGCCGACGCGACGGCCGCGCCCGACGCAGACGAGGCCCCGGCGCCCGTGCCGGGTGCCTGACCGAGCTCCAGCCGAACCCGGCCGAGCAGGTAGGAGGGCGTGATGACGACCGCCGCCCTCCTCCTGCTCCAGGCCGTCGCGGCGCTCGCCGCGGCGGGTCTCTGGCTCGCCGCGGGCTTCACCGCCGGACCGTCCGCCGATCGGCGCACGCGAAGCGAGCGGATGACCGTGCTCGCGCTCGCCGCGGGCGGGACACTCGCCCTCGTCGGCGCTGTCGTGCTCACCGTCGTGCTCGCGGGTCGCGGCTGGTGGTTCGCCGGCGAGAAGGTCACGGTCGGCATCCCCTTCCAGCTCGTCGGGCTCGCCGCCGGCGCGGTCGGCCTCGCCTGGTGGCTCCGCGACGTCCGGATGCCGCCGGCTCGCACGCTCATGCTCGGCGGCGGGTACGCCATGGCGGCCGGCGTGCTCGCCACGTGGCTCGTCGGGTATCCGCCGCAGCCCATCGCCGCGGTCGTGCTCCTCGCCGCCGTGCTGCTCGCGACCGGCCTCACCTGGGCGCTGGTCGCCGACCGAAGTCGCCGCGCCGTCGCGGGATTCGCGGGCCTGCTCGCGGTGTTGCTCGTCGCCGGACTCGGGTGGTCGTGGCTCAGCGACATGGCGGCGCCGAGCATCGAGGCGACCGGCGCGCATGGGCATGGCGACACAGCGCCGAGCGGCGACGCGTCCGGGATACCCGTGACCGCGCTCCGCACACCCGATGACGCCCCCGGGGACGTGCGCGCCGTGGCGCTGACCGCGGCACGGCACGACGTGACCCTCGCCTCGGGCGACACGATCGAGGCGTGGGGCTTCGGCGGAGACGGCGTCGCCGGTCCCGAGTTGCGTGTCACCGAGGGCGAGATCCTCGAGGTCGACCTCGAGAACCGCGACATCGACGACGGTGTCACGCTGCACTGGCACGGCTACGACGTCCCCAACGGCGAGGACGGCGTCGCGGGCGTCACGCAGGACTCGGTCATGCCCGGTGACCGGTTCACCTCCCGCTTCACCGCCGACCAGCCCGGTACGTACTGGTACCACACCCACCAGGCCGCCTCCGAGGGAGTGCGCAGGGGCCTCTACGGCATGCTCGTCGTCGAGCCGGCGGGCGGCGTCGCCGAGTCGCTCGACCTCGCGCTCGCCGTGCACCGCGCCGGGGGCGAGGTCGTGATCGGCGCGACCGACGGGCCGCAGTCGTTCGAGGCGGCCGAGGGCGAGACCGTGCGCCTTCGGGTGGCGAACACCGAGCAGTCGCCGATCCGGGTGACCGTCGCCGGAGCGCCCTTCCGGGTCGCCGCGGTCGACGGCCGAGACATCGAGGACGGCACCGACGTCGAGCACCGATCGGTGCGACTCGGCGCGGGCGCCCGCGCCGACCTCGTGTTCACGATGCCCGCGACCGGCGTGCGGTTCGAGACCGACCTGTCCGAGACATCCGTCGTCGACATCGCGCCCGAGGGCACGACCGTCGACGACCTGCCGCGTGAGGTGACGGATGTCCCGGAGCTCGACCTGCTCGCCTACGGCGGCGGCGATCGACCCGACATCGGCCCGTTCACCGCCGAGGGCACGCTCGTGCTCGACCGGATGCCCCGGTTCCTCGGCGGTGCACCGACGTACGCGTACACGGTCAACGGCCAGGTGTTCCCCCACGTCGCCCCGATCGAGGTGCGCGAGGGCGATGTCGTGAAGATCACGGTCGCGAACCGCGGGTTCGACGTGCACCCGATGCACGTGCACGGGCACCACGTGCTGGTGCTCTCGCGCGACGGCGTGGCCGCGACGGGTGCGCCGCTCTGGCTCGACACCGTCGACGTGCGCCCCGGCGAGGTCTGGGAACTCGCGCTCGTCGCCGACAACCCCGGCATCTGGATGGACCACTGCCACGACCTCGAGCACGCGGCCCAGGGCATGATGATGACGCTCGCGTACGACGGGGTCACGACCCCGTTCGAGCACGCCGGCGCCCACGGCAACCGTCCGGAGTAGCATCCGTCGCTGCTAGGATCGGCGGTACAACCTCATACCGGGCCATCGACGCGTCGCGGGAGAGCCGGCGGTACTCGAACTCAGCACTGGCCGGCACCGAAGGAGCAAGCCTCCCCGCCAATCTCTCAGGTCACTACACCGCGATGACGAGGCCGCTCTGAAAAGTGAGCGTCGCGCGAGCGACGCTCCGCCCAAGGTGAAAGCGCAGCTGCGTGAAACTCTCAGGCTCATGACAGAGGGGGAGTTCTCATGCGGCGACCGCCGCGCGACAGGCACGTCTGGAGAACTCGTGACCCCCGAACCCGGTACCACCACCCCTGAGGCATCCGCTGCGGCGGTCGAGCGGCGCAGCCCGCTCGATGCCGTGCACCGCGCCGCAGGCGCGAGCTTCACCGACTTCGCCGGATGGCAGATGCCGGTGCGGTACTCGAGCGACCTCGCCGAGCACCACGCCGTGCGCACCTCGTCGGGCCTCTTCGACCTGTCGCACATGGGCGAGATCGTGCTCATCGGTCCCGAGGCCGCCGCGGCGCTCGACTATGCGCTCGCCGGCAAGCTGTCGGCGATCGAGGTCGGCCAGGCGAAGTACTCGCTGCTGCTCGCCGAAGACGGCGGCATCATCGACGACCTCGTCGTCTACCGCACAGGCGACGACCGCTACATGGTGGTCGCGAACGCGTCGAACGCGGGCGTCGTCGCCGACGAGCTGCGGTCTCGCGCCGACGGGTTCGACACGTTCGTCTCCGACGAGAGCGACGATGTGGCGCTCATCGCCCTGCAGGGGCCCGACGCGCGCGCCGTGCTGCTCGAGACACCGGGCTTCGGCATCGACGGCCCCGGCAACGACGCAGACGACTTCGACGCGGCCATCGGCGCGCTCAAGTACTACCGCGCGTTCCCCGCGATGTTCGAGGGCGACCACGTGCTCGTCGCCCGCACCGGCTACACGGGTGAAGACGGGTTCGAGCTGTACCTCGCGCCAGACCGTGCTGCCGGCCTGTGGGAGGCGCTGCGAGAGACCGGCGGGCCCCGCGTCGTACCGTGCGGGCTCGCGAGCCGCGACACCCTGCGCCTCGAGGCGGGCATGCCGCTGTACGGCAACGAGCTGAGCCGCGACATCCGACCCGCCCAGGCGGGCCTCGGTCGCGTGGTCGCGCTCGCGAAGGACGGGGACTTCGTCGGTCGCGCCGCGATCGAGGCGGGTCAGGCGGCGGATGCCCCGGTGCTCGTCGGCCTCGCAGCCGAGGGCCGCCGCGCGGCGCGCGCCCATTACGACGTGTACGACGGCGACGGCGCCGCCGCGGCCAAGGTCGGCGAGATCACGAGCGGCGCGCTGTCGCCGACGCTCGGCCACCCGGTGGCGATGGCGTACGTGTCGCCCGAGTCCGCGGAGCTCGGAAGCGAGCTCTTCGTCGACGTGCGGGGCACCCGCATCGCGGCATCCGTCGTGAAGCCGCCGTTCTACAAGCGCGACGCCTGACCGATCCGCACGACCGCCACCAACGCACCACCGACCTCGAGGAGCACACCGTGACCGAGCCCAGCGCCCTGCAGTACACCGAAGAACACGAATGGATCGACGTCGACGGCGACGTCGCGACCATCGGCATCACCGACTACGCCGCCGAGAAGCTCGGCGACGTCGTCTACGTCGACCTGCCGGCCGCCGGCACGACCGTCACCGAGGGCACCGTCGTCGGCGAGATCGAGTCCACCAAGTCGGTCGGCGAGCTGTTCGCGCCCGTCAACGGCGAGGTCGTGGAGGCCAACCAGGCCGTCGTCGACTCGCCCGAGCTCGTGAACAGCGACCCGTTCGGCGAGGGCTGGCTGCTCAAGGTGCGCACGTCGAGCCTTCCCAAGCTGCTCACGCACGACGAGTACCGCGCCCTCGTCGGCGAGTAAGGAACCACAGAACCACATGACCGTCTCCTCCGCCTTCGACGTGGACGCCTTCGGGCGCCGTCACATCGGCACGACACCTGCCGACCACGGGCTCATGCTCGCCGCACTCGGCTACGACTCGCTCGACGCGCTCATGTCGGCGGCAGTGCCGACCTCGATCCGCATGGGCGAGGTGCTCAACTCCGCGATCCCCGCCGCAGCCACCGAGCGCGAGGCGCTCGACGAGCTCGCCGCGCTGGCCTCGCAGAACACCGTGCGCACGCCCATGATCGGGCTCGGGTACTACGGCACCCTGACGCCCGCGGTGATCCAGCGGAACGTGCTCGAGAACCCCAGCTGGTACACCGCGTACACGCCGTACCAGCCCGAGATCTCGCAGGGTCGGCTCGAGGCGCTCATCAACTTCCAGACGATGGTCTCCGACCTCACCGGGCTCGACACCGCCAACTCGTCGATGCTCGACGAGTCGACGGCGGTCGTCGAGGGCATGCTGCTCACGCGGCGAGCGTCGAAGTCGGCCTCGAACCGCTTCGTCGTCGACGCCGATGCGCTGCCGCAGACGCTCGCGCTCCTCGAGTCGCGGGCCGACGCGGTCGGCATCGAGCTGGTCGTCGCCGCACTGGGCGAGACGACCGACGTCGCCGCCCTGGGCGAGCACTTCGGGCTGTTGGTGCAGTACCCCGGTGCGTCGGGGAGGGTCTGGAATCCGGCATCGGTCATCGCCGCGTCGAAGGCACAGGGTGCCCTCGTCGTGGCCGCCGCCGACCTGCTCGCCCTCACGCTCATCACGAGCCCCGGGGAGCTCGGTGCCGACGTCGCCGTGGGCACCTCGCAGCGCTTCGGCGTGCCGATGGGCTTCGGTGGCCCCCACGCCGGCTACATGGCCGTGCGCGGCGGCCTCGAGCGGCAGATGCCCGGGCGCCTCGTGGGGGTCTCGCAGGATGCCGCCGGCCACCCCGCCTACCGGCTCAGCCTGCAGGCGCGCGAGCAGCACATCCGCCGCGAGAAGGCCACGTCGAACATCTGCACCGCGCAGGTGCTGCTCGCCGTGATGGCGTCGATGTACGCGGTCTACCACGGGCCCCGTGGCATCCGCTCGATCGCGACACTGGCCGCCGGCAAGGCGAAGCTCCTCGCGGGCTGGCTCGAGGACCTCGGCCAGCACGTCGCCAACGACGCCTACTTCGACACGCTCAGCGTGCACGTGCCGGGCCTCGCCAGGAACGTCGTCGCCCGCGGGCGTGAACTCGGCGTGCTGCTGTGGGAGGCCGACGAGGCCACCGTGCTGGTCTCGGTCGACGAGACCACGACCATCGCCGACCTGCACCTCGTGACCCGCGCCTTCGGCGGGCCCGACGAGCGCGACCTCGACGGTCCGGTCACGCAGAACGCGATCCCCGAGGCGCTGCGGCGCACGTCGCCGTACCTCGAGCACCCGGTGTTCAACACCCACCACTCCGAGACGCAGATGATGCGCTACCTCAAGCAGCTCGCCGACCGCGACTACGCGCTCGACCGCGGCATGATCCCGCTCGGGTCGTGCACGATGAAGCTCAACGCGGCCACCGAGATGCAGGCCGTCACCTGGCCCGCGTTCGCGAACCTGCACCCGTTCGCACCCGAAGCAGACGTCGTCGGGTCGCTCGCACTGATCGAGCAGCTCGAGACCTGGCTCGCCGAGGTCACCGGGTACGACACCGTGTCGCTGCAGCCGAACGCGGGCAGCCAGGGCGAGCTCGCCGGCCTCCTCGCGATCCGCGGCTACCACCTCGCCAATGACGAGGCCGAGCGCGACATCTGCCTCATCCCGTCGAGCGCGCACGGCACGAACGCGGCGTCCGCCGTTCTCGCGGGCCTGCGCGTCGTGGTCGTCGCGACCGACGAGCTCGGCAACGTCGACCTCGACGACCTCCGGGCGAAGATCGCCGAGCACGCCGACCGCATCGCGGCGCTCATGATCACCTACCCGTCGACGCACGGCGTCTACGAGCACGAGGTGAAGCAGATCACGCAGGCCGTGCACGACGCCGGCGGGCAGGTGTACGTCGATGGCGCGAACCTCAACGCCCTGCTCGGCTTCGCCCGCTTCGGCGACTTCGGGGGCGACGTGTCGCACCTCAACCTGCACAAGACGTTCTGCATCCCGCACGGCGGCGGCGGCCCCGGAGTCGGACCGGTCGCGGCGAAGGCGCACCTCGCGCCGTACCTGCCCGGGCACCCCATGGCCCAGCGCGCCGACCACTCGGGCGGCGTCACCCACGACGGCGGGCCCGTCTCGGCCGCGCCCTACGGAAGCCCGTCGATCCTGCCGATCTCGTGGGCGTACGTGCGCATGATGGGCGCCGAGGGCCTCAAGCAGGCGACCGCCACGGCGGTGCTCGCGGCGAACTTCGTCGCGTCGCGCCTCCGCGATCACTTCCCGGTGCTGTACACGGGCGACAACGGACTCGTCGCGCACGAGTGCATCCTCGACCTGCGCCCGCTCACCGCCGAGACCGGCGTCACCGTCGACGACGTCGCGAAGCGGCTCATCGACTACGGGTTCCACGCGCCGACGATGTCGTTCCCCGTCGCGGGCACGCTCATGGTCGAGCCGACCGAGTCCGAGGACCTCGCCGAGCTCGAGCGGTTCGTCGAGGCGATGATCGCCATCAAGGCCGAGGCCGACGCCGTCGGGCGCGGCGAGTGGCCCGTCGACGACAACCCGCTGCGCAACGCCCCGCACACCGCCGAGTCGGTCATCGCGGGGGAGTGGACGCACCCCTACACCCGCGAGCAGGCGGTGTACCCGGTGCACACGCTCGTGCGCAACAAGTACTGGGCGCCCGTGCGGCGCATCGACCAGGCCTACGGCGACCGCAACCTCGTGTGCGCCTGCCCGCCGGTCGAGGCCTTCGCCTAGCGATCCCGCAACGCGCGACCGCGACTAGCTCAGGAGCCCGCCCCACACGGCGCGGGCTCCCGAGTCGCCGATCAGCACCACCGTGACGAGCGTGCCGATACCGACGATCACCGCTGCGGCGCCGAGCGCGATCACGATGCCGCGCGCGACGCCCGGCCGGTCGCGCCGCAGGTTCTCGTCGCCGAACCGGTACCACGCCCATTGCGCCGCGGCGACGACGAACAGGCCGATCACCCACGGCAGCAGCATCTCGCCGAGGGCCTGATGTCGTTCGACCGCGGGGATGGGACCGAGAGCCGCGGCGAGCGACTTCCCGGCCGCGACGGTCACCGGCACCAGCACGAGCACGAGCAGCGCCCCGAGCGCGGTCACGATGCCGAGACGTCGACGTGCGGCGGGCCAGAACGTGCCGAGCAGCAGGGCGAGTACCGTGAGTGGTGTGAGCACGACGACGGCGTGCACGATCAGCGGGTGGAGGGGCAGGCCCCCGATCTGGAGGACATCCTCCGTGGCGAGCGGGCCGAGGTCCGTGGCATCCATACCGAGAACACGATGCCGGCCCCGTTCTCGGTTCACCGGCATGCCGATCAGGACATCGGTGAACCGTTCGCGCCTCCGCCTCGTTGTGAAGGGCAGGAGGTGACGGATGCCCCCCGACGACGACAGCCGGCTCGTCGCGTTGTACGACGCGCACGGCCCGTCGGTGTGGAGGTACGTCGTGCACCTCACCGGTGACCCGGCCGGTGCAGACGACATCGTGCAGGAGACCCTCCTGCGGGCGTGGAGGAGTCCCCGAATCCTCGCCCAGGAGCCCGCGTCGACCAGGTCGTGGATGTTCACGGTCGCCCGCAATCTCGTGATCGACGAGGTGCGAAGCGCCCGTCGTCGCCACGAGATCGGGGTGGCCGAGCTCCCCGAACGCGTTCAGGACGACGCCACCGACGCCCTGTTCGAGAGCCTGCTGGTGGAGGAAGCCCTGGTGACACTGTCCGTGGAGCATCGCGCGGTGATCGTGCACGCCTATTACGGCGGATGCAGCGTGGCCGAGGTCGCGCGCCGCCTCGGCATTCCCGAGGGCACCGTCAAGTCGCGGCTGCACTACGGACTTCGTGCCCTGCGGCTCGCGCTGCAGGAGAAGGGAGTGACGCGATGAACCCGAATCACGCGCGCTTCGCGGAATGGGACTCGGCCTATGTGCTCGGCGCACTGTCGCCGGCCGAGCGACGAGAATTCGAGGAGCACCTCGAGACCTGCGACGTGTGCGCACGGGCGATCGCGGAACTCGCCTCCGTGCCGGGGCTGCTCGCCCGGCTCGCGCCCGAGCGGGCGCAGGCACTCGCCGAGGACCCCGACGGGGCATCCGCACCGGGCCCTCGCGACGACCTGCTCGACGCGGTGCGCCGGGCTGACCGTCGTCGCCGCACGCGGCGCACTCGGTACTGGTGGGGTGCGGTGGCGGCCGCAGCGGCGGTCGCCGTCCTCGCCATCGTGCTGCCGCTGAGCCTCGGCCAGCCCGCCGCCGCGCGCGAGTCGGTCGCGTTCGAGGCGGCCGTCGACGCTCCCCTCACCGCCTCGGCGACGCTCACGCAGGTCGGGTGGGGGACGAGGATCGAGCTCGACTGCCGTTACGGCGACGCCGACGCGGACGTCGACGTTCCGGCGGGCGGGTGGCCCTACTCGCTCGTCGTCATCGAACACGACGGTACGCAGAGCGAGGTTTCGAGCTGGCGCGCGAGCCCCGGCGCAGGCGCGCGCGTGTCCGCCGCCTCGGCCGCCGACCTCGACGAGATCGCCTCGCTCGAGATCCGGGCGATCGCCAGCGGGAAGGTGCTCATGCGCGGCGTCTCGGGGGAGCCGTCGGGCCGGTGAACCAAACAGACCGCCATCTCGTGTTTCCGACGTGGCCGCGCACGGCGGTCGCGAGCACGAGAGAAAGGTCTTCGCATGAAACTCCGCATCGCAGCCGGACTCGCCGTCGCGGCACTCGCCGTCGCGCTCACGGGCTGTACGACACCAGCGGCTGAAGAGCCACCGGCCGACACGGGAACCTCGACCGAAGCCGAGACCGAGGCGCCGGAGGAGTCGGCGTCGGCAGCGCTCACCACGGCCGATTCCTCGCTCGGCGAGATCGTCGTCGATGGTGAGGGCATGACGGTCTACATGTTCGACAACGACACCCAGGGGGCGGACGCGAGCGTCTGCGAGGGCGAGTGCGCGACGAACTGGCCCGCGGTGACGACGGATTCCGACAGTCCCGAGGTCGAGGGCGTGACCGGCGAGGTCGCCACCATCACGGGCGTCGACGGCTCCACCCAGGTCACGCTCAACGGATGGCCGCTCTACTACTTCGCCGGCGACGAGGCTGCCGGTGACACGAACGGCCAGGGCGTCAACGACGTCTGGTGGGTGCTGACACCGGCCGGCGAGAGGTTCGCCGGCTGATCATGCTGGGGGCCCGGTGCGGCGGGGGGACGCGCCGGGCCCCCGCAAGACCCATGTCGCCGCGGGCCCTTGCGCGATAAACTGAGGATCAATCGCACAGGGAGGTGCCGCATGCTCACCCTCGACGTCCTCACGGTCATCGGATTCATCGTGGCCTTCATCGCGGTGAGCGCCGCCACGGCAGACGCCACCGGCATCGAGAAACGGCTTCGGCGCCTCGAGCGGGGCGACCCCGCCACCGCCGAGGCGGTGCGCCGCGCCCAGGCGGTCACCGATCTCTCGCGAGGCGGATTCTTCGGCCTCGAGTCGATCGCGATCGTGTGCACGCCATCGCGCCGCAACCTGCACCTCAGCGGCGACGACGAGTACCTCGAACCCATGCCGGCACCCCCGGTGATGCCCGCCGCAGTTGCGACCGCACCTCCGGTGCGTCACCTCGTCTCGCGGAGAGTACGTCCGCGGCGGCGCCTCGCCCGGGGCATCCGACGCCTCCTGGCTACTCGGGCGGTGCGAACAGCTCAGGCCACCAGCCGACCGCCAACGGGTAGCCGATGAACGAGATCATGTCGAGTATCCAGTGCGCGATGACGAGTGGCATCGTGCGCCCCCAGCGCTGGTAGCACCATCCGAAGACGATTCCCATCGCGACATTGCCGGCGAACGGGCCGAAACCCTGGTACAGGTGGTACGTGCCGCGCAGGAGCGCGCTCGAGAGGATGGTCGCCCACGGGCCCACGCCGAGTTCGCGCAGCCTCGTGAAGAGATAGCCGACGACGATCACCTCTTCGGTGAGCGCCGCCTTCAACGCCGCCAGCACGAGGATGGGTACCGTCCACCAGTGCGCGTCGAGCGGTGAGGCGACGACCGCGACGGTCCAGCCCGCGAGGCGTCCGACTGCGTAGAGCGCGATGCCGGGGATGCCGATGACGGCGACGAGTGCGAGGCCGGATGCCACATCACGGCCGGGTCGCGTGAAGTCGAGGCCGATGCGGCGGAACGGGCTGAGGCCCGGCTGCCAGAGCAGGTAGAGCGCGAGCGCCACGACGAACAGCCCGAAGAAGACATCGAGGAACTGGTACGTGAAGTCGAGCCACTCGCGGCTCGCCCGCGACTGGTTGATCGCCGCCGACTGCTCTGCCAGGGGTCGTTCGTCGGTGACGCGCGCGACGATCGAGACGATCGAGTACACGGCGGATGCCCCGAGCGAGAGCCCGAGCACGATGCCCACCTCGAGCCGCAGTCGACCGTCGGAACGCATGCCGCAATCATCGCATGGCGGCTGAGAACGCAACAATCGTGCGCATCCGCGACGGAATCCGTCGGTCACCGTCCTGCAAGGTTGCGCATCGGTAACGGTTTCCGACTCAGGTTGGCAAGTCTCAGGAACGGTTCGTATTGTCGAAGGCACTAAGCGCTCAGGCGGCCACGAACCGTCCTGCTCTCGCGCACATCTCACAGGAGGAACATTGAAGACCAAGAGATACGGCGTTGCCGCTATTGCTCTTGCTGCCGCCGGAGCGCTCGTGCTCACCGGCTGCACGAGCGGTGGATCAGAGCCCTCGGCACCGGCCGGCGACCCTGAGGCGATCATCACGACCAACGGCTCCGAGCCGCAGAACCCGCTGATCCCGACGAACACCACCGAGACCGGTGGCGGCAAGATCGTCACGTCGCTCTTCGCGGGCCTCGTGTCGTACAACGCCGAGGGCGAGATCGAGCTCGACGTCGCCGAGTCGATCGAGTCCGAGGACTCGCAGAGCTGGACCGTCACGCTCAAGGAAGGCCAGACCTTCACCGACGGCACCCCCGTCACCGCGAACTCGTTCGTCGACGCATGGAACTACGGCGCGCTGTACAGCAACGCGCAGAGCGCTTCGTACTTCTTCGACAACATCGAGGGCTTCAGCTACACCGAGGACTCCGAGCTCACCGGCCTCAACGTGGTCGACGACCTGACCTTCACGGTCGACCTGGTCGCGCCCGAGGCCGACTGGCCGCTGCGCCTCGGCTACACGGCGTACTTCCCGCTGCCCGAGTCCGCGTTCGAGGACATCGAGGCCTTCGGTGAGAACCCGATCGGCAACGGTCCCTACATGTTCGCCAGCGAAGACGCTTGGACGCATGAAGAGAAGATCGACCTCGTGACGAACCCCGACTACGACGGCGTCCGCAAGGCTGCCAACGGTGGCCTCTCGATCGTCTTCTACACCTCGCAGGACACGGCGTACGCCGACCTCCAGGCGGGCAACCTCGACGTGCTCGACGCCGTGCCCGACTCGGCGCTCGCGACCTTCGAAGACGAGTTCGGCGACCGTGCGGTCAACCAGCCGGCAGCCATCTTCCAGGGCTTCAACATGCCGTACTACCTCCCTCACTGGAGCGGTGAAGAGGGCGAGCTCCGTCGCGCCGCCATCTCGATGGCGATCAACCGTGACGAGATCACCGACGTGATCTTCCAGGGCACGCGTACCCCGGCCTCCGACTTCACTTCGCCGGTCATCGCCGGCTGGTCGGACAGCCTCGAAGGCGCCGAGGTCCTCGAGTTCAACGCCGAAGAGGCTCAGGCCAAGTGGGCTGAGGCCGAGGCGATCGCGCCCTACGGCGACACCGTCTTCGACATCGCCTACAACGCCGACGGCGGCCACCAGGCCTGGGTCGACGCAGTCGCGAACAGCATCGCCAACACCCTGGGCATCCAGGCAGTCGGCAAGCCGTACCCGACGTTCGCCGCGGCGCTCGACGACCGCGAGAACGAGAAGCTGACCGGTGCCACCCGCGCCGGCTGGCAGGGCGACTACCCCTCGATGTACAACTTCCTCGCACCGCTGTACCGCACCGGTGCCGGGTCGAACTACGAGGGCTACTCGAGCGAAGAGTTCGAGACGCTGCTCGACGAGGGCGCTGTCGCGTCGAACGTCGAAGACGCGACCGCCAAGTACCAGCAGGCTGAAGAGGTGCTCCTCAAGGACCTCCCCGCCATCCCGCTGTGGTACTCGAACGTGACCGGCGCTTCGGCCGAAACGGTCGACAACGTGGTGTTCGGCTGGGACTCGGTCCCGCTGTACCACGAGATCACCAAGGGCTGAGACGTAACCCGTCTGTATAATCCCTAAGGCAAGATGTCCGGGGCGGTGACGCCCCGGACATCTTGCTGATCTATGCTCGATTCTTGTGATTGCGGTTCATAATGCTCTCAGCAACAACAACTGAGGAGAGCTGATGCTCTGGTACACCGGTAAGCGTCTCCTCCAAGTCATCCCCGTGCTCCTCGGAGCAACCTTCCTCATCTACTTCATGGTCTTCGCCATGCCAGGAGATCCGATCGCGGCGCTCTACGGTGATCGCCCGCCGGCGCCTGGTGTGATCGAACAGATCCGCGAGCAATACCACCTCAACGATCCGTTCATCGTCCAGTACTTCCACTACCTGATCGGTATCTTCCAAGGCGACTTCGGTGTCACCTACTCGGGTCAATCGGTCAACGACGTCCTGGCTCGCACCTTCCCGGTGACCATTCGACTCGCACTGCTCGCGATCTTCTTCGAGATGGTCGCCGGCATCTTCGTCGGCCTCGTCAGTGGGCTTCGCAAGGGCGGCATCTTCGACGCGACCGGCCTCGGCGTGAGCCTCGTGCTCATCTCGCTGCCGATCTTCGTCATCGGCTTCGTGGCACAGTACTTCCTCGCCATCCAGCTGGGCTGGTTCAGCCCCACGGTCGGCGCAGGTGCTCCGCTCGAAGACCTGATCCTTCCGGCCCTCGTGCTGGCGAGCATCAGCTTCGCGCAGATCGTGCGACTCACCCGCTCCTCGGTCATCGAGACCGCCAGTCTCGACTTCGTGCGCACGGCATACAGCAAGGGGCTCACGCGACGACGCATCGTCCCGGTGCACATCCTGCGCAACTCGCTGATCCCGGTCGTCACGTACCTGGGTACCGACTTCGGCACGCTGCTCGTCGGTGCAACCGTGACCGAGGGCATCTTCAACGTGCCCGGAGTCGGTCGCACGCTCTTCCAGGCGATCCTTCGCGGCGAGGGGCCCACGATCGTGTCCTTCGTCACGGTCATGGTGCTGCTGTACCTCATCGTGAACCTCCTGATCGACCTTCTCTACGCCGTGCTGGACCCGAGGATCCGTTATGCCTGATTCGATAGATACGACAACGTCCAAGCCTCGCCCAGAGCACTTCGTCGCTCCACTCGAAGAGACGCCGCTCGAGGCGATCGACACGATCAAGGCCGAGGGCAAGCCGTCGAACCTCTGGATCGACGCGTGGGCCGACCTGCGACGGCGCCCCATGTTCTGGATCTCGGCAGCGCTGATCCTCATCATCGTGTTCGTCGCGCTGTTCCCGGGCCTGTTCACGGCCGAGCCGCCGAACTCGAACTGCCAGCTCGCGAACAGCAACGGTGCGCCCACCGATGGGCACCCGCTCGGGTTCACCCGGCAGGGCTGCGACGTCTGGTCGCGCATCGTGCACGGCGCGGCGACGTCGCTCACCGTCGGCATCCTCGTGACGCTCATCGTGTTCACGCTCGGCGTGCTCTTCGGCGCGTTCGCGGGCTTCTACGGCGGATGGGCCGACGGCCTGCTCTCGCGCATCGGCGACATCTTCTTCTCGATCCCCTACATCCTCGCGGCCGTCGTCATCATGTCGGTCTTCGCGGAGTATCGGAGCGTGTGGTTGATCTCGCTGGCGATCGGCGTGTTCGCGTGGCCGGTCACTGCGCGCGTGCTGAGATCCGAGATCCTGCGGGTGAAGAACTCCGACTTCGTGACCGCGGCCACGGCGATCGGCGTTCCGAAATTCAAGATCATGTGGGCGCATGTCGTGCCGAACTCGATCGCGCCGGTCATCGTCATCACGACGATCGCGCTCGCGGGTGCGATCGTGGCAGAGGCGACGCTCTCCTTCCTGGGCGTCGGCCTGCCGTCGACGTTCATGTCGTGGGGCAACGACATCGCCCAGGCGCAGACGACGCTGCGAACGGCACCCCAGGTGCTGATCTACCCGTCGATCGCGCTGTCTCTGACCGTGTTCTCGTTCATCATGATGGGTGAAGTCATCCGCGACGCCCTCGACCCGAAGGCGAGGGCACAGCGATGAGCAACCCACTTCTCGAAGTCAAAGACCTCGAAGTCGCGTTCCGCACCCAGAACGGCGTCGTTCAGGCCGTGCGCGGCGTGAGCTTCAGCCTCGAGCGTGGCTCGAGCCTCGCGATCGTGGGCGAGTCGGGCTCCGGCAAGTCGACGACCGCGCACGCGATCATCAACCTGCTGCCCGGCACCGGCTTCATCTCCGGCGGTCAGATCCTGCTCGACGGGCAGGACCTGACGAAGGCCAACCAGCACGAGATGGAGGCGATCCGCGGTCGCAAGATCGGGTTCGTGCCGCAGGACCCGATGTCGAACCTCAACCCGGTGTGGTCGATCGGCTTCCAGGTCGAGGAGGCGATCCGTGCGAACGGCATCGCCACGGGTAAGAAGGCCGTCAGGAAGCGCGCCATCGAGGTGCTGAAGGAGGCCGGTCTGCACGACGCCGACCGCCGACTGAAGCAGTTCCCGCACCAGTTCTCGGGTGGCATGCGCCAGCGTGTGCTCATCGGCATGGGCCTCGCGGCGAACCCGCAGCTCCTCATCGCCGACGAGCCGACCTCTGCGCTCGACGTGACCGTGCAGCGGGTCATCCTCGACCACCTCGAGTCGCTGACCCGCGAACTCGGCACGACGCTGCTGTTCATCACCCACGACCTCGGCCTCGCCGCCGAGCGGGCCGAGCAGCTGCTCGTGATGTACAAGGGCCAGGTCGTCGAGGCCGGTCCGTCGGCCGAGATCCTGCAGAACCCGCGGCACCCGTACACGCAGCGTCTCGTCGCCGCGGCGCCGAGCCTCGCCTCGCGTCGCATCCAGGCGTCGGGCAGCATCGCGGCCGCCGAGACGGCGATGGCATCAGACGCAGCTTCGGCCGCTGGCGACACCATCGACCTGATCGCCACGGCTGAGGCACGCGTCGAGGCGCTCGAGGCCGCCGCATCGCAGCCCCCCGCCATCGTGGTCGAGAACCTCACCAAGGTCTACCCGATCCGTGGCGCGGGCGACTTCACGGCCGTCGACGACGTCTCGTTCCAGATCGCGAAGGGCACCACCACGGCGCTCGTGGGCGAGTCGGGTTCGGGCAAGTCGACCGTGGCGAAGATGCTGTTGAAGCTCGAGGACGCGACGAGCGGCAAGATCGTCGTCGGCGGCAACGACCTCTCCACGGTGAGCAGCAAGGAGATGTTCAACCTCCGCAGCCGCATGCAGCCGGTCTTCCAGGACCCCTACGGCTCGTTGAACCCGTTGCGCAACATCGGCAACACGATCTCCGAGCCGCTGTCGACGCACAAGGTCGGTACGAAGGCGTCGCGTCGTGAACGGGTGTTCGAGCTGCTCGACCAGGTGTCGCTGCCGAGCACGCTGGTCAGCCGCTACCCGAACGAGCTGTCGGGTGGTCAGCGTCAGCGCATCGCGATCGCACGTGCGCTCGCGTTGAAGCCCGAGATCGTCATCCTCGACGAGGCGGTCTCCGCGCTCGACGTGCTGGTGCAGGCGCAGATCCTGCGCCTGCTCGCCGAACTGCAGGCCGAGCTCAACCTGACGTACCTCTTCATCACCCACGACCTCGCGGTCGTGCGTGTCATCGCCGACAACGTCTGCGTGATGCAGCGAGGGAAGGTCGTCGAGGCGTCGACCACCGACGAGGTGTTCGACAACCCGAAGGAGCAGTACACCCGCGACCTCCTCGCGGCCATTCCGGGCGCGAACATCCCGCTCGGGGCGTAGCGCACAGGCAGCTCATCCGGCACACGAACGCCCGGCATCCGCACTCTCGGATGCCGGGCGTTCGCCGTTCGCAGGGTTCTGCATGGAGGGCACGGTAGGCTATACCGGCGCGCGCCGTCGATTCGGCGTCTCGCGCTCTCCCACAGACCTTCACCAACAGCGCTTCCCGCGCTCCCGTCGTGCCGCCGTCCGCGGCCACCGGGGGTGTCGCAACAAGCCCACCAAGCCCAGAGGACCGAACCATGGCGAACGCCACCCGCAACGACCTGCGCAATGTCGCGATCGTCGCCCACGTCGACCACGGCAAGACCACGCTCGTCGACGCCATGCTCAACCAGACGCACTCGTTCGCCGAGCACGCCCACGTCGAAGAGCGCGCGATGGACTCCAACGAGCTCGAGCGCGAGAAGGGCATCACGATCCTCGCCAAGAACACGGCGATCTCGTACAACGGCGTGCACGCCGACGGCAAGCCGATCACCATCAACGTCATCGACACCCCGGGCCACGCCGACTTCGGTGGCGAGGTCGAGCGCGGTCTCTCGATGGTCGACGGTGTCGTGCTGCTCGTCGACGCGAGCGAGGGTCCGCTGCCGCAGACCCGGTTCGTGCTGCGCAAGGCTCTCGAGGCCCGCATGCCGGTGATCCTGCTCGTCAACAAGACCGACCGTCCCGACGCGCGCATCGACGAGGTCGTGGCCGAGAGCCAGGACCTCCTGCTCGGCCTCGCGTCCGACATGGCCGACGACGTGCCCGACCTCGACCTCGACGCGATCCTCGACGTGCCGGTCGTGTACGCGTCGGGTCGCAACGGGGCCGCGAGCCACCACAAGCCCGAGAACGGCGAACTGCCCGACAACGACGATCTCGAGCCGCTCTTCGAGGCGATCCTGCAGCACATCCCGGCGCCGACCTACGACGACGAGCACCCCCTGCAGGCCCACGTCACGAACCTCGACGCGTCGCCGTTCCTCGGCCGCCTCGCGCTGCTCCGCGTCTTCCACGGCAACATCAAGAAGGGCCAGACCGTCGCCTGGGTCAAGCACGACGGCTCCGTGCAGAACGTGCGCGTCACCGAGCTCTTCCTCACGAAGGCGCTCGACCGCTATCCCGCCGAGAGCGCCGGCCCCGGCGACATCGCCGTGGTCGCGGGCTTCGAGGACATCATGATCGGCGACACCCTCGCCGACGCCGAGGACGTGCGCCCGCTGCCGATCATCGCGGTCGACGAGCCGGCGATCTCGATGACCATCGGCACGAACACCTCGCCGCTCGTCGGCAAGGTCAAGGGACACAAGCTCACCGCCCGCATGGTGAAGGACCGCCTCGACCGCGAGCTCGTCGGCAACGTTTCGCTGAAGGTGCTCGACATCGGCCGTCCCGACGCGTGGGAGGTGCAGGGTCGCGGCGAGCTCGCCCTCGCGATCCTCGTCGAGCAGATGCGGCGTGAGGGCTTCGAGCTCACCGTGGGCAAGCCCCAGGTCGTCACGAAGCAGGTCGACGGCAAGACGCACGAGCCCTATGAGCACCTCACGATCGACGCCCCCGAGGAGTACCTCGGCGCGATCACGCAGCTGCTCGCCTCGCGCAAGGGCCGTATGGACAACATGGCGAACCACGGCACGGGTTGGGTCCGCATGGAGTTCATCGTGCCGAGCCGCGGCCTCATCGGCTTCCGCACCGAGTTCATGACCACCACCCGCGGCACCGGCATCGCGAACGCGATCTCGCACGGCTACGACGCGTGGGCCGGCCAGATCGTCACCCGCAACAACGGGTCGATCGTCGCCGACCGTTCGGGGGTCGTCACCCCCTTCGCGATCATCGCGCTGCAGGAGCGCATGACGTTCTTCGTGAACCCGACCGAAGAGGTCTACGAGGGCATGGTCATCGGCGAGAACTCGCGCAACGACGACATGGACGTCAACATCACCAAGGAGAAGAAGCTGACGAACATGCGTCAGTCGACCTCCGACACCTTCGAGTCGATGACGCCGTCGCGGCAGCTCTCGCTCGAAGAATGCCTCGAGTTCGCCCGTGAGGACGAGTGCGTCGAGGTCACGCCGGCGGCGGTGCGCATCCGCAAGGTCGAGCTCGACGCGACGGCCCGCGCGCGCCTGACTTCGCGCCTCAAGAAGCAGGGCTGAACCAACCACGAAGCGGATGTCGCGGGCCCAGCCCGCGACATCCGCTTCGCCGTTCCCGCTCCGTTGCTGGCAGAGACCGCTCTCACGCGCACTCGGCGGAAATACATGACGTACGCATGAACCTCCCAGAATGACTGCGTACGGTAGCTGAGATTGTCTCGACCTCGAAACAATTCCCTCGCCCCGAAACCGAATCTCAGATACGTAACGCACTTGATGACTTCCCCCATGCATGGCCGCCGTGCGGCCGCCCCCGCCCCTGCCCCTGCCCGCCCCCGTCCCGAGCGCCGCTCGCGCCGCCGCGCGGTGCGTCCGACGTTCTCAGCCCTCGCGATGTCGTTCGTCGCCGCGATGATGCTCGCCACGAGCGTGCCGGCGCTCGCGGTCAGCGCGACCGACGGCGCTGAGACCGCCTCGGTCTACGCGCCGGTCGCCGAGGACACCGTGACCTATGAGCCGCAGGCCCTCGAGGTCAGCGAGGAGGCCGTGATCTCGACGATGGCCGCTGAGGCGTACGACGTCGAAGCGGCCCCGCCGCCCATCGTCTCCGAGGTCGCGAGCGTCGGCTCGGTCTCGATCGCCGAGGGCGACGCGATCGTGTGGCCGGTGACCTCGCATGACCGCCGTGCGTCGGGCTTCGGTCCGCGAAGCGCCCCGTGTGGTGGTTGTTCGACGTTCCACGACGGCATCGACTTCAACCCGGGCGACGGTACGCCGGTCATGTCGATCGCCGACGGCGTCGTCGTGCTCGCCACCGAGAACGGCGGCGGCCTGGGCGTGAACGTCGAGGTGCAGCACAACATCGGCGGAGAGCTCGTCACGAGCTCGTACGCCCACATGCAGTACGGCTCGCTCGCGGTGTCGGTCGGACAGCGCGTCATCGCGGGTCAGCAGCTCGGCCGGGTCGGGACGACCGGCCAGTCCACCGGACCGCACCTGCACCTCGAGATGTTCGGCGCCGACGGCGTCCGCTTCGACGGGTTCGCCTGGCTCTCGGAGCGCATCGGCTGATCGAGTGGTTTCGACCCGACGGGGGTCGAGGAGGTCGCACCGCGGCCGCCTCGACCCCCGTCGGCGTCAGTGCCCGGTGAAGGAGGGCTCGCGCTTCTCGAGGAAGGCGGCGACCCCCTCATGCATGTCGTCGGTGCGGAACGCGTCGCGGAACCCCTCGACCTCGAGTTCGCTTGCGGTCTCGGTCGGCGTGCCGGTCGCGCTGACGAGCACCCGCTTGGCCAGCCCCACGGCCGGTGCCGCGTTCTGCCCGACGAGATCGAGCGTCTCGCGGGCGCCGGCGAGCAGCGACTCGCGGTCGGGGAATCGGCGCACGACGAGTCCGATCTCGACGGCCTCGTCGATGCCGATGCGCCGCCCCGTGTAGATGAGCTCCTTCGCCCGGGCGAGGCCGACCGCCCGGGGCAGTCGAACGGTGCCGCCGAAGCCGGGGATGAGCCCGAGCTTCACCTCGGGCTGGCCGAAGCCCGAGGCATCCGTCGCATAGATGAAATCGCAGGCGAGCGCGAGCTCGAGGCCGCCGCCGAGCGCGAATCCGTCGACGCAGGCGATGACCGGCGCCGGGAGCGCCTCGATGACCGCGGCGAGCCGGTGACCGAGCAGCGCGGTCGCCTCGCCTGCCTCGGGCGAGAAGCCGGCGAGCTCGCGGATGTCGGCACCGGCGACGAATGCCCGCCCGCCTTCGCCGACCAGAATGACGCCGCGCACGGCGGCGCCCTCGGCGGTGAGTGACTCGAAGGCCTCGGCCAGAGCGATGAGCACCGCGGGGGAGAGGGCGTTGAGGGCCTTCGGACGATCGATGACCACCGTCGCGATCGCACCGTCGCGCTCGATGCGCACGTCGTGCGTGCCGGCCGTGTCGTCGGTCGTGGTCTCGGTCATCGTCATCGATCCTCTCCGTGCGACAGGGCGTCGGCACCACGCTACGGCATGGGGACCGCGAACCCCGCGCCCGTAGAATCGAATGGGCAGCCGGCAGATCTCGTTCGGCCCGCCGCCAAACGACCCCCGAGGGAGCCACCATGCCCACCACCGCATTCGCCCGTCGAGCGGCCGCCGCCGCAGCGCTCGCGGCCCTCACCTCGGCCCTCCTCACCGGCTGTTTCTCGAACCCCGTCGAAGACCTCGTCAACCAGGGCGTCGAAGACGCCGTCGAGGGTGCGACGGGCGGCGACGTGAGCCTCGGCGGCGAGCTGCCGGCCGGATTCCCCGAGTCCATCCCGCTCATCGAGGGCGAGATCGGGTTCAGCGCGGGGACGGGCGGTGAAGAGGGGTGGATCGTGGTCATCAACTCGACCGCTGCCGACCCCATGGCCGATGCCGAGGCCGCGCTCGAGGGCGCCGGTTACACGAAGAACACCGAACTCTCCGGTGGCGGCGGCGGAGCGGTCGTGTACTCCGACGACGAGAACGTCGTGCTCCTCGCGGGCGACGGCGAGACCGTCACGTACACCGTCACCCCGCAGCCGGCGCAGCAGTGAGCGCCGCACCGATCACACCGTCGTCGACCACCGTCGAGGCGTCGGCCGGGGGCGTCGGCGGCCGCATCGGCACGATCCTGGTCGCCTTCGCGATCGGGGCCGTCTACGGCGCCATCGCGACGATCGGTCACCGTGCCACACTGCGCATCGGCGAGGTGGCGATCCCCTGGGGTCTCGTCGCCGCGCTCGTGGGCATCACGGCGCTCATCCTGGGCATCCGGCTCGTCGTGCCCGGCCGTGCGACAGCGGCCGCGGCGGCGGCGGGCGTCGTGATCGTCATCGCGCTGCTCACCCTGCCGGGCCCGGGGGGATCGGTGCTGGTCGTCGGCGACCTCACCGGAACGATCTGGAGCATCGCCCCTGCGCTCATCGCGGTACTCGTGGTCGCGTGGCCCGAGCTGCCGTCACGGCGCCGCGCGGACACCGAAAGTCACGCAGGCACCGGCAGTCGCGCGGACGCCTAGACTGGAATCCCAGCCTTCCGAAGGAGCGCCGAACCGCCGTGACCTATGTGATCGCCCTTCCGTGCGTCGACGTCAAAGACCGTGCCTGCATCGACGAGTGTCCCGTCGACTGCATCTACGAGGGTGAACGCTCGCTCTACATCCACCCCGACGAATGCGTCGACTGCGGTGCGTGCGAGCCGGTCTGCCCGGTCGAGGCCATCTACTACGAAGACGACCTGCCCGATGTGTGGGCCGACTACTACAAGGCCAACGTCGAGTTCTTCGACGACATCGGCTCGCCCGGCGGCGCCGCGAAGGTCGGTGTCATCGCCAAGGACCACCCGGTCATCGCCGCACTGCCGCCGCAGGCGCACTGATCGTGGGGCGTGCGGAGCTTCCCGACTACCCGTGGGATCTCATGGCGCCCTTCCGGGAGCGTGCTGGCGCGCATCCCGACGGGGTGGTCGACCTGTCGATCGGATCGCCGGTCGACGAGACTCCGGCCGTCGTGCGCGAGGCGCTCGCCTCCGCCACCGATGCGCACGCCTACCCGCAGACCGTCGGCACCGATGAGCTGCGGGCAGCGATCGTCGAGTGGTTCGAGCGTCGCCGCGGGGTCACCGGCCTGACGCCGGCGCACGTTCTGCCGACCATCGGTTCGAAAGAACTCGTCGCCCTGCTGCCGTTCCTGCTCGGCCTCGGCGAGGGCGATGTGGTGGTGCATCCGCGCGCCGCGTACCCGAGTTACGAGATGGGCGCCGTGCTCGCCGGAGCGACCGCGATGGCATCCGACGATCCCGCCGCGTGGCCCGCAGCGACGAAGCTCGTGTGGCTCAACAGCCCGGGCAATCCCGACGGGCGCGTGCTCACGGTCGACGAACTGCGCGCTGCGCGCGACCGGGCGCTCGAGCTGGGCGCGGTCATCGTCGGCGACGAGTGCTACGCCGAGCTCGGCTGGCAGGGCGAATGGGCCGACGCTCCGGTGCCGAGCCTGCTCGATCCGCGGGTCGTCGGCGACAGCCGTCGCGACACTCTCGTCATCTACTCGCTCTCGAAGCAGTCGAGCATGGCCGGGTATCGCACGGCGTTCGTCGCCGGATGTCGCACCGTGATCGCCCGGCTCACCACGGTGCGCAAGCACGCCGGGCTCATGCTGCCGCAGCCGCTGCAGCAGGCGATGGTCGCGGCGCTTCGCGACGACGCCCACGTGGCCGAGCAGAAGCAGCGCTACCGGGTGCGCCGCGACCTGCTGAAGCCCGCGCTCGAGGCGGCGGGCTTCCGCATCGACCACAGCGAGGCGGGCCTCTACCTCTGGGCCACCGAGGGCCGCG
The DNA here is from genome assembly GCA_963758615.1 of uncultured Actinomycetota bacterium. Taxonomy (GTDB): domain Bacteria; phylum Actinomycetota; class Actinomycetes; order Actinomycetales; family Microbacteriaceae; genus Agromyces. Next base: position 510,966 of record CAVWVZ010000009.1, on the reverse strand, counting down.
ACGCGTGGGACTCGATCGGCCGTCTCGCCGACCTCGGCATCGTCGGCGGACCGGGGCACTTCTACGGGGTGCACTTCCCCGAGCACGTGCGGCTCTCGCTCACCGCGACCGACGAGCGGGTGCACGCGGCGGCGTCGAGGTTGCGCGCGGCTGCCCGGCCGTAGCATCCGCTCGCTCGGCGGCGCTCCCGTGCGTCCCGCGCAGCACGAAGCGCGGTGAGCGCCATGGCGACTGTGCACCCCGCCAACGGATGGCCGATTCTCTTGGCGGATGCAACAGTGTGCCGATGGCACGTCTAGGCTGTATCTCGGGCGTGCGCCGACCGGCGCGCCGCCAGAAGGCAGGTGACCGCGCAAGTGACGATCACAGGAGGCGCCGTGAGCGACGTCGTGAACAACGCAGAGGGGCAGAACCCCGGCACTGCAACGCTCTCATTCCCCGGCGGACGGGCCGAGTTCCCGATCCAGCGGGCGGTCGACGGCAACTCGAGCCTCGACCTCGGCACCTTCACGCGTCAGACCGGGCTCACCGCCCTCGACTACGGCTTCGTGAACACCGCATCGACGCGGTCGGCGATCACCTACATCGACGGCGAGCAGGGCATCCTGCGCTACCGCGGCTACCCCATCGAAGAGCTCGCCGAGCACTCGACGTTCCTCGAGGTGGCCTGGCTGCTCATCTACGGCGAGCTGCCCACCCCCGATCAGCTCGCCGAGTTCGACGAGAAGGTGCGCCGGCACACCCTGCTGCACGAAGACCTCAAGCGCTTCTTCTCGGCGCTGCCGCACACCGCGCATCCCATGTCGGTGCTCTCGAGCGCGGTGTCTGCGCTGTCGACGTACTACGAGGACTCGAGCGACCCGCACGACCCCGAGCACGTCGAGCTCACCACGGTTCGACTGCTCGCGAAGCTGCCCGTGATCGCGGCCTACGCCCACAAGAAGAGCGTCGGGCAGGCGTTCCTCTACCCCGACAACTCGCTCGACTTCGTGCCGAACTTCCTGCGACTGAACTTCGGCAACATGGCCGAGCGCTACGTCGAAGATCCCACGCTCGCTCGCGCGCTCGATCGACTGCTCATCCTGCACGAAGACCACGAGCAGAACGCCTCGACGTCGACCGTGCGCCTCGTCGGCTCGACAGGCGCGAACCTCTACGCGTCGATCTCGGCGGGCATCCAGGCGCTCTCGGGCCCGCTGCACGGTGGCGCCAACGAGGCCGTGCTCGCGATGCTCGCCCGTATCCGCGACTCGGGCGAGGGTGTCGGCAAGTTCGTCGAGCGCGTCAAGAACAAGGAAGACGGCGTGAAGCTCATGGGCTTCGGGCACCGTGTCTACAAGAACTACGACCCCCGCGCGAAGATCGTCAAGCAGTCGGCGAGCGAGGTGCTCGCCGGGCTCGGCGTCAGCGACCCGCTGCTCGACATCGCGCAGGAGCTCGAGCAGTTCGCGCTGCAGGACGACTACTTCATGGAGCGCCGCCTGTACCCGAACGTCGACTTCTACACCGGGGTCATCTACAAGGCGATGGGCTTCCCGACGCGCATGTTCACGGTGCTGTTCGCGATCGGGCGCCTGCCCGGGTGGATGGCGCACTGGCGTGAGATGAACCTCGACCCGGGCACCAAGATCGGCCGCCCGCAGCAGCTGTACATCGGCGAGCCCGAGCGGCACTACCCCGTCTGACCGGCCTGCGGTCGCGGATCGAGGTGCACGCCGGCGAGCATGCACCGCACCGATCCGCCCGCGAGCTCGACCGTCGGCACATCGAGCGGAAGCAGCCGCGCGCTGCGTTCGATGATCGCTCGCTGGTCGCCGGTGAGCGCGTCGAACGCGCGGCGCGAGAGTGCGAGCACGCGTCCTTCGGGCGATTCGAGCTCGATGGCGTTGCCGCAGAACCGGTCGAGTTGTGAGGTGGTGAGCTCGATGACCGCGCGTCGGCCGCGTCCGGCGAGCCGGTCGGCGACTTCTGCGCGGCGCATGCCCGACGTGATCGCGTCGAGGCAGACGAGCGCGAACTCGGTGGCCACGGCCATCATGACGTTGGTGTGGTAGATCGGGATGCTGCGCGCGTCTGACGCGTCGAACACCATCGGTTCGTACCCGAAGTTCGTGCAGAACCGCTCGAGGGCGACCGGGTCGGCGCGGTTCGAGCGCGCGGCGTAGGCGATGCGGAACTCGTGGTCGAGCACCATGGCGCCGGTGCCCTCGAGGAAGACGTCGTCGTACTCGAGCCCCGAGTAGTCGATGACGTCCTGCACCCGGTACTGCTCCTTCAGGTGGTCGACGATGTCGACGCGCCGCTCGCCCCGCCGGTTGGGCGTGAACATGGGGTAGAGCGCGACGTGCCCGCCCGAGTGCGTCGAGATCCAGTTGTTGGCGAAGACGCTGTCGGGCCGGTCGTCTCGCTCGTCGTCGAAGAGGTGCACGGTGACGCCGGCCGCGTCGAGTGTCGCGGCCGCACGGGTGACTTCGTCGAAGGCGGATGCCGCGACACGGTCGAGATCGAGCCCGCCCGCATCGGTCTGGAACCCGTTGTCGGCCAGTGTCGCCTCATTGGGGCGGAACCGGTGCGGTCGCACCATGACGACCGCGCCCGGCGCCTGTACGGACATCGGTTCAGCCGACCGGTGAGAACGCGCCGACGAGCCCGAAGAGGTCCTTCGGGTCGTCGGGGTCGGCCACGAGGTCGATCTCCTGCGCGAACTGCGTGCCCACGACGCGGTCGCGCACGTATCGCAGCGCCGAGAAGTCCTCGATCGCGAAACCGACCGAGTCGAACACCGTCACCTGCTCGGCGTCGGTGCGGCCCGGGGCTCGCTCGGTGAGCACCTCCCAGAGTTCGGTCACCGCGAAGTCGTCGCCGCGCTGCTGGATCTCGCCCTCGATGCGGGTCTGCGGCGTGTACTCGACGAACACCGCGCTGCGGTCGAGGATGGCGGCGTCGAGTTCGGTCTTGCCGGGGCAGTCGCCGCCGATCGCGTTGAGGTGCATGCCGGGCCGCACGAACTCGTCGGCGATGACCGTGGCGCGGGCCTTGTCGGCGGTGCACGTGGTGACGACGTCGGCGCCGTCGAGCGCCTCGGCGACGCTGCCGGCGACCTCGATCGTGAAGCCGAGCGGCAGCAGGTTGCGTGCGAGCTTCGCGACGGCATCGGGATCGACGTCGAAGACGCGCAGTCGGTCGATGCCGAGCGCAACGCGGAAGGCGAGCGCCTGGAACTCCGCCTGGCTGCCGGCACCGATCATGGCCATGACGCGCGAGTCGCGGCGTGCGAGCGCACGGGCGGCGAGGGCCGACGTGGCGGCGGTGCGCAGCGCCGTCAGGATCGTCATCTCGGCGAGGAAGGTGGGATAGCCGTTGTGCACCTCGGCGAGCACGCCGAAGGCGGTGACGGTCTGGTAGCCGCGTGCCGGGTTCGACGGATGTCCGTTCACGTACTTGAACCCGTAGGTCTCGTGGTCGCTCGTGGGCATCAGCTCGATGACGCCGAACGGCGTGTGGCTCGCGATGCGCGGCGTCCGGTCGAACGACTCCCACCGCCGGAAGTCGCGGTCGAGTTCGTCGACCAAGCCCGCGATCACCTGCTCGGGTCCGGTGCGGGCCACCCAGGCGGCCATGCTGCGTACGTCGACGAAACTCGTCATCGCGTTCCTCTCGTGTTGCATCGAGCCTAGATTTCGACGATATGCAACGGCAACGCCAGAAGCGTGCACGAATCGTCGAGGCAATACGCAGAACGTACGGCCGCATTGTACGATCTGTGCATGGCAGTCCTCGACGACCTCGATCGGCGGCTGCTCGCCGCACTGCGCGAAGACGGTCGCGCCCCGGTGGCGAGCCTCGCACGCACGCTCGGCGTGGCCCGGGCGACCGTGAACGGCCGCATCGACCGGCTCGTGGCATCCGGGATCATCGTCGGGTTCTCGGTGCGCGTGCGGGACGAACTCGAAGCGCTCGCCATCCACGCGATCTCGCTCATCGAGGTCGAGGGCCGCACGACCGACGACGTGATCCGCGGGCTTCGCGGGCTGCCCGAGGTGATCGCCCTGCACAGCACGAACGGCGGCTGGGACCTCGTGGCCGAACTCCGCACCGAGACCCTCGCCGAGTTCGATCGCGTGCTCGGCCGCATCCGGTCGATCGACGGCGTCGTGAACAGCGAGACGAGCCTGCTGCTGAGCTCGGTGCTGCGGTAGCGTCAGCCGACCGGGCGCAGCTGCAGGGTGTCGCTTGCGGCCTCCTGCACGGCCTTGATGGTGAACGGCCAGGGGCGGGTCTCGCCGCGCTGCCACAGCGGCGCCTGGTCGTCGTAGTGCGGGTTGAACGCGTGACCCGAGGCGCCGGTGAGGTTGATCCAGCGTGACTGGTCGAGGTCGTCGAAGTCGATGACCATGCGCATCGACGGCACCCAGTCGACGCCGTAGCCGATGCTCGCATCCCATCCGATGGCGTTCACGATCGACGAGCCGCCGCCGAGCTCGTACGGGCCGCGATTGAAGAGCCACTCGATCGGGCCGATGCCCGACTCGCCGAAGCTCTGGTTGGTCAGGGTCAGCGTGTGCAGTTCCCCCCAGCGCCAGGCGTCGGGGTCGTCGCCCATGAGCTCGGCCGCCTCGATCCAGGCGGCGGCGAGCGCTTCGGCGATCACGGCGTCGCGGCCCGTGGCGCCCGAGTCGGTGTTGCTCCACCACTGGGAATCGGGTTGGCCGAGCAGGGTGCCGACGACGTTGAACCAGCGGTCGCCGCCCTGCGGGCGGGTCTGCTCGGGGAGCGACCCGAACACGTCGTCGAGCAGCGTGCGCCAGAACACGGCGAAGTAGGCGGCCTCGGCGCTGTCGACGTCGGCGCGGCCGCTCCAGCCGTCGAGCATTGCGGCTCCCCGTGCGGCGTCGCCGTCGAGTTCGAGTTCGGCGATGAGCGGGAGGAACGTCGCGGCGTTCGAGTCTGCGGTGTCGAGTTGCATCTCGGCGAGGTCGTCGGCGGTGAGCTTGCCGCCGTCGGCGATCCGCTCGCGGATGAGGCGGTCGATTCCCACGGCACGGTAGCCGTAGTCCCAGTCCTCGGTGAGCAGGGGGCCGTCGGGGCCGGCGGCGGGGTTGTTCGCGGTCACGATGTAGCCCGCGGGGGGATTCAGCACCGACGGCAGCTCGTCGAACGCGATGCTGCCCGACCACCCGTTCGTGCTCGTCCACCCGGGCAACGGCACCGTGCCGTCGCCCGACAGGCGCACGGGGATGTCGCCGGGCGCCTGATACCCGATGTTGCCCGAGTCGTCGGCGTAGATGAGGTTCTGCGAGGGCACGTCGAAGAGCGAGGCAGCGGCACGGAAGCCCTGCCAGTCGCGGGCGCGGTTGAGCGCGAAGACCGCCTGCGGCGTCGTGCCGGCGGTGAGCGCGGTCCATTGCAGCGAGACCTCGTAGTCGCCGTCGGGCGAACCGGATGCCGCGGGGTACTCGGCCGCGACGTCACCGAAGTCGTCGCGGATGTCGGTGACGATCGGGCCGCGCGCGGTGGAACGCACCGTGATGGTGACGGGGTCGCCGCCGGCGACCTCGATGGTCTCTTCACGCGTCGTGAGCGGCACTGGCGCGCCATCGAGCTCGTAGGTGTCGCCGTCGACGCGCTCGAGGAACAGGTCGGCCACGTCGGGCCCGAGGTTCGTGAACCCCCAGGCGATGCGGTCGTTGTGGCCGATGATCACGCCGGGCAGACCCGAGAACGTGTAGCCCGAGACGTCGAATGCGCAGTCGTCGCGGACCTCGGCGCAGTGCAGGCCCATCTGCGTCCAGATCGAGGGCATGGCGGGCCCGAGGTGCGGGTCGTTCGCGAGCAAGGGCTCGCCGGACTCGGTGAGGGCGCCCGAGATCACGAAGGAGTTCGAACCGAGGTCGCCGCCCTCGGGGCCGAGCAGTTCGGGCAGACCGTCGATCGCCGCGCTGAGCGACGTCAGGGCGTCGGCGACACCGGGGGTCTGCGACGTCCGCGGCGTCGCTCGCAGCGCCGGCGTCGACCGCCTCGGCGACGGAGGCGCCCGCGCCGGTCTCGAGCGGCGCCATCGACGTCGCGGCGGGCGCCGCGGCGAGCGGCCCGCCGACGATCGTGGGCATCTCGCCCCACGGGTACTCGGGGTGCAGGAAGTCGATCTCCTCGGGCGTCAGGGTCGTGGCGAGCAGCGCTCGGTCGATCTCGTCGCCGAGGTTCGAGCGCAGGTCCCAGGCCATGGCCTTGAGCCACGCGATCGAGTCGATGGGCGACCACTGCTCGGGGGCGTACCCGGGGTTCTGCAGGCCGAGCACGGCGTACTCGAGCGAGAGGTCGGCTCCGCCGCGCTCGGCCAGGTAGGCGTTCACGCCGTCGGCGTAGGCGTCGTAGTACGCCTTCGACTCGGGGTCGAGCAGCTCGTACTCGCGCTCGGCGATGCCGCGCCAGTCGAGCGTGCGAATGAAGGAATCGGCGCCGACCATCGCCTCGCCGAACAGCTCGGCGAGTCGGCCGGCGGTGACGTGGCGGCGGAAGTCCATCTCCCAGAACCGGTCCTGTGCGTGCACGTAGCCCTGCGCGAAGAAGAGGTCGTGGTCGGTCTCGGCGACGAGCTGCGGAATGCCGGCGTCGTCGCGGTACACGGTGACCGACGCGGTGAGCCCGGGCACGTCCACGCGGCCGCTCGTCGTCGGGAACGACCGCTGCACGGTCCACCATCCGACCCCCGCGGCGACGACGGCGAGCACCAGCACGGTGACGAGCAGGCCGATGAGGAAGCTGAATCCCCGGTGCCTGCGGGTTCTCGGTGCGTCGGTACCCACGTCACTCCTTCGTGATGTGCACGGCCGTGCGGTGCACGGCGACGGCCACCCCTCGGCGGCCTAGGGACACTACTGTAATCGAGCCGCGGCGACGTGCGGCCGCGTCAGGCGTGGAGTGCCGCGTTCAGGGTCACGCCCTCGCCCGTTCGCGAGAGCGCCTCGACCTGGCCGTTCAGGGAGTTGCGACGGAACAGCAGGTTCGGCACCCCCGAGAGCACGACCGCCTTGACCGTGCTGGGGCGTTCGCCGGGCCCGCCGAGCAGGACGACCTTGGTGCCCGCGGTGACGTAGAGGCCCGCCTCGACCACGCTGTCGTCGCCGATCGAGATGCCGATGCCGGAGTTCGCGCCGAGCAGTGCGCGCTCGCCGATCGAGATGCGCTGGGTGCCGCCGCCCGAGAGGGTGCCCATGATCGATGCGCCACCGCCGATGTCGCTGCCGTCGCCGACCACGACGCCCTGCGAGATGCGCCCCTCGACCATCGACGTGCCGAGCGTGCCGGCGTTGAAGTTCACGAAGCCCTCGTGCATGACAGTGGTGCCGGGCGCGAGGTGCGCGCCGAGGCGCACGCGGGCGGCGTCGGCGATGCGCACGCGGTCGGGCGTGACGTAGTCGAGCAGCCGCGGGAACTTGTCGAGCCCCTCGGCGTGGATTCCGGCCCGCTGCAGCGCGGGCCGCAGGCGCGTGAAGTCGTCGGGATGCACCGGCCCCACGTTCGTCCACACGACCGAGGGCAGGTGCGCGAAGATGCCGTCGAGGTTGATCGTGTTGGGCCGCACGACGAGGTGCGAGAGCAGGTGCAGCCGCAGGTACGCGTCGGGCGTGTCCTCGGGTGCGGCATCGAGGTCGATCGTGACGTCGACGGCCTCGACCGTGACATCGCGTCGCTCGTCGGGCCCGGCGAGCGCGAGGTGCTCGGGCGCGAGCGCGGATGTCCCGGCGCCGTCTTCGCCCACGAGCCCCGGATTCGGGAACCACGCGTCGAGCACCGTTCCGTCGGCCGCGACGGTCGCGAGACCGGCGCCCTGGGCGGTTCGGGCAGGAGTGATGGCGACATCGTTCGCGGGCATGACTCAAGCGTAGCGAGCGCCGCTCATCGTGTGACGAAGAGCGGCTCGTGCCCGGCATGGCGCGGGGGGTGCGCCCCGTCGAGATCAGCCCGCCACGGTGCTCGGCTCATCGGGGCGTGCGAACGGGGTACGCGTCGTCGATCCGGACGTGCCTGAGCGTCTCGGAGAACGGGGCGGAACGGCGTGCTCCGCCGACACCCGCGGTGATGGTGTCGGCATACCACTTGCGGAGTCCGATCGGCCCGTCGCGTCGGTACACCTCGACCTGTCGCTGGGCTCCGGTTCCGAGTTCGCGGACCCGTGCGAGCGCTTCGGTGACGAACTCGAGATCACCGTGACTCGCGAGTGCGGGGCCGATGTGCTCGACGAGTGATCCGATGACCGTCCAGGCCGCCGCCGGCTCTCCCGTGAACGGGTCGACGAGGTCGGCCGCCGGACCGTGGCGTGCGGCCGCCCACAGGGAAGCGTCGAGGAGCTCCTGGGGCAGCGGTGCGAGTGGCGGAGTATCGAGGATGGTCGTGACGATCGAACGCGTGAGTGCCACCGCCAGCAGCGTCTCATCGACGGTCGGCTGGGCGTCGAAGACGCGCACCTCGATCGTGGGGAACCGCTCGGACAGCCTGGCGGCCCAGGTGAGGGCCGGCAGGTCGGTGACAGCGCCGGTCGCGACCAGGGCGCGCGACCGCGCGGCGTAATCCGCTGCGTCGGCGAAGTGCGGCGGGCATCCCGCCGTCGGCAGTCGCCGCAGGAGTATCGTGCGCCAGCTCGCGAACCCGCTGTCACGGCCGTGCCAGAACGGGGCGTTCCCGGTGAGGGCCGACAGGCATGGCAGCCAGAGCCGCACGCCGTTGAGCGCGAGCACGCGGGCTTCGGGATCGTCGACCTCGACGTGGACATGGAGCCCGTTCACCTGGTGGTCGGACCGCGAGGTCGCCGAAGTCTCGTGCGATGTGTCGATAGCGCTCGTCGTCGGTGACCACCGCCGAGGAGTCGGACGTATCGAACGGCGTTCCGCTGCCGACCGCGACGAGATCGAGGTCCTGAGCGACGGAGGCGAGCTCGCTCCTGAAGTGGTGCAGCTCCGCGCCGGCCCGTCGCAGGTGTCGGTGGATCGACGTCGCGAACTCGACCTGCGACGTCAGGAACTCAGCGGTGACCTGGTCGCCGTGCTCGGAGTGACGCAGCGTGCGCTGCACGCGCTCGCCGAGCCCCACCGGAGCCAGCCGGTGGCGGTCGAGGAGCATGAACTCCTCTTCGATGCCGAACCGCGTCATGTGCAACCACCTCTCGCCGACGTGATCGTCTTCGAACCAGTGTGCAACCACGGCCCTGCCGGCGGCAGGGCTTGACTTGCGACACGGCACGGGCTAACTGCGCCCATAGACTTGGGGGATGCCCGCCGAGACTCCGACCTCGCTCGACCTGACCGCCGACTCCGTCGCCCTCACGCGGGCGATCTGCGACGTGCCGAGCGTCTCGGGTGACGAGACGACCCTGGCCGACCTCGTCGAGGCGGCGCTCGCCGGAGCATCCCACCTCGAGATCATCCGCGACGGCGACACGATCGTCGCGCGCACGAACCTCGGACGCGACCGGCGCGTCGTGATCGCCGGGCACCTCGACACGGTGCCGATCAACGAGAACCTGCCGACCCGCTTCGAGACCATCGACGGAGTCGACTACCTCTGGGGGCGCGGCACCGTCGACATGAAGTCCGGTGTCGCCGTGCAGCTGAAGCTCGCGGCGGAACTCTCCGACCCCATCGTCGACCTGACCTGGATGTGGTACGACCACGAAGAGGTCGCTGCGGGGCTCAACGGCCTCGAGCGGCTCGCCCGCAACCGGCCCGACCTGTTCGAGGGCGACTTCGCCATTCTCGGCGAGCCGTCGAACGGGCAGGTCGAGGGTGGCTGCAACGGCACCCTGCGCGCCGAGGTGCGCACCACCGGACTTCGCGCGCACTCTGCGCGCAGCTGGGTCGGCGAGAACGCGATCCACAAGCTCGCCCCCGCGCTCAAGCGCCTCGTCGAGTACGAGGCCGAGACCGTCGAGGTCGACGGGCTCGCCTACCGCGAGGGACTGAACGCGGTCGTGGTCCGCGGCGGCGTCGCGGGCAACGTCATCCCCGACGACGCGGTCCTCGACGTGAACTACCGATTCGCCCCGAGCCGCAGCCTGGTCGAGGCATCCGAATTCGTGCGAGAGTTCTTCGCCGACTTCGAGGTGACCGTCGTCGACGGCGCCGAGGGAGCGCGGCCCGGACTCGATGCGCCGCTCGCGCAGCAGTTCGTGCGCGCGGTCGGCGCCGAGGCTCGCCCGAAGTACGGGTGGACCGACGTCGCACGGTTCAGCGCGCTCGGCGTGCCCGCCGTGAACTTCGGCCCCGGCGACCCCCTGAAGGCGCACGCCGACGACGAGCGCGTCGCGCTCGACCAGATCCGCTCGACCGAGCACGCATTGCGGGCGTGGCTCACGGGCGCGGGCCACTGACCGGTCGCGTCGCATGAGCACCTCGCAGGCGGCCGCGCGCGAGCACGACCCGTTCCGGGCGACCCGCTGGTCGCCGCGGGTGCGCTGGCGACTGACCCCGTGGTGGGCCAAGGTCGTCGCGATCTACCTCGGCGCGCGACTCGTCACGACGACGATCGTGCTCGTGCTCGCGAGCCAGCAGGCGGCGAACCCATGGACGGGGGCGAAACCCGGGTACTTCGAGTTCGCGAACCTGTGGGACGCCCGGTGGTACCAGATCATCTGGATCGGCGGCTACCCCCGCGAACTCCCGGTCACCGATGCCGGCCACGTCGGCGAGAACGCGTGGGCCTTCCTCCCGGTCTTCCCCGTGCTGTCGGGGCTGCTCACGTGGCTCGGCCTCCCGTGGAACGCGGCATCCGTCATCATCGCCGTCCTCGCCGGGCTCGGCGCGGCCCTCGTGCTGCACCGCCTCATGTCGCGGTTCCTCGAGCCCGACCGCGCGCTGTTCGCGGTCGTGCTGTTCGCGGTCGCGCCCGTGTCGCCCATCATGCAGTTCGGGTACGCCGAATCGGTCGGCTTCCTGTGGCTCGCGCTCGCGCTCCTGCTGCTCGTCGACCGACGATACGGATGGCTCGTGCCCGTGCTCGCGGCGTGGGCGTTCACCCGTCCCGGGGCGCTGGCATTCGCGCTCACACTCGGGTTGCACTGGGTGTGGCGGTGGTGGCAGCGGGAGCGCGACCCGTTCCCGATGCGGGAACGGGTGATCGCGGCATCCGTCACCGCCTTCGCGGTCGCCGTGGGATTCGCGTGGCCGGGGATCGTGTGGCTCGTGACCGGGGAGTTCGACGGGTACATGGCGACCGAGCTCGCGTGGCGATCGGCCTACATCGGGTACCGGGAACTCGTGCCGTTCACCGCCTGGTTCCAGGGTGCGGCGTGGTGGGCGGAGTGGGTGCGACTGCCCGCGTGGCTCGGCATGGCGGCCATGGTCGTGCTCATCGTGAGCTTCGCGGCGATGCTGTTCCTGCCCGCGGTGAAGCGGCTCGGCGTCGACATCAGGTTGTGGCTCGCGAGCTACGGGCTCTACCTGCTCGCGGTGTTCTTTCCGCAGTCGAGCACCTTCCGGATCCTCGCGCCGTTGTTCCCGCTGGTGGGGGCGCTGGCCGTGCCGAGGGCGCGATGGTATCGGTGGGGGATCGTCGTCGTGTTCATCGCGCTGCAGGTCGGCTGGCTGCTGATCGCGTGGCGCATCGACGGGATCGACTGGACTCCTCCCTGATCGGCCGGGAAAACGCGTGCCGCCTGCGTCGCCGGGGCACGTTCATGCGACGTCATGGAATGCCCCCCGGATTCCGGGCGATTTCCCAGCGACGCCGATGATGACAGATAATGGAATCTCAGCCACGAAAGGGGAGCTCAATGGCGGCCATGAAGCCACGCACCGGAGACGGGCCTATGGAGGCTGTGAAGGAGGGTCGACTCATCATCGTGCGGGTTCCGCTCGAGGGTGGCGGCCGTCTCGTCGTCTCGGTGAACGACGCTGAGGCCAAGGAGCTCTACGACGTCCTCGGTGGCGTCGTGAACCCTGCCTGAGTCACGCCTAGGTCAACGAGCCCCGAGGAGACTCGGGGCTCGTGGTGTTTCCGGGCCGTGATCCGGGCTCGTGTCGCGGCTCGTGATCGGTCGAGTCAGGCGCCGAGCTTGACGATCTGCAGCAGGCCGTCGCCGGCCGGCGAGATCGCCGTCGCGACGGCCGACGACGCGGAGAGCTCGCCGATGAGCGTGCGGAACGCGCTCGCGGCCGCGTCGCGCTTCGAGGGGTCCGCGACCCGGCCCTTCCACAGGGCACGCGCCACGAGCACGCTGCCACCGGGCTTCGCCAGGCGAAGGCCGTGCTCGGCGTACTCGATCACCGACGGGGCGTCGGCATCGACGAAGACGATGTCGTACGAGCTCTCGTTCATGCGGGGGAGCACCTCGCCCGCGCGCCCGGCGATGAGCCGCACCCGTGCCGCGGCGATGCCGGCATCGGCGAAGTGCTGTCGCGCCTGCTGCTGGTACTCGTTCTCGGTGTCGATCGACGTGAGCTGCGCGCGCGGCGAGGCCTGCAGCATCCAGAGGCCCGAGACGCCGACGCCCGTGCCGACCTCGATGATCGAGCCCGCCCGGGTGGCGGCGGCGATGACCGCGAGCTGCGCGCCGACCGAGGGCGAGACCGGTTCGACGCCGAGCTCGAGCGACTGCTGGCGGGCCTTGGCGATGGGCTCGGACTCGACGACGGACTCGTCGACGTACTTCCAGTTCAGGTCGTGATCGGACACGTTGTTCGGCTCCCGGGTGAATCTCTCGAGTCCCCAGCCTAAAGGCGCGGGCACGTGGCGTTCGTACGCCTCGCCGCCGACTATCCTGTAGGGATGTTCGGTCTGACGTTCGAGAAGCTCCTCATCATCGGGGTGATCGCCGTCTTCCTGCTCGGCCCCGAACGGCTGCCGCACTACGCCGCGCAGCTCGGGCGTCTCGTGCGCTCCCTTCGCGACATGGCGAGCGGAGCGAAAGACCGCATGCGCGAGGAGATGGGCCCCGACTTCGACGACCTCGACTGGAAGAAGCTCGACCCGCGCCAGTACGACCCCCGTCGCATCATCCGTGAGGCCCTCACCGACGTCGACCCCTTCGCCGAAGAGCAGTCGCCCGCTCCAGTCGTCGGCCGAGCAGCCGTCAACGAGAACTCGGCCTACCTGCAGCGCAAGCGCAAGCGCGAGGCACTCGGCACCGAAGAGCCCGCGCCGTTCGACTCCGAAGCGACCTGACGCGCCGGGCGCGCAGCCGGCGGTCGTCGGTCGGCGCCGACAGGCTCGGTCAGGCCCGGCGCGCTGCCTTGAGCACCCGCGCGAGCAGCACCATCAGCTCCACCTTCGTCGTGTACTCGGCGGCGGTGCGCGGCAACTGCATCAACCCGGTGGTCGACGCGATCGTCACGGCGTCGACGAAGCGCAGCAGTCCCACCTCGCCGTTGCGGCGCCCGAGGCCCGACTGCTTGACGCCGCCCATGGGCGCGGCGACCGATGAGAAGGAACCCCGGTAGCCCTCGTTGATGTTCACGCTGCCGGCGTCGAGCGCGTCGGCGATGCGCCGGGCACGGCCCGGCGACCGCGTGAAGACCGCCGCGTTCAGGCCGTAGTCGCTCGCGTTCGCGGCGAGCACGGCCTCGTCGTCGCTGTTCACCAGGTAGAGGCTCGCGATCGCGCCGAACGTCTCCTCGGCGTAGGCGGTCATGTCGGGGGTGACGCCGGTGAGCACGGTCGGCTCGAAGAACCACGGACCGAGGTCGGGTCGGTGCCGGCCGCCGACGAGCACGGTCGCGCCCTTCGCGACCGCGTCGGCGAGGTGCGCCTCGACCCGTTCGAGTTGCGCGGCGCTCGCGAGCGATCCGAAGTCGGCGTCGTACTCGAGGGCGGCGCCGAGCTTCGCCTCGCGGAGGTACCCGATGAGGGCGCGCTGGAACGGCGCGGCGACCTTCTGGTCGACGTAGATGCGCTCGATCGAGACGCACAGCTGCCCCATCGCCGAGAACGCGGCGTGCGCGGCGCTCGCCGCGGCCCGCGCGGGATCGACGTCGTCGAGCACGAGCAGCGCGTTCTTCCCGCCGAGTTCGAGGGATGCTCCGACGAGGCGTCGGCCCGCCTTCTCGCCGATCTTGCGACCCGTGGCGGTCGATCCGGTGAAGCAGATGTAGTCGACCTCGTCGGTGAGGGCCTCGCCGACCTCGTCGGCGGGACCGGCGACGACCGCCCACAGTGCCTCGGGCACACCGGCGTCGATGAAGGCGCGGCGCAGCGCGAGCATCGTCAGGGCGCCCTGGTCGTCAGCCTTCTGCACGACGGCGCACCCAGCCGCGAGCGCGGGGATCACGTCCATCGCAGCGAGCGCGAGCGCGTAGTTCCACGGGGTGATGACGCCGGCGACGCCCTTCGGGCGGTAGCGCACCCGGGCGGTGGTGACGGTCGGCACCCCTGAACGAGCGCGGTGCCCGCCGAGCACGCGGCGTGCCGCGAGCGCGTTGTATCGGGTGACGCCGGCCGCCTGGTAGACCTCCTCGAACGCCTGGCCGCGGGTCTTTCCGCTCTCGAGCTGCACGAGGTCGAGCAGCAGCTCGCGGCGCTCGAGGATGAGGTCGTGCGCCGCGAGCAGTACGCGGCGGCGCTCGGCGAACCCGGCGCGCGCCCACGCCAGCTGCGCGAGGCGCGCCCTGGCGACGGCGTCGCGCACGTCGCCGGCGCTCGAGCGCGGCAGCTGGTGCAGCACCTCGCCGGTCGACGGGGTGAGCACGGGGACGGTTTCGGCGCCCGACGCGACGACGTCGTCGGTGAGGCGCTCGAAAAGGGCTGGGGAGGCGATCGCGTCTCGCATCAGCACAGTCTAGGTCAATTGACCCACTTCGCCGACGAGTGAGTACACTGCCTCCATGACCGCAGTGGAGCGACCTCTCTCGCGCGGGGTCGTTGCCCGATATGCGATCGGTTCGATCGGCACCGGCGGCTTCGCGACCCTGCCCGGCCTCGTGCTCGTGTACTACCTCACCGACACCCTCGGGGTGAGCGCGCTGATCGCCGGCCTGGTGGTGACCGCAGCCAAGGTGTGGGACGTCGTGATCGACCCGTGGATCGGCGCGCGCAGCGACCGCGCCCTCGCCCGCACCGGCACCCGCCGCACGTGGATGATCGTCGGCGCGATCGCGCTCCCCGTCGGGTTCGCGCTCACGTTCGCGGTTCCGGCGGGCCTCGCGCCCGGGGCATCCGGCAGCTGGGTCTTCGTCGCGTTCCTCGCGACGGCGACCGCGTTCAGCCTCTTCCAGGTGCCCTACATCGCCCTGCCGGCCGAGCTCACCGGCGACTACGACGAGCGCACCCGGTTGCTGACCTGGCGAGTCGTCGTGCTCACGATCGCGATCCTGCTCTTCGGCGCGGGCGGGCCCGAACTGCGTCGCGCGTTCGCCGACGAGCACGTCGGCTACCTGGTGATGGCGGTCATCGCCGGACTCGTGATCGGCGTGGGCATGTTCGTGAGCGCGGGCACCGCGAAGCGATCGGATGTCCCGCCGTCGAGCTCGCCCGCCGCGTCGAAGCCGGCCGGCGGGTACCAGGAGGGCCTTCGGGCGCTGCGACGCAGCGCCCCGTTCCGCTCCCTGCTGGGTGCCTTCGTGCTGCAGGGGCTCGCGACCGGCCTGATGCTCGCGGGTGCGCAGTTCGTGGCGACGTGGGTGCTCGACTCCGAGGCCGCGGTCACGCTGCTCTTCATCGCGCTCATCGCGCCCGCCGTGCTGCTCGCCCCGGTGTGGCAGCGCGTCGCGGGGCGCATCGGCAAGGAGCGCGGCTTCCGCATCGCGAGCCTCGTGTTCGCCGCCGCGGCGCTCAGCATGGTCGTCCTCGTGTGGGCGCCGGGACCGTGGGTGTACCTGCCCGTCGCCGTCGCGGGTGCCGCCTATGCGGGCATGCAGTCGCTGCCCATGGCGATGCTGCCCGACGTGATCTCGCATGATGCGCGCCAGACCGGCGTCGACCGTGCCGGCAGCTTCGGCGGCGTGTGGACCGCGGGTGAGACGGCGGGCATGGCGCTCGGCGCGACGCTGCTCACCCTGGTGCTCGCCCTCACGGGCTACATCGAGTCGGCCGGCGCCGAGGCAGTCACGCAGTCGCCCACCGCGATCGCCGGCATCGCCGTCGCGTTCAGCGTCGTCCCGGCGGCGCTCGTGCTCATCAGCGTCGTCGTGCTCCGCGCCTACCCGCTGCGACGGGCCGACGTGAACGCCGACGCCGCGGCCTCACCCGAATGGAGCACTCCGTGACCGAACTCCGCCGCGAGGCATCCGACATCCTCACCGAGCTCGAGGCGCTGCGCGCCGCCGACGCACCCACCCATGGCGGCCGCGTGCTCTCGTATGTGTACGACTCGGGGGTTCCCGAGCTCGACGAGCTCGCGGGCGCGGCGGCCCGGTTGGTGCAGCCGGTCAACGGCCTCGATCCGACGACGTTCACCTCGGTCGCTGTCATGGAGGCAGGCGTCGTCGGCTTCGCGCGCCGGGTGTTCGGCGGCGACGGCGACGTGGTCGGCTCGGTCACGTCGGGCGGCACCGAGAGCTGCCTGCTCGCCGTGAAGTCCGCGCGCGATGCCTGGCGGTCGGCCCGCCGCGGCACGCCCCGGGTGCCGCGGCTCGTCGCCCCGGTCACCGTGCACGCGGCCTTCCACAAGGCCGCGCACTACTTCGGGCTCGAGCTCGACCTCGTGCCGGTCGACCCGGCGACCGGGGTGCCGGCCGTCGCCGACATCGAGGAGCGGCTCGGCGACGATGTCGCGCTCGTCGTCGTGAGCGCGCCGTCGTACCCGTTCGCGAGTCTCGATCCGGTCGCGGATGTCGCGGCGATCACCGCCTCGCGGGGCATCGCGCTGCACGTGGACGCGTGCATCGGCGGGTTCGCGCTCGCGTTCTGGCCTCACCGGCTGCCCGCCTGGGACTTCTCGGTGCCCGGCGTGACGAGCCTCTCAGCCGACCTGCACAAGTACGGCTACGCACCGAAGGGCGTCTCGGTGCTGCTGACCCGTGGACGCGACCGGCAGCGGTACCAGTACTTCGCGACGACGGGCTGGCCCGGCTACCCCGTCGTGAACCCGACCATGACGGGGTCCAAACCCGCCGGACCGCTGGCTGCGGCGTGGGCCCTCATCGAGGCGCTCGGCGAGCCCGGGTTCGCCGAGCTGACCGCACGCGCGGCGCGTGCCACCGCGGTGCTGCGCGAGCGCATCGCGGCGATCGAGGGACTGCGCGTCATCGGCACGCCGGTGGGGCCGCTGCTCGCCGTCGCGACCGACGACTCGCTGCCCGTCGAACGGAGGGTCGACCCGCACCACTGGGCCGACGCGGCACGGGCGTCGGGCTGGCACCTGCAACTGCAGCCCGGGCTCACCCAGGCCGACGGCACCGTGCTGCCGCACACCACGCACCTCACGGTGACGCCCGTGACCGAGGCGGTGCTGCACGACCTCACGGCGGCGCTCGACGAGGCGGCCGATGCGGTACGCGGGGCGCCACCGGTCGATGGTGCGGCCGTGGCAGCCGGCCTTGCGGCGGCGTTGCCGGGGGGCGCCGACGCGCTCGAGGCGGCGGCCGCGCTCGGGATCGACTCGGAGGGTGCCGCGGCGCTGCTGCGGGCGGCAGGGCTGCTCGGCGGCGACGCGTCGGGTGACCCGGCCGGGGGTGGGGCTTTGCCCGCGCGCATGGCGCCCGTGCTCGCACTCGTCGAGGCGTTGCCCGGGGCACTCACCGAGCGGCTGCTCGTGGAGCTGCTGGCGCGAGTGGTGGAGCCGTCGTCGTCGATCGAGTAGGCGCGCCAGCGCCGTATCGAGATCTGGTCGAGGTCTCGATACAGTCCTGCGTCGCTATTCGACCGGCGTCGTGCCGAGGCCGCAGCGCTCGGTGACGTAGTCGTACAGCTCGGCCTGGAGCGTGTCGCCCGACGATCGGTCGATTCGGCCGGTGAGGTCGTCGCTCGTCGTGATCTCGAACGGCAGGATGGTGCCGCGCTTGTCGTCGGCGATCGCGTGCGCGTCGCACCGCGCCGGGCGCACCGCGAGTGGAACCGTGATCGGCTCGCCGCCGGCGGCGACGTCGAGCGCGAGCGGCCATTCGGGGCCGTCCTCGGCGTTGAGCAGCGTCGTGCCGTGGACCAAGTCGATGACGAACGACGCGTCGCCCGACGGCTCGGGGGTGACCAGCACATCGATCCACGCCCGCTGCCCCGCGCCGCTGCCCGTCGTGCGCAGGTGCTCGGGGAGGGTGATCGCGGCGACGGCGTCGACCGACGCGGTGAGGCAGTCGGTGGCGCCGATCCGGTCGAGCGTTCCGAACGGGTCGGTCGGGGAGACCGCGCCCGTGAAGGTCTCGTCACCGGAACGACCCTGCAGGTCGACGAGCGGCTCGCCCTCGCCGCTGCCGCACTGCGGGTCGGGCAGGTCGATGCGGATGTCGATCGCCTCGCCGGCCGAGAGGTCGAATGCCCGATCGTGTTCGAGCGGCGCCACGAACTCCGGTGCCGTGACGACGAGCCCGTCGATGTCGACGGGCGACGGGCTGCCGTTCTCGACATGCACGACCAGTTGGCGGGCTTCGACGTCGAAGCGTCCCTGCCGCAGCTCGGCGGTGATCCCGTCGGGCACGCCGGCGGAGGTTTGTGGTGCCGCACAACCCGCGAGACCGATGACCGCGGCCACGACCGCCGTGCCGACGGCGAGCCGGCTGATCGGACGGACGCGCGGCATGGGAGTCACCGCAGGCTGACGTCGAGCCGCCGGCCGGAGAGATCGCGGGGGAGCGCGGCGAGCCTGGCGGCCGCCGCCTCGATGGCACGGGCGGCGGGATCGTCGGGCTCGGCGATCACGACCGGCACGCCCGCATCGCCGCCCTGCCGCAGCGCCATGCTGAGCGGCACGCTCGCCAGCAGCGGCACCGGCTCGGGCTGACCGGCCGAGAGCCGCTCGGCCACCAGTTCGCCGCCGCCGGCCCCGAAGAGCTCGAGCACCTCGCCGCCGGGCTGCACGAGCCCCGCCATGTTCTCGATGACGCCGACGATGCGCTGGCCGGTCTGCCGCGCGACGACGCCGGACCGCTCGGCGACATCGGCCGCGGCCGGCTGCGGTGTCGTCACGACGACGACCTCGGCGTTCGGCAGGAGCTGGCCGAGCGAGATCGCGATGTCGCCGGTGCCCGGCGGCAGGTCGACCAGGAGCACGTCGAGATCGCCGAAGTACACGTCGGTGAGGAACTGCGACAGCGTGCGGTGCAGCATCGGTCCGCGCCAGGCGACCGCCGTCGACGACGCTCGCCCGCCGGCTTCGCTCGGTTCGACGAACATGCCGATCGAGATCGACCTTCACGCCATGCGCGACGGGCGGCAGGATCATCTCGTCGACACGGGTCGGCCGCGCGGCGAGCCCCGTGTCGTCGACGAGACCGAGCAGCCCGGGGATCGAGAAGCCGTGCACGTCGGCGTCGATGAGTCCGACCGCGAGCCCGCGCGCCGCGAGCGCGACCGCGAGGTTCGCCGTGATCGTCGACTTGCCGACCCCGCCCTTGCCGCTCGTGACGGCGAGCACCTTCGTGAGCGTGCCCGGCCCGAACGGGTTCGTCCGCGTGCGTCCACCGCGCAGGCGCTCGGTGAGTGCGGCACGCTGCTCGGGCGTCATCACCGACAGCTCGACGACGGCGTTGCCCGCACCGGCCACCGTCTCGGCGGCCTGCCGCACATCGCGTTCGATGCGGTCGGAGGCGGGACATCCGACGATCGTGAGACGGATGCCGACCTCGACGCGCCCGTCTTCGCCGGCGACCACGCGGTCGACCATGTCGAGCTCGGTGATCGGGCTTGCGGATCTCGGGGTCGATGACACTCGTCAGCGAGGCGCGCACCGCAGCCTCGAGGGCGGCCGGGTCGTGCGCGCCGAGCTCAGCGTCCCGCATGCTCCGCCGCCTCGTCCTCTTCGTCACGACGGTCGAGTTCCTCGAGCACGGCACGCAGCTCGGCGCGGATGAACTCCCGTGAGGCGAGATCCTTCATGGCCAGCCGCAGTGCGACGACCTCACGCGCGAGGTACTCGGTGTCGGCGAGGTTGCGCTCGGCACGCTGCCGATCCTGCTCGATCTGCACGCGGTCGCGGTCGTCCTGGCGGTTCTGCGCGAGCAGGATCAGCGGCGCCGCGTACGACGCCTGCAGTGAGAGCACGAGCGTCAGCGCGGTGAAGCCGATCGCGATCGAGTCGAAGCGCAGCGGTTCGGGCGCGAACGTGTTCCACGCCATCCAGGCGATCGCGAACACCGAGAGCCCGAGCAGGAATCCCGGGGTGCCCATGCCACGGGCCACCAACTCCGTGAAGCGGCCGAACCGGTCGCTGTCGCCCGACCCGCGGAAGGACACGGATCGGCGGGTGCCCTTCGGGGTGTCGAATCGACGGTCGTCGACGTCACTGCGTGCCATCTCCTGCCCTCCTTCCGGGTGGGATCGGGATACTTCCGGTCATCAGCTGGGCGCGCGCCGCGGCCCGGCGGCCCACATCGGATTCCTCGGGATGACTTCGCCAGTCATCGGGCAGGAGGTAGTCGAGCACGTCGTCAATCGTCACCACCCCGACGAGTCGATGCTTCTCGTCTACGACCGGCACTGACACGAGGTCGTAGCTGGCGAGGATGCGGCTGACCTCGGCGGCCGACGTGTCGGCCCTGACGGGCTCGAGGCCCTGGTCGATGAGGGTGCCGAGTCGCTCGTGCGGCGGGTAGCGCAGCATGCGCTGGAAGTGCACGACGCCGAGGAACCGGCCGGTCGGCGGTTCGTACGGCGGCAGGGTGACGCACACCGCCGCACCGAGCGCGGGCGGCAGGTCGTGGCGTCGGATGAGCGCGAGTCCCTCGGCGACCGTCGCGTCGGCCGACACGATGATCGGCTCGGGCGTCATGAGACCGCCGGCCGTGTCGGGTCCGTACGACAACAGGAACCGCACGTCGTCGGCCTCTTCGGGCTCCATGAGCTCGAGCAGGTGCTCGCCGCGCTCATCGGGCAACTGGGCGATGAGGTCGGCGGCGTCATCGGGCTGCATGTGATCGAGCACGTCGGCGGCGCGGTCGTCGCCGAGCCCGGCGAGGATGGTCACCTGCTCGGACTCGGGCATCTCTTCGAGCACGTCGGCGAGCCGGTCGTCGGGCAACTCCTCGGCGACCTCCTGCCGTCGCTGTGCGGGGAGGTCGAGCAGGGTGTTCGCCAGGTCGGCGGGCTTCAGCTCGGAGTACGTGGCGATGAGCTGCTCGGCCGACTGCGCCTCGCCGGGGGCGTTCGCCTCACGCACCTCGCGCCACGTGACGTACGCCGACTGGCCCTTCGAGAACGGCGAGGCGCCCTTGGGCCGCCGCACGAACAGCTGGTCGACCTCCCACTCGCCGGGCTCCTGCTCCTCGATCGCGACGTCCTCGACCGTCGCGACGCCCGAGCCGTCGTTGAACGCGACCTTGCGCCCGAGCATCTCGGCGATGACGCGCACCTCGCCGCCGCGCTGCTCGAAGCGGCGCAGGTTGATGAGGCCGGTCGTGATGATCTGGCCCCCGCTGATCGAGGTGACCCGCCCGATCGAGACGAAGACGCGTCGCTTGCCCGGGATCTCGACGATGAGGCCGACGACCCGCGGCGGATCGTTCTTGCGGTAGACGACGAGCACGTCGCGCGCCTTGCCGACCCGCTCGCCATTGGGGTCGAAGACGGGGCACCCGGCGAGTCGGGCGACGAAGACTCTCGTGGCGCTCACGCTTCCAACTTAGCCCCCGCACGCCCCAACCCGGCCGCTTCGCGGGCGGCCCGCCCCCGGCGACATGGGAGAATGGCGAGGTGACGAACCAATCCCCGTTCGGTGGCCGCATGGGCCGCGCATACCCCACCCTGCCGAAGGGCGAGACCGTCGCGACCTTCGAGACCTACCCCGAGGCGCAGTCGGCCGTCGACGCGCTCGCCAAGGCCGAGTTCCCGGTGAAGGAGCTCGCGATCGTCGGCACCGACCTGACGACGGTCGAGCGCATCACCGGCAAGCTCACCTGGGGTCGCGCAGGTGGAGCCGGGGCGATCTCGGGGGCCTGGTTCGGAACGTTCCTCGGCCTGCTGTTCTTCATCTTCTCGCCCACCGGCACGTCGGTCGGCATCCTCATCTCGGCGATCCTGCTCGGTGCCGGCTTCGGCATGATCTTCGGCCTCGTGTCGTACTCGGTCAACCGCCGGCGCCGCGACTTCACCTCCACCATGCAGGTGCTCGCCACCCGGTACGCGATCATCGCCGAACCGGCGCACGTCACCAGGGCTCGTCAGGTGCTCGGTACGACGGATGGCGCGGCCACGCCGGTCCCGACACCGGCTGCGAAGCCCGCGAGCACCCCGGCGGCGGACCCGCCGGTGGCGGGCGTGACCGAGGGGTCGACGGGCGACGCCGAGGGCGGGTCATCCGACGCATCGAACGCTGAGGCTGCCGACGACGAGCCGCGCGGTCTCACCTACGGCGAGGCGCAGGACGCCGCCCGCCGCGCGGCGCGCCAACGTCGCAACGCCGGCGACTGACGGGCGACTCAGCCGCGAGCGCCGGTGCTCAGCGGGTGCCGCCGCGCACCCACGCCTCGACCTCGTCGGCCGTGCGCGGGATGCCCGCCGAGAGGTTCTCGGCGCCGTCGGCGGTGACGAGGATGTCGTCCTCGATGCGCACGCCGATGCCGCGGAACTCCTCGGGCACGGTGAGGTCGTCGGGCTGGAAGTAGAGCCCGGGCTCGATCGTGAAGACCATGCCCTCCTCGAGCACGCCGTCCATGTACATGTCGCGACGCGCCTGCGCGCAGTCGTGCACGTCGAGGCCGAGGTGATGGCTCGTGCCGTGCACCATGTAGCGGCGGTGGAACTGGTTCTCGGGTTCGAGCGATTCCTCGGCCGACACCGGCAGGAAGCCCCACTCGGCCGTCTTGCGGGCGATGACCTGCATCGCAGCGGCGTGCACCTCGCGGAAGATGACGCCGGGCTTCACGATGGCGAACGCGGCATCGGCGGCCTCGAGCACGGCCTCGTAGACCTGGCGCTGCACCGCCGAGTAGGTGCCGCTGACGGGGAACGTGCGGGTGATGTCGGCGGTGTAGTAACTGTCGAGCTCGACGCCGGCGTCGAGGAGCACGAGGTCGCCCGGCACGACGGGACCGTCGTTGCGGGTCCAGTGCAGGATCGTCGCGTGCGGGCCGGCCGCGGCGATCGAGTCGTAGCCGACGTCGTTGCCCTCGAGTCGCGCGCGGGTGGCGAACACGCCCTCGATCACGCGCTCGCCGCGCACCTCGGAGGTGATGCGCGGCAGTTCGGCGATGACCTCGGTGAAACCGCGCTCGGTCGCCGCGATCGCCGCGCGCATCTCGGCCTGCTCGAACTCGTCCTTCACGAGCCGCAACTCGGAGACGACGCGGGCGAGCTCGCCGTCGGGCTCGTGCTCGGCGCCGACCTCGATCGAGAACGGCGCGTCGGCCGCGTTCGTGGACAGCGCCTGCTCTGCGGCGAACCGGATGCGGGCGTGGTCGACACGCTCGGTGACGGATGCATCGGCCTCGCGCAGCACGAGGGTCGCAGTGTCGACGGCGTCGACGACGTGGTCGAACTCGTCGAGGCCGCGCGTCGCCACGTCGAGGTCGGCGGCGACGTGCGCGAGCGACGGGCGCGCCCCGATCCAGAACTCGCCGATCGCCGGGTTGGCGTAGAACTCCTCGGAGTCGCGACCGGCGCGCTCGCGGAAGTAGACGGTCGCCTCGTGGCCGTCGGCGGTGGGCTCGAAGACGAGCACGGCGCCCGGCTCGGAGTCGGAGCCCCAGCCGGTGAGGTGCGCGAACGCCGAGTGCGCACGGAACGGGTAATCGGTGTCGTTGGCCCGCTGCTTCATGTCGCCGGCGGGCACGATCAGTCGCCGGCCGGGGAACGCCGCCGAGACCTTGCCGCGACGGACCGCGGCGAACGACGCCTGCTCGCGCGCCGACGGCAGCGTCTCGTCACGGTCGGCCCAGCCGTTGCCGATGAAGTCCTTGAAGCCCTCGGAGCTCGGCGTGGTCGAGCGATTCGCGTTGCGACCCGCCTCTTCGTCGGAAACGGCCTGTGCCGCGGTCTCGGTGGTGGAGGTGTCGCTCGAATTCGCCATGCCACCCATTCTCGCACCGCCCGCCGGTGCGGCGAACAGGCGTCAGCTCCGGCTGAGCGTCGCGACGATGGGACGGTGGTCGCTGCCGGCGCCGTCGAGTTCGTCGATCACGCGGAACTCGTCGACGGCCCAGCCGGGGGTCGCGAGCACGTGGTCGATCGGACTGCCGAGCAGTGGCGGCACCTCGGTCGGCCAGGTGCCGAGCGCCGCCGAATCCGCCGCGTTCGCGGCATCCGAGCAGCGACCGAGATCGCCGCCATCGGTGCCGTGACCGGCGAAATGGTCGAGCGTCGCGTTGAAATCCCCGGCCATGATCACATCGTCGCCCTCGCACTGCGCGGCGAGCCAGTCGAGGTCGCTTCGCCAGTTGCGCAGCTCCCACCTGATGGGTGCCACGGCGTGCACCGCGACGATGCGCGGACCGTCGCCGTCGACCGGGTCGGCGACGACGCTCGGCAGCGTGTTGGTGTTGCCGGGCGGGCCCGGGAACTCGGCGGACGTCACCGTGTAGGCGCCGAGGTCGGGGCTGATGAGCAGCGTCGTCGATCGCGCCTTCGCGATGTCGTCGTACGCCTGCGTGTGCACCCACATCGGGCTCCCGCCGTCGCGCATCGCGATCGCGACCGCCTCGCCGAGCGGGTCGGTGGTCTCGGGCAGCACGACGACGTCGGCGCCCTCGTCGAGGGCGAGTGAGGCGATCGTCTGCGCGTCGGGTACTTCGCCGAGCGTGTTCCACGCGAGCACCGTGACGGTGTCGGATGTCCCGGCCTCGGCAGCCTCGGCCCCACCGGTGCCGCGCACGGCGAGCACGGCGATGTTGCCGGCCGCGAAGAGCGCGAGCACGGTGGCCATCGCGATGCCGAAGCGACGGGAGCGGCGGGGGATCGCGACGATCGCGAAGACGATCGCGATCGCGATGCCGACGGCGGCCGCCGCGCCGCGAAGGGCGACGACGTGCGCGGCGACCCACTGGTTCTGCAGGCCGAGCGCCTGCGGCCAGACGAGCACGAACGCAACTGCGGCGGTACCGAGCACGATGGCCCAGCCGATGATGCGGGGGAGCATTCCACCCACGATAGGGGCGATGCGCTGAGAGTCGGCGGTGAGAGGCCAGCACTAGCATTGAGGAATGTCAGACGCCCCCGCAGCGACCGGCGAAGCCGACCTGCACACGCACTCCACGGTGTCCGACGGAACCGAGTCGCCCACGCGCCTGCTCGAGCAGGCCGCCATCGCCGGGCTCTGGGGTGTCGCCCTCACCGACCATGACTCGACGAGCGGGTGGGCCGAGGCGTCTGCGGCGGTTCCCGCGACCGGCGTCGCCCTCATCCCCGGCATGGAGTTGTCGACACGCGAGGGCTACATGAGCGTGCACATGCTCGCCTACCTGATCGACCCGCTCGACGCGGCGCTCGTCGACGAGACCGCCCGCATCCGCGAGTCGCGGCTCGCTCGTGCCGAAGACATCGTGCGGCGCATCGGGCGCGACTACGCCCTCAGCTGGGACGACGTGCTCGCGCAGACCGCCGAGGGCGCGACCATCGGTCGCCCCCACATCGCCGACGCGCTCGTTGCGCGCGGGCACGCGCCCGATCGGTCGGCCGCGTTCGCGAGCATCCTGCACCCGCGCTGGGGCTACGCCCAGCCGCATTACGCACCCGACCCGCTCACCGGGGTGCGGCTGATCCGCGCGGCCGGCGGCGTCCCCGTGCTCGCGCACCCCGGCACGCGTGGAGCCGAGCAGGTCGTGCCGCCGCGGCGGCTCCGTCAGCTCGTCGACGCCGGACTCTTCGGACTCGAGGTCGATCACCCCGAGAATCGTGCCGACGCGAAGCCGCGGCTGCGCGAGCTGGCCGCCCGGTTCGGCCTCGAGATCACCGGTTCGAGCGACTACCACGGCACGGGCAAGCCGAACCGGCTGGGCGAGTGCCGCACGGCGCCCGACGTCATCACGAAGATCCTCGCCGAGGGCACCGGTACGCCCGCGGTGCTTGCGCGGGTCTGAGCAGCCGGCTCGGGCGGGGTTCCCGACGAGCACGCTCGGGCCTGAGCTCCGACTCGCCCACACCGACGACGAAGCGCCCGTCCTCCTCAGGGGGCGGGCGCTTCGTGCAATGCAGGTGGGGCTACTCGGCTGCCGGGCGAGGAGTGCGACGACGGCGGCGACGGCGGGGCGCCACATTGCCGTCGTGGTGCTCGTGGCCCTTGCCGTCATGGGTTCCGGTGCCGGCTTCCTTCACGGGAGCGACCGCGGTCGCGGCATCGGCGGACGTGTCGGCGCCGGACGGCACCGATGCGTCGCCGGCAGGGCGGCCGCTCCGGGTGCGGCTGCGGGTACGATTGCGCGGCGGGCGATCGCCGGATGCCTCGGTGCGCGACTCGTGGCGGCCCGCGGTCGCCGAACGCGTCGGCGCGGCGACAGCCGAGGCCGGCTTCAGTCGGCCCTTCGTGCCGGCGGGGATGTCGAGGTCGTGGTAGAGGTGCGGGCTCGACGAGTAGGTCTCGGTCGGCTCGGGCTGGCCGAACTCGAGCGCGCGGTTGATGAGCGCCCACTTGTGCAGGTCGTCCCAGTCGACGAAGGTCACCGCGATGCCGGTCTTGCCCGCGCGGCCGGTGCGGCCCACGCGGTGCAGGTACGCCTTGTCGTCGTCGGGGATCGTGTGGTTGATGACGTGGGTGACGTCGTCGACGTCGATGCCGCGTGCTGCGACATCCGTGGCGATCAGGACGTCCTTCTTGCCGGCCTTGAACGCGGCCATGGCGCGCTCGCGCTGGTCCTGGTTCAGGTCGCCGTGCACGGCGGCGGCGTTGAAGCCGCGGTCGTTCAGCTCTTCGACGAGCTTCGCCGCGGCACGCTTCGTGCGCGTGAAGATGATCGTCTTGCCGCGGCCCTCGGACTGCAGGATGCGCGCGATCACCTCGTCCTTGTCGAGCGAGTGCGCCCGGTAGACGAGGTGCTTGATGTTCGCCTGGGTGAGGCCCTCGTCGGGGTCGGTCGCGCGGATGTGGATCGGGCGCGTCATGAATCGTCGCGCGAGGGCGACGATCGGGCCGGGCATCGTCGCCGAGAAGAGCATGGTGTGACGCACGGGCGGCGTCTGCGCGAAGAGCTTCTCGATGTCGGGGAGGAACCCGAGGTCGAGCATCTTGTCGGCCTCATCGAGCACCAGCTCGCTGACGTTCTTCAGCGAGAGGAGGCGCTGCGACGCGAGGTCGAGCAGGCGCCCGGGGGTGCCGACGACGATCTGCGCACCGGCCTTGAGCTGCTCGATCTGCCCCTCGTAGGCCTTGCCGCCGTAGATCGAGACGATCTTCGTCGGGCGGTTCGAGGTGGCGAGCTCGAGGTCTTCGGTCACCTGCACGCAGAGCTCGCGCGTCGGCACGACGATGAGCGCCTTGACGCCGCGCTCGGGGTCGTCGCCGAGGCGCTGGACGATCGGGAGGCCGAACCCGAAGGTCTTGCCCGTGCCGGTCTTCGCCTGGCCGATGATGTCCTGGCCCGAGAGGGCGAGGGGGATGGTCTGTTCCTGGATGGGGAAGGCATCGATGATGCCCTTCCCGGCGAGTGCGTCGACGATGTCGGACGCGATGCCGAGTTCGGTGAAAGTGGTCAAAAGCCTGCCTGTCGGTGTTGCCTGAAAGTGACGGTGAAAGATGCGCCCCGTTCTCAACTCCAGGCGCACGGCCGCGGTTCCATCGCCCGCGTGCACCCCCCACCCTATCGGAGACTCCCTGTGAGCCTCGGATAGGGTGGGTCCGTGGTGATGTGGTCGAATCGGCGCGGCGTGCGCCCCGAGCTCCCGCGGCTGCGCCCGCGAGTCGTGCCGACCGACCTGACCCGCGTGGACTTCACCGAACTCGTCCCCGAGCCGGTGGCGTTCCTCGGCCAGGCCGCGTACATCCAGCTCGACTTCTTCGAGTCGCTCTCGCGGGCGGTGGCGACGGCTCCGACGCTCGTCGCGAAAGAGGGCCTGAGCGCCGCTGCCGGAGTGGCGCTGCGCAAGCACCACGCACTCATCGCCGAACTGCGCCGTCTCGATGTCGAGCCCGAGGCGGTGATGGCGCCGTTCGCGCCGGCGACCGACCGGCTGGGCGAGTCGACCGCCGGCGCCGACTGGTACGAGCTGCTGCTCGGCATCCATGTCACGTCGGGCATGCTCGACGATTACTTCTCACGGCTCGCCGAAGGCCTGCCCACCGAGCTCGGTACGCGGGTTCGCGCCATCCTGAACGAGGCGGGTGCCGCGAGCGTGCTCGAATCCGAGTTGCGCGACGCGATCCGGGCCGAGCCGGGACTCGCCGACCGGCTCGCCCTGTGGGGGCGCAGCATCGTCGGCGACACCTTGCTCATCGCGCGGTCGGCGCTGCGGGCCAGCGACTCGGCCGATCGGTCGGGCGAGCGTGTCGAGCCGGTGTTCACCGAGCTCATCGCCGAGCACACGCGTCGCATGGACGCGCTCGGGCTCACCGCCTGAGCGGTGCTGACCCGTTCTCGCGCGCTGCGGTCAGCGTGACGGCGTGGTGGAGCGGGCGGTCAGGCGCGCCCGCTGCCCGGACGCGACAACCGCTCGAAGAGTGCGTCGTCGGCCCGCTCGCGACCGGGTCCGATGAGGTACGCGGATGCCGCGGAGGCGAGCCCCGCCGCGACCAGCGACACGACCCAGATCCAGCCGCCGTCCCAGGCCCAGCCGAGCCACGTGAGCCCGACCCAGACGACCGAGGCGACGGCGGTGCCGATCGCCGGGACGACGACGACGCCGCGCAGGTGCCGATAGTGGAAGGCGAAGTGCGCGGCGACGCCGAGGATCGCTCCGCCGAGGGCGACGAAGAGGAGTTCCATCGTCAGGCGACGAAGCCGACGCGACGCGACTCCTCGGAGCCGATCTCGACGTAGGCCAGTGCAGAGGCCGGGACCACGTAGACGGTGCCCTTGTCGTCGGAGAGCTTGAGCACCGGCGACTGCCCGGCGAGGGCGGCTGCGACCGCCTGCTCGACCTCGGCGGCCGACTGGGAGGTCTCGAAACCGAGTTCACGGGGTGAGTTCTGAATGCCGATGCGAACGTCCACGGTGCACCTTTCTCTGTTGCTGAAACACTACGACACCCGACGTGCCGAGCCGTTCGCGTTCACTGTCGGCGGAACGGGTTAGCGTTGCGCCCATGCAGGGCACCCGGTCCGTTCCCGACCTCCTCGAACAGCTCGCCACGAGCGAGCACACGGCGGTCTTCGGCGCGCCCGGCAGTGGCAAGACGACCCTCGCGATCGAGCTCGTTGCCGATCGCGTCGAGCGACTCGGGTACTCCAGCGACGAGGTGCTCGTGGTGTCGGCCACGCGGTCGGCGGCGACCTCCCTGCGTGACTCGCTGGCGGTGCGACTCGGGGTCACCACCCGCGGACCGCTCGCGCGCACCGCGAACTCGATCGCGTTCCAGCTCGTTCGGGCGTACACCGATGCGCCGGTCACCCTGCTCACCGGCGCCGAGCACGACCACATCATCGGCGAACTCCTCGAGGGCGGCATCCGCGACGGCTTCGGCCCCGCATGGCCCGACCCGCTCACCGCCGAGGTGCGGTCGCTTCGCGGATTCCGCTCCGAGCTGCGCGACCTCATGATGCGCGCGGTCGAGCACGGCGTCGAGGCCGAGCAGCTCGCAGAGCTCGGGCGGCGCGCAGGTCGGCCCGAGTGGGTCGCGGCCGGAGCGTTCCTCGCCGAGTACGCCGAGGTCAAGGAGCAGCTGCGGCCGACCCAGTTCGACTCGAGCGAGCTCGGCGCATTCGCGGCGGCGATCGTGCGGCGCAGTGCCCACGATGCCGATGCCGAGCGAGCGCTCGGCACCCTCGCCCGATTGCGTCTGCTCATCGTCGACGACGCGCAGGAGGCGACCGAGACCACGGCCGCGCTGCTCGGTGCGTTCGGCGCACGCGGCACGCAGGTCGTGGCACTGGGCGACCCCGACGTCGCCAGCAACGGCTTCCGAGGCGGCCGCCCCGAGTTGCTCGGCTCGCTCGCCGGCGTGCTCGACGGTGCAGAGGTGCTCCGCATCGACCTGCCGTCGGTGCACCGCGGCAACCCGGCGCTGCGCCAGGTCGTGCAGTCGTCGACCGCACACATCGGCACGGCGCTCGGCGGGCGCCATCGCACGGCGACGATGGCACCCCGGTCCGACCTCTCCGACCCCTCCGAGCTGCCCGTCGACGCCCTCGCCCCGGTGCTCGGCATCGAGGCGCCGTCGCACGCGACCGAGTGCCAGGCCGTCGCGGGCGTGCTCCGCGAACGCCACCTGCTCGACGGCGTGCCGTGGTCGAAGATGGCGGTCGTGCTCAGGTCAGGAGGCGACGTGCCCGCCTTCGAACGCGGGCTCGCGCTCGCCGACGTGCCCACGGCCGGCAGCGCGGCGCGCACGGCGTTGCGTGACGCACCGGCAGCGGCGGCCCTCCTCGCGGCGGCATCGCTCGTCCTCGACCGTGAACCGCTCACCGCCGAGCTCGCCGTCGCGTTGATGACCGGGCCCATCGGGCGCCTCGACGGCGTCGGCCTGCGCAGGCTCCGCCTGGCGCTGCGGCACGACGAGCTCGCTGCGGGGGGCGATCGCACCGGCGACGAGCTGCTCGTCGACGCGCTGGCGGCGCCGGGCGGCTTCGAGACGATCGATGCCGCGCCCGCCCGCCGCGCTGCGCGGCTCGCGAAGGTGCTCGGCAGCGCACGTGCCGTCGCCGTGCGCGGCGGCTCGATCGAGGACGTGCTGTGGGCGCTGTGGGACGGCAGCGGCCTCGCCACCGAGTGGGGGGCGCAGGCGCGCGGCACCGGCGTGCTCGCCGACGAGGCGAATCGGGCGCTCGACGCCGCGGTCGCGCTCTTCGCCGCGGCGCAGCGCCACGTCGAGCGCGAGCCCGACGGATCGGCCGTCCGATTCGTCGACGAGGTGCTCGCGAGCGAACTGCCCGAAGACTCGCTGGCCCCGCAACGCAGCGCCGAGACCGTGGTCGTCGCCACGCCGCCGGCCCTCATCGGCCGCTCCTTCGATGTCGTGGTCATCGCCGGCCTGCAAGAGGGCGTGTGGCCCAACCTGCGACCGCGCGGGACGCTGCTGCACGCCGGGCTGATCGCCCGTGCCGCGGCAGCCGCACGATCGGCGGCGCCACTGCCCTCGCCTGAGGGTGTGGCCGAGGCTCGCGCGTCGGTACGCGGCGATGAGCTTCGCCTGTTCGCACTCGCGGCCTCGCGCGCCGAGCGACAGCTGGTGCTCAGCTGCACCGCGAACGACGACGAGCAGCCCTCGATGCTCATGGGCTACGCCTCCGAGCGCATCCGCGCCGGACGCCGGCGCCCGCTGCACCTTCGCGGGCTCGTCGGCGCGCTCCGCAGCGAGGCGGTCGCCTCGCCGGCAGGCGAGGGTCCGGCCGCGCTCGCACTCCTCGCCGAGGCCGGCGTTCCCGGCGCCGATCCCGCCGACTGGTACGGCCTCGCCGACCCGTCGACCGTCGCCCCGCTCGTCGACCTCGAGGGCGACCCCGAGGCACTCGTGCCCATCTCGCCGTCGCAGATCGATCGTGCCGAGGAATCGCCGCTCGGCTGGTTCATCGACCACGTCGCCTCACCACCATCGGGCATCGCCGCCTCGATCGGCACGCTCGTGCACGCGGTCGTCGAAGAGGTCGGCGCCCGCGACGACGGCGACACGAGCATCGAGACGATCTGGGCCGCCGTCGAGCAACGCTGGCGCGAACTTCGGTTCGAGGCGGGCTGGGTCGCCGAGCGCGAGCGGCGCGGCGCCCGCAAGATGGCCGAGGGTGCCGCCGACTACCTCGCCGACTTCGCCGACGACGGCAAGGTGCTGCTCGGCGCCGAGGGACGGTTCACGCTCATCGTCGATCGGGTGCGGATCTCGGGCACCATCGACCGCGTCGAGGCGTCCGCCGACGGCACGACGGTCATCGTCGACCTCAAGACGGGCCGCACCCCGCCGACGGGCGACCAGACCGCGGCGCATCCGCAGCTCGCGGCCTACCAGCTCGCGGCGCGCGTCGGCGAGATTCCGAGCGGCGGAGTGCTCGGCGGAGCCAAGCTCGTCTACCTCGCGAAGCCCGCGCGGGGCGTCGGGTACACCGAGCGCGTGCAGCAGCCGTTCGACGAGGCGGCCGAGGGGGCGTTCCGCGAGCGGCTCGGCGCGGTCGGGCGCACCATGGCCGGCAATGAATTCGAGGGGCCCGCCGAACTCGGCTACCGATCGCGGTTCGCCGGCTGGCAGTACCGCGTGCACCTCGTGCCGGCGGTTTCCGCGTGAGCGGCCAGGGCATGACCGCGACCAGCACGGTGCTCAGCGCGCTCGAGATCGCCACGAGACTCGGCCTTCACGCGCCCACCCCCGAGCAACGCGCCGTGATCGAGGCCGACCCGCACGGCCAGAGCATCGTGGTCGCCGGGGCCGGCAGCGGCAAGACCGAGACCATGGCGAACCGGGTCGTCTGGCTGCTCGCGAACGGCCACGTCGACGTACCCGAGGTGCTCGGGCTGACCTTCACGCGCAAGGCCGCCGCCGAGCTCGCCGACCGGGTGCGCCAGCGCGTCGCACAGCTCGTCGCCGAGGGCATCGCCGACGTCTCGCTCGATCCGCTCGAATCCGCGTCGGTCGGCACCTACAACGCCTTCGCGAGCTCGATCTACCGCGAACACGCCATGCGCATCGGGCGCGAGCCCGACGCCGCCGTGCTCGGCGAGGCATCCGCCTGGCAGCTGGCCCGATCGGTCGTCGCCGCGTCGACCGACCCGCGGCTCGTCGAACTCGACGCGTCGCTCGACCGCATCACCGGGGCCGTGCTCTCGCTCAGTCGCGCGCTCGCCGAGAACGTGGCCGACAGTCGCGACGTGCGAGCGATGACGCGCGACTTCCTGCAGATGCGGGGCCTGCCGATCGAGGCACCACGTAAGCGCACCGACTTCGCCTCGTTCGTCGAGGCGCTCGGCGTCGTCGACGCGCTGCCGCCCCTGCTCGAACTCGCCGACGCGTACGCCGCGGCGAAACAGCAGCGCGGGTATGTCGAGTTCTCCGACCAGATCGCGCTCGCGCTCGCGATCTGCGAGCAGCATCCCGAGGTCGTTGCGGCCCACCGCGAGCGGTATCGAACCGTGCTGCTCGACGAATACCAAGACACGAGCGTCGTGCAGACCCGACTGCTCTCGACGCTGTTCGCCGACCAGCCCGTGATGGCGGTCGGCGATCCCGACCAGTCGATCTACGGGTGGCGCGGCGCGAGCGCCGCGAACCTCGCGCGCTTCGGTCGCGACTTCGCGCGACAGGCGGCGGCGAGCGTGTACGACCTGTCCACGAGCTGGCGCAATCCGCGCATCGTGCTCGACGCGGCGAATGTGCTGATCGGTTCGCTCGATGCCGGAATCCCCAAGGCGCCGCTCAGCGCATCGCCCTTCGCCGGGCCTGGCCGTCTCGACGTCGTCTGGGCCGAGACCGTCGAAGACGAGGCCGAGCGGGTCGCGGAGTGGTTCCAGCGGCGGCTGGGGCGCGGGGCCGGTGACGGGGCGAGCGGAGCGCTGCTCTGCCGCACGTTCGCGAACGTGGGCGTGTTCACCGCGGCGTTGCGCGCGCGCGGCGTGCCCGTGCACGTGCTCGGCATGGCCGGACTGCTCGACCAGCCCGTCATCGCCGACCTCGTGTGCGTCCTGCGCGTGCTGCACGATCCCACCGCCGGATCCGAGCTCGTGCGCGTGCTCGGCGGCGCCCGCTGGCGCATCGGCCCGGCCGATCTCGCGGCGCTCCACGGTCTCGCCAAGTGGCTCGTCGATCGCGACCTCTCCACTCGTCGTCTGGCCGACGACGTGCGCGCCGGGCTGCGCGCCTCGATCGCCGCCGACGAGTCGCCGTCGATCGTCGACGCCCTCGACTTCCTGCTGAACGCGCCCGACACCCACTCGGCGCTGCGCGGTTTCAGCGAGATCGGCCTGGCGCGCATGCGGCGCGCCGGCGCGCAGCTGCAGTCGCTGCGCCGCCGCGCGGGCCTCGGCCTCGTCGACTTCGTGAGCCTCGTGCAGCAGGAGCTGCTGCTCGACATCGAGGTCGCCGCGAATGCCGCGCAACCGCTCGGCGTCCCGAGCCTCGAGGCATTCGACGAGCTGCTGTCGGCGTTCGTCGACGTGGCCGAGCATGCCACGCTCGGTGCGTTCCTCGGATGGCTCACCGAGGCCGAGCAGCGCGACCGCCTCGCACCCCGGCAGGACGAGCCCGAACCGGGTGCGGTGCAGGTGCTCTCGATCCACGGTTCGAAGGGACTCGAGTGGGACCTCGTCGCCATCCCGCGGGTCGTCGACGCCGAACTGCCGTCGAAGCCGCGATCTGCCAAGGGCTGGCTCGCATTCGGCGAGCTCCCGAACGAGTTCAAGGGCGATGCCGACGAGCTGCCCGACCTGCAGTGGCGCGGCGTGCAGAGCCAGGCCGAGTTCGATCAGGCCGTGTCGGCGTTCGCCGAGGAGAACCGCGAGCGCCACGCTGACGAGGAGCGACGGCTCGCCTACGTCGCCGTCACCCGCGCTCGCACCGAGCTGCTGCTCACGGGCTCGTGGTGGTCGACCCAGAAGGCACCGCGCCAGCCGAGCCCGTTCCTCCGTGAGCTCGTGCAAGCGGGCATCATCTCGGTCGACGTGCTGCCGGTCGCTCCGCGCGACGACGAGAACCCGCGCGGCGATTTCGGCGACCGTCCGCGCTGGCCGCTCGATCCGCTCGGCAGTCGACGCACCGCCGTGATTGCCGCGGCCCACGCCGTGCGTGCCGCGGCCGAGCTGCCGAGCGGGTCGGGCATCGGGCCCCGCCTCGCCGAGCACGTGCGGCTGCTCCTCGAAGAGCGTCGTCGCCGCGATGAGGGCGATGCCGTGATCGAGATCCCGGCCCGCGTGCCGGCATCACGGTTCAAGGACTACGTCGATGACCCGGCCGCGGTGGGCGCCGCGCTGCGCCGACCGATGCCGCAGCGGCCGTTCCGGGCCACTCGCCTCGGCACGCTCTTCCACGAGTGGGTCGAGCATCGCTCGACAGGTGAGGGCGCGGCGTCGGCGCTCGACGACCTCGACCGGCTCGACCCGTTCGGCCTCGGCCTCGGCCTCGGTGCCGGCACGACCGCCGACGGGCTCCCAGCAGGCGACCTCGGTGGCGATGAGCGCGGGACCGTGGTCGACGACACCTCGCCCGAGCGCCTGCGCGCGCTGCAGGCGACGTTCGCCGCCTCGGAGTGGGGGCGCCGCAAGCCCAAGGCGGTCGAACTCGAGCTGCACCTGCCGATCGGTGCGAACGTGTTCGTCTGCAAGCTCGACGCCGTCTACGACGTCGAGCCAGGCAGCGAACTCGCGGCCCGGGGCATCCGCGTGCAGGTCGTCGACTGGAAGACCGGAAAGTCGCCGCGCGACGCCCGCGACCTCGAACTCAAGCAGACGCAGCTCGCGCTCTACCGGCTCGCGTATGCGAGCTGGGCCGGCATCGACCCCGAGTGCGTCGACGCCGTGTTCTACTTCGTCGAAGACGACCGCGTCATCAGGCCCGACCGGCTCTACGACGAGGCCGCGTTGCGCCGGGCCTGGTCGTCGGTCGAGGCAGCGGCGTCCGACCCGTCGTCGGCCTCAGCCTGATCATCGCCGGTCGTACGATCGGCACGACGCTGCGGCGCCGCATCGCCCCAATCGCTCAGGTCGAGCGGCATCGGTGCGGTCGCGTCCATCGGCGGGGTCGGCCGTTCACCCGCCGCGTGACGCTCGAGCTCCGAGAAGTCGTAGCTGTCGGTCAGCAGGGCGCTGCCGCTCTCGCGGGCCAGTCGATCGTGGGGCGTCTCGTCGAGCATTCGCTCGACGTCGCCGACAGCCAGGATCGGGCCGGTCTCGGGCGACAACGGTTCGCTCGACCGATCGTGCACACTCGCGACGAGTCCATCGAGCAGCCCGACGGCGTCCTCGATGATGGCGTCGTCATGGGCATCGACGCCGTGCAGCAGCCAGCGGGCGAGTTCGAGTTCCCCGTAGAGCAGGGCCCGCTGCGGCAGGTGGGAGTCGGCACCGCCGTTACGGGCACCGACGTAG
Organism: uncultured Actinomycetota bacterium; assembly: GCA_963758615.1. GTDB lineage: Bacteria > Actinomycetota > Actinomycetes > Actinomycetales > Microbacteriaceae > Agromyces. The sequence goes on along the minus strand of CAVWVZ010000009.1, from coordinate 474,811 downwards.
GCGCTCAGCGCGGCCTCGGCCGCCTGGCCGCGTGAGGTGAGCAGCCAGTGCAGGTCACGGGCGGGATCGCTTTCGGCGAGCGACGCCCAGCCGAGCACCCCGCTCACGGTGTCGCCGTCGACGAGGATCGAGTCGGCCGTGAGGGCGCCGTTCACGACCGTCGGCCGGAAGCGCCAGAGCGCGGCGTCGTCGGTCGCCTCCTCCCAGCGGCGCAGGATCGCGGCGGGCAGGTGGCCCGTGTCGGCTGCCCGCCCGACGAGTTCGACGACCGCGTCGCGCGACTGCTCTGCCGTCTGGCGGGGCAGTCCGGCGTCGGCGATGAAACCGGTCGGCAGCGAGTGGATCGCGGCGACGGCGAGACCCACGGATGCCGCGAGCCGGTCGTGCGCCGTCAGCTCGTCGGCGCTCAGCACGGCACCGGGAATGAACTCGGTGACGACCGCGCGCGTGCCGTCGATGGGCGCCTGGCCGACGAACGTGGGCACGTGGAACACGAGTCGTGAGCGGATTCCGGGGGTCATCGCGCGAAGGGCGACGAGGTCGGCCGACTGCTCGGATTCGGCGGCCTGCGAGCGCGGCACCCGGATGAGCAGGTGCCGCTCGTCGGTGGTGTGGAACTCGACGGCGTCGAAGGCCCCGTGGCTGCGTCGCGTGTGTGCGCGGGCGGCGCGCACCTCGAGGCCGGGCACTGCCGCCGTGGCCAACGCGGCTAAGGTGAGAGGTGGTCTGGCCATGGCACACAGCTTAAGCAGGCATCTCCGGCTTCGGGCGACCGCCACGCGTTCCGGCCGACACCGCATCGAGCAGCGAAGGGTGCACTGTGACCGATCCCGACCTGTCGGCGCCGCCGTTCGCTCGCGCCGTCATCGATCGAGATGCGGCCGAGCGCGAGGACCCGGCGTTCGCCGTGCGGTTCGACGCAGATCCGACGTCGAGGGTGCTCGCGGTGCGCGGCGACAGGGTGCTGCTCGCCGAGCGCGTCGAGGGATCGGAGCCCGTACTCGAGCTGCGGCATCCGGCCGACCTGCCTGCGCCGACGCTGCGCTGCTATCTGGGTCGCGACGGTGACACGCGCGTCGAACTCCGCGTCTTCGACGACGCGACGGCCGACCTCATCGAGCCCGAAGCCGCCCGCTGGCAGGGGCTGCGCGCCGCGGCGCCGGTGCTGCCCGCGAGCCACACCGGCCTTGCGGTCGAGTCGATCGCGCTCGCGAACTGGCACGCCGGTCACGCCTTCTGTCCCCGTTGCGGTGCGGCGACCGAGCCCGTGCAGGCCGGCTGGGCGCGGCGCTGCGAGCGTGAGGGCAACCTCATCTTCCCGCGCACCGACCCGGCGGTCATCGTGATCGTCACCGACGACGACGACCGGTTGCTGCTCGGCTCGAACGCGCTGTGGGAACAGCGCCGGTTCTCGCTGCTGGCGGGGTTCGTCGAGCCCGGCGAGTCGCTCGAGTCCGCGGTCATCCGCGAGATCGGCGAAGAGGCGGGGCTCATCGTCGATCGCGTCGAGTACGTCGCCTCGCAGCCGTGGCCGCTGCCCGCGAGCCTCATGCTGGGGTTCACGGCCCGACTCGCCCCCGGTGTCGATCCGGCGGCGGCCAGGCCCGACGGCGACGAGATCCTCGAGCTGCGCTGGTTCACCAGGAACGAGATCACCGCGGCATTCGGCGGCGTGGTGCTGCCCGGCGAGACGTCGATCGCGCGCTGGCTCATCGAGCGTTGGTACGGCGGCCCCATCGATCCCGAGGGGCGCCTGCCTGCATGGCCGACGTCGTGAGCACGGTCGACGACCCGCTCCTCGCAGCGCTCGACGACGAGCAGCGCGTCGTCGCCGAGGCGCTCAACGGCCCGGTCTGCGTGCTCGCCGGCGCCGGCACCGGCAAGACCCGGGCGATCACGCATCGCATCGCCTACGGGGTGGCGTCGGGTTCGTACGACCCGGCCCGGGTCATGGCGCTGACGTTCACCGCGCGCGCGGCCGCAGAACTGCGCGCGCGGCTGCGCCAGCTCGGGGCGGGCGCAGTGCAGGCGCGCACGTTCCATTCGGCGGCACTCGCCCAGCTCAACCACTTCTGGCCGATCGTCGCGGGCGGCTCCGCGCCCCGGGTGCTCGAGTACAAGGGCCGTCTGCTCGGCCAGGCCGCTGAGCGCGCGCGACTCAGGGTCGACGTGCCGACGCTGCGCGATGTCGCCTCCGAGATCGAGTGGCGCAAGGTGGGCGGTCATGGCCCCGAGGCCTTCCAGGCGAGACTCGCGACGCGCGGAGCGCCGGGCAGGCTCACCCCCGACGAGTTCCTCGCCCTCGTCGAAGCCTACGAGCAGCTGAAGGACGAGCGGCGCATGCTCGACTTCGAGGACGTGCTGCTCGCGACCGCGGGAATGATCGAGTCCGAGGCATCCGTCGCCATGCACGTGCGCGAGAGCTACCGCCACTTCATCGTCGACGAGTACCAGGACGTCTCGCCCGTGCAACAGCAGCTGCTCGAGCTGTGGCTCGGCGATCGCGACGACCTCTGCGTCGTCGGCGATGCGAGCCAGACCATCTACTCGTTCGCGGGAGCGAGCTCCGAGTACCTGCTGGGGTTCGAACGGCGTTACGCCGACGCCACCGTCGTCAGGCTCGAACGCAACTACCGATCGACCGCCGAGATCGTCGACACCGCGAACCGGCTGATGCGCGGCCGCGCGGGTGCGCTGCGGCTCGAGTCGGCGATCGAAGGCGAGGGCAAGGCGGATGTCCCGGAGCCGAGCATCGTCGCGTACGCCGACGAACTCGCCGAGGCGAGGGCCGTGGCCACGCGCATCCGCCACCGCATCGACGACGGGGTGGCGCCCGAGTCGATCGCGGTGCTCATGCGCGTGAACTCGCAATCGGCGATCCTCGAGCGCGCCCTCGACGAGGTCGGGGTGGGGTCGCGCGTGCGCGGCGCCGCGAGGTTCTTCGACCAGCCCGAGGTGCGCGAGGCGGTGCACGCGCTCCGCGCCGCCGCCCTCACCATCGCGGGCGAACCGCTGTTCAAGTCGGTGAGCGACGTGCTGCGCTCGCTCGGCTGGAGCGTGCAACCGCCCGAGGGCCCGGGCGCCGTGCGCAGCCGGTGGGAGTCGCTCAATGCCATCGCACGCCTCGTCGACGATGCGCCCGAGGGCACGACGTTCCGCCAGTTCGCCGACGACCTGCGGGCACGTGCCGAGGCGCAGCACGAGCCGGCGCTCGCGGTCGTCACGCTCGCGACGCTGCACTCGGCGAAGGGCCTCGAGTGGGACGAGGTGTTCCTCGTGGGCCTCAGCGAGGGCATGCTGCCGATCGCATACGCCAAGGGCTTCGACGCCATCGACGAGGAGCGGCGGCTTCTCTACGTGGGCATCACGCGGGCACGGCGTCGGCTCGAGCTGAGCTGGGCGCGCCATGGCGGAGCTCATCGCGGTGAGCGGGAGCCGTCACGGTTCCTGCAGGAGCTCGGCACCCGCACTCGGGGTGGGGCCGGTGCGGCACCAGCGACGGGGGAGCGCCGGCCGCGAGGGTGAGCGACGCCCCGGCGAGGGCGCCCCGCCCGAATCGCAGGTGATCGTCGACGGCGGATGCCGCAGCCGCGGCCGCGTCGAACGCCGAACGGTATCCGGGGTGCGGGGCAGGTCGGCCAGCGAGCTGCGCCGCGATCGCGGGCCACGCGCCGTCGGCGTCGCGGCGGTCGAGCTCGACGCAGCGAAGGCATGGGCCGCGCCCCGGTTCGACGAGCGGGCCCACCGTGACGCCGCGTTCGCCGTCGACGATGGCGAGGTGGGGCACGTCGCGGCGCAACCACGGCAGGTGCCGGGCCGGCGGGATCACCCACGCCGCGGCGACCACCACGAGGGCGACGTCGTCGAGTGCGTCGTCGGGATCGACGTCGTCGAGCCGGACCGCGTCGTGGCCGAGCGCGGCGAGGTTCGCGAGCAGCAAGCGGGCGAGCTCGCAATCGGCGTCGACCACGACCCGCGCCCTGGGCCGGTCGGGCACGGGGCGCGGGACATCCGTCGCGTCGTCGAAGGCGGGCGAGAGCAGCTCGAGCACTCGCGCGACCTCGGCGGGGGCGCCGTCGAGCCCCGCGCCGATGGTGCGGAGGGTCGAGAGGCTCGCACCGTGTCGCAGCGCGGCGATGAGCCCGGTCTCGAGTGCGCCCGGGTCGCGGAGCAGGACGCGGGGAGCCAGCCCACCGAGCTGCAGCTCGGTGGGCGAGCGCCACACGAGGGGGAGTGCCGGGTCGATGCGCGGGACCATGTCGAGAGCATGCCCGAATCGTCGGAACGCCGTGGAATCCTTCCACAGGCGTGAACGGCGGTGGCGCCGAGGCGACGGGCCTCAGGCCTGCGGAGCCTCGCCGTCCTCACCGGGCGCCGCAGGCGTCTCGCCGCGCAGCAACTGCTCGAGCGCCTGGTCGAACTCGTCGTCGGCCGTGGCTTCGGCAGCGTCGGCGCCGGTGAGCCGGGCGACGAGGCCGCTCGGATCGTCGAGGTCGGCGGCCGTCGGGAGCAGGTCGGGGTGCGCCCACAGCGCGTCGCGCGCCTCGACGCCGACCGCTTCGGTCACGGCTCGCCACATCGCGGTCGCCTCGCGGAGGCGACGCGGCCGCAGTTCGAGGCCGACGAGCGTCGCGAAGGCGGACTCGGCCGGGCCGCCCGACGCCCGGCGACGTCGGATGGACTCCGCGACCGCGTCGGACTTGGGCAGGCGCGATGTCGCGTCGGCGGTCGCCGCGTCGACCCATCCCTCGACGAGGGCGAGCATGGTCTCGAGCCGATCGAGCGCGGCCTGCTGCGCCTCGCTCTTGGGGCGGATGAGCGCGCCGCTCACGACCGCGTTGCGCAGCTCTTCGGTGTTCGACGGATCGAACCCCTCGGCGAGGTGCTCGAGCCGGTCGGTGTCGATGTCGATGCCGCGCGCGAATGCCGTGATGGCGGTGATGAGGTGCAGGCGCAGCCAGCGCGCGTGCCGGAACAGCCGGGCGTGGGCGAGCTCGCGGACGGCGAGGTACAGCTCGACCTGGTCGTTGGGGATGTCGAGCCCGGCGCCGAACTCGGAGGCGTTCTGGGGCAGGATCGCGGCGCGACCGTCGTCGAGGAGCGGGATGCCGATGTCGCCGCCCGAGACGACCTCGGTGGCGAGCTGGCCGACGACCTGGCCGAGCTGCATCGCGAAGAGCGCACCGCCGATGCCGCGCATCATCTTGCTCGCGCCCGCGATCATCGAGCGCATCTCCTCGGGCGCCTGCTCGGTCATCACGCGCGTGAGCGCGTCGGAGATCGACAGAGCGACCGGCTCGGCGAGCTGCGACCAGATCGCCATCGTCGCCGACACCCAGGCGCGGCGCGTGAGCACTTCGGGAGTCTGCGGCAGCGACGAGAAGTCGACGGCCTCATCGAGCCACAGCGATGCGACCTGGAAGGCCTGGTCGAAGCGTGCGCGCTCGTCGTCGGTGATCTGGGTCTGGGCGGAGGCCGCGCGCTCCTCGCCCTGGCGCAGCGCCACGCTCCAGTCGATGCCGTCGCCGGCGTTGTTCATCGCCTGCTGCAGCTGCGCGAAGAGCGCAGCCAGGGCGGCGGGGTCGTTGGGCAACCCGGCGGCGCCCGCGAGACTCGAGGGATCGATGCCGCCCGAGCCCGAGAGCAGCTCGCGGAGCATCTCGCGGAACTCGTCTTCGGGGTTGGGCTCGCCGGGCTCGTCGCGCTGATCGGCCACTGCCGTCACCTCCACATTTCGTGTTCTCAACCGTAACGCCGCTGCACGGCGGCATGTCTGGGAAATGGCCTAGGCTGGGCGTTCCGGGTGTCCGCCCTTCGCGAACAGCGCCGGCCCCGGCGCGCATTCTGCGACGACCCGTCGCCCCGGAAGGAACACCGATGGCCCTCTTCTCCGACGAGCCTGCGTCGTCGCATGCCCGTTCCGAGCCTCGCTCGCGGCGCGAGCGCATCGGGTGGGGAGCGATCACCGTCGCCACGGTGATCGCGATCGTGTTCGCGCTCATGCCGTCCCCCTACGTGATCGAGCAGCCGGGTCCCGTCTACGACACCCTCGGCGTCGCAGAGAACGGCGATGGCGACGAGGTGCCGCTCATCGAGATCCCCGACGAGACGACGTACCCCACCGACGGCGAACTCAACCTGCTCACGGTCTCGGTCGTCGGGCGCCCGGGCGCGACGCCCAACTGGCTCGAGGTGCTCGGCGCGTGGTTCGACCGCACCCGCTCCGTCGTGCCGGCCGAGGCGATCTTCCCGCCCGGCGTCACCAACGAGCAGCGCGACGAGCAGAACCAGGCCGCGATGGTCGATTCGCAGCAGGACGCGATCGCTGCGGCGCTCGTCGAGCTCGGCTACGAGTTCCCGCGCGAGGTCACCGTCGTCACGCTCCTCGAGGACTCACCGGCCGACGGCATCATCGAAGAGGACGATGTCATCGTCTCGCTCGACGGCACCGAGGTGAACTCGGTCGGTGAGCTGCAGCGGGCGGTGCGTGAGCACGGGTCGGATGACCCGGCGTCGATCGTGCTCGTCCGCGACGGCGTCGAGCAGACCGTCGAGGTGACGCCGGTCGACCGCGACGGCACCGCGGTGCTCGGCGTCGGCGTGCGGATGGACTACGAGTTCCCCGTCGACGTCGAACTGCAGCTCGACAACGTGGGTGGGCCCAGTGCCGGAATGATGTTCGCGCTGGGCATCGTCGACAAGCTCACGCCAGGCGCGATGACCGGCGGCGAGATCGTCGCCGGCACGGGCACGATCGACTCGGCTGGGGCGGTGGGCGCCATCGGCGGCATCCGCCAGAAGCTCTGGGGTGCGCTCGACGCCGGGGCCGAGTGGTTCCTCGCGCCCGAGTCGAACTGCGACGAGGTCGTCGACCACGTGCCCGACGGCCTCACCGTCTTCGCGGTCGAGACCCTCGACGAGGCGCGAACCATCGTCGAGGACGTCGCCGATGGCGAGGTCTCGGGCTCGTACGCCTCGTGCATTGCCCGGTGACAGCCCGTTCCAAGAATCGCGACCCTAGGATGGATTGTCGATCCCATCCGACCGAACATTGAGGCCGAGAGTGTCAGCACAGACCCAAGAACCGAGGAACCCGCGGAGGCGCGCGCCGATCGCGATCACCATCGGGGTGGTGGCTGCTCTCGTGATCGCGTTCTTTGCGTTCACCGGGCTTTATGCCGATGTGCTGTGGTACGACCAGCTCGGGTATCTCCCCGTGCTCACGACCGAGTGGATCTCCCGGATCCTGCTGTTCCTCATCGGGTTCCTCGCGATGGCCGTGCCGGTCTGGGCGTCGATCCAGATCGCCTATCGCACCCGCCCGGTCTACGCGAAACTCAATTCGCAACTCGATCGTTACCAAGAGGTCTTCGAGCCCCTTCGACGCCTCGCGATGTACGGCATCCCGGTCGTGCTCGGCATCTTCGCCGGCGTCTCGGCGTCGAGCCGATGGGAGGGTGCGCTCGCGTGGCTGAACCGCACGCCGTTCGGCACGACCGACCCGCAGTTCGGCTTCGATGTCGGGTTCTACGTCTTCGAGCTGCCGTTCTATCGCTCCATCGTCGGGTTCGCCTCGGCCGTTGTGCTGCTGTCGGTGCTGCTCGTCATCGCGACCAACTACCTCTACGGCGCCATCCGCGTGAGCGGCCGTGAGGTCGTCATCTCGAAGTCGGCGCGCGTGCAGATCGCCGTCACCGCCGGCATCTACCTGATGCTGCAGGCCGTCAGCATCTGGCTCGACCAGTACGCGACCGTCACCGAGACGGGCTCGCTCATCACCGGTGCGGCATACACCGACGTGAACGCGACGATCCCCGGCCGGGGCATCCTCGCCGCCGTCGCCGGAGTCGTCGCGATCCTGTTCTTCGTGACCGCGATCATCGGCCGCTGGCGCCTGCCGCTCGTCGGCACCGCGCTGCTCATCGTCACCAGCCTGATCATCGGCACGCTGTACCCGTGGATCATCGAGCGGTTCCAGGTCGAGCCGAACGCGAAGTCCCTCGAGGCGCCATACGTGCAGCGCAACATCGACCTCACGCGTGACGCCTACGGGGTGACCGACGTCGAGGAGATCCCCTTCGAGGCGAAGACCGATGCCGAGCAGGGCGCGCTCCGCGCCGACGCAGAGACCACCGCGAACATCCGGCTCATGGACCCCCTCGTCATCGGGCCGGCGTTCGAGCAGCTCGAGCAGTTCCGCCAGTACTACCAGTTCCCCGCTGCGCTCGACGTCGACCGCTACGAGATCGACGGCGAGACCCGCGACACCGTGGTCGCCGTCCGCGACGTGAAGCTCTCGGGCCTCGGCGACGCCGAGACCTGGTTCAACTCGCACCTGGTCTACACGCACGGCTACGGCCTCGTGGCTGCTGCGGGCAACCAGCGGTCGGTCGACGGCCAGCCCGTCTTCCTCCAGTCGGGCATCCCGCAGACGGGCGATCTCGGCGAGTTCGAGCCGCGCGTCTACTTCGGCGAGGGATCGCCGCAGTACTCGATCGTCGGTGCGCCCGAGGGCAACGACCCCGTCGAGCTCGACTACCCCGCGGGCGGTGACAACGACCGGCAGACGCAGACGACGTTCGAGGGCAATGGCGGCCCGGCGCTCGACAACATCTTCACGAAGCTGGTGTACGCACTGAAGTTCCAGTCCGAGCAGATCTTCCTCTCGGACGAGGTCACGACCGACTCGCAGATCCTCTACGACCGCGACCCCATCCAGCGCGTGCAGAAGGTCGCCCCGTACCTCACGCTCGACACCGACACGTACCCGTCGGTCGTCGACGGCCGCATCGTGTGGATCGTCGACGGTTACACGCTGTCCGACCAGTACCCGTACTCGAACAAGGTCTCGATGAGCGATGCCATCGCCGACAGCGAAGGCGTCGCGCCGACGCTCGCGTTCGACGAGGTCAACTACATCCGCAACTCGGTGAAGGCGACCGTCGACGCCTACGACGGCTCGGTCAAGCTCTACGCGTGGGACGAGGAAGACCCGATCCTCCAGACCTGGGAGAAGATCTTCCCCGACACGATCGAGTCGATCGACGAGATGTCGGGCGATCTCATGAGCCACGTGCGGTACCCGGCCGACCTGTTCAAGATGCAGCGTGCCGTGCTCGGTCGCTACCACGTCACCGACGCGGGTTCCTTCTACTCGCGTGACGACGCGTGGACCACCCCGAAGGACCCGACCGCGGGCGCGAACACCACGCTCCTGCAGCCGCCGTACTACCTGACGATGCAGATGCCCGGTCAGGAAGCGCCCGTCTACTCGCTCTACTCGACCTTCATCCCCGAGGCGAGCGGCGACCAGAGTCGTAACGTGCTGCGCGGCTACCTCGCCGTCGACGCCGACGCGGGTGCCACCGACGGTGAACGCGCCGAGGGCTACGGCAAGCTGCGCCTGCTCACCCTGCCCGAAGACGACAACGTGCCCGGCCCCGGCCAGGTGCAGGCGAAGTTCAACTCCGACCCGAGTGTCTCGCAGTCGCTCAACCTGCTGAAGCAGGGGCAGTCCGACGTGATCAACGGCAACCTGCTCACGGTGCCGGTCGGCGGCGGCCTGCTCTACGTGCAACCCGTCTACGTCAAGTCGACCGGAGACACGAGCTTCCCGCTGCTGCAGAAGGTGCTCGTCGCGTTCGGTGATCAGATCGCCTTCCAGGACACCCTCGACCAGGCCCTCGATGTGCTCTTCGGCGGTGACTCCGGCGCCTCTGCAGGCGACGAGGAGGTCGACCCGGCCACCCCGACGCCCCCGCCCGCCGAGGGTGAAGGTGAGACGCCGACCGCGCCGGTGGTGCCGAGCGACGAGGTGCAGGCGCTGCTGAACGAGGCGGCGCAGGAGCTGCAGAACAAGCAGGCGGCACTCGCGGCGGGCGACTGGGCGGCCTACGGTGCCGCCGATGCGAAGCTGGCCGAGATCATCGCGAGCCTGCTCAGCCTCACCAACGCGCAGAACGCCCCCGCAGACACCGGAGAATGACCACCGACCTGACCGGCGGCGAATGGCTCGATGACAATCGAGCCAGTTGGGACGAGCGGGTCGGCGTGCATGTCGCGTCGGACCTCTACGACCGGTCGAGGCTTCGCGCGGGTGGGTCTTCGCTCGACCCGATCGCGCGGGCGGGCATCGAGCGCCTGTTTCCCGACGGCCTCGAGGGCGTGCGAGTGCTGCACCTGCAGTGCCACTTCGGCTCCGACTCGTTGTCGCTCGCGAACCTCGGTGCGACGGTCGTCGGCATCGACTTCTCGCCTGCTGCGGTCGTCGAGGCGCGCCGGATGGCCGATGAACTCGGCCTGTCGCATCGCGCCAGGTTCATCGAGGCGAACGTGTTCGATGCTCGCCACATGCTGCCCGAACCCGAGTCGTTCGACCTCGTCTTCGTGACATGGGGAACGATCATCTGGCTGCCCGACATCACCGAATGGGCTCGCATCGTCTCGTGGTTCCTGAAGCCCGGCGGTCGACTGTACTTCGCTGAGGGCCATCCCGCGGCGATGGTGTTCGAGGGGGCCGACGGCCCCGACGGTATGCCGGCGTTCACCTACGCGTACTCGAACGACGCACCCGATGTCATCGACGACCCGAGCGACTACGCCGACCCCGAGGCCGTGATCGAGAACGCCCGAACGTGGGAGTGGACGCATCCGATCGACACGGTGCTCGCCGCGGTGCGTGATGCCGGCCTCGAGATCGAGTCCTACACCGAGGAGTACAGCGTCCCGTGGCAGGCATACCCCGTGCTGGTGCCCCTCGGCGACGGCATGTTCGGATGGCCCGGAACGCGCTGGTTGCCGCTCTCGTACGAGCTCGTCGCGGCGTCGCCGACGGTGGACTGAGTGCATTTGGCCCTGCCGATTTGGATGGCTCAGAACCGCGTGATAAGTTATCTCTTGTGCCGCGGGGTGGAGCAGTTCGGTAGCTCGCTGGGCTCATAACCCAGAGGTCGTAGGTTCAAATCCTGCCCCCGCAACAAGAAAGAAGATCCCGGTCTCGTACAGAGGCCGGGATCTTCTGCGTTTGCGGGCTGTTCTCGAAGCCGCAGCCGGGCCCGCCTGGTCCGTACCGAATGACCGGCCGTCACTGCACGGCGCGGCTGAGCGCGGTACAAAGAGAAGACCGACGGGGGGAGAAGCGATGCACACGCGAACACTCGGACGAGGACTCGAGGTCTCCGCCATCGGGCTCGGTTGCATGGGGATGTCGCAGAGCTACGGGCCGAACCCCGGCGACCGGCAAGCCATGGTCGGCGTTCTGCGTGACGCGGTCGAGATCGGGATCACCTTCTTCGATACCGCAGAGGTGTACGGACCGTTCGTCAACGAAGAGCTCGTCGGAGAAGCCCTCGCCTCCGTACGAGACCAGGTCGTCATTGCGACCAAGTTCGGATGGCGGATCGAGGCCGGCAAGTCGGTCGGTCTCGACAGCACCCCCGATCGCATCCGGAAGGTCGCCGATGCGTCCCTCCGGCGACTTCGCGTCGACTCGCTGGATCTCTTCTACCAGCACCGCGTCGACCCAGCTGTCCCGATCGAAGACGTCGCCGGTACGGTCGGCGAACTCATCCAAGCCGGAAAGGTCCGCCACTTCGGCCTGTCCGAAGCCTCACCCGCCACGATCCGCGCTGCTCACTCCGTGCACCCCGTCACCGCCCTGCAGAGCGAGTACTCGCTCTGGACACGGGACCCGGAACCGGAGGTCCTGCCCACCCTCGCTGAGCTCGGCATCGGCTTCGTTCCGTTCAGCCCGCTCGGCAAGGGCTTCCTCACCGGGACCGTCGACCCGACGACCTCGTTCGCCGAGGGAGACGTCCGGGGCACCATCCCACGCTTCACCGCGGAGAACCGCGCAGCGAACCAGGCACTTGTGCAGCACGTCGCTGAGCTCGCCGCCTCGAAGGACGCGTCGCCCGGCCAGATCGCCTTGGCGTGGCTGCTCGCGCAACAACCGTGGATCGTCCCGATTCCCGGAACCCGGCGCCGCGAACGCCTCGAGGAGAACGCGGCCGCCACGACCGTGGCCTTGTCTGCTGACGAGCTCTCGGATCTCAATGCCGTCGCGAACCGGATCGGCGTACAAGGTGACCGCTACAACGCGGTGCACATGGGCTACGTCGGTCGCTGACTTCCTGCGGATTCGGCGACGTCGGGGTGCTCGCCGGCCGGCTCGACCGTCGTCGGAAGGCTGTGCCAGGTGTCGAACGCGACGGCAGCTGCACCCTCGGCATCGCCGGCGGCGCAGAGCTCGATCAGTTCGTCGTGGCGAGCGAACGACGCTCGCCCGTCGAGCGACGCGAACCGCAGTCGCTCGACGCGGCGCAGCACCGGCGTGAACTGGTCGAGGACCGCGAAGAGGGCCGCGTTGCGGCAGACGGCGACGGGTACGCCGTGGAGGTCGTCGTCGGCGCGAAGGGCGGCGTCGACGTCGCCGGCCTCGATCGCGGCCGCGAACCGGCGATTCGCATCACGCATCGCATCGAGGTCGGACTCGGTGAGCTCAGGCACCGCTTCGCGCACAGCCAATTCGTGCATGGCGGCGACGACGTCGCGTGCGTCCCAGATGGCGCGCCGCTCGATGGTGCTCACGATCGTCGAGCGACCCGGCTGGGCGACGACCAGGCCGCCGTGCGCGAGTCGGAGCAGCGCTTCTCGCACGGGGGTGCGACTCACGCCCAGCCACTCGGCGAGTTCCCCGTCCTTGAGCTGCTCGCCCGGCGCGAACGTGCCGTCCACGATGGCGTCACGGATGCGGATGAAGACGCCATCGCGCAGGAGTGTGCGATCGGCGGGCGGCGAGTGCTCTGGAATGGGCATGCAATATATTGCCCACGCGGGACCGATGTTCGTCAAGCGAGCCACGCCGGTGACGTCGAGCGGGTCCCGGCGCCGAGCCGGAATGGCGGAGGATCGGCACGACATTCTGCGCGTTCATCTACAACGCAATATATTGCGTATCGCGCGCGTTGGACCTGAGTGAACCGATGAAGTGCCCTTCCCGGGCCGGCGGCTCGGTGCGAAATCCGCTTCGTTGTATGTCCGGATGAATCGGCTCACACCGCTACACCGGTGCACCAACCTGGTCACACCCAGCCATCGGTCATCGTCACGGAGGGACGCGCACGACATGAACGTCACGCCATTCCAGATACCGCTCTGGACCGAACTCGCGGCCGTCGGCCTCGGGGCACTTCAGGGCGCGATGTTCGCCGGCGGACTCAGGGATCGTCGGATCGACCTGCTCGGTGTCGTACTCATCGGCATCGGTGTCGCGCTCGGCGGAAGCGTCCTTCGCGACATCCTGCTGAATGCGCTGCCCGCGGCCTTGCAGAGCAACTGGTATCTCCTCGTCGGGGCGCTCGCAGCGCTCCTCGGCATGGCGTTGCAGCGGCTGTTCACTCGTCTGAATCCGCTCATCATCGTGCTCGACGCGATCACCATAGGGCTCTTCGGGGCGATCGGCACGTCGAAGGCGCTCGCGTTCGGGGTACCTGAGATCCCCGCCGTGTTCGTCGGCGTCGTCGCAGCGGTGGGCGGCTCGATCATTCGCGACGTGTCCCTCAACCTCCCGATCGCGCTCATGCACGTCGGCTCGCTCTACGCCGTCGCCGCAGGCGCGGGAACCGTGCTGCTCGTCGTCCTGGTCGTGGCGGGCGTGCCGGTCCCGATCGCCGCGATCGCCGGCGTCGTCGTCACGACCGTGATCAGGCTCGGCGCAGTGCGTTTCGGATGGAGCATGCCGGAGCAGCGGGCGATCAGCGGATGGCGCGTCTGGCGCCGCGGCGATCGTGACATCAGGAGTTCGTGAGGATGACGGTCGCTCGGTCGCGGTGACCTGGGGATTCCAAGTTGATGTGGTCGTCGCCTGGTGGACGACCTGAGCTCGCGTTCCCTATCCTGATCGCGTGTCAGCTTCCGACCCCGTCGTCGAGTACGTCCGGCCGCACGGTCTGCGACGCATGCTCGGGCGGGATCCGCTCGAGCCGCATCGCGAGGTCACCCCCTTGGAGTTGCTGTTCGACCTGACGTTCGTGGTCTCGTTCGCGCAGGCAGGCGACCAGCTGGCGCATTACGTCGCGGAGGCGCATATCGCCACGGCCGTGTGGGGTTTCGCCTTCGTGCTGCTGTCGGTGTGCTGGGCGTGGATCAACTTCACGTGGTTCGCGTCGGCGTTCGACACCGACGACTGGCTGCAACGAGCGCTGACGATGGTGCAGATGGTCGGCGTCATCATCCTGGCGCTCGGCATTCCCGCGGTCTTCGAGTCGATCGACACCGGTGAGCCGTTCAACTTCGTGGCCGTCGCTGTGGGCTACGTCGTCATGCGGGTGTCGCTGGTGCTGATGTGGTTGCGGGTGGCCAGGCAGGACCCCGTCAACCGGCGCGTCGCCCTGCGGTACGCGGGCTTCAACGTGCTGATCCAGGCCGGATGGCTGACGGTCGCGCTGCTCAGGTTGGAGAACGTTCCGCTCCTGGTCGCGTTGCTCGTCATCCTGTGGGTCGCCGAATTCGCCGGCCACCCGTACGCGACGTGGCATGCGAAGGACGCCGACCACACTTGGCAAGGCACTCCGTGGAATGCCAAGCACATCTCGGAGCGGTACGGGCTGCTGGTGATCATCACCCTCGGCGAGGGATTCCTGGGCACCATCGTCGCCGTCGCCGCCGTGGTCGCGCACGTCGGCTGGAGCGGCGAGGCCGTCCTCATCGTCATCGCAGGCACGGGTCTCACCTTCGGCCTGTGGTGGACGTACTTCATCCTTCCGTCCGCGCCCGTCCTGGCCCGACACCGCGAGCGCAAGTGGGCGTGGGGGTACGGCCACATCGTCCTGTTCGGCGCGGTCGCCGCGGTCGGTGCCGGCCTGCACGTCGCGGCCTACGCCGCGGAAGGCGAGACGACGATCGGCACGGTCGGAGTCGTGCTGTCCGTCGCGATACCCGTGCTCGTCTTCTCGTTGTCCTATTTCGTCCTCTGGTCGATACTCTTCCGCGCTGTCGACATGTTCCACGTCATGCTCGCGGCCGGCATGGCACTCTTCCTGATCGCGGGCGTCGTGGCTGCCATCGCCGGACTCCCCTTGGGATGGTGCCTCCTCGTGGTGATGCTGTCTCCGTTCGTCGTCGTCGTCGGGTACGAGACGGCGGGCTATCGCCACGTGGAGGCCGACGTGCGGCGTGAATCCTGACGACGCCCGCGCACAGACGCGCCTCGCCCTCGCGTGATGTCAGGAGCTCGTGAGGATGACGAGTCGCTGGGTCGCCCGGGTCATCGCCACGTAGCGGTCGACCGCTCCTTCGATGCCCGTGCCGAACGAGTCCGGGTCGATCAGGACGACCAGGTCGAATTCGAGCCCCTTGGACAGCTCGGGAGTGAGCCACCGCACGCGCGGCGTCGCGTCGAATCCATCGGCCTCGAGGTCACCGTTGCCGATGACGCAGGCGATCCCGTCGGCGGTCGCGGCAAGCCAGGTCGCGAGGATCGTGCGGAGCTCTGAAGTCGAGCCGTGTTCGACCGGGATGCCGCTGCTGCGGATCGACGTCGGGACGTTGGCATCGGGGAGCACGGCCCGGATCACGGGCTCGGCCTCGGCCATCACCTCCTCTGGCGTGCGGTAGTTGATGCTCAGCGAGGCCAGGTGGACCCGGTCGAGTCCGATGCGTTCGAGGCGCTCCTGCCACGGCTCGGTGAAGCCGTGCCGGGCCTGGGCGCGGTCGCCGACGATGGTGAGGCTCCGGGACGGGCAGCGGAGCAGCAGCATCTGCCATTCCGCGTCGGTCAGCTCCTGGGCCTCATCGACGACGATGTGCGCGAACGGTCCGGCGAGCAGGTCGGGATCCGTGCGGCGCAGCGCGGACTCGTCGATCAGGGTGTTCTGGACGTCCTGTCCGCGCAGCATCGACATCAGCAGCAGTTCACTGTCGTCGGCGGCGATGAGGTCGTCGACGACCGTGGCGTAGCGTTCGCGTTCGACGGCGATCTCGGCGTCATGTCGACGCCGGCGTCGTGACGCCTCGGGGTCGCCGATGCGCCGCCGTGCCGCGTCGAGGAACGGGAGATCGGACACGGTCCATGCACGGGGGTCGCCGCGCTGCAGCGCCTCGACCTCGTGGGGTGCGAGCCAGGGAGCGCACCTCCGCAGGTAGGCGGGCACCGACCACAGGTCGGCGATGACGCCGGCCGCGTCGAGCAGCGGCCACGCCCGGCTGAATGCCGCCCGCAGCTCCGTGCTCTGCGCCAGTGACCTGCGGAGCAGGTGCAACGGCACGTCCTCGCCGTCGTGGTTGTCGATCGCGATCGTCAGCAGCGCCTCCCAGACTTCGTCGCGCGCCTCGTTGTGCGGCGTACCGGGCTCCGGCGTATCGAATGCCTCGGCCCAGTCGTCAGGACTCAGCCGGACATCGGACCACGGTGTCTCCACCACCATCCCGTCGCCGGGTGGCGCCTCGTAGTACCTGACGGCCGTCTCGACCGCGTTCACCAGGTCGCCTGAGGACTTGAGGCGGGCTGCATCCGCGTCGGTCTCCATCGCGACGGCGGCGCCCTCGGGCACGAGATCACGCAGTGTGCAGGTCTGCACGCCCTCCTCGCCGAGGCTCGGGAGGACGTCCGAGACGTAGTCGAGGTAGGGCTGGGACGGACCGACGAAGAGCACGCCGCCCCGTCGGTGACCGAGCCGGGGATCGGAGTAGAGGAGGTAGGCGGTGCGGTGCAGGGCTACGACGGTCTTGCCCGTGCCCGGGCCGCCGTCGACGACGAGGGCGCCTCGGGATCCGGCACGGATGATGGCGTCCTGGTCGGCTTGGATGGTGCCGAGCACGTCCCGCATGCGGCTCGACCGGTTGCTCCCCAGGCTGGCGATGAAGGCGGACTGGTCGTCGAGCGCGGCGTGGTGCCCTTCGAACCCGTCCGGGCTGAACACCTCATCCCAGTAGTCGCTGATGTGCCGACGTGTCCAGCGGTACCTGCGGCGGCTCGCCAGTCCCATCGGGTTGGCGTGGGTCGCCCCGAAGAAGGGTTCCGCGGCGGGAGAGCGCCAGTCGACCAGCAGTCGACGACCCGCGCCGTCGGCGAGGCCGAGCCGCCCGATGTAGATGGGCTCGCCGTCGTCTGCGCCGACCATGTGCCCGAGGCACAGATCGATCCCGTAGCGACGCAGGGTGCGCAGTCGATTGGTCAGGCGATGGACCTCCAGGTCCCGATCCAGCGCCTGCTGGCCGATGCCGCCGGGCTCCCTGCGCTTCGCCTCGAGACGGTCGGAGAGTTCGTCGATCGACTCCTCGAGGCTCTGCGCGATCGCCGCGAAGTGCTGCTCGTCGCCGGCGATCAGGGTCGGGTCCGCCTTGTCGATGAGGCGGTCGGGAAGGTTGAATACGCTCGTGGTCAGGGTTGCTCCTCGTTCACATGGTCGAGTTCGACTGACCATTGTGCGGCACGACCCGGGCCTTGCGGCAAGGCCCCCTCTTCCCTATATTCTGAAAGTGGAGAGCACCCGATGTGCTCCCTTTTTTCATGCGCTGCCGCCTTCATGTCGTGCCCCGCCGCGCCGTAGGCTGTGGCCATGCACAGCGACATCGCCGGCTTCGCGATCGCGGTCGCCCAGTTCGCCCCGGGCGACGACACCGACGCGAACCTCGCCGAGATCACGCGTCTCACCGAGCTCGCCGCGGCCCGTGGCGCCCGGCTGGTCGTCTTCCCCGAGTACTCGAGCTACTTCACGCCGCAGGCGGGCGCCGACTGGGTCGATGCCGCCCAACCGGTCGGCGGAACCTTCACCGAGGCGATCGCAGCGCTGGCCGACCGCGTCGGGGTGCACGTCGTCGCGGGCATGATCGAGAAGCTCGAGGGTGAATCCCGCGTCGCGAACACGGTCGTCGCGGTCGCACCCGGCGCGGGCGTCGTGGCACGGTATCGCAAGCTCCATCTCTACGACGCGTTCGGGCAGCGCGAGTCAGAGTGGGTCGCCCCCGGCGAGATCTCCGCGCCCGAGCTCTTCGAGGCCGGCGGGCTCATGTTCGGCCTGCAGACCTGTTACGACGCGCGATTCCCCGAGGTCACCCGGCGCATCGTCGACGCCGGCGCTGATGTCGTCTGCATGCCGGCCGAGTGGGTGCGCGGCCCGCTCAAGGAGGGACACTGGCGGGTGCTCACGACGGCGCGGGCCCTCGAGAACACGATCTTCGTCGCGGCGGCCGATCATGCGCCGCCGGTCGGCGCGGGCAACAGCATGGTCGTCGACCCGATGGGCGTCGAGGTCGCCACGATCGGTGAAGCGACGGATGTCGCGGTCGCCTGGGTCTCGCACGAACGCATCGACGCCGTGCGGAGGATCAACCCGGCACTCGCGCTGCGTCGGTTCGACGTGACCGAACGCATCGGCCCGCCCTCCGCCGGCTGAGCCGGATCAGCCGGCCGACCCGAGACGACTGAGCCGCAGAGAGGCCTCCTCGAGCACCGGCAGTCGCTTGCAGAACGCGAATCGCACGAGGCTGCGATAGGCGTGGTGACGGTCGGGATGCACGAACGCCGACACCGGAACGCCGACGACGCCCGCGCGCTCCGGCAGTTCACGGGAGAACGCGGCGCCGTCGTCGACACCGAGTGGCGAGGCATCCGCGATCACGAAGTATCCGGCCTGCGGCGTCGACACTGAGAACCCGGCCGCGGAGAGCCCGTCGATGAGCACGTCGCGTTTCGCGGCGAGCTCCGCGGCGGCCCCGGCGAAGAACGCGTCGGGCAGGTCGAGCCCTGTGGCGATCGCGGGTTGGAACGGCGCGCCGTTCACGTAGGTGAGGTACTGCTTGACCGCCAGCACGGCGGTCACCAGCGGCGCGGGCGCGGTGAGCCAGCCGATCTTCCACCCGGTCGTCGAGAAGGTCTTGCCGCCCGACGAGATCGACACCGTGCGCTCCCAGGCGCCCGGCAGTGCCGCGATCGGGCGATGCGGCACTCCGAACGTGAGGTGCTCGTAGACCTCGTCGGTGACGATGATCGCGTCGTGGCGGGTCGCGAGCTCGACCACGAGTTCGAGGATCTCGTCGTCGAACACGACGCCCGTGGGGTTGTGCGGCGAGTTCACGATGATGAGCCGGGTGCGGTCGGTGACCGCGTCGCGAAGTTCGTCGGGGTCGGGTCGCCAATCGGGGTAGCGCAACGGCACCGTGCGGTGCACTCCGCCGGCTCGCGCGATGAGCGCCGCATACGCGTCGTAGTAGGGCTCGAACGTGACGACCTCGTCACCCGTGTCGACGAAGGCGAGGAGCGTCGCCGCGAGCGCTTCGGTCGCGCCGGCCGTGACGAGCACCTCGGATGCCGCGTCGACGTCGATGCCGTAGAACCGGTGCTGGTGGCGGGCGATCGCCTCGCGAAGCACGGGGAGGCCGATGCCCGGCGGGTACTGGTTGACGCCGTCGGCGATGGCCTGGCGGGCCGCCTCGAGCACTTCGGCCGGACCGTCCTCATCGGGGAAGCCCTGGCCCAGGTTGATCGCCCCGGTGCGCAGCGCGAGGGCGCTCATCTCGGCGAAGATCGTGGCGGCGATGCGGCCGTCGTCGCCGAGCAGGCCGGCGCCGGCGGCAGTGCGCTGCCATGGCGCGAGTCCGGGTGCGGGGGAGAAGTCGCTCACGCTCACACCGTACGCGAGGGTCGGGCGGGTACGCTTGCGCGGGGCCGTAGTGATACGGGTTCCGCGTGTTCGGGGGAATCACCGCTCGCAGATAGCAGAGTCATAGACTCCCCCGATGGGGTGCACAGCTTGCGGCGGGATGCTGGCATGGCTTTGGAAGGAGCAGACATGACTGACACCACGAACGGCGCCACGGGGGAGCCCCGCGAGGGCGACGTCACCGAGACCACTCCCGCTCCGGCGGCGCAGGCCCAGACTCCTGAGACCGCACCGGCTCCCGAGGCCGCTCCGGTCGCCGAGGCGCCCGCTGCGACCGACACCCCGGCGGCGCCGGCAGCGGATGTCCCCGCCGCGGCTCCCGCTCCGGTCGAGCCTCCCGCTCCCGCTCCCGCAGCACCCGCGGCCCCCGCTGCGACCGGCACCGTCTACGAGCCGGGCCAGGCACCGCAGCCGTACCACGCGCCCCAGTACACCAAGCAGGCCGCTCCGGCCCCCATCGCGGCTGCGACGGCCCCCCAGCCCGGCCAGGTGCCGCCTGCCTTCGGCGGACCCCAGGCGACGCAGACCCAGCCCACGGTGCCGATCACGGGCGGTCCGAACGGCACCGCCCCCGGGGCATCCGAGCCTGCTTCACCGAAGCCGCGCCGGGTCGGTCTCGGCGTCGCCGCGGCGATCGTCGCGGCCGCGCTCATCGGCGGCGCGTCGGGCGCCGGCATCACGGCGCTCATCACGAGCAACCAGGGCTCGGTCTCGAGCGAGTCCGCGGGCTCGGCGCAGAACATCGTCGTGAACGACTCCGAGTCCGTGAACCAGATCACCGCGGTCGCCGCCAAGGCGAGCCCGAGCGTGGTCACCATCTCGGTCGCGGGCGACCAGGGCGCAGGAACCGGCTCGGGCATCATCCTCTCCGAGGACGGCTACGTGCTGACGAACACCCACGTGGTGACCCTCGACGGCGCAACGGGCGACCCGACGATCCAGGTGAAGACCAACGACGGGCACCTCTACGAAGCCGAACTCGTCGGCACCGACCCGCTGAGCGACCTCGCGGTCATCAAGCTGATCGACGCCTCCGGGCTCACCCCGCTCGAGTTCGCCGACTCCGACGAGCTCAACGTCGGCGACACGGCGATCGCCATCGGCGCGCCGCTCGGGCTCGCGGGCACTGTCACGAACGGCATCGTGAGCGCCCTCAACCGCTCGATCGATGTCGCGTCCTCGGCAGCGCCGACGACTCCCGACGACTCGCAGGGCGACACCGGCGAGGGCGACCAGGGCAACGGCACCGAGGAGAGCCCGTTCGACTTCTTCTTCGACCTTCCCGACCCCGACGGCGGCGAGTCGCAGCAGCAGGCGCCGACCGGCGCATCCGGCCAGGTCGCGCTCCCGGTCATCCAGACCGACGCGGCGATCAACCCCGGCAACTCCGGCGGCGCGCTCGTCGACTCCGAGGGCAAGCTCATCGGCGTCAACGTCGCGATCCTCTCGGCCGGCGGCGCGAGCGGCGAGGCCGGCAACATCGGCGTCGGCTTCGCGGTCCCGTCGAACCTCGCCGAGCGCATCGCGAACGAGATCATCGAGAACGGTGCGGCCACGCACGGCCTGCTCGGCGCGACGGTGACGTCGGCCGAGGCCGAGGGCTCGAGCGACGTCGTCGGCGCGCTCATCTCCGAGGTCTCCGCGGGCGGCGCGGCCGAGGCCGCCGGCCTCGAGGCCGGCGACGTCGTGACCGAGTTCAACGGCGTGCCCATCACCGACCAGACCGACCTCACCGCGCAGGTGCGCGCACTGCCGGGCGGTGCCGAGGCGGACGTCACGTTCACGCGCGACGGCGAATCGCAGACCGCACAGGTCACGGTCGACACGTTCGAGGGCTGATCGCCGCTCGAGCCGATCGCACGCCGAAGGCCGGGGTCCGCTGGACCTCGGCCTTCGGCGTCTGCGGGCCCCTCGGCTGCTAGGCTCGATCGACCCCAGCACGAGTGAGGAACATGCCCGAGCACCACCCTGAGACGGCCTCCCCGTCGCTCGTCGGCGTCTCCTATGTCATGCCCGTGCTCAACGACGCCACGCACGTGCGTTCAGCGGTCGAGTCGATCCTCGCGCAGGATTATGCGGGCCCCGTCGAGGTGCTCATCGCGCTCGGCCCGTCGATCGACGGAACCAACGAGCTCGTCGCCGACCTCGCGTCGCGCGATGCGCGCATCAAGGTACTCGAGAATGCGGTGGGCTCCACCCCCGCCGGTCTCAACATCGGCATCCGTGCCGCGCAGTACCCGGTCGTCGTTCGCGTCGACTCGCACTCCATGCTGCCGAGCACCTACGCCCGCATCGCGGTCGAGACCCTCGAGCGCACGGGCGCCGACAATGTCGGGGGCATCATGGACGCGCGCGGCGAGACGCCGTTCGAGCGGGCGGTCGCACTCGCATACACCACCCGGGTGGGCCTCGGCGGCTCGGCGTTCCACGTCGGCGGTCATGAGGGACCGGCCGAGACCGTGTACCTCGGCGTCTTCCGCCGTGACGCGCTCGAGCGTGTCGGCCTCTTCGACGAGACCATCAAGCGCGGCCAGGACTGGGAACTCAACCGTCGCCTTCGCGAGACCGGTGGAACCGTGTGGTTCACGCCGGAGCTCGCCGTCACCTACCGTCCTCGCTCGACCTTCGACCGGCTCGCGCGACAGATGTTCTCGACCGGGCTGTGGCGCGGCGAGCTCGCACGGCGGTTCCCCGCGGCGAACGGCATCCGGTACTTCATCCCACCGGTCATGGTCGTCGGCGTCGTGCTGGGGCTGCTCGCCGGAATCGGGGGAATCGTCCAGGCGATGGCCGGAGCGACGCCGTGGTTGCTCATCGGGTTCGTGATCCCGGCCGTCTACCTGCTCTTCGTCATCGTCGCGACCGTCATCGCCACGCGAGGTCGCGGCGTCAGCACCGCGGCGCGGTTTCTCGTAGTGTTGCCGTGCATACACGTCTCGTGGGGCGTCGGGTTCGTGCTCGGCTACCTCTCGCTGACGAGCAACATCGCCAGGCACACGGGAAGGTGACGCGGATGTCACAGGCCGAACCGGTCACGACGAGGCCGTCGAGCATCGCCGAACTTCGCGCGGTCACGCAGCCGCCCGAGGTGCGCGGCCGTCGCAACGCCGAGCACTGGACGGCGTCGCTCTACCTTCGCAACCTCTCGCCGTACCTCACGTGGATGCTGTTGAAGACCCGCATCTCGGCGAACGGGGTCACCGGCCTCATGATCCTCGTGGGCTGGTCGACGGCGGCGGCCCTGCTGATCCCCGGCATCTGGGGTGCGCTGCTCGCGGTCGTGCTCGGCCAGTTGCAGATGCTCGTCGATTGCTGCGACGGCGAGGTCGCCCGCTGGCGGCGCACGTCGTCGCCCGCCGGGGTCTTCCTCGACAAGGTCGGCCACTACTCGACCGAGGCGCTCATCCCGCTCGCGCTCGGCATCCGTGCCGCCGCCTACCCGCTCGAGTTCCCCGCGGACTTCCTGTGGACGACGCTCGCGGCGCTGCTCGCCCTCGTCATCGTGCTCAACAAGGCACTCAACGACATGGTGCACGTCGCGCGCGCCAATGCCGGCCTGCCGAAGCTGGCCGACACGCACGGCGAGACCGCGCCTCGTGGCGGGCTCGTGGCCACGCTGCGCAAGGCGGCCCGCTTCGTGCCGTTCCACCGCCTGTACCACTCCGTCGAACTCACGCTCATCGCGCTGGCGGCCGCCGTCATCGGACTGTTCGTCGGCCAGCCCTTCGTCGACCGTCTCGTCGTCGCGGTGCTGCTGCCGCTCGCGGTGCTCGCAGTGTTCGGGCACTTCGTCGCGATCATGGCGTCGCGTCGCGTGCGCGCCTGATCATGGCCGGTCCTGACCGCTCGCGTGCCGAGCACGCGCCAGACGTGCCGCGCGTCGGCGTGGTGGTGCTCACCATGGGCTCGCGACCAGACGACCTGGCCCGGGGCATCCGCAGCGTGCTCGACCAGCGCGGTGTCGCGACCGACGTCGTGTGCGTCGGCAACGGGTGGGACCCGGCGACGGCCGACCCGCCGCTGCCCGCCGGGGTGAAGACGCTGCACCTGCCCGAGAACCTCGGCATCCCGGCCGGTCGCAACCGCGGTGTTCCCGAGGTCGAGGGCGACGTGCTCTTCTTCCTCGACGACGACGCGTTCCTGCCGAGCGACACGTTCCTGGCCGACGGCTGTCGCATGCTGGCCGCGCGACCCGAGCTCGGGCTGATCCAGCCGCGGGTCGTCGACCCGACGGGCATCGCCTCGCCGCGCAGGTGGGTCCCGCGCATCCGCAAGGGCGACGCCGCGCACTCGAGCAACGTGTTCTCGTGCTGGGAGGGCGCGGTGCTGATGCCGCGCGCCGTGTTCGACGCGACCGGGGGATGGGCCGACCCGTTCTTCTACGCCCACGAGGGCATCGAGCTCGCGTGGCGGGTGTGGGACACCGGCCACGTGGCGTGGTACGCGGGCGACCTCGAGGCGGGTCATCCGGTCATCGACCAGACCAGGCACGCCTACTACTACCGGCTGAACGCCCGCAACCGGGTGTGGCTCGCGCGACGCAACCTGCCGGCGGTGCTCGTGCCGTTCTACGTGGGCTCGTGGACCGCGATCCAGGTGCTGCGCTGGGCGCGCAATCCGTCGGCCCTGAAGGCGTGGTTCGGCGGCTGGCGCGCCGGATGGCGCGAGTATCCGGGGAAGCGGCGCGCGATGTCGTGGCGCACGGTGTGGCGGATGACCCGAGCCGGGCGGCCCCCGATCGTCTGAGTCGCTACCCTTGGACGGTGGGATTGAGGAAAGACGCGCGTCGCGCCGTGAAGCTCGCCAAGGACATCATGTGGTCTCGGCGGGCGCAGAAGGCGCTCGGCGTCAAGCTCGCCGATCGGCCTGACTTCGAACCCCACCGTTTTCGCGTCGGCGTGTACTTCGCCGACGGCAAGGTCAACCTCTACCAGCTGCGGCAGTGGTACGCGCCGCTGGTCGCGTTGTCGGAGCGGCACCCGGTGCTCATCCTGAGTCGCGCGTCCGGCGCGGCGCTGAAACTGCTCGAGGAATCGCCGCTGCCGGTCGCCTACGTGCGTCGTGTCGCCGACCTCGAGCGGGTCATCCACGAGCAGGACCTGCACGTCATCCTGTACGTCAACCAGAACGCCAAGAACTTCCAGATGATGCGCTACGGGCGCCGCTGGCACGTGTTCATCAACCACGGCGAGTCCGACAAGATGTACATGACGACCAACCAGTTCAAGGCCTACGACTACGCCCTCATCGCGGGCGACGCGGCCAGGTCGCGGCTCGAGAAGGTGCTCTGGGACTACGACTTCGGCAAGCGCGCCATTCCGATCGGTCGCCCGCAGGCCGATCACTACCTCGACGGCTCGGCGCTGCCGTATTCACCAGACGACCGTGACGTCGTGCTCTACGCGCCGACGTGGGAGGGCGACCGCGACGCGGCGGCCTACGGATCGATCGCATCTCACGGCGTCGACCTCGTGCGGGGACTCCTCGCCACCGGTCGCCACCGGGTGATCTACCGTCCACACCCCCGCTCGGGCGTGGTCGACCCCGCCTACGGCGCGGCCAACGAGGCGATCATCGCGGCCCTCGCCGCGGCGAACGCCACCGACCCGTCGGCGCAGCACGTCTTCGACAACGGGCCGAAGCTCGGCTGGCAGCTCGCCGCGGCCGACGTCGCGATCGTCGACATCTCGGCCATGGTCTACGACCGCCTCGCCGCCGGCAAGCCGCTGCTCATCACCCGGCCGGCGAATCCCGCCGCGCAGATCGACACGACCGGCTACCTGCAGGCGTGCGAGTGGCTCGAGGCGACGGATGCCGCGACCATGGTCGCCCGCGTCGACGAGGTCACGCACGACGCCGAGGCGCTCGAGCGGCTCGGGTTCTGGGTCGAGCGGTACTTCGGCGACACCACCCCCGGCGTCACGACCGCACGGTTCCACGCGGCGATCGATCACCTGATGGACGAGTGGGAGCGGTTCGCGGCGCTGCACGCGGGCGACGGCGAGGTCGACGAGCACGATGTCGACGCGGATGCCGAGGAGGACGCCGAAGCGATCGGCTGAGCGCGGCGGCTGAGGTCAGCCGTCAGTGCCCGTGGCGCCCGGCTCGCGTGCGTCGCCCTCGGGCGCTCCACTCGAGAGTTCGTCGCGCTTCTTCCTCGTGATCGCACCGCGCGCGGCGCGTCCGGCGGCACGTCCCGCGGCCTGGATGCCGCGGGTCGTCGCAATCGCGGCCGATCCCACGGCTCCGCCGACGGCGGTGCCGGCACGAGACATCCGCACGCCCGTCGCACGCAGCATCGGATCACGATCGCGCGGTTCGAGATCGAGGGGAAGGAGCATCGGCGCCTGGCCGAATGCGAGGCGCGACTGCACGAGCACCCGGCGGCCGAGCACGTTGTTGCCGATGCCGCCGATGGCCGCGCCGATGCCGAACGGGATCGCCTTGCCGATGATCCCCGCGCCACCCCGCACCGCGAACTGCTTGATGAACACGCTGCGCAGGCTGTCGACGACGGTGCCCATCATCGCCTTGGGCAGCGTGTTGGTCACCAGTTCGCCCCAATAGGTGTTCAGGGGGGTTCCGGAGCCGGCGGCCTGCCCGGCGAACTGACGGACGAGGTCGCTGCCCTCCTGCCCGAGCATCAGGGTCATCACGAGTGCGCGGGCACGCTCGGGGTTGTCGACCGGAATTCCGTGCACCTCTGCGACCGACTGCGCGAAGAGCGCGGTGGCCTCGAGGAACCCGGCGGTCTCGACGCCCGACAGCGCGAGGGTCACGCCGGTGCCGATGCCGGGGATCACGGCCGTCGCGCCGACGGCCGCGCCGCCCGTGGTGACCGCGGTCAGGTAGCGGCGCTCGAGGATGCGGATGAGCTGGTCGGGCGTCGCGTTCGGTACGCGTCGGCGGATGCCCCGCAGGTGCGCCACGACGACGGGCCGCTGCACTGACAGGGCGAGGTCGATGGCACGCTCGACGCCGTGGGCGCGGCCGTCGTCGGCGCTCGTGCCGGGCGGGGTGCCGGGCTGCGAGTTCCCGGTTCGGGGCGCTGCCTGCGGCGGCGCCTGCTGCTCAGTGCGCGGCGCATCGCCACCCAGCGAGGTGATCTTGTGGACGCGGTCGGCCATGTCGCGATGATACGTGAGGCGACTGGCGATCCACCCGGTTGAGACCTTCGTTACGCAGCCCTTGCGAGTGGGTGCGAAGTGCGCTACCCGGATGTCCCGTGGTCGGCGTTGTACCGGTCGAGCACGTCGTCGATCGGTGCGTCGAGCACGAGGGCGCCCTTGTCGAGGTAGAGGCCGCGCGTGCAGAAGCGGCGCAGGTCGCGCTCGTTGTGCGAGACGAAGAACAGCGTGCGGCCGCCCGCGAGCATCTCGTCGATGCGCTTGTAGCACTTCTCGCGGAACGCCTTGTCGCCCACCGCGAGCACCTCGTCGACCAGCAGGATCGGCTCCTCGAGCTGCGAGATCACTGCGAACGCGATGCGCACCTTCATGCCGCTGGAGAGGTGCTTGTAGGGGGTGTCGAGAAAGTCGCCGATGTCGGCGAAGCCGATGATCTCGTCGAACTTCGCGTCGATCTGCGACCGGTTCATGCCGTGCAGCCCCGCCGTGAGGTACACGTTGTCGCGCACGGTGAGGTCGTCGACGAAGCCGCCGGTGATCTCGATGAGCGGCGCCACGCCGCCCGAGACCTGGACCGTGCCCTCATCGGCGAGCATGACGCCCGCGACGAGCTTCAGCAGCGTCGACTTGCCCTGGCCGTTGCGGCCGACGACGCCGATCGCCTCTCCGGGGCGAACCTCGATCGACACGTTGCGCAGCGCCCAGAACTCGCCCGGACGCGTGCGTCGCCGGCGGCCCGAGAGCAGGTCCTTGAACGAGCGTCGGCCGCGCCGGTTGCGCCGGAACCGCACACCGAGGCCCTCGGTGCGGATCGCGTGCGTGGCCGGTGAGACGGCGGTCGTGGCATCCGTCATCAGATCTCCTTCAGCACCTGGCGCTCGGCCGATCGGAACACCCAGAGCCCGATCGCGAGCAGCGCGATCGACATCGCCGCGGCGATCGCCACGTTGAACCAGTCGAGCTCATCGGGGAAGAATCCGGCCCGGTAGATGCCGAAGATGCCCGAGAGCGGGTTGAAGGCCGCCCAGAAGTGCAGTTCCGAAGGCAGGTCGGTCACCCCGTAGATGATGGGGGAGGCGTAGAACAGGAATCGCAGCGCGAGCTTGACCGCGCGTTCGAGGTCGCGGAAGAAGACCACGAGCGGCGCGACGATGAGCGCGACGCCGGCGGTCAGGATCGCCTGCAGCAGGATCGCCAGCGGGAAGAGCACGAGTTCCCAATGCACCTCAGCGCGGAAGACGATGGCGAACAGCGCGAGCACCGGCAGCGCGAGGAGGAACTCGATGCCCTTCGACAGCACGATGCGGTTCACCCAGATCGTGCGCGGGATCTTGGTCGAACGCACGAGCTTCGCGTCCTTGAGGAAGGCGCGCGTCGAGTCCGACACGGCGCCGTTGAACCACATCCACGGCAGCAGTGCCGTGAGCAGGAACACGATGTACGGATCGGTGCCCACCGGGCGCTGGAATACCTGCGTGAAGACGAACCAGTAGATGCCCGCCATGACGAGCGGATCGAGCACCGACCACACGTACCCGAGGGCCGAGGTCGAATACCGCACCTTGAGGTCGCGAGTGGTGAGCAGCCAGAGCGCATGACGATAGCGAAGCCACGGCGTCCGCCGCAGCGGATGGGTGTCGCCTCCGATGGAAACCGCGCTCATCACGCACCCCATCGTAGATGCCGCCGCGGGGTAGATTTGATCGAGACGGGTGGCGACCTGCCGAGCCCAGTCGAAAGGAGCGCCGTGCGCGCCACCAGCACCCGCGTGATTCTCAGCTGCGCGGCCATCGGCGTCGGCGGCGGACTCTTCGCCGCAAGTGCCGGCTACTTCGCCGGACTCGTCGCGGGAATCGCCCCGATGCTCTACGGCATCACCATCGGCTCGCACTTCCTGCCGAGCGCGGTCGCACTCGCACTGCTGAAGCGGCCCGGCGTCGGCATCCTCACCGGATTCATCGCCGGTCTCGTCGGCGCGGCCTTCGCGCCGCAGTGGATCCTGCGCTTCCTCGCCACGGGTCTGCTCGTCGGCGCGCTGCTCGAGCTGCCGTTCTTCCTGACCCGCTACAAGAACTGGTCCCCGTGGCTCTACTACGTCGCCGCAGCGGGCTCGGGACTCGTGCTGGCCGCAGGCACGTTCATCGCCCTCGGCGCCGAACACTACGCGCCGTGGTTCTGGGTGCTCTACCTCGCACTGTTCGCGCTGAGCCCCGTCGTCTTCACCTGGCTCGGCCGCGTCATCGCGGCGTCACTCAGCAGGGCCGGCGTCGCCCGCAGCCTCACCTGAGCGGCGAGTGGAAACACGAGAAGAGCGGATGCCCCGGGGCATCCGCTCTTCTCTTCATCGGTGCTGTGTCGCTGTGCTGCAGGTCACACGAAGTGGTTCGCGCGCTCCAGGTCTTCGGCGAAGTCGACCTCGACCGCGTAGAGGTCGGAGATGTCCATCGGCTCGATGAGGAGGCCGTTCTTCTCGATCGCGAGCTCGAGGCCGCGCTCGAAGTAGTCCTGGTCGCCGACGCGCTGCAGGTGCGCGAGGAAGGTGGCCTTGTCGCGGCTCGAGATGTAGTTGATGCCGACGGCTTCGCCGAGGCCGCCCTTGACGGTCTTCGAGAGTTCCTTGATGTAGCCCTCGGCGCTCGTGGTGTACTTCACCTCTTCGTCGGAGACCTTCGACGTGTTGACGGTGACGAAGGACTGGTCGCGCGCGATGAACGGCAGCGCCCGGTCGAGGATGCGGGGGTCGAAGACCACGTCGCCGTTCATCCACAGCACGCCGCCCGACTGCGACGCCGCGAGCGCACGCATGAGGCTCTTCGAGGTGTTCGTCTGGTCGTACTCCTCGTTGTAGACGAAGGACGCCTGCGGGAACGCCTCGATGATGTGCTCGAGCTTGTAGCCGACGACGATGGTCACGGTGGCGTTCGCGCCGAATGCGTGCTCGATGTTGTCGAACTGCTGGCCCATGATGGTGCGGCCGTCGCTGAGCTCGGTGAGGGGCTTGGGGAGGGATCGCCCGAGCCGGCTCCCCATGCCGGCTGCGAGAATCACGATCTGGGTGGTCACTGCATCTCCTTCGGTGGTGCGGATGACCTGCCGCGTCACGCTCGATGAGGAGAGTTCGCCTGCAGTTCACCCGAAAGTTCACATGTGGACACGCCGTTATGCCGGAGATCAGGATACCGGGCGACCCTGAACAGCCACGAGCGAGCAGGTGAGGTCGTAGTGGGATCGTGATACTTCGTACAGACAATGCCCAGTCTACCGAGGCGTTCGACCGCCGTGGTAGGAGCGATTCGCGGCAGGTCATTGGTAGGTTGTCTTGGGTGACTTCCGTTTCGCCCTCTGAACACGACGACGAAGCTGCCGAAGGCACTGGCATGGGGGTGTCCCAGCAACGGGGATCCCGGTCAGGTCGGACCGGCAGCCCATCATCGAGCCCGCGCACCGCCGCGGCGAAGACGGGCGCGCCGCGGACCGGTGGTGCGAGGTCGAGCGCTGCGAATTCGGCCGCCGCGAAGCCCAGCCCGGCCAAGCCCGTTGCCGCGAAGCCCAGCGCTGCGAAGGCGACGGCCGCGAAGCCCAGCGCTGCGAAGGCGACGGCTGCGAAGACGAGCGCTCCGAAGACCCCTGCTGCGAAGCCCGCGGTGAAGCCGCGCACGGCGAAGGCGGCAGCAAGCGACCCCGCGGTCCCAGACGCCACGGCTTCAACGAGCGGCGACACGACGCCGACCACGCCCGAGAGCTCGACGCGTTCCGGCTCGACACGCACGAGCGCGGCCAAGTCGGCTGCGGCCGCGAAGACCGCGGCGGCGAAGGCTGCGGCAGCAAAGGCGGCCACTGCTGCACGCAAGGGCGTCGCGGCGTCCGAGGCGACCGACGCGGACACGCCCAAAGCTGCGTCGAAGCGCACACCAGCCTCCCGTTCGGCATCGGCGGGCGCGGCAGCGACGCGCGGTGAGGCGGCCAAGGTCGCCCGCACCACTCGAACCTCGGCGACGAGGAGCACGGCGAGCACGCCTGCAGCGCGCAGCCGGGCGACGACGACCGCGTCCGCACAGCGCCAGCAGCGCCAGGCCCAACAGCGCACCGCGGCGGCCCTCACGACCGAGACCACCGCGGCCGAGCGACCGACGAAGCGCCCTGCCGACCAGACGATCGCCGCTTCAGCGAGCGAGCCGCCCGTCATCCCCGGTGCCGTCGCCGCATCGAAGATCGACGAGACCACGAAAGAGCGAACGCCCCGACGCGGAGCCGAGGCGCCCGCCCCGTCCTCGCCCGAGGCCGAGAACCCGACTGCGTTCGTCGAGCCCCAGCCGGTGGCTGAAGCGGCGCCGGTGGTCGAGGCGGAGCCGGTTGCCGAGGCCGAGACGGTTCTCGAACCGGAACCCGTCGTCCAGGCAGAGCCTGCCGTCGAAGCGGCGCCGGTCGCGGCGGATCCGGTGATCCTCACCACGCAGTCCGCTGAGCCCGAGACCACAGCGTCCGAATCGACCGGCGTCGAGCAGGCCGACCAGTCCGCCGCCGCTGACTCCATCAACCGGGCCACCGTCGCCGCGTTGGCCGCTGCAGCCGCCGCCGAAGCAGCACTCGCGGCACCGACCGTCGAGAAGGAACCCGCTGTCGAGGAGGCACCTCCTGTCGAGGAGGCGCCTCCTGTCGACGAGGCGTCCCCTGTCGAGGAGGCGCCCCCAGTCGAGGAGGCGTCCCCACTCGAGGAGACGACGGCCCTCGCTGAGACGCCGAGCGTGGACGAGGCATCCGGAACCGCCGCGCAAGCGGTGGCCGTGATTCCCGCACCGAAGCAGAGCGCGCCGCGCAAGAAGCGCACGCTGCGTGTCGCGCGGGCAGCGCCGGCCGCCGATGCGCCGACGGTGCTGTCGATCACCGGGCTGGTGAAGCGGTTCGGCGAGAACACGGCCGTCGACGGCATCAGCCTCGACGTGCGTGCCGGGTCGTTCTACGGCATCGTCGGACCGAACGGCGCGGGCAAGACGACGACCCTCTCGATGGTCACCGGCCTGCTCCGCCCCGACGCGGGCGCAGTCAGCATCAACGGCATCGACGCCTGGGCCGACCCGCGCGCCGCCAAGCGCGCGACGGGCGTGCTGCCCGACCGGCTCCGGCTCTTCGACCGGCTCACGGGCGCCCAGCTGCTCTACTACTCGGGAGTGCTGCGCGGCCTCGATGCGCGCACCGTACGTGAGCGCAGCGCCGACCTCATCGCTGCGTTCGGACTCGAGGACGCGGTCGACCGGCTCGTCGCCGACTACTCGGCGGGCATGACGAAGAAGATCGCCCTCGCGTGCGCCATGATCCACTCGCCACGGCTGCTCGTGCTCGACGAGCCGTTCGAGTCGGTCGACCCGGTCTCGGCGGCGAACCTCACCGAGATCCTCGAGCGCTACGTCGCCGGCGGCGGCACGGTGGTGCTCTCGAGCCACGGCATGGACCTCATCGAGCGCGTCTGCGACTCCGCAGCGATCATCGTCGGCGGACGGGTCCTCGCTTCGGGAAGCCTCGACGAGGTCCGTGCCGGACAGACGCTCGAAGACCGTTTCGTCGAGCTCGCGGGCGGGCGCAAGGCTGCGGAAGGCATGGAATGGTTGCACAGTTTCTCCGACTGAGACTGCGCCTACTGGCGAACATCTTCCGTCGCAGCA
Organism: uncultured Actinomycetota bacterium; assembly: GCA_963758615.1. GTDB lineage: Bacteria > Actinomycetota > Actinomycetes > Actinomycetales > Microbacteriaceae > Agromyces. The sequence continues at coordinate 442,363 of CAVWVZ010000009.1, read as the reverse complement.
CCTGGCAGGTCGTCGGCATCGTCGTCGGCCTCATCTATGGGTTGGGCCTTGCAGCGCTCCTGTTCCTCAGCCTCATCGGACTGCGCCTCGTCGACGACGTCGCCATCGTCCGCGACGTGCTCATCGTGGCGGGTTCGGCGACCGTGGTCGGGTTCATCGTGCTCCCGCTCGTGTTCGGCAGTGACGACACCATGGACCCGCGGCGATTCGCGTTCTTCGGGCTGCCCGACCGAACGCTCGCGCTCGGGCTCGCCGTCGCCGCGCTCGTCGGCATTCCGGCGGTCGCGCTCGCCATCGTGCTCCTCGGCACGGTCGTGACGTGGTCGCGCGGCATCGCCGAGACGCTGCTCGCGATCCTCTCGGCCGCGCTCGCGTTCGGCATCTGCCTGCTCATCGCCCGGGTGGCCACATCGCTCGCGTCCCTCCTGCTCGCGACGCGACGCTCGCGCGAGGTGATGGGCGTGGTCGGCGTGCTCCTCGTCGTGATGGCCGCGCCGATCATCGTGGGACTCGCCACGGTGGACTGGGCGAACTCCGGGCTCGCCCTGCTCGGCAGCCTCGCCGATGTGCTCGGATGGACCCCGCTCGGCGCTGCGTTCGCCGTACCGGGCGACGCGGCCGAAGGGCAGTGGGGCGCGTCCATCCTCAAGCTCCTCATCGCCGCGGGCACGCTCTGGGTCATCTGGCTGGCCTGGCAGGCGCTCGTCGCGAAGATGCTGGTGACCCCCGGACGCGAGGCCTCGGCCAAGAGCTACCGCGGGCTCGGCTGGTTCGATCGGATGCCCCAGGGCGCCACCGGCGCGCTCGCAGCGCGCGGCATCACGTACTGGTTCCGCGATGCGCGGTACTGGGTGTCGTTCATCATGGTGCCGATCGCCCCACTTCTCGTCATGATCCCCCTCGCGCTCGCGGGTGTTCCGCAGTTCTACCTCTGGCTCATCCCGGTGCCGCTCATCTGCCTCTTCCTCGGCTGGAGCCTGCACAACGACGTCGCCTACGACTCGACGGCGATCTGGCTGCACGTGGCGTCGGGCGTTCGGGGGGCCTCCGACCGCGTCGGGCGACTCATACCGGTGCTCATCGCCGGAATCCTCGTGATCGGGCTCGGCAGCGCGGTGACCGTGTTCATCCTGAACGACTGGCGGCTGCTGCCGTCACTGCTCGGCATCAGCACCGCGCTCCTGCTGGGCGGTCTCGGCATCGGTTCGATCACCTCGGCACGACTCCCGTACCCGGTCGTCAAGCCAGGTGACAGCCCGTTCCAGCAACCGCAGTCGTCGGGCACCATCACCGCCCTCGTGCAGACGCTCGCGATGTTCGGTGCGCTGCTCATCGCGCTCCCCGCCGGCGTGTTCGGCGCGTTCGCGCTCTTCCTCGACCCCGCGTGGCACGCGGCATCGTTCGCGGCCGGCGTCGGACTCGGCGTGCTCGTCCTCGCGTTCGGGGTCTGGTACGGCGGCCGGGTGTTCGACGCCCGCGGCCCCGAGATGCTCGCGGCGGCCCTGCGCGCGTGAGTCCCGCGTAGAATCGAGCGCATGATCCACACCGTGCGAATGAGCATCGCCGACCCCGATGCACCCGGGGGCGGCACGTCGGTTCTCGACCGCGAGCTCGAGAAACTCCTCGAAGAAGAGGCGATCGAACCCGGTGACCACGAGCGCTTCTCGCATTACGTGAAGAAGGAGAAGATCCTCGAGTCGGCGCTGACGGGCAAGCCCGTCAAGGCGCTCTGCGGCAAGAAGTGGACGCCGGGTCGCGACCCCGAGAAGTTCCCGGTCTGCCCGACCTGCAAAGAGATCTACGAGCGCATGAAGGCCGGGTGACGGCGGTCGTTCCGCCCTCGCACGCCCGCCGTCTCAGCCTGCCTGCATCGCGCCGACGATCACGCCCATGACCGTGAAGGTCACGGCGTTGTACCCGCCGTTGATCGCGAAGAGCGCCATGCTTCGCCGTTCGAACAGGTAGTTCACGCCGAACGCCGCCGCCACCCACGCGACACCGGTGACGGCACCGGCGGCTGCGCCGAATCCCGCGCCTGCCGGGCCGATGAACGCCGCGAGCGCCGCAGCCATCACGAATGAGAGCGCGAAGGTGCCGATGAACGCGCGTGCGGCGCCGCGGCGCAGTTGCTCGTCGGTGACGCCGGCGGCTCGCTGCCAGGGCTTCGCGAACAGCAGCGCGTACCAGAGGCCTCCGATGACGAACCCCGAGAGTGCTGCGAGCAGCACGCCCCACCAATTGACCTCGATCGCCATTCGCCGCTCCCTTGCTCGTGGCGCGATGCTATCGATCCGGCGGCACCGGGGGATTGTACGAAGTTCACCCACCCGCTGAAGCGCGGTCCGGGACTTCATCGAGCGGGACGAAGCTCGCGGCGTCGGGGCCGAACTCCGCGACTCGGGCGAGGTACCCGGCCGGCGTGTATCCGCTGAACCGGTGGAAGGCGCGGATGACGTGCGGCTGGTCGTAGTACGGCGACTCGGCAACGAGATCCGCCCAGCTCGGAAGCGCCTCGCCGAGCGGCAACCCCATGATGAACCGGTGGAACCGCAGCAGCTCGGCGAAGGGCTTCGGGGTGACGCCGCACGCAGCCCGGAAGTGCGCGATCACCGTCTTGTGCGAGACGCCCAGGTCGGCGGCGAGCTCGCCGATGCGCGCTGCCGGGGCATTCTCGATGGCGGCGAGCACCGTGGTCACCATCGGGTCGGCTTCCACCCCGTCGCGTCGGCGATCGCGGAGGAACGCCTCGAGACCGGCGAGGGCGGCCTCGGGAGTGGGGTCGATTCGGAGTCGGGCCAGTTCGGCCCCGTCGTCGAAGACCGCGCTCGCGGGCAGGATGCGGCCCGGGACATCCGTCGGCGTCAGCGCGCTGAACGCGCGCAGGCCCTGCGGCGTGAATTCGACGCCGACGTGGCGGATGAGTTCGGGGCTCTCGATGATGAGGTACTCGGGTTGTATGCCGGACACGAAGGCATCCTCGACCCGTGACGAGCGCCCGCGCGGGTCGATCAGCCGGTAGGGGTCGGAGAGGTTCACGATGGCGTGCACGTGGGGGAGCGGCAGGATCTTCTCGTAGCGCCGAACCCGAGGCACCTCGAGGAACCACAACCGGGTGACGAGCGATGCCCACTCGCGCGGCGCGGCCCGCTCCTCGTACGTCACGGGCGCCGGATCAGCGGTACGAAGTGGGGATCACGGGTTCGCCGCGGCCGAGGCGGAAGGCCTCGATGGGCAGCTCCTGCATGACCTCGGCGCGGTGCGCCCGCGCTGCCGCGGTGCCGGCGTGCCCCAGGAATGCCGGGTCGGCCTCGCCTTTCGACATGAGCTGCACCATCAGCGGGCGCAGCTTGTCGCCGGCCTCGAACTCGGCCTCGCCGTCGGGACCGTCGCCCACGAACACCAGCTCTTCGCGCGCGGTGCGCGTCGAGTCGAGGCGGCGGGCGGCGTTCTTGCGGCCGCCGACGCTCGCCTTCGACGACGAGGCCTTCGCGACCGACACCCACTCGCCGGCATCGTCGCGGCGGGCCACGATCTTGTACACCATGCCCGCGGCGGGGTGTCCGGAGCCGGTGACCACCGCGGTGCCGACACCGTAGGCGTCGACGGGCGCGCCCGAGAGGCCGGCGATCGTGAACTCGTCGAGGTCGCTCGTGACCGTGATCCGGGTGTCGACCGCACCGAGCGAGTCGAGCTGGTGGCGCACGGCCGCCACGACGGTCGGCAGGTCGCCCGAGTCGATGCGCACCGCGCCCAGCTCGGTGCCGGCCACGCGCACCGCCGTCTCGACGCCCGTGTGGATGTCGTAGGTGTCGACCAGCAGCGTGGTCTTCGGCCCGAAGGCCTCGACCTGGGCGTGGAACGCGGCCTCTTCGCTGTCGTGCAGCAGCGTGAACGCGTGCGCTGCGGTTCCCATGGTGGGGATGCCCCAGCTGCGGCCCGCCTCGAGGTTCGAGGTCGCGTCGAATCCGGCGATGTAGGCGGCACGGGCCGCGGCGACCGCCGAGTGCTCGCCTGTGCGGCGCGACCCCATCTCGGCGATGGGGCGGCCGAGCGCGACCGACACCATGCGTGCGGCGGCGCTCGCCACCGACGAGTCGTAGTTGAGCGTCGAGAGCACGATGGTCTCGAGCATGACCGCCTCGGCGAAGGTCGCCCGGATCGTCACCAGCGGGGAGCCCGGGAAGTACGCCTCGCCCTCGCGGTAGCCCCAGATGTCGCCGTGGAAGCGATAGTCGGCGAGCCAGTCGATGGTCGCAGGTCGCACGACCTCGTGTTCGCGAAGCCACTCGAGCTCGGAGTCGCCGAAGCGGAACTCCGAGATGAGCTCGAGCAGGCGCCCCGTGCCGGCGACGACGCCGTAGCGCCGCCCATCGGGCAGGCGTCGCGCGAAGGCCTCGAAGAGGCTCTCGCGGTGGGCGGTGCCGTCGAGCAGGGCGGCATCGACCATCGTCAGCTCGTATCGGTCGGTGAAGAGCGCAGCAGACCCGGTCACGCAGAAGAGCCTAGTCATGCGGGCGACGCCGGCGCGCGTCATCCGCCGGTCTAAGCTTGGATGTCGTGACGGATGCACCGATCGGGATCTTCGACTCCGGGGTCGGCGGGCTCACCGTCGCCCGGGCGGTCAAGGACCAGCTGCCCAACGAGTCGATCCTCTACGTCGGCGACCTCGAGCACTCGCCGTACGGCCCGAAGAAGATCGCCGACGTGCGCGGCTATGCGCTCGCGGTGCTCGACGACCTCGTCGAGCAGGGCGTGAAGATGCTCGTGATCGCCTGCAACACGGCATCGGCGGCGATGCTGCGCGACGCGCGCGAACGCTACGACGTGCCCGTCGTCGAGGTGATCCAGCCGGCCGTGCGCCGAGCGGTCGCAGCCACGAAGACCGGCCGCGTCGGCGTCATCGGCACCGCCGGCACGATCGGCTCGCGCGCGTACGACGACGCATTCGCCGCGGCGCCCCACCTCGAGCTCTCCTCGCAGGCGTGCCCGCGATTCGTCGAGTTCGTCGAGGCCGGCGTCACGACCGGCGACGAACTGCTCGCGATCGCCGAGGAGTACCTCGCGCCGCTGAAGGCCGCCGATGTCGACACGCTCGTGCTCGGCTGCACCCACTACCCGTTCCTCAAGGGCGCGATCAGGTACGTCATGGGCGAGGAGGTCACCCTCGTCTCGAGCGATGTCGAGACCGCGAACGACGTCTACCGCGTGCTCGTCTCGACTGGGCTCGAGCGCCGCGCGTCGACCCCGCCCACCTACCGCTACGAGGCGACCGGCGACTCGACGAGCGCGTTCCTCGACCTCGCGCACCGGCTCATCGGCCCCGAGATCCCGAGCGTCGAACTCGTGCACACCGGCGCCGTCACCATTCCCGACCGTGAACAGCTTCGACAGGAGAGCGAAACCGCATGACCGAGGCATCCGAAACCCCCACCACCATCGTGCGCGCCGACGGGCGCACACCCGACCAGCTGCGCGAGGTCACGATCGAACGCGGCTGGAGCGCCCACGCCGAGGGCAGCGCGCTGATCTCGTTCGGCAGCACCAAGGTGCTCTGCACCGCGTCCTTCACGAACGGCGTGCCGCGCTGGATGACCGGCAAGGGCAAGGGCTGGGTCACCGCGGAGTACGCGATGCTGCCGCGCTCGACGAACACCCGCAACGATCGCGAATCGGTGAAGGGGCGCATCGGCGGCCGCACGCACGAGATCAGCCGCCTCATCGGCCGCAGCCTTCGTGCCGTGGTCGACATGAAGGCGTTGGGCGAGAACACCATCCAGATCGACTGCGACGTGCTGCAGGCCGACGGCGGCACCCGCACGGCGGCGATCACGGGCGCGTACATCGCGCTCGCGGACGCGATCGAGTGGGCGCGCGAGCAGAAGTTCATCGGACAGCGCGCGACACCGCTGATCGACACCGTCTCGGCGGTCTCCGTCGGCATCATCGACGGAACGCCCATGCTCGACCTCGCCTACACCGAGGACGTGCGCGCAGAGACCGACATGAACGTCGTCGCCACCGGCCGCGGGCTGTTCGTCGAGGTGCAGGGCACCGCCGAGGCCGCACCGTTCGACCGGCGCGAGCTCGACGCACTGCTCGATCTCGCGCTCGCCGGCACCGTCGAGCTCACGCGCCTGCAGGTCGCCGCGCTCGCGACGAGCGACGAGGCTGCGGCCGGCGCATGAGCCTCGAGTTCGTGCTCGCGAGCCACAACGCGAAGAAGGTGCGGGAGTTCCAGCGCATCATCGGCGAGCGGATGCCCCATGCCTCGGTTCTGGCGTACGACGGGCCCGAGCCGGTCGAAGAGGGGCTGACCTTCGCCGAGAACGCGTTCATCAAGGCGCGCACAGCAGCGGCGCACACCGGTCGCATCGCGCTCGCCGACGACTCGGGCATCGTGGTCGACGTCATGGGCGGCGCACCCGGCATCTTCTCGGCGCGGTGGGCCGGGTCGGCGGCCGGAGACGAGGCCAACGTGCGCCTGCTGCTCGACCAGGTGGCCGACATCCGCCGCCCGCACCGCGGCGCCGAGTTCCGGTGCACCATCGCGGTCGTCGTGCCCGACAGCGTGCTGCCCGGCGGGCATGAGTTCGTCGCCGAGGGCCGCTGGCGCGGCAACCTCGCGTACGAGCCACGCGGATCGCACGGGTTCGGGTACGATCCGATCTTCGAGCCTGAAGGGCTCGAGGTCACGTCAGCGGAGCTCCGGCCCGAACAGAAGAATGAGCAGAGCCACCGGGCCCGGGCGTTCGCGTCGCTGCTGCCTGAACTCGAGCGTCTCGCCGCGCGCGTCCGGAGCTGAGCTTCACCGGTTCCCGGGAATCGTCACCGCGGCGACCACTGGTGGCCCTGAAAGTCGGCCAGCGGGATCGTCAGGTCGCTCCGCCGTCGTCCAGTCCGTCGTCGGCCTTGGCGACGCGTGCCGTCCGCGTGTTGCCCGAACGCAACACCCATGCCCCGAGGGCAACGTAGGCACCCCCGAGGATGACGCTTCCGGGGAGGTAGACGACACCGATGGGAACCCCCGACAGCACGCCACCCGCGACGATCGCCCAAGAGACGGCGGCTGGGAAGACACGAGCACGAACACTGGCGATCCCATACAGGGCCCAGCCGATCCCGAACAGCGCGAAGCTCGTCAGCCCTCCGAGGAGCAGTCGGCTGGACGCGAAGGTGTCCATGGCCTCTGGGGCGACTTCTGCGAGCCTCGGCACGGCGAACGCCTCGTACCACCAGTCTCCCGCCATGAACACGGTGCCGAGGATGGCGGCGCCGAGTCCGATCACGCCGAGCCACCCCGCTTCACGAGCCTGCACGTCATATGACGCGACCAACGCGAACACGAGCATCGCGAAGGCCACGATCGAGGCGACACCGTTGATCGCATGAGTTGTCGAGAGGACGAAGACCTTGAGCGAATCGATGTCGGCCGGGGTCGTCAGCATGATCACTACGCGAGTGACGATGACGAGACCGCCCGCGACGATAGCCAGTGGGCCGGCACTCCGGGCGAGTAATGACTGGGTCATTTCAGGTCCCTCGCTCCCGGTCCCCGCAACCGCATCGGCGCCTTGATCCTCGACGCACATCACGTGCGCAATCACGCTCCTTCGCACACCCTCCTCCCGGCAATTCCGTCTGTCAAGCGAATGTGCGCCCCTTCTGGGAGCGCACCCTATCCGCCGCGCGCCACGAGCTCGTTCAGGTCGCCGACCGGGCCGAGGTGGCGGAGCTTGTCGGGGTTGAGCTGGTTGCCGACCACCGAAACGCGGCCATCGTCCACATGCACCATCAGCACGCTGAGCGTCGCGCCGTCGGGCGCGCTGACACGAAGCGCCGCTTCGCCGTTCGCCGACGATGCGGTCGAGGTGCACGTGCATGCCCACCCCTCGTCGTACGAGCCCCGCGAGGAATCTCGCGCGGCCTCGATGGCACCGTGCAGCGGATGTCGAACCGCGGGCGCCTTGCCCCCGCCGTCGCCGTAGAACACGACGTCGTCGGCGAGCACGCCCGCGAGAGCGTCGACGTCTCCGGCCTGGAGGGCCGCGAAGAACGAGTCGACGAGGGCGGCGTCGCGCGTGGCATCCGCATCGAACCGTGGTCGTCCGTCGGCGATGCGCGCGCGTGCCCGGTGCATGATCTGGCGGCACGCCGCCTCGTCGCGTTCGACGATCGCGGCGATTTCGGCGTAGTCGACGTCGAAGACCTCGCGGAGGAGGAACACCGCGCGCTCGACCGGCCCGAGACGCTCGAGGACGGCGAGGAAGGCGAACGAGAGCGTCTCGTCGCGTTCGATGCGGTGCGCGGGATCAGCGTCGTCGTCGGGGAGCGGCTCGGGCAGCCAGGTGCCCGTGTAGACCTCGCGTGAACGCCGCGCCGACCGCAGCGCGTCGATCGCAAGCCGCGTGGCGACGGTGGACGCGTACGCCTCGGGCCGCTCGATGACGTCGCCGGCGAGCGATCGCTCGTGCAGCCGAAGGTAGGCGTCCTGCACGACGTCTTCGGCTTCGGTCACGCTGCCGAGCATGCGGTAGGCGATGGAGAACATGAGCGGTCGGAGTTCGCCGAGCTCCGCGGTCGAGGCGGCCATGCTCCGAGCATGGCACACGGCGATTCGCGCCGCGCTGGTGCCCCGGCGTCCCGCGAGATGACGCCAATCGTCCCTCGCGCCCGGTCGTACCGACCATTCGCGTCATCTCGCGAGTGGGTATTCGGCGGTGGACTGTCACAGAATGCCGGGGTCATCCGTCGGAGGGGGTGAGAGAGACGAAGGGACGATTCACATGCGAGTCTTCATCGCCGGCGCCTCGGGCGCCGTGGGATCCAGGTTGGTGCCGGTCCTCGTGGCCGCGGGCCACGACGTCGTCGGCACGTCGCGGAGCTCCGAGCGCCTCGCCGCGATCGAGGCCGACGGGGCGCGGGGCGTCGTCATGGACGGGCTCGACGCGGAATCCGTGCGCGCAGCGGTGCTCGACGCCCGACCCGACGCGATCGTTCACGAGCTCAGCGCGCTCGGCGGCGTCGCGCCCGACCTCAAGCACTTCGACGAGCAGTTCGCCGGCACGAACGCCCTGCGCACGCGCGGCACCGACCATCTGCTCGCGGCGGCTCGGGAGGCCGGCGTCGGGCGGTTCGTGGCGCAGAGCTTCACCGGCTGGCCGAACGAGCGCAGCGGCGGCCCGGTGAAGACCGAGGATGATCCGCTCGATCCATCGCCGACGTCGGCCTCCCGGCAGACGCTTGACGCAATCCGCTACGTGGAGCGGGCGACGACGGAGGCCGGTGGCCTCGCCCTGCGATACGGCGGACTGTACGGTCCCGGCAACGTCATCGGCCGGGGCGGCGAGCTGCTCGAGATGGTGGCGGCCGGAAAGCTCCCGCTCGTGGGTGGCGGCACGGGGGTGTGGTCGTTCTGCCACGTCGACGACGCGGCCTCCGCCACCGCGGCCGCCCTCACCCGTGGCGCACCAGGCGTCTACAACATCGTCGACGACGACCCGGCGCCGGTCTCCGAATGGCTGCCCGAGCTCGCGAAGGTCGCGGGTGGGAAGCCGCCGTCCCATGTGCCGGCGTGGGTCGCCCGACCGCTCATCGGCGAGCACGGGGTGTCGCTCATGACCAAGGTCCGCGGGTCGTCGAACGCGAAGGCCAAGCGCGAGCTCGGTTGGGAGCCGCGGTACCCGAGCTGGCGTGAGGGGTTCCGCACCGGACTCGGCTGACCGGCGTGCCCCGACCGGCTGCCGTGAAAAGGTCAACGTGCTCGCGCCCGTCGTGTCCGACTCAGGGACTCCTCCCGCGGTACCGGAGCGACCCGACCTCGGCACCGTGGGCGGATGACGCCGCCGATAGCGATTCCTACCTTCGAATCACGAACTCCCGCCCGGGACATCCTGGCGGGGCATCCGATTCGAAGGGAACCGTCGATCATCATGATCGAAGTCGAACACCTCACGAAGCGCTTCGGCGCCACAATCGCGGTCGACGAACTGTCGTTCACCGTGAGCCCGGGAACGGTCACGGGCTTCCTCGGCCCGAACGGCGCCGGGAAGTCTACGGCGATGCGGGCCATCGCCGGCCTCGTCCGGCCGACTTCCGGAACGACGAGGGTCAACGGCCGGCCGATCGCCGACCACGCCGCCCCGCTCACCGAGATCGGCACCCTCCTCGGGCCCGGTGCCGTGCATCCTGGCCGCACCGCTCGAGGCCACCTGCGCGCTCTTGCCGCCACACATGGCTTCGGCTGGGCGCGGGTCGAGGAGGTGCTGCGCCTCACGGGAATGGAGGGCGTCGCGATGCGTCGCGTCGGCTCGTACTCGATGGGGATGGCACAGCGTCTCGGCCTCGCCGGCGCGCTGCTCGGCGACCCCCAGACCATCGTGCTCGACGAGCCGATCAACGGACTCGACCCTGACGGCATCGTGTGGGTGCGTCACTTCCTCCGCGCGCTCGCCGCCGAGGGTCGCACCGTCTTCCTCTCGTCGCACCTCATGAGCGAGATGGCGCAGACGGCCGACCACCTCATCGTGATCGGGCGCGGCCGGCTCATCGCCGACGCGCCGATGCATCAGGTGCTGGCCGGCGTCGGCGCGACCCGCGTCAGCGTGAAGACCCCCGAGGCCGACCGACTGGCCGCCGCCCTCGCCGGGCCCGACGTCACGATCACGAGCGAGGTCGCGGGCGAACTGGAAATCACCGGGCTCGACGCCGCGGCGATCGCCGCCGTCGCCCGCGACTGCGACGTGCTCCTGCACGAGCTCACGACTCGCACCGCCTCCCTCGAGGAGGCCTACCTCTCGCTCACCGACGCCGCGCTGGAGTACCAGGCGGTCTCAGCCGCGATCCGATGATGCTCCGGACCGAAGCACCGGAACCACGAGAACCAAGGAGATCCACCCTCATGTCCACCTCGACCGAACCGCGCATCACCTTCGCGCGAGTCGTCCGCGCCGAATGGATCAAGACCGGGACCGTCCGCTCGCCCTACTGGACGGCCGCCCTCACCCTGGCCTTCACCCTGCTGTTCGCAGCCGGCATCCTCTACCTGGTCCTGCTCGCGCCCGCGGCGGACGTTCCCGACCCGGCGGGCCTCGTCACCGAGAACTACGGTGCAACGCCGAGTGTCGGAGTACTGGGGCTCGCCTTCATGTTCGCGTACGCCCTCGTCGCGATCATGGGCGTGCTCGTCGTGAGCCCGGAGCGGGCGACAGGCCTGCTGGCCACGACCCTGGCCGCTGTGCCCCGGCGCACGCCCGTGTACCTGGCGAAGCTCCTCGTGTCGGCGAGCATCGGCGTCGCCGTGGCCGTCGTCGTCGGAACCGCCGCCGTACTCACCGCGCAGCCGGCGCTGGCCGGTCTCGGGCTCGGCTCATCGTTCTTCGACCCGGAGGTGCTGCAGGCGCTCGCGGGCGGAACGGTGTTCCTCGGCCTCGTTGCCGTCCTGTCCACGGCGACCGCCTCGCTGTTCCGCGGCACCGCAGCGGCGATGGGAGCCGTGCTGGGCCTGCTCGTGCTCGCCCCGGCACTGGTCCCGATCATCCCCGGAATCGGCTCGAACCTCGCCGCAGCGCTGCCGAGCTCCGCGGGTATGATGCTGTTCCAATCCGCAGCCCAGGTCGGCTGGCAGCCGATCGTCACCGGGGGACTCGTCCTCCTCGGGTGGACCGCAGGGGCGGCAGCGCTGGGCGCAATGCCCTTCAAGAGACGAGACGTGTGATGGCCGAGCGGGGTCCCTCGACCGGCCGGGCGAGCGCCCCGGCGGACGACTTGGCCCCGCGCGCCGCCGCGCCGCGTCGCTTCCTCCGGGCGCGGCCCTGGCTCGTCGACGTGGCGGTCTCGCTCACCTTCACGGCGATCGTCATCGCGACGCTCGCCTCCGAGGTCGTCACCGACCAGGCCACGGTCACGGTCTGGGACGCGGTCGCGATCGCCGGCACGGCGATCGCGCTCCTGTTCCGCCGTCGCGCCCCGCTCACCGTGCTCGTCGTCGTCGTGCTCCTCACGACGGTTTTCACCTTCTCGGCTCAGTCGAACCTCATCCTCGCCGTGCCGATCGCGTTGTACGCGGTGGCGGCGTTCCGTTCGCCGACCACAGGCTGGATCGCCGGAGGGGCGGCCTTCGCGGTGACGGTCGTGAGTCTCTTCGTGCAACTTCCGCGGCTCACGGCCAGCCTCGGGGAGCCGAGTGCATTCGACATCCCCGTGGCGCTCCTCACGATCGCGATGGCCGACGCCGTCGGCGTGCTGCTCGGCATGAACACCTGGCAGCGCGCCGAGCGGGTGCGGGCGCTGACCGAACACGCCGAGCAACTCGCTCGTGAGCGCGACAGCCAGGCGCAGATCGCGACCCTCGCCGAGCGCAGCCGCATCGCCGGGGAGATGCACGACATCGTCGCGCACAGCCTCTCGGTCATGATCACGCTCGCGGACGGGGCCGATGCGACCCTCGAGCGCGACCCTGCGGGGGCGCGCCGCGCGCTGGCGCAACTCACCGAGACCGGCCGGTCGGCCCTGCAGGACATGCACCGAACCCTGTCGGTCCTCCGCGAGTCGACCGATACCGCAGCGAATCGCGAGCCCGCACCGGGCCACGCCGACATGGCGGGACTGGTCGGCCGGTTCCGCACCGCCGGCGTGCCCCTGCGGTACTCGGTCAGCGGCGTCCCGCCCGCCAACGCCGCGCTCGAGCTCGCGGTCTATCGCGTCGTGCAGGAGGCACTGACGAACGCGCTGCGCTACGCGCCTGACGCGGAGCACGTCACGGTCACGATCGATTACGGGTCGTCCACGACAACGGTCACGGTCGCCGACGACGGAACGGGCACCCATGCGGCGGTGTCGGCCGGGTCCGGTCGCGGCCTCATCGGCATGGCCGAGCGGGCGGCGGTGTTCGGCGGCACCGTCGAGGCCGGACCCGCGGGCACGGGCGGATGGCGGGTCCACGCGGTACTCCCGCACGGCGGAAGCGGTGCCGCCGAATCCGATGGCGACGCGGCGGGAGGTTCGGTCGATGGTTGACGAGCGGCGGCTGCGCGGCATTCGGGTGCTGCTCGTCGACGACCAGGCGCTCATCCGGCTGGGATTCCGCATGGTGCTCGAGAGTGAGCCCGACCTCGAGGTCGTGGGGGAAGCCGAGGACGGGGCGCAGGCCGTCGCGCTCGCGACCGAGCTCGCGCCCGACGTCGTGATCATGGACGTGCGGATGCCGGGGATGGACGGGATCACCGCGACCGGTCGCATCGTGACGGGCGCGCCGCGCACCAGGGTGCTCATCGTCACCACGTTCGACCTCGATGAGTACGCCTTCGCGGGACTCCGAGCCGGCGCGAGCGGATTCATGCTCAAGAATGCCCCGCCGGCCGAGCTGGTCGGCGCGATCCGCACCGTCGCGGCGGGCGACGCGATCGTCGAGCCGAGGGTCACGCGACGCCTGCTCGACCTCTTCGGAGCGCAGCTTCCCGCTGACGGATCGGCCGCTCCCGCGCAACGGCAGGTCGCGATGGATGCGCACGCTGCTCGCGTGGGCCGCGACGACCCGCGCCTCGCTTCCCTCACCGAACGGGAGACCGATGTATTCACGGCCATCGCCCGCGGCATGAGCAACGCCGAGATCTCGTCGGCGCTCTATATGGCGGAGTCGACGGTGAAGACCCACGTCAGCAGAATCCTCATGAAGCTCGGGCTGCGCGACCGGGTGCACGCGGTCATGCTCGGCTACGAGACCGGCGTGGTCGCCCCGGGTGCCCCGGGCGGCGCGGGAGCCGGCGGCGGATCCGGCGAAGCCGGCGCCTGACAGCTGAGAACGCGACTCATTCCCAACACGGCGCGCACGCGACATCCGCGCCTACGCTTGAAGGGACATGGCACACTCGCACGATCACGCGCACGCCCACGGGGCCACCAATCGCGCCCGGCTCTGGGTCGCGATCGCGATCATCGGCGCGTTCCTGGTGGTGCAGGTCGTCGGCGGCATCCTGAGCGGGTCGCTCGCCCTGCTGGCCGACGCGGGTCACATGGCGAGCGATCTCATCGGCCTGGTGGTCGCACTCGTCGCGGCGATGGTCGCGGCACGACCCGCGACCGACCGGCAGACCTACGGGTACCGGCGCGCCGAGGTCCTCGGCGCCCTCGTGAACGGGGTGATCCTCATCGTCGTCGCCGCGTCCGTGGCCGTCGCGGCGGTCGGACGCCTCGTCAGCGGCGCCGAAGGCGAAGCCCACGAGGTGCAGGGCGTGCCGATGCTCGTCGTCGCGGTGCTCGGGCTGCTCGCCAACGTCGCCGCGGCGCTCGTGCTGCGGGGCGGCGCGAAGGACTCGATCAACATGCGCGGCGCCTACCTCGAGGTGCTCGGCGACCTCATCGGCTCGGCGCTCGTGATCATCGCGGCGGTCGTGATCGTCACCACCGGATTCGACGCCGCCGACCCGATCGCCTCGATCGCGATCGCGGTGCTCATCGTGCCACGAGCGCTGACGCTGCTGCGCGACGTGATGCACGTGCTCTTCGAATCGGCGCCCGCCGACACCGACGTCGCCGAGATCCGCGAGCACCTCCTCGGCACCGCCGGCGTCGTCGCGGTGCACGACGTGCACGTGTGGCAGATCACCTCGGGTTCACCGGTGTTCAGCGCCCACGTCGAGGTCGAGCCGTCGGTCTTCGAATCCGGCGGCACGGGTGCCCTGCTCGATGAGCTCGGCGGATGTCTCGCCGACCACTTCGACGTCGCGCACTCGACGTTCCAGCTCGAGCCCGCCGGACGCGCCGAGCAGGAGCAGCCCCAGCATCCGTGACCGTCGTCACACGGTGAGCAGGCGGGCGAAGTAGGCGCGGATGTCGCCGACGAGGTCGTCGGGCGCCTCCATCGCCGGGAAGTGGCCGCCGTGCCGGTGCTCGTTCCAGAACGCGAGGTGCCCGTCGGGATCGAGGATGCGGCGCATGAGCGGCTCCTCACCGAACGCGGCGATGCCCTGCGGTCGGTCGTGACTGCGACCCCAGGCGGCCTGGGAGTGCGCCGCCTCGTAGAGGATGTTCGCGGCACCGTCACCGGCTCGGCCGAACCACGACACCGTGATCAGCGTGAGCAGCGCGTCGAGCTCGACGGCGTCCTCGGGCAGCGTGCGGTCGGGGTCGGTCCACTCCTGGAACTTCTCCACGATCCAGGTCGCCTGGGCGATGGGGGAGTCGGTGAGGCCGTAGGCGACGCTGAGCGGGCGAGTGGTCTGCAGGGCGAGGTATCCGAAGTCCTCGGTGCGAGCGTCCTTGAGGCGCTCGTGGTGCTCGCGTTCCTCGTCGGTGAGGTGGTCGGTGGGCGGCGTGTACTGGGTCGCGATCGAACCGGGGTCGGTCGCGGCGATGGATCCGAGCACGCGGTCGCCGGCGTCGAGGCACAGCTGTTCGCTTATGCCCGCGCCAACGTCCTCGCCGAACACGGCGTACCGGTCGTAGCCGAGCGCCTGCATGATGTCGTCGAAGGCACGAGCCGTCCGAGCGATGTCCCAGCCGTGGCTCGTGAGCGGCGTCGAGAACCCGAACCCCGGGATCGACGGCGCGACGACGTGGAACGCCGGCGCCGGCCCGACTCCGGAGGTGACCCCGGGTCGTTCGGCGAGCGTTGCTGCGATCCCCGCGAACTCGACGAACGACGACGGGTACCCGTGCACGAGCAGCAGGGGCACGGCGGAGTCATCCGTCGAGCGCACATGCAGCCCGTGGATCGGCTGGCCGTCGACCTCGACGAGGAACTGCGGCAGGCGATTGAGACTCGCCTCCTCCGCTCGCCAGTCGTAGCCGGTGCGCCAGTACTCCACCAGCCGCTGGGCGTAGGGCACGGGTGTGCCGCGCTCCCAACCGTCGGTGAGCGCCGCAGGCCATCGCGTGCGTTCGAGGCGTGACTGCAGGTCGGCGAGCTCGGCGTCGGAGATCGCGATCGTGTACGGCCGGACGTCCATGGCGGTTCCCTCTCTCGGTGTGCGACGCGCACGATTGAAGCGGATGCCACGGCCGTCGTCTTGAACCGGAACGACACGGTTACGGCGCAGGGGACGGGCGACGCTCGCGTCGTCGAACCGCCGAGAACACGGATCAGACGGGCTCGTCGCGACGCTGCGACTCGGCCGGGGTGTAGCCGGTGAGGCGCTTCACGTCGCGGGTGAGGTGCGACTGGTCGGCGTAGCCGAGCTCGTACGCGACATCCGCGATCGCCTCGCCGGTGCGCAGTCGCGCGGCGGCCTCGCGGGCGCGGGCGATCTGCCGGACCTGCCGAGGGCTCCGTCCGGTGATGCGCGTGAAGTGACGCTCGACGGTGCGCGGCGACACTTGCGCCTCCCCGCCCTGCAGCGTCACCTCGATGACCTCGTCGTGGGCGAGGAGCCCGTGCGCGTCGAACTCGGCGAGGAGGTCGTCGACACTCGCGTAGTCGGGCATCGGCCAGGTGAAGCCGGCGAGCTCGAAGTGCCCGTGGTCGGGCATCGACAGCGCCACGGTGCGGTCGAACATCGAGTGCGGTTCGACGTGGGTGAAGTACGTGCCCTGGGTGAAGCGCACGCCGACGTTGCGGTTGCCCGTGCGGTACGGCACCGCCGTCGGTTCCGACGACGGGCCGCTGAGCAGCACGCGCGAGCCCGTGGCATGCCGCGTGAAGATCATGTCCCAGCACGCGTCGGCCGCCGCCAGATAGGTGCCGTCGCTCGTGTCGACGGTGTGCCAGATCACGTCGACGAAGGGAGAGGCTGAGGCTTTCTCCTCGTAGAGGAAGCTCATGCCGCCGAGTGTAGTCCCGGCCTCGGTCACCCGCAGGAGCGGGTGGAGATCGTCAGCGCTCTTCGGGACCGCGCTCGAACACCTCGGGGTCGAGCACCAGGTGCTCGGCCTCCTCGTGGTCGGTGACCACGTCTTCGCCCGCCGCTGCGGCCTTCTTCGCCTTGCGCCGCTCGCTGAAGTAGTGCCAGGCGGTGACGAGGGCCGTGCCGCCCACCGCGATGAGCAGGATGATGTCGATGTAGTCGCGCACGAGGTTGGCGACCGGCGGGATGAAGCTCACGAGGTAGCCGAACATGGTGAGGCCGAAACCCCAGAGCACCGCGCCGATGAAGTTGTAGAGCGTGTACTTGCCGCGCGGCATGTGACCCACGCCTGCAGCCACGGGGGCGAACGTGCGCACGATCGGCACGAAGCGGGCGAGGATGATCGTGATGCCGCCGAACCGCTCGAAGAACGCGTTCGTGCGCTCGACGTTCCTGACGCTGAAGACGCCGCTCTCCTTGCGTTCGAAGACCTTCGGGCCCCCGCGGTGTCCGATCTCGTAGCCGACCTCGCCGCCGAGGAACGCCGAGAGGGCGATGAGGAGCGCCACGATCCAGACCGACACCCCGAAGACGCCGTTCGGCGGCACCACCTCTGGATTCGACAGCAGGCCCGAGATGACGAGCAGCGTGTCGCCCGGGAGCAGGAAGCCCACGAGCAGGCCGGTCTCGGCGAACACGATGAAGCACACCACAAGCAGCGCCCACGGCCCGGCCGCGGCGATGATCGACTCCGGGTCGAGGAACGGGATGAGTGCGGTGTGGATCATGCAGCGGGCTCCAGTCGTCGGACGCGGCGGAACGCCGGGTCAACAAGCGGCGTGGTTTCGTTGCAGTCTACCGAGCGGATGCCCCGGCCGACTGGGATCCGGCAATGAATCATCCGTGCGGATGACGCGACCGACCCCGGCATCCGGGCCGCTGTCGGTCGGCGGAGGCCTCAGCGCCCGCGCAGGTGCTCGATCTCCTCGCGGTTCACGTCGGCGGCTTTCGCGATCAGGTCGTTCGCGAAGGCGAGCTGCTCGTCGGTGAGGGTCTCGAGGTAGGCGTTCCATCGCTCGCCCACGCGGCCGTACACCTCGCCGAATCGGCCGAAGATCGCCCCGGCGTCGGCGGTGACGATCACGCGGCGACGGTCGTTCGGGTCGCGGTCGCGGGTGACGAATCCGGCGCGCTCGAGCCGGTCGATCGCGGTCGTGATCGCACCGCCGGCCGTGAGCCCGGAGCGTTCGGCCAGCTCACCCGGGGTCGCGGGCCCCTCGCTCAGCAGGAGGCTCGCGCACTGCAGGTCGGTGCCGTTGAGTCCGCCCCACTTCGCCACCGCGTCCTGGAAGAGCACGGCTCGCGCCATGAAGTCGCGCATCACCTCGCCGGCGCGCTCGAGCTCACGCTCGCGCCTTGACACCTCGACCATCGAACCGTATTCTCTCTACTATCGAGAGACTCTGAAATAGAGAGTCCCGCACCAGTCTACTGAAGGAGCATCCCATGTCACGCGCTCTCGTCATCGGAAGCGGCGTCGCAGGTCCCGCCGTGGCCCTCTTCCTCAGGCGCGCCGGATGGGATGTCGAGATCTTCGAGGCATCCGACCAGCCCGACGCGTACGCCGGCCTCTTCCTCAACGTGGCAACCAACGGCCTCGCGGTGCTCGATCAGCTCGGACTCCGCGAGCAGGTCGTCGCCGAGGGGCACCGCTCGCCGCACATGGTCATGTGGTCGAGCACGGGCAAGGAGCTCGGCACGGTGCCGAACGGCCCGGCCCGCGAGCCCGAGCGCGGCAGTGTGGTCGTGCGCCGCGGCATCCTGCATCGCGTGCTGCGCGAGGCTGCAACGGAGGCGGGCATCCCGATCACCTTCGGGGCACGGCTCGAGCGCATCGAGCAGACGGATGTCTCGGTGCGCGCGATCTTCGCCGACGGCCGCACCGCCACCGGCGACCTGCTCGTCGGCGCAGACGGCGTCGGGTCGCCGACCCGTCGTCACATCGATCCGGATGCGCCGGTCCCCGCCCCCTCGGGTCTCGTGGGATTGGGCGGATTCGCCCGCGTCGCCGGTCTCGCGCCCACCCCGGAGACACAGCACATGGTCTTCGGCCGGCGCTCGTTCTTCGGATACCTCGTGCGCGACGACGGGGAGGTGTTCTGGTTCGCGAACATCACGCATCCGGCGTCCGATCGCGCGGCGTTGCGCGCCGTCACCGCGGAGCAGTGGCTGGCGACCCTCCGCGACCTGCATTCCGATGACCCGTATCCCGTGCCGCAGATCCTCGCGCACGCGTCGGGTGAGGTCGGCGGCTATCCGATCGACGAC
Source organism: uncultured Actinomycetota bacterium (assembly GCA_963758615.1). Lineage (GTDB taxonomy): Bacteria > Actinomycetota > Actinomycetes > Actinomycetales > Microbacteriaceae > Agromyces. Next base: position 423,257 of record CAVWVZ010000009.1, on the reverse strand, counting down.
CTGTCGCATGTGCCGCACTGGAGCCGCGGCCGCGTCGTGGCCGTGGGCGATGCGGTGCACGCCACGTCGCCGAGTGCGGGCCAGGGCGCGTCCCTCGCCCTCGAGGACGCGATCACGCTCGCGCGGTGCCTGCGCGACGCGCCCGACCACGAGGGCGCCTTCGCCGAGTACCAGCGGCTGCGCCAGCCGCGCGCCGAGGCGGTCGTCGGCTACGCGCAGGCGATCAACCGGCAGAAGCGGGTCACGAAGTCCCGCCTCGGCATCGCGATCCGCGACGCGATGCTGCCGATGTTCCTGCGAAAGGCGCGTGATGACACGCGCAACGACTGGCTCTACAACCACGAGATCCCATGGGAGGCCGGTGTCGGCGGCAGGCGATAGCGTCGGCCCCATGAAGCACGGGTTCATCTTCACCGGCTCCGATCCGAACCTGGCCGTCGAGCTCGCGCCTCTGGCCGAGGCATCCGGGTGGGACGCCTTCTTCGTGTGGGAGGGCATCTGGGCCACTGATCCGTGGGCGACGCTCGCGGCGGCCGCCATGATCACCGAGCGCATCCGGCTCGGCACGATGCTCACGCCCGTGCCGCGCCGCCGCGCATGGGAGCTGGCGGGCCAGACGATGACCGTCGACCGGCTGTCCCACGGTCGCGTCATCCTGTCGGCCGGTCTCGGCGTGCCGCAGAACTTCGAGGAGCGGTTCTGGATCTTCGAGGACGACCCCGGCCGCAAGGTGCGCGCCGAGTTCCTCGACGAGGGGCTCGAGCTCATGCAGCACCTCTGGCAGGGCCAGCCGTTCGAGTACGAGGGCGCCCACTACCGGGCGAAGCGCACCGACACGATGCTGCCCCCGGCGATCGTGCAGCAGCCGCGCATCCCCACGTGGGTCGTCGGGGTCTGGCCGCGCATGAAGTCGATGCGGCGGGTCGCCCGCTACGACGGGTGGATTCCGAACTACGCCCCGCCGAACGCCTCCGGCGTCGACCCGCTCGAGCAGCAGCGCACCTACACGCCCGAGATCGCCGCCGAGGCGATCGCGTGGATCAGGGCCGAGCGCGCGCGGCTCGGTCTCGGCGACCGGCCCTTCGACGTCACGCAGGAGGGCACGACGAGCGGCACCGACACCGAAGCGGATGCCGCGATCGTGCGGCCGTGGGCCGAGGCGGGCGTCACGTGGTGGCTCGAGGCCGACTGGAACGTGCCTGCCGAACGGGTCGCCGAGTACGCGCGTGACCGGCTTCGAGCGGGACCACCGCGCGTGGGCTGACGCCCCTATGCTGTGCGCATGGCGCGCTTCAGAACCGAGCGAGGCTTCGACCGGCTGGTCAACTTCTCCGATGCGACCGTCGCGATCGCGATCACGCTGCTTCTGCTCCCGCTCGTCGACGTGGCCGTCGAGATCGAGCATGTGTCGCTCGGCGACCTGCTCGCCGCGAACTTCGGAACGATCATCGCCTTCGCGTTCACCTTCGCGGTGATCGCCCGGCTCTGGTTCTCGCACCATCGCATCTTCGAGGCCGCAGTCGATTACGACGACACGGTCATCCTCGTCAACTTCGTCTGGCTCGCGAGCATCGTGGTGATGCCGTTCACGGCGAACGTGCTCGCGCACTCCGACAGCGTCGACCCCGGCGTCAATGCGCTCTACATCGGAACGGTGCTGCTCTCGAGCCTGGCGTTGTCGTGGCTCGTCGTGCACTTGCGCCGCCACCCCGAGCTCACCGCTCCCGAGGGGCGCGTCGTGCACCTCCGCACCATCGACTCCATGGCGACCACCGGCACGATCGCGCTCGCGCTCCTGCTCAGTGTGCTCTTCCCGACGGTCGGCATGTTCTGGTTGCTCCTGCTCGTGCCCGCGAACATCATCGCCGGCACGGTTCAGCGCCGGCGGTACTCCACCTCGGGGCGACCCGGTGCGCCGTAGCGGCTCGCCCGCTCGACCACGCCGGTGTCGGCCAGATGTTCGAGGTAGCGGCGAGCCGTGACCCGCGAGAGTTCGAGCGCTGCCGCGAGCTCCGTCGCCGACGTCGCACCCGTCGGTGCGGCTCGCACGGCGGTGCGCACGCGATCGAGGGTCTCGCGAGTGAGGCCCTTCGGGAGGTCCGCGGTCGAGGTGGTGCGCAGGGCGGCGAACGAGGCATCCACCTCCTGCTGGTCGGTGACGACGGCCGTGCCGACGCGCGCGTGGTAGTCGCGATAGGCCGTGAGCTTCTCCGCGAAGGCGGCGAAGCCGAACGGCTTGATCAGGTACTGCACGATGCCGAGCGAAACCGCCGAGCGCACGACTGCGGCATCGCGCACCGCGGTCACGGCGATGACGTCGATCTCGATGCCCGCCGCGCGCAGAGAGCGGCACAGTTCGATACCGGTGGTGTCGGGCAGGTTCACGTCGAGGAGGATGAGGTCGAACGGCGCAGTGCGACCATCCCGGGCGTCACGCAGCATCCGGATCGCCTCGCTGCCCGTGTGCGCGACACCGGCTGTGCGGAAGCCGTCGACCCGCTCGACGTAGGCGGCGTGCGCCTCGGCGGTCACCGGCTCGTCCTCCACCACGAGCACGCGGATCGCGTCACGCATCTGCGCCCTCCTCGGACACGATCACGGCGGCGCGGGAGGTCGGCAGTGTCACCTCGAACGTCGAGCTCACGACGCGGATGCTCCCGCCGAGGCGGGTCACCGTCTGCCGCACGAGGGCGAGCCCGATGCCGTGGCCGGTCGCCTCCTTCGTGGTGACGCCGAGGTCGAAGACACGGTCGCCGTCGCGCGGGCCGGCGCCGCTGTCGCGCACGGCGATGCGGAGCGCCGTATCAGTCGCCTCGACCGCGACATGCACGGTCGGAGCCGACGTGGCGGCGGCCGCGTCGAGCGCGTTGTCGATGAGGTTGCCGACGATCGTGATCAGGTCGCGCGCGGGCACGGATGTCGCCTCCAGCCGGTCGGGCAGGTCGATGTCGAACTCGATGCCGCGTTCGCTCGCCTGCGCGGCCTTGCCGAGCAGCAGCGCGAGCAGCACCGGCTCCTCGACCGCGGAGAGCAGTCGATCGGCGAGGGCCTGGCTCAGCGCGAGCTCGGAGCTCGCGAGGGCGGCGGCATCGGCTGCCCGATCGAGCTCGATCAGGGCGATGATCGTGTGCAGACGATTGGCGAACTCGTGAGCCTGCGAGCGCAGCGCGTCGGAGAGCGTCGTCATGGTCTCGAGCTCCCCGGTGAGCTCCTGCAGCTCGGTGTGGTCGCGCAGCGTCGTGACCGTGCCGATGCGGCCGTCGCCGCGACCCCGTTCGCGCGACACGATCACGTCGCGGTCGATCACCAGTACGTGCGTCGGCGTGATGGCGATCTCGTCGACGGCGGCGTCGGAACGTCCGAGCACGTCGGCCACGGCCGAAGGCAGGTCGAGCGATGCGAGCGGCACCGCCGTGGAGTCGTTCGCCGGTCGCCGCGGCAGCCCGAGCAACTCGGCGGCGCGGTCGTTGTAGAGCACCACCGCGTTCGAACGGTCCTGCAGCACGAGGCCTTCCCCGATCGAGTGCAGCACGCCCTCGTAGTACGAGAACATGCGACTCATCTCCTCGGCACCGCGGCCCCACGTGACACGGCGGAGGTATCGGCTGAGGAGCCAGGCGCCGAGGGCGCCCAGCGCGATCATCGCGACGGCCGCCCAGATCACCGTGGCGATTCGGCCGCCGAGCGCGACCTGCGTGTTCGAGACGGTGATGCCGGCCGAGACGAGCGCGATCACCTCGCCACGGGGGTCCTCGATCGGCACGACCGCGCGCACCGAGGGGCCGAGCGTGCCCGTGTACGTCTCGGTGAAGGCCTGGCCCGCGAGTGCCCGGTCGATGTTGCCGAGGAATTCGCGGCCGATCTGGTCGGGGTCGGCGTGCGTGTACCGGATGCGGTCGGGCGCCATGATCGTGATGAAGTCGACCCCGGCCCGGCTCATGATCTCGACGGCGTAGGGCTGGAGTTCGGTCGTCGGATCGTCGGTCGCGAGCGCCTCGTCGACGAACGGGTCGACGGCGATCGTCTGCGCCACGGCGAGCGTCTTCGCCGCGGCATCCCGCTCGACGTCGGCGCGAGCATCGGTCCAGATCCATGCGACCGCGATCACGGCGAGCGTGATGATCGCCACGAGTTGCAGCGCGAAGAGCTTCGCGGCGATGCTCCATCCCCGGATCCACGCCATCTGCCTCACCTCGCAACGCTGCTCGTCATCAGCCTAGGCACGCGGATCGACGTGCGGTGCGAACACTATGAACACAACCGGATACCGCGGCATCGATCGCCGCATCCTTGGGCGATACCCCGATTCGCCGACAGCGGCGATGACCGACCAAGGAAGGCAGGGACGGCAATGGCGCTCCAGTCTCGCACCGAGGGCTCGAAGCCCCGGCGGAGGATCGACTCCTCGCACTACCTCTACATCGCAGTGATCGTCGCGGTGCTCGCGGGCATCGCCGTAGGGCTCGCGACGCCCGAGTTCGCCGTCGGCCTGAAGCCGATCGGCGATGCGTTCGTGATGCTCATCAAGATGATGATCGCCCCGATCATCTTCTGCACGATCGTGCTCGGCGTCGGATCGATCGCGAAGGCGGCGACCGTCGGCAAGGTCGGCGGCCTCGCGCTGCTGTACTTCATGGTCATGTCGACGTTCGCGCTCGGCATCGGCCTCGTCGTCGGCAACCTCATCCACCCGGGCGAGGGGCTGAACATCGCGAACGCGACCTACGACGCCGGCGCGACCGAGTCTCACACCACGGGCGAGTTCATCCTCGGCATCATCCCGACGTCGCTGCTCTCGTCGCTCGTCGACGGCAACATCCTCCAGGTGCTGTTCGTGGCCCTGCTCGTGGGCTTCGCACTGCAGAAGATGGGCCAGAAGGGCACGCCGATCCTGGGTGCGATCCGCCAGATCCAGGCGCTCGTGTTCCGCATCCTCGCCATGATCATGTGGGTCGCCCCGATCGGCGCGTTCGGCGCGATCGCCGCGGTCGTCGGCAACACGGGCATCGGCGCGATCTTCGCACTCGGCACGCTCATGGTCGCCTTCTACATCACGTGCGCGCTCTTCATCGTGGTGGTGCTCGGGTCGCTGCTCTGGGCGGTGACGCGGGTCAACATCTTCCGCATGATGAAGTACCTCGGCCGCGAGTACCTGCTCATCGTCTCGACCTCGTCGAGCGAGGTCGTGCTGCCGCGCCTCATCGCGAAGATGGAGCACGCGGGCGTCTCGAAGCCGGTGGCCGGCATCACGATCCCCACGGGCTACTCGTTCAACCTCGACGGCACGGCGATCTACCTGACGATGGCCTCGCTGTTCATCGCGAGCGCCATGGGCACGCCGCTCTCGCTCGGTGAGCAGATCGGGCTGCTGCTGTTCATGATGGTCGCGTCGAAGGGCGCCGCGGGCGTCACCGGCGCCGGCCTCGCCACCCTGGCGGGCGGCCTGCAGGCGCACCGGCCCGACCTCGTCGACGGCGTCGGCGTCATCGTCGGCATCGACCGGTTCATGTCCGAGGCGCGCGCGCTCACGAACTTCACCGGCAACGCCGTCGCGACGCTGCTCGTGGGCACCTGGACGAAGCAGCTCGACCGCGACCAGCTGCGTGGCGTGCTCGCGGGGGAGAAGCCGTTCGACGAGACGACCATGAGCGTCGACGACCACCTCTCCGCCGACGAGCAGGCCGAGGTCGCCCGCGAGGAGCGTCCGTCGACGGCCGCGATCGCCGCGATCGTCGGCGAGCTCGAGGAAGAGAAGGCCGGCCAGGGCCGTGGCCGCTGACTCGGCCGTGACGTCGACCGTCGTTTCGATCCCGGTGGGTGCCGCAACCGCGGTGCCCGCCGGGCTCGCCCGGTCGTGGCTGCTCGTGCCGGGTTCGCTCGACGACCTCACGGGTCGGGTGGCGGCATCCGCTGCCGACATCGTCGTGGTCGATCTCGAAGACGGCGTCGCGGTCCACGACAAGGGGCGCGCTCGCCGCGCACTGGTCGCACTCGCCGAGGCGGGCGAGCGGCCATGGGTGCGGATCGGCGATGCGGCGTCCGACGAATGGCGCACGGATGTCGCGCTGCTGCGCGGCGCCGACCTGGTGGCGGGCGTCATGCTCGCGAAGGTCGAGTCGCCCGAGCACGTGCGTCGCACCGTCGACGCACTCGACGGCGCACTGCCGATCGTCGCGCTCGTCGAGAGCGCCCGCGGAGTCGAGACCGCGCTCGAGATCGCCGAGGCGCCCGGTGTGGTGCGCCTCGCGTTCGGCAGCGGTGACTTCCGCCGCGACACGGGCGCCGCCGACGACCCGCTCGCGCTGCTCTTCGCGCGGTCGAGGCTCGTCACCGCGAGCCGTGCAGCGGGGCTGCCCGGGCCGATCGACGGTCCGACCGTCAGCCGCGACCCGGCCGCGCTCGCGGCAGCGTCGACGCACGCGGCATCCGTCGGCATGACCGGCCGCCTCTGCCTGCGCGAGGAGCAGGTGTCGGCGGTGAACGCCGCACTCAGCCCGTCCGCCGAAGAACTGGCGTGGGCGCTCGACGTGCTCGAGACGCTGGAGCGATGCGGCGTCCGCGACGGCAGCGACCTGCCGCGCATCGCCCGAGCACAGGGACTGCTCGCCGCCGCCGCGGCGTTCGGCATCGGCACGGATGCCGCAGGGTCGCACGTCTCCGACTACACGCGCTGATCTTCGAAGTCCGTCCTGACAACGGGCGATCCGCATGCCACGATGGGGCGGGGGACTGGGGGCGTACATGGGTGACTACCCGAACATCGCGGACCACGGGCTGATCGGCGATCTGCAGACCGCGGCGCTGATCGACACGAACGGCACCATCGACTGGTTCTGCGCTCCACGCTTCGACTCGCCGAGCGTGTTCGGGTCGCTGATCGACGCCGAGCGCGGCGGGTTCTGCAGCGTGCGGCCGGACACCGACGAGTACGTCACGCGCCAGCTGTACCTGCCGAACACGGCGATCCTCATCACCCGGTTCATGACCGAGGAGGGCGTGGGCGAGCTGATCGACTTCATGCCGATCGCCGGGCACGAGGCGACCGACCGCCACCGGTTGGTTCGGATGCTCCGGGTCGTGCGCGGCACGATGTCGTTCACGGGTGAGATCCAGCCCAGATTCGGCTACGGGCAGGCGCCGCACCGGGTCGTGCCGTCCGACGGCCACGGTGCCATGTTCATCTCCGACGAACTGTCGCTCACCGTGCATCGCGTCGGCGACCCGGTGCTCCACGGCACCCAGCGCGCGGGTCACATCGAAGCGGCGGGCGACGGGCTGCGCATCATGGGCAGCCTGAACGCCGGCGAGATGACCGGGATCATGCTCGAGACAGGCGGCGCCGAGCCGTCGCGCATCTCGCACGACGAGCTGAACGCGATGCTCCTCGAGACCACCCGATTCTGGCGGGACTGGAACAACCGCTCGACGTATCGCGGCCGGTGGCGCGAGATGGTCGCCCGCTCGGCGATGACGCTCAAGCTGATGACGTACGCGCCGACCGGCGCGCTCGTGGCCGCACCGACTGCAGGACTGCCCGAGCAGGTCGGCGGCGAGCGCAACTGGGACTACCGCTACACGTGGATCCGCGACGCCTCCTTCTCGGTCTACTCCCTGCTCGGACTCGGCTACACCGAGGAGGCCGAGGCGTTCGTCGGCTGGCTGATGGACCGCGTGTACGAGAGTGTCGGCGAGGGCTCCGGTCCGCTGAAGATCATGTACCGCGTCGACGGCTCCTCCGACCTCGTCGAGGAGAGCCTCGAGGACTTCGACGGGTACCGCGGATCGAGACCGGTGCGCATCGGCAACGGCGCCGCCGACCAGCTGCAGCTCGACATCTACGGCGAGGCGATGGACTCCATCCACCTCGCCGACACGCACGGGCTGCAGCTCCCGCACGCCGGCTGGAACAAGATCAGCGAGATGCTCGACTGGGTCTGCGACAACTGGGACCAGCCCGATGAGGGCATCTGGGAGACGCGCGGCGGCCGGCAGAACTTCACGTACGGCCGCTTCATGTGCTGGGTGGCGCTGGATCGGGGCGTCCGTCTCGCCAGGCTTCGCGGTCGCCCGGCGGCGATCGAGCGCTGGATCGAGCAGCGCGACGCGATCTACGACGAGATCATCGATCAGGGCTGGAGCGCCGAGCGCGGGGCGTTCGTGCAGCACCAGGGCACCGACGTGCTCGATGCGTCGCTGCTGCTGATGCCGCTCATGGGCTTCGTCGCCCCGCGCGATCCGATGTGGCTCTCGACGCTCGCGGCGATGGACACCGAGCTCGTCTCCGACAGCCTCGTGTACCGGTACAACCCGAGTGCATCGCCCGATGGGCTGCGAGGTGGCGAGGGTACGTTCACGCTCTGCTCGTTCTGGTACGTCGACGCGCTCGCGCGCTCGGGCTACCTCGAGGATGCCCAGCTCACGTTCGAGAAGATGCTCACCTACGCGAACCACCTCGGGCTCTACGCCGAGGAGATCGGGCTCACGGGGGAGCAGCTCGGCAACTTCCCCCAGGCGTTCAGCCATCTCTCGCTCATCAACGCCGCGATGAACCTCGACTACCAGCTCGACCACGGGTCAGGGGTCGTCGATCCGGTGATCCGCAAGGGGCGCCGGACCACCTGACCGGGGAGGTGCCGCAGTCGCGGCGCACCGCACTCCGACCCGCCCGAGACCGCTGTACGGCACGAGAACGAAGGAGCAGACCGTGGTCGAGAACGGAGCCGCACACTCGAACGGCGATGTGCTGGTGGTGTTCGGCATCACCGGCGACCTGGCGAGGGTGATGACCTTCCGGTCGCTCTACCGGCTCGAGCAGCGCGGATTGCTCGACTGCCCCATCGTCGGGGTCGCGGTCGATGACTGGACGATCGACCAGCTCGTCGAGCGCGCTCGTGGGTCGATCGTCGCCACCGGGGAACAGCTCGACGAGGCGGTCTTCGCACGCTTCGCGGCGCGACTCAGCTACGTGCAGGGTGACTTCGCCGACGATGCGACCTATGCGCGGGTGGGTGCGGCGATGGGCGACGCGAAGGTCCCCGTGTTCTACCTCGAGATCCCGCCCAGCCTGTTCGCGACGGTCGTGAAGCACCTCGCGGACGCCGGTCTCACCCAGCACGGCCGGGTCGTCATCGAGAAGCCGTTCGGCCACGACCTCGATTCGGCTCGAGCGCTTGCCGCCGACCTGCACCAGCACATCGACGAGTCGCAGATCTTCAGGATCGACCACTACCTCGGCAAGATGGGCCTCGAGGAGATCATCTTCCTGCGCTTCATGAACACGATGCTCGAGCCGGTCTGGAACCGCAATTACGTCGACTGCGTGCAGATCACCATGGCCGAGGACTTCGGCGTCTCCGACCGCGGTCATTTCTACGATCCGGTCGGGGCGCTCCGCGATGTCGTGGTCAATCACCTCATGCAGGTGTTCGCCGCTGTCGCGATGGAGGCGCCGGTGCACGGCGACCTCGACACGATCAAGGAGATGCAGACCCTGCTGTACCGCGCGACGCGCGACGCAGATCCGCAGCACTACGTGCGCGGCCAGTTCGACGGGTATCGCGAGATCCATGGCGTCGCCGCCGACTCCACCACCGAGACCTTCTGTGCACTGCGGCTCGATGTCGACAACTGGCGCTGGTCGGGCGTGCCGTTCTTCATCCGCACGGGCAAGCTCCTCCCAGAGACCCAGACCGAGGTGCGGTTGATCTTCAAGCCGCAGCCGAACCTCGGCTTCGGGCTGCGCGACGCGAACAGCCAGCCCGATCAGCTCGTGATGCGGCTCGACCCCTCGACCGGCATGCGGATCATGCTCAACGCGCAACGGGTGGATGCCGCGAAGCCGAGCCTCGTCTCGCTCGACATGGAGTTCGCGACCGAGGGCGGCGAGGGACCAACCCCATATGAGGTCCTCCTGCTCGCCGCGCTCAAGGGCGGTCGCGCCCGGTTCGGCCGGCAGGACACGATCGAGGCGGCGTGGCGGGTCATGCAGCCGCTGGTCGACAACCCTTCGCCGATCCACTCGTATGCGCCAGGCACATGGGGGCCGGCCGAGGCCGACGCGCTCGTCGCCGGCTTCGGCGGCTGGCGCGAGCCGTGGCTCTGACCGACTGCGCGTGCGGCGGTCGCTAGCCGTCTCGAGCGATGCTGACAAGCGAGCGGATGTCTCGTCGACGGCGAGTGCGGAAGGTGGGACTTGAACCCACACGCCCGAAGGCACAGGAACCTAAATCCTGCGTGTCTGCCGATTTCACCACTCCCGCGAGTGCCCGATCAGTCTAGGCGGTCAGCTGTAGCGAGCCTCGATGGAGCTGCCCGCAGAACTCAGTAATGGCACGGATGACCCGAGCTCGACGGTCGCGCTACGTTGCGTGCGTGGAGGCTCCTCGGAGCAACCGGCCCGAGTCGGCACTCCGCGCGACGGGAGGTACCAGCATGAGCTGGCAGGACTTTTACACCACCGCGGGCAACGACTTCGGGATCCTTCCCAATTCGCAGTTCTACGGGCCGCAGGGCCATCGCGGCAAGGATTTCGCCCATTCGACCGGTACACCGATCCCCACCTACGCGAGCGGCACCGTGGCGATGATCGAGACCTCGGGATTCCTGGGGCGCTGCGTGGTCGTGAAGCTCAGCTCGAGTGGACTCTTCGCCGGGTGGGCGCACACGAAGAACATCGTTGTGCGTGTCGGCGACGGGGTCGCGCCGGGCGACACCATCGCCCACGTCGCCGGGGCGAACGACCAGCCGGGTTCGTCGTGGGCGGGCTCGCACGCGCACACGACACTCGGCTCGTCGGCCGAGTCGATCTTCTCCGGCACCGTCCAAGACCCCATGCGGCTCATCCGCCCGGCCATCGCCGGCTTTTCCATCGCTTCAACCCTCCTGGAGGACGACATGTTCGAGAACAGTGACCGCAACCGACTCAACAACGTGTGGGCCGGACTCTTCAGCGGCGCATCCGTCGAGATCGACGGCGGCGTCAAGCGATTCAATTACGGAGTGCTTCCGATCGTCGCGCACAACCAGACGCTCATCGCTCAGCAGGCCGGACGCATCGCCGCCCTCGAAGAGGCGATCGCGCAGCTCGCCGCCGGCACGAACGTCGTGCTCGACGACGTTCGCATCGGGTCGATGCGCGATCTGGGCATCGACGAGTTCGCCAACCAGAACGCGCTGCCGATCTCCGACGAGCTCGACAACATCGACGGCGTCGACGTGATCCGCGCGCCCGCGGAACCCGAGCAACCCGTGGACTAGAACGTTCGGGCCACGACGCGCTGCGCTCGCAGGAGCGAGCGCAGCACGCTGTGGATAACTTCGGGGCGGGTCATCCGCTTCACCGCATGATGGAGGCATGTCGGATCCCGTGCGCACCATCGCCGAGCGAGTGCGCACGCGGGTGCTCCGTGACGGAGTCGATCTGGCGGGCGACGACGCGGCAGCGGCGCGATACGCCCGCGAAGAGGTGCGACGCTACAGCGAGCGCGCGCTCGCGGGCGCGCATGCGGGCCTGGGCGACGAGCACGGCACCGCGCGCGACGTCGTGGCATCGCTCACGGGGTATGGGGCGCTGCAGCCGTACTTCGACGACCCCGATGTCGAGGAGATCTGGATCAACGGTCCGACGCGGGTCTTCATCGCCAAGGGCGGCGTCTCCGAGTTGACGACCGTCATGCTCTCGGATCGCGAGGTGCGTGAGCTCGTCGAGCGCATGCTGCAGCACTCCGGCAGGCGGGTCGACCTGTCCTCGCCCTTCGTCGATGCCTCGCTTCCCGACGGCTCGCGGCTGCACGTCGCGATCCCCGACGTCGCGCGGGCGCACTGGGCGGTCAACATCCGCAAGTTCCAGCAGCGCATCCGCACGCTCGACAGACTCGTCGAGCTGGGCTCGCTCACTCCGACCGCCTCCGAGTTCCTGCGCATGAGCGTGCTCGCAGGCTCGAACATCCTCGTCTCGGGCGCGACGCACACCGGCAAGACCACGATGCTGAACGCCCTCATGTCGAGCGCCCGCAGTGCAGACCGGGTGGTGACGGTCGAAGAGACCTTCGAACTCGACCTCGACGTGCGCGACATCGTCGCCCTGCAGTGCCGGCAGCCGAACCTCGAGGGGTCCGGCGAGATCACGCTGCGCCGACTCATCAAGGAGGCGCTGCGCATGCGCCCCGACCGGCTGATCGTCGGCGAGGTGCGCGAGGCCGAGAGCCTCGATCTGCTCATCGCGCTGAACTCGGGCCTGCCGGGCATGTGCACCATCCACGCGAACTCGGCACGTGATGCGCTCACCAAGCTCTGCACGCTCCCGCTGCTCGCGGGGCGCAACATCGACTCGTCGTTCGTCGTCCCGACCGTCGCGAGCTGCATCGACCTCGTCGTCCACCTCTCGATCGATCGCTCCGGAGCGCGGCGGGTCGCCGAGATCGCGGCACCGACCGGCGCCATCACAGGCTCTTCGGTCGACGCCGACACGATCTTCGAGACGCGTGGGGGCGCGCTCGAACCGACTGGCGCACGCCCTGCACGACTCGAGAAGTTCCAGGCGCACGGGTTCGACCCCGGCGTCGTGCTCGACGGTGCGGCCCGATGAGTCTCGTCTACGGTGCCCTGCTCGGGCTCGGCCTGCTGCTCGTCGCGGCGCCGTTCATGTGGCCCGCCCGCGAGCAGTCACGGTCGAAATCGAACCTCGGCGTGCTCATCCGTGGCGAGCTCGCACTCGCCGGACTCGCGAGCGTCCCGATTCCGGTCGTCCTCGCGGTCTCGCTCGCACTCGCCGTCGTCGCCGCGGCGGTCGCGCAGGCGGTCTTCGCGGTGCCGGCACTCACGATCGTGGCCACCGGACTCGGGCTCGTGCTCATCCCCTCGCTCGTTCGTGCGCGCGCCGCACGGCGTCGGGCAGCGAACCGCGCCGTCTGGCCCGATGTCGTCGACCACCTCGTCGCATCCGTACGGGCGGGCATGTCGCTCCCTGAGAGTGTCGGCGCCCTCGCCGAGCTCGGCCCCGCTGCGACGCGAAGCGCATTCGCCTCGTTCGAGCGTGACTACCGCCGCACCGGCAACTTCTCAGCGTGCCTCGATCGGTTGAAGGCCGATCTGGCGGATCCCGTCTCCGATCGCATCCTCGAGACGCTTCGCATGGCACGCGAGGTCGGCGGCAGCGACGTCACCGCCGTGCTCCGCGGGCTCGCCGGGTACCTTCGCGAAGACGCGTCGTTGCGCGCCGAGGTCGTGGCACGGCAATCGTGGATCCGGAACGCGGCTCGACTCGGCGTGGCTGCGCCGTGGCTGCTGCTCGTCGTGCTCGCGAGTCGACGCGAGACGATGGTCGCGTACGACTCGCCCGCGGGTACCGCGCTCATCGTCATCGGGCTCGCCGTCACCCTCGTCGCCTATCGCTCGATGATCGCGCTCGGCCGACTCCCTGAGGAGCGTCGATGGTTCCGCTGAACGGCGTCGCCGCGCTCGCCGTGCTCTGCGGCGTGGTGCTCGGGCTGGGGCTCTGGCTTGTGCTGTCGGCCGTGCCGCGTATCGGGCGGCCCCGACTCGCCGAGCGCGTCGCGCCCTTCCTCACCGACATCTCCGCCGAGGCGCGGGTGATGGTCGCGCGACGGTCGGCCGATCCGTCGCCGGTGCTCGGGCTCATCATCACGCCGTTGACGCACTCGCTCCGCAACGTGCTGGCCGACTGGCTCGGCGGCAACGACATCATCGCGAAGCGTCTGCGCCAAGCCGGATCGAGTGCGAGCGTGGAACGCTTCCGAGGCGAGCAGCTCGCGTGGGCCGCGGCCGGCTTCGCGGTTGCCGCGGCGCTCTCGGTGCTGGCTCCATCGTTCACGAGCATGCCCACGGTCGCGCGAATCGCGCTGCCATTCCTCGCCGCGGCGCTCGGCGCGGCCGCGCGCGATTGGCTGCTCAGTCGACGCGCGAAGCGTCGGCTCGCTCGCATCTCATCCGAGCTGCCGACCGTTCTCGAATTCCTGACCCTGAGTCTCACCGCGGGCGAAGGCATGCTCGACGCGATCCGACGGGTCGCCGGCGCCGGAGCCGGCGAGCTTCCGCGCGAGTTCTCTGGAGTCGTGGCGTCGGTCGGCACGGGTGTGCCGCTCGGCCAGGCGCTCGCCGAGCTTCGCGACGGTCTCGACCACGCCGCGCTCTCGCGGGCGCTCGACCAGGTGCTCGGCGCGCTCGAGCGGGGCGCACCCCTGGCCGCCGTGCTGCGATCCCAGGCCGGCGATGCGCGTGAGGCGGCGAAGCGCACGATCATCGAGCTCGCCGGTCGCAAAGAAATCGCCATGCTCGTGCCGCTCGTCTTCCTGATCCTGCCCGTGACCATCGCATTCGCGTTGTTCCCCGGATACCTGGTGCTGCAGGCGGGGTTCTGATGGCAGTGCCCACGAGGAACGCCGGCAGCGACCGGCCACGCCCCAACGAAAGGAATGCACATGCGAAAGTCGATCCGGGAGCGCCTGCGCGACGAGCGGGGCGACGTCCCCGGCTGGGTGCTCATCACGCTCATGACGGCCGGGCTCGTCATCGTGATCTGGGGGCTCGCGGGTCCGGCACTGAGCGGAGTGTTCGACCAGGCCATCAGCCGCGTACTCGGGTTCTGAGCGTCCGCGGGCGTGCTGTCGCTCGTCTGCGCAGGCTCCTCGACGATGACCGCGGCTCGGCCGTCGCCGAGTTCACCCTCGTGGGCATCCTGCTCACCGTGCTCGCGCTCGCGGTCGTGCAACTCGCCCTCGCGTTGCACGTGCGCAACACGGTGCTCGACGCCGCGGCAGAGGGAGCGAGGTATGCCGCGCTCGCTGGGGCGGGTGAGCACGACGGTGTCGCGCGCACTCGCGACCTCATCGGTGCCGCGATCTCGAGCGACTTCGCCGGGGATGTCACCGCGACCCGCACGGCGATCGGCGGGATTCCGGTCGTGGCGGTCACGGTTCGAACGACGATGCCGGTCATCGGCCTGCTGGGGCCAGAGCGTGCGCTGGAGGTGACCGGGCATGCGGCCGTCGAGACACTCGGCTGAACCAGTCGATTCGACTGCAGACGGCGAGCGCGGGTCTGCATCGCTCGAGTTCCTGACCGTCGGCATGCTCCTCCTGGTGCCCATCGTCTACCTGGTGCTCGCGCTCGCCTCTGTCCAGGGTGGCGCGCTCGCAGTCGAGGGTGCGGCGCGTCAGGCTGCTCGGATCGCGGTGCAGTCAGGCGATCGCTCGAGTACGGAAGGCGCTGTCGACCGGGCGGTGCGGGTGACGCTCGCCGACTACGGGGTCGATGCGGGCGCGGCATCCGTCGTCATCGATTGCGAGAGTGCACGGTGCGATGCTCCAGGTACGCGCGTTCGCGTTTCGGTCGAGGCGCAGGTACGGCTGCCGTTGGTGCCCGACGTGCTCGAACTGGGGCTGGTCGGCAGCGTGCCGGTCGAGGCGAGTGCGACGCAGACCGTCTCCCGGTTCGTGCGAGGCGGCTCGTGATGCGCCAGTTGCGCGACCGGATGCGCGGCGATGATCAGGGATCGACCCTGCTGTTGACGATCTTCTTCTCCTTCCTCGGACTCTCGCTCGTTCTCGTCGTCGCCGCGGCGACCTCGCTCTACCTCGACCGCAAGCGTCTCTTCACCCTCGCCGACGGCGCGGCGCTCGCCGCAGCCGAGTCGTGGAGCCTCGACTCCATTCGGGTCGAAGGCGACGAGCTGGCGTTCGAACTCGACGACGCCGACGTGCAGCATGTCGCGGCCGACTACTTGAGCGTCGCGGCGCACGAACTCGAGCGGGTCGAGCTCGTCGAGGCGTCATCGGTCGACGGCCGAAGCGCCACGGTCACCCTGCGAGCTGTATGGCACGCGCCGATCCACACCGAGCTGCTGCCCGTCGCGGTACCGATCGAGGTGACCGCGACGGCGCGGTCGGTGTTCCACTGACGGGCGGTCGTGAGCCGTCATGACCGCACGCCGCGCAGCTCCGCTCAGTGCTCCGGCCTCGGCACCACCGTCAGCACGCGCTCGATGAACATGTAGAACTCATCCATGAAGTTGCGCAGGAAGGCGGCCGTGCCGTCGTTCGTCACCTCGCCGTCGTCGGTGATGAGACCAGGCGTCATCTGGATGTACGCCTCAGGCGCGTTCATCTGCGGCGAATCGCAGAACGACAGCACGCTCTTCAGGTTCTGCTGGGCCACCGCAGTGCCGAGGTGACCGGGCGACGCGCCGATCACCGCAGAGGGCTTGCGGCTGAGCGAGTTCTGTCCCCACGGACGGCTCGCCCAGTCGATGGCGTTCTTCAAGCCCCCGGGGATCGAACGGTTGTACTCGGGCGTCACGAACAGGATGGCGTCGGACGCCTTCACGGTCTGCTTGAACTCGCGCGCGACCGGCGGGTAGTCACCGTCGTAGTCGTAGCTGTAGAGCGGCAGGTCGCGGATCGCGATCTCGGTGAACTCGAGTCCGGACGGCGCCAGGCGGATCAGCGCCTTCGACAGGGTTCGATTGATCGATGCCTTGGCGAGACTGCCGACGAAGTACCCGACAGTGTACGGAGGCTCGTGCTCGATGATCTGGGCCATGTCATTGCCTTTCCTCGGTGAGAGGCGCGACGCGTGATCCCGTCGAACGGCGCGAAGCGCAATTCCAGTGTTCATCCGGCGGGGGCGGAAGTCACCCCTTTGACATCGGGCGATGGTCGAGCGCTACCCGCGCGACCGCCGAGGCACGTAACGAGGCACATAGCGCGCGAGCAGCCCGGCCCCGACAAGGCCGATCACGCCCATGGTCGCGCTCGCTGCGGCGATCGACACGACGCTCGTGACCGCCGCGACGACGAGGGGTGCGGCCGCCGCGCCCGCATCGGCGATGGTGCGGTAGGCGCCGAGGAACGGCGCCGGGTTCGCCTTGGGCGCGAGGTCGGCGCCGAGCGTGAGGATGACCCCGCTCGTGATGCCGTTGGCGACGCCGAAGAGCACCGCGACGACGGTGAACCACAGGTCGGCAGCGGGTACGTCATGGGTGAGCGCGAGCACGAGGTGCCCGGTCGCGAGCCCGATGAGCCCAGGGATCGCGCCCCACAACCGCCCGAACCGGTCCATGATCTGACCACTCACGTAGAACAGTGCGAAGTCGATCGCCGCCGAGACGCCGATCACGATCGCCGCCACTTCGGCCGGCATGCCGATCGACACCGCCCACAGCGGCAGGATCACGGTGCGGCTCGCCCGGATCGCCGACAGCACGCCCACGCCCGAGCCCACGCGGGCCAGCACCCCGCGATGGATCGACGATCGCACGGAAGACGCCGTGCGACGAGGCATCCGCTTCGGCTTCGCCGGCCGTCAGCGCGTCGCCACCGGCGGATGTCTCGCGCGCGAGCCGCGCCGCACCGAAGACCCGTTCAGGGTCGGGCAGCAGCAGGAGCACCACGACCACCGCGAAGCAGCTGGCGACGAGCACCCAGAACACGGTCTCCGCGGAGCCGGTCCACGCGATGATCGCCGCGGCGACGAAGGGGCCGACCGCCCACCCCGCACGGAACACGCCGGCGAGCGTCGACAGCGCACGCGCGCGGATGCGCGCCGGCACGTAGCTCGTCAGGAACGCGTGGCGGGCGAGTCCGAACACCGCCGTGGCGAGCCCGAGCAGGAACACGCCGATGCCGAGCGCGGCGGGCGTGGGGGAGGCGAGCGCGATGAGCACGCCGATCACGGCCAGCATGGCGGCCCCGATCATGGCGTTGCGTTCGCCGATGCGGGCCACGAGCCATCCGGCCGGAAGGTCGCCGGCCAACTCGCCGACCATGAGCATCGCGGCGATGAGACCCGCGAGGGCGAGGGACGCGCCGCGGTCGGTCGCGACGACGGGGATGACGGGGATGAGCGCGCCCTCGCCGATCGAGAACAGCAGCGTCGGCAGGAACGCCGGGAGGATGATCGAGCGCCAGGAGAACGGGGGCGTCGCATCGGTCATCGGTTCGACGCTACACCCGCGGCTTGTCGCGAATCGTCAGGGCCCGGTACCGGCGGCGCCGGGAGCGCTCACGGGAGCGCCGACGGCACCGTCCTCGAACCAGCGCAGCACGCGCATGGCGCGGAGGGTGTTCCAGCGGCTCGGCTTGCCGTCGCCCTCCTCCATCTCGAAGTGGGTACGCGCGCGGTGGGTGTGCTGGAGCGGCCATCGACCGTCGCTCCGCTGCCGCTCACGCACGAGGTCGATGGCCTCTGCGCAGCGCGGGTCGGGCGGTCCGCCCGCGGCACGGAAGTACTCGAGCCCGCGGAGCACGTCGTAGTGCCACTGCGGTGGGAACGAGAACAGCTTCCATGTCGGTTTGATCACGTCGCCGGTGGATCGCGACCGGAAGAGTCGTCGCTCGAGGAGGTACTCCTCACCGCGCGCCCGGGCGGCCGCGATCACGGGATGGGTCCCTCCCGACTGCTCCAGCTCCAGCAGGCCCTCGAGCGCGAGGATCGTCGTGTTGAACGACGATCGCCGCGACCGCGCGGGCGCCTCGCAGTTCCAGCCGCCCTCGTCGAGCTGCTCGCCGAGCAGCCATTCCACGAGGCGCTGCTGATCGGCGCCTCGCTCGCCGAAGTACGCGCCCAACGCCACCACCATGCTGTTGACGCAGGTCTCGGTCTCGCCGGCGAAGAACGGACCGCTGCTTCTGCGTTGCCACCTCACGCCCTCGCGAACGCGCTGGACGGCGGCGCGTGCCTCCGCTGAGGCAGGGTCGAGGCCCAGGAGTCGGAGCAGCAGCAGCGTGTACGTGGTCGAGATCCACTTCGGTGAGTACGTGCCGCCGCCCCACTGTCCGTCGTCGCCCTGGAGCGCGAGCAGCCGAGCGCCCCAGCCCTCGGTGGCGACGCGGGCGCGTTCGGCAGCGACGACGTCGGCGGGCGCACCGGTGAGGTCGCGCATCACCTGCCATCGGATCGCCGGATCCGAGTCGAGCAACCACTCCGTGACGTCCACGACCACCTGCCTTCGGATGGTTCGATTCTGCCGCACAGCCAGCGCGACTAGGCTGGGGAGGCCATGTTGGAACTTGACCTTTCGCCCGAGATCGCCGCGCTGCGCTCCACCTTCCGCGACATCCGTGCCGTCGTCGACGTCGACGCCCTCGAAGCCGAGATCGCGCGCCTCTCGGAGCAGGCCGGTGCACCCGACCTGTGGGACGACACCGAGAACGCCCAGAAGGTGACGAGCGCGCTCAGCCACCGCCAGTCCGAGCTCGCGCGCGTGAAGAGCATCGACTCGCGCCTCGACGACCTCGAGGTGCTCATCGAGCTCGCCAACGAGATGGGCGACGAAGACAGCGCCGTCGAGGCGCGCACCGAGCTCGAGGCGCTGCAGAAGGCGATCGGCGACCTCGAGGTGCAGACCCTGCTCGACGGCGAGTGGGACGACCGACCTGCCGTCATCACGATCCGTGCCGGCGCCGGCGGCGTCGACGCCGCCGACTTCGCCGAGATGCTCATGCGCATGTACCTGCGCTGGGCCGAGAAGCACAACTACTCGGCGACGGTCATGGACACGAGCTACGCCGAAGAGGCGGGCATCAAGTCGGCGACGTTCGAGATCGACGCCCCCTACGCCTTCGGCACGCTCAGCGTCGAGGCCGGCACGCACCGCCTCGTGCGCATGAGCCCCTTCGGCGCGGCCGGCAAGCGGCAGACGAGCTTCGCGGCGGTCGAGGTCATCCCGCTCATGGAGGAGGCCGTGGAGGTCGAGATCCCCGAGAACGACATCCGCGTCGACGTCTTCCGCTCGAGCGGCCCGGCGGCCAGTCGGTCAACACCACCGACTCCGCCGTGCGCCTCACCCACCTGCCGACCGGCACGGTCGTCTCGATGCAGAACGAGAAGTCGCAGATCCAGAACCGTGCCGCCGCCATGCGCGTGCTGCAGTCGCGACTCCTGCTGCTGCAGAAGGAGCAGGAAGCCGCCCAGAAGAAGGAGCTCGCCGGCAACATCACCGCGAGCTGGGGCGACCAGATGCGCTCGTACGTGCTCGCGCCGTACCAGATGGTGAAGGACCTGCGCACCGACTACGAGGTCGGCAACCCGAGCCACGTCTTCGACGGTGACCTCGACGGCTTCATCGCTGCCGGCATCAAGTGGCGCAAGCAGAAGACCGAATAGCGCACGACCGAGCCGTGGCGCACAACGCGCGCCCGCGACATCCGCTCACTACGACCGCATCGCGAACTGTGCGAGCGACCGGGTGCGCGCCGCGGCGATGAACGCCCGGATGAGCGCGATCCCCTCGGGATCGAGCCGCTCCTCGGGATGCCACTGCACGCCGAGGCAGAACGCACCGTCGGTGGACTCGATCGCCTCGACCACGCCGTCGGGCGCGCTCGCCGACGCGACGAGGCCCTCGCCGAGCCGGTCGACCCCCTGGTGGTGATGCGACGAGATCTCGAACTCGGCTTCGTGCGTGATGCTGCGCAGGAGGGTGTCAGGCTTGATGGACACCGGATGCGACGTGTGCTCGCCGTAGATGTCGCGGTGCGGGGTCAGGTCGATGCGGTCGCCGAGGTGCTGCTCGAGCGTGCCCCCCAGCGCGACGTTGAGCACCTGCATCCCGCGGCAGGCGCCGAGCACCGGGACATCCCGCTCGCGGGCGAGCCGGGTGAGGGCGATCTCGAGTTCGTCGCGTATCCGCAGCGGCTGGTCGTTCGACGGGTGCGCGACGCTGCCGTAGAGCTCGGCATCGAGGTCGCGCCCGCCGGGGAGGAACAGGCCGTCGACGAGGTCGATCAGGCGTTCCGGAGCGTCGAGGTGCACGTCGAGGCTCGGGAACAGGATCGGCGCACCACCCGCCTCCTGGATGGCGGAGATGTAGGCATGGGCGAGACCGTCGGTGGGGATGTCGACCCACGCACCAGAGCTTGCGGACTTGCGATCGGCCACGAGGCCGATGAGCGGAACCGTCATGCGTTCCTCCCCACGTTCCCGGTCGGACACCATCCAACATACGGACTCCGGGCTCGTACCGCACGGGGGTTGCGCGGGGTTCAGTCGTGTCGGGTCACCACGGTGACGGGCGATCGTTGTCGCGCGCGCTGTCGTCGGGGAAGTGCGGCAGCTCGTAGCCGCCCGCGCGGATGCACAGCCATCGCAATTGCTCGGGACTCTCGGGCACGCACCGCCAGGTGCGCCACACGCCCTGGCCCACCCGCACGACGGTGCCGGGGGTGACATCGACGATCTCGTCGTCCAACCCCATCTGGCCACGCCCGGCGAGGAACACGTAGACCTCCTCGACGCGGGCGTGCGTGTGCCAGTAACCCGCCTCTTCGCCCGGCTCGAACGCGTTGGCGGTCATGCCGACGAACTGCATCGTGAGGTCGTGATCGACGACCCGTCGGCCGTCCCTCGAGCTCTCGGGCCGGAACCCTCCGAAATGCTCGCGCCACTCGTCGAGCCCGCCCATCTCCAACACCTGGTAATCAGTCACGACGTCACTGTAGACCGGCCGAGAGGCCGGCTCCGGCCGCCGTCGGGCAACGGTTCGCTGAGAGTTGGGCGAGTCGTTGGTGCCGACGGCGGCCGCGCTGCTTAGGCTCGAATGCGATGATCCGCTTCGACAACGTCACCAAGACCTACCACGGCCAATCGAGGCCCGCCCTGAACGACATCGGGGTCGAGATCCTGCGTGGTGAGTTCGTCTTCCTCGTGGGCGCGTCGGGGTCGGGAAAGTCCAGCTTCCTCCGGCTCATCCTGAAGGAGGAGAAGCCCACCAGGGGCAAGATCCACGTCCTCGGCCAAGACCTCGGCTCGATCTCGAGTCGCAAGGTGCCGTACTTCCGCCGCGACCTCGGCGTCGTCTTCCAGGACTTCCGGCTGCTGCCGAACAAGTCGGTCTTCGAGAACGTCGCGTTCACCCTGCGGGTCATCGGCAAGTCGCGCGGCTACATCCAGTCGGCGGTCCCCGAGACGCTGAAACTCGTCGGGCTCGACGGCAAGGGCAAGCGGATGCCCCATGAGCTGTCCGGTGGCGAGCAGCAGCGTGTCGCCATCGCCAGGGCGATCGTGAACAAGCCGCAGATCCTGCTGGCCGACGAGCCGACGGGCAACCTCGACCCGGTCACGAGTGCCGGCATCATGACCCTGCTCGAACGCATCAACGCGAGCGGCACCACGGTCGTGATGGCCACGCACGAGGCCGGCATCGTCGACCAGATGCAGCGACGCGTGATCGAGCTCTCCTCGGGCGAGATCGTGCGCGACGAGCGCAGCGCCGGCTACGGCGCCGCCCTCGACGACGCCGACGCCGAATCGGTCTCCGCGGCCGAACCGCAGGCCGACGTCGATGAGGCCGATGCCCCCGAGCACGCGGGCGCCGCGGTGGCCGCCTCCGCCGCCGTCGCAAAGAAGGCCGTGAAGAAGAAGCCGATGAAGACCGCCGCCCCCAAGGTGACGACCGAGGTCATGCGCGAGGCGCAACCGCTCTACGTCGAACCCGAGGCCCGCGACGAGGTCACCGACGCCGCAGCCGAGATCACGGCCGCGGCGACCGCCGCGGTCCCGGTCGCGGCCGGCGGCGGCACGGCCGATGAGGCTGCGGCCGGGGAAGCGAAGCCCAAGGCGGCGAAGAAGGCCACGCCCGCGGCATCCGAACACCTGACCCTCGCCGAGCGGCTGGGACTCAGGGCGCCCGGCGGACCCCGCGAGGGCGACGACAACCAAGAAGTGGGGCCGACGAAATGAGGATCGGTCTCGTGCTCGGCGAGGCGGCGAACGGCCTCCGGCGCAATGCGTCGATGGTGGTCTCGGTCGTGCTCGTCACGTTCATCTCGCTCACGTTCGTGGGCACGGCGGCGCTGCTGCAGCTGCAGATCGCGCAGATGAAGAACTTCTGGTACGACCGCGCGCAGGTCGCCGTGTACCTCTGCACGACGGTCTCCACCGCCGCGGGGTGCACCGACGGCGAGGCGACCGAAGCGCAGAAGGCGGCCATCGAGGAGCAGCTGAACTCCCCGACGCTCGAGCCGTTCATCGACGAGTTCTACTTCGAGGACCACGAGCAGGCGTTCGCGAACTTCCAGGAGCAGTTCGAGGGCACCCCGGCGGCCGATTACGTGACGCCCGAGGTGCTCAATGAGACGTTCTGGGTCAACCTCGTCGACCCGTCCGAGTCGGCCGTGCTCGTCGAGAGCCTCGCCGGGCTCGCCGGGGTCGAGCAGGTGTTCGACCAGCGCAACTACCTCGACCAGATCTTCGACGTGCTGAACGCCGCGAGCTACACGGCGATCGCGATCGCGGCGATCATGCTCGTGGCGGCGGCGCTGCTCATCGCCACGACCATCCGTCTCTCGGCGTTCTCGCGACGGCGCGAGCTCGGCATCATGCGCCTCGTGGGGGCATCCAATCGCTTCATCCAGACGCCGTTCGTGCTCGAGGGCATCTTCGCCGGACTCATCGGCTCGCTGCTGGCGGGCGGTGCGGTCGTCGCCATCGTGTACTTCTTCGTGCAGGGCTATCTCGCCGACAACCTCTCGTTCACGTTCGTCGGCGTGAACGACGCGCTGCTGGTGGTGCCGTTGCTCGTCGTCGTGGGCGTGCTGCTCGCGGCCGTGTCCGCGGGCATCGCGATCACGAGGTACCTGCGGGTCTGAGTGGGCTAGAGTGAAAGGTCGTTCCCGGATGTCCCGGGAGCGATCATTCATCGAATCGAGGAGTCGTCGTGCCCAGGGAACGCGGTCAGAAGGTCGTCGCGACCAACCGCAAGGCGCGCCATGATTACACGATCGAGGACACCTACGAGGCGGGCATCGTGCTCACCGGCACCGAGGTGAAGTCGCTGCGCGAGGGGCGCGCGTCGCTCGTCGACGGCTACGCGTTCATCGACGGTGGCGAGATATGGCTCGATGCGGTGCACATCCCCGAGTACACCGAGGGCACGTGGAACAATCACGCGCCGCGGCGCAAGCGCAAGCTCCTGCTGCACAAGCAGGAGATCGTGAAGATCAGCCACAAGACGAAAGAGGGCGGGTACACGCTCGTCCCGTTGCAGATCTACTTCGCCGATGGCCGTGCCAAGGTCGAGATCGCCGTCGCCAAGGGCAAGCGCGAGTACGACAAGCGGCAGGCGCTGCGCGAGCGTCAGGACAAGCGCGAGGCCGATCGGGCCATCTCGAGCCGGCGCAACCTGGGCGACTGATGTCGTCGAGTTCCGGGCAGCCTCTCAGCCGTGCGGTCGGTGGCCGCGGGTAGGCTCGACGCGATGAAGACCTCGACGCGCATTCCGATCCCGGGCACGTTCAACTTCCGCGATGTCGGCGGCATGCCGGCCCGCAACGGGCGGGTGCGCGATGGAGTCCTGTACCGGTCCGACGGCCTCCACCGTCTCGGCGAGGCGGGCCGTGCCGCGCTGCGCCAGCGCGGTGTCGGCATCATCATCGACCTGCGCGACGAGAACGAGGCGCGGTACATGCCCGACGACCTCGACGGGTTCGACGTCGAGGTCCTGCGGCTGCCCGTGTTCGAGGGTTCGGGTGCGTCGCAGGGCGCCGGAGGCATCTCGCTCGACGCCCTCTACGAGCGCATCGTCACCCAGCACGCGTCCGTCGTCGTGAGCGCGCTTCGCGAGATCGCCGGTGCGGGGGAGCGCTCCGTCGTCGTGCACTGCACCGCCGGCAAGGATCGCACCGGTGTCGTCGTCGCGCTTGCGCTCATGGCGGTCGGCGTCGATCGTGCTGCCGTCGTCGAGGACTACGCCCGCACCGAGGCCAACCTCGCCGGTGAGTGGCTCGAAGAGATGGTGGCGCTCGTCGGCAAATACGGTGTCTCAGACACTCCGGAACTGCGCGTGCTCATGGGCGGGAGCCCGCGGGAGGCGATCGAGGGCATGCTCGACACGGTCGAACGTGCCCACGGCAGTACGCGTGAGTACCTGCTGGCGGCGGGGCTGACGCTCGGCGAACTCGCCGCCCTCGAGGATCTGCTCATCGACGCCGGCTGAACGACTTGCTGATTCCGGTCTGTCGAGACGCCGCGAACCGGGCCTCGACCGATGCCTCGATCACGAGCTTCGCCGGAACGAACTGCGTCACCGAACCCGGACCTCCCATGTCGGCGGAGGCGCGCATCGCGAACAACCGCTCGCCGCCACCGCCGGGCGAGATCGGCTGCGCGGTGAGGAGCCCGGTGTCGGCGAGCTCGACCGGCGTCGGCGAGCCGAGCCCGAGGGCCGAAGCGTAGGCTCCCGCCTTCGCCTCGGCGTCAGCGACGGCACCGCGTTGGGCGACCTCCTGCACGCGACGCCGCGTACTGTCGGTCAACCGCCACTCGATGCCGCCGACGGCGACCGTATCGCCGGCGGTGACGGTGCTCACCCATTCGCCCAGCTTCTCGAAGTCGGTGAAGACGACCTCGATCTCGGCGCTCGTCTGGTGCACCAACGGCAGCTGCCTGCCCTCGTTGTTCCACGGCCGGTGCGACCAGACCCTCAGCTGGCCGGCCGACCACGTGTCGAGCGCGCCCGACGCCTCGAGCTCGCGTATCGCCGCGATGAGACGGTCATGTGCCTCGGTCGTACGTGCGAGGGCGACGTCGCGCTCGGCTTCCGAGACGCCGATCGACAGCGAGACCGCGCCCAGCTCGGGGTCGATACGCTCCTCTGCGGTGCCGCGCACGGTGATGACGGTTGCCACATGGACCTCCAGGGTCATCCGCTCGGATCGGTGGATGGAATGGCGGAGCGGGCGCGCCTGTTCTAGACTGTAAGGCCGGGTGGTTCTCGACTCAACGAGCGCCGCCCGGGTTTGGGCTTCTGCCCTTTGACGCTCGTGCCCATTGAAAACTCCACAGTTGCGACAACGGCCCGCCAGGGTGCTCATCACGAGCACGCGGCGAAACATGGGGATGATCGGTTTCGACATCGTCTGCGAACCCACGAGAAGCGGGCCGAGGATTCAGGGTTATCTCGTTAACGATCTCTGAAAAACAATAACTGCCAATAAGACGCAGTCTGACTTCGCCCTCGCTGCTTAAGCGAGTCCGATAGTCCGTCAGCCCGGGTTTGTTCCTGCCCCGGTCGCTGGCGTCATCTAGGGAACTTGCTGCGCGTCGTCGCCTGAGCGACGTGCGGGACTCTTTCAGGCTGGGCCTGTCGACTTAGGTGCCTGTGGCAAAGGTCGGGGCCGAGTAGAACGCCTGCACAGGATGCGCCCGGAGAAGGCGTGGAATCACAGCGATGGACGGGGGTTCAATTCCCCCCATCTCCACCATCGGCCGTTGTCGCGATTGTCGAACTGAGAAGGCCGCCCCGAGGGGCGGCCTTCGATGTTTGCGGGGCCTATACGCCCGATTCCGCCGCAGCAAGGAACTCCGGAACCACCGATATGCCCGAATCGGTATGTTCGGACTCCCGTTGTCGTGAGCAGCGGCTTCGTGGGTCAGTTCGGCCCGGCGAGCAGGTCGAGCACGGCGTCGTGCAGGAGCCCGTTCGTGGCGAGGGCGCTGCCGTGCCAGGGACCGGGCTGGCCCGTGATCGAGGTGAATCTGCCGCCGGCCTCCTCGACGATCGGGACCAGTGCCGCGAGGTCGTAGGGCTTGACGTCGAACTCGCCCGTAATGTCGATGAGCCCTTCTGCGAGCAGCATGTACGACCACAGATCGCCGTAGGCGCGGTCGCGCCACACACGGCCGGCGAGGTCGAGGAGTTGGTCGAGATAGCCGGCATCGCGCCATTGCGCGATGCTCTGGAAGCTCAGCGCCGCATCGGACAATTGCGTGACGCCGGACACGCGCAAGCGGCGGGCTCCGGGATACATGCCCGACGCGGCATCCGTATCGCTGGAGGCCTTGCTCGCGCTTTCGTCGGGGCTCACGCCGAGCTCCGCCGACGAGGAGATCGTCCACGCGCCCATCCCGGTCGCCGCCCACCAGCGCCGCGCCATCGCGGGCGCCGAGGCGACGCCGATGACCGGCACGCCGTCGATCGAGAGCGAGATGAGGCTGCCCCACACCGGCACACCGCGCAGGAAGTTCGCGGTGCCGTCGATCGGGTCGATGATCCACTGCCGCGTGGAGTCGCCCGCGGTGCCGAACTCCTCGCCGAGGATGCCGTCGGTCGGACGCTCGGCGGCGAGCCGGTCGCGGATCACGCGCTCGACGGCGAGGTCGGCTTCGGTGACGAAGGAACGATCGGGCTTGGTTCGGACGTCGAGGTCGACCGCGCGGAACCTCGCCAGTGAGACGGTGTCGGCCAGGTCGGCGAGTTCGAGGGCGAGGGCGAGGTCGTCGCCGAGAGCAGCGGTCACCATCTCAGGCTATCCGGCGCGCCGTCGTGCGAGCCTCAATCGCACCTGATGGACGGTGGACGCCTTAGATTGTGACGCATGAATTCCGAAGCACCCGATTCGCGGCCCACGGGCGCGCCGCGATGGCTGCGCATCGCCCTCCCGGTCGCGCTCATCCTGATCTGGACGGTGCTGTTCCTCGTGGGCGGGCGCATGTTCAGCCAGTTGAACGAGCTCTCCACCAACGATCGGGTGCAGTTCCTCCCCGCAACGGCGGAGTCGACGCAGGTGCGCGACCTACAGCAGGAGTTCGCCCTCGAGGGCGTGACGTACGCCGTGGTGGTGTTCGAGGCCGACGCACCGATCGACGAGTTCGTCGAGTCCGAGATCGAGCGGGGAGTGCGACGCATCGAACCCATCGCCGGCGTACGGGTCTTCGACGCGACGCCGGTCATCGTGTCGGAGGACCGGCTCGCGGCCGAGCTCGTGATCCCAGTCGAGGCCGCCGGTGAGATCGACGAGGCCGTCACCGCCCTGCGCTCGGGTCTTGGCGACGTCGTGCCCGAGGGACTGCAGGTCCACGTGACCGGTCCGGCGGGCTTCACGAGTGACATCATCACCGCGTTCCAGGGCATCGACGGATTGCTGCTGCTCGTCGCGCTCGCGGCCGTGCTGCTGGTGCTGATCATCGTGTACCGGTCCGTGCTACTGCCGCTCATCGTGCTGGTGACCAGCCTCTCGGCGCTCTGCGGAGCCGTGCTCGTCGTCTCGGCACTGGCGCGGAGCGGGGTCATCCTGCTCGCCGGCCAGACACAGGGCATCCTGCTGATCCTCGTCATCGGGGCGACGACCAACTACGCCCTGCTCTACATCTCCCGCTACACCGAGGCGCTCGCGCGGCTCGATTCGAAGTGGGACGCGACGATCGATGCCCTGAAGGGCTCATGGCAGCCGATCCTCGCATCGGGTGCGACGGTGATCGTCTCGCTGATGGTGCTGCTCATCAGCCAGCTCGATTCGAATCGGACGCTGGGCCCCGTCGCCGCGATCGGCATCGTGTTCGCGCTGCTTGCCGCGTTCACGCTGCTCCCGGTGCTGTTGCTGTGGGCAGGCAAGGTCGCGTTCTGGCCGCGGCACCTGAAGTCCGTCGCCACCGATCCGTCGCGCACCGACGTGCTCGAGGGTGAGGGTGTCTGGGCGCGCCTCGCGCGGAACATCGCACGCCGCCCCCGGGCGGTCTGGGTCGTCTCGACGCTCGTACTCGTCGTCATGGCGCTCGGCCTCACGCAACTGCGCGCCGATGGTTCGCCGTCGAGCGAGTACGTGCTCGGCGAGTCGCCCGCGCGTGACGGACTCGAGGTGATCGCCGAGCATTATCCCGCGGGCGCAGGGACGCCCGCGACCGTCGTGGTCGACGTGGAGGCGATGCTCGAGGCGACGGGGCGTGCGCTCGAAGTGCCGGGAGTGGACTCCGTACGCGTCGCGACGCTCAGTGGACCCGCGCCGGTCACGCCCGAGGGCGTCCAGCCGTTCGCCGAGGGCGCGGGCCTCGCCCCGGCGCCGACGGTGGTCGACAACCGCGTCCTGCTCGAGGTGACCCTCGCCTCCGCGGCCGATTCACCGGAGGCCGAGGCGACGGTGCGCGAGTTGCGCTCGGCCCTCGACGACATCAGTCCCGACATCCTCGTCGGCGGCCAGACCGCGATCGACGTCGACGGCAACGCGGCTGCCACCGCCGATCGCACGCTGATCATCCCGCTCGTGCTCCTGGCGGTGCTGCTCGTGCTCATGCTGCTGCTGCGTGCGCTCGTCGCCCCAGTGCTGCTCGTCGCCAGCGTCGCGCTGTCGTACGCCGCCGCGCTCGGGTTCTCGGCGATCATCTTCAACACGGTGTTCGGGTTCTCGGGCGCCGATCCGACGGTTCCCCTGTTCGCCTTCGTGTTCCTGATCGCGCTCGGCGTCGACTACAACATCTTCCTGATGACTCGTGCACGCGAGGAGGGAGTCCGTCACGGCGTGCGCTCCGGTGTGCTCCGTGGGCTCGTGCTCACCGGTGGCGTCATCACCTCGGCGGGGGTCGTCCTGGCCGCGACATTCGCCGCGCTCGGGGTGCTCCCGCTCCTCTTCCTGACGCAGATCGCGTTCATCGTGGCGTTCGGCGTCCTCCTCGACACGTTCGTGGTCCGCACGCTGCTCGTACCGGCGCTCGCATACGACATCGGACCGTCGATCTGGTGGCCCGGCGCGCTCTCACGGACCACCGATCACGCTCCCGAGCGCGAGCTCGTCGAGCGGAGCTGAGCCGCACTCGGACCCGTCCCCCAATACGGGGGGAATTTGGTTCGCGCTCCTTGAGGTGTACTCAGGAACGGGGATAGAACAGGCGCAGTAGTCGGTCCAGAGCGCCGATTGCTGCGGGGGCTATGGCAGCGACGCCGGGACCCCCGGTGGGTTCATTCCCGGCGGATCCGTCAGGGCCGCCACGGCACAAGGAGCGCCCCGTGAGTACTCGAACTGCCCTACCAGCTGCTGACGGTCTGCGCGACCCGAGGCGGCTGTGGTTCGTGGTGATCGCCATGATCACCGCGATCGCGACACTGCTGATCGGCAATCTGACTTCGCCATCGAGCGTGCCACCCGCGTTCGCGGCCACTGACGACGATCCATCCTTCGTCCTCACCCAGAACGACCTGGAGTTCATCCTCCGGCAGATCCAGGTGTCCGAGGCGCACGCAGCCGGGAGCGCGATCCTCTGTGCGCCGACTCCCGCCGAGCCTCGCAAGTGCGCCGCGACCGACTCGAAGCCTGTCGGCGTGCGTACCGTGACCGGTGAAGAGAACAACATCAACCCGGGCTTCGACGGAAGCAACTTCGGCGCTTCCGACGTCGCGTTCCCGCGCCTCGTCCCGGCGGAGTGGCGACAGGCCGATCCCGCGGTCGCGGCTCTCGGCTTCCCGGCGAACACGCCGGCGCAGACCGCGGTCTGCACGGCGGGAACGACCTGCTACCAGCAGACCGACGGCATCGTGTACGACTCGGAGCCGCGCACGGTGAGCAACCTCATCGTCGACCAGAACACGTCCAACCCGGCGATCGAGGACGCGGTCGCCGAGGGATTCGCGACCGAGGTGCCCGGAACCGACGGCCGCGTGGTCATGCCGAACACCGCCCCCGATGAGGGGCTTTCGGCACCGTTCAACACCTTCATGGGCTTCTTCGGCCAGTTCTTCGACCACGGCCTCGACCTCGTCGGCAAGGGCGGGAACGGCACGATCGTCGTGCCGCTGCAGCCCGATGACCCGCTGTATGTCGCGGGTGCGCCGACGAATTTCATCACGCTCTCACGTGCCACGCGTGTGCTCGACGCGAACGGCAACCCGACCACCGAGACGAAGAACATCACGAGCCCGTTCATCGACCAGAACCAGACCTACTCGTCGCACCCGTCGCACCAGGTGTTCCTGCGTGCATACGCGACGGTCGGCGGTGCGCCGCAAGCCACCGGTCGCCTGATCGAGGGTGTGACCGGCGGCATGGCCAAGTGGCGCGACGTCAAGGCTCAGGCCAACGACATCCTGGGCATCCAGCTCACGGATGCCGACCTGCTCGACATCCCGCTGCTGGCCACTGACGCGTACGGCAACTTCACGCCCGGCGCCAACGGCTACCCGCAGTTCGTGGTCGCGGACGCTGCCGGCGTCACCTCGCTGGTGCCCGCCGGTCCCGGCGGAGTTCCGGTGCCCGCGAACGCGGTCGGCACGGGCCACGCGTTCCTCGACGACATCGCTCACGGCTCGACTCCGGTCACCGACGCGAACGGCGACCTGCTGCCGCGCTTCGACGCGAACGGCAACCCCGTGCTCGACGCGAACGGCCAGCCGGTGCTCACGGGTTACGACAACGCGACCCTCGACGAGCACTTCATCGCAGGCGACGGTCGAGTCAACGAGAACATCGGCCTCACGGCGGTGCACGCGGTGTTCCACGCCGAGCACAACCGCATGGTCGGTCAGATCGAGGAGGTGCTCGCCGGCAACCGGCCCGAGTTGCTCAACCCCGAGACGGCGGCTGATCCCGCTGTGCTCGAGCAGTTCAACAACGCATTCCGCGGGCTGGATCACACGTACACCGTCGATGCGAAGGCCGGTTGGGAGCTTCCGCAATCCGAAGCCGACGACTGGACGTACGAGCAGCGACTGTTCCAGGCCGCGAAGTTCGCGACTGAGATGCAGTACCAGCACCTCGTGTTCGAGGAGTTCGCTCGCAAGCTCGCACCCGTCGGTGAGATCGTCGGAAACGAGAACGGCTACAACAACTCGCTGAACCCGGCGATCTTCGCCGAGTTCGCGCACACCGTGTACCGGTTCGGACACTCGATGATGTCCGACACGATCGGTCGCACGACGGTCGCCGAGACATCGACCGGCGCTGCGCCGACGCAGTTCCAGGATGTGCCGTTGCTCGAGGGATTCCTGAATCCCGAGTTGTACGACAACGGCGGCACGGTGCCCGCAGCTGAGGCGGCCGGTTCGCTCATCGACGGCATGACCGCAGAGGTCGGCAGCCAGATCGACCAGCACGTGGTCGACACGCTGCGCAACAACCTGCTGGGCCTTCCGCTCGACCTTCCGTCGCTCAACCTGATGCGTGGCCGCGACACCGGTGTGCCGCCGCTGCAGTCGGTGCGCCAGACGCTGTTCGCGTCGACCGGCAACCCGGCGCTCGAACCGTACGCGAACTGGAGGGACTTCGGGGCGAACATCAAGAACGGCGACAACTTCGGTCGTTCGAACAGCACGGCGTCGCTCATCAACTTCGTGGCGGCGTACGGCAAGCACGCGACGATCCTCGCGGCGGACACGATCGAGGAGAAGCGCGATGCAGCGTCGTTGCTCGTCGACGGGCAGTTGCAGGGCGGCGAGTTCTTCGCTCGCTTCGCCGGCGCGAACCGCTTCGAGACCGCGGCGAGGATCAGCTTCGACACGTTCCCGACCCCGGCCGCTGACGGCCCGGGGATCCCGGTCGCGTACGTCACCAACGGCATGAACTTCCCCGACGCCCTTGCAGGCGGCGTGGCGGCAGCGGCCGAAGGTGGACCGATCCTCCTCACGTCCATCCCTGGTGAGATCGGTGCAGCAACCGCAGGTGAGCTCATCCGTCTCCGTCCGCAGCGCATCGTCGTGCTCGGTGGAACGGGAGCCGTCTCGGGGGCGACCTTGACCGCACTCGGCAACTACACCGACGGCCCGGTCGTGCGGATCGGAGGCGTGGACCGCTTCGCAACGGCGGCCCAGATCGCAAACGAGTTCGCAACTCCGCCCGTCTCGCGGGTGTTCATCGCCAACGGCCTGAACTACGCCGACGCGCTTGCGGCATCCGCCGTCGGTGCACGAGATGGATCGCCGATCCTCCTCGCCACCCCGACGTCGCTTCCGCAGGCGACCCGGAATGCGCTCGCAGCGCTCGATCCCGCACAGATCGTCATCGTCGGTGGCACCGGCGCCGTGAGTGCGGGTGTCGCGAACGCCCTCCGCGCCTATGGTCCGGTGACGCGAGTTTCGGGTGCCGACCGGTACGCGACCGCCGTCGCGATCAGCCAGAGGTTCTTCCCGAACCCGCCTGGTGCTGAGCGCGTCTACATCGCCACCGGTACCAACTTCCCCGACGCCCTCGCGGGCGGCGTGGCGGCTGGACTGAACGGCGCACCGCTGCTCCTGGTTCCGCGGAACGGGGTCCCGGCCAACGTCATGGCAGAGATCACGCGACTCGGGGCAACCCAGATCCGGGTGCTCGGTGGTACGGGGGCCGTGTCGTCGGCGATCGAGGCGCAGCTGTTCAACGCCTTCCTTCCGCCGACCGCAGTTCCGCCGGCCGACCGGTTCGCCTTCATGGACGGCACCGGAGCCTGGGCGAACGTCGCGGGCGAGACCGTCACCGGTCTCGAGGACGTCGAGTTCTGGATCGGCGGACTGGCAGAGCGCTTGCAGCCCTTCCAGTCGATGCTCGGGTCGACCTTCGAGTACGTCTTCACGACCCAGCTCGAGAACCTGCAGTTCGCAGACCGGTTCTACTACCTGTTCCGCAACCCGGGCCAGCAGTTGTTCTCGGCACTCGAGGGCAACACGTTCTCCGACCTGATCCAGCGCAACACCGATGCATCGAACCTGCCGGCCGACGTCTTCTCGGTCGCCGACGAGGTCTTCGATATCGATGCGCTGCCCAACCCGGTGCCTGCGGGCCTCACGGCGACGGCGACATCGATGCGATGGATCGGTCCTGAGCACGTCGAATTCCACGGCAACGACGCAGCCAACAACCTGCGGAGTGACGCGGGTGACGACGCGATCTGGGGGTACGGCGGCAACGACCGGATCGAAGGTGGCGCGGGCGTCGACTCACTGGTCGGCGGCACGGGCGATGACATCATCACCGATCTGCAGGGTGACGACAACCTCAAGGGCAAGCAGGGCAACGACGTCCTCAGCACCGGCAACGGATTCGACCTGGCGATCGGAGGCCTCGGCGACGACTTCGTCACCAACGGCTCCGACGAGAAGGGCATCTTCGGCGGCCTGGGCGACGACCTCGTCCTCGGCACTGACGGGCGACTCGGAGTCCAGGGCAACGAGGGCAACGACTGGCTCGAGTCCGGCATCCACGGCGATCTGCTGCAGGGCGACAACGCCGACCAGCAGCAGAACGACACGATCGGTGGTGACGACGTCGTGATCGGCGGCGGCAACATCGACGACATCGAGGGTGAGGGCGGCGACGACATCCTGGTCGGCCGCGAGTCGGGTACGACACGTGTACTCGGCAACCTCGGCTTCGACTGGGTGACGTACTACGGGGAGAGCATCGGGGTCAACATCGACCTCAACGCGATCTTCGAGGCGCCGGGTGCAGATCCGCAGCGCGACCGCTTCGACCAGCTCGAGGCAGTCTCGGGTGGAGCCGGCAACGACACCATCCTGGGCACGCTCGTGGACGGCGACATCCTCGCTCCTGAGGACGCCATCTTCCACAAGCTGTCGCAGCGTGCTCTGGATCTCGTCGAGGGCTTCGAACCGCTCCTGCGGCCGGCCGCTGGCGTCGACTACGCGACGCCGTTCCTTCCGGCCGACCCGTTCGACCCGCTGGTACCGCAGCTGACCAACCAGGTCATGCTCGGTGGCGCGGGCAGCGACGTGATCAATGGTCGCGGTGGTTCGGACTTCATCGACGGTGACTCGATCCTGCAGGTGCAGCTGGGCTTCGGGGCGGAGCGCTTCAACAGCCTCCGTGACTTCCAGGCTCGGATGCTCTCGGGTGAGATCAACCCCGGTGCGGTCGACATCTTCCGCTCGATCCAGAACACGGCCGCGGCAACGGACGTCGACGCCGCGCAGTACGCCGGTGGAGTGCTCGAGTACTCGGTCACCAACCTCGGTGGCGGATACTGGCGAGTCGAACCGCTCGACCCCGACAACCCGCCGGTGATCGTCAGCCCGACGAACCCCGCCGACGTGTTCGCCGAGGACGGCTCGGACGTGCTCATCAACATCGAGCAGCTGCGGTTCGCGAACGGCGGATGCCTCGACATCACGGGTGACGAGCCGGTGTCGTGCGTGCCGGCCGGCGAGGTCGCGCTCGCGCTCCCTGACGGCATCACTGGTGCCGACCGAGGGCGAGCCCATCACCGCGACGGTCACGCTGCCTGCAGGAGTGACCCCGGCTGGGGACCTCCAGTTCAGCTGGCAGACCGCCCCCGCGATCACCGGCCCCTGGGGCCCGGCGGTCGACGTCGACGGCCCGATCGGTCCTGATGTGGCGGGCGGCCTCGTGTCGACCTACACACCGAGTGAGGACACGGTCGCCGTCCCGCCGGACACGGATGTCGGGAACTACATCCGGGTCGACCGTCCAGTACCAGGTTCTGGTGGGTGCCGTGCTCGAGGATCGGATCATCGTCGGCGCACCGTTGCCTGACCCGGTCGTGCTCCCCTAGGAGGGCGACGCACGCAAGCACGGTGGGACCGGCTCTTCGGAGCCGGTCCCACCGGCGCGCGCGACCGCAGTTCGGGCGCGTTCGTGGTCGTCGACCTCGATTCGCGCGCCGCCCGTTCTCCTGATAACGTGGTTCCTCGGTTCCGGTTCTGCAAGATCGCCGGAATCATGCACCTCTAGCTCAATCGGCAGAGCAACTGACTCTTAATCAGTGGGTTCAGGGTTCAAGTCCCTGGGGGTGCACGAAACAGCCTCGATCCTCTCGCCAGGATCGGGGCTCTTTCTCTTTAAGGTCGGGAGCACGGCTTCGCTGAATGGGGAGCGCGGCTTCGCAGAAGCAGGGAGTGCGGGCGCGTCAGTCGTCGAAACCGCGCGCCATGAGCGCCTCGCCGAGCTCGTCGGCCGACTGCAGCGAGCGCACGATGACCGGCACGGCGAGGGCGGAGATCGACCACTGCGCGCCTCGTGCCTGCCGAGCCTCGAGCACCTCGCGCACGATGTCGGCCGTGAGCGGCACGCAGCGGATGGTGAGCGCGAGCAACAGGCCCACCCGGTCGGCGTCGATCCAGCGGCGGAACGGGCGCAGGAGCGCCTCGCACGCCTCGAGCACCGCCGAGACGGTCGTCGTCAGCGTGAAGAGGGCTGCGAGGGCGACGGATGCCCCGACCCGGCCGCCCATCATGATCGCGGCCGTCCAACCGCCGAAGAACGCCTGCACCGGCACCGCGATCGCGAGCAGCCAGAGGATCGGCAGGATCTGCCGAGCGGCATCGCGCGGGGGGATGCCGGCGACGACGAAGAGCACGACGATCACGCCGAACGCGATCCCGAGCTGCCACGGCTCGCGAAGCAGCGTGATCGTCACGACGGCCGCCGCGAGCAGCCCGAGCTTCACGATCGCCGGGGTGCGGTGCACGAGCGATCGGCCGGGAACGTAGAGGCCGATCATGCGATGAGGCTCCGGTAGGCGCCGAGTGCGTCGGCGGGGGAGCCGTCGGCGGCGACGACACCCTCATCGATGACGATCACGCGGTCGAACCCCTCGAGCAGGTCGAGCTGGTGGGTCACGACGATGAGCTGCTGGTCGAGCGAGCCGAGGAGTTCCCCGATACGTCGCGCGTTGCGCGCGTCGAGCAGCGTGGTCGGCTCGTCGGCGACGACGATCGCCGGTTCGGCGACGAGCACGGCGGCGAGCGCGAGCAGCTGCTTCTGACCCCCGGAGAGACGGTGCGCCGGATGGTCGGCGTGCGCGTCGAGCCCGAAACGCTCGAGCGTCGCTGCGACCCGCGCCGCGACATCCGCCTTCGAGAGCCCGCGCCGCCGCAGGGTGAAGGCGACGTCTTCGGCGACCGTGGGCATGACGATCTGGCTGTCGGGATTGGTGAAGACGAACCCGACCCGTCGACGCACCTCGCGCCCGTTGCGCGTGACGTCGACGCCGTCGACCGTCACGGTTCCGTCGTCGGGCCGCACGAGTCCGTTCACCATGCGCGCGAGCGTCGACTTGCCCGACCCGTTCGCGCCGACGATGCCGATGCGGTGCTCGGTCAGCACGAGGTCGATGCCGCGCAGCACGGGCCGGTCGCCGTAGCCGTGGCGCACCCCGCTGAACTCGATGGTGCTCATGCGATCCGCTCCACGATCATCGCGATTCCCTGGCCGCCGCCGATCGAGCACGCCGCGAGACCGAGGCGGGCGTCGTCGGAGGCGTGCATGCGGGCGGCGAGGCGAACGAGCAGGATCGCGCCGGAGGCGCCCCACGGGTGTCCGAGCGCGATCGCGCCGCCGTCGCCCGAGATCGTCGATTCGTCGAGGCCGACGGCGTCGCTGACGGCGAGCACCTGCGCCGCGAACGCCTCGGTGAGCTCGACGAAGCCGAGATCGGCGACGGATGCCCCTGCCCGATCG
Source organism: uncultured Actinomycetota bacterium (assembly GCA_963758615.1). Classification (GTDB taxonomy): domain Bacteria; phylum Actinomycetota; class Actinomycetes; order Actinomycetales; family Microbacteriaceae; genus Agromyces. The sequence goes on along the minus strand of CAVWVZ010000009.1, from coordinate 386,133 downwards.
AGCGCGACGCGGATCGCCCCGGCGGCACCGATGCCGGGCAGCGCCGGATCGGATGCGGCGACCGCCGACGCGACGACGCGGAGCCCGGGGAGGCCGAGTTCGGCGCGCACCGACTCAGTCGTGACCGCCATCGCCGCGGCGCCGTCGGAGATGCCGCAGGAGTTGCCGGCGGTGACCGTGCCGTCGCTGTTGAAGGCGGGCCGGAACCTGCCCAGGGTTCGCGTGTCGAGGTTCGCACGCGGCCGGTCGTCGGCGCCGATGCCGTCGACCGGGACCAGCTCGGCGTCGAACATGCCGGCAGCCCTCGCCGCGGACGCGAGCCCGTGCGAGCGCACTGCCCAGGCGTCCTGGCGCTCGCGACTCACGCCGAACCGCGCGGCGACCGCATCGGCGGCGGGCCCCATCTCGGGGTCGGGCGTGCCCGCGGGCGCGAACGGCGCGCGCTCATAGCGCCGGGAGGGTTCCGCCTCACCGGGCTCGGGCGGCCAGAACCGCCACGGTGCCGTCGAGGCCGACTCCGCCCCGCCGGCGATCACGAGGTTCGCGTCGCCCGCTCTGACCCGTGACGCGGCCTGCAGTACGGCGTCGAGTCCCGACCCGCACTGCCGGTCGACGGTGACGCCCGGAACACGGTGGCCGAGACCGGCGCGCAGCGCCGAGACGCGCGCGACGTCGCCGCCCGGGCCGAGGCAGTTGCCGAGGATGACGTCGTCGATGGGGAGTCCCGACGGGGCGACGGCATCGGCGACGGCGGCGAGCACCGGACCGGCGAGCGCGTCGACGGTATGCCGCGCGAAGCCGCGGCCGACGCTGCCGATCGGCGTGCGTCGCGCGGCGACGATGACGGGGGCGTCGTGCTGCATCGGATTCCTCATGCGCGATCGACCCGATCGGCGTCGAGCGCACCCGTGGCGAGCGCCGTCGTGAGCAGCGCGCGTGCCACCTTGCCCGAGGTCGTGCGGGGGAGTGCCTCGACGACGTACCAGGCCCGCGGGCGCTGCGGCGGCGCGAGCCTGGCGCGGCTCTCGTCCATGATCCGGCGCAACTCGGCGGAGGACTCGAGTTCGAGCACCGCCACGGCGACCTGGCCGAGCTGCGGATCCGGCGCCGCGATGAGGGCGACGCCGACGACGCCCGTCGAGCGCCCCGATCGTCGCCTCGACGTCTTCGGCCAGCACCGTCGTGCCGGCGACGTTGATCGCGGCGTCGCCTCGACCTCGAATGACGAGTCCGCCGTCGGCCGAGGCATCCGCACGATCGCCGACGGTCGCGAACCCGCGCGCGTCGCGCCGAAGCACCCCGGTCGTGCCGGCATACCCGAGGGCGAGGTAGGGCGACCGGGCCCAGAGCTCGCCGTCGCGGAGCTCGACCTCGACGCCCGGGAACGGGCGAAGCACGCCGTCGGGATCACGCGCGTGGTCGATGGCGGCCACGAACGAGAGCTCGGCGGCGCCGTAGTACTCGGTCACTGCGATGCCGACGGTGCGCGCCGAGGTACGCACGTCGGCCGGGAGCGCCGCGCCGGCGACCACGGCCCGCTTCGGACGCGCTCCGACCGTCACGAGTCGTGCGAGCGTCGTCGGGGTCGCGTGCACGATGTCGGCTCCAGCGCGCTCGTCGGTCACCACGGCGCCGAGCCAGAGTGCGTGCAGCGCGGCGAAGAGATGCATCGAGACGTGCAGCGGGCCGGTGACCGCGACGGATACAGCCTCAGCGGGCCGTGCGCCGATGAGCTCGGCGAGGGGCGCGAACGACGAGGTCCACGACGCGAGCGTGCGTGCCACGGGTCGAGCCGTGCCCGACGAGCCGCTCGTCATGAGGACGAGTTGCGTCCCTGTCGGAACGGAGGCGATGACCGGCGGGGGCAGGTCGGGATCGGCGACGACCACCGGTCGACCCGCGTCGATCGCCGCGAGGACGGTGACGAGCACGATTGCCTGGTCGTGGTCGCGGGCCAGCACGAGACCCTTCCCACCGGCGAGCTCAGCGGCCGTCGCATCGACCGCCGCCTGCAATTCGGCGCGGCTGAACCGGCGTCCGCCGAGGCGGAGCGCCTCGTCGTCGCCGGCCAGCCGTTCGAGCATCGCGGATGCCCCTACTCGGCGGTCGCCGCGTCGGCGTCGGTCGTCGCCGGCTCGTCGTTGCCGCTCGGGGTGGCAGATCGCCGCCACGGCCACGGCTTCGGCTCGATGAGCCCGGGCCAGGCGCGGTGCACCTGCTTCGCGACGAGCACGGTGACGACGACCTTCAGGATGTCGCCGGGGAGGAACGCGAGCGACCCGGTGAACGCCGCCCAGAGCGGAATGCCGGTCGAGACCGCGACCCACGGGACGCCGATGGCGTAGATCGCGACGATGCCGCCCAGCGCGGTGGCGCCGAGCGCGGGCAGGATGCGGTAACGCGGCAGCAGCCGTGCCGTGAACCAGCCGATCACGACCACGCCGAGGAGCCAGCCGAGCAGGTAGCCGGCCGAGGGACCGAAGAACACGCCGATACCGCCGCGTGCGCCCGAGAGGAGCGGCAGGCCCGCGGCCACCAGCACCTCGAGCAGCAGCACCGAGAGGAACCCCTTGCGGGCACCGAGGATCGCGCCGGCCAGCATCACGCCGAGAGTCTGGAAGGTGATCGGCACTGCGGTGCTGCCGAGGTAGAGCGCGCCCGGCAGTCCGAGCGCAGCGATGAGGGCGGCGAACACGGCGATCTGCGCGAGGTCGCGGGACGACGAACGGGTGGGGCGTCGTTCTGGAGTTCGGGCGGTCATGGTGATCCCCTCGGAGTCGTGGCGTGCGGGCGGAGGTGCCTGCATTTCACGCTAGAAGGGGAGCGGTGCCCCGCGTCGCCATGGCGATACAAGATTCGGGGGCCGAATTTGGAGCGAGCTCTCGCACGGCGGGTTCACGTGGCCGATGACCACGGGTGAGGGGAGCCTCAGGCCGCGCGGGCGTCGAGCGCGGCGGGGGCCCCGATCGTGGGGAGCTCGGCCTCGACCGCGTCGTGGCTCTCGTCGGCCGTGGTGTCGACCGGGAGCACGGGTTCGGCCCAGACGACGAGCGGTGCGGGCTGCCAGGTCAGGGCGATCGGCTCGTTCTCGGCGGGCACGACGACGGCCACCGCGTCGCGCTCGTCGAGCACGCTGCGCGTGAGGTCGGCGGCGATCTGGTGGGTGAGCATCGCGTGGAAGATCTGGTCGGTGTCTTCGGGGGAGCGGCGTACGAGCGACCACGTGCCGCCGGGGCCGATGAACTCCGAGAGCTTGGCGTTGAGGAGCTCGAAGAGGTGTTCACCGCGGAGGTCGGCCGAGGTCTGGCGTGGCGTGGGAGCGGCAGCGTGGGCGGACGCCTGAGCGGCGAGTCGTGCACGGCGCCAGCGGCGGAACATCGGTGGCCCCTCTCGGTGGTTCCTACTCGGAATCGGTCGTGTGTTCCAGTTTCGGGCACGACGGCGTGTATCTCGCGAGACACGCCGCGCAGCCCGGCTGCGGGTCTATTCGCCGAGTTCGCTCTGCTTGGTCTCTTCGGCGACCGTGCCGATCGCGATGGCGAGGCTCGCGGCCCAGGCCACCCAGGTGAGCAGCAGGCGCCAGTCGCGGGGGCCCGAGACCGTGGCGCGCACGATGCCGATGCCGCTGAAGACGGCGGTGATCACGGCCCCGCTGAAGAGGTACTTGCGCATGACGGCAACGCTACCGTGCGGTGAACGGGCACTGTGAGTCATCCGTGAATCTGACCGATCGTGCAGAATCTGACCGATCGGTCAAGTACGGTCGATCCATGCCCTCCGAAACCCAGGCCACGTTCCGCGTGCGCGCCAGCGACGAACTGCGCCATGCCGCCCTCGAGCAGTTCGCCACCGTCGGCTTCGCGGCGACGTCGCTCCAGCACGTCGCCGACCACGCCGGCTATTCGAAGTCGAGCGTGCTGTACCACTACGCCTCGAAGGAGGCGCTGCTCGAGGCGGCGATCGGGCCCGCCATCCACGAGTTCGAGGTCGTGCTCGAGCAGTATCTCGCCGGCCCCGCGAGCGGGCGACGCCAGGCGCTCGTCGGCAATGTGGTCGACCTCCTCGTCGACCACCGTCTCGCCGTGCACATCTTCATCCTGCAGGGACCGAGCCTGAGCGAGGTGCCCATCATCGCCCGGGCCAACGCGGCCGTCCGCCGCCTCGCCGAGGCCGTCAGCCGCGAGCGCGAGAGCCTCGAGGAACAGATCCGGTTCGGCATCGCCCTGGGCGGGGCCGCCTACCTGCTCACCGCCGGGCGGCTCTTCACCGACGACGACTTCCCGTCCGACGAAGAGCTTCGCGGCGTGCTGCACGCCGTGCTCGGCGAACTGCTGCTGCCTGCCGACACCCTTCCGCTCACCACCACCGACTGAGAGAGATCGTGGCCCTCCTTCTTCACCGCATCGGCCGCTTCGCCTACCGGCGGGCGTGGCTCGTCATCGTCGCCTGGATGCTCGCTCTCGGCGCCCTCGTCGGTCTGGGGCTGGGCCTCGGCGGCCAGCTGAAAGACTCGTTCGCCATTCCCGGCACCGAGTCGCAGACCGCGATCGACCAGCTCGCCGCGGTCTTCCCCCAGACCGCGGGCGCGTCGGCGAAGGCCGTCGTCGAGGCCCCCGACGGGTCATCCGTCGACGACGCAACGTACCGTGACGCGATCACCGACATGGAGTCCGAACTCGAAGACGTCGACGGCGTCGTGAGCGTGCTCGGGCCGTTCGACGAGTTCGCGGGCAAGCAGGTCTCCGACGACGGCCGTACCGCCTACATCCAGGTGCAGTTCGACGGGCCGACGACCGAGGTCACCGTCGAGTCGAAGGACGCGGTCGTCGCCACCGGCGCGGTCGGCGAAGACGCGGGTCTCCGCGTCGCGTTCGGCGGCGAGGTCTTCCAGGACACCAGCTTCGGCCTCACGATCACCGAGGTGCTCGGCGTGGTGTTCGCGGGCGTCGTGCTCATCATCGCGTTCGGGTCGCTGCTCGCCGCCGGGATGCCGCTGCTCACCGCCCTCGTCGGCGTCGGCATCGCCTTCGGTGGGATCTCCATCGTGGCGGCGTTCGCCCCTGTGTCGTCGACGGCGCCGATGCTCGCGGTCATGATCGGCCTCGCGGTCGGCATCGACTACGCCCTGTTCATCCTCTCGCGCCACCGAACCCAGCTCGCACGCGGGCGGGCGCCCGAGGACAGCGCGGCCGAATCGGTCGCGACCGCCGGCGGCGCCGTGGTGTTCGCCGGGCTGACGGTCATCATCGCGCTGCTCGGACTGCTCGTCGTCGGCATCCCGTTCCTCAGCGTCATGGGCGTCGCCGCCGCATTCGCCGTCCTCGTCGCGGTGGCCGCCGCGGTGACGCTGCTCCCGGCGCTGCTCGGGGTGCTCGGGCGGCGGTTGGTCCCGAAGGCCGGCAGCCGCGCCCACCGCCGAGCCAACGCTGCCGACGACAGCGGCAAGCGCACGATGGGCCGCCGCTGGGTCGACCTCGTGCTGAAGGCGCCCGTCGTGTTCCTCGTGCTCGTCATCGGCGTGCTCGGGATGGCCGCGATCCCCGCGGCGAGCATCGACCTGAACCTCCCGAGCGGAGCCACCGCAGAAGCGGGCAGCCAGGAGCGCGAGGCGTACGACATGATCGCCGACGGGTTCGGGCCCGGATACAACGGCCCGCTCATCGTGACGGTCGACATCACCCAGACGACCGACATCTTCGAGGACCTCGACGCGATCGGCGCTCGCCTCGCCGAGGTCGACGGCGTCGTCTACGTGGGCGACGGCCTGCCCAACGAGACGGTCGACACCGCGATCATCCAGGTGATCCCCGAGAGCGCGCCGAACGACCCCGAGACGAAGCAGATCGTGCAGGAGATCCGCGACCTGCAGCCGCAGATCGAGGAGGACTTCGGCACGCCCATCGCGGTCACGGGCTACACCGCCGTGTCGATCGACATCTCGAACCGGCTGAACGACGCCCTCGTGCCGTTCGCCCTCATCGTGGTCGGACTCTCGGTGGTGCTGCTGCTGCTCGTGTTCCGCTCGGTCTTCGTGCCGATCAAGGCGGCGCTCGGCTTCCTGCTGTCGGCGTTCGCCGCCATCGGCGTCAGCGTCGCGGTGTTCCAGTGGGGGTGGATGGCCGAGTTCCTGAACATCGAGCCGGGCCCGATCCTGAGCTTCCTGCCGATCCTGCTCATCGCGGTGCTCTTCGGCCTCGCGATGGACTACGAGGTGTTCCTCGTGTCGGGCATGCGCGAGGAGTTCGTGAAGACGCGAGAGCCGCGTGGCTCGGTCGTGCACGGCTTCCAGCACGCTGCGCGCGTGGTCACCGCAGCCGCCCTCATCATGTTCTTCGTCTTCTTCGCCTTCGTTCCCGAGGGCTCGGGGGCGATCAAGGCGATCGCGTTCGCGCTCGCGATCGGCGTCGCGTTCGATGCGTTCCTCGTGCGGATGACGCTGGTTCCGGCGGCCATGGTGCTCGCGGGCAGGGCCGCCTGGTGGCTGCCGAAGTGGCTCGAGGCCCGACTGCCGAACGTCGACATCGAGGGCGAGGGCCTGCGGGCCCACCTCGAGCAGGAGGAGTGGGCCGCCGCGCGTCCGGCCGCGATCAACGCCGACGCCGCGGTGTTCGGCCTCGCCGAGCGGCCGATCGGCCCGCTCACGGTCGAGGTCCCGGCCGGCGGCCTGCTCGTCGTGCGCGGCGGGCCGGTCGACCGCCGGGTCGTCGCCGCGACGCTCGCGGGCCGGCTCCCGCTCGTCGGCGGTCGGCTCGCGGTCCAGGGCTCGCCGCTGCCGACAGGCGCGGGCGAGGTCATGCGCCTCGTCGCGATCGCCGAGGGGGCGACGGATGTCCCGACCGGCGGCACCGTCGGCGAACTCATCGCCGCACGACTCGACGCGACCCGCCCGTGGTATCGCCTGCGTCCGTCGTCGGCGCTCGTCGACGACTGGACGTCCCGGGCCGCCGACGCGGTCGGGCACGGCCCCGACGGGCCGCGGTTCGGCGTCGGAACTCCGATCGCGTCACTCGGTGCCGAGACGCGAGCGGTGGTCGCGGTGGCGGCCGCACTCGCCGAGCGCCCGAGGGTCGTCGTGATCGACCTCGACGACGACCCGACCGAGGCCGACACGAAGCTCTGGCACGCGCTCGCCCGACTCGTTCCCACCACCGTCACCCTCGTCGTCGGCCTCGGCGCCGCGGCGACCCCGCCCGACGTGTCGCCGGAACTCGGCGCACGGGGCATCCGAACCATCGAACCCGACTCCGCACCCGGCCGAGTCGACGCCCGCCAGGAGGCCCTGCGATGAGCACCCGACTCTCCCGACTCTTCGGAACGACGCCTGCGCAGCGCCGCACGCGCTACGGCGTGCTCGTCGCAGCCGTCATCGCCGTGCCGCTCGCGGTCGCCGGACTCATGTCGGGCGCCCTCGGCGGCGCCGGCGACAACCTCGAGCAGATCCCCGCCGTCGTCGTGAACAACGACGAGATGGTCACCATGACGCTGCCCGACGGCACCGATCAGCCCGTGCTCGCCGGCCGCCAGCTCGTCACCGAGCTGACCGGCCCCGACACCGCAGGGTTCGCCTGGACCATCTCCAACGACGACGAGGCGGCCGAGATGCTCGCCTCGGGCGACGCGTATGCGGTGCTCACCATCCCCGCGGACTTCTCGGAGTCGGTCACGTCGATCTCGGGCGAGACGCCGACCCAGGCGAACCTCGACATCCGCACCGACGACGCGCACGGCTACCTCGCCGGTTCGGTCGGTCAGTCGGTCGGCGATGCGATGTCGACAGCGTTCGGACGAGAGCTCACGAAGCAGTACCTCGAGGGCTTCTACACGAACCTCGCGACCATGGGCGGCGCGCTCGGCGACGCCGCCGACGGCGCGACCCAGCTGTCGACGCGGCGTCGGCTCGCTCGCGAACGGGCTCGGGACGCTCTCCGAGGGGGTCGGTTCCGCAGCATCCGGGGCGACGGATGCCGCGGACGGAGCCGCGCAGTACGCCGACGGCGTCACGCAGTACACGAACGGCGTCGACGGCATCGCAGGCGGCGTCGCGACGCTGTCGCAGCAGGCCGGCGGGCTCGACGGCATCACCGACGGCATGGCGCAGTACGTGGCGGGCGTGCGTCAGACCGGCGCAGGTGTGAGTGGCGGCATCCAGCAGTACGTCGACGACGGGGTGCGCGGCACGGGCAATGCCCTCACTGCGGGCATCGAGGGGTACGCACAGGGAGCCGACCTCCTTGCGGGTGGGGGCGACTCACTCGCCGCCTCCATTCCGCAGCTGGTGGCCGCAGACCCGACCGGCGCGGCGGCGCAGCAGGCCGTCGCCGAGTACGCTGCGCAGGTGCGTGCCCTCGCCGACGGCGCCGATGAGCTCGCCGCGGGCAACACGACCGCGTTCGAGCAGCTGGCGGCCGGCGGCGACACGCTCGCCGCCGAGAGCGGTGCCGGGCTCGAGACCCTCGCTCAGGGCGGCGACACCCTCGTCACGCAGACCGGCGCGGGCATCGACGGACTGCAGGGCGGGATCGGCGAGCTCGCCGGGGGCGCCGCGCAACTGTCGTCGGGTTCCGGCGGCCTGCGCTCCGGGGCCGACGGCCTTGCCTCCGGAGTCGGCGAGCTCGCCGGCGGACTCGGGTCGCTGCACACCGGCACCGCCGATGCCGCGACCGGTGCGACGAAGCTCGCGACGGGGGCCGGCACGCTCGCCGACGGGCTCACGACCGGCGCCGACGAGGCGTCGGCCCTGACCGACATCGATGGCGCCACGACGGCCGAGGTCATCGCCGAGCCGGTGACGGTGGATGCGACGCGCGACCATGAGATCGAATCGACCGGCGAGGTCATCGGCATGCTGTTCGTGCCGATCGGCCTGTGGCTCGGGGCGATGGCGATGTTCCTCGTGTTCCGCCCGTTCGGCCGCGAGGCGCTGCGAAGCACCGCCTCGACGGGTGGTCTCGTGTGGCGCACGCTCGCACGGGCCGGCCTGCTCGCCCTCGCACAGGCGATCACCGTCGTGCTGCTGCTGCACGGTGCACTCGGCGTCGACTGGAGCCTGCTGCCGCAGACCCTCGGGTTCGCCGCACTGCTCGCCCTGGCGTTCACGGCGCTGCACGCCTTCCTCACCGTCTGGCTCGGCCGGGCGGGCCTGCTCGTCTCGCTCGTGCTCGTGGCATTGCAGCTCGCGGCCTCGGGCGGGCTCTACCCCGTCGAGATCCTGAGCGGCCCGTTCCAGGCGATCAGCCCGTTCCTGCCGCTCACCTGGGCGGTGCAGGGCATGCAGCTGATCGTCGCGGGAGCGTCAGGAGGAGCCGTTGCCGGCGCCGCGGGCGTGATCGCGCTGTTCGGCCTGATCGGCGTCATCGGCACGCTGTTCGTCGTCGGCCGGCGCCGCGGGGTCCGCTCGATCGGATTCGCGGCGGCCGCGCTCGGCTGACCGCTGCGGCGACCTGCCGGGCAGGGATCAGGAGCCGGGTGGCTCGTCGGGAGGAGGCATCGCGCCGACCTCGGCGGCCACCCGCTCCTCGTGCGAGTGCACGAGCTTCAGTCCGATCACGCACGCGATGATGCCCGCGAGGAACAGCACCTTGAGCACGCTCGACGATTCGCCGCCGAAGGTGATCGCGTAGGTCACCGTCAGCGCTGCGCCGAGACCGGTCCAGACCGCGTAGGCAGTGCCGATCGGGATGCCGCGCATCGCGAATGCGAGGCCGGCCATGCTCCCGACCAGCGCCAGGAAGAACACGATCGTCGGAACGAGCACCGTCAACCCATCTGAGAGGCCGAGCGCGGTCGCCCAGACCGCCTCGAGCACCGCGCTCACGATGAGGACCGCCCAGTACATCTCAGGCCTCCCCGACGATCTTCAACCCGATGACGCAGCCGATGATCCCGAGCAGGAGCAGGATCTTCACGATGCTCGCCTTCTCACCGCCGAAGATCATCGCGTAGGCGACGGTCAACACCGCGCCGATGCCCACCCACACGGCATACGCAGTGCCCACCGGGATGGTGGTCATCGCGTACGCGAGCCCCGCCATGCTGAGCGCGAGGGCGACCACGAAGATCACCGACGGCCAGAGCCGCCGGAAGTTGTTCGACGCGCCGAGCGCCGTCGCCCACACCGCCTCGAGCACACCCGACGCGATCAGGATCACCCAGTCCATGGCACCGCCCCCATGTTCGCACCGTGCCCCTATGCTCCCACCTGCCCGGCCCGCGCGTGAGGTGCCGACTGTTAGCCTGAACGAAGCGCGAGGAGGGACATCCGCTTCATGAACGCTGCTGAACCGAAACGCGACGACCTCTACGTCGACGGCGCCTACGACATGATCGTGGTCTCGAACCGGCTTCCGGTCGACTATCAGGAGGGCCCCGACGGCGAGACGCTGTGGCGGAGTTCGCCCGGCGGGCTCGTCACCGCGCTCGAACCGGTGATGCGCGCCGCCGACGGCGCCTGGATCGGGTGGGCCGGCGTCGCCGATCGTGAGTTCGACCCCTTCGAGAACGACGGCATCTCGATCATCCCGGTCCCGCTGTCCGCGGAGGATCTCGAGGACTACTACGAGGGGTTCTCGAACGACACGCTGTGGCCGCTCTATCACGACGTGATCGCCCCGCCGTCGTTCCACCGGGAGTGGTGGGAGGCGTACGTGCGGGTCAACCGGCGCTTCGCCGAGGCTGTGGCGCGAGCGGCCTCGCCCGGCGCGGTCGTCTGGGTGCAGGACTACCAGTTGCAACTCGTGCCGAAGATGCTGCGCGAGAGCCGGCCCGACCTCGTCATCGGCTTCTTCAACCACATCCCGTTCCCGGCATACGGCATCTACTCGCAGTTGCCCTGGCGCCGTCAGGTCATCAGCGGGCTGCTGGGTGCCGACGTGATCGGGTTCCAGCGTGCCGCCGATGCCGGCAACTTCTCGCGCGCCGTTCGCCGCCTGTTCGGGTACACGACCCGCGGCACCCTCATCGAGGTGCCCACCGACGGCGACGCACGACGTGTGGTCGTCCGCCACTTCCCGATCTCGATCGACGCCCAGGGGTTCGAGGAGATCGCGCGCCGCCCAGAGGTGCAGGCGCGGGCACGCGAGATCCGCTCGAGCCTCGGCGACCCCGAGGTGATCATGCTCGGCGTCGATCGGCTCGACTACACGAAGGGCATCCGGCACCGCCTCAAGGCGTTCGGCGAGCTCCTGCGCGACGACCGGCTCTCCGTCGACCGGGCCACGCTCGTGCAGGTCGCGAGCCCGTCGCGCGAGCGCGTCGAGACCTACCGGCAGCTGCGCGACGAGATCGAGCTCATGGTCGGGCGCCTCAACGGCGACTACTCGACGCTCGGCCACCAGGCGATCGCATACCTGCACCACGGCTACCCGCGCGAGGAGATGGTGGCGCTCTACCTCGCCGCCGACGTCATGCTCGTCACGGCGCTTCGCGACGGCATGAACCTCGTCGCGAAGGAGTACGTCGCGTGCCGGTTCGATCAAGACGGCGTGCTCCTCCTCAGCGAGTTCGCCGGTGCGTCCGACGAGCTGCGGCAGGCGGTCCTCGTGAACCCCCATGACATCGAGGGACTCAAGGACGCGATGGTCGAGGCGGTCGAGATGCCCCAGCGCGAGCGCGCCCGACGCATGCGAGCGCTGCGGAGGCGCGTCAGCGAGAACGACGTCGCCAGGTGGTCGGCGAGTTTTCTCAAGACCCTCACCGGCGCCGGCATCATCGCGCCGGGGATCCCCGACGCGCTCGAGGCCGCCGTCACCGGCATCGCGACGACCGAGCGGCTGCTCGTCGCACTCGACTTCGATGGAACGCTCGCGCCCCTCGTCGACCGACCGGAGGACGCGCGCGCGACCAAGCGCGCACGGGCGGCGATCGAGCGACTCGCGGCGACCGACGACACTCGCGTGGCGATCGTCTCGGGCAGGGCACTCGCGAGCCTGCGCGGCGTCGCCGACCCGCCCACGGGCACCCTGCTCAGCGGATCGCACGGGGTCGAGCTGCAGCTCGACGGGGGAGTGGTCACGATCGACCTGCGCGACGCCGAGCTGGAGGCGCTCGAGCGGCTCACCCGCATCCTCGACGAGGTCGCATCAGGTGCCGACGGTGCCTGGGTCGAGCACAAGCCGGCGGGCCGTGCGCTGCACACGCGCAAGGTCGCCTCGCAGGCGGCGACCGAACTGCAGCGCGTCGCCCGCGAGCGCGTCGAGCGCGCAGTCCCCGACCTGTCGGTGCGCGCCGGCAAGGGTGTGCTCGAGTTCGCGGTCCGCTCGACCGACAAGGGCGAGGCACTCACCCGGCTGCGCCAGCACGCCGGTTCGAGTGCGGTGATCTACGTGGGCGACGACGTCACCGACGAAGACGCGTTCGCCGCGCTCGAGAGCGACGACGTCGGCGTGAAGGTCGGCCAGGGCAAGTCGGTCGCCTCCTACCGACTGCGAAGCCCCGAGGACGTCGCGCTCCTGCTCGAGCGCCTCGCGGTGGCGCGAGACGTGGAACGCGGTCGCTCATCGCACTGGTCATAGACTCGTCCCATGCCAGAGTTCGATCCCAAACCGCGTAGTCGCACCGTCACCGACGGCATCGAAGCCATGACGAGCCGGGGCATGCTCCGCGCCGTCGGCATGGGCGATGCCGACTGGGACAAGCCCCAGATCGGCATCGCGAGCTCGTGGAACGAGATCACTCCCTGCAACCTCTCGCTCGGCCGACTCGCACAGGCCGCGAAAGAAGGCGTGCACGGCGGCGGCGGTTACCCGCTGCAGTTCGGCACGGTGTCCGTCTCCGACGGCATCTCCATGGGCCACGAGGGCATGCACTTCTCCCTCGTCTCGCGCGAGGTGATCGCCGACTCGGTCGAGGTCGTCATGCAGGCCGAGCGCCTCGACGGCTCGGTGCTCCTCGCCGGCTGCGACAAGTCGATCCCCGGCATGCTGATGGCGGCCGCTCGACTCGACCTCGCCTCGGTCTTCCTCTACGCCGGGTCGATCGCGCCCGGTTGGGTGCGCCTCTCCGACGGCACCGAGAAGGACATCACGATCATCGACTCGTTCGAGGCCGTCGGCGCGGTGAAGGCCGGCACCATGAGCGAGGCCGACGCGAAGCGCATCGAATGCGCGTTCGCACCCGGCGAGGGTGCCTGCGGTGGCATGTACACGGCCAACACGATGGCCTCGGTCGCCGAGGCGCTCGGGCTCTCGCTGCCCGGCTCGGCGTCGCCGGCCTCGGCCGACCGTCGCCGCGACTACTACGCGCACCGCTCGGGCGAGGCGGTGGTCAACCTGCTGAAGCACGGCATCACCGCCCGGCAGATCCTCACCAAAGAGGCGTTCGAGAACGCCATCGCCGTGGGAATGGCCCTCGGCGGCTCCACGAACATCGTGCTGCACCTGCTCGCCATCGCGCGCGAGGCCGAGGTGGAGCTCAACCTCGACGACTTCAACCGCATCGGGTCGAAGGTGCCGCACATCGGCGACCTCAAGCCGTTCGGCAAGTACGTCATGAACGACGTCGACCGTCGCGGCGGCCTCCCCGTGCTCATGAAGGCGCTGCTCGACGCGGGCCTCATGCACGGCGACTGCATGACCGTCACCGGCAAGACCCTCGCCGAGAACCTCGCCGAGATGGACATCGCGCCGCTCGACGGTGAGGTGCTGCGCTCGCTCGACAACCCCATCCACGAAACCGGCGGGCTCACGATCCTGCACGGCTCGCTGGCGCCCGAGGGCGCGGTCGTGAAGACGGCCGGCTTCGACGCCGCGACCTTCGAGGGTCCCGCGCGCGTGTTCGAGCGCGAGCGCACCGCGATGGATGCGCTCACCGCCGGCGAGATCAAGCACGGCGACGTTGTCGTGATCCGCTACGAAGGACCCAAGGGCGGCCCCGGCATGCGCGAGATGCTCGCGATCACCGCCGCCATCAAGGGCGCTGGGCTCGGAAAAGATGTACTACTGTTGACTGACGGTCGATTCTCAGGCGGCACAACCGGGCTGTGCATCGGCCATCTGGCACCCGAAGCAGTAGACGCAGGTCCTATTGCATTGGTGCGCGATGGTGATCTGATTCGGGTCGATATCGCGGCCCGGTCCATCGACCTACTGGTCGACGAGACCGAGCTGGCAGCCCGCCGTGAAGGCTGGGCGCCGCTTCCTCCGCGCTATACCCGAGGCGTTCTCGCGAAGTACTCGAAGCTCGTGCGTTCCGCCGCCGAAGGCGCAACGACGGGCTGAATGCTGCGCTTCCCCGCACACACACCGTCCACCAGAACAGGAATCGAATGACCACGGAATCCAACCCCGTGCCATCGCCCGCTGCAGTGCCGCCAGGCGCACCCGTGGAACTGACGGGTGCCGAAGGCGTCGTGCGCTCGCTCGAGATGCTCGGCATCACCGACGTCTTCGGGCTTCCCGGCGGCGCGATCCTCCCCGTCTACGACCCGCTGCTCGACAGCAAGAAGCTGCGCCACATCCTCGTACGTCACGAGCAGGGCGCCGGCCACGCGGCCGAGGGCTACGCGTCGTCGAGCGGCAAGCTCGGCGTCGCGATCGCCACGTCGGGTCCAGGTGCCACGAACCTCGTCACCGCCATCGCCGACGCGCACATGGACTCGGTGCCGATGCTCGCCATCACGGGCCAGGTGTTCTCGAACCTCATGGGCACCGACGCGTTCCAAGAGGCGGACATCGTCGGCATCACGATGCCCGTCACCAAGCACTCCTTCCTCGTGAAGCGCCCCGAGGACATCCCGGCGACCATCGCGGCCGCGGTGCACATCGCCACCACCGGTCGCCCGGGCCCCGTGCTGGTCGACATCACGAAGGACGCGCAGCAGGCCAAGTTCAGCTTCCGCTGGCCGCCGAAGGTCGACCTGCCGGGCTACCGGCCGATCACGAAGGCGCACGGCAAGCAGGTCGCTGCGGCAGCACAGATGTTCGCCGAGGCCAAGCGTCCCGTGCTCTACGTGGGCGGTGGGGTCATCCGTGCACACGCATCAGACGAACTGCTCGCGCTCGCCGAACTGACGAACGCACCCGTGGTCACGACCCTCATGGCTCGCGGTGCGTTCCCCGACTCGCACCAGCAGCACCTCGGCATGCCGGGTATGCACGGCACCGTTCCCGCGGTGATCGCGCTCCAGGAGGCCGACCTGCTGGTCGTGCTCGGCGCTCGGTTCGACGACCGGGTCACCGGCAAGGCCGCGCTGTTCGCCCCGAACGCGAAGGTCGTGCACGTCGACATCGACCCTGCCGAGATCTCCAAGATCCGCACGGCCGACGTGCCGATCGTCGGCGACGCGAAGGACGTGCTCGTCGACCTCGCCGCCGCCTTCCGCGACGCGACCGCCGGCGGGCAGCCCGACATCGACGAGTGGTGGGCGATGCTCGACGGACTGCGCAGCGAGTTCCCGCTCGGCTACACGGAACCGAGCGACGGCCTGCTCGCGCCGCAGTACGTCATCGAGCGGATCGGTGCCCTGACCGGACCCGAGGGCGTCTACGCCGCGGGCGTCGGCCAGCACCAGATGTGGGCCGCGCAGTTCATCAAGTACGAGCGCCCGAACTCGTGGCTGAACTCGGGCGGCGCCGGCACCATGGGATACGCGGTGCCCGCGGCCATGGGTGCCAAGGTCGCCCAACCCGACCGCGTGGTGTGGGCGATCGACGGCGACGGTTGCTTCCAGATGACCAACCAGGAGCTCGCGACCTGCACCTTGAACAAGATCCCGATCAAGGTCGCGGTCATCAACAACTCCTCGCTCGGCATGGTTCGCCAGTGGCAGACCCTGTTCTACGACGGCCGGTACTCGAACACCGACCTGAACACCGGGCACGACACCGTGCGCATCCCCGACTTCGTCACGCTCGCCGAGGCGTACGGCGCCCTCGGCATCCGCGTCACGAAGAAGGAAGAGGTCGACGCGGCGATCAAGCTCGCGCTCGAGACCAACGACCGGCCGGTCGTCATCGACTTCGTGGTCTCGGCCGACGCGATGGTGTGGCCGATGGTGCCGCAGGGCGTGTCGAACAGCTACATCCAGTACGCCCGCGATCATTCGCCGGCATTCAGCGAGGAGGACTGACCATGTCGACACACGTGCTCTCGCTCCTCGTCGAGGACAAGCCGGGTCTGCTCACCCGGGTCGCCGGGCTCTTCGCCCGCCGCGGCTTCAACATCGAATCACTCGCGGTCGGCCACTCCGAGATCGAAGGGCTCTCGCGCATCACGGTCGTCGTCGATGTCGAAGACCTCCCGCTCGAGCAGGTGACGAAGCAGCTCAACAAGCTCGTCAACGTGATCAAGATCGTCGAGCTCGACCCCAACCAGTCGGTGCATCGCGAGCACCTGCTCATCAAGGTGCGGGTCGACAACACGACACGTTCGCAGGTGCTCGAGGCGGTCAACCTCTTCCGCGCCCGCGTGGTCGACGTGTCGACCGAGGCGCTGGTGATCGAGGTCACCGGCGACTCCGGCAAGACCACCGCGTTCCTCAAGGTGCTCGAGCCCTACGGCATCAAGGAGATCGCCCAGTCGGGCCTGCTCGCGATCGGCCGTGGCGGCAAGTCCATCACCGAACGCGTCTTCAAGAACTGAACCGACGGATGCCGCGGCCCTGCGTCTCGACATCCGTCATCTGAACCACAACTAGGAGAAAGAACAGCACATGGCTGAGATCTACTACGACAAGGACGCCGACCTCTCCCTCATCCAGGGCAAGAAGGTCGCCGTCATCGGCTACGGCTCGCAGGGCCACGCACACGCGCAGAACCTGCGTGACTCGGGCGTCGAGGTCGTCATCGGCCTCAAGGACGACTCGCGGTCGAAGCCGAAGGCCGAAGAGGCCGGCTTCCAGGTGCTGAACGTCGCCGATGCTGCCGCCGGGGCCGACGTCATCGTCATCCTCGCGCCCGACCAGTACCAGCGGCACATCTACGCCGAGTCCATCAAGGACAACCTGACCGCGGGCAAGACCCTCGTCTTCGGGCACGGCTTCAACATCCGCTTCGGCTACATCGAGGCGCCCGAGGGCGTCGACGTCGTCATGGTCGCCCCGAAGGGCCCGGGCCACACCGTGCGCCGCGAGTACGAGGCCGGTCGCGGCGTCCCCGTGATCGTCGCCGTCGAGAAGGATGCCTCGGGCAATGCCTGGCCGCTCGTGCTCTCGTACGCCAAGGCGATCGGCGGACTCCGCGCCGGCGGCATCAAGACCACGTTCACCGAAGAGACCGAGACCGACCTGTTCGGCGAGCAGGCTGTGCTCTGCGGCGGCGTCTCGCAGCTCGTGCAGTACGGCTTCGAGACCCTCACCGAGGCCGGCTACCAGCCGCAGGTCGCGTACTTCGAGGTGCTCCACGAGCTGAAGCTCATCGTCGACCTCATGTGGGAGGGCGGCATCGCCAAGCAGCGCTGGTCGGTGTCCGACACGGCCGAGTACGGCGACTACGTCTCGGGCCCGCGCGTCATCGACCCGCACGTCAAGGAGAACATGCAGGCCGTGCTCGCCGACATCCAGTCCGGCGCGTTCGCCGAGCGGTTCATCGCCGACCAGGACAACGGCCAGAAGGAGTTCCTCGAGCTCCGCGCCAAGGGCGAGGCGCACCCCATCGAGGCCACCGGCCGCGAGCTGCGCAAGCTCTTCGCCTGGAACGCCTCGAACGACGACGACTACGTCGACGGTGAGGTCGCTCGCTGACGCGTTCGTCGGTCGAGTAGCGCGCAGCGCGTATCGAGACCAGAACGGCCCGCTCCGGATGCTCCGGGGCGGGCCGTTCGGCGTCGCGCGGCCGCTTTCGGCGGCTCACTCCTCGCTGAACCCGCAGGTGCTCTGCGGCTCGCCGAGCGCGGCGAGGTAGGTGCGCCACTCGTTCTCGGTGAGATCGCGACCGGCGATCCGGCAGGCGAACTCGAACTGGTGCTCGGGATCGATGTCCCACACCACGACGCCCTCGGGCGTAGAGAGCGCCATCTCGAGGCCATCGTGGCGCACGACACCGTCGGGTATGGGGGATGTCAGCTCGACGGTGGCATCGGGATCAAGAAAGACGTCCGGCGCGACGGCCCGGTCGTCGGTCCGGAACGGCTCGCCGATCCGGATCCCCGTCGCCGTGTCGTAGAGCAACGCGGTTCCGTCGTCAGTCGTCACGAGTAGGGTCCGAGCGTCACGACTCAGCGACGGATGTTCGAGCCGGCCCGTCGCGCCGGGGACCGTCCCGACCCGAGCGAGCGGATCCGTCTCGTATCGACCCATGCGGGTGCCCTCCATGCCGATGAGGTTGCCGCCCTCGAGCATGACGTGGTCTTCGATATCGGTCGGCTCGTCGTACATGAGCCGATGATCCTCGGCGGTGAGGATCGCCAGCCACGTCCCGCTGTCGATTGCTCATCGACGCGTCAGCGGTCTCCTTCGGCGACCCATCGCTCCAGTGGGTCACGGCGATCCGGTCTCCCTCGGGTGAGACCGAGATCCACAGGGGGTACCCCTCGACTCGCCATGATTCGCCCTGTGACTCACCGGTGCGGGGATCGAGCTTTTGGATCCGACCGTCGTCCCGTATCGCGTGCAGTTGCGAGCCGTCGCTCGAGGGCACGAGGGTCATCGAATGCCCAGAGGGGCTTCCCGACCTCGTTCCCGGTGTCCGTGTCGATGATGCGGATCAACTTGTCCTCGACCGAACGCGCATACAGCCCTCGGTCTCGTACCCAGCCGACGTCACTCACCGGCTCGTCGTACCGGTACGTCTCGCCGCCGGTCGCCGTGTCCACGACGACGACACCCTCGACGACACCATCGTAGATCAGACCGAGGGTCGCCCCCGGCGTCGGCCTGGGGTGACGTCACGATGGAGGAGCCCTCGAACGAGTACGGCCCCGCCAGCATGTGGCCGCGAGCGACGAGCCGACGGCCGATGCCGAAGCCCTCGAGATGCCATCGGGAGATGGTCGGCCGACTGCCGCTGATAGCAGTCAGCACCGCGCCGTCGGCGCTGACGTCGATCGTTCCGACGCTCCCGTAGACAGGGCCGATCTCCTCGGCGGGAAGCGGTGCGCCGTCCGCGAGATCGAAGACACCGATGCGCCCGATCCGGTTTCCGCAATACACGCGTTGCATCGGCTCCGATAGGGCGAGCCAATCGCACCCGCCCGGGAAGGGTCCTCGGAGGTCCGTCGACCAACGCACGTGTTGCACATCGGGTTCGAGAGCGGTCAGCGCGAAGTCTCCCGACGCGACCACGATCCCGGAGTCGCCGACGGCCATGGCGACGTTCGCAGACAATGGCGGCACCGCCATGCTCGCCGAGATCGTCGCCGACACGGGATCGATCACGTCCACGCGGTCGTTGCGACGCCCGACGAGGAGGCGGCCCAGACCGTCGAACGCCATCGCGGCGGCATGCGGGTAGCGGAACGGCTGCTGCTGAACCGCAGCGGGTGTCTCCTCGGCGATACCGCGCGTCTGCCCGTCTGAGGTCGACAGGAGGGTCACGGCGCCATTCCGGGCATCGGCGACCGCGATGATCGAGCCGTCTGCGTTCACGGTGAGCGCACCCGTTCCCACATCGATCTGGATCCGGTCCCCAGATGCGCTCGGCGCGATCGAGATCGAATACCACGAGGTGGGACCGCGTTGATGTGCCGGTCTCGGTACGTCCGTCGGCCGGCTGCGTGTGAGCCGACCACAGGACTGCACCGACCCGGCCGTCGCCGCTCACCTCGACGAGCGGACTGGGGTCGGCCTGAACGGGTCCGAACCCGAGGTCGAGGTCGCGGAGCACGGCGCCGGTTCCGGCGTCGCGGATACTGGCATCGCCCGCGGTCGTGACGACGAGCACGTGCTCCGTGCCTGGGATGAGGCTTCCGTATGCGTTCCCGCTCGACGCCACGACAGCGGTGCCGAGGAATCCGCCCGTCCCCTGGAGCACGCTCATGAGCCCCGAGCGTGCGCGCGGGTCGTCGGGCCACCGTCGATACGCCTCGGCGGCGAGAAGGGCGGAGACATCGCGCTCCGACGATCGCAATGAGATCGACGTGGCGAGGAGCGCCTCGAGCGTGGCACTGTCGCGCTGCGCGTTCGCCTCCTGGGAGGACACCACCGCCACCGATCCGGCGCCGACGAGCAGCACGATCAGCCCGGCCGCCACCCCGAGCAGCACCCGCAACCGCCGGTTCTGGCGTCGGTCCTGGCGCGCGCGCTCCTCGATTTCGGTTCGCTCCGCGGTGGCGCGGGCCGCGGATGCGTCGAGGAAGGCCTGCTCGACGTCGGTCAGGTCCCGGGGCGCCGCGTCGCGCCATTCGATAGCCGCCTGCAGGCGCGCGCCACGAAGAAGATCATCTTCGGGACGACCCGCGGCGCTCCATGCCTCTGCGGCCGCCGCCACCGCCGTGAGGATGCGCGTACCCTCGGCGTCCTCCTCGAGCCACGCCTTGAGGCGCGGCCACGCCGTCGCGAGCGACTCGTGCGCCACCTCGACCGAGTCGGCTTCCGCGCTCACGAGCCTCGATCGGGCCAGCATCGAGAGCACCTGCTCCCGCGAGGCATCCGCTCGGAGGGGCTTCGACAGCACTCTTCGGCGGACGGGGCTGCCGTCGGGCCCGAGGGCCACCAGTCGCAGGAGGAGCCAGCGGCACGTCACGCGCTGGTCGGGCTCCATCGACTGGTAGAGGCGGTCGGCCGACTGCGCGATCGCGCCCGAGATGCCTCCGGACGCCTCATAGCCGGCGACCGTCAGCGTCGCGCCCTCCCGTCGGAGCCACGTCTCGACGAGCGCGTGCGAGAGATGGGGGAGTGCGCCGACCTCGCCCGCGGCATCGCGGAGGATGATCTCCACCAGCCCGGGCTCGAGTCGCAGGCCGGCGCGCCGGGCGGGCTGCTCGATGGCTTCGCGCAGCGCGGTGGGCACCATCGGGCCGACGAGATGTACGCCCTCGGCGACGAGGGGCGCGAGGTCGGGGTGACCGGCGCAGTCGTCGAGGAAGTCGGAGCGCACGACGAGTACGACGGTCGCACCCGTCACCGGAGCCTCGGCGATCGCGCGGGCGGCCGCGTCGACGTCGGCCTCACCGGCATGGAACACCTCCTCGAACTGGTCCACGACCACCACGTCGGCTCGCCCCGACCACACGGCCTCGCGGATCCGCGAGTCGAGGTCGTGCTCCGGCGTGAGGATCACGACGCGATCGCCACGACGGCGCAGGGCGGGAACCACGCCGGCGCGCACGAGCGAGGACTTGCCGCTGCCCGAGGCGCCGGAGACGGCGAGGAAGCGCGATCCGCCGAGTCGGGCCAGCGCGGCCTCGATATCGGCACCACGTCCGAAGAAGTCCTCCTCTTGCTCCACGCCGAAAGGCTGCAGCCCGCGATAGGGGCAAGCTGCGCTCGGACTCACGGGAGCGTCGCCCAGGTCGAGGGCGTCGTCGTGGCGGAGGATGCGCAGCTCGAGCTCCGCCAGCTCGGCGCCCGGCTCCGCGCCGAGCTCGTCGGCGAGTCGCTCGCGGGCCGCGCGAATGGCCGCGAGCGCGTCGGCCTGGCGGCCACCGCGGTACAAGGCGGTGGCGAGCAGTACCCACCGTCGCTCTCGTAGCGGCGCCACGCGCACCAGTCGCTCGGCATCCGCGACGAATGCCGCATCCTCGCCGAGCCTGAGGTGCGCGTCGACCAGCGCCTCTTCGAGCTCCATCCGAACCTCGTCGAGGCGCTCCGCCTCGACGACGGCAGGCGTCCACGACGCGAGGTCGGCGTAGGGTGTGCCGCGCCAGAGCTCCAGCGCTCGCTCCGCGGCGTCGAGGGCGCGCGCAGGATCATCGTCGAGGTGATGGCGGGCGGATGCCGCGAGCCGTTCGAAGCGCTCGACGTCCACGGTTTCGGGGTCGACGCGCAGGGTGTACGCGCCCGGAGAGGTGGTGATCGCATGACGTCCGATCGCAGCCCGCACCCGGCCGATCGATGCTTGCAGCTGCTTCTGCCAGGTGCCGGGGGGCTCGTCGCCCCAGAGCGCATCGGCGAGTTCGTCGGTGGTGACCGGTCGCTCCGCGCGAAGCACCAGCGCCGAGAGCACTGAACGCTCTCTCGGGCTGAGCGTCACCCCCTCGAGAGTGAGCGGGCCGAACACCACCACGCTCATGCTCCGCATTGTTCGCCGTTCCGCGCCCCCCGTCAATGATTCGCGCATACCGCGCATACCGACTGCATACCGTCGGCGGTCGGATGCATACCCGGTCGGTGCACCGTGGAACCATGAACACCACAACCACACCCCTTCGCCTCACCGCAGCGGCGTCTGTCGTCGCACTCGCGGTGACCCTGATCGGTTGTGCCGGCGCTGAGCAACCAGCGCCCGCCGCCGACCAGTCCCGTGCCCAAGCGGCATCCCAGTCCCTCACCACACCTGCGATGCACCGCGCATTGCTCCGCGAAGCCGCCGAACGCTACGTACACGGCCAGGTCGTGCATGCGCGCATGGCGGCGGCGGAGGCGGCCGCCGAAACTGGCATGCACCGCGTGTCGGAACGCTGATCGAGCCGTCGCTGGCACACATGGGGAGCGGGCCGACGACGTCGGCCCGCTCTCCCCTGTGTGCCATCACGATCGGCCGTTCGTCGTCGCCCGTGCTGCTCGAATGAGCGAGTTCTCAAGGGCGCGCAGATCAAGGACAACCTCGAGTTTTCGGCGAAGTACTTCACGCAGGTCGGGCCCGGGGCGCCGGTAGATCCCGCCTCGTGGACAAATGCGCGGCACGGATTGCTCACCCACAGGTGCTTCGCGGTTCACCGAGGTCGGCGAGGTAGGTCGCCCACTCACCTTCGGTGAGGTCGCGGCCGGCGATGCGGCACACCGCCTGGAACTGCCGGTTGGGGTCCAGATCCCACAATACGATTCCGTTCGGAACGTTCATAGCGACTTCCGCCCCGTCGGGTCGAAGTCGGGGCCATTCGGCCTGCAGCGGATCCCCGAGCCGCACGCCGCTCGGCAGGTCGAACACCATCGCCGCCTTATCGGCCGCGTTCGCGAGCAGCGTGCCGCCGTCGTCACTCACCGTGAGCCCCCCGATACCGCCCGCTCCGCCCGGAAGCGTGCCGATCGGCTCCATCGATTCGACCGAGTAGCGAGTGAGCCTGTTGTCCCACGCCCCGAGGAACTCGGAATTGCTCAGCATCGCGATCGGCGCAGCCGGGAGCGGCTCGGAGGCGATCATGGCGCCTGAATCGGCGTCGAAGATCGACGTGGTCACTTCTCCGGTTACGGGATCCACCGAAAGAAGCGCCATTCTCGAGCCGTCGGGTGTCGCCGTGACGTGCCAGAGGTCTCCGTTGAATTCGAGTGTCGGTTCGATCCGCTCGCCGTTCGCCGTGTCGAAAGTCCATAGCTCGCCGCCCTCGACGGCGACGCGCAGTCGCGTGCCGGCGTGGGTCGTCCACGTGCCCGATGTGGTTGCTGGCAGCATTACGACGACGGACGCGTCAGCGGCGTCGATCAGTTTGAACCTCCCTGCATCGGGGAAGTAGGCCACGATTCGGTCCTCCCCAGCCCAATCCGGGCCTGAGATCGGGCCCCCGATCGTCGCCGCCTCTCGATCCGAATCGACGTCCCAGACCGAGACCTCCTGATACGCCTCCTCAGACGCGTCGCCTCGGCGGTCGGTGACGAGAAGCCGTGTTCCAGACGGCGAGTACCCTCCCTGCATTACCCCGCCACGGGCGATGAGGCGCTGCGCGGCACCACTGCCGTCGAGCCGCCAACTCGAGAAGGCGGCACGCGTTCCGCCGATCGTCACGAGTCGCATGCCGAACTCCGTGACGGCGACCGGCCCGGTCGTGCCGAGCAGTGGATCCATCTGGCGACCTGTCGCCGCGCCGCCGCCCAACCCGTACTCGATGACCCGG
Source organism: uncultured Actinomycetota bacterium (assembly GCA_963758615.1). GTDB lineage: Bacteria > Actinomycetota > Actinomycetes > Actinomycetales > Microbacteriaceae > Agromyces. The sequence continues at coordinate 362,274 of CAVWVZ010000009.1, read as the reverse complement.
CCGAATTGACCACCGCAGTACACCGTGCCGATCGGTTCCGAGATGGCGAGCCACATGCACCCGCTGCCGGGGGACTCGGTTCCCACCTCGTGCGACCACAGAACGGCTCCCGTCGTGCCGTCCACCGCAGCGATCGACCGGTCACCGCTCGTGACGATGGTCGCGTCGCTCGTCACGTCGATCGCGACGTTCACCGAAGCCTCGGGCATCTGATGACTACGCAGGACCACGCCGGTCGCGGGATCGACGACGGACAGCGTGTCGTCCACCCGGCCGACGAGGAGCTGCCCGGTCGGAGTGAAGGTGACGGCCGCGGCGAGGCCGTCGAGGGTGATCGCGACGGGGCGTTCGCCGGTGATCCCGCGCTCCGCGCCCGACTCGACGTCGAAGATCGCGACGCGCCCGTCAGTCGAGTCGGCGACCGCCACGGCACCGCCGTCGTCGCGGACGGCGAGCGCGCCCGCGCCCATGTCGAGACGCTTGGGACCGAGGAGGATACGACCCGACGCGACATCGGCCACAACGAGCTCGGCGGCCACCGACCTGCCGTAGAAGAAGAATCCGTCCTCAGCCACCTCGACCGACCACAGCACGGCGGCGGTCTCGCCATCGGCGCTGACGCTCACGATCGGCCACGGCCCCACATACGGCACCGTGCTCAGTGGGAGGTCGAATCCGCGTTCGCGCTCGCCGCTTGCGAGGTCGAAGACACCAGCGTCTCCCTGGAGATCGAGCACCAGCGCATCATCCGTACCGGGGATGACCGAACCGGCCGGGTAGAACTCACCCTCCAATGCCTCGAACTCATCGATGAAGACATGCCCGAGGAAGCCGTCCGCGGACTGGAGCACCCCCATCAGGCCGGAGCGCGTGCGCGGATCGTCGGGCGAGCGCCGGTACGCCTCCGCCGCGAGGAGTGCCGAAACGTCGAGCTCCGAGGCGCGGATCGCGAGTGCGGTGCTCACCAGCGCCTCGATCTTCGCTGAGTCGCGCTGCTTCGCAGCCTCGCTCGATGCCACGACGGCCACCGAGCCGGCTCCGACCAGCAGCACGATCAAACCGGCCGCGACCGCGAGGATGCCGCGGAGCCGCCGGTTCTGACGACGATCATGACGTGCGCGCTCCGCGAGCGCTTCCTGCTCGCTCGTCTCACGTGCGGAGGATGCGGCGAGGAAGGCGGACTCGGTGTCTGTGAGATCGCGCGGCGCGGCATCCCGCCATTCCCTGGCCGCCTGCAGGCGCGCGCCGCGGTAGAGGTCTTCCTCGGATCGCCCGTCGGCCTCCCACGCATCCGCGGCGGTCGACAGGGTCGCGAGCACCCGCGAGCTCTCGGCGTCCTCCTCGAGCCAAGTGTGCAAGCGCGGCCATGCGGTCGCGAGTGACTCGTGCGCCACGGCCACCGAATCCGCCTCCGTGCTCACGAGCCGCGCGTCGGCGAGCAACGACAGCACCTCGTCGCGTGCGGCATCCGCTCGCAGCGCCCTGGACTGCACCCTACGGCGCACGGGACTGCCATCGGGCGCGAGCGCGACCAGCCGTGCGAGCGTGGACCGGCACAGCGCCCGCTGGCCCGTGTCGAGCGACTGATAGAGGCGGTCGGCGGACTGCGCGATCGCACCCGAGATGCCTCCGGATGCCTCGTAGCCGGCCACTGTCAGTGTGCCGCCCTCGCGGCGCAGCCAGGTCTCGACGAGGGCGTGCGACACGTGGGGAAGCGACCCTGTTCCGCCCGTCGCATCGCGCAGGATCAATTCGATGAGGCCCGGTTCGAGGCGCAGGCCGGCGCGTCGCGCCGGTTGCTCGATCGCTTCGCGCAGGGAATCGGGCGACATCGGACCCACGAGATGCACGCCCTGTGCGAAGAGCCGTCCGAGGTCGCGCTGTGCGGCGCACTCGTCGAGGAAGTCGGAGCGCACGACGAGGATCACGGATGCCCCGTGTTCGATCGCGTCGGCCACGGCACGCCCGGCGTCGTCCACCTCGGCCGGGCCGACCCCGGCGTGGAACAGCTCCTCGAACTGGTCGATCACGACGACCTGTGCTCCCCGCTGCTCCGAGATGGCGTCGCGGATCGCGGTACCGAGCCCGCTCGAGGGTGTGAGGATCACGACGCGATCCCCTCGCCGCCGCAGCACCGGCACGAGCCCCGCACGCACCAAGGACGACTTGCCGCTCCCTGATGCGCCGGTCACGGCGAGGAAGGGCGAATGTGCGAGTCGGCCGAGTGCGGCGTCGATGTCGTCGTCGCGTCCGAAATAGTCGTCCTCGTCGTCGACGCCGAACGGCGTGAGGCCGCGGTATGGGCAGACGTCGCTGGGCGTGGCAGGCGGCTCGCCGAGTTCGAGGTCGGAGTCGTGCCGCAGGATCGCGAGCTCGAGCCGACGGAGGTCTTCGCCGGGCTCGATGCCGAGCTCTTCGGCGAGTCGCTCGCGCGCCGACCTGATCGCGGCCAACGCATCGGCCTGACGCCCGCTGCGATAGAGCGCGGTCGCGAGGAGCGCCCAGCGCTGTTCCCGTAGGGGTTGCTCGCGGACGAGGCGCTCGGCGCCCGCGATGGCCGCGTCGTGTTCGCCGAGCGCCAGCCGGGCGCCGAGGCGAAGTTCCTCTGCCTCCACCCGCACCTCGGCGAGCCGCTGCGATTCGACGACCGCAGGTGGCCACGATTGCAGGTCGGGATACGGTGCGCCCCGCCAGAGGTCGAGGGCGCGGTCGAGCGCGTCCGCGGCGCGCGCGGGATCGTCGTTGCCCGTATGTTCCCGGGCAGCATCCACGAAACGATCGAAGCGGACTGCGTCGACGGAGTCGGGGTCGAGGTTGATCGTGTAGCCGCCGGAGCCGGTCGCGATCGTGCGTCCACCGATGGAGCGGCGCACGAGACCGATCGATGCCTGGAGCTGCTTCGTCCAGGTCCCGGGCGGCGCGTCGCCCCAGACCGCGTCGGCGAGCTCGTCGGGAGTCACGGCGAATCCGGCTCGCAGGACGAGCGCCGAGAGCACGGACCGTTCCCTCGGGCTGAGCGGCCCGCCATCCGTGAGCAGCGGGCCGAGGACCCACACGCTCATGTTCCGCATTCTTCGCCCGTGCGCACGCATTGTCAACGCGCAGCGGTTCCGACCCATACCGTTTCCATACCGGGTCGGGAGGGCACCCATACCGTCGCCGCGCACGGTGGTGCACATGAATACCACACGTACGAATCAGAGCCTCATCGCCGCAGCCATTGTCGCGCTCGCCCTCGCCGGGTGTGCGACGACTCAGGGTGCCGAATCCAACCCGTTCCGGGCTCCGAAGCAAGTATCGGCCGCCATGCTCGATCGCATCGGTGCCATGCTCCCGAGCGACAACGACCCGCGTGGCCACCACGGACTCGCGTCCATCACCGGTGCGACGGGAATGCCAACGTCCAGCGCGGCGAGCGCCGACTCCGAGCCACCCGTACGTGTCAACGACAACGATCCCCGCGGTCATCACGACCTGCCGGCGATCGAGGGCGCTGACGGGTTCGGTGTGCCGGCGGCGCCGCTGGTCAGCGACGACGACCCGCGCGGCTACCATCCCCTCCCACGCAGCGCGCGTTGAGACGACTGGCCGGGTCGCGCCACCGCTCAGCGCAGATTCACCGGGCACACGTAATGCGTCGCCGCCCGTCATTCCGAGTAGCCGCACGTGGAGCGGTACGGGATCGCGCCGAAGTACGTCGTCCATTCCTCGCGTGTGAGATCGCGACCGGCCATCGTGCACGCCGCCGCCAGTTGGTGTTCCGGGTCGAGGTCCCAGACGGCGACCCCGTCCTCCTCGGTTACGACGAGGAACCGTCCGTCCGGCCGCAGGTAGCCCGGAATGATGAAGGGAGAGGCCGTCGTGATCGCGTCGCCGAGTCGGATCCCCGAAGCCAGGTCATGGAGCGAGACTGTCCCGTCGTTCGCCGCAACGAGCAGGGTGGTACCGTCCTCGGTCAGCTGCAGGCTGCCGATTCCACCCTTCAGTCCCGCGAGGGATCCCGATGCGGTGAGGTCTGGCATCTCGTATCGGACGAGCCGGTTGTCGTGCGCAGCGATCAGCTCCCCGGCGCCTGCCATGACACTGAGCGTCGCACCCTCGGCGCCCGTGGAGATGACTCGTCCCGTGTCGGCGTCGACGAGGCTGGTGGAGTACCGCTCATCTTTCTCGATCGTCACCGCCAATACGGACGAAGACGAGGTATCGCTGATCCACCAGATGTTGCCGTCGAACTCCATCGTGGGACCGATTCGCTCGTGTGTCCGCCCGTCATACGCCCTGAGGTCGCCGTCATCGTTGGTCACGTAGAGGCGGGATCCGGATGCGATCAGCCACCAGCCCGACACGTCGGGCCGGACCACGCCACTGGGCAGCCGTTCACCGGTCGAGGAATCGAGGAATCCCCAATCACCGGTCGAACCGATGAACCCGAAGACCGAATCCGTGCCTGCCCAGCCCGTGAAATCCGTTCCGGGGATCCGCAATCGCTCGCGATCCGTTTCGAGATCCCAGATGGAGTAGTCGCCCAGCTCCGGGTACCACACGGCCCCGGGAGGCCGCTCGGCGGTGATGATCGCCGAGCCGTCCGAGCTGAAGCCATCCATCACCGCCGACCCCCGGGCGACGATGCGGGTGATGAGTCCCGCGTCGTCGAGACGCCAGCTGGAGATCGCTGTCGTCTCGGCGCCGATGGCGACCAACTCCTGACCATCCTGGGAGACCTCGATCGAGCCGACGGCGCCGAGTTGCGGATCGAATCGTCTCCCGGTCAGTTCCCCGGTCTCCATCGAACGCTCCTCGATGCCGCCCCACAGGTCGGCGCAGTACAGGGTGGCCCTCGGCTCGGCGACGGCGACCCACGCGCACGGCGATGGTTTCGAGGTCCCGGGCTGGCGCTCCCACAGGCGGCTCCCCGAGGCGAGGTCGACCGCCATGATGACGCTCTGCCCAGCGCCGAGTACGCGACCGTCGGTGGTCACGGTGAGCGCGACGTTGGCGGAATAGACCGGCACTGAGATCTCTCGGACGACCTGACGGCTGGCCACGTCGATGAGCGAGAGGCGATCCCCCGTGGTACCGACGACGAGCGTGCCGTCCGGGGCGAAGGCCATGGCCGTGGGCGGGACACCCGACTGCGATGGACCACCCACGACGTCCACCTGCTGCGGGGTTCCGGAGCCGAGGTCGACGACCATGACTCGGAAGTTTCCGGTCTCGCCATGGAGCCCCGTGTCGGCGACCGCGGCCACGGTGCCGTCGGGACTCAACTCCAGTCCTCCGGCCCCGATGTCGAGTGGGATCGGACCGAGTCGCACGTCCCCGGTCTCGAGGTCGATCACGAGCAGGCTGGACGTCAGTGACGCCCCGACGCCCGGGAAGATATTGTTGCCTCGGCCCAGTTCGCCAGGGCGGAGCACCGCAGCAAACTGGCCGTCGGGGCTCACACGCACGAACGGCGGGCGGCAACAGATGCCCTGAGTGTCCCCATAGCCGAGCTCTCGCGCGATCGCGCCCGTCTCGAGGTCGACGATTGCGGCGCTCGCATCATCGCGCACGACCACGGCCTGCTCGGTACCGGGAATGAGGTCGCCCGCGATGCGATCCGCCCCGGGCACGTATCGATTGCCGAGGAACGACTCCCCGGCGGTGAAGGTTCCGAAGAGCGCGCTTCGCGCCCGCGCGTCATCCGGCCATCGGCGATATGCCTCCGCGGCGATCAGCGCCGCGACGTCGCGTTCCGAATCGCGAAGCGACAGGGAGGTGGAGGTCACCGCCTCGATGACCGCAGCCTCGCCCTGTCGTGCGGCCTCCTGCGATGCCGTGACCGCGTCCTGCCGTGCTGCCACGGCGAACATCGTGCCCACGATCGAAGCGACGAGGAGCACGGCTCCCGCGACCAGCACCCCGCGGAGGCGACTGTTCTGTCTGCGTTCCCTCACCTCGCGGGTCGCCAGCTCGCGCCGCTCGGATGCCTCGCGCTCGGCGGATCGGTCGAGGAACGCGGTCTCGACCTCGGTGAGGTCGCGGTCCTCGCCCGAGCGCCACTCGAGGGCTGTCTCGAGCCGTCCGCCGCGATAGAGGTCCTCTTCCGTGCGTCCGCCGGCATCCCACGCCTCTGCGGCGTTGCCGAGCGCGTGCATCGTGCGGATGCCGTCCGCGTCGTCCTCGAGCCAGCTCCGCAGGCGCGGCCATGCGTCGGCGAGCGCCTCGTGCGAGACGAGCACGCTCGTCTCGTCGGCGCTCACGAGTCGCGCGGCCGCGAGCATCCCCAGTACACGGTCGTGCCGGGCGTCCTCGTGCAGGGAGTGGAGCGGAAGGCTGCGGCGCACCGGGCTTCCATCCGCGCCGAGGAAGACGAGACGCAGCATGGTCGAGCGGCACACGGCCCGCTCGGCCGGGGTCATTCGCCGGTAGAGCCGGTCGGCCGACTGCGCGATCGCGCCGGCGATGCCCCCGGATGCCTCATAGCCCGCGACCGTGAGCGTACTGCCCTCGCGGCGGATCCACGTCTCGACGAGCGCGTGCGACGTGTGCGGGAGCACGCCCGGGCGACCGGCTGCGTCGCGGAGCACCAGCTCGGTGAGTCCGGTCTCGAGGCGCAGACCGCTGATGCGCGCGGGGCCTTCGATCGCCTCACGGAGTCCGTCGACGCCGATCGGCGGCACCAGCTGGACGCCGTCGATGAAGCGATCGGCGATCAGCGGCAGGCGTGCGCAGTCGTCGAGGAAGTCGCTGCGCACCGTGAGCAGCACCGTGCCACCCCGCTCGAGGCGGTCCTCGAGCGCCGTCGCGGCGTCGGCGATGCCATCGGAGTCGAGCCCGAGGGTGAACAGTTCCTCGAACTGATCGATGACGACGACGTCGGCGTCGATCATGGCGGAGGCCCCGGCAGCGAGCCAGCGTCGCGGTGTCGTGATCTCCACGACGAGGCCGCGACGCCGCAGCACGGGCACGATTCCCGCAAGCACGAGCGAGGACTTGCCGCATCCGGACGGCCCGGTGAACGCCACGAAGCGCGACCGGTCGACGCGCGAGAGCGAGGCCGCGACCTCGGTCGACCGGCCGAAGAACTCCTCCTCGTCCTCCGCGCCGAACGCGCGCAGGCCGCGGTACGGGCAGGTCCCCGTGTCCGGCGCCTCGGTGTCGTCGGGGTCCAGGGTGGTGTCGTGCCGCAGGATCGCAGTCTCGAGCGCGACGAGCTCAGGAGACGGGTCGACGCCCAGCTCGTCGGCGAGCCGCTCGCGCGCCGAACGGATGGCGGCGAGTGCATCGGCCTGCCGCCCGGCCCGGTAGAGCGCGGTCGCGAGTATCTCCCAGCGATGTTCCCGCAGCGGCAGCTCGCGGACCAGCCGCTCGGCGTCGGTGACGACATCGGCGCCGTGGCCGGCATCGAGCCGGGCGCGCAGCAGCTCTTCCTCGACCGCCGAACGAAGATCGAGGAGTCGTCCGGCCTCGTTGCGAGCGGGCTCCCAGTCGGGAAGGTCCAGGTAGGGCGCGCCTCGCCACAGGCGCAGTCCCGAGGAGAACGCCGCGATCGCCCGATCGGGCTGGCCGTGTGCGGCGTGGTCGCGCGCGCTCGCCACGAGCAGCGCGAACCGGCGGTCGTCGAGCCCGTCGTCGGGCGCATCCAGCCGATAGCCGCCGTCGGCGGTGGTGATGACCGGCACATCGGGGTGGCGCCGGAGCCGACCGATCGCGATCTGCACCTGCTTCGGCCAGGTCTTCGGGGGCGACTCGCCCCAGACGGCGTCAGCGAGCTCGCCCGGAGCGACGGTGCTCCCTGCGCGGAGCACCAGTGCTGCGAGGATGGAACGCTCCCGCGGGCTGAGCGGCGCGCCGCCTTCGATAACGGTGGAGCCGAGCACTGCGACGGTCACGCTCGCATTCTCCAGCCAGAACTGAGCATCCGTCAACAATGGTGAACTCGTTGGATACCGGAGGGATACCCGACGGTTGGCCTTCGGATACCGGGCCGCAGGACGCTGCGTCCATGAACACCACACGCACGAACCAGAGCCTCATCGCCGCAGCCATCGTCGCGCTCGCCCTCAGCGGAGGCGCGACCACTCAGGCCGCTGAACCCAATCCGGTGCCGATGCACGCACCGGCCGCGCCGCTCGACCGCGCCGCCGCCCTCCTGCAGAACGACAATGACCCCCGTGGATACCACGACCTGGCTTCGATCAGTGGAGCGACGGGCATGCCGACCGGGACAGCCGCGTCGCCCAGCGCTGCACCTCCGCCGACACCGCGCGTGAACGACAACGACCCGCGTGGTCACCATCAGCTGCCGGCGATCGAGGGCGCGGACGGTTTCGGAGTACCTGCGCCGCCGCTCGTGAGCGACGACGACCCGCGCGGTCACCACGGGTTGCCGCAGACCCGGCGATGATGCCGGCGGCGTGATCAGCCACCCGCGGCGGGCCGGTAGCGTATCGGGAATGGTCGCTCCTGTTCTTAGCCTCGAGATCGCCGTTCAGGATGTCGCGGGCGCGCGCATCGCGCTCGAAGCCGGCGTCACACGCGTCGAACTCTGTCAGGCGCTCGGCCTCGGCGGACTCACCCCTTCGGCCGGGCTCATCGAAGCGACCGTCACTGCCGTTGAGTGGACAGGAGCTGTCGGGTTCGTGCACGTGCTCGTGCGGCCGCGCGGCGGCGGATTCGTGTACGAGGCCGACGAGCTCGACATCATCGCACGCGACATCCGCACCGCGATCGCGCTCGGCGCCGACGGCGTCGTGGTCGGCGCGCTGACCCACGCGGGCGAACTCGACCTCGACGCGATCGCACGTTTCATTGATGCCGCGGGCGGCGCCGACGTGACCGTGCACCGAGCCGTTGACGCATCGGCCCGACCGGTCGATGCCGTCGCCGCGCTCGCGGAACTCGGCGTGCGCCGCGTGCTCACCTCGGGTGGAGCCGCCGATTGCCGCGCGGGCCTGACGACGCTGCAGGAGATGGTGGCGGCATCAGGCGAGCTCGAGGTCATGGCGGGTGGCGGCGTGCGCATTCCCGATATCGCCGACCTCGCGGCAGCCGGCGTCGACGCGGTGCACCTCTCAGCGCGAGGCACGACCACCCGCGGCGGAGCGAGCGGGCCCGGCGGGGGAGTCGCGGGCTTCGACGTGACCGACCCCGGGCTCGTGCGCGCCGCAGTCGCGGCCGCCCGACTCAGCCGCTGATTCGGCGCGGGAATACCGCGAATACCGTTCGCATATCGGTCGGACGGCGATCGCATACCTCCGAGGCGGATCGTCGTCCATATGAACACGACGAAGAACACCCGCTCGGCCGGAGCTGCCGCTGCGATCATTCTCGGTTTCGTCGTCGCACTGACGCCGGTCGCCTCCCACGCAAGCCAGACGAGCACCGCGGCGACGATGCTGCCGACCGGTCCGGACATCGCGCTCTCCGCCCGCGACAACCTGCGTCAGGCGATCGAGGCCGATCGAGTCGCGGAGGAGCCGGCCGGCACGGCGGCGCCGCCGCTGCGGCAGGTCATGGAGGCCGATCGAGTCGCGGAGGAGCCCGTCGAGACGGCGCCGCCGACGTTGCGGCAGTTGATGGAGGACGATGGCGTCGCGGAGGCGTCCGCTGAGACGGCGTCGCCCACGTTGCGGCAGCTGATCGAAGCGGACGGTCCGTAAGGCGAGTCCCGCCCGAGGGCTGCCGGGCTGAGGCGTGTCACGCCACATCCGACTGGCTAGTCTGGTCGCATGACCCGTGACCCCGACGACGAGGCGCTGCGCTGGGACGGAGACGACGACCCCACACTTGCGCCGGGCTGGAAGACCGTCGGGCAGCCGGTGCCCCTCGCGGGCGTGCCCAATGGGGCGACGGATGCCGCAACCAGCGCCGTCGACGGTGAGCCCAAGGCGGCGACATCCGACAAGGAAGGCGACGGCGTGGCCCAGACCGGCTCGGCCGAGCTCGTCGTGCTGGGGGTCCTCGGCGGCATCTACCTGCTGTACACGATCGGGTGGTTCATCACCGCGCTGCGAACGACGGCACCCGGCCTCGGCATCGTCGACGACGCGATGTACACGTTCGGGCTCTGGCTCGCCGTGCTCGCACCGGCCCTCTGGCTGGGCCTGTCGTTCTGGCTCTCGGCGGGTCGGCGATCCCGGTTGCTGTGGCTCATCGGCGGTGCGATCGCGCTCGTGCCCGTCCCCTTCGTACTGGGGGTGACCGCATGAGCGCCGAGACGGCCGCGGTTGTGCCACCGGCGGCAGACGCACGCACCCCGCTGTGGCTCGACGTCGCGCTCGCGGTGCTGTTCGGGCTGTTCTTCGCCTACGACGTGTGGGAGGTCGTGGGCTCGATCGTGCAGCTCACCGGCCTCGGGCTCGCCTTCTCGACCATCGGCTGGGTGCTGGTCGTCGCCGCCCTGGTCGCGCCGGTCGCGTCGTTCGTCACGGCGTTCGCGCTCGGTCGCCGCCGCGGCGTGGTCGCGAAGGCGGCGCTGTACCTCGCGGGCCTCGCCGTCTCGGCGGCGTTGTTCCTGACGCTGACGGTGCTGCTCGGCGTCGCAGGCGGCATCGTCGTCCCCTGACGTCACGAAGTCGGCTGCGGGCTGGGGTCTCCCGTAAAGTAGTGCCGGTATCGGCGCCCGCCAACGGCGGGGGCGCCCTCGTTGGCGCGTGAGACGCGCACCGTCCCGAAGGAACCGTTCGTGTCAAAGCCGGTCGTGCTGATCGCCGAAGAACTCTCGCCCGCCACCGTCGACGCCCTGGGGCCCGACTTCGAGATCCGCAACGTCGACGGCACCGACCGCTCCGCGCTGCTCGACGCACTGTCCGACGCGAACGCGATCCTCGTGCGCTCGGCGACGAAGGTCGACGCCGAGGCGATCGCGGCGGCTCCGAAGCTGCAGGTCATCGCGCGTGCCGGCGTCGGACTCGACAACGTCGACATCAAGGCCGCGACGACCGCGGGCGTCATGGTCGTGAACGCCCCGACCTCGAACATCATCTCTGCGGCCGAGCTCACCGTCGGCCACATCCTGAGCCTCGCCCGGCACATCCCCGCCGCGCATGCCGCCCTTGCGCAGGGCGAGTGGAAGCGGTCGCACTACACGGGCACCGAGCTCTACGAGAAGACCATCGGCATCATCGGCCTGGGCCGCATCGGCGCGCTGATCGCCGCGCGCCTGCAGGCGTTCGGCACCGAGATCATCGCGTACGACCCGTACATCACCGCGGCGCGGGCTCAGCAGCTCGGCGTGCAGACCGTGAGCCTCGACGAACTGCTCGAGCGCAGCGACTTCATCACGATCCACATGCCGAAGACCCCCGAGACCACCGGCATGATCAGCACCGAGCAGCTCGCGAAGATGAAGCCGACCGCCTTCATCGTCAACGTCGCCCGCGGCGGCCTCATCGACGAGGACGCGCTGCACGACGCCCTCCTCGCCAAGCGCATCGGCGGGGCCGGCCTCGACGTGTTCGTCTCGGAGCCGCCGCGTGAGTCGCCGCTGCTCGCCCTGCCGAACGTCATCGTCACGCCGCACCTCGGCGCATCGACCGACGAGGCGCAGGAGAAGGCGGGCGTCTCGGTCGCGAAGTCGGTGCGCCTCGCACTGGCCGGCGAGCTCGTTCCCGACGCGGTCAACGTCGCCGGCGGGGTCATCGACCCCTACGTGCGTCCGGGCATCCCGCTCGTCGAGAAGCTGGGGCAGCTGTTCGCGGCGCTCGCGCACGGGCGGCTCACGAGCATCGACATCGAGGTGCGCGGCGAGCTCGTCGACTACGACGTGAGCGTGCTGAAGCTCGCCGCCCTGAAGGGCCTGTTCACGAACATCGTGAGCGAGACCGTGTCGTACGTGAACGCGCCGGTCCTCGCCGAGCAGCGCGGCATCGAGGTGCGCCTCATCACGTCGCCCGATTCGCCCGAGTACCGCAACGTCATCACGCTGACCGGCGCGCTCGCCGAGGGCACGCAGGTCTCGGTCGCGGGCACGCTCACCGGCCCGAAGCAGATCGAGAAGCTCGTCGGGGTGAACGGCTTCGAGATCGAGGTGCCCATCGCCACGACGCACATCATCATGGAGTACACCGACCGCCCGGGCATCGTCGCCGTCTACGGCCAGGAGTTCGGCGACGCCGGCATCAACATCGCCGGCATGCAGATCGCGCGCCGCGAGGCGGGCGGCTCTGCGCTCAGCGTGCTGACCGTCGACTCCCCGGTGCCGACCGACGTGCTCGACCGCGTCCGCGAGGCGATCGACGCGACGTTCTTCGTCGAGGTCGACATCACCGAGTAGCGTTCCGTCGGTCGAGTAGGCGCGTCAGCGCCGTATCGAGACCCGCCTGACTCAAGGTCTCGAAACGCGCTTCGCGCTACTCGACCGGCGAATCGCGGGCGATGCGCTCGAGCAGCGCGACGAGGGAGTCCATCTCGGGACGGCCGATCTCGTCGCCGGTGCCGTCGCTGCCGAGGTCGACCTCGGCGCGCAGTGCCGAGTGGTAGTAGAGCCCGTCGCCGATCAGCGTGATCGCGAGGGCCAGTGACGGGTCGGCGACGTGTCGGCCGATCTCGGCGAGCCACCGCGATCGCACGGCACCGATCGCCTCGGCGGCCTGGCGGTCGCCGCCCTGGGCGAGACGAACCGTTGCGACGAAGCTGCGGTCGAGCGCCGACTCCAGATCGACGGACGAGCGGACGAAGTAGGAGATCGGGCCCTCGGGAGCGGTGTGGATGAGCTCGACATCCTCGTCGACCAGCCGATGCAACCGCTCCACGAGCCCGGCGATGAGCGCGTGCCGCGAGCCGAAGTGGTACAGCAGTCCGCCCTTCGAGACGCCCGCGGCCTTCGCCGTGGCGTCGAGCGTTGCGCCGCGCTCGCCCTCGGCGATGATGATGCGCTCGAAGGCGTCGAGCACCGCCTCGCGGGCGGCTGGGGGCCGGCTCATGACCCCATTCTGGCGGGTGTCGGTCTCATCTCTGTTACTATACCAACCGGACGGTATAGTAATCCTTCCCGAGAACGAGTAGACGATGACCGACTTCACCACGACGCAGCACGCCACCCCAGCCCACATCCCGAACGCGCCCGAGCGTGTACGAGCGCCTCGCCGAGCCTGGCTCGCCCTCGCAGTGCTCATGCTTCCGACGCTTCTCGTCTCGGTCGACAACACCGTGCTGAGCTTCGCGCTGCCCGCGATCTCGCGCGACCTGGCGCCGACGGCGGCGCAGCAGCTCTGGATCATCGACGCCTACCCGCTCGTGCTCGCCGGACTGCTCGTCGCGATGGGCAGCGCCGGCGACCGCTACGGTCGTCGCCGCATGCTGCTGGTCGGATCGATCGGCTTCACCGTGCTCTCGGTCGCCGCGGCGTTCGCGCCGACCGCCGAGGCGCTGATCGCCGCCCGAGCCGCCCTGGGCTTCTTCGGGGCGATGCTGATGCCGTCGACGCTCTCACTGCTGCGCACGGTGTTCTCCGACCGCGAGCAGCGACGACTCGCGATCGCGATCTGGGCGTCGGGTTTCGCGGCGGGAGCCGCGCTCGGCCCGATCGTGGGCGGGATCCTGCTCGAGCACTTCCACTGGGGTTCGGTGTTCCTGCTCGCCGTCCCGGTGCTCGTGCCGATGCTCATCCTCGTGCCGCTGCTCATCCCCGAGAGCCGCGATCCCGCGCCGGGTCGTATCGACATCGTCAGCACGCTGCTCTCGCTGGCCGCGATGGGGCCGGTCGTGTACGGCATCAAGTCGCTCGCGACCGAGGGCATCGCCGGGGGAGGGGTCTACCTGATCGCGTTGGGCGTCGCCGCAGGCGCGTGGTTCGTGCGCCGCCAGCTGCGCAGCAGCTCGCCGATGCTCGACGTACGGCTCTTCCGCCAGGGCTCGTTCGGCGGCGCAGTGCTCATCAACCTGTTCAGCGTCATCGCGCTCGTCGGCTTCCTCTTCTTCGTGTCTCAGCACCTGCAGCTGATCGCCGGGCTCACGCCGGTCGCCGCCGGCATGGCACTGCTGCCAGGGCTCGTCGCGATGATCGTCGCCGGCCTGGCGGTCGTGCCGATCGCCCGGCGCGTGCGACCTCGCGTGCTCGTCCCCGTCGCGCTCGGGCTTTCGGCCGCGGGCTATGTGATCGTCGCCTTCAACGCGACCGCCGATTCGATCGCACCGGTCGTCGTGGCCTTCGTGCTGCTCGGCGTCGGAATCGGCGCGGCCGAGACCGTCTCGAACGAGCTCATCCTCTCGAGCGCCCCGCCGGCGAAGGCGGGCGCCGCGTCAGCCGTCTCCGAGACCGCCTACGAACTCGGCGCCGTGCTCGGAACCGCCGCCCTGGGATCGATCCTCGCCGCGCACTATCGCGCCGCGATCGAACTGCCTGCGTCGCTGACTGCCGGCCAAGCGGAGACGGCTCGCGAAACGCTCGCAGGCGCCGTCACCGTGGCTGAGCAGCTGCCCGCATCGATCGCCGACCAGCTTGTGACATCCGCAGCCCTCGCCTTCGACGAGGGGGTCGTCATGACCTCGCTGATCGGGGTCGCGCTCATGATCGCCGCGGCGATCGTCGGCGCGGTCAGCCTGCGAAACCCCGCCCCTGCGCGCACGAAACCGCACGCGGAGTGAGGTGCCCGGTCAGAGCTCTTCGGGCGTGGACCGCTCGTTACGGGTGACCTGGTCGCCCGTCGACGGGTCGACGGTCGTGCGCGACGTCGCAACTGTACGACGGCGGCGTGCGAGCATCACGATGCCGAAGATGATCACCACGGCGCCCGCGGCCATGAGGATGTAGCCGACCAACTGCAGGTCGATCCACTCGACGGTGATGTTGAGCGCGAAGGTGAGAATTGCGCCGATGACGACGAGCACGATACCGAGGCCGATACTCATATGGGTCCTGCTTTCTCTCCGGCGGCCTCGTGGGCCGCGTTTCGATGAGGCGGATGCACCTCGTCCTGAGGCCGAGTGTATCGAGCGGCCGTGCTCGTGGACAGTACGCTGGAGGGGTTGACATTCGGAGGAGCGTTCATGGGTGAAGCGGTCAAGCTCGCGGTGATTCCCGGTGACGGGATCGGTCCAGAGGTCGTCGAAGAGGCACTCCGGGTGCTCGCCGCGGTCTCCGACGGCACCGATCTCGCGTTCGAGCAGACACGCTTCTCACTCGGAGCCCAGCGCTACCTCGAGACCGGCGACGTGCTGACCGACGACGACCTCGAAGCGATCAAGCGGCACGACGCGATCGTGCTCGGCGCGGTGGGCGGCGTGCCCGGCGATCCCCGACTCGCGGGCGCCAACATCGAGCGAGGGCTGCTGCTGAAGCTGCGCTTCGAGCTCGACCACTACGTCAACCTGCGGCCGTCGGTGCTGTATCCCGGTGTCGCGAGCCCGCTCGCGAATCCCGGCGAGGTCGACTTCGTCGTCGTACGCGAGGGGACCGAGGGGCCCTACGTCGGCAACGGCGGCGCGATCCGTGCGGGCACGCCGCACGAGGTGGCCAACGAGGTCTCGGTCAACACCGCCTACGGGGTCGAGCGCGTCGTCCGCTATGCCTTCGCCGCGGCATCCGCTCGCCCGCGCAAGCGGGTCACCCTCGTGCACAAGACCAACGTGCTCGTCTTCGCCGGTTCGCTCTGGAAGCGCACGGTCGACGCGGTCGCGGCCGAGCACCCCGACGTGACGGTCGACTACCTGCACGTCGACGCCGCGACGATCTTCCTCGTCACCGATCCTGCTAGATTCGATGTCATCGTCACAGACAACCTCTTCGGCGACATCCTCACCGATCTGGCCGGCGCGATCAGCGGCGGCATCGGCCTCGCAGCCTCGGGCAACATCAACCCCGACGGCCGATTCCCCAGCATGTTCGAGCCGGTGCACGGCTCTGCACCCGACATCGCGGGCAGGGGCATCGCCGACCCCACCGCCGCAATCCTCTCGATCGCGCTCCTGCTCGACCACCTCGGTCGGGCAGAGGCCGCGTCGAAGGTCCGTGAGGCGGTCACCGCCGATGTCGCCGAACGCGGCGACGCGAAACGCTCGACCTCCGAGGTCGGCGACGCGATCGTCGCCCGAATCGGCGCACTCGACTGATCCAGCGTACGAAGGAAGCACATCATGACGATCAACCTCCCGCTCCAGGCTCCATCGGCCGCAGGGCTCATCTGGCAGGTCACGCGCAACGAGCAGGCGAAGACGCCGGCCGAGCGCGATGAAATCCTCGCCGACCCGGGCTTCGGCAACCACTTCACCGACCACATGGTCGATGTCTGCTGGAGTGAGAAGGGTGGCTGGCACCGCCCGCGCGTCTCGCCGTACGGCCCGATCGCGCTCGACCCGGCTGCCGCCGTGCTCCACTACGCGCAGGAGATCTTCGAGGGCATGAAGGCCTACCGTCACGCCGACGGTTCGGTCTGGACGTTCCGTCCGTTCGAGAACGCGGCGCGCATGCAGCGTTCGGCGGCGCGGCTCGCGCTGCCCGAGCTGCCGAGCGAGATCTTCATCGAGTCGCTCAAGCAGCTCATCGCGGTCGACGCCGACTGGGTGCCGAGCGCGCCCGAGACCAGCCTGTACCTGCGCCCGTTCATGTTCGCGAAGGAGGCGTTCCTCGGGGTGCGCCCCGCGAAGAAGGTCGCGTTCTACGTCATCGCCAGCCCCGCCGGCGCCTACTTCCACGGCGGCGTGCAGCCGGTGTCGATCTGGCTGTCGACCAAATACGCGCGTGCGGGCAAGGGTGGCACGGGCGCGGCGAAGACCGGTGGCAACTACGCGTCGAGCCTGCTGCCCCAGGCCGAGGCCGCCGAGCACGGCTGCCAGCAGGTGCTGTTCCTCGACGAGGGCAAGTACCTCGAGGAGCTCGGCGGCATGAACGTCGTGCTGGTCTACAAGGACGGCACCCTCGTGACGCCCGAGTCCGACTCGATCCTCGAGGGCATCACGCGCGACTCGGTGCTGCAGCTCGCGAAGGACCGCGGCCACGTGGTCGAGAGCCGCAAGGTGACCCTCGACGAGTGGCGCGAGGGCGCGGCATCCGGCGACATCGTCGGCGCGTTCGCGTGCGGCACGGCCGCCGTGGTCACGCCCATCGGGCGTTTGCTCGCTGAGGGCTTCGAGATCGTCCACCACGGCGACGCAGCCTCCGAACTCGCCCTCTCGCTCCGGCAGGAGCTCACGGGCATCCAGTACGGCCGCGTCGAAGACCGTCACGGCTGGCTCACGCGCCTCGACGTGTGAACGATTCCACCGGCGGGGCGGCGGTCGACGTGAACGCGCTCGCTTCCGAGGTGCGGATCCGCCCGTTCGAGCGAGCCGACACCGAGGCCGTCGTCGCGCTGTGGCATGACGCCGGCCTCGTCGTGCCGTGGAACGACCCCCACCGCGACATCGAGCGCAAGCTCACGGTGCAGCCCGATCTCTTCCTCGTCGGCGAGGCCGCCGGCGCCGTCGTCGCGACCGCGATGGTCGGGTTCGACGGCCACCGCGGTTGGGTCAACTACCTCGCGGTCGATGCCGCGCACCGTCGCGGCGGCCTCGGTGCGCGGTTGATGGCCGAGGCCGAGCGACTGCTGGTCGATCTGGGATGCCCCAAGCTCAACCTGCAGGTGCGGTCGTCGAACACCGGCGTCATCGAGTGGTACCGCACGCTCGGGTACGAGCCAGACAACGCGGTGAGCCTCGGCAAGCGCCTGATTCCGGATGCCCCGGGCATGTCTCCGCATGCCGGCTCCGAACCGCTCGCAACCGAGGAGGCACGGTGACGCACCCGACGATCGCCGAGGTGCAGGCCGAACTCGCCGCGCTCGAGGATCCGAAGACGCGCGAGGCCAATGAGCGCCGTGGCGACCCGCACGGCATCAACCTCGCGCAGCTTCGTGCACTCGCGAAGCGCGTGAAGATCGACCAGGAGCTCGCCCGTGAACTCTGGGCCAGCGGTGACACCGCTTCGCGCCTGCTCGCGATCCTGATCTGCAGGCCGAAGGCGTTCAGCGCCGAGGAGCTCGACCGCATGATGCGCGAGGAGCGCTCGCCCAAGGGACACGACTGGCTCGTGAACTACGTGGTCAAGAAGAGCCCGCACGCTGAGGCCCTGCGGCTCGCTTGGCTCGACGACGCGGATCCGCTCGTCGCGAGCGCCGGCTGGGCGCTGAACGCCGAACGGGTCGTGAAGTCGCCCGAGACGCTCGACCTGCCGGTCATGCTCGACACCATCGAGGCCGAGATGAAGGACGCCCCCGATCGTGTGCAGTGGGAGATGAACACCAGCCTCGCGATGATCGGCATCCACCACCCCGCGTATCGGGTCCGCGCGCTCGACATCGGCGAACGCCTCGAGGTGCTGAAGGACTACCCGACTCCCGCGAACTGCACGTCGCCGTACGCGCCGATCTGGATCGGTGAGATGGTGCGCCGTCAGGTCGCGAAGTGAGCGCGCGCCGCGCTCGGCGAGCGAGCCGCCCCGCCCCGTAGGCTGTTCGCATGAAGATCGCGCGGTTCAGCCACGGTGAGACCATCTCGTTCGGCATCGTCGACGAGGAGGAAGACGAGCTCGTCGTCCTGAAGGCCGACCCGATGTTCGCGGGGTTCGAGCCCACGGGCGAGCGCGTGCCGCTCGGCGAGGTGAAGCTGCTCGCCCCCGTGATCCCGCGCTCGAAGGTCGTCGCAGTCGGCAAGAACTACCGCGACCACGCGGCCGAGATGGGCGGGGAGGCCCCGGCCGAGCCGCTGCTGTTCCTGAAGCCGAACACGTCGGTGATCGGACCCGACGACGCCATCGTGCTGCCGAAGCAGAGCGAGCGCGTCGACCACGAGGGCGAGCTCGCCGTGGTCATCGGGCGCATCGCGAAGCACGTCAGCGAGGCCGACGCCGACCAGGTGATCTTCGGCTACACGATCGCGAACGATGTCACCGCCCGCGATCTGCAGCAGCGCGACGGGCAGTGGACGCGGGCGAAGGGCTTCGACTCGTTCTGCCCGCTCGGCCCGGTGATCGACACCGAGGTCGACTTCGTCGACGGCACGATCGAGACGAGTGTCAACGGCGTGCGTCGCCAGGAGGGCCGACTCGCCGACCTGGTGCACTCCGTGCCGGCGATCATCGCCTACGCCTCGAGCGTCTTCACGCTGCTGCCCGGCGACGTCATCCTCACCGGCACGCCGGCAGGTGTCGGCCCCATCGTCGACGGCGACACGGTCGAGGTCACGGTCTCGGGGCTCGGCACGCTGTCGAACCCGGTTCGATCGGCGTGAGCGTCAGCCTGCGCTGAGCGCGCGTCGGCTCGGATCAGCGGGCGATCGCGTGCGGGGCGCCGCGCAGCACGTTCGCCGCGACCTCGACGTCGTCGACGTCGTTCCAGATGTGGAACGCGACGCGCGCGCGGCCTGCGCGCCCTGATGCGACGATTCCCGCGGCCGTGAGCGCCGCGAGATCGGTGCCGTCGGCGTCGGGCCACGTAACGATCGCGCTGTCGGATGCCTCGAGCCCGAGCCGCTCGCGGAACGCATTCGCGAGCGCGAGATCGTGCTGCCGCACGCCCTCCATGTCGAGCTCGGCCGCGAATCCGAGTGCCGCCTCGGCCCCGGCCCAGGCATGCCACGCGGGGGAGACCTCGAACCGACGGGCGCCCTCGGCGAGGTGCAGCTCGGGACCGTAGCACGACGCCCACGGATCGGCGCCCGAGTACCAGCCCGCCGTGTGCGGAATGAACTCGTCGACGGCACGGTCGCTCACGGCGGCGAACGCCGCGCCTCGCGGGGCGCCGAGCCACTTGTAGGCGTGGCAGACGGTGAGATCGGCGTCGAGGCCGGTCGTCGGCATCCACCCGGTGGCCTGCGTGGTGTCGAGCAGGATGAGCGCACCGGCGTCGCGGGCCGCTCCGGTGACGGATGCCGCGTCGGCGAGTTCGCCCGTCGCGGATTGCACGAGCGAGTACGAGACGAGCCAGGTTGCCGCGCTGACCTCGTCGGCGAGGGCGTCGAGCGGCACGTGCCGAACACGCAGGTCGCCGCGTGCGAGGAACGGGCCGACGACCGACGAGAAGTCGCCGTCGACGCAGAGGACTTCGGCACCGGCCGGCGCCGACGCTGCAGCGAGGCCCGCGAAGACGGAGACCTGCGAGCCGGTCGCGATTCGGTCGGCGCTCGTGCCGAGGAGCGTCGCGGCGTGGCCGCGCGCGCGCTCGAGGGCCGCCGAGTAGTCGGCCGCCGTGGCGTCGCCGATCGACCAGCGCTCGAGGTCGCGGCGCACTGCCTCGCGAGTGACGTCGGCGGGCAGGCCGAGCGTGCATGCCGCGAGATAGCCGCGACCGGCAGCGAAACGATCGCGTGACTGGTGCATGGCACCCAGTCTTCGCGTCCGGCATTCATTCGACAACCGCCAGTGATCGATCACATACATTCGGTCACGTTATGATTCACTCATGTCGGATGCCTCGACCGAAGCGCTCGCCGCCGCGCTCGACCTGCAGACGGTGCGCGTGGTGCGGCAGATCGCCGAGCGCGGCTCGCTCACCGCGGCTGCCGAGGCCATCGGCTACAGCCAGCCCGCCGTCAGCCAGCAGCTGCGCCGTTTCGAGGCGCGCACGGGCATCGCGCTCGTCGAGCGCGTGGGACGGGGCATCCGACTCACCGAATCGGGCCGCGTGCTCGCGCGGCACGCCAACGCCGTCGCCACCGCACTCGAGGCGGCGGCCGGGGAGCTCGACGAGATCCGGGGCCTGCGCACCGGACGGGTGCGGCTCGTCGCCTTCCCGTCGGCGTCTGCGACGCTCGTCCCGCGGCTGATCGCGACGCTCGCCGCCTCGCACCCGGGCCTCGAACTCACGTACGTCGAGGCCGAGCCGCCCGAGGCGGTGGCCGCAGTGAGGGCCGATCGCGCGGACCTGGCGCTCACGTTCAGCTATCCGGGCGACCGCGACGACCCCCACCGTGCGAGTGCTCGCGGCCTCGAGGTGCGACCGTACGGGGACGAGCCGATGCGGCTGGTGCTGCCGGCGGGGCATCCCGCCGCCGTGGACGACGTCGTGGGCCTCGAGCGGCTGCGCGGCGAACCCTGGATCGCCGGCTGCCCGCGCTGCCGCGGCCACCTGCTCGAGCTGGCCGGCACCGCGGGCTTCGTGCCCCGCATCGCGTTCGAGACCGACAACTTCGTCGCCGTCGAGGGCATGGTCGCGCAGGGTCTCGGTGTGGCGCTGCTGCCGGCCCTCGCCCTGGCCGCGTCGCCGCGCCACCCCGGAATCGTCGTGCGGCCGACCGCCCGCGCCGACGTGCGGTCATTGCATCTCGTCACCGCGAAGGGCGCCGAACGGGCACCGGCCGTGGGTGTCGCGATCGCCGCGCTCGAGGGGCTCGCCGGTCGATAGCATTGAGGGGTATGTCTGAGACAGCCCACCCCCTCACCCAGGCCACCGGCAGCGACGTCCGTGTGCGCTTCTGCCCCTCACCGACCGGCACGCCGCACGTCGGCCTCGTGCGCACCGCCCTCTTCAACTGGGCCTACGCGCGCCACACCGGCGGCACGTTCGTGTTCCGCATCGAAGACACCGATGCCGCGCGCGACAGCGAAGAGAGCTATGAGCAGATCCTCGACGCGCTCACCTGGCTCGGCCTGAACTGGGACGAGGGCGTCGGCGTGGGCGGGCCCCACGGTCCGTACCGGCAGTCGCAGCGCGGCGAGATCTACGCCGACGTCATCGAGCGGCTCAAGGCGGCCGGGCACCTCTACGAGAGCTACTCGACGGCCGAAGAGATCGACGCTCGCAACGTGGCGGCCGGCCGCCCGAAGCAGCTCGGCTACGACAACTTCGACCGCGACCTCACCGACGAGCAGCGGGCGTCGTTCCGGGCCGAGGGTCGCGAGCCCGCCCTGCGCCTGCGCGTACCCGAGGCCGACCTCGGCTTCGACGACCTCGTGCGCGGCCGCATCGACTTCCCGATCGGATCGACGATCGACTTCGTCGTCGTGCGCCCGAACGGCGCACCTCTCTACACGTTCGTGAACCCCGTCGACGACGCGCTGATGGGCATCACGCATGTGCTGCGCGGCGAGGACCTGCTCTCGTCGACGCCGCGGCAGGTCGCGCTGTACCACGCGCTCATCGACATCGGCGTGACGAGCTTCGTGCCGCGCTTCGGCCACTTGCCCTACGTCATGGGCGAGGGCAACAAGAAGCTCTCGAAGCGCGACCCCGAGTCGAACCTGTTCCACCATCGCGACCGCGGGTTCATCCCCGAGGGCCTCGTCAACTACCTCGCGCTGCTCGGCTGGGGGTTCTCGGCCGACCGCGACGTGTTCAGTCGCGACGAGCTCGTTGCCGCGTTCGACGTCGTGAACGTCAATCCGAACCCGGCGCGCTTCGACCTGAAGAAGGCCGAGGCCATCAACGGCGACCACCTCCGTCAGCTCGACGTCGGCGAGTTCGCCGCGCGCACGATTCCCTACCTGCAGGCGTCCGGGGCGGTCTCGACGCCGCTCACTCCCGGCGAGGAGGCGATCCTCGTCGAGGCCGCGCCCCTCGTGCAGGAGCGCATCGGCCTGCTCGGCGAGGCGCCCGGCATGCTCGGATTCCTCTTCACCGACGCCGTCGGGCTCGAGTTCGAGGAGTCGGCCGTCGGCGCCCTCCCGGCAGACGCGAGTGCGGTGCTCGCCGCGGCCCGCGACGCGCTCGACCGGCTGCCCGCGGAGTCGTGGACCCACACCGAGATCGAAGAGGCACTGCGTGGCGCGCTCATCGACGGCCTCGGCCTGAAGCCGCGCGTGGCCTTCGGCCCCGTGCGCACCGCCGTCTCCGGCCGACGCGTCTCGCCGCCGCTGTTCGAGTCGATGCAGATCCTCGGCAAGGTCGACTCGCTCGCCCGCATCGACCGGCTCGCGGCGCTCATCGGCTGATCGAACGATTCGGATGTCCCGGGTTCGGCCCGGGGCATCCGTCACTCGGCGCTCGGCCGGGCGAGCCTTGCTCAGTTTGGACGGGGCAGATCTGTAGGCTAAAGTTACATGTCGGCCCGAGGCTTCGGTTTCAGGCCATTGGGGTATGGTGTAATTGGCAACACGGCGGTTTCTGGTACCGTTGTTCTTGGTTCGAGTCCAGGTACCCCAGCAGTGAAGAACCCCCGATTCATCGGGGGTTTTCGCGTTTCCCGGCGCCGCCGTCCACGAGGCGGGTATCTGCCCGCCGGCGGGGTGATCGGCGGTACGTGACATCCCGGTTTGCATCGCGCCGCCGCCTTTGTCACGCTGAGGGGCGTGCCGTCATCCTCGCGCTCCGCATTCGCGGGCCTCTCCGTGAAGCGCCTCCTCCTGATCGCGGGCGGTGCCGTCGTGCTCTTCGCCGCCGCGGTGCTCATCGCGCGCGGCCTGCGCACCCTCCCGGGGGTGCAGGAGTTCATCGTCGAGTACCCGGGCCACAGCGAGTTGCCCGAGGGAGCACCCGTGGGCATCCCCGCATGGCTCGCGTGGCAGCACTTCTTCAACGCGTTCCTCCTGGTCATGATCGTGCGCACCGGCCTCATCGTCCGCTCGAAGGCCCGCCCGCCCGCGTTCTGGACCCGCGACAACACGCGCTGGCCGCGCACCGACGGCGCCCCGCGCCGGCTCGGCATCTCGGTGTGGCTGCACCTCGTCGTCGACGCATTCTGGGTGCTCAACGGCGTGGTCTACGTCGTGCTGCTGTTCGCAACCGGGCAATGGGTGCGCATCGTGCCGACCGACTGGTCGGTGGTGCCGAACTCGATCTCGGTCGTGCTGCAGTACGCGTCGCTCGAGTGGCCCGTCGAGAACTCGTGGGTGTCGTACAACGACGCCCAGGTGCTCTCGTACTTCGCGGTCGTGTTCATCGCCTCGCCGCTCGCGATCCTCACCGGGCTTCGGCTCTCGCCGGGCTGGCCGATGCGCGGCGCACTCTCGAAGGCGCCGCCCGAGCGGTTCGCGCGCGCCCTGCACTACCCGGTGATGCTGTTCTTCCTGCTGTTCACCTTCGTGCACGTCGTGCTCGTGCTCACGACGAGTGCGCTGCGCAACCTCAACCACATGTACGCGGCGCGCGAGGGCGATGACTGGGTCGGCTTCGTGATCTTCGCGGTGTCGATCGTCGTGATGATCGGCGGCTGGGTGCTCGCCCGGCCGCTGCTGCTGGTGCCGGTCGCCGAGCGGTTCGGTTCGGTTCGGCGGATGCCCCAGCCGCAGCGACCCCCTGCGAAGCAACCGCCCGCGGCACAACGCTGAGCACTCCCCGCGGGGCATTCGCGACGACTCACGTCATTGCCTGCTGGACAGCACGCGTTCGCTGAGGTTCCATTGATGCAGACGGATCGCACACTCACCGCGGGGGACCCTGGCCCATGGTCGAACGGAACAAGCGCAACCGGGATTTCGCCGAGACGCGGACCCCGGTCGGCGTCATCGGCGGGCTCATCGGGCTCGTCGCGGCCTCGACGGCCGTCGCCGCGCTCGTCGTCGCCGCCGCGACACCGGCGATCGCGATGGTCGGGCTCGCGGCATCCGGCACCATCGGGATGTTCGACAACCTGCCCGGGTACCTCGAGATCGACGAGCTCTCCGAGAAGAGCAACATCTACGCCATCGGCAAAGACAAGAAGCCGGTGCTGCTCGCGTCGTTCTACGACCAGAACCGCGTCGAGGTCGGCTGGAGCGCCATCGACCAGGACGTGAAGGACGCGACGATCGCGAGTGAGGACCCGCGGTTCTACGACCACGGCGGCGTCGACATCCAGGGCACGCTGCGTGCGGCCGTGACGACCGCGAGCGGGCGCGAGACGCAGGGCGGTTCGTCGATCGCGCAGCAGTACGTCAAGAACGTGCGCGTGCAGGAGTGCGAGCTCAGCCTCGACGAGGCGGTGCAGGACGACTGCTACGACGCGGTGACCGAGACGACCATCGACCGCAAGATCAAGGAGATGCGGCTCGCGATCGGCATCGAGAAGCGATACAGCAAAGACGAGATCCTGCTCGGCTACCTCAACATCGCGGGCTTCGGCGGCACCGTCTACGGCATCGAGGCCGCCGCGAACTACTACTTCAGTGCTTCAGCGTCGAACCTCACGCTCGCGCAGGCGGCGTCGCTCGTGGCGATCGTGAACAACCCGGTGAAGTTCCAGCTCGACAAGCCGAACAACGAGGCGAACGGCGCGGCGAACGGGTACGCGCAGAACCTCGGGCGGCGCAACTACATCCTCGGGCGCATGCTCGCGCTCGGCAAGATCACCCGCGTGCAGTACGACGAGGCGGTCGCCACGCCCGTCGAACCGAAGATCACCGAGCCGAGCACCGGCTGTCACACGGCGGGCGCGAGCGCGTACTTCTGCGATTACGTGAAGAACATCCTGCAGACCGACCCGATCTTCGGTGAAGATGCCGAGACGCGCATGCTGAACTTCCGCCGCGGAGGCTACGACGTCTACACGTCGCTCGACCTCGAACTGCAGGCGGCCGCCGACCAGGCGATGCGCGAGAACGTGCCGATGACCTACCCCGGATGGGACGTCGGTGGCGTGATCTCGAGCGTGCAGGTCGGCACCGGCAGGGTGCTCGCGATGGTGCAGAACAAGCTGTACAGCCAGGACCCGCTCGTGCTGCAGAAGGGTCCGCAGTACACGAGCATCAACTACAACACCGATTACTCGAAGGGCGGGTCGAGCGGCTTCCAGCCCGGGTCGACCTACAAGGTCTTCACGCTCGCGCAATGGCTGAACGAGGGCCATTCGCTGAACGAGCGCGTCGACTCGGCGCCGAAGTCGAACTGGGGCGTGTTCCACGACAGCTGCCTGGGCGACTGGAACACCAATCCAGAGGGATGGAATCCCCGAAACGACGCCAATGAGTCCGGCGGCAGCTACTCGGCGCTCGAGTCGACGATCGCCTCGATCAACACCGGGTTCGTCGGCATGGCGAAGGAGCTCGACCTCTGCGGCATCCGGAAGACCGCGGAGGCGTTCGGGATGCACCGTGCGAACGGCAACCCGCTCGAGCAGAGTCCGTCGACCGTGATCGGCACGAACGAGATCGCACCGCTGAGCCTCGCCGTCGCGTTCGCCGGCATCGCCAACAACGGCGTCACGTGCAGCCCGATCGCCATCGACCGCATCGTCGGCCGCGACGGCAAGGACGTCACGCCGCCGAAGTCCACGTGCGCGAAGTCGGTGTCACCCGAGATCGCCGCCAGCATGCACTATGCGATGCGCCGCGTCATGACGAGCGGCACCGCCCAGCAGTCGAACCAGAACACCGTGCCGCAGGTGCCGCTCATCGGCAAGACCGGAACGACCGACGGTGCGAAGGACACGTGGATGGCCGGTGCGAGCACCAAGGTCGCGACGGTCGCCGCGGTCGTCAGCGTCACCGGAGACCAGAACCAGCGCGGCACGTTCTTCGACAGCGGGCAGGCGGCGACCGCCCGGCACCGCATGTGGCCGGTCGTGATGTCGGTCGCTGCGGCGAAGTACGGCGGTGGCGAGTTCACCGAGGCTGCGCCGGGGCCGGTCGAGTCGTTCGATGACGAATCAGATGACGGAGACGGCGGCCAGGGCGACGGTCCTGGAGGCGACCCCGGCGACGGGCCGGGCGGCGGCCAGGGCAACGGAAACGGCAACGGCAACGGCGACGACGACTGAACGGCGGCGCACGGAACGGGGCGGTCGAGGATCTCGACCGCCCCGTTCGCGCGCTACGCGGTCGCGGCGCCGGCGCTGCGGAAGCGCACCCGGTGCACGATCCACGCGGCGATGCCGGCGGCCGCGACGCCGAACAGCACGAGCAGCCAGGGGAGCAGTGTCGTCGGAGAGACCGTCGAGGTGCCCGTGGCGAGGGTCTCGGTGCCGGTGGCCAGCTGCCCGTTGCCGTCGCTGAGCGCCACCGCACCGTCGGCGAGCACGTCCGCGCCCGATGCCAGCGTTGCGCTTCCATCGGCGAGCTGCTGCGTGCCGTCGGCGAGCGCGGTCGCGCCGCTCGCGAGCGTGCGAGCGCCGGCGGCGAGGTTGCCGGCGCCGGCGCTCAGGGTGCTCGCCC
The DNA here is from genome assembly GCA_963758615.1 of uncultured Actinomycetota bacterium. Classification (GTDB taxonomy): domain Bacteria; phylum Actinomycetota; class Actinomycetes; order Actinomycetales; family Microbacteriaceae; genus Agromyces. Next base: position 335,312 of record CAVWVZ010000009.1, on the reverse strand, counting down.
CGGCCGAGAGCGTTCCGGCGCCCGTGGACAGGCGCTCGGTGCCGTCGGCGAGTCGCCCCGCGCCCGCGGCCAGTTCGCCCGACTTCGTGAACAGGTTGTCGGTGCCGGCAGCCAGTTGGCCCGACTTCGTGAACAGCGTGTTCGTTCCGGCGGCGAGTTCTCCGGCCTTCGCGCCGAGCTGCTTCGCGCCCGCGGCCACCTGCCCTGAGCCGGCGGCGATGAGCGCCGCGCTGTCCGAGAGCCGCGCAGATCCGCCCGCGGCGTCGGCCGAGCCGGCAGCGAGCTGATCCAACGCCGAGGAGAGCTTGACGGCACCGGACTGGAGCGAGTCGACCGCACCCTTCGTCGACGTGAGCCCGCCTTGGAGTGCCGCCATTCCGGCGGCGAGGGTGTCGGCGTTGTCCGAGAGTGAGGTCGAGCCGTTGCGCGCGCTGATCGCGCCGTCGCGCAGCAGCGCCACCTGGGCGATGAGGGCAGCATCGGCACCCGCAGCGACGAGGGAATCGTGCAGGGCACTCAACCCGCCTGCGAGCTGCGTGTTGGCGGCCTCCAGCTGGCCGGCACCACCGCTGAGGGCCGCAGCTCCGTTCTTGAGCTGCTCGCCGCTCACGTGGAGAGTGGTGGTGCCCGTCTTCAGGGCCGACAGCCCACCGGCGAGGGTGCCAGAGCCGGCCTTCGCCTGCGCGGTTCCGGCGGCGATCTGTCCGACGCCGGCCGAGAGCTGCGCCGCACCGGTCGCGAGCGCGGCGTTGGCCGCCGCCACGTCGCCGGTCTTCGCGGCCACGGTCGCGCTGCCGGCGGCGAGCTTGCCGGCACCGGCGTTGGCGCTGCCGATTCCCGCAGTGAGCCGCTTCGCACCGTCGTCGAGCGCTCCCGCGCCCGCGACGAGCCGCTGGGCACCGTTGCTGAGATCGGACGCGCCATTCGCGCTCGTGACGGCGCCGTCGGCGAGGGTCATGGCTCCGGTCGCCGACTTCGCGGCTCCCGCCTGCAGCCGTGCCGCGCCGGCGGCCGCCGACGTCGCGCCGGCGGCGACCTTGTCGGCACCGGCGTCGGCCTTCACGGCGCCGTCTTCGAGGTCGCCGGCGCCCGTCGAGAGTTGCGCGGCGCCGTCGGCGAGCTGTGTGGCGCCGTCGTCGACCTGCCCGGCGCCCGACGAGAGCTGCGTTGCTCCGTCGTGCAACTTGCCGGTCGTGAGCAGGAAGAACGCTGCCAGCGCGACGAGGGCGATCGCGAGGATCACCGCAGTGACCTTCACCCCCGTGCCGTGCTGGTGCGCAGTGGATTCGATTCTCGTCATTGAGGCTCCTGTGGTCGCTCGGGCGCGACGGCGCGCGTCATCGCCCGGGGTGGGTGCAAGACGATGACGGTGCGGGTCATCGGGTGCGCATCGCGCGATCTGCGGGATGTCGCGCCATCAGGAGGGCCGACATGCGAATCGGATGGCGCCATCATCGGTGCCATCGGGTACCGCAGTCCCTGAGGGTGGCACGAATGTAGCAGCGCTGGAGGTTCCCGCAGCGATCACGGTTGAAGTTGTGCGCTGTTCACCAAAGCCTCGTGCTGTGGATTCGCCATTCGTTGTCGATGTCCGACATCGCCCCGGCGCCGATGCGGCGACCTGACGCTCAGAAGTCGATCGTCTCGCCCGGCTCGAGCGGGAGGAACTCTCCGCCGCCCTGCTCGGTCGCCCAGGCCAGCCGTGTGTTCGACAAGGCCTTCCCGGCCCGTGAGAGCAGCATCTCGTGGGTGGGGAAGGCTCGGCGGGGCGCGACGGCCTCGATGTAGTCCATCGCCTCGCTGATCTTCATCCACGGGGCGCCGGCGGGTGCGGCGAGCACCTCGACGGCGACGCCCTCGGGCACCGTGAACGAGTCGCCCGCGTAGTACAGCGCGTCGTTCACCAGCACGCCCAGGTTGTCGATGACGGGGATCGAACGGTGGATGACCGCGTGTCGACCGCCGAAGAAGCGCAGCCGGAAGGGACCTGCCTCCACCTCGTCGCCGGCGTCGACCACCTCGACGTCGAAGTCGGACGCCGCGGCCGCGACGCCCGCCGGGCCGAAGAGCCGAACCTCGCTGTTCGCCTCGACGATGCGACGGAGCTGGTCGGGGGTCCAGTGGTCGTCGTGCTGGTGGGTGATCACGACGGCCACGGCGCCGGCGGACTCGGTGATCGGCGTCGTGAACTTGCCGGGATCGATGTAGAGCTTGTCGCCCGAGTCCTCGATGACGAGTGCGGAATGTTCGAGTTTGGTGAGGCGCATGTTCCGAGCCAACACCCGCCGCGCGACGCGGCGCAACCCGTTGCACGGCAGGGTCCCGCATGCCTGCCAGAATCGCTGCATGTCCCAGTCGCCGAAGCGCCTCGTCGTCGCCGTGAACCCCGCGGCGTCGTTCGGGCGCAATCGGTGGGTCGGCGCGGCCGTCGTCGAGCGGTTGCTGGCCGAGGGCTACGAGGTGTCGATGCTGCGCGAGGCGAACTTCGAACTGCTCCGGCGCGAGGCCGAGTCGGCGGTCGCCCAGGGCACCGACGGTGTCGTCGTCGTCGGGGGAGACGGCATGGCATCGCTGGGCGTCAACCTGGTCGCCCAGACCGACATCCCGCTCGCCATCGTCGCGGCCGGCACCGGCAACGACCTCGCACGCGGCCTCGGCCTGCCGTTCGACGACCCTGCAGCCGCGATCGATGCGCTCGTCGATCGCCTCCGGCACCCGCCACGTCGCATCGATGCGGGGCTGATCCGCCACGGCGTGGGCTCGACGTGGTTCGCCTGCGTGGTCTCGGCGGGCTTCGACGCGGTCGTCAACGAGCGAGCGAATCGGATGACGCGTCCACGGGGGCCGAGCCGGTACACGCTCGCGATGCTCCGCGAGCTCGCGACATTCCGTCCCCGCCTGTACACGCTGACGGTCGACGGCACACGCCGCGAGCAGCGCGCGATGCTCGTCTCGGTCGCCAACAACTCGTCGCTCGGCGGCGGGATGCGCATCGTGCCGCACGCCGACCTCGCCGACGGAATCTTCGACGTGCTCATCGTGCATCCGCTCTCGCGTGCGAGACTCATCGCCGTGTTCCCGAAGGTCTTCGCCGGCACGCACATCGACCACCCGGCGGTCGAGTTCCTGACCGGGCGGCACTTCGTGATCGAGGCCGACGACGTCGTCGCCTACGCCGACGGTGAGCGCATCGGAACCCTCCCCGTCGAGATCGAAGTGGTCCCCGGCGCGGTCTCGGTGTTCGCCTGATCGCCGGCGGATGCCACGGGCGCGTCGATTTTGCGGACGCCCCGAGCCTGTGTCATACTCTTCAAGTTGTCGATTCGGCCCCATCGTTTAGCGGCCTAGGACACCGCCCTCTCACGGCGGCAGCGCGGGTTCAAATCCCGCTGGGGTCACGCATGTGATTTTGCGACAACACCTGAATGCCCTCGCTTCCGCGAGGGCATTCGGCGTTTCGGGGGCGATGCGGCTGCGGCATCCGTCGATCCCCGTTCCACAGCTTCAGCGCACCACGCCGCCGTCGGCTAGACTCGCGGTTGCGAAGGGGAGTATCCCGCGAGGCGAACGCCTCGACCCACGATCGTCAGTACGAGCGCCATCGCAGCCGCTCCGGACGTGGGGGCCGCCACGGCGGAGCTGGGAGAGACTTTCGGACCTCCGCCGTCCCCGAACCCCCGAAAGGCTCCCTGTGCTCGAACTTCCCGTCTGGTTCGAAGTCGGCTCGCTCATCGTGCTGACCCTGATCCTCATCGCCGACCTGCTCCTCGTGATCAAGCGGCCCCATGTGCCTTCGTTCAAGGAGTCGACCCTGTGGGTCGTGTTCTACGTGGCGCTCGCCCTCGTCTTCGCGCTGCTGATGCTGCTGCTCGGCGATGCGGAGCACGCAGGCCAGTTCGTGGTGGGCTGGCTGACCGAGTACAGCCTGTCGATCGACAACCTCTTCGTCTTCGTCATCATCATGGCGCGGTTCGCGGTGCCGAAGAAGATGCAGCAGGAGGTGCTCATGGTGGGCATCATCCTCGCGCTGATCTTCCGCGGTGTGTTCATCCTGCTCGGCGCCCAGCTCATCGAGAACTTCAGCTGGATCTTCTACATCTTCGGCGCCTGGCTCGTGTGGACGGCGATCCAGCAGGCGTTCCTGCACCGCGAGGAGAACGCCGAGCAGTCCGAGGGCGCAGTGGTGCGGATGCTGCGCAAGCGCGTCCGCATCTCCGACGATTACGACGGCATCAAGCTGCGCACGACCGTCGACGGGACGCGCATGTTCACGCCGATCCTCATCGTGTTCATCGCCATCGGCACGACCGACCTGCTGTTCGCGCTCGACTCGATCCCCGCGATCTTCGGCATCACGCAGAGCGCGTTCATCGTCTTCACGGCGAACGTTTTCGCGCTCATGGGGCTGCGCCAGCTGTACTTCCTGCTCGGCGGCCTGCTCGAGCGCCTCGAGTACCTCAAGTACGGCATCGCGTTCATCCTCGCGTTCATCGGCGTGAAGCTCGTGTTCCACGCCCTCCACGTGAACGAGCTGCCGTTCCTCAACGGCGGCGAGCCCGTCGAGTGGGCGCCCGAGATCTCCACGTGGGCCTCGCTCGGCGTGATCGTCGCGGCCATGGCGGTCGCAACGGTCGCGAGCCTCGTCAAGGCCAGCGTCGAGTCGAAGCGCCGTGGTGCGAAGCTGCTCGACGAGGTGCCCCACTTCACCGCAGAGGGCGATCGCGCCGAGGAGTCCGACCGCGCCGGGCGCTAGCAGTTCCACAGGGAGCCACGGGCCGCCGCCGGAGTTGCTAGCGTGTATGGGCGACACCGGCGGCGACGCTCGCAGTGCCGGCGATCGCAGCCCCACCCCGCCCCCTACAGAGGAGACCCGTGTCAGGTGATGTCGAGGGCGTCGTCTCGCTGACGCGCGGGTCGGCGCTGATCGCCCACTCCGCCCGCTCCGACGTGGGCAACGTACGCGCGGTGAACGAGGACGCGTTCCTCGCCGAGGCTCCGGTGTACCTGGTGGCCGATGGCATGGGCGGGCACGCCAGGGGCGATGCCGCGAGCGAAGCCGTTGTCGCGACCTTCCGGCGGCACCTGGAGGCGGGGGTGCCCCCAACGCCCGAGCAGGTGCTCGACGCGATCCACACGTCGAACGACGCGGTGCGCGCGCTCAGCGACGAGGGTGAAGAGGGCACAGCCGTCGCCGGCACCACGCTCGCCGGCGTCGTGCTCGTCGACACCGGCGACGGGGTCGGCTTCCACTGGATGGTGTTCAACATCGGCGATTCGCGCGTCTACTCGTGGGACGGTCGCCGACTCGAACAGCTGAGCGTCGACCACTCGGCCGTGCAGGAGCTCGTCGATGCGGGGCTGATCAGCCCCGACGACGCCGAGCGGCACCCCGACCGAAACGTGATCACGCGCGCGCTCGGGGCCGACGACGTCGTCGATCCCGACATCTGGCTCATCCCGGCCGCCGGTCGGCAGATGTTCCTCGTCTGCTCCGACGGGCTCACGAAAGAGCTCGACGACGACCGGATCGCCTCGATCCTCGCGGGCGACGCCGTGCACGCTGCCGGCATGGCCGGTGAGCTCGTCGATGCCGCACTCGAACACGGCGGTCGCGACAACGTCAGCGTCGTCGTGGTCGAATCGACGATCGGTGCGGGCGACGACGACGCACATGCGACGCGCGATCGCGGCGACGATTCGGTCGAGACCACGCGGCCGCGAAGCGATGGCGCAGATGGCTGAGTACCTGTCCGATGGGTCGGGGCAGCACGTGGCCGGCGTGCGGCCCGGCGCCGTGCTCGTCGTCGCGGGCGACGATGCGGCGGCGATCGTCGGCGAGCTGTGGTCGACCCTGTCGGCCGACTCGACCACCGCAGTGATCGAGCGGCTGACCGCGGGCGGCCTGGGCAACACCCCCGACTTCGCACTCGTCACCTGGACCGGGAACGCCGCCGGCCCGGCGCGCGTGCTCGTGCGGGGCGACATCGAGGTGGCGATCGGCGGCACGCGAATCTCGGGGGTCGACGTGTCGACCTGGACCGAGCGCCTGGTCGACGCGAAGACCGAGTTCGAGGTCGCGGCGCTCGGTGCCGATGCCGCGGCGGACTGGTTCCCGATCGTCGACGGCGTCGTGGCCGCCGGGCGCGTGGCCGTGCCTGCGAGATCGACGTCGTCCGCCCCGGTCGTCGCGGCCGTCGGAGGGTCGCCCCTCCCCATGACGGGTCCGTCTGCGTCGGCCGTGCCGCACAGGATGCCCGCTCCGGTCCTCACGGCGGCTGTTCCCGCCCCGGTGGTCGCGCCTGCCGTGGTCATGGCATCCGAGCAGACGATCGCTCCCGTCGACGAAGAGACGGTGACCGACTTCATCGAGCCGATTCCCGCGTCGGCACTCGCGGCAGCACCGAGCGCACCGGTCGACTTCAGCGAGCACGGTGAACCGGGCGATCACGACGGCCTGACGATCGCGAGCGTCGACATCCGCCGGCTGCGTGCCGAGCGCGAAGCGGCGAACGTGGCCGATGCGACCCTCGTACCCGCCGAGGGCATCGAACCCGCCGCGCCGCAGCCGCACCTGCGCATGCCCGACGGTGCGCTCGAACCCATCGGGCACGAGCTCGTGCTGGGCCGGGCGCCGAGCGTCAGCAAGGTCTCGGGCGGGCGCCTTCCGCGCCTCGTCACGATCGGCCACGGCGACCCCGACATCTCCCGCAGCCACGTCCGGCTCGCGCTCGAGGGCGGCACCGTCGTCGTCACCGACCTGCACTCGCGCAACGGCACGCTCGTCGTGGCGCCCGGCAAGCCGCCCGTGAAGCTCCGGGCAGGGGAGCCGACGCCGGTGCTCATCGGCACGGTCGTCGACCTCGGCGGCGGTTGCACCCTCCAGGTGGTCGGCGGCTGATGCGCCGCGCACCCTCGTCGCCACCGGAGCTCCCCGGCTACACGTCGCTCGGCCTGCTCGGCTCGGGCGGCTTCGCCGATGTGTTCCTGTACGAGCAGAAACTGCCCCGGCGCAAGGTCGCCGTGAAGGTGCTGCTCACCGAAGAGCTCGGGCGAGACACGCGGGCGCAATTCGTCGCCGAGGCGAACCTCATGGCGCAGCTGTCGGCGCATCCGTTCATCGTCACGATCTTCCACGCCGACGTCTCGACCGACGGGCGCCCGTACTTCGTCATGGAGTACTGCTCGGGGCCGAGCCTCTCGGAGCGCTACAAGCGCCAGCCGTTCACGATCGAAGACGCCCTGCGCACGGGCGTCCGGCTCGCAGGTGCGATCGCCACGGCACACGCCGCCGGCATCCTGCATCGCGACATCAAGCCTGCCAACGTGCTGACGAACGCCTATGGCTGGCCGGCGCTCACCGACTTCGGCATCTCGTCGAACCTCGACGGCGAGCTCCCGGTGCACACGGTCACGGCCCCCGAGGCGTCCGCGACCGGGTCGGGCCAGTCGGCGGTCGGCATGAGCGTGCCGTGGTCGCCGCCCGAGATGTTCGAGGACGATCCCAAGCCCGACACCCGCAGCGACGTGTTCTCGCTCGCCGCCACCGTGTACACGCTCGTCGCGGGTCGCACGCCGTTCGAGATCCCGGGCCGGCCCAACGGCTCGCTCGACCTCATGGGGCGCATCGAGCGCGGTGCGATCACGCCCATCGACCGCGCCGACGTGCCGCGCAGCCTGACGGCGGTCCTCGCCAAGGGCATGGCGACGCGACGCGATGACCGCTTCCCGAGCGCGGTCGAGTTCGCCAGGGCCCTGCAGCGCATCGAACTCGAGCTCGGGTATGCGGCGACGAGCATCGAGGTGCCGAACCTCGCCACGTCGCATGAGGTGCCCGCCGACGACGACGCGGCCGACGCCACGCGCGCACGTGCGGTGCGCACGGTCGAGGCGCAATCGCCGCGCAGCACGCCGATCGCGCCCGGTCCGACGCCGGCGCCCGACGACGACCGCACGCGCGCCCGCGCCCCTCAGCAGATCGCCGCACAGCCCCCGCAGCCGGGCGATGTCGCATCGGCACCCGGCGCGGCTGTCGACGACGGCACCGTCGTCCGCACGCCGGCGGCGGCCGTCACGGCCGGAGCGCGCGCGGCCACGACCCCCGATGCCACGGTCGTACGGCCGCGTCGCCGCGGCCCGGACCCGTCGGTGCCGGGGCCCGCAACCGCGCAGACCATCGGCGCGCAAGGCGAGGTCGAGGAGACCGAACCGCGACGCTCGAAGCTCGGCATCATCATCGGTGCGGCGGCCGCCCTGGTCATCGCGGTGGCGGTCGGCGTCGCGATCGCCATGTCGGGAAGCATCGCGCCACCCGCGGCCGAGCCCGGGCCGACCTCGCCCGGCGAGGACGCCGTCATCGCCGCGACCGTTCCGGCACCGACCGTCGAACCTGGCGTCACGAGTGCAGACGGGGCATCCGTCGTCTTCGCCGTCTCGCACGAGGGCGCCGAAGACGGCGACCGGTACCGTTGGAAGCGTGCCGACGGCAGCGGCCAGACCGAGGTGACCGAGGGGTCGACCATCACGGTGGCCGCCGCAGGCGCGGGGGACGTGTGCATCGACGTGCAGGTGCAACGCGGAAGCAAGACGTCAGAACCCGTGAGGGGATGCTCCGGATGAGGCCGTTGAAGGTCGAGTACTGCGGTGAGTGGTACACCGTCGAGGCCGGCGAGCCGTTCACGATCGGCCGCGAGTCCGACCTCACGATCGACGACAATCCGTACCTTCACCGCACGTTCCTCACGCTTTCGTCGGAATACGGTCTCTGGTGGCTCGCGAACGTCGGGCAGCTGCTCTCGGCGACCGTCTCCGACGCGACCGGGAGTGTGCAGGCGTGGGTCGCGCCCGGTGCGAAGCTGCCGCTCGTGTTCCAGACCGTGCACGTCATGTTCAGCGCCGGCGCGACGACCTACGACTTCACCGTGCATGCCGAAGAGGACTTCTACAACACGTCGCTCACCGCGACGACTGCAGCGGGCACCACGACCATGCTGCCCGTGACGCTCACGACGAGCCAGCGGCAGCTCGTGGTCGCGCTCGCCGAGAACGTGCTCGCCCAGCCGACCGCGGGCCGCGCGCCGGTGCCGAGCTCGGCCGAGGCCGCGGCGCGCCTCGGGTGGAGCATGACGACGTTCAACCGCAAGCTCGACAACGTGTGCGAGAAGCTCGACAAGCTCGGCGTCGACGGCCTGCGCGGAGGGCGTGGAAAGCTCGCGACGAATCGTCGCGCACGCCTCGTCGAATACGCCGTCGCGACCCGGCTCGTCAGCGCCGATGATCTCGCGCTGCTCGACGGCGGGATCGACGCGCCGGCGGTCGACGACCGGTGACCCAGGGCACGGGGAGAGCTCCCCATTCCAGCCCGCGACCGGGACATGTTAGGTTGATGCCCGGCCCGCGAGTCTGAGCAGGCCCATCCGACGAGCCCTACCCGACGGACGCCCTGGGGAGACGATCTTGAGCCGGTTCACCACATGGCTTCGAGCGCGCAAATCCATCGCGTCGGGTGCGGCCATCGCGGTGCTCGCCGGCGTGCCCCTGGGGTTCGCGGTCCTGCACCAGGGCTACCCCGTCACCGATCCCGAGCTGCACGCCCGAGAGGTCTGGGTCACGAACGCCGAAGACCTGCTGGCGGGCCGGCTGAACCGTCAGATCGAAGAGCTCGACGCGGCCGTCTCGACCGCCTCGAACGAGATCGATGTCTTCCAGAACGGCAGCGACGCGTTCATCTACGACCCGAGCGTCGGCTCGGTCGAGCGCATCGACCCGTCGTTCACGACGCTCGTCGAGCGCATCGACGTGCCCCCGGCCTCGCAGATCGCCTACGGCGGCGATGTGCTGGCGGTGCTGTCACCCAAGGGCGAGCTCTGGACGATCGCGGCGGGCGACCAGTTGTCGTTCGACTGGCGCGGCAGCGACCCGATCGCCGAGCTCGGCGACACGGGGCACGTCGCAGTCAGCCCGAAGGGCACGGTGTTCGCGACCGCCGATGGCGAATCCACGCTGCTGCAGTTCGAGCGCGGCGCCGAGAAGCCGCAGGAGCGCGCCGTGCCCAAGCTCGGAGCGCACCAGCTCGCGGCGGTCGGCGAGCGGGCGGTCGTGTTCGACGAGGAGTCGAACACCCTCATCGTCGACGACCGCAGCGTCGAGCTTCCCGACGGCGGGTTGCGGCTCCAGCAGTCGGGGGCCGAGCACGACGCGGCCTACGTCGCCACCGCCGCGGGCCTGCTCGAGGTGCCGCTCGCCGGCGGCGAGGTGCGCGAACTCGACAACGGATCGCCCGGTTCGACCACGAACGCCGACGACGTCGCGGCGCCGGTGTGGCTCGAGGGCTGCGTGCACGGCGCATGGGCCGAGACCGGCCGCTACCTCTCCGCCTGCGGCGACGGCGAGGCGACGCTGCTCGACATCGAGCAGCCCACCGGCGGGTCACGTCTCGAGTTCCGCGTCAACCGCGACGTCATCGTGCTGAACAACCTCACCAATGGCAACGCCTGGCTCGTCGACTCCGACCTCAGGCTCGTCGACAACTGGGAAGAGGTGACCCCTCCCGAAGAGAGCGAAGAGGAGGAGGGCGAGGAGAAGAGCTCGCAGCAGACCTTCGAGGACACCCTCGCCGAGCGCACCGACCAGAACCGTCCGCCGCTCGCGCGCGATGACGAGTACGGCGTGCGCCCCGGTCGCACCACCATCCTCGAGGTGCTCGAGAACGACACCGACCCCGACGGCGACGTGCTCACCGTCGCCTCGACGACCGATGTCTCCGAGGCCTCGGGCAAGCTCGAGCTCATCGACGGCGGGCGCGCCCTGCAGTTCTCGCCGGCCGAGGGCGCGGCGGGCTCGGTGTCCTTCCGGTACTCCGTCGACGACGGCCGGGGTGGCGTCGCCGAGGCATCCGTCAACGTGCGCATCGTGCCGGAATCCGAGAACGCGGCACCCGTCTCGATGCGTTCCGGTGCCGTGAGCGTCGAGCAGGGCCAGAAGATCTCGTACAACGTGCTCGCGGACTGGAACGACCCCGACGGCGATGACCTCTACCTCGTGAACGCCTCTCCGACCGGCGGCGACTCGGTGCGGTCCAGCCCCGACGGTTACCTCACGTTCGAGCACAAGTCGGCCGAGCTCGGGCTCAAGGAGGTCAAGTTCACGGTCAGCGACGGGCAGACGACCGCGGCAGGAACCCTCGTCGTCGAGGTGAAGCCGGCCGGTTCGCTCAACCCCATCGGCACTCCCGACTTCGCCCAGGTGTTCGTCGGCGAGACCGAAGCTCATCGAGCCGCTCGCCAACGACCTGTCGCCCTCGGGGGCAGGGCTGGAACTCCTCGGCGTCGAGCAGGTGCCCGACGGGGCGAAGGTCACGCCGAACCTCGAGCGCGGGACCGTCGCGTTCCGCAGCGATGAGCCGGGGGAGTACATCTTCATCTACAACCTCGGCGCCGGCGCGAGCGTGAGCGTCGGGCTCGTGCGCGTGCAGGTGACTGATCCGCCGGCCGACGCCGCCGCCCCGATCGCGGTCAAGGACACGGCGTACCTGCGACCCGGAGAACCCGCATCGGTCCCGGTCCTGGCGAACGACGTCTCCCCGTCGGGCAGGGTGCTCGCCGTGCAGTCGGTCGACGACACGGCCACCGACGGACTCGTATCGGTCGAGATCCTCACGAACACGGTCACGCGTGTCACCGCATCCGAGGCGCTCGACCGGCAGCTCCGATTCAGCTACACCGTCTCCGACGGCATCAATTCCTCGACCGCCACGGTGACGGTCGTCCCCGTGCCTCCATTGGTGAAGCATCAGCCCCCGGTCGCGATCGACGACGGCGTCAGCGTACGAGCGGGTGACATCGTCACCGTGCCGGTGCTCGACAATGACTACCATCCCGATTCCGCGGCACTGCAGGTGCTGCCCGACCTGCTCGAGGTCGACGACCTCGAGGGCCTCGCGTTCGTCGACGGCGACACCGTTCGCTACCAGGCGCCCGATGCTCCCGGCGTGTACACCGCGGTGTACACGATCGGCGACGATTACGAGCAGACCGCGCGCGCGACGCTGCACTTCACCGTCGTCGCCAAGGACGCGAGCGAGAACCGGCCTCCGTTGCCGACCCCGCTCACCTCCCGCACGTTCGCCGGATCGGCCGTGACGATCGACGTTCCGCTCGACGGCCTCGACCCCGATGGCGACTCGGTCGTGCTCACCGGCATCACGCAGGCCCCCGCGCTCGGTCGTGTCGTGGAACGCACGAGCACCTCGTTCATCTACGAGGCGTTCGCCGGGTCGACCGGAACCGACACGTTCACCTATGAGCTTCGCGACACATTCGGCGGTACCGCGACCGGCACGATCCGCATCGGCGTCATCCCACGGCCGGTCGTGCAGCTACCCCCGAAGGCGCTCGACGACGCGATCGAGATGAAGCCAGGACGCACGGCGTCCGTCGAGGTGCTGCTCAACGACTCCGACCCGAGCGGCTACAGCTTGCGCGTCGCCGACATGCCCGAGATCGATGAGGGCATCGAGGCGGAGATCCAAGACCGACGGAGGGTCGTCGTGACGGCACCCGACCAAGAGGGCGCGTACACGATCCGTTACGAGATCTCGAACGGGCACGGCGGCGCGGACACGGCATTCCTGCAGGTCGCGGTCACCGATGACGCGGTGATCCAGCCGCCGACGGCGGAAGACCAGGTGATCGAGCCCGAAGAGGTCGTCGAGGGCGAGAGATCGATCGTGCGACCGCTCGACGACGCCACCAATCCGGGCGGGTTGGTCGACGACCTCGTCGTGACGGTCGAGGGCCCCAATGCGGGCCGGGCCGAGGTGCACGCCGACGGTTCGATCGCGGTGGAGCCGGGCCGCGAGCGATACGCCGTGGCGTACCGCCTGACGAACGATCTCGATGATCTCGACGCGATGGCCTTCGTCATCGTGCCGCCCGTGCCCGCGGGCGACGAGATCCCAGAGGAGACGCAGCGTCCGAAGACGCCCGAGGAGCTCGCGGCCGAAGAGAAGGCGAAGTTCCCCGCCCCGTACCTCGCAGAGATCGGCGACATCGTCGTGCCGATGAACGGCAGCATCGAGTGGGATGTCGCCGACATCGTGGTCGTGCCGTCGGGCCAACCCGCCACGATCCTGTCCGCGTCGGCCACGAATGCCCGCGAAGAGGCGCTCGTCGACGCGAAGAACCTGCGATTCGCTCCTGCCCAGGACTACCGAGGCGCGGCGTCGGTCACCTTCGAGGTCACCGACGGGAAGGGGCCGGATGATCCGATCGGCCGTCGCGCGATCCTGACGATTCCGATCACCGTCGGCGATCCCGCCTTCAACGACACACCGCCGACCTTCACGCCGCGCACCGAGACGATCGAGGCGGGCGAGAGCCCGCTCGAGATCGATCTGCGGTCTTCGAGCGATCAGCCGAATCCCGACAACATCTCGCGCATCACCTACACGAACCTCGGAGGCATGAGCGCGGACATCCAGGCCGAGATCGTCGACGGAGCCACCCTTCGCGTCTCCGCACCGCTGGGCGTCCAGCCCGGAACCGCGACCCGCCTGACGTTCGACGTGTCGTTCAACGAGTTCACCGTGCCGGGCTACGTCGACGTGAAGGTCGTCTCGTCCACGCGAGCCAACGCCAAGGCCGTCGACGACTCGGTCGAGATGGTGCGCGCGGCGAGCCTGGACGTCGATGTGCTCGCGAACGACTTCAATCCGTTCGAGGCCGACGGCGTGCCCCTGCGCGTGGTCGATGCGGCGATCGACCAGGCGGATGTCGGGACGAACGCGTCGGTGAGCCACACGGCGACCGGCATCACCGTGCGCACGGGCCCGGCGTTCACCGGCACCCTGAGTGTCATCTATCGCATCGAGGACGGCACGAGGGACCCGGCTCGGCAGACCCAGGGGCGCGTGATCGTCGTCGTGAAGGACAAGCCCGACGCCCCGAACACCCCGGTCGCTCCGTCGAAGGGCGACCGGTCCGTGACGATCCGTTGGAACGCGCCCGCGCCGAACAACGCGGCGATCGACATGTACGAGGTCGACTACAACGGCGCGGTGCAGCAGTTCGGCGCGGGTGCCGCGGGTGTGGACCAGACCTTCTCGGGCCTCACGAACGGCACCACGTACAGCTTCATGGTTCGCGCGCACAACGAGATCGGCTGGAGCGCCTGGTCGAACCCGGTCTCCGAAACGCCATACGGCCAGCCCGGGCCTCCGACCGGCCTGACCGCCTCAGCCGCCGGGTATGCGCCGACGCGCGTCGACGTCAGCTGGAATGCCCCGTCGAATACCGGCGGCGGCGGGGTCGACTACCAGGTCGAGCTCGACAACAACGGCTGGGTGAACGCCGGCGGATCGAGGTCGCACTCCTTCAACAACGTCGGCGCGGGCGGTCACACCGTGAAGGTGCGCGCGATCAACCGCGGCGGCGGCGGCACGAGCACCGCCGACTCGCGCAACTTCAATGTCGACAACCGGCCGCCGCCGACACCCGGCGGGTCGATCTTCAAGGGGTCGATCTCTCCGAACTCGTGTTCCGGGTGCCGATACGTCGGCATCGACCTCCGAGACTTCCCCACCGGGAGTTACCGCATCACGACCTTCATCAACGGCAGCAACGCGGGGCTCAGCGAGAACACGTACTCGATCGGTTCCCCCAATGGGTCGATCGTGATCTGGAACAGCCTCGGCATCAGGAACAACGACAGCATCAGGGTGCGGTTCGTCTCGACGAGCAGCGGCGCGACGTACTGGTCCGACACGATCAACAACTGGGATTCCCTCCCCGCCCGCGGGGGCACACCATGATGCCCGAGGCCCCCGTGTTAGCGTTTTCCGCGCGTCGTCCATGGCGCCGCGACCATGCGGTCGCCGGCCGACCGCGACTCCGGGTTCAGATGAAGTCGTTCGGCGCGTCCGTCGCGCCGCCAGCATGAGGAGAGAACGAACGTGGCAGTGACCCAAGAACAGGCGCAGTGGTTCCAGGACGCCTTCTCGAAGCTCGTCGACAACATCGACCAGGCGATCCTCGGCAAGCGCGAGGTCATCGAGCTCGTCGTCACCGCGCTGCTCTCCGACGGCCACGTGCTGCTCGAGGACTTCCCGGGCACCGGCAAGACCGTGCTCGCCAAGGCGCTCGCCAACACGCTCGACGGCACGCACTCGCGCATCCAGTTCACGCCCGACCTGCTGCCCTCCGACGTCACCGGCGTGACGATCTACGACCAGGGCAAGGGACACTTCGAGTTCCACCGCGGCCCGATCTTCGCGTCGATCGTGCTCGCCGACGAGATCAACCGCGCCAGCCCGAAGACCCAGTCGTCGCTGCTCGAGGTCATGGAGGAGGGCAGGGTCACCGTCGACGGCGTGAGCTACGAGGTGGGCAGCCCGTTCATGGTCATCGCGACGCAGAACCCCGTCGAGCAGGCGGGCACCTACTCGCTCCCGGAGGCCCAGCTCGACCGCTTCCTCATCAAGACCTCGCTCGGCTACCCCGACCATGACACGGCGGTGACGCTGCTGCTCGACTCGGCCAACCGCGCCCGCGCGTCGAAGGTCACGCCCATCATCGCCTCGAGCTCGGTGACGACGATGGCGCAGCTCGCCTCCGAGGTCTACGTCGACGCGGCCGTGCTGTCGTACCTCAACCAGATCGTCGCCGCGACGCGTGCGCACAAGGACTCGTCGCTCGGTGTCAGCATGCGCGGCGCGCTCGCGCTCGCCCGCACGGTGAAGACCTGGGCGATCGCACACGGCCGCACCTATGTGACGCCCGACGACGTGCGGGACCTCGCCGTGCCGGTGCTCGCGCACCGCATCATCGTCGATCCCGAGTCGGACTTCGCCGGGGTCGCCGCCGAGGACATCGTCTCGGGCGTGCTCGTCGACGTCGCTCCGCCGGCGTACCGGGCGGCATGACGGCCGAGACCGGTGCGCCCCGAGTTCCCTCGCAGGCGCGCATCGCGTTCCGTGCCGCCGGACGCGCGGTCGCGGCATCCGCTCGCTCCAGTGGCGGCCGGCTGGCCGCGACGGCGAAGCGGGTGGCCGTGTGGGCGGCGCCGGTCACGGGCGTCGTGTCGACGACCGGATGGCTCGTGCTCGGTGCCGTCGCCGCGTCGTTCGCACTCGCGTGGGGTTTCGGCTGGGTCGAGTTCGCGTTCCTGGGGGCGACCCTCGCGGCCGCCGTGCTCGTCTCGGTGCCGTTCGTCTTCGGGCGCATGCAGTACCGGGTCGACATCGCACTGCAGCCGAGCCGCGTCGTCGCGGGCGAACGGGCGCTCGGTCAGCTCGTCGTCGGGAACCTCGGAAGCGCACCGTCGATCCCGTCGCGGCTCGAACTTCCGGTCGGTGCAGGGCTCGCCGAGTTCGTGATCCCCGCCATCGCGCCGGCCGAGCAGCATGAAGAGCTCTTCGCGGTGCCGACCAACCGACGGGCCGTGATCGTCGCGGGGCCGGCGGCGTCGGTGCGTGGCGACCAGCTCGGACTGCTGCGCCGTGTCGTGCGCTGGACCGATCCCGTCGAGCTCTTCGTACATCCCGTGACGGCGAGGCTCAAGCCCTCGGCCGCCGGACTCGTCCGTGACCTCGAAGGCGAGGTCACGAAGACGATCACCGACAACGACATCTCCTTCCACGCCCTGCGGGCGTACGAGCCCGGCGATGCGCTGCGCAACGTGCACTGGCGCACCTCGGCACGCACGGGGCAGCTCATGGTGCGCCAGTACGAGGAGACGCGGCGCTCGCAGCTCGTGCTGGCGCAGTCGACCGAGAGCTCGCACTACGCCTCCGACGACGAGTTCGAACTGGGCGTCTCGGTGCTCGCCTCGCTCGGCGTGCAGGTCATCCGCGACGGCACCCGCCTCGATGTCGTCACCGAGGGCCGCAAGCTGCGCACCGCCACGCCGACGGCATTGCTCGACGACACGAGTCGCATCGAGGCCGTGAGCGGCGCGTTCGCCTCGTTGCGCGACTTCGTGCGCGACGGCACCAAGCGGCTGGCGGCGCCCAGCATCGCGATCGTCGTGGGCGGCTCGGCGGTGCCCCTCGCCGACTTCCGGTCGGTCGTGACCGTGTTCGGACCCGACACGCAGGTTCTCGCCTTCCGGGTCGAGGTCGGCGCAGCCTCGCGCATCGCGAGCATCGCGGGCACGACCGTCGTCACCGTCGGCTCGCTCACCGACCTGCAGCGACTCGTCCGGAGGGTGCGTCCGTGAGCCGGCTTCCCCGTACCGTCGTCACCGACCTCATCGTGCTGTCGGTGCTCTCGCTGCTCGGCATCGCCGGGTACGAGACGAGCTTCGGCGATCTCAACTTCCTCGTGGCGGCAGTGGCGGGCATCGTCATCGGGACGCTCGTCGCCGTGGCCGGGTCGCTGCTCCGGCTCGGCGTGCTGACGACCGTGCTCATGGGCCTCGCCGCCTACTTCCTGCTCGGCACCCCGTTCACGATGCCTGCGCTGGCACTCTTCGGCGTGCTCCCGAGCCTCGCCTCGCTCACCGGGCTGGCGCTCGGCGCGGTCTACGGCTGGGCCGACATCGTCACCATCGGCACCCCCGTCGAGGCGCCCTACTACATCGCCGCGGTGCCCTACTTCGCCGCCTGGCTCGTGTCACTCGTCGGCGCGATGCTGGTCATCCGTTGGCTGCCGAAACGGCGCACCGTGCTGCGGTCGAGCGTGCTGCTCATCGGCCCGGTGCTGCTCTATCTTTCGGGCATCCTTCTCGGCACCGACGAGGCGTACCTCGCCGGGGTGCGCGGGGTCGCGTTCGCGACGATCGCCCTCGTCTGGCTCGCCTGGCGTCGCGGTGCCGACGTCGAGGCGAGCGGCGACGGCGCGAAGCGCCTGCGAGCGCAGAAGCTGCGCGGTTCGGCGGTCGTCGTCGCGGGTGCCGTCGCGGTCGGGGCGGTGGCCGGCCTCGCCATCGCGCCGGTCGCGCCCGAGCGGTTCGTGCTGCGCGACGAGATCGTGCCGCCGTTCGACCCGCTGGAGTTCCCGAGCCCGCTCGCCGGGTTCCGCAACTACACGAAGGACCTCGCCGAGGAACCGCTCTTCACCGCGACGGGTCTCGAACCCGGCGACACCGTGCGGCTCGCAGCGATGGACGCGTACACCGGCCGGCTGTGGAACGTGGCCGGCCCCGGGTCATCCGCAGCCGACGGCGGCTACGCGATCGTCGGCGGGACCCTGCCCGCGCCCGAGCTCGCGACGCTCGGCAGTTCACGCGACGTCGAGATCTCGGTCGCGGGGTACGGCGACGTCTGGCTCCCCACGGTCGGTTACGGGTCCTCGCTGCAGCTCCTCGATGACGCAAGCGTCGAGCGTGTGGGAGACCTGCGCTACAACGCCGCGGCCGGCACGGCCGTGCTCACGAGCGGCGTCGGCGAGGGTGCGAGGTACCGCCTCGAGGCGCGGATCCAGCAGGAGCCCGACACCGAGCAGTTGATCGACACCCCGGTCGCCTCGCTCGACCTCACGCCCGTCGAGAACCTGCCCGACGTCGTCGCGGCGAAGGCCGAGGAGTACGCAGGCGAGGCGACGAGCCCGATCGAGCAGTTGCGCAACATCGAGCGGGCGCTGAAGACCAACGGATTCCTCAGCCATGGGCTCGCCTCCGACTCCGTCGCCTCGCGCGCCGGGCACGGCGCAGACCGCCTCATCGAGCTCTTCACGCGCACGCAGATGGTCGGCGACGAGGAGCAGTACGCGGCCGCGATGGCCCTCATGGCGCGCCACCTCGGCTATCCGTCGCGCGTGGTCATGGGCTTCGCGCCCGAGATCGCCGAGGGCGATTCCGAGGTCGAGGTCGTCGGCGCCGACGTCACCGCGTGGGTCGAGGTGCCGTTCGAGGGCGTGGGGTGGATCTCGTTCCGCCCGACCCCCGACCAGGTCGACGTCCCACAGGAGCAGACGCCGAAGCCGAAGTCCGAGCCCCAGCCGCAGGTGCGCCAGCCCCCGCGCTCCGAGCACGTCGAGGACGAGCTGCTGACGACCGTCGAGATCGACGAGACCGACGACGAGGACCGCGACCGGCCGTTCCAGGTTCCGGGGTGGGTGTGGGTCACCGCGGCCGCGGTCGGCATCCCCGCCGCGATCGTGCTGCTTCCGCTGCTGTTCGTCGCGCTCGCCAAGCGGCGACGCCGCGCGAAGCGACGCGGGGGCCCGAACGACCGGGGCGCCGCAGGGGCGTGGGACGAGCTCGTCGACCGGTACGCCGAGCTCGGGTTCGAGCCGCCGGCGAAGGCGACACGCCTGCAGACCGCGCACGAGCTCGATCGCCAGCTCGTCGATCAGGGCGTCGCTGCCACGACCGATGAGGGCGGACCCGTCCGGCTGACGACGCTCGCGGCGACGATCGATCGCGATGTCTTCGACGGCGAGTCGGTGAGCGACGAGGCGGTCACGAAGCGATGGACTGAAGCGGACGCCGCGGGCCACGCGGTCTCGGCCGCGGTCGGCCGGGTGCGCAGGCTGGTCGCCCGGTACCGCATCCGCTCGCGGCGTTAGAGTGGTGGAGTGGTTGCGCCGGACTTCATCGTCCCCCCTCCGGGGCTGATCCCGAACGCGCCCGAGCCTGCCGCAGCGCCGCCGGCGGAGCCCGAGCGCACGGTCCGCGCGCCCGCGCGCGTGCTGCCGAAGTTCACGCCGGTGCCCGCCGGTCCGCCCACGCCGCTGATCGTCGGGGTGCCGGCAGCTCCGTCGCTTCCGCCTGTCGCGCCGGCGCCGGTTCAGCCGGTGCCGCGCCCCGCGGCATCCGCAGTGCCCGGACCGTTCCGGCTGAGCGGACCCCGTGGATTCGAGGTGCTGCTGACGGTGCCGATCGTGGTCGGACGCGATCCCGTCGCGAGCGGCGCACACGCCGACGCCCGACCGGTCTCCGTCGTCGACCCGGCGCGTTCCGTCTCCAAGACCCACGCCGTCATCGACGCCCGCACGGGCGTGGTGACGGTCATCGACCTGCACTCGACCAACGGTGTTCGAGTGCAGCCACCCTTGGGCGAGATCCTCGAGTTGGCGCCGGGCGCGCCGACCGAGGTCGCCGCCGGATCGACCCTGTACCTCGGCGAGCTCGGCCTGCGCGTGGACCGGCTCTCGATCGACACGGTGTAATCTGAGGTGGTGCGCGTGCCACGACTCCTGCTTCGGCGCCGCGGCGGGGCTTCGTTCTGAGGCCATCCCCGTCGCGGAGTCCATCGTCGGCTGAACCGAGAACCTGAGGAAGACGAACGCATGAACGCACCTATCGACAGCGCTACGACCGCGCGGCCGCTCACCCTGGCCGAGAAGGTCTGGGACGCCCATCTCGTGAAGAAGGGCGAAGCCGGAACGCCCGACCTGATCTACATCGACCTGCACCTCGTGCACGAGGTCACGAGCCCGCAGGCCTTCGACGGGCTGCGCATGGCGGGCCGGCCGGTGCGCCGTCCCGATCTCACGATCGCGACCGAAGACCACAACACCCCGACGCTCGCGATCGACAAGCCGATCGCCGACCCCACGAGCCGCATCCAGATCGAGACGCTGCGCAGGAACGCCGCCGAGTTCGGCGTCCGCCTGCACTCGCTCGGCGACAAGGAGCAGGGCATCGTGCACGTCGTCGGGCCGCAGCTGGGCCTCACCCAGCCGGGCATCACCGTCGTCTGCGGCGACTCGCACACGTCGACCCATGGCGCCTTCGGCGCGATGGCGTTCGGCATCGGAACGAGCGAGGTCGAGCATGTGCTCGCCACGCAGACCCTGCCGCTGAAGCCGTTCAAGACCATGGCCATCAACGTCGAGGGCTCGCTGCGCCCGGGCGTCACGGCGAAGGACATCATCCTCGCGGTCATCGCGAAGATCGGCACCGGCGGTGGCCAGGGCTATGTGCTCGAGTACCGCGGCAGCGCGATCCGTGCCCTCTCGATGGACGGCCGGATGACCATCTGCAACATGTCGATCGAGGCGGGTGCGCGCGCCGGCATGGTCGCCCCCGACGAGACGACCTACGAATACCTGCGAGGCCGCGCCCACGCACCCGAGGGCGACGACTGGAACGACGCGGTCGCCTACTGGCAGACGCTCGCCACCGATGAGGGCGCCGAGTTCGACGCAGAGGTGTCCATCGACGCCGACACGCTCGAGCCGTTCGTCACCTGGGGCACGAACCCCGGTCAGGGCGTCTCGCTGTCCGATGCCGTGCCCGACCCGGCGACCATCGAGGACCAGCACGAGCGCGCCGCCGCCGAGCGCGCACTCGAGTACATGGACCTCACGGCCGGCACCCCGCTCAAGGACATCAGGGTCGACGCGGTCTTCATGGGCTCGTGCACGAACAGCCGCATCGAAGACCTCCGGGCGTTCGCCTCGATCATCAAGGGCAAGCAGAAGGCCGACGGCGTGCGCGTCATGGTCGTGCCGGGCTCGGCCCGTGTTCGGCTCGAGGCCGAGGCCGAAGGGCTCGACAAGGTCATCGAGGCGTTCGGTGCCGAGTGGCGCTTCGCGGGCTGCTCGATGTGCCTCGGCATGAACCCCGACCAGCTCGCGCCGGGCGAGCGCTGCGCATCGACCAGCAACCGCAACTTCGAGGGTCGGCAGGGCAAGGGCGGTCGCACCCACCTCGTCTCGCCGCTCGTCGCGGCGGCCACCGCGATCCGCGGCACGCTGTCGAGTCCGTGGGATCTGCGGGACGAGCAGGAGGCACGCTGATGCAGAAGTTCACCGTCGTCTCCGGCCGCGCCGTCCCGCTGCGCCGCTCGAACGTCGACACCGACCAGATCATCCCCGCGGTGTTCCTGAAGCGGGTCACGAAGACCGGGTTCGAAGACGCGCTCTTCCACGAGTGGCGCAAGGACCCCGATTTCGTGCTGAACCGCCCCCAGTACCAGGGTGCGAAGGTGCTCATCGCCGGCCCCGACTTCGGCACGGGCTCCAGCCGGGAGCACGCGGTGTGGGCCCTTCGTGATTACGGCTTCGACGTCGTGGTGAGCTCCCGCTTCGGTGACATCTTCCGCGGCAACTCGGGCAAGCAGGGCCTGCTCGCGGCGCAGGTCGCGTACGAGGACGTCGAGCGACTCTGGGAGGTCGTCGAGGCCGACCCGGGAATAGCCGTGACCGTCGACCTTGTTGCACGAACGGTGAGCGCAGGCGCGCTCACGGTCGCCTTCGACATCGACGACTACACTCGGTGGAGGCTTCTCGAGGGTCTGGACGACATCGGACTCACCCTTCGAGACGAAGAGGCCATCGCCGAGTTCGAGACACATCGAGCGGCGTGGCGGCCGAAGACGCTTCCCATCAGGGAGCCGGCAGAATCAGGGAGCCTGTGAACACACTCGTGGATGACGCGAAGCAGCACGGTTCGGCAGTGGGACTGCCCGTCGATCGGATCACGATCAACGGGGGCAAGCCCCTCCGGGGCCGGATCGAGCTGAAGGGCGCGAAGAACCTCGTCACGAAGGCGATGGTCGCGGCGATCCTCGGCGACACCCCGAGCGTGCTGAAGGACGTGCCGAACATCAGCGACGTGCGCATCGTGCGCGGCCTGCTCGAGGTGCACGGCGTGACCGTCACCGCCGGAGCCGAAGAGGGCGAGCTCATCCTCGATCCGTCGGCCGTCGAGACCGCGCACATGGCCGACATCGACGCGCACGCGGGCTCGAGCCGCATCCCGATCCTCTTCTGCGGTCCGCTGCTGCACCGACTCGGAGAGGCGTTCATCCCCGACCTCGGCGGCTGCCGCATCGGCGACCGCCCCATCGACTACCACCTCGAGGTGCTGCGCAACTTCGGCGCCATCGTCGAGAAGCTCCCGAGCGGCATCCGCATGTCGGCTCCCAACGGGCTGCACGGTGCCAAGGTCGCGCTCCCGTACCCGAGTGTCGGCGCGACCGAGCAGGTGCTGCTCACGGCCGTGCTCGCCGACGGCATCACCGAGCTCTCGGGCGCGGCCATCGAGCCCGAGATCATGGATCTCATCAACATCCTGCAGAAGATGGGCGCCATCATCACGGTCGACACCGACCGGGTCATCCGCATCGAGGGCGTCGACAAGCTCGACGGCTTCACGCACCGCGCGCTCTTCGATCGCAACGAGGCCGCGAGTTGGGCGGCCGCGGCGCTCGCGACCGACGGCGACATCTTCGTCGGCGGTGCCCGCCAGGCCGAGATGCTCACGTTCCTCAACGTGTTCCGCAAGGTCGGCGGCGCGTTCGAGATCGAGGAAGACGGCATCCGATTCTTCCACCCCGGCGGCGAGCTGAAGCCCGTCATCATCGAGACCGATGTGCACCCCGGGTTCATGACCGACTGGCAGCAGCCGCTCGTGGTCGCACTCACGAAGGCGCACGGCGTCTCGATCGTGCACGAGACCGTCTACGAGCAGCGGTTCGGCTTCGTCGACGCCCTCGTCGACATGGGCGCTTCGATCGACGTGCACAAGGAGTGCCTCGGAGCGGGGGCCTGCCGGTTCGGCCAGCGCAACTTCCAGCACTCCGCGGTGATCTCGGGGCCTTCGAAGCTCACCGGCGCCGACATCGAGGTGCCCGACCTGCGCGGCGGCTTCAGCCACCTGATCGCGGCCCTCACGGCCGAGGGTCGGTCGACGGTTTCGAACGTCGGCATCATCGCGCGCGGCTACGAGAACTTCATCACGAAGCTCGAGCTGCTCGGGGCGGACTTCGAGCTCGAAGCATAATAGGGGAGTGCCACACGACGACTCGTCTCAGAACGCCTCGATGAAGCCACGTTCCGAGACCCGCCGGCCATCGTTCTTCTGGGTACTCGCCGTGTTGGTGCTGCCGATCCTGCACCTGGTGGTCAAGTACCGATACCACCACCCCGAACGCATGCCGCAGACGGGTGCCCTCGTGATCGCGCCCAACCACTACAGCGAGATCGATCCGGTGGTGATCGGCGCCGCGACCTGGAAGCTCGGCCGTGCGCCCCGCTTCCTCGCGAAGGCGTCGCTCTTCAAGAACCCGGTCGTCGGCTGGTTCCTGCGCACATCGGGGCAGATCCCGGTCGAGCGCGCGGGCAGCAAGAGCCACGCGGCCCTGCGCGCGGCCGAGGAGCTCGTCGAGAAGGGGCGCGTCGTCATCGTGTACCCCGAGGGTTCGCTCACCCGCGACCCCGATCTCTGGCCGATGCGCGGCAAGACCGGGGCCGTGCGCATCGCCCTCGAACGCGACATCCCCATCGTTCCCGTCGCGCATTGGGGCACCCAGGCGCTCCTGCCGCGCTACGGCAAGAAGATCAGCATGTTCCCGCGCAAGACCATCGACGTGATCATCGGCGAACCGCTCGACCTGAGCGCCTATCGCGGCAAGCCGCTCGAGCAGGCGACCCTGTTGAAGGCGACGGGCGAGCTCATGGACGCGATCGCGGCGCTGCTCGCCGAGGTGCGCGACGAGCAGGCGCCCGCCGAGCGCTGGGATCCGACGGCCCACGGCCAGAAGGAGACGGGTCGCCTTGAAGAGTAGAACCCACACCCGCAAGGTCGCGGGCAAGCGCGTCGCCGTGCTCGGTGCCGGAAGCTGGGGCACGACGTTCGCGAAGATCCTCGCCGACGGCGGAGCCGACGTCGTCATGTGGGCGCGTCGGCCCGAGGTCGCCCGCGAGATCCAGGAGGCCAAGCGCAACAGCGACTACCTTCCCGGGGTGAACCTTCCGCTGGGCGTACGCGCCACGAGCCGGCTCGATCTCGCCCTCGCGGGCGCCGAGCAGGTGTACGTGTCGGTGCCGAGCCAGTCGCTGCGCGACAACCTCAAGATGTTCGCGCCGCACCTGAACGCGAACGCGATCGTCATCTCGCTCATGAAGGGCGTCGAGAAGTCGAGCGGCATGCGCATGAGCGAGGTCATCGCCGAGGTGCTGACGATCGACGAGTCGCAGATCGCTGTCATCTCGGGGCCCAACCTCGCGCTCGAGATCGCCAAGGAGCAGCCCACGGCCGCGGTGGTCTCGTCGACGAGCTTCGAGACCGCCCAGGCGGTGGCGTCGGTGGCCCGCAACCGCTACTTCCACTCGTTCGTGAACACCGACGTCATCGGCACCGAGTTCGGCGGCGTGCTGAAGAACCTCATCGCCGTCGCGATCGGCATCGTCGACGGCGCGGGCTACGGCGAGAACACGAAGGCGTCGATCATCACGCGCGGCCTCGTCGAGATGACCGACTTCGCCGTCGCGTTCGGCGCGCACCCCGAGACGCTCTCGGGCCTCGCCGGACTCGGCGACCTCATCGCGACGAGCCAGTCGCCGCTCTCGCGCAACAACACGGCTGGGCGCCTGCTCGGTCAGGGCTATCACCTGAACGACGTCGTCAACCAGATGCAGCAGACCACCGAGGGGCTCGCATCGGTCGGGCCGATCCTCGAACTCGCGCGGGCGAAGGGCGTCGAGATGCCCATCGTCGAGCAGGTTCGGCAGGTGCTCGCGGGCACCCTCGATCCGAAGGACATCGCGCCCCACCTCACGACCGACGACGAGCCGCAGGGCGAAAGGACCAAGGATGGACAAGCTGAGGGTGGTTCTGCTGTTCGGCGGGCGTTCAAGCGAGCATTCGATCAGCTGCGCTACGGCGGGCGGGGTCCTGGGAGCGATCGACCGTGACCGCTTCGAGGTGATCCCGGTCGGGATCACGCGCGACGGCGCCTACGTCCTCGAGTCCGACGACCCGGCCCGCTTCGGCCTCGATCCGGCGCACCTGCCCGAGATCGTCGACAACGGCACGCGGGTCCGCTGGCCCGAGAGTGCGTCCTCGCGTGAGCTGACGGTGACGGATGCCTCGGGCGAGCGGTCGCTCGGAGACGTCGATGTGGTGTTCCCGATCCTGCACGGGCGCTTCGGCGAGGACGGCACCATCCAGGGGCTGCTCGAGCTCGTCGGACTGCCGTACGTCGGCAACGGCGTGCTGGCCTCGGCGGTCGGCATGGACAAGCACTTCACGAAGACGGTGCTCGAGGGTGCAGGCATCGAGGTTGCGCCGTGGATCACCGTGACGCGTGAGACCTGGAACGACGAGCGCGACCTGTGGGCTCGTCGGGCTCGCGGGCTCGGCCTTCCGGCGTTCGTCAAGCCGGCGCGGGCCGGCTCGTCGGTGGGCGTCACGAAGGTCACGGCATGGGACGAGCTCGATGCAGCGCTCGACGTCGCGTTCGCCGAGGATCGCGCGGTGCTCATCGAGGCGGCGGTCGAGGGTCGTGAGATCGAGTGCGGCGTGCTCGAGGGCCGGCCGGGCGAGGGCGTGCGGGTGAGCGTCGCCGGCGAGGTCGTCGTGACGGGTCGCGACTTCTACGACTTCGACGCGAAGTACCTCGACGCCGCGGGCGTCGAACTCATCTGCCCGGCCGACCTCGGCGACGGCGAGCTCTTCGAGCTGCAGCGCATCGCACGGCGTGCGTTCGAGGCGATCGGCGGCCAGGGTCTCGCACGTGTGGACGTGTTCCTCACGGGTGAGGGCTTCGTCGTCAACGAGATCAACACGATGCCGGGGTTCACGCCGATCTCGATGTTCCCCACCTGCTGGCTGAACTCGGGGCTGAGCTACGCCGACCTCATCACCGAGCTCATCGAGGTCGGGTACGCGGCGGGGCGTCGCTGACAGCTTCGACGCGATGGCCGCCGCGCGACCGACTTCGCCGGCCGACTCCCGTCAGCGAGCCTCAGCCGATGGCGTCGTCGATCGACGAGTCGGTCGTCGTGCACTCGCCTGTGGCGGGGATCACCGTGACGGCAGGCGACAGCTCGGCGATCACGGTCGTCCCCGAGACGACGTCGTTGTCGACGAGCACCTCGACGGCGGGCGTTCGTCCGTAGGTCGTGAAGCGGTAGCGCGGGGCATCCGACTCGTCGATGACCCAGTCGACGCCGTCGACGCTCACGCAGCGATCGGTCGTGGGACCGGGGGGTGCGACGCCGCAGCGCAGCAGCACCGAGGCGGGGGACCCCCACGCACCGGTGGCCTGTGCGTTCGTCTCACGCTCGGCCTGCTCGGCGGAGGTGCCGCTCGCGAGCACGTCGGGCAGGCGCACGCTGACGGCGGCGCAGTCGGCGCTGCTCGCATCGGCGGCGGCGTCCAGGGGCACCGCCTGGCTGCAGCCCGCGGTCGCGAGCACGACGCCGAGGGCGAGGAGGGCGGTGGTGAGCCGCCGGCGACGGGCGGGCGCGACTGGGTGTTCCATCCCTCTCAGCGTATCCGGCATTGGCATACGCTGAGCTGGTGTCCGACCCGATGAGCCCCGCCTCCGCCTCCGTCGAGCCGTCGACCGTCGCCGAGCTCGGCGAGTCTGCGGTGCTCGCGCGCATCCTGCCCCGCCTCGCACCGGGCGACTCGGCGCTCGTGGGCGCCGGCGACGACGCCGCGGTCGTCCGCGCCCCCGATGAGCGCTTCGTCGTCACGACCGACCTCATGGTGCACGGTCCCGACTTCCGGCTCGCGTGGTCGACGCCGTTCGAGCTCGGCTGGAAGGCCGCCGCGACCAACCTCACCGACGTCGCCGCGATGGGTGCACGCCCGACGGCGCTCGTCGTCGCCATCGCCGCGCCCCCCACGACACCCGTCTCGCTGCTCGAGGGCATCGCCGACGGCCTGCGCGAGGCGCTCGCTCGCCTCGCGCCCGGTGCAGGCGTCGTCGGCGGCGACCTCTCGGCGTCGTCGGTGCTCACGATCGCCGTGACGGCGTTCGGAGACCTCGAGGGCCGCGCCCCGATCATGCGATCGGGTGCGCGGGTCGGCGACGTGGTCGCGCATGCCGGCGTGCGCGGCGACGCCGCGCGCGGGCTCCGCCTGTTGTTCGGCGAGGCCACGGATGCCTCGGGCGAGCCCGATCGTGATCTCGCGGCGGGCCTTCGTGCGAGGCATCCCGAGCTCATCGCGGCGCAGCTCGCGCCGAGCCCGCCCGTATCCGCCGGCGTGGAGGCTGCGCTGGCCGGCGCGACCGCGATGCTCGACGTCTCCGACGGACTCGCCCGCGACGCCCGCAGGCTCGCCGAGGCGAGCGGGGTCGGCCTCGACTTCGACTCGCACGCACTCGGCGCCGACGTGCGGCTCGCGCTCGCGGGCGCCGAAGACCACGGCCTCCTCGCCACGTTCCCGCCGCACGCAGCGCTTCCCTCGGAGTTCGAGGCCATCGGGCGCGTGGTCGACGAATCAGGCAGGCTCTTCGTCGACGGTGCCCCCGTTGCCGGCGAAGGCTGGGATCCCTACGCAGGGTGGGACGGCCGCACGGGCTGATCGGCCACTACATCGTCGACCGTGTCGGCGGCCGCCCACCAGAGTGTGGTCTCGCCGTAGTCGCGACGGCGGTCGGGTGAGATGCCTGCGGGCCATACCGGTTCCGCGGAGCGCGAACTGCGCTCGACGACCACGACGGCATCGTCGGCGAGCAGCGGTGCGAGCAGCGCGAGATCGTGCGTGAGCGCGGACTCGGGGAGGTCGTACGGCGGGTCGATGAAGACCAGGTCGAACGGCCCGCGGGCGCCCTCGAGATAGGGCGCGACCGCCTTCTGCGCCACGCGCACCCGCGCCGGGTGGCCGCGGGCGGCGCGTTTCAGCGCGTCGGCGTTGCGCCGGCAGATGTCGGCCGCGGGCTTCGCCCGTTCGACGAGCACGGCCTCGGCGGCTCCGCGGCTCACGGCTTCGAGGCCGAGGGCTCCCGAGCCGGCATACAGGTCGAGCACGGCCGCGCCGTCGATGGCGTCGCGAGACTCGAGGGCCGAGAAGATCGCCTCGCGCACCCGGTCGCTCGTGGGGCGGGTGCCCGAACGGGGCACCTGCAGGGTGAGGGAGCCGGCGAATCCGGCGATGATGCGGGTCATGCTCCCGGCAGCATATCGGCGGGGTCGCGGCGCTGCCATGATGGAGAGGTGGATGACTCGACCGACGAACTGCCCGCCGAACCGTCCAAGCACCGGGGGAGTGAGCAGCAGCTGATCGACCGCCTGTGGGATTTCAGCGATCCGAAGGGCAGCGAGGATCGGTTCCGCGAGGCCGCCGTCGATGACGCGTACAGCCCGCACCTGCGCGCCGTGCTGTCGACCCAGCTCGCCCGCGCGCTCGGCATCCAGCGACGCACCGACGAGGCGCTCGCGGTGCTCGATTCCGTCGACGCGACCGCGTCGTCACCCGGCGACCCCGAGGCGTACGCCGCCGAGTTGCGGGCACGCGTGTCGATCGAACGGGGCCGCATCGCGTCATCCGATCACCGGCCCGACGACGCCGTGCCCGAGCTGACGCGCGGCGTGCGCGAGGCGGCGCTCGCAGGGTCGACGTTCCTCGTGCTCGACGCGCTGCACATGCTCGCCCTCAACGACGCGGGGCATGAAGAGGAGTGGGCCACCGAGGGCTTCGACGTGCTCGACGGCTCGCGCGACCCCAGGGTGTTGCGCTGGGGCGTGGCCCTGCACAACAACCTCGGGTGGACCCTGCACGACTCGGGGCGGCTCACCGGCGCCCTCCTCCAGTTCGAGGAGGCGGTCGCGTCCGCCGACGCCTACGGCACCGCCGAGCAGCGTCACGTCGCGAGATGGTCGGTGGCGCGGTGCCTGCGCAGTCTCGGCCGCACCGACGAGGCGCTGGCGATGCAGCGCGAGCTCGCCGCGGCGCGGCCCGACGACCGGTACGTGCAGGCCGAGATCGAGGCCCTGACGGCGGCGGAGCCTACGATCGAGGAATGACGGCGCGAGAGGCGGATGTCCCGGGCGAGGCGGTCCCGGGCAGCTACACGCTCGACACGAAGCTGTCGGGCGCCCTCGGCGGGCGCACCGCGCAGGCGTTCGAGCGAGCGTTCGGCCACCGCACTGTGGGCGACCTGCTCGCGCACTATCCGCGCCGGTACGCGTTGCGCGGTGAGCTCACGGCGCTCGCGAGCCTTCCGCTCGACGAGAACGTCACGATCGTGGCCGAGGTGCTCGAGGTGCGGGTGCGCGACATGCGCCAGCGCCGCGGTTCGATCGTCGAGGCGAAGATCTCCGACGGCACGGGCATCCTCACCCTGACCTTCTTCAACCAGAAGTGGCGCGAACACGACCTGCGCCCGGGCCGTCGCGGCATCTTCGCCGGCAAGGTCGGCGACTACAAGGGCGCGCGTCAGCTGGCGCACCCCGACTACGAGCTCTTCGACGATTCGGTGCAGCTCGACGCGAACGACGCCGCCGCGCGGCGATGGGTCGAAGCGCCGATCCCGATCTACCCCGCGACCTCGACGCTCGCGAGCTGGCAGGTCGCGAAGTCGATCGCGTTCCTGCTCGATGGGCTCGGCGCGGTCGACGACCCCATTCCGGCAGAGGTGCGAGCCGCACGCGGCCTGCACGGGCAGCGCGAGGCGCTCGAGGGCGTGCACCGCCCCGAACGCGAGGCCGACTGGAAGGCGGCCCGGCGCACGCTGCGGTTCACCGAGGCGTTCGTACTGCAGACGGCGCTCCTCGAGCGCCGTGCCGAGCTCCGCGCCCACCATGCGGTGGCTCGTCTACCGCGCCCAGACGGCCTCCTCGAACGGTTCGACGCGGCGATGCCGTTCACGCTCACCGACGACCAGCTCGCCGTCGGCGCCCAGATCTCCGAGGACCTCGCGCAGCCCGTGCCGATGAACCGCCTCGTGCAGGGCGAGGTCGGCTCGGGAAAGACCGTGGTCGCGCTGCGCGCGATGCTCGCGGTCGCCGACTCGGGCGGCCAGTCGGCGCTGCTCGCGCCCACCGAGGTGCTGGCGGCACAGCACCTGCGCTCGATCGCCCGCATGCTCGGTCCCGAGCTCTCGGTCGAGCTCATGCCGACGCTCCTCACCGGGCAACTGCCGGCGGCCGAGCGCAAGAAGGCGCTCCTGCGCGCCGCCGCCGGCCAGTCGCGCATCGTGGTCGGCACCCACGCGCTCATCGGCGACCAGGTCTCGTTCGCCGATCTCGGCCTCGTGGTCGTCGACGAGCAGCACCGGTTCGGGGTCGAGCAGCGCGAGGCACTGCGGCTCAAGGGCGCAGAGCCGCCGCATGTGCTCGTGCTCACGGCCACGCCGATCCCGCGCACCGTCGCGATGACCGTGTTCGGCGACCTCGATGTCTCGACCATCCGCCAGCTGCCCGCGGGCCGCGCCGGCATCGAGTCGCATGTCGTGCCGCTCGCCGAGCGGCCGGGGTGGCGGCCCCGCGTGTGGGAGCGGCTCGCCGAGGAGCTCGCGCTGGGCAGGCAGGGGTTCGTCGTGTGCCCGGCCATCGAGCCCAAGGTCGTCGAAGACGACGGCGAGAGTGAGGCCCCGGTCGACGTCGTCGGCCCCGCGACATCCGTCGCCTCGGTGCTCGCCGAACTGGCTGCGCACCCGCGGTTCGCCGACGCGCGCGTGGCGCCGCTGCACGGTCGCATGAGCGCCGACGAGAAGGACGGCACCATGCGAGCCTTCGCCGCCGGCGAGATCGACGTGCTCGTCGCGACCACGGTCATCGAGGTCGGAGTCGACGTGCCGAACGCGAGCGTCATGGTCGTCGTCGACGCCGAGCGATTCGGCGTTTCGCAACTGCACCAGCTGCGCGGGCGGATCGGCCGCGGGAGCGTGCCCGGGCTCTGCCTGCTCGTCACGAATGCCGTGCCGGAGTCGGTCGCCCGGCAGCGGGTCGACGCGGTCGCGGCGACCCTCGACGGCTTCGAACTGGCGCAGGTCGACCTCGAACTGCGCCAGGAGGGCGACGTCCTCGGGGCCGACCAGTCTGGTGGGCGCTCGTCGCTGAAGCTCCTCCGCGTGGTGCGCGACGGCGAGGTCATCGCCGACGCCCGCGAGGTCGCCGAGACGATCCTCGCCGGCGACCCTGGACTCGCCGGGCATCCCGCGCTCGCCGCGGCGGTGCGCCGGCGCCTCGACGACGAGGCCAGCGGGTACCTGAGCAAGGGCTGAGACTCTGCTCCCGCGGGCAATCGGTGCCTGTCGGGCATTACGCTGGGCGTATGCAGCGGATCGCCGTCGTCCCAGGATCGTTCGACCCCGTCACGCTCGGCCATCTCGATGTCATCGCACGGGCCGCGGGGCTCTACGACGAGTTGCACGTCGTCGTCGTCCACAACCCCGACAAGTCCGCACTGCTGCCCATCGCGCAGCGTGTCGCCCTCATCGAGCGCTCGATCGCCGACGCAGGAATCGAGGGCCGCATCGTCGTCGCCTCGTGGAGCATGGGCCTGCTCGTCGACTACTGCACCGACGTCGGGGCGACGGTGCTCGTCAAGGGCATCCGTTCGCAGCTCGACGTCGCCTACGAGACCCCCATGGCGATCGTCAATCGGCACCTCGCCGGGGTCGAGACCGTGTTCCTGCTGCCCGACCCGGCCAACGCGCACGTCTCGAGTTCGCTCGTCCGCCAGGTCGCCGCACTCGGTGGCGACGTCGCGCCGTACGTGCCGGCAGTGGTCGGCGACTACCTCCAGGGGGCGATGACCCAATGAGCGAGGCGGTCGCCGCCATGGGCGGGTCGGGAACGGCGATCGCGCCGGGCGCGATCCTGAGCATCGACGAGGTCGGCTCGCGTGCGGCCGCCATCGTGCAGAACGTCGAGACCGTCATCGCGGGCAAGCGCGAGGCGATCACCTCGGCGCTCACGGTCGTGCTCGCCGAGGGGCACCTGCTCATCGAAGACGTTCCCGGCGTCGGCAAGACGATGCTCGCGAAGGCGCTCGCACGCTCGGTCGACGCCACCGTCAGCAGGATCCAGTTCACGCCCGACCTGCTGCCCAGCGACGTGACGGGCGTCTCGGTGTTCGACCAGGCCAGCCGCGGGTTCGAGTTCAAGCGCGGCCCGGTGTTCGCGAACCTGGTCATCGGCGACGAGATCAACCGCGCCAGCCCGAAGACCCAGTCGGCGCTGCTCGAGTGCATGGAGGAGCGCCAGGTCACCGCCGACGGCACCACCTACCGGCTCGATCCGCCGTTCACGGTCGTCGCCACGCAGAACCCCGTCGAGATGGAGGGCACGTACCCGCTGCCCGAGGCCCAGCGCGACCGGTTCATGGCACGTATCTCGATGGGCTACCCCTCGTCGGCCGACGAGCTGGCGATGCTCGCGACCCGCGAGACCTCGAGTCCGATCGACGACATCGTCCCGGTCGTCGGGCTCGACGAGCTCCGGGCGATGATCCGCGCCGTGCAGCACGTCTTCACCTCGCAGCCGGTCAAGGAGTACGCGGTCGAGCTCGCCCGCACAACCCGCGACGACCGCCAGTTGCGCCTCGGGGCGAGCCCCCGCGCGACGCTCCAGCTCATCCGCGCGGCCAAGGCCCACGCGGCCATGCACGGCCGCGACTTCGTGCTCCCCGACGACGTCGACGCCCTTGCCGTGCCGGTGCTGGCGCACCGCCTCATACCCACGAGCCGTGCGCTCGGCAGCCACGACCGCGACAGCGGGCCGCTCATCGACGCCATCGTGCGCCGCATCGTCGGGGAGACGCCGGTTCCGGTCGGCAGCGCTCGAAGGAACTGATCATGAGGCGCCCCCGCTTCGACCGAGTCGCCGCCTGGCCGCGACTCACGAGGCGTGGCGGCACGCTCGTGCTCATGGGCGCGGTGCTCGTGGCGGTGTCGCTCTGGTTCGACCTCCGCGACATCCTGCTGCTCGCGTTCGTCGCGATCGCGATGCCGGCGATCGCCGCCCTGTTCGTCTCGCTCCGCCCACCGAGGCTGGCGGTCTTCCGGACGTTCACCCCCGCGACGATCGCCGCCGGAACGTCGACCTGGGTGGCGCTCTCGGTGAAGAACCGCTCGAAGCGAACGTTCGACGGCGCGCACTGGCGCGACCGGGTGCCCGACGACCTCACCGCGCCGCCCGACGCCGTGCTCCCCGCGATCGGACCGTTCGAGCGCATGCTCCCGTCCGGAGACGACACCGTGCACCTCGAGTACCGCCTGCGCGTGTCTCGGCGGGGCGTCTATGCGGTCGGCCCGTTGCGCGTCGGCGTCGCCGACCCGTTCGCACTCGCCCGCATCGACCGCGACGTCGGCAGCGCCCGTGAGCTCATCGTCACCCCTCGCGTGACGCCGCTCGAAGCCGCGCTCGGCTCGGCGGCGAGCGTCGACGGCGTGCTGCACGGGCTGCGGCGTCGCACCCACCCGAACTCCGACGAGCTGATCGCTCGGGAGTACCGCTACGGCGACCCCCTGCGCCGCGTCAACTGGGCGGCCACCGCTCGGCGCGGCGAGCTCATGGTGCGCGAGGAGGAGCAGCGAGGCGACCCCGAGGCGCGCATCCTGCTCGACACCACGCTGTCGGCGCATCAGCGGGGTGCGAGACACGAGTTCGACGACCACGTGCACGCGGGCTTCGAACTGGGCATCGAGGTCGCCGCCTCGATCGGCGTGCACCTGCTCGATCTGGGGTACCAGGTGCGCTGCGACGCCGTCGCCGACCCGGGGCGTGGCGGCATCGCCTCGACGAGTGATGGCGAGTACCACATGCCGGGTGGCGATCACGGCCTGCTCGAAGATCTCGCGCGCCTCGATTCGCCGATGCGCACCGATGCGCCGACAGGGCGAGCGCAGACCGGGGGCTCGTCGGCACCGCCGCGAGCGCGCGAGGCGCGCATGCCGGGATTCGCCGTGCTCGTGGAGCCCGACGAGCACGACGCCGCGACCCTCGTCGCACTGAGGCCCGGATTCCAGCCCGCGGTGGCGTTCGTGACCGAGAGCACCTCGACCCGTGTCGTCGATTCGCTCGAACAGGCCGACTGGCGGGTCGTGCGGGTACGGCGCCCGACCGAGATCGGCGGAGCCTGGTCGGGCACGGCGGCCCGCGGGCGCGGCGCGGCGGCGCCGACCGGGCCGATCTCGGCGGCGGGGGCAACAAGACCTCCGGCGACGAGTACCGTCGTCTCGAACGGGCACGACGGGACAGTCGATGAACTCTGACCCCATCGCCCTGTCACGAGGCCAGCGACTCGCGCTGACCGCCGCATCCTTCCTGCTGATCGCGGTGGCGACGATGGCGCTCGGGCCGCTCATCTCGGGCAGCGGGTGGTGGTGGATGTGCGCCTTCGTGGCTGCCGGCACCCTCTTCGGCGGAGCCGGCCTGCGCGCGATCCGGACCCCGGCGTCCCTCGTTCCGGTGCTCGAGCTCGTGATCCTGGTGCTCATGCTCACCCTGCTGTTCGGCGGCGCGACGAGCTTCGCCCTCATCGCGCCGACCACCGGGACGTTCACCGAGTTCGGCGAGCTGCTCGGTGGCGCGGAGCGCACGATCCAGCAGCAGTCGGTGCCCGCGATCCCCGTTCCGGCGCTGTCGTTCGCCCTCGCGCTCGGCGTGGGCGTGCTCGCGGTGTGCATCGACATCCTCGTGCAGACCGTGAGAATGCCCGCCCTCGCCGCGGCACCGGCGCTCGTGCCGATCCTCATCCCGGGGTTCATCATCGAGGCCGGAGCCGAGGCGCCGACGCTGGTGCTGGCGGCCGCGGCCTACCTGCTGCTGCTTCGCGTCGACGTGCGCGTTCGACGCCGCGCACGCATCATGGCGGGCGACGAGGGCGACGATGCAGCCACGGTGATCTCCCCGCCGCGCGTTCCGATCGCCTCGACGCTCGGCGCGACCCTCGGGCTCGCGGGCGCCGGCCTCGTCATCGCGGCCGTGCTCGCCGCCTCGACGCCGAGCATCTCGACGAGCCTGCTGCTCGGCACGGGAAACCCGGCAGCGATCTTCGGGCGGGGCGTCAGTCCGTTCATCGACCTGGGCCGCGACCTGCGCCGGCCCGATCCCCGGCCGGCGTTCCACTATGTCTCGCCCGACGGCGCGCGTCCGTACTTCACGCTGCTCACGCTCCAGCAGTTCGAGGGGGCCACGTGGGGTGTGACCGAGGCGGCGATCGACGGCGACAACACCGTCGACTCGATGCCGCGGCCCGACGGGCTCTCACGAGCGGTCGAGGCCGACGAGCATCCGATCGACGTGACGATCGACGAGGTGCGCACGACCTGGTTGCCCGTGCCCTATCCGACGACACAGGTCGACGGTCTCCGCGGTTCCTGGTTCTGGGATGACGGTTCGCTCACGGTGCGCGGCGTCGACGCCGACACCGGTGGTCAGCGTTACCAGGCGACGTGGCTCGAGGTCGACCCGACCCCGTCGCAGTTGCGCACGGCCGACCGCGGAGTTCCCGACCAGCTCGCACCGTTCCTCGCGCTGCCCGACGACCTCCCGCAGGTCATCGCCGACACCACGGCCGAGGTCACCGAAGGCGTCGCGACGCCGTACGACGCAGCGGTCGCCATCCAGGCGTTCCTGCGGTCGCCCGACTTCGAGTACTCGACCGAGGCGCCTGTCGAGGAAGGCTACGACGGCGGCGGGTTCGATGTCATCGCGCAGTTCCTCGAGCGCCGTGCCGGCTACTGCGTGCACTTCGCGTCGACGATGGCGGTGATGGCCCGCGAGGCGGGGATCCCGGCTCGCATCTCGGTCGGCTACACGCAGGGAAGCCCATCGCAGGAACGCGTCGGCGGGTTGCAGCTCATCGAGGTCGACTCGCACGACCTGCACGCGTGGCCCGAACTCTACTTCGAGGGTGTCGGGTGGGTGCCGTTCGAGCCGACGCCCGGTCGCGGAATCGTTCCCGACTACTCGCGACCCGGCGCCGGCGACAATGCAGATGCCCCGGTTCCCCTGTCCGGCAGTGCCGCCCCGAGCACGAGCGGCCGCGCCGAGGTCGACCCCGGCGGCGGGCTGGTCGGCATGAGCGGCGGGCTCTCGCCGGCCGACAGCTGGTGGCTGCGGGGCGGCGTGATCGCACTGCTCGTCGCCGCGATCCTGCTCGCGCCGGCCGCGCTGCGGGCAGGTCAGCGCGCGAGTCGTTCCCGCCGCATCGTGCGCGGTGAACGGCCGGCGGATGCCGCGTGGACCGAGTTCACCGCGACGGCGCGTGATCTCGGGGTCGACGTGGGCATCGTCGACACGCCGCGCGCGGTGGCGTCGCGGATCGCCGGCCGCGAGGCGTTCGCCGACGCCGACGCCAGGGCGGCGCTGATCGCCCTTCGGGATGCGGTCGAACGGGAACGATACGGTCCCGCTGCACGGGCGGTCGCATCCGACGCCGACCTGATCGGGGTGCTCGACATCGCACGCGCCGCGCTGGCCGCCGACGAGCGGACCATCGACCGGGTACGGGCCGTGCTCGTGCCCCGCTCCCTGGTCGATCGCGCGCAGGCGGCATTCGGCGAACGCCAATCCGCGGGTGCGTAGAATCGTCGATCGTGGCCATCAAGCATTCTCCGTACCGTCTGAACGTGCGCGACCTCGTCAACCGTCCGGGCGAGATGCGCGAAGAGCAGCTCACGGTCGTCGTCGACGACGCGATGGGCGAGGGGCTCGTGTCGGTGCGTGCCGAATCCGAGCTCGATCTCGACGTCCGACTCGAGTCGGTTCACGAGGGCATCCTGGTCACCGGCGAGGTCGATGCGACCGCCGAGGGCGAGTGCGGCAGGTGCCTCATCGACATCGCCCTGCCGGTCGAAGTCGAGTTCCAGGAGCTTTTCGCGTATCATTCTGGAGAAGCCATCGAGTATGAGGTTCAAGATGACCACGTGGATCTTGAATCACTCATCCGAGATGCGGTAGTGCTGGCACTGCCGTTCCAGCCGGTGTGCCGACCGGATTGCCCGGGTCTCGACCCCGAGACAGGGCTCCGACTGGCCGATCATCCGGAACTCGTCACCCCTGAGCACACCGACCCTCGCTGGGCCGCGCTCGCGGGATTGCAGGCTTCCGAAGACAACGGCGCGGAACACGAATCCGGCGCTGCCCAGCAGAGAGAAGAGAGTTAGTCATGGCAGTCCCGAAGCGGAAGCAATCACGCGCCAACACCCACGCGCGCCGGTCGCAGTGGAAGGCCGAGGCCCCCACGCTCGTCAAGACCGTCGAGAACGGCAAGGTCACCTACAGCCTCCCGCACCGCGCGAAGGTCGTCGAGGACTCGGCGGGCACCCCGCTCTTCCTCGAGTACAAGGGCCGCAAGGTCGCCGACGTCTAGTCGGCCCGAGACTCACCGACGACCGGTCGTGACGCGCACGGAGCGCACGCAGGCTGAAGATCGCACGCTCGACGAGCTGCAGCGCACGCTGCAGGTCGAGATCGATCCGGCCCTGCTGCAGCTCGCGCTCACGCACCGGTCGTTCGCGTACGAGAACGGCGGCATCCCGACCAACGAGCGCCTCGAGTTCCTCGGCGACTCCATCCTCGGGCAAGCCGTCACGGTGAAGCTGTTCCGCGACAACCCCGAGCTCGACGAGGGCGAACTGGCCAAGCGCCGCGCGAGCCTCGTGTCGAGTGTCGCGCTGGCCGAGGTCGGTCGCGCGATCGGCGTCGGGCCGTACGTGCGCCTCGGTCGCGGCGAGACGATGACCGGCGGCGCAGACAAGCCGTCGATCCTCGCCGACACGGTCGAGGCGATCATCGGCGCGGTCTACCTCGACTCCGGCGGCGACGCGGCGACCGACCTGGTGCTGCGCCTGGTCAGCCCGCTCATGCAGGACCCGTCCCGCTTCGGTGCGGCGATGGACCCCAAGACGAGCCTCCAGGAGATCGCGGCCCGCCGCGGCGCCCCGGCCCCGTCGTACGCGGTCGCCGAGAGCGGTCCCGACCACAACAAGCACTTCGTCGCCACGGTGACCGTCGGCGAGCTCGTCGAGGCGTCGGGCGAGGGCTCGAGCAAGAAGCAGGCCGAGATGGCCGCTGCGCTCGAGGCGTGGACGCTCCTGAACCCACCCCGCTGACGTGCCCGAGCTTCCCGAGGTCGAGGTCGTCCGCGCCGGGCTCGCTCCGGCAGTGACCGGCGCCACGATCGCCGCCGTCGATGTGCTCGACGAGCGTGCGCTCACTCGACACGACCGCACGATGGGCGCATTCGAGGCCCTTGCCACGGGTGCCCGCATCGACGCGGCCGTGCGCCGGGGGAAGTTCCTGTGGCTGCCGATCGGCGGTGAGCGCGCGATCGTGGGGCACCTCGGCATGAGCGGACAGATCCTGCTCCGCACGCCCGACCATGCCGGCGACGATCGGCACGCCCGCATCCGCCTGCATCTCGAGCACCCCGAGCACGGTGAGCTCCGCGTCGACTTCGTCGACCAGCGCACGTTCGGCTCGCTGGCGATCGATCGGCTGGTGCCGACCGCCGACGGCCACGTGGCCGGGTTCTCGGCGGGCGTCACCGGCGAGTGGGCACGCCGCATTCCCACGCAGGTCGCCCACATCGCCCGGGACCCGCTCGATCCGGCCTTCTCCGACGCCGCGTTCGTCGCGGCGCTCGCGCGGCGGTCGAGCGGGGTGAAGCGCGTGCTCCTCGATCAGGGAGTCGTCAGCGGCGTCGGCAACATCTACGCCGACGAGTCGCTGTGGGCGGTGCGCCTGCACCCCGACCAGCCGGCCTCGTCGATGAGCGCGCGGCGGTCACGCGAACTCCTCGCGGCCGTGCGCGAGGTGCTCGCCAAGGCGCTCGCCGAGGGCGGCACGAGCTTCGACGCGCAATACGTCAACGTCAACGGGGCATCCGGATACTTCGCGCACTCGCTGAACGCCTACGGGCGCGCCGGACTGCCGTGCCCGCGTTGCGGCACGCCCATGGTGCGCGAGCCGTTCATGAACCGCTCCTCGCACCGGTGCCCGAGGTGCCAGCGGCGGCGCACGCCTCGTCGCGTGCTGACGACCGGCGCCTGACCGCGCGACGAACCGGCACCCGCTCAGCCGCGCTGGAACTCCGCCGACATGCCGTGCGGCTCGAATCCGAGCGCGATGTTGATGGCGAGCATGTGCTCGTTCTCGTCGGCGTTCCAGGTGTAGACCGTCGTCCGCTCGGGCGCGACCTCGCCCAGACGCACGAGGTTCGCGAGCTTCACGCGCATGCCGAGCCCGTGGCCACGATGGGCGGCGACGACGAGGGTGTCGGATTGGTAGGCGACCCGTTTCCCGCGGCGGCAACTCGAGCTCGGTGTATCCGGCGATCGAGCCGTCGGCCGTGACGGCGGCCTGCACGAGCAGGGTGCGCCCGCCGCCGGTCGCCTGCGATTCGTGCGTGCGCACGCGGCCGGCGTCCCACTGCTCCTCGTCGATCGTCAGGCCGCCGGCCGGCACGTCGAGCACCATCCGGGCGCGCGCCGCAGCGTAGCTGTCGATGAGCTCGTCGGGAACGTGGTCGATCCAGCCGACGAGGCGATAATCGGATGCCGCCGCCTCGCGCCGGGCCGACTCGGCGCGGAACTCGTCGATGCGCCCGTCGACCTCGAGCGCACTCGAGCGCTCGAGCTGCCCGATGACGTAACCGTGACGCGTGGCGAACCGGACGCTCGGCAGGTCGGCCGGGATCGTGGCGTCTCCGTCGGGCGCGGTCAGCCGCGGGCCCGGCAGGTCGAGCTGTGCGAGCGGGTAGTCGACCCACCCCAGGTAGATGGACCTCCCGAGGTCGGTGATCACGCCCTCGGCCCGTTCGAGCAGCCGGTTCCCGAGACCCTGGCGACGGTACGCCGGAGCGACCTCCACGATCACCAGACCGGTCTTCGCGGCCGGGTCGCGCTCCCACCAGCTGATCGTGCGGCCGACGCATGCGTCGCCGTCCCACGCCGCGAACGCCCGACGCATCTCGTACGTCTGGTCGCGGTACATGGCGAGCATCTCGGCCGGCGTGTCGGCGAGCCGGTCGTCGCCCCACCGCTCGATCTCGATGGCGATCGCGAAGTCGGCATAGCGTTCGAACTCGAGCGACTCGGGCGTCCCCAGCCGGTCGGGAAATGGGACCGGTCGGATCTCGACGGCCACGGCGTTCCTCCTCGCCTCGTACGCGTCTGGGCAGCCGATCAGAATATCGGGGCGCTGAACCGGCGGCAAGGGTCGGCTTCGTGCGCGCACGGCGCGCGTGCGCTTCGCGGGTGCGAACCTCGGATACCGTAGTCCGCAGCGTTCTCGCGGACAGGGGAGGGTGGGACGTGTACCTCAAGAGCCTGACGCTCAAGGGCTTCAAGTCCTTCGCCCAGCCGACCTCGTTCGCGTTCGAGCCCGGGGTGACGTGCATCGTCGGCCCCAACGGGTCGGGCAAGTCGAACGTCGTCGACGCGCTCGCGTGGGTCATGGGCGAGCAGGGCGCCAAGACGCTGCGCGGCGGCAAGATGGAGGACGTCATCTTCGCGGGCACGTCCACGCGTGGCCCGCTCGGTCGCGCCGAGGTGAGCCTGACGATCGACAACAGCGACGGCGCGTTGCCGATCGAGTACAGCGAGGTCACGATCTCGCGCACGCTGTTCCGCAACGGCACGAGCGAGTACGCGATCAACGGCGAGCAGTGCCGGTTGCTCGACGTGCAGGAGTTGCTGAGCGACTCGGGTCTCGGGCGCGAGATGCACGTCATCGTCGGTCAGGGCCAGCTCGACCAGGTGCTGCGCGCCACCCCCGAGGACCGTCGCGGCTTCATCGAGGAGGCTGCCGGGATCCTCAAGCACCGGCGTCGCAAGGAGAAGACGCTGCGCAAGCTCGATGCGATGCAGGCCAACCTGACCCGGCTCTCCGACCTCGCCGGCGAGATCCGTCGCCAGCTGAAGCCGCTCGGTCGCCAGGCCGAGGTCGCCCGCGAGGCCGCGACGATCGCGGCCGTCGTGCGCGACGCCCGGGCACGGCTGCTCGCCGACGAGGTGGTCGGCCTGCGCCGCGCCCTCGACGAGCACGGCCGCAGCGAGCACGAACGCCACGCCGAACGGCTCGGCCTGCAGGACCAGCTCGAGCGTCACCAGGCCAAGGTCACGAGGCTCGAGGCGGCGCAGACGGGTGACGACGTCGATCGGGCGCGGTCGACGAGCTTCGCGCTCGAGCAGGCGCAGGGCAACCTGCGCTCGCTCGATTCGCTCGCCCGGCAGCGCATCGCGCTGCTCGAGAGCGCATCGGAAGACACGGATGCCTCGCCGAGCGTCACCCGCGAGATGATCGACAGCGCCGTGGCCGAGCTCGACGGCATTCGCGAGGGTGTCGGCGCTGCGGCATCCGCCCTCGATGACGCCCATGAGGCGACCATGCGTCGTCGCGTCGAACTCGACACCGTCGACCAGGGCATCGCACGTCAGAGCGCCCTCGTCTCGGCCTATGACCTCGAGCTGTCGAAGCTCGCGGGGCAGGCCGACTCGGCCGCGTCGAAACTCGCCGCGGTGCGCGGCGAGGTGCTGCGGCACGAGAACGCGCTCGAGGCATCGGCCGAACGCCGCTCTCGTGCGGCCACCGTGCTCGCCGAGGCCGAAGCAGCCGCCGACACCCGCGAGACCGCCGAGACCGACCTCGACGAGGCCTACGAACTCGCGCAGGCCGCGGTGTTCGAAGCCGAGGCCGAGATCGAGCGCATCCGCGACGAGCTGCACGGGCGCGAGCGCGAGCACGGGGCGCTCGGAGCGCGCACGCAGGCACTGTCGCTCGCGCTCGACCAGAAGGACGGTTCGGCCGCGCTCGTGGCTGCCGGCGTCGATGGGGTGCGGGGCCTCCTCGCCGAGGCGATGCAGGTGCAGCCCGGCTA
Organism: uncultured Actinomycetota bacterium; assembly: GCA_963758615.1. Taxonomy (GTDB): domain Bacteria; phylum Actinomycetota; class Actinomycetes; order Actinomycetales; family Microbacteriaceae; genus Agromyces. Next base: position 292,859 of record CAVWVZ010000009.1, on the reverse strand, counting down.
CGAGGCCGCCATCGCCGCGGCGCTCGGCTCACTCACCGACGCCGTGCTCGTCGACGATCGCGATGCCGCGTACCGAGCACTCGACCGGGCCGAGACCGGCGAGTGGGGTCGGGTCGCGCTCGCGCTCGCCGATGCCGGCTCGGCCGCTCCCACCGAACCGCTTCCCGAGTTCGACGGACTCACGGCGGCATCGGCGGTCGTCTCCGCGCCTGCGGGAGTGCAGGGCCTGCTCGCAGAAGTCCTCATCGCCGACGACCTCGCGGCGGCCCGTGGCGCCGAACGGGCACTCACCGCGTCCACGCGGCCCGCCACGGTGATCACGAAGGACGGCACCGTCGTGGGGCGATTCGTGCTGCGTGGCGGGTCTGGGCAGAAGCAGAGTCGCATCGAGCTCATCGCCGAGCGCGATCGCGCCGCGGCGCGTCTCGAGGAGGTGCGCGCCGAGATCGAGCGCAGCCGTTACGAGCTCACCGAGCAGCGGCAGATCGTCGAACAGTCGAAGGACCAGTCCAAGCGCGCGCTCGCAGCGCTTCGCGAGTTCGACGCCCAGCTGGCACAGCGCACCGAGCAGCTCAACCGCGCGCGCGTCCAGGCCGAGGCCGCAGAGGCCGATTCCGAGCGCCTGCGGCAGGCCGCGGCCAACGCCGAGGAGCGCGTGGCCGACGCAGCGCGCGCCGCGGCCGCGGCGAAGGATGCCCTCGAAGTCGTGCGGGCGACGCCCCGACCGGTGCTCGACACCGCAGCGCGCGAGGGGGCGCTCGCCGCGCTCGAGACGGCACGCGAGGCGGAGGTCGAAGCGAAGCTGAGGCTCGAGACCGCGAAGGAGCGGGTGCGGGCCGAGGAAGTGCGCATCCGGGCGATGCAGGCGCAGTTCGACGCCGAGCGCCAGGCCGCAGCCGACGCCGCGCGCCGCGCGGTCATCCGACGCGCCCAGCTCGAGGCGGCGCGCCGTGTGGCCGAGGTGCTCCCTCAGGCGCTCGCATCGGTCGACGCATCGGTCGCCGAGGCGAGGGTCGCCCTCGGGCGCGCCGAGGCCGAGCGCGCGAGCCGCAACGAGGAGCTGCAGGCGGTACGGCGCGAGGAGGCGGCCGTCAGGGAACGCCTGCACGCCGTCACCGAAGACGTGCACGGACTCGAACTTCGCATCTACGAGAAGAAGCTGCACGTGGGCGGGCTCGTCGAGCGCGCCGAGTCCGAGCTCGGCCTCACCGAAGACGTTCTCGTCGCCGAGTACGGGCCCGATCAGGAGATCCCGGCCGAAACGGAGGACGGCGAGCCGAGGGCGTTCCAGCGTGACGAGCAGCAGCGGCGCCTGGCTGCGGCCGAGCGAAAGCTCGCGCAGCTCGGCCGCGTGAACCCGCTCGCCCTCGAGGAGTTCGCGGCACTCGAACAGCGCCACCAGTTCCTCAGCGAGCAGCTCACCGACCTGGCGAACACCCGAAAGGACCTCATCACGATCATCGAGGAGATCGACACCAAGATGGAGGCGATCTTCCGCAGCGCGTTCGACGACACGCAGGCGGCGTTCGCCGAGGTGTTCCCCGTGCTCTTCCCCGGCGGCTCGGGCAGCATCTCGCTCACGAATCCCGACGACATGCTCACGACGGGCATCGAGGTGAGCGTGAAGCCCGCCGGCAAGAAGATCGAGCGTCTCTCGCTGCTCTCGGGCGGCGAACGCTCGCTCGCGGCGGTCGCATTGCTGATGGCGATCTTCAAGGCCCGCCCGAGCCCGTTCTACATCATGGACGAGGTCGAGGCCGCACTCGACGACGCCAACCTCGGCCGCCTGCTCTCGACCTTCGAGGACCTCCGCGACTCGAGCCAGCTCATCGTCATCACGCACCAGAAGCGCACGATGGAGATCGCCGATGCGCTCTACGGCGTCTCCATGCGACAGGACGGTGTCTCGGCCGTGGTCGGGCAGCGGGTGCGCGAGGACCGCGAGGCACGAGCGAGCTGACCGGTCTCGCCGAGCGGATGTCGCGACGCGGGTCGTCCGCGCGCGCGACATCCGCCGAATCCGTCGCTCAGGTGAGCCGCCGGTCGTCGGGCTCGACGATACGGAACCAGCGGTACCCGTAGGCGTCGAGCTGCACGTCGATCCTGCCGCGCTCGTCGAGGTCGTAGCGATCGACGTGGAGCAGGTCGGACAGCTGCGACTCGGGAGCGACCGGTCCGAGTTCGAGCGGCACCACCGTCGGCGTGGGCGCGAAGTTGTGCAGCGCCACGAATCGGCCGACGTCCGCCGTGATGCGGTGCGCGAGCACGGCGTCGTTCCCGCTCGGCAGCACGTCGAGCGCACCCCAGCCGATCTCGGGCGAGGTGCGATACCGCACGGCGAGTTCGCGGATGAAGGAGAGCAGCGAGTCGGGGTCGTGCATCTGCGCCTCGACGTTGACGTGCTCGGGCGCGTACCCGTCCTCGGGCGGGTGGGCGCGCAGCCGGCGTTTCGGGGCGCGCGAGAAGCCGCCGTTCGGCTCGTCCGTCCACTGCATGGGCGTGCGAACGGCCTGCCGGCCCTCCTGAGCCGGGTTCTCGCCCATTCCGATCTCCTCGCCGTAGAACAGCACGGGTGTGCCGGGCAGCGAGAACAGCAGGCTGTAGACCATGCGGATGCGACGGGGGTCGCCGTCGAGCATGGTCGGCAGGCGCCGCACGATCCCGCGTCCGTAGACGCGCATCCACTCGTCCGGCGCGAACGCGTCGAACACCTCCTGCCGCTCGGACTCGCTCAGCTTGTCGAGGGTGAGCTCGTCGTGGTTGCGCACGAAGTTCGCCCACTGCGCCTCGGGTTCGAGCTGCGGCCGCTTCGCCAGTGATTCGGCGAGGGGGCGTGCGTCCTCCCTCGCGAGCGAGAGGTAGATCGCCTGCATCCCGAGGAAGTCGAACTGCATCGTGAGCTCGGGCTGGTCGCCCGCCCGACCGAAGTAGTCGAGCTGCTGCTCGTAGGGCAGGTTGACCTCGCCGAGCAGCACCGCGTCGCTCGATCGGCGCTGCAGGAACCGGCGGATGTCGCGCAGGAACTCGTGCGGGTCGCCGATCTCGACGCCTTCGGGCGGCTCGATGAGGAACGGCACCGCATCCACCCGGAACCCCGAGATGCCGAGCTCCAGCCAGTAGCCGATCGTCTTCGTGATCTCGTCGCGCACCGCGGGGTTCGCGATGTTGAGGTCGGGCTGATGGCGGTAGAAGCTGTGCAGGTAGTACTGGCCCGTGCGCTCGTCGAGCTCCCAGACGCTGTCCTCCTCGCCGGGGAAGACGGTCGCAGCCTGTTTCTTCGGGGGTGCATCGCGCCAGACGTAGTAGTCGCGATAGGGGGCGTCGATACTGCGCCGCGCGGACCGGAACCACGGATGCCGGTCGGACGTGTGGTTCATCACGAAGTCGATGATCACGCGCATGCCGCGATCTCGCGCCGTGCGCGTGAACTCGGCGACATCGGTGAGTGCGCCGAGGCGATGATCGACCCCGGTGAAGTCGGTGATGTCGTAGCCGTCGTCACGGTCGGGAGTGGGCTGGAAGGGCATCAGCCAGATCACCGTGACGCCGAGCTCGGCGAGGTGGTCGAGTCGATGCGCGAGCCCCTCGAAGTCGCCCGCTCCGTCGTCGTTCCAGTCCATGTACGTCTCGACGTCGAGGCAGTAGACGACGGCCGTCTTCCACCAGAGGTCGCTGCGGTCGGTGATCTTCATCGGCCGGCGCTCCGGAGGGCGGGCAGCACGCGTTCGCCGAACGTGTCGATGAACCGGTGCTGCTCGGCTCCGACGTGGTGCAGGTAGATGCGATCGACGCCGAGGTCGACGAGGTGCTCGAGGTGCTCGAGGTGGCGGGCGGGGTCGGCGGACACCACGAGCGTCTCGGCGACCTGTTCGGCCGTGGCATCCGCCGTGCGCTCGTCGAACGCCTCGGGGGAGTCGAGTTCCCAGACGAGGTGGGCGGGTACGAGGCTCTGACGCCACTGGTCGTGGGCGATCGCGAGCGCCTCGTCGTCGGTGGGCGCCCAGCTGAGGTGCACCTGCACGGCGATGGGTCCGCTGCCGCCGGCGTCGCGGTAGGCGTCCATGAACTCGCGCATCGCCTCACGCGGCTGGTCGATCGTGATGACCCCGTCGGCCCACTCCGCCGCTTCGCGGGCGGTCTCGTTGCTCACCGCGGCGGCGAACAGCGGCGGCGGCGATTCGGGGAGGCTCCAGATCCGGCCGCGGTCGACGCGGATGCGCCCGTCGACCGAGACCTCCTCGCCGCGGAGGAGTCGGCGCATCACGTCGATCGTCTCGACGAGCCGGGCGTCGCGCTCCTCCTTCTCGGGCCACGGGTCGCCGGTGACGTGCTCGTTGATCGCCTCGCCACTGCCGATCGCCGCCCAGAACCGGCGGGGATACATCTCGGCGAGGGTGGCGATCTTCTGCGCCTGTATCGCGGGGTGGTATCGCTGCCCCGGCGCAGTGACGACGCCGAGAGAGAACTTCGTGGCCTCGAGCGCGGCCGCGAGCCAGCTCCAGGCGTACCCCGAGTGGCCCTGCCGCACGCTCCACGGCTCGAGGTGATCGCTGCACATCGCGGCGTCGAAGCCCGCCTGCTCAGCGTGCTTCACCGCGTCGAGCAGGCGGCTGGGCGGGAGTTGTTCGTGCGAGGCGTGGAATCCGAGGGTCGTCATGGGCACTCCTTCCGTACGGTCCTCGACACTCCTCCGACCCGCGCGGATCGGCAACCCCTTGCGCCGCTCCGTGCGCCCCGTGTACCGGGCGCGAGCGGGCGGGCGGATGTCGCGTGCCGACGCGAGCCCGGCGGGCAGGCGGAGGGCGCGGCATCCGCTTCGCCCCTAGGCTGGTGGCATGGCAGAACGCGCATCCTGGTCGCTCGGTGCAGCCCTTCGCGGGGTCTTCGGGGCGAAGACGATCGACGAGGACACATGGGACGACCTCGAGTCGGCCCTGATCCGCGCCGACTTCGGCCCGGCCGTCACCGAGGAGATGGTCGATGCGATCAAGGCGCAGGTCGAGCGCTACAAGACCACCGACCCGCGCGACGTGCAGCGCATGCTGCGCGAGAACGTCGAAGAGCGCCTGTCGAAGTACGACCCCACCCTGAAGCTCACCGAGCGGCCCGCCGTGGTGCTCGTCGTCGGCGTGAACGGCGTCGGCAAGACGACCACGATCGGCAAGTTCGCGCGCTTCCTGCGCAGCTACGACCGCTCGGTCGTGGTCGGCGCGGCCGACACCTTCCGTGCCGCGGCCGTCGACCAGCTCGCGACCTGGGCGGAGCGCGCCGGGGTCGGCATCGTCCGACCCGAGCGCGAGGGCCAGGACCCGGCATCCGTCGCCTTCCAGACCGTCGAGCAGGCCAAGCGCGACGGCACCGAGATCGTCATCATCGACACGGCCGGCCGCCTGCACACCAAGGGCGGGCTCATGGACGAGCTCGGCAAGATCAAGCGCGTCGTCGAGAAGCAGGCACCGATCAGCGAGGTGCTGCTCGTGCTCGACGCCACCACCGGTCAGAACGGCCTCGCGCAGGCCGAGGCGTTCATCGAGCACGGGGGAGTGACGGGGCTCGTGCTCACGAAGCTCGACGGCAGCGCGAAGGGCGGCTTCGTGCTCGCAGTGCAGGAGAAGACGGGGCTGCCGATCAAGCTCATCGGTCAAGGCGAGCGCATCGGCGACCTGACCGGGTTCACTCCGCACGTCTTCGCACAGAAACTCGTGGGCTAGGGGGCATCGCATGTCGATCGAACACGACTACTTCGGACTCATCGGCGACTACTGGGCCGAACGCAAGGAGTATGGCGACCAGGACGTCGAGGTCGTGCTCGACGCCGACTCCGACCTCGTGTCGACGGTGGCGCTCGACGCGGCTGCGACGATGGTCGGCGAGCTCGAGCTCGTCGACGACGAATTGCGCAACGTGTTCGTGGGTCAGCTCGACGGGCACGGCCCGGTCACGAGCTTCCTCACCGCCGTGCTCGACGGGGATGAGGCCGCCGCCGCCGATGCGGCCATCACCCGCGAGTCGGGTGATCGGCAGATCGACGCGTTGCGGTCGCTGAGTCTCGTACGGGTCGACCTGCGTCCCGACGCCGACCGCGACGGCGACGTGTTCGCCGAGTTCGAGTACGGCCTCGCGCCGGAAGACACCGAGGCGCGACTCGTCGCCTCGATCGACATGGGACGCGAGATCGTCGACGTCCGCTTCGACGCCTGATCCGCCCGGCGGTCCGTGCTACCTGAACGCCCCTGAGCGTCGGCCGAATGAGCGAGGCGTGAAGCTCGCTTAGAATCGAAGGCACCATGGCAACCTTCGGAAACCTGTCTGACCGCCTCGCGGAGACGTTCAAGAACCTTCGCACCAAGGGCAAGCTCTCGGCATCCGACGTCGACGGCACCGTTCGCGAGATCCGCCGTGCCCTGCTCGACGCCGACGTCTCGCTCGACGTCGTCAAGCAGTTCACCGCCCACGTGCGCGAGCGCGCGCTCGGCGACGAGGTCAACAAGGCGCTGAACCCGGCGCAGCAGGTCGTGCAGATCGTCAATGAAGAGCTCGTCCGCATCCTCGGCGGCGAGCAGCGCCGCCTGCAGTTCGCGAAGAACCCGCCGACCGTGATCATGCTCGCCGGCCTCCAGGGTGCCGGAAAGACGACGCTCGCGGGCAAGCTCGCGAAGTGGCTCGTGAAAGACGGCCACACCCCGATGCTCGTCGCCGCCGACCTGCAGCGCCCGAACGCGGTGAACCAGCTCCAGGTGGTCGGCGGCCAGGCCGGCGTGCCGGTCTTCGCACCCGAGCCGGGCAACGGCGTGGGCGACCCGGTGCGCGTCGCCAGAGACGCGGTGAAGCAGGCCGAGCGGGCCCAGCACGACGTCGTCATCATCGACACCGCCGGGCGACTCGGCGTCGACGCCGAGATGATGAAGCAGGCCGCGAACATCCGCAAGGCGACGAACCCCGACGAGGTGCTGTTCGTCATCGACGCGATGATCGGTCAGGACGCCGTCACCACGGCGAAGGCCTTCCAGGAGGGCGTCGACTTCACGGGCGTCGTGCTCTCGAAGCTCGACGGCGACGCGCGAGGCGGCGCGGCGCTCTCGGTCGCATCGGTCACCGGCCGACCCATCATCTTCGCGTCGACCGGCGAGGGCCTCGACGACTTCGAGCCGTTCCACCCCGACCGCATGGCGAGCCGCATCCTCGACCTCGGCGACATCCTCACCCTCATCGAGCAGGCCCAGGAGGCCTTCGATGAAGAAGAGGCGATGAAGGTCGCCGAGAAGATCGCGACCGAGCAGTTCACGCTCGAGGACTTCCTCGCGCAGATGCAGCAGCTCCGCGGCGCCGGCTCCATCAAGAAGATGCTCGGCATGCTCCCGGGAGCGGGCGGCATGAAGCAGCAGCTCGAGAACTTCGACGAGCGCGAGATCGTGCGAACCGAGGCGATCATCCAGTCGATGACGCTTGCCGAGCGCCGGAACCCCAAACTCCTGAACGGCTCCCGGCGCCTGCGCATCGCGAAGGGCTCGGGCATGACCGTCACCGACGTCAACTCGCTCGTGAATCGCTTCGAGCAGGCGGCGAAGATGATGAAGACGGTCGCGCGCGGCGGCATGCCGCAGATCCCCGGCATGGGCCCGATCCCCGGTGGCGGCGGCTACGGCGGCGGCAAGCGCCAGGCTGCGAAGGGCAAGAAGAAGTCGTCGGGCTCGCGGTCCGGCAACCCTGCCAAGCGCGCCGCCGAGAACGCGGCGATCGCGTCGGGCACGACGCCCGCCGGTCAGGGCTCAGCGCCCGCCGGTTCGGGCTTCGGCCTGGGCGCCGGCAAGGGCGCCCAGAACGCCCCGACCGAAGAAGAGCTCGCGTCGCTGCAGAAGTTCCTCGGACGCTGAGTCCGTCGCTCACAGCGGTGGGCAACGGGTTTTCGGGCGCGCAGTACAGTGAGTGACGAGGGCGACGGATGCCCCTGAAACGACTGGAGCACTGTCATGACCATCGGCGACGCCGACTTCCGAGACGCCGGCCTCGAGTTCCCCGCTGACTTCCTGTTCGGCTCCGCCACCGCGTCGTACCAGATCGAAGGCGCCGCGGCCGAAGACGGACGCGGCCCGTCGATCTGGGACACGTTCAGCCACACGCCCGGCAAGGTCTGGAACGGCGACACCGGCGATGTCGCCGACGACCACTACCACCGCCTCGAATCCGACCTCGACCTCATGGCGTCGCTCGGCCTCGAGGCGTACCGGTTCTCGATCGCGTGGCCCCGGATCCAGCCCACCGGGCGCGGCCCCGCGAACGAGGCCGGGCTGGCGTTCTACGAACGACTCGTCGACGGACTGATCGCCCGGGGCATCCGACCCATCGCGACCCTCTACCACTGGGACCTTCCCCAGACGCTTGAAGACGAGGGCGGCTGGGCGAACCGGGCGACCGCCGAGGCGTTCGCCGACTACGCGCGCATCATGGGCGAGCGGCTCGGCGACCGCGTCGCCGTGTGGACGACGCTCAACGAGCCGTGGTGCAGCGCCTATCTCGGGTACGGCTCCGGCGCGCACGCTCCGGGGCTCATGGACGGCGCCAAGGCGCTGGCCGCCGTGCACCATCTGAACCTCGCGCACGGCCTCGCGATCGCGGCGCTGCGCGGGGTCGTCACGAACGACCCGGGGTACTCGATCACCCTGAACCTGCACGTGATCCGGCCGTCGGGCCCGACCGGGGCCGAGGCCGCGCGCCGCATCGACGGGCTCGCGAACCGCGTGTTCCTCGGCCCGCTGCTCGACGGCGAGTACCCGGCCGACGTCATTGCCGATACCGCCGATGTCACCGACTGGTCGTTCGTGAAGCCGGGTGACACCGAACTGATCCGCCAGCCGATCGACCTGCTCGGCGTCAACTACTACTCGACCGTCACCGTCGAGATGTGGGACGGCGAATCGCCGCGTTCACACGCCGACGGTCACAAGGACATGGGCGGCACGGCCTGGCCGGGTTCCGAGAACGTCGAGTTCCTCGTGCAGCCGGGCCCGTACACCGCCATGGGCTGGAACATCGATCCTTCGGGCCTCGAAGACCTGCTCGTGGCGCTGCACGAGGCGTACCCTGCGCTTCCGCTCATGGTGACCGAGAACGGGGCGGCGTTCGACGACGTCGTCACCGACACGCCCGACGGCCCAGCCGTGCACGACGTCGACCGCATCGACTACCTTCGCCGGCACTTCACGGCTGCACACCGCGCCATGGCGCGCGGCGTCGACCTGCGCGGCTACCAGGTCTGGTCGCTCATGGACAACTTCGAGTGGGGCTACGGCTATTCGAAGCGGTTCGGCATCGTGCACGTCGACTACGACACGCTCGAGCGGCTGCCGAAGGACAGTGCGAAGTGGTACGCGGAGCTGATCCGCACCCGCGCCATTCCCGGCTAGCGGCTCGGCGAAGCGGCATCCTGCGTCGGCGAGAAGCCCTCGCGGAGTTCGCGTGCGAGGTGCCCGACGACCGCGGTGAGATCACCACCGGCGGCCTCGGCCACCTCGAGCTGGCGCTGGTAGCTCGCGCCGCCGTCGAGCACGGCTCGCACCTGCTGCAGCTCGGCTGCGCAGCCGAGCCGCTCGGCGACGGGTGCGAGGGTCGTGAGGAGGTCGCGCAGGTCGTCGGTGACGGGACGCTCGGTGCCCGCGACATCCGTGATCACCTCGGCGTCCATGCCATAGCGGGCCGCGCGCCACTTGTTCTCGCGTAGGTACCAGGGCTGCAGCACCGTGAGCGTGCCGCCCTCGTCGAGTCGCGTGCTCATCCACTCAACGAGGCACTGCACCAGTGCTCCGATGGCGCCGATCTCGGCTGCGGTCGACACGCCGTCGCACACCCGCACCTCGACGGTGCCCCATCGCGGCGACGGACGGATGTCCCATCGCACCTCGCTGTGGTCCTCGATGACGCCGGTTCGGATGAGGTCGTCGACGTAGCGTTCGTAGGCCGCCCAGTCGGCGAGCGGGTAGGGGAGTCCCGCGGTGGGCAGTTGCTGGAACATGAGGGCGCGGTTCGAGGCGTAGCCGGTTTCGACACCCGCCCAGAACGGGCTCGAGGCGCTCAGAGCCTGCAGGTGGGGCAGATAGGCGAGCAGTCCGTCGAGGATCGGCAGCGCCTTGTCGCGGTCCTCGATGCCGACGTGCACGTGCACGCCCCAGATCATCATGTTGCGCCCCCACCATCGGGTGCGCTCGATGAGCTTGTGGTACCGGGCCTTGTCGGTGAGCTGCTGGTGGTACCACTGGCTGTAGGGGTGCGAGCCGCTGCAGATGAGCTCGTAGTCGCCGAGTTCGTCGATGACGGCGCGCACTTCGGCGAGCTGGCCCTCGAGATCGGCCACCGTGTCGGCGACGGTCGTGTGCACGTCGCTCACCAGTTCGACCGTGTTCGTGAGGAGTTCGGAGGTGATGAACGGATGATGCTCGCCCGGGCTGCCCGAATCGAGCACCTCGAGCACCCGATCGGCCACCGACGCCAGTTCGCCGGTCGCGCGATCGACGATCGCGATCTCCCATTCCATGCCGACGGTGGACCGCGCCGACCGCGCGAATTCGATGGCCATGGGCGCCCCCGTCCTCTCGGCGTGAGCCGATGTGGGACATCATGGCACGCGAACGCCTCGCAATGGTGGCGGCGTGTCGTCGTGAGTCGCGGTGATCGGCAACGCGCCCCGGCGTACGCCACATCGCGCGATTCTCGTTTCCTCGCGAAATCTGCAAGAATGGTCAGTCGAGTTCCGTACCGCCCGACCCTCTATCCGGCGTACAGAACCCCATAGAGCTTCCGCCGAGTGTGCACCCCACGCTCACGGCTGTCAGTTCGCTTACCTCACAACATTTTCAGGAGAATTGTGGCTGTCAAGATTCGTCTCAAGCGCCTCGGCAAGATCCGTGCGCCCTACTACCGCATCGTCGTCGCAGACTCGCGCACCAAGCGCGACGGTCGCGTCATCGAAGAGATCGGCAAGTACCACCCCACCGAGCAGCCCTCGTTCATCGAGGTCGACTCGGAGCGAGCCCAGTACTGGCTCTCAGTGGGCGCGCAGCCGACCGAGCAGGTCGCGGCGATCCTCAAGCTCACGGGCGACTGGGGCAAGTTCAAGGGCGACGCGAACGCCGTCTCGACCGTGCAGGTGAAGGACGCCAAGGTCGCGTTCGTCGCCGACGAGAAGAAGAAGCCGGTGCTGAAGCCCAAGGCCGAGAAGCCGGCCCCCAAGGTCGAAGAGGCCCCCGCCGAGGCTGAGGCCGAGGCCGCGACGGACGAGGCGTAAGCCTTGCTCCAGTCCGCGCTCGAACACCTCGTCAAGGGGATCGTCGATCACCCTGACGACGTGAAGGTCGTCTCCGCGTCGAGCGCACGCGGCGAGGTCCTCGAGGTTCACGTGAACCCCGAGGACCTCGGTCGCGTCATCGGCCGCGCCGGCCGCACCGCGAAGGCGCTCCGCACCCTCGTCACGGCCCTCGCCGACGGACGCCGCGTGCGGGTCGACGTCGTCGACACCGACGACTGACGTGGCCGACGCAGGTTCGCAACTGCGGGTCGGCCGCCTCACCAAGGCGCACGGCCTGAAGGGCGCCATCAAGCTCGAGCTCTACACCGACGACCCCGAGCGTCGCTTCGTGCCGGGCGCGGAGTTCTCGCTGCAGGTGCCCGAGGGCTCGCCGTGGCACGGCAAGCACCTCACCCTGCGTGAGCTGCGCTGGTACAACGGCCATCCCGTCGGGTTCTTCGAGGGCGTCGATGACCGCACCGCCGCCGAGAGCCTCGCGAAGGCGATCCTCTGGGTATCGCACACCGACGACGAAGCGGCCGAGCCCGATGCCTGGTACGACCACCAGCTCATCGGCCTCTCGGTCATGCGCGACGGGGTGCGCATCGGCGAGGTCTCCCACGTCGACCACCTGCCCGCGCAGGACCTGCTCATCGTGCGCGTCGATGAGGAGCGGGCCGGCGGGCGCGAGGTCATGGTGCCGTTCGTCGCCGCGATCGTGCCCGAGGTCGATGTCGAGGCGGGCACCCTCACCGTGACGCCGCCCGCCGGGCTCTTCGAGGAGCTCGTCGACGAGACCGCCGCCGCATCCGACGGCGACGCGACCGAGGGCGACGCCGGTGACGAGTCCGAGGCATCCGACACCACCGACGATCGCGACGAGTAGAGGCGTCGTGCGCGTCGACATCGTCACGATCTTCCCGTCGTTCTTCGACGTGCTCGACCTCTCGCTGCTCGGCAAGGCCCGCCAGTCGGGCCTCATCGAGGTCACCGCGCACGACCTGCGCGACTTCACCCACGACCGGCACCGCACTGTCGATGACACACCCTACGGGGGCGGTGCCGGCATGGTCATGAAACCCGAGCCGTGGGGCGAGGCGCTCGACGAGATCGTCGGCGACGGGGCATCCGAAGCCCTGCTCGTCGTCCCGTCGCCCGCCGGCGAGCCGTTCACCCAGCAGCTGGCGCGCGAACTCGCCGCGGAGCCGCACCTCGTGTTCGCATGCGGCCGCTACGAGGGCATCGACCAGCGCGTCGTCGACCACTACGGAACGCGCATGCGCGTTCGGCTCATCAGCCTCGGCGACTACGTGCTCAACGGCGGCGAGGTCGCCGTCATGGCGATGATCGAGGCCGCCGGGCGGCTCGTACCCGGCGTCGTCGGCAACCCCGAGAGCCTCGTCGAGGAGTCGCACGAGAACGGGCTGCTCGAGTATCCGAGCTACACGAAGCCGGCCGCCTGGCGCGGCCTCGACGTGCCGCCCGTGCTGCTCTCGGGCAACCACGGCGCGATCGCCGCGTGGCGGCACGACCAGCAGGTCGAGCGCACCCGTCGCGTGCGGCCCGAACTGCTCGACGACTGACCATCGCCGGCATCGCCGCGTGAGGGAGTCTTCACCTCCCGGAAACATGCGGGTGCGACCCGCGAAACACGCCGTGCATACCGTCGAAACCGGCGGCTGAGACCGGATCCCGCCGGAAAGAGCGGGGTCGCGAAGATGGTGGGGTCGACAGGTGCGGCAATGCACGTCGAAGGGTTCGACAGCCACCCGATGCGACTCGTCGCCGTGACCCACGGGCCCCCGTCGACCGCGAACCGCGAAGCGGTGATCCGGCTCGTCGACGGCGTGGCCTCCCAGCGGCCCGACCTCGAGGTCTCGATCAGCTTCGTCGACGCGTCGAGCGCCGATGTGGCGGCGACGCTCGCAGTCGGCGCCGACGCCGAGGCCGTGATCGTGCCGCTCGTGCTGTCAGCGGGATACCACGTGCGCACCGGGCTGTCGCAGGGGCTCGATCGCATCGGGGGCCAGACGCAGCTCGCCGCCGAACTCGGCCCCGACGATCGCATCGTCTCCGTGCTGGCCACCCGGCTCGACGAGCTCGGCGTCGAGGACGGCGACGCCGTCGTGCTCGCCGCGGCAGGATCGAACGACCCTCGCGCCGTGCGCGAGTGCTTCGAGACCGCACGGCGACTCGCGCACCGGCTCGGGCGGCCCGTGACGGTCGGGTTCATCGCCGCCGCCATCCCGCGCCTGCCTGATGCCATCGAGATGATCCGTGAGGTTCATCCCGGCGCGCGGGTCGTCATCGGCGCCTACCTGCTCGCGCCCGGCACGTTCTACGACGCGGTGTCCACGGTGGGGGCAGACGCGGTCGCCGCCCCGCTGCTCACGCCCGAGCGCGCTGCTCCGCTCGAGCTGGTCGAGCTCGTCATCGAGCGCTACGACGAGGCCGCGCCCGAGTGACCCGCGCCGCGCCGATCAGGGCGTGAGCGTCGGCGTGCCGTCGGCCTCCGCGGCGCGGGCGAGCACCTCGGCGATGCGACCCTTGCAGCCGCCGCAGCCGGTGCCCGCACGGGTGTCGCGACCCACGCACTCGACGGTCGTGTTGCCGCAGGCGGCCGACTCCTCGATGCGGCCGACGGTGACCCCGTTGCACCAGCACACCGTCGACGTCGGCGCGAACGCGTCGGCGTCGGCAGCGGGATCGTAGTCGGGACCGTCGAACCGCAGCAGCAGCGAGCGGTCGGCCGGCAGCTCGCCGCGGCGCTCGAAGAGCAGCGTGAGCTCGGCGGCCGTGCGCGGCATGCCGACGCTCACGAAACCGGTCAGGGCGCCGTCGTCGGTGACCATCTTCACGTAGCGCAGGTGCTCGGGATCGGCCCACTGCGAGACGCGCCGGCGAGGGTGCAGTGCGTCGTCGTCCCACGGATCGGCGGCGACGTCGCCGACCGCGACGACGTCGATGTGCTCGGCCTTCAGCATCACGATCGGCTCGCGCTCGGCGGGAACCCCGGTGGGCGAACGATCGGATGCCGCAGCACGGCCGTGCCCGTCGGCTTCGGCCACCTGCTCGGCGTCGGTCGTCAGCACTGCCGCCAGCCAGTCGGCCTGACGCCATCCCGGGCCGATGAGCCCGGACGGCGCCCCGGGCAGCACCCGCTGACTCGCGAGCTCCTCGGTGCGTTCGACGACCTGGGCGCAATCGCCGATCGCGAAGATGTTGGGGTCGCTCCACGAGCGCAGGTCGGGATGCACGACGACGCCGACCGCGGTGCGCAGGCCGGCGAGCGTCGCGAGTTCGTTGCGCGGGCTCACGCCGCACGAGAGCACGAGCAGGTCGCCGCGCAACTGCTTGCCGTCGGCCGTGACGAGCATGTCGAATCGCCGGGTGCCGTCGTCGTGGGTGCGGTAGGCGACGGCCTCTGCCCGGCTGTGGGCGATGACGGTGATGCCCGTCCGCCGAAGGGCGGCGCGCAGCACCTGCCCGCCACCGCGATCGAGGTTGCGCGGCATCGGGTGGGGCCCGTGGTGCACGACGCACACCTGGGCGCCGGCGTGCGCGGCGGCGAGTGCCAGCTCGAGACCGAGCACGCCGGCCCCGAGGACGATGATGCGTCGCCGGGCACGAACGGCCTCGAGCACGCGTTCGGCGTCGGCGAGGTCGCGAAGGGCGGTGATGCCCTCAGGAAGGGCGTCGTCGTGTGCGACGAGCGACGCCGCGTACTTCTCGAGCGAGGCGAGGTCTCGGCGGTGCCGCTCGACGCCGTCGAGCGTGGGCACGTTCGCCCGCGAGCCCGTCGCGAGCACGACGCGGTCGTAGGCCACGGTCTCGCCGGTGTCGAGGTGGACCACTCGTGCGTCGCGGTCGATCGATGTCGCGGCGACCCCCAGCAGCACACGTACGCCCGCCTCCTCGGCCGCCGTCCGGTCGCCGATCGTCATGGACTCCAGCGCCGTGTTGCCGACTGCGTACTCCGCGACGAGCACCCGGTTGTAGGCCTCGACAGCCTCGCCGGCGACGACGGTGAGCTCCACCACGCCTCGGCGCGCGGCGGGCAGCAGCTCGTCGACGAGGCGGGCGCCGACGGGTCCGTATCCGACGACGACGATCCTGAGTGCGCTCATGCGGGGACTCCGGCTTCCGTGAGGCGGGCGGGGTGTGCGGAATCGGTGATGCGCGCGACGCGCACCCCGTTGGTCTTGAACTCCGGCATGGCCGAGATGGGGTCGACCGCATCGGAGGTGAGCAGGTTCGCGGCCTGCTCGTCGCCGTAGTGGAACGGCAGGAACACGGCGTCGGGCCGGATGTCTGCGCTGAGCCGTGCGCGGCAGCGCACCGTGCCGCGCGAGTTCGCGAGCTCGACGTCGTCGCCGTCGGCGATGCCGAGCCGCTCTGCGGTGGCCGGGTGCATCGACGCGAGCGCTTCGGGCTGCGCCTCGGCGAGCTCGGGAACGCGGCGGGTCTGCGCACCGCTCTGGTAGTGCTCGAGCAGCCGGCCGGTGACGAGCGTGAGCTCGCCCTCGGCGGGCTGTGGGCGCGCAGCCGAGCGCACCGAGACGGCGACGAGCCGCGCCAGCCCGTCGGGATGCGCGAACCGGTCGGCGAAGAGCCGCGGCGTTCCCGCGCTCCCGCGCGGGTACGGCCAGTAGGCCGCCTCACCGCGGTCGAGCATGGCGTAGTCGATGCCCGAGTAGTCGGCGATGCCGCCCTCGGAGGCGAGACGCAGCTCCTCGAACACGAGCTCGGGGTCCGTGTCGAAGGCGGCCGTGCACTCGAGCCGGCGGGCGAGCTCGGCGAGGATCCAGAGCTCGTCGCGTACGCCGGCAGGCGGCGTGATCGCCCGGCGCCGGCGGATGACCCGGCCCTCGAGGGACGTCATCGTGCCCTCCTCTTCGGCCCACTGCGTGATCGGCAGCACGACGTCGGCGAGCGCCGCGGTCTCGGAGAGGAAGAAGTCGCAGACCACGAGCAGGTCGAGCGCCGCGATGCCCTGGCGCACCGCTTCGACGTTCGGCGACGAGACCACGAGGTTCGAGCCGTGCACGAGCAGCGCGCGGACGCCGTCCGGTCGCCCGAGGGACTGCAGCAGCTCGACCGCGGGGACGCCGGGACCCGGGATGACCGACGGGTCGACGCCCCACACGCGAGCCACGTGGGCGCGGGCATCGGGGTCGACGATCTTGCGGTAGCCGGGGAGCTGGTCGCACTTCTGGCCGTGCTCGCGGCCGCCCTGTCCGTTGCCCTGGCCGGTCAGCGTGCCGTAGCCGCTGCCCGGCCTGCCGGGCAGGCCGAGCAGCAGCGCGAGGTTGATCGCAGCCGTCGCGGTGTCGGTGCCGTCGACGTGCTGCTCGACGCCCCGCCCCGTGAGGATGTAGGTGCCCGAGCCCGAGGCGAGCCGTCGGGCGAGTCGCCGCAGCGTGAGTGCCGGGACGCCGGTGACCGACTGCACCCGCTCGGGCCACCATGAGGCGACGCTGCGGCGAAGCGCGTCGAACCCAACGGTGCGAGCGGCGACGTAGTCGGCGTCGATGAGCCCTTCGGCGATGACGATGTGGGTGAGCCCGAGCAGCAGTGCCAGGTCGGTGCCGGGCGCCGGCTGCACGTGCAGTCCGCGACCCTCGTCGGTGAGCCGCGCGGTCGCCGTGCGGCGCGGGTCGACGACGACGAGCCCGCCCGCCGCCTGTGCGCCCGCCAGGTGCCCGATGAACGGCGGCATGGTCTCGGCGACGTTCGTGCCCAGCAGCAGGATCGTGGACGCACCGTCGAGGTCCTCGAGCGGGAACGGCAGTCCCCGGTCGACGCCGAACGCGCGATTGCCCGCGGCCGCCGCCGACGACATGCAGTAGCGCCCGTTGTAGTCGATGCGGCTCGTGCCGAGTGCGAGGCGGGCGAACTTGCCGAGCAGGTAGGCCTTCTCGTTCGTGAGCCCGCCGCCGCCGAACACGCCGACCGCGTCGGCACCGGATTCCGAGCGGATGTCCCGCAGCGCGCCCGCGACGAGATCGAGGGCGACGTCCCAGGACGCCTCGTGGAACGCGCCATCGGCGCCCCGCACGAGCGGGGCGCCGAGGCGTGAGGGTGCGCGGAGCAGTTCCGCCGAGGTCCAGCCCTTCTTGCACAACCCGCCGCGATTCGTGGGGAAGTCGCGGCCCGAGACCGTCACGGGCGCCGAGGCGCTCGCGCTCGCGGCATCCGTCGAAGTCGCGGCATCCGTCGCCGTCGCCGCCTCGACGGGCGTGAGGGTCATCGCGCACTGCAGCGCGCAGTACGGGCAGTGGGTGTCGGCTGGACGGGTCATCCGGTCTCGTTTCAGATCTTGTGCGCGCTCAGGCGAGCCGAGCGCACGTAGACGACGTAGGTGAGCACGAGCAGGATCGCGTAGACGGCGACGAACCCGAGGAATGCACCCGCGTACCCGCCCGTCGCCTGGAACGAGAGGTTCAGCGCCTGCGGGATCAGGAATCCGCCGTATGCGCCGATCGCCGAGATCAGGCCGAGCGCCGCGGCCGCCTTGCGCTGGGTCGACACGTCACCCGTTCCGCCGCCCCGCACGGCGAACACGACCGGCACCATCCGGTACGTCGAGCCGTTGCCGATGCCGGCCGAGGCGAACAGCAGCAGGAACAGGCCGAGGAACAGCCAGAAGTTCGCCACCGGCAGCGTGAGCACGACCGCGAGGGTGATGGTTCCCATCGCCGCGAACGCGACCATCGTGATGCGCGCGCCGCCGAACCGGTCGGAGAGCCGGCCGCCGTAGGGTCGGGCGAGCGAGCCGACGAGGGCGCCGAGGAAGGCGAGCGAGACGGATGCCCCGCCCACGGCGATCGCCGAGAACTCGGGGAACTGGTCGGCGATGAGCTTCGGGAACACGCTCGCGAAGCCGATGAACGAGCCGAACGTGCCGATGTAGAGCAGGGACATGATCCAGAGGTGCGGCTCCTTGAGTGCCGCCGCCGAGCCGGCGAAGTCGGCCTTCGCGTTGGAGAGGTTGTCCATGTACCGGGCGGCGCCGAACATCGCGAGCAGGATGAACGGGATCCAGATCCAGCCGGCGACGGGCAGGTTCATCGTCGCCGCTGCGCCGATGGTGATCACGATCGGCACGACGAACTGCGCGACCGATGCGCCCAGGTTGCCGCCGGCGGCATTGAGGCCGAGCGCCCAGCCCTTCTCCTTCTGCGGATAGAAGTAGGTGATGTTCGACATCGAGCTGGCGAAGTTGCCGCCGCCGAAGCCGGCGAGGGCCGCCGCGGCGAGCAGCACGCCGAACGGCGTCTCGGGGTTCGACACGCAGACGGCCAGCGCGATCGTCGGCAGGAGCAGCAGGCCGGCCGAGATGATCGTCCAGTTGCGTCCGCCGAACTTCGGCACGAGGAACGAGTACGGGATGCGGAGCGTGGCTCCGACGAGGCTCGGGATCGAGATGAGCCAGAAGATCTCGCCGGTGCTGAGGGCGAACCCGGCGTCCGGCAGCGTCACGGCGACGATCGACCACAGCTGCCACACGACGAAGCCGAGGAACTCCGCGAAGATCGACCAGTTCAGGTTGCGCCGGGCGATCGGGCGGCCGACGGTCTCCCACTGGGTCTCGTCCTCAGGGTTCCAGTGGTCGATCCAGCGACCGGGCCGCGTCGCCAGTGCCGGCATCGTCGGCTCGGGTGCGAGCGCCGGGTCGGCTTGCGGGGGAGCGGTGCTCAGGGTCTCGGTCATCGGTGCCTCCGGGGGTGTCGGTCACGGGTGGAACTCGTGCAGCCGACGCTATTGGCGCCGTGTTTCCGCGACTCGGTCGGGTCGTAAACCCTGCGTCTCCAGTTGCTCACCCGAGACGGACCCTCCGTGTGAGGTCGTCGTCACACATCGATCCGGTACCCCCGCTTGACGACCGTGGCGATGAGCCCGGGCACGCCGATGGTCTGGCGCAACCTGCTCAGCGCCACCTCGAGCGCGTGCTCGTCGTTCGTGCCGGGAAGCCCGGCGGCGAGCCGGTCGCGGGCGACGACCGAACCTCGCGCCTGCACCAGCGTGCGCAGGATCCCGAGGGCGACGGGCGCGAGCGCCACCCGGCGGTCGGCGACGTCGACCACCGAACCGCGCAATGCGAGGGGTCCGTGCCGAGTGTCGAGGCGGAAGATCCGGGCCGACTCCAGGTGCTCGCACACGAGCCGGATGAGCGCGCCCATGCGGAAGCGCTCGGGCTGGATGGGCATCACGCCCGCGTCGATGAGCGGCGCGGCGGTGACGGGGCCGACAGCGGCCGCGACGACAGGTCCGCACATCGCGTCGATGAGGTCGTCATAGCGTCCCCGAGCCTCGGCCGCGATGAACAGCGCGTGCACGGCGGGTGCGCTCGTGAAGGTGATGCAGTCGAGCCCGCCCGAGCAGGCGGCATCGATCAGGCGGTCGACCCGGTCGTCGGTCTCGTCGGTCTCGATCCACCGGTACGGCTCGACGGTGAGCACGCGTGCGTGCGCCTCGTGCAGCCGCACGAGCTGCGACGGATTGAGGAATCCGTGCAACTGCACGGCGATCGTGAGCCCCTTGGGGTACGTGGCGAGCACCTCGTCGATGAGCGACTCGGTGGTCTCCTCGGCGCTCATGCCGACATCGTTGAGCCCGGCCGCGCGGATGCCGCCGCGCGCCTTCGGCCCGCGCACCAGGATCGCCGTGTCGGCGAGGGCATCGACGAGGTCCTCACCGAGGCCCGCGGCATCCGCCACCTCGAACCAGCGCCGCACGCCGTACGCCGTCGTCGCGAGGAGCACGTCGGGCCGCACCTCGATGATCGCGCGCGTGTCGGCGATCACGGGGTCGTCGGAGATCGCGTTCGCCATACGCAGCGTCGGCGCGTGCAGCACCTGCGCACCGCGGCGCGCGAGTGCGTCGATGAGGTCCGCGGAGCGGCGATCGCTCGTGACCCCGATGCGGAACCCGGCGAGCTGGTCTGGCCGGAATGCCGGCGGTGCCTCCATCACATCGGTCACGTGGCCACCGCCGCGAATGCCGCCGCTCGTTGCATGAGATCGGATGCCTCGGCATCGCCGTCGTGCGCGAGGCGCACGACCTCGCCGACGACCACGATCGCAGGTGAGGTCACCTGAGCCCGTCCGGCGGCGAACACGATGTCGGCGAGGCTGCCGATCGTGGTGCGCTGGCCCGGCTGGAATCCACGCTCGACGATCGCGACGGGCATGTCGACCCGCATGCCGTGGCGGGCGAGGCCCGCGGTGAGCGAGGGCAGCGAGTTCACCCCCATGAGCACGACGATCGTGCCGCCGAGGCCGGCGAGGTGCGTGAGCTCGTCGTCGGTGAGCGGCGCGTGGCCCGACACGACGGTGAAGAGATGGCTGATGCCGCGGTGGGTGAGCGGGATGCCGGCGGCACCGGGGACGGCGACGGCGCTCGTCACGCCCGGGATGACCTCGACCGCGATGCCGGCGCGGTGACACGCGAGCACCTCCTCGCCGCCTCGCCCCAGCACGTAGGGGTCGCCGCCCTTGAGCCGCACGACGTGCCGGCCGGTGCGCGCGTGCTCGACGAGCAGCTCCTCGATCTCGTGCTGCGGAATCGCGTGGTGCCCCGGGCGCTTGCCCACGTCGATGAGCTCGGCGGTCGGGGCGAGCCTGGAGAGCCCCTCGTGGGGGGCGAGCCGGTCGTAGAGAACGACGTCCGCCGCTTCGAGGGCGCGCACCGCCGCAAGGGTCAACAGGTCCTCCCGGCCGGGTCCGCCGCCGACGAGCGTCACGCTGCCGGTCATGCGTCGGCCCCCCGCACGGGGATCGTGGTCCCGGCGACGAGCACGGCCTCGCCGCGCTCGCGCTCCTCGGCGGTCGCGGGGCGCATCTGGCCTCGCTCGGACACCCGGGCGATCGACGGGTCGGGCGTGTTCGGTGCGTTGACGAATGAGCGGAAGCGTCGCAGCCGCTCCGGGTCGGCGAGCGTGGCCGCCCACTCGTCCTCGTACGTGTCGACGTGCCTCGCCATCGCCAGTTCGAGTTCGTCGGCGAGGCCGAGCGAGTCGTTCACCACGACGTCGCGCACGTGGTCGAGGCCGCCCTCGAGGTCCTCGATCCAGCGCGCCGTGCGCTGGAGGCGGTCGGCCGTGCGGACGTAGTACATGATGTAGCGGTCGATGTACCGCAGCAGCGTCTCGTCGTCGAGGTCGCTCGCGAGCAGTTGGGCGTGGGCCGGCTGGAACCCGCCGTTCCCGCCGACGTACATGTTCCAGCCCTGGTCGGTGGCGATGACCCCGACGTCCTTGCCACGCGCCTCGGCACACTCGCGGGCGCAGCCCGAGACGCCGAACTTCAGCTTGTGCGGCGAACGCAGACCGCGATACCGCAGCTCGAGCTGCACGGCCATCGCCACGGCGTCCTGCACGCCGTAGCGGCACCAGGTCGAGCCGACGCAGCTCTTCACGTTGCGCAGCGCCTTGCCGTAGGCCTGCCCCGACTCGAACCCGGCGTCGACGAGGCGCTTCCAGATCTCGGGGAGCTGATCGAGTCGCGCGCCGAAGAGGTCGATGCGCTGGCCGCCCGTGATCTTCGTGTACAGGCCGTAGTCGGTGGCGACCTGGGCGATCACGGCGAGCTTCTCGGGCGTGATCTCGCCCGCGGGGATGCGGGGGACCACCGAGTAGGTGCCGTCCTTCTGCATGTTCGCCATGGCGCGGTCGTTGGTGTCCTGCAGGCCGCCGCGTCCGCCGTCGAGGATGTACGAGCCGAGCTGCGTGGCGAGGATCGAGCCGATGACGGGCTTGCACACGTCGCAGCCGCGGCCCGTGCCGAGGCGCGCGATGATCTCGTCGAACGAGGTGAGCTCGAGCACCCGCACCGATTCGAACAGCTCCTGGCGGCTGAGCTCGAAGTGCTCGCAGAGGGCACGCGACGGGGTGACCCCGGACTTCGTGAGCTCGGACTCGAGCAGCTTCTTGACGAGGGGCACGCACGAGCCGCACTGGGTGCCGGCGCGCGTGCAGGTCTTCAGGGCGCCGAGCTCGACGCAGGCGTCGTCGTGGGCTGCGTGCGCGCCGATGACGGCGTCGCGGATCGTGCCCGCGGTCACGTTGTTGCACGCGCACACGAGGGCGGCGGCGGGCAGCTCGTCACCGGCCGGGCGCCTCCATGCCCGACGCCGAAAGGTATGCGGCAGGCTCGCTCGACAGCTGCGTGCCGAGGAGCGGCCGCAGTGACGCGTACGGCGAGGCGTCGCCGACGAAGATGCCGCCGAGCAGGGTCTTCGCGTCGTCGGTCATGACGAGCTTCTGGTAGAGGCCGCGTGCCGGGTCGGCGTAGACGATCTCCAGCGCCTGCTCGGTGCGGGCGAGCGCGTCGCCGAAGCTCGCGACGTCGACGCCCGAGAGCTTCAGCTTGGTCGCGTCGTCGACGGTCGTGAACTCCGCCGCGCCGCCGAGCAGGCGGTCGGCGACGACTTCGGCCATCGCGTTGGCCGGGGCGACGAGGCCGGTGCACCGACCCTCGAAGCTTGCGACCTCGCCGATCGCCCAGATGCCGGCCGAAGACGAGGCGCACGCCGTGTCGATCGCGACGCCGCCGCGCGGGCCGAGCTCGAGACCGAGGTCGCGGGCGAGCTCGTCGCGAGGGCTGATGCCGATCGCGAAGACCACGAGGTCGGCCGCGATGTGGCGGCCGTTGTTCAGATCGACGCCCGTCACGGCGCCGTCGTCGACCACGACTGCCGACGGACGGGTGCCGAGGTGCAGACCGATGCCCTGGCCGGCGATGATCCGTCCGAGCGCACGGCCCGCACCCTCGTCGAGCTGGGCCGACATGAGCCAGCCGCCCGAGTGCACGATCGCGGCATGCGCGCCCAGCTTCGCGAGGCCGCCCGCGGCCTCGAGGCCGAGCAGTCCGCCGCCGGCGACGACCACCTGCGCGGGGCGTCCGAGCATCTCGGTCAGGGCGTGTGTCTCGGCGACGAGTGCATCGACGTCGTCGATCGTCCGGTAGACGCGGACGTGTTCGCTGCCGGGAAGGTCGGGCACGGGCGCGCTCGAGCCGGTCGCGAGCACGAGGTCGTCCCAGCGCACCACGGTGCCGCCCGAGGTCGTCGCGGTGTGCGCGACCGCATCGATCGCGACGACCCGCTCGCCGGTGAGCAGGCGCAGGGTGCGCTCGTCCCACATCGACGTCGGCTGCAGGGTCAGGTCGGTCGTGACATCCGCCAGTCGCGTGCTGAGCGCGACCCGGTCGTAGGGCGCGTGGGCCTCTTCACCGATGACGGTGACGCGCAGGGTGCGGCCGGCGTCGCGGGCGTGCAGGCTGTCGGCGAGTCGGTGCGCGGCTGGACCGCCGCCCACGATGACGACGTCGCGCACGCCGGTGGCGGCGTGAGTGGTCTCGGTCATGGCTGTCCTCCGTGGCTCGATTGGGTGCGAGCGTACGGCCGGGCCGTTTCCGCCCTGTTACGCGGACGTAACCGCAGCACACTGCGAACGCACGAACGCCCGTCCGGCGTGTGAGGGGGCTTTCACGTCGATGAAACAGACGGATGCCCCGGGCGAAACAGCCGCGCCGTAGCGTCGCAGCCACGACACAGAGGAGCCGAGATGTCACTCACCATCGAACGCGTCACCACCTGGAGCACCGCCTGCGAGGTCGACGATCTCGAGCACGGCTGGGGCGAGGTGGCCCTCATGGGGGCGCAGCAGGTCGCGCTCGTGCGTGTCGCCGGCGACGAGGTGTACGCCGTGGACCACCATGACCCGCACACGGGTGCGCCGGTCATGGCGCGCGGCATCGTCGGGTCCCGCGGCGAGCGGCCGACGATCGCGTCACCGCTGCACAAGGAGGTCTACGACCTCGGCACTGGGGAGTGCTTCACCGATGCCTCGCTCGTCCTGCGCACCTACCGCACGCGCATCGTCGGAGGCATGGTCGAGGTCGAACTCGACGGCTGACGCGTGCTCAGCTGCGGCGCGTGAGCACGATCGGGTCGCCGTCGGTGATCGCGATGGTGTGCTCGGAGTGCGCGCCGCGCGAACCGTCGGCGCTGCGCAGGGTCCAGCCGTCGGGGTCGGTGAAGATGCGGTCGGTCGTCTCGAGGAACCACGGTTCGATCGCGACGACGAGGCCGGGCTTCAGCGGCAGGCCGCGCCCCGGACGCCCGCTGTTGGGCACGTGCGGGTCGCCGTGCATCGTGCGACCGACGCCATGGCCGCCGAAGTCGGTGTTGACCGAGTAGCCGCCGGCCTTCGCGACATCGCCGATCGCACGTGAGATGTCACCGATGCGATTGCCGACCTTGGCGGCCGCGATGCCCGCCTCGAGTGCGCGCTGCGTGGTGTCGATGAGCCGGAGGTCCTCGTCGCGCGGCGTGCCGACGACGATCGAGATCGCCGAATCGGAGACCCAGCCGTTCACCGACGCGGCGAAGTCGAGGCTCAGGAGGTCGCCGTCGCGCAGCCGGTAATCGTGGGGGAGTCCATGCAGCACGGCGTCGTTCACCGAGGTGCAGATGACCTTGCCGAACGGGCTCGCGCCGAACGAGGGGTGGTAGTCGATGTAGCAGCTCTCAGCGCCGGCCTTCCTGATCAGCTCGTGCGCGAGCGCGTCGAGTTCGAGCAGGTTCACGCCCACGTCGGCGGCGGCCGCGGTCGCCTCGAGCACGTCCGCGACGAAACGGCCCGCAGGACGCATCTCCTCGATCTCGGCGGGGGTCCTCAGTTCGATCATGCCCATCCTCTCCGAAGTCCATTCTGTCTGCTCCGCCCTGAGTGAACACCCGGTTCACTCGAAGCTGCGGCGGATAGCCTTGGAGCATGCTCATCCGGCGCCTCTTCTTTCGCTGGCAGTTCATCGCGGTCGTCGCGCTGCCGGTGTGGCTTCTCGTGGGCTGGGCCGTCTTCGGTTCGGGCGGCTGGGCCACCCTCGGCCTCGCGCTCGTCGTCCCAGTGGCGTTCGTCGCGCTCGGCATCATCGCACTGCTCGTCAACGCCCGACCGACGGTACGCGCCGAGCGCGCCGTCTCCTGGATCGACGTCGCGGTGCTCGGCGCCTGGCACCTGTCGATCATCGGCACGGGCTTCTACGGTTCCGGCGGTGCGTGGTTGGCGGTGTTCGCGGTCATCGGCGCGATCGCGGCCTTCTGGGTCTCCCTGTGGCAGCTGATCTCCGACGGAGCGAAGCGCATGAAGGCCTCGATGGACGAGTTCGAGCGACTCGCCGCCCAGCAGCAGGACCCGCAGGGCGGGCAGGCGGCCCCCGGTGCGCCTGGCCAGTCGACGGGTTCAGGGGGCGGCGACGACGACGGCGATGTCATCATCGTGCACGAGGTGCGCGACTGACGGGAGCGTCGCGCACGGGGCATCCGTTCGCTCGCTTTGCCTGACAGGCACCCGGCATGGCAGAATAGACGATTGTGCCGCCGCAGAGCTCTGCCTCCGGGGAGCACGCACAGCGTGATCGTTCATCGAACGTTCGCGTGGGCGGCACCAGACACTTCCATCTTCAGATCCGCGTTCGACCGGTGGCGGGCGCAGAGAGCGAACCATCATGCACATCCTCGACCATGTCGACGCCGCGAGCCTGAGGTCGGACATCCCCGACTTCCGCCCCGGCGACACCGTCAAGGTGCACGTCAACATCATCGAAGGCACGCGCTCGCGTATCCAGGTCTTCCAGGGCGTCGTCATCGGCCGCCAGGGCGAAGGCGTGCGCGAGACCTTCACGGTCCGCAAGGTCAGCTTCCAGGTCGGCGTCGAGCGCAAGTTCCCCGTGCACTCGCCGGTCATCGACCACATCGAGATCGTCACCCGTGGTGACGTTCGTCGCGCGAAGCTCTACTACCTGCGCAAGCTGCGCGGCAAGAAGGCCAAGATCAAGGAGAAGCGCGACAGCTGATCCGCGACACGCGGATCGCGAATCGACGCGAACTCGAACCGAGCTCCCCACCTTTAGACTGGTGGGGAGCTCGGGCGGTTAAATGACAGAAGACACAAGCACGCGTATCGATCGCGCGGGCTCAGCAGCGGCGCGCAGAAAGCGCAGCACGCTGCTGTTCCTTCGAGACCTCCTGGTCATCTTCGTGGTGGCGGTGCTGGTCTCGTTCCTCATCAAGACGTTCCTCATCCGTTCGTTCTTCATCCCGTCCGCGTCGATGGAGACCACGCTCGTCCAGGACGACCGCATCATCGTGAACCAACTGGTTCCCGATCTCGCACCGATCCAGCACGGTGACGTCGTCGTGTTCAAGGACCCGGGCGGTTGGCTGCCGGCGCGGGTCGAGACCGAGCAGCCGCCGCTCATCGCGGCGGTCGACTGGTTCCTCGCCTTCGTGGGTCTCTCGGCGCCCGACTCGAACGACCACCTCGTCAAGCGCGTCATCGGAATGCCGGGCGACCATGTCGTGTGCTGCAACGCGCTCGGCCAGATGAGCGTCAACGGCGTGCCGCTCGACGAGCCCTACGTCGCGCTGCCGCCCGGAACGACGAAGGTCTCCGAGCTCGACTTCGACGTCACGGTGCCCGACGACTCGCTCTGGGTCATGGGAGACAACCGCTACAACTCGAAGGACTCGCGCTACAACAGTGGGACCCCGCTCGAGGGCTACGTGCCGACCGACAACGTCGTCGGCCGGGCCTTCGTCGTGAGCTGGCCCATCTCGCATTGGGCCTGGCTCGACAACTACCCCGGGGTGTTCGACGGTGTCGAAGAGGCGGCGGGCTGATGTCGCCCTCCGTCATTCCCAACCTGCGCGTCGAACGCGTGCTGTTCGACGAGGGTGCGCCGCTCGTGCTCGCGTGCGACGAGGTGGGACGCGGTGCGCTTGCCGGCCCGGTCGCGGTCGGCATGGTGGTCATCGATGCCGGCGTGCGCCGCATGCCGGCCGGGCTGCGCGACTCGAAGCTCATGACCGAGCCGCGCCGCGAGGCGATGGCGCCACGCGCCGTCGGCTGGGTGCGCTCCTGGGCGGTCGGCGAGGCGAGCGCGGCAGAGATCGACGAGCTCGGCATCATGGCCTGTCTCGGGCTCGCCGGTGCCCGGGCGTTCGCCGCGCTCGAACTGCCTGCCGACGCGATCGACCTGCCGCTCATCCTCGACGGCAACCACGACTGGCTGAGCGGAGCGATCGAGCACCGCGCCCGAGTCTCGACCCGCATCAAGGCCGACCGCGACTGCGCGTCCGTGGCGGCGGCATCCGTCATCGCGAAGGTGCACCGCGACGGCGGCATGCGCCGCGCGCACGAGCAGATGCCGCTCTACGCCTGGGACGAGAACAAGGGCTACTCGAGCCGTGCGCATTTCGCGGCCATCGACGAGCACGGCGCGAGCGAGTTGCACCGCAAGACCTGGCTGCACGAGCGGCCGCCCGAGGCGCCGACGCTCTTCGACCTCAGCGTAGGATGAGTCCTGATGGATGAGGACGAGTTCGAAGACTACGACCGCGAGGTCGAGCTGGCCCTGTACCGCGAATACCGTGACATCGTCGCGCAGTTCAAGTACGTGGTCGAGACCGAGCGACGGTTCTACCTCGCGAACGAGGTCGAGCTCGCTCGGCGCGACACCGAGCACGACTTCTACTTCGAGCTGACGATGAAGGACGTCTGGGTCTGGGACGTCTACCGTGCCGACCGGTTCGTCAAGGCGGTGCGCGTGCTCACGTTCAAGGACGTCAACGTCGAAGAGCTCGCGACCAGGGAGTTCGAACTCCCGAAGGAACTCGCGCTCGACGAGTAGCGCTCGCCGCGCACTCCTCCTCGACAGTCGGGGGTCGGTCGCGGGTTCTGCACGGTGACGCCGCTGCGAACCGGCCGACGGATGTCCCTCCGCGACGCTGTTCGCGGAGGTGCTCATGGCACACAACGCAGAACTCGGTCGGCGCGGCGAACAGCTCGCCGTCGACCACCTCGAGGCACGGGGCATGGCCGTGCTCGAGCGCAACTGGCGATGCCGGCTCGGTGAGATCGACATCGTCGCTCGCGACGGCGGCGACCTCGTCTTCATCGAGGTGAAGACGCGATCGAACGGCGACTACGGGCATCCGTTCGAGGCGATCACGCCGATCAAGCTCGCGCGGCTCCGGCGGTTGGCCATCGCGTGGTGCGAAGCCAGCGAGTCGGCGGCGGCGCGAATCCGCATCGACGCCGTCGCCGTGCTCGTGCCCGCAGAGTCCCCGGCACTCATCGAGCACCTCGAGGGGATCTGCTGATGCCCGTCGCCCGCACCCGCTCCGTCGCCCTGCTCGGGCTCACCGGTTCGATCGTCGAGGTCGAGGCAGACCTCTCGTCGCAGCTGCCCGCGTTCATCATCATCGGACTGCCCGATGCCGCCCTCGGCGAGGCTCGCGATCGCGTGCGCTCGGCCGCGATCAACGCCGGGTGCCCGCTGCCCACGCGCCGCCTCACGGTGAACCTCTCGCCGGCCGCGCTGCCGAAGCACGGCTCCGGATTCGACCTCGCCATCGCGGTCGCCTGCCTCGCCGCAGCCGGCGATCTCTCGCCCGAGTCGGTCGACCGGGTCGTCCATCTCGGCGAGCTCGGCCTCGATGGGCGGCTGCGCCCCATCGACGGCATCCTCCCGGCGGTGCTCGCCGCGGCGCGCGCCGGCCATGACACCGTCATGGTGCCGGTCGGCAACGCGACCGAGGCGGCGCTCGTCCCCGGAATCCGCGTGGTCGGGGTCGCGTCACTCCTCGAGGCCGCAATCTGGCACGGCGGTGAATACGACGAACGCGCGGTCGAGGCGGTGCCGTCGTCGACGACGTCGACCGCGGCCGACAACGAGGTCGAGGTACCCGGCGACCTCGCCGAGGTGAGCGGCAACGACGACGCCGTCGAGGGCATGCTCGTCGCCGCGGCCGGCGGGCATCACGTCTACCTGTTGGGTCCGCCCGGCGCAGGCAAGACGATGCTCGCTTCGCGACTGCCAGGCATCCTCCCCGACCTCGACGCCGACGCGGCACTCGAGGTCGCCTCCATCCGATCGCTCGCCGGAATGCGGCCGGGCTCGGGTCTCTCGTTCCGGCCGCCCTATGAGGCACCGCACCACACCGCGACGGCGGCGGCGATGGTCGGCGGCGGAAGCCGGCTCATCCGTCCGGGCGCGGCCGCCCGCGCCTCGCATGGCGTGCTGTTCCTCGACGAGGCGCCCGAGTTCCCGTCCGCCGTGCTCGACGTGCTGCGTCAGCCGCTCGAGTCGGGCACCATCGCGATCCACCGGGCCAACGCGGTGGCGAGCTTCCCGGCGAAGTTCCAGCTCGTGCTCGCCGCGAATCCGTGCCCCTGCGGCAACGACGGCACGGCCGAGTGCACCTGTCCGCCGATCGCCCGGCGACGGTACCTCGGACGCATCTCGGGCCCGCTGCTCGATCGCGTCGATGTGCAGCTGCGGGTGCCACGCATCACCCTTGCGGCGTTGCGCGCCGCGGGCGAGAAGCCCGGCCTGTCGAGTGCCGATGCGCGGGCGAAGGTCATCGAGGCGCGGGCGGTCGCCGCCGAGCGCCTTCGCGGCACGCCGTGGCGCACGAACGCTGAGATGCCCGGACCGTGGATGCGCGGTGCCGGTCGACTCCACCCGGGTGGTCCCGCGGTCGCGGCCCTCGATCGGTCGCTCGAGCGGGGCGGCATCACCATGCGCGGCTATGACCGCGTGCTCAAGGTCGCCTGGACCCTGGCCGACCTCGACGGCTCA
Organism: uncultured Actinomycetota bacterium; assembly: GCA_963758615.1. GTDB lineage: Bacteria > Actinomycetota > Actinomycetes > Actinomycetales > Microbacteriaceae > Agromyces. Next base: position 262,931 of record CAVWVZ010000009.1, on the reverse strand, counting down.
GCCGCACCCCGCGCCGAGCATGTCACGCGGGCGCTGTTCTTCAAGAAGGGAATCGAGCGATGAACACGATCCTCCGGCTCGCCGCCGAGCACCGCGACGTGCTCATCGCGCTGCGGCCCCGGGCGGTGACCGACCTTCGAGAACTCCTCGAGCCGACCGCACGCATCGTGCTCGGGGTGCTGGCCGAGCCCGGCGACGGCGTGCTCGGCCGCGTGGTGTCCGCGCTCGGCGCGGTCGGCACGGCCGATCTGCTGCTTTCACGGTGCTCCGCTCGCGACCTGATCGAGGCCGCGGGCGGAGCCGGTGAGCCGCTCGCGCCGAAGGAGGCCGACGATGGCCTCAAGCGCTGGACACCGCGCATCGATGCGGCGGTGCTCACACGATCGATGGGCCAGGCCTCACGGGTCGGTGCGCGATTCCTGATCCCGGGGGACGCCGAATGGCCGATCGGCATGGACGACCTCGACCGGCATGCTCCGCTCGGGCTGTGGGTGCGCGGGCGGGTCGACGTGTTCGCCGGCAACTCGCCGTCGATCGCCCTCGTCGGAGCGCGGGCCGCGACCGGGTACGGCGAACACGTCGCCGGCGAGGCGTCGGCCGGGCTGTCCGATCGCGGGTTCGTCGTGGTCTCGGGCGGCGCGTACGGCATCGACGGGATGGCCCACCGCGCCGCGCTCGCGAGCGACGGCACGACGGTGGCGTTCCTCGCGGGCGGCATCGACCGGTTCTATCCCATGGGCCACGAGTCGCTGCTGACCCGCATCGCGTCGAGCAACGGGGCGGTCATCTCGGAGGTGCCGTGCGGCACTGCTCCCACGAAGTGGCGGTTCCTCGAGCGCAATCGGTTGATCGCCGCGGCGAGTGACGCGACCGTCGTGCTCGAGGCGGGCCTGCGGTCGGGGTCGATCAACACCGCCGGCCACGCCTCGGCGCTCGGCCGGCCGCTCGGCGCGGTGCCCGGTCCGGTGACGAGCCCCGCCTCAGCCGGATGCCACCGCCTGCTGCGCGAGTACGACGCGGTCTGCGTGGTCGATGCCGCGCAGATGGCCGAGCTGGCAGTCGGTCCGACGTCGTCGACCCTCGCTGGGCTCGGATCCGGCTGGGGTGGGGTCGGCGAGTCGCCCGACGGTGTGAGGGTGCTCGACGAGTTGAGCACACGGACGCCGCGCGAGCTCGGCGAGATCGTGCAGCGAAGCGGCGTGGTCTCGTCGAGGGTGATGTCGGTGCTCGGCGAGCTCGAGGCCGACGGCGTCGTGGTGCGGCGCGATGGGCTCTGGTTGCGTCGCCGCACCGGGTGACGCGGCGCGCGCTCGCGTGCCTCGCCCGGGCGCATCGGTGGCACGCCCTAGTCTGGCTGGGGGAGGGCGAGATGGTGCATCCACAACTCGGCAGGTATCCGGCGGCGAAGCAGGTGATCGCGCATGTGAGCGACACCCACCTGCTCGACGGCGGTGCCCCGCTCGGCGGGGTCGCCGACACCGTGAGCGCGCTGGCGCAGACCGCGCGGCAGCTCGAACGATTCGGCACCGCGCTCGACGCGATCGTCGTCACCGGCGACGTCGCCGATCTGGGCGAGACCGACGCGTACGCGAGGGTGCGCAGGGTGCTCGAGCCGATCGCCGCCGCCGCCGAGGCGCAACTGGTCTGGGTCATGGGCAACCACGACGAGCGCGGGCCGTTCCGACGCGACCTGCTCGGCGGCGCGGCAGCCGACGCATCGCCCGTGCACCAGGTGGTCGATGTCGACGGACTGCGTGTCATCGCGCTCGACTCGACCGTGCCGGGGTACCACCACGGTGAGCTCGATGCCGCCGCCATCGCCTGGCTCGACGGGGTACTCGCCGAAGCCGCGCCGAAGGGCACGGTGCTCGCCCTGCACCACGCGCCGATCGCCACCCCGGTGGCGCTCATGGACGTGCTCGAACTGCGCGGCCAAGACGAACTGGCCGAGGTCGTGCGCGACCGCGACGTGCGGCTCATCCTCGGCGGGCACCTGCACTATCCGACGAACGGCAGCTTCGCCGGCATCCCCGTCGCGGTCGCAGGTGCGACGGCGTACACGATCGATACCTCGGCCGCACCGCGTGAACTCATCGGCGTCGACGGCGGACGCTCCTTCAATATCGTGCACCTCTTCGACGACGGCGTCGTCACCTCTGTCGTCCCCGTCGGGACGTTCCGCACGGTCACTGCGCTCGGAGCGGAGCTGCTCGCCGAGGTCGAGGCGCTCGCACCCGACGAGCGACTCGAACGGTTCTCACGCAAGCCCACTGTCTGAGTCGCCCGACACGGCGAAGCAGGCGCCGTTGGCGCGCCATCGCCCGGTCGGGTTCATGAGGGGGCAATCTGAGGGGGTGAGCCTCGACGCGGTCCTCGATGACTACCTCGCGCACGTCAAGACCGAGCGGGGGTACTCGAGCCACACCGTCGCGGCGTACCGCTCCGATCTCATGGATCTGCTGTCCTTCGCCGAGCAGCGCGACATCACGACGGCGGAGGGCATCGACCTCGCCGTCCTGCGCGACTGGCTGTGGGTCGCGACGGAGCGAGGTCTCGCACGCGCGACGATCGCCCGGCGTGCGGCATCCGCTCGGGGATTCACCCACTGGATGTCCCGACGCGGCGATCTCGCGAGCGACCCGGGTGCGCGGCTGAAAGCACCTCGCGCACAGCGCACCCTGCCGCGCGTGGTCGGCGCGCCGGCGCTCGACGACGCCCTCGCGCGGCTCGCGGCACGGGCGGTGGGCGATGATCCGGTCGCGGTGCGCGACGTCGCCATCGCCGAGCTGCTCTACGCGTCGGCACTGCGCGTCTCGGAACTCGTCGGCCTCGACCTCGGCGACCTCGACCGCCGCCGCCGCACCGTGCTCGTGACCGGCAAGGGCTCGAAGCAACGCGTCGTGCCGTACGGCGCGCCGGCGGCCGGCGCGATCGATCGATACGTCGAGTCGGCGCGGCCGGCGATGCTGGCGGGCCGATCGGCGACGTCGGCGGTCTTCGTCGGGGCTCGCGGTGCACGCATGGGCGTGCGCAGCGTGTACCGGCTCGTGGCGTCGATCCTCGAGGACATCCCGGGCACGGGTCCGAGCGGGCCGCACGCGTTCCGGCACACCGCTGCGACGCACCTGCTCGACGGCGGCGCAGACCTGCGCGCGGTGCAGGAGTTCCTCGGCCACGCGAGCCTCGGCACGACGCAGATCTACACGCACGTCTCGGCCGAGCGGCTCAAGGAGAGCTACCGCACGGCGCACCCCCGCGCCTGACGAGGACCGGCGCCGCCATCACCGCAGCGGCAGCAGGACGGCCCGCGGCAGTCCACCGAGGAAGAGGAACGGCGACACGTACTCGCCGTGCACCCGAACCCCGAAATGCGCGCAGTCGCCTGTGCAGTGCCCGCCCTGCGTGACCGTGCCGATCACGTCGCCCGAGGACACGACATCGCCCTGCGCCACGGACGCCGCCACCGGCTCGATGGCGCTCACCACGCCGTCGCCGTGGTCGATCGCGACGACGCCGCGCCCGGCGACCATACCGGCGAAGCTCACGGTTCCCGGCGCCGCAGCGACGACCGTGGCGGCAGGCTCCACGAGCACGTCGATGCCGCGGTGCCCGGCCTTGTAGGGCGTGGGCGGCGCTCGGAACGGCGAGACCACACGGATCGGCGCGGGAACGGGCCAGGTCCAGGCATCGAACGTCGTGGGTGCGACGGTGGCGGTGGTGTCCCGCCCCGACGTCGACGCCGCGGCGAACCCGAGCGCGCTCGCCGCGGGCGGCGAGATCGCGATCAGGGCGGCACCGAGGGCGACGACCAGCACGGTGAGGGCGCCGAACTCGAGGCGACGCGTCGCGCGGGTGCCGGGTGCGGAACGGGAGGCGGAGCCGGAATGGGTCATGCGTCCGATGCTCGCCAGGGCGGGACATCCGCGGTGCGAACGCGCAGATCTGTGCGGCGGGCGACCGCCCGGCCTGGTTGGGGAGGACCAGTGCCGATGGTAGAGTATCGGGAGCACCTCGGCCTGCCGGGGTGACTACGCGTGCCATTCGGCCACCGACTCCACTCAGTCCCTCTCCTCGAAGAGGGCGGAGCCGTGCCGGGCACCAGGGCTTCCGACCGCCGGTCGAAGCGTCAACTGAGAACAAAGGAGAACGGCCATGGCCGTCGTCACCATTCGCCAGCTGCTCGACAGCGGCGTCCACTTCGGGCACCAGACCCGCCGGTGGAACCCGAAGATCAAGCGCTTCATCCTCACCGAGCGCTCCGGCATCCACATCATCGACCTGCAGCAGTCGCTCGCCTTCATCGACAAGGCGTACGACTTCGTCAAGGAGACGGTCGCCCACGGCGGCACCATCCTCTTCGTCGGCACGAAGAAGCAGGCCCAGGAGTCCATCGCCGAGCAGGCGACCCGCGTCGGCCAGCCCTACGTCAACCAGCGCTGGCTCGGTGGCCTCCTCACCAACTTCCAGACGGTCTCCAAGCGCCTCGCGCGCATGAAGGAGCTCGAGGAGCTCGACTTCGAGGGCACCACGAGCGGCTTCACCAAGAAGGAGCTCCTCATCAAGAAGCGCGAGCTCGACAAGCTGCACAAGTCGCTCGGCGGCATCCGCAACCTGTCGAAGACGCCGTCGGCGATCTGGGTCGTCGACGCCAAGAAGGAGCACCTCGCGATCGACGAGGCCAAGAAGCTCGGCATCCCCGTCATCGGCATCCTCGACACCAACTGCGACCCCGACGAGTTCCAGTACCCGATCCCGGGCAACGACGACGCGATCCGCTCGGTGAGCCTGCTCACCCGCATCATCGCCGACGCCGCCGCCGAGGGCCTCATCCAGCGTCACCAGAAGCCCGAGGCCGAGGGCAACGTCTCGGCTGTCGAGCCGCTCGCCGAGTGGGAGCGGGAGCTGCTCCAGGCCGGTACCGAGACCACCCCCGCGCAGTCGTCGGCCGAGACCGAGAAGGTCGCCGAGGCTGAGGTCGCGGCATCCGCCGAGGCCACCGAGGTCGTCGAAGAGGCTGCGGTCGAGGCCACCGAGGTCGTCGAAGAGGCTGCGGTCGAGGCCACCGAGGTCGCCGAAGAGGCTACGACCGAGGTCGCTCCCGCCGAGTCCGAGGCTGCCGCCGACGACGCGGCCACCGAGTCCAAGTAAGTCCACGAGTCCAGGAGACGTCACACTATGGCCAACTTCACCCTCGAAGACGTCAAGACCCTGCGCGAGCGCCTCGGCACCGGCATGGTCGACACGAAGAACGCACTCGTCGAGGCCGACGGCGACCTCGAGAAGGCCGTCGAGCTCCTGCGCCTCAAGGGCGCGAAGGGCAACGCGAAGCGTGCCGACCGCTCGACCGGCGAGGGCCTCGTCGCCGCCGTCGACAACGGCGACGGCACCGCCACCCTCATCGAGCTCGCCTGCGAGACCGACTTCGTCGCGAAGGGCGACAAGTTCGTCGCGCTCGCCGACCAGGTGCTCGCGGGCGTCGCCGCGGCGCGTGCCGAGACCGTCGAAGCCGGCCTCGCTGCTCCCGCTGCCGGCAAGACCGTCGCCGACGTGATCGACGAAGAGGCTGCGATCCTCGGCGAGAAGGTCGAACTTCGTCGCATCCGCCTCGTCAAGGGCGAGCACTTCTCGATCTACCTGCACAAGACGTCGAAGGACCTGCCTCCGCAGGTCGGCGTCGTGGTCGGCTACTCGGGCGACGACGCGGACACCGCGCGTTCGGTTGCGCAGCACATCTCCTTCGCGAACCCCGAGTACCTCACTCGCGAGGACGTGCCGGCCGAGTCGGTCGAGAAGGAGCGCGCGATCGTCGAGCAGATCTCGCGCGACGAGGGCAAGCCCGAGGCTGCCCTCCCGAAGATCGTCGAGGGTCGCCTCGGTGCGTTCTTCAAGCAGGTCGCGCTGCTCGAGCAGGACTACGCGAAGGACAACAAGCTGTCCGTCGCCAAGGTCCTCTCCGACGCCGGACTCACGGTGAGCGACTTCGCTCGCTTCAAGGTCGGCGCGTAAGTCGACGTGAGGGAGTCCGGATCGCACGCGCGATCCGGGCTCCCTTTTCTGTGCACGGATGTCGCGAGCCGAGCTCCGGCCGCGACGTCGCGCACGAGACATCCGGATCCGGCTGCGCCGCACCGGGTGAACCACTAGTTTTGACACGGGCAAGGGAAGAACGGGGTCGGCGATGACGGAACGCAAGCGCAGGGTGATGCTGAAGCTCTCAGGAGAGGCATTCGGCGGGGGAGCGCTCGGGGTCAATCCCGACGTCGTGAGCGCGCTCGCGCGCGAGATCGCCGATGCCGCGCGCACGGTCGAGATCGCGATCGTGGTCGGCGGCGGCAACTTCTTCCGCGGCGCCGAACTCTCGCAGCGCGGCATGGACCGCGGCCGGGCCGACTACATGGGCATGCTCGGCACGGTCATGAACTCGCTCGCCCTGCAGGACTTCCTCGAGCAGGCGGGCGCCGAGACCCGCGTGCAGTCGGCCATCTCGATGACCCAGGTCGCCGAGCCCTACATCCCGCGCCGGGCCGAGCGCCACCTCGAGAAGGGCCGGGTCGTCATCTTCGGCGCCGGTGCAGGCCTCCCGTACTTCTCGACCGACACGGTCGCCGCGCAGCGCGCGCTCGAGATCGACGCCCACGTCGTGCTCGTCGCCAAGAACGGCGTCGACGGCGTCTACTCCGACGACCCGCGCACGAACCCCGACGCGCACAAGATCGACCGCATCAGCTACCAGGAGGCACTGCAGCGGGGACTCAAGGTCGTCGACTCGACCGCCTTCAGCCTCTGCATGGACAACGGCATGCCGATGCAGGTGTTCGGCATGGAGCCGGCCGGCAACGTGACCGCGGCCATCCTCGGGGCCGACCTCGGCACGGTCGTCAGCAACGGCGTCGAGCCCACCAGTCGATAGACTGACCGAAGTAGCGAACCGTAAAGGAGTTACCGTGATCGCGGATGTACTTTCCGATGCCACCACCCGCATGCACAAGGCAGTCGAGGTCGCGAAAGACGACTTCGCCACCGTGCGCACGGGGCGGGCGAACCCCCAGCTCTTCCAGAAGATCATGGTGAGCTACTACGGCACGCCGACGCCGCTCGCGCAGCTCGCATCGCTGCAGAACCCCGAGGCGCGCACGCTCGTGGTGACGCCATACGACAAGGCGGCTCTGAAGGACATCGAGCAGGCCATCCGCGACACCCCGAACCTCGGCGCCAACCCGTCGAACGACGGCAACATCATTCGCGTGACGCTCCCCGAGCTCACCGAGGAGCGCCGCAAGGAGTTCGTGAAGATCGTGCGAACCAAGGCCGAAGACGCGAAGGTGTCGGTCCGCAACATCCGCCGCAAGGCCAAGGACGACCTCGACGCGCTCAAGGGCGAGGTCGGCGACGACGAGGTCTCGCGCGGGGAGAAAGAGCTCGAGCAGATCACCAAGTCCAACGTCGACGCGATCGACGACGCGCTGAAGCGCAAGGAAGCCGAGCTCCTCGAGGTCTGAGGCAGGATCATGTCGGGCGTCCCAGAAGAGGATCAGTCGGACGCCGGGGGCCACGAACGAACCGGGCGTGAGGATTTCAAGGCGCAGGTGCACGCGCGCAGGGCCGACATCGAGCGCCAGTTCGAGGTGTCCAAGGCGCAGTTCGACGAGGCTCAGCAGAAGATCGAGGCGCGCACCGGGCGAAACCTCATCGTCGCGATCCTGATCGGGCTCGCCTTCGGCGGCGTGCTGCTCCTGAGCCTGCTCGTGATCAAAGAGCTGTTCATGCTGTTCGCGGTCGTCCTCGCGGGCTTCTCGAGTTACGAGCTCGCGCAGGCCCTGCGAAACGGCGGGTACCGCGTACCGCGCATCGTGTCGGCGGTCGTCGCCGTGGTGGCCGTGCCGCTCGCCTACTACGGGGGTGCGGGCGGTCAATTGCTCGCCGTGCTCGGCGGCATCGCGATCGTGACGCTTTGGCGGCTCGCGGAGCAGGCGGTGCCTTCGCGCCGCGCCGGCGCCGGCGCGCTGCTGCGCGACCTCACTGCAGGCGTCTTCGTGCAGGGGTACGTCACGTTCCTCGCGACCTTCGCCGTCGTCCTCACGGCTGCTGAGGGCGGCCAGTGGTGGACCCTCGCCTTCATCGTGATCGTGGTCGCCGCCGACACGGGCGCGTACGCGTTCGGCCTCTTGTTCGGCAAGCACAAGATGGCGCCGATCATCAGCCCCAAGAAGACGTGGGAGGGCTTCGGCGGGGGTGCCGCCGCGAGCCTCGTCGCGGGCGTGCTGCTGTCGACGCTGATGCTCGGCAACACCTGGTGGTTCGGCCTGATCTTCGGCGTCTCGATCTTCCTGAGCGCGACGCTCGGCGATCTCGCCGAGTCGCTCATCAAGCGAGATATCGGCATCAAGGACATGAGTTCGTGGCTGCCTGGCCATGGCGGGTTCCTCGACCGGCTCGATTCGATCCTGCCGTCCGCCGCAGTCGCCTACGTGGCCTTCCTCGTGTTCGGGTGAGCGTCGGTGATAATGGTGCGGTGGATTCCATCTTCCCGCACGCGCGCAAGCCAAAGCTCGGCTACAACACCGCCCAGGTAGAGGAGTTCCTCAAGGTGGCCCGTCGCGCCTACGACGGCAACCCGCTCGCCGGCGACCCACCGCTCACGTCCGAGAAGATCCGGCTCACGGCGTTCGCGATGCAGAAGGGCGGGTACTCGACCTCGAACGTCGACGCCGCGCTCGAACGCCTCGAAGACGCGTTCGCCGCCCAGGAGCGCCAGGTCGCCTCGCGGCTGCACGGTGACGAGGCGTGGCTGCGCGAGGCCCGCGCGACGGCGCAGGTGGTGTCCAACCGGCTCGCCCGACCCGAGACGCATCGATTCGACCGCATGAACCCACTGGTGCTCGGGTACAACGTGCGCGAGGTCGATCGCTTCACCGACAAGCTCACGCGGTACTTCCGAGACGGATGGCCCATCTCGGTCGATGACGTGCGCACCGTGGTGTTCACCACGCAGCGAGGCGGCTACCGCGAGGCGCAGGTCGACCTCGTCCTCGACGCGGTCGTCGACGTCATGCTGGCGGTTCGATGACCGGCCGATCGGTGTTCGCCGAGGGCCTGCAGCGTCCGATACACTCGACGAATCGTGGGTAGGCATACGGGCGCAGAGACGGCGGGAGCGCAGCCGTCAGCGCCGTCGGCTACCCGCACGAGTTCGCGCGGACCGGTCAAGCAGGCCGCCACCGTGGTGTTCGCGTTCTGCGCGGCCGCGAGCTTCCTCCTCGTGAACATCGTCGATCCCTACAGCGGCGCCACCGCATCACCCGACTTCGCTGCCGAGGGCGAACGCTTCGGAGGCCAGGCGGCGCAGTCGGTCGCGGCCGGCAGCGATTACGAGATCGCGATCGGCGGCTCCGAGAACTATGTCGTCGAGAAGAAGCCCGAACCCATCGTGGAGGCCGCGTCGAGCGGGTCAGGCTGGGCGCCCCCCGCGGTGACTCCCGACCCCGGATCCGCGCAGGCGTACGCCGCCGGAGCCGTGGCGGCTCGCGGGTGGGCGCCGTCAGAGTTCGACTGCCTCGTCGCGCTCTGGAACAAGGAGTCGGGCTGGCGCGTGAACGCCTACAACGCCTCGAGCGGCGCATACGGCATTCCCCAGGCGCTCCCCGGCTCGAAGATGGCCACCGCAGGCGCCGACTGGGCGACCAGCGCCGCCACGCAGGTCGAATGGGGCCTCGGGTACATCTCGGGCCGCTACGGCACTCCTTGCGGCGCATGGGGACACTCCCAGTCCGTCGGCTGGTACTGAGCGAGTCGCTCGTCGCTTGCGCCGTAGACTGGTGACATGGCGCGCGCGAACCGATCCCGGGGTCGGGCCGCTCGTGCACGTGAGGGCCATCCCGAGCTCGATGTCGATCGGCTGACGTCGGGCTGGCGTCGAACCGAGGTTCGCGCCGGGCGGGAATGGAACGTGCAGCCCGTCTCAGAGGCCCAGGCCGTCAAGGCGTACCTGTGCCCGGGTTGCGGGCTCGATGTCGCTCCGGGCGTCGCTCACCTCGTGACGTGGCGTGCCGACGGCGTGCTCGGCGATGCGGCCGACCTCGCGGCACGCCGGCACTGGCACACCCACTGTTGGAGGATCGGCGAACGATGAACGGTACCGCGAACGAAGCTGTCGAGATCAGGGCGGGCGTCGAGTTGCCCGCCATCCGCGAGGAGATCGAGCTGCACACCTCTGACGGACTCACCCTCGTCGGTGAGCTAGCAACCCCTGCAGACCGACCTCCCGTGGCGACCCTGGTGACACTGCATCCCCTGCCGACCGCGGGCGGCTTCATGGACTCCCACGTCATCCGCAAGGCGGCCGCGCGACTTCCGGCGCTCGCCGGCCTGGCGGTGCTTCGGTTCAACACTCGCGGCACGACCTCGCCGCGCGGCACGAGCGAGGGATCATTCGGACAGGGCATCGACGAGCGAGCGGATGTCGCGGCGGCGATGTCGTTCGTCGAGGCGCGCGGCCTGCCGCATCCGTGGCTCGTCGGGTGGTCGTTCGGCACCGAGCTCGCCTTGAAGTACGGCCTCGATCACGGCATCGACGGCGCCATCCTGCTGTCGCCCCCGTTGCACCGCACGAGCGAGCAGGAACTCGCCCGCTGGAACGGAGCCGCGCCCTCGCTCGTGGCGCTCATCCCCGAGCACGACGACTACCTGAGGCCCGCAGAGGCCGCGGAGCGCTTCGCCGGGCTCCCGAAACTGCGTCGCATCGATGTCGCCGGTGGCAAGCACCTCTGGGTCGGCGAATCGCAGACGCGTCGCGTGCTCGACGAGATCGTGGCGACGGTGAACCCGGCCGCCCTTCCGTTGCCGACGGTGTGGCCCGCGACATCCGGTTCGTCGACCGGTTGACCGGGCGCGTCAGCGCTCGTTCTGACGGGGGATCACGACCTGTTTGATGATGAGCAGCCCGGCAGCGGCGACCGGAATGGCGACGAGCGCACCGAGGATGCCGCCGAGCGCGCCGCCCGCGAGCGCCGCGATCACGACGAGGGCGCCCGGAATCTTCACGGCTCGGTTCATGATGCGCGGACTCAGCACGTATGCCTCGACCTGCATGTAGATGACGTAGTAGATCGCGGCCACGAGCGCGGTGAGCGGCGAACCGAGTCCGGGGATCAGGCAGACGAGCACGATGATCACGGATCCCGTCAGCGTGCCGACCAGCGGAACGAGTGAGAAGAGGAATGCGAGGAACGCGAGCACCGCCGGGAACGGCGCGTTGATGATCGACAGGAAGATGAAGCTCAGCACGCCGTTGACGGCGGCGAGCGACGCCTGGCCGAGCACGAACCGACCGACCGATTGCGAGATCTGCTCGGTCAGGTCGGCGAACCGCTCGCGCTTCGATGCCGGAACGAGCTGGTAGGTCGCGCGCTTCATCGCGTTGAGCGATCCCGTGAAGTACAGCATCAGGATGAACACGATGATGACGGCGAACACGCCGCTGCCGATGGCGACTGCGACGAGCAGTACGCCGCCGGCGAGCTCGCTCAGCTTGTCGGGATTGGTGACGAACTCGGTGAGTCCCGTCGTGACCTGTTCGACGACCTCGTCGACCCGGATCTGCGGGAACTGCTCCTTGAGCGTGTCGATCCACTGCTGCGAACTCACGAGCTCGACGATGCGGGGGATCTCCTCGACGAGCTGACTCACCTGCTCGACGATGATGGGCACGACGGCGAGCACGAGGGCTGCGACGAGCAGGCCGACGCCGGTCATCACGATGAGGATGGCGGCCCAACGCGGAAGCCCTCGGCGCTCGAGCCAGCTGATCGCCGGGTCGAGGCCGAGGGCCAGGAACAGTGCCGCACCGATGTAGGTGATGATCGTCGAGAGGTTCGCGATCGAGGTGATGATGAGCAGGCCGACACCCACGCCGAGGGTGCCGAGCAGCCCGATTCGGAACGCGTTCTGGATCTTCATGGAACCGCCGCGCTCCCTTCGCCGGACTACTTCTTCGTGTCTGCCGCCACCTGCTCAGCCTGCGTGAGCACGCCGCGCAGGCTCTCGAAGTACCCTGCGACCGCGTCGCGCTCGATCCTAATCTGCGAGAGTCGGTCTTCGGCGTCAGCCACGAGGGCGCGTGTGCGCTCTTCGGCATCGGCGATGAGCCTGCGTGCCTGGGTGTGCGCGGCCGCGATGCGCTCGCGAGCTTCTTCGTCGGCCTTGTCGCGAACGTCGGCGATCTCGGCGCGACCCTCGCTCTCGAGGCGGTCGGCCTCGGCGCGGCTCTCGGCGGTGCGGGCGACTGCGTCGGCGAGCTCGGCGTTCGCCTCGGCGAGGAACTGCTGGGTCTGGGCCACGGCCTCCTGGTGGGCGGAGAGCAGCTCCTGCTCGGCCTCGTCGCGCTTGGAGGTGAGCTCGGACTCGAGGTCGAGGCGGGCCTTCTCGATCTCTCGGCGCTGCCGGTTGACCTCGTGCGTGGTCTTCTTGCGCAGCGCGGTCAGCTGGTTGTCGAGGTCGATGCGCGACTGTTCGGCCTCGGCGTCGAAGTCGGCGCGAGCCTGCTCCTGCTCGAGGGCGAGGTCGGCGCGCATCTGGTCGAGGTCGGCGGCGTGCTTGGCGCGGATGCGCTCGAGCTCGTGCTGGAGCTTCAGGCGGGCAGCCTCGGCCTCGCGCTCGAGGTCGACCTTGTTCTGCTCGCGCTGCTCGACGAGCTCGGCGCGCGACGCCTCGAGTTCGCGGTCGAGATCGGTGCGAGCCTGCTCGAGTTCGTGCACGAGCGCCGCGCGGCGCTCGGCGATCTCGGCGTCGATCGCCGCCCGTGACTCCGCCGACTCGCGCTCGAGGTCGAGGCGGGCCTGCTCGGTCTCGGCGGCGAGGTCGATGCGGGCCTGCTCGGTCTCGCGAGCGAGGTCGGCGCGAGCGCGGTCGAGCTCGATGGCGACCTCGGCGCGCGTCTGCTCGGTCTCCTGCGCGAGCCCGGCGGCCGTGGCCCGAGCCTCGTTCGCCTCGGTGTTGGCCGCGGACAGGATCTCGGAGGCCCTTCGCTCGGCTGAGGACAATGCCGCGGACGACTCGCGCTTCGCGCTCGCACGCAGTTCTGCGGCTTCAGTGGCGACGGCACCGCGGATCGCGGCAGCGTCGCGGGCGGCGTCCTGACGAAGCTGCTCGCTCGTCTCATGCGCACGCGCGACCATGTCGTCGGCCTCAGCGCGTGCGTTCTCGAGCAGCCGGTTGGCCTGTGCCCGGGTCTCGGTGAGCGTGCGCTCTGCGAGTTCGTGGGCGTCGGAGCGCATCAGGTGCGCCTCGTCCTCGGCCGCACGGCGGAGCTTCTCGGCGTCGATGTCGGCCTGGGCGATGAGGCGGGTCGACTGCTCTTCGGCGACGCGGAGCGTGTTCTCGAGCTTGGTGCCGAGACCGGAGAAGGTGGGGCTGCCGACCTCTTCGAGCTCAGCGGTGAGCTCCTCGATGCGGGCGAGCAGCCGCTTGTTCTCTTTCGTATTGTCGGCAGACTGCGTATTCGCGTTGATGATGTCGCGACGAAGGGTGTTGATCGCCTTGTCGACCTCGTCCTTGTCGTATCCGCGGAACACCTGCGTGAACTCGGTCTCTTCGACGGCCAATTCATCCTCCGGGGTCTGTCCCGCGTTTGTGGGGGCGCATGCGGGATGCATCGATTGTATGGGTCATCCGGCGGTCACCCCGACACGGGATGCTCAGCTGGTGGTTAGGAGACTCCCAGACACCGCCAGTAGTGTGGAATGTCTTTTGTCGGTGCCGCTGTGCGGCCTTTTGGAGGTAGTTCGTGCGTTTCGTCTTCGCAATCGTGGCGTTCATCGCTGCGGCAGTGATGATCGGGCTCGGCATCGCCCAGCGCACGGTGTTCCTCGAACCCGACCGCACGGCGTTGTCGGCCGAGTTCAGCGGTGAGACCGCGTTCATCGTGGTGGAGCCCGACGCGCTCGCGGCCCAGCCCGGAAAGCAGACCCTTTCGGTGTCGGGCAGCGACACGGTTTTCGTCTCCTACGGACGCAGTTCCGACGTGGAGGCATGGCTCGGTGAGACGCCATATCAGTCGGTGACCTACGACGCCGAGACCGAAGAGCTCGCGAGCGAGGTCGTGACCATCGCGCCCGTCAACGACCCCCTGCCGCCGGTCCCCGCCGAGACGGCCCCCGCGACCCCGACGCCCACTCCGACGCCGACGCCGACGCCAACGGCCGAGGCGGCGCCCGACCCCGAGGCGCTCGCCGCGGCGACACCGGTCGGCTCCGACCTGTGGCTCGACGAGTTCACCGCCGAGGGCACGCTCACCACGACGATCGACGTTCCCGAGGACATCTCGGTGCTGATCGCGTCCGACGGGCTCAGCCCGGCACCGACCCAGGTCGAGCTCGACTGGCCGCTCGACAACGCCACCCCGATGGCCGGACCCCTGATCGTCGGCGGCGCGCTCGTGTTCCTCGTGGGCATCGGCCTCGTGATCTCAGGCTTCCTGCACCACCGCCGCTCCCGTGGCCCGCGCCGCAACCTGCCGAAGGGGCCGCGCGCCAAGCTGCCGAGCGCTCCGAAGCCGCCGCGGCGCAGCCAGCTCTCCGGTGGCGGCAGGCGCGCGACCGGCCGGGCCAAGCGCGTTGCGCTCGTGCCGGTGTTCCTCGTGCCCGCGATCGCGCTCAGCGCCTGCTCGGCCGACTACTGGCCGAGCTTCGATCAGGCGGATGCCCCGGCGACCTCGTCCCCGGCGACGCCGCCCGCGTCGGGCGAGCCCGTCGAGACCGTCGAACCCGATGAGCCCACCGTGGAGCCGGCGGTCACCGTCCCGCAGATGGAACGCATCATGCGTCGCCTTGCCGTGTTCACGGGCGAGGTCGACGAAGCCCGCGACGCCACCTTGGCCGCCGACCGGTTCACCGGCCCGGCCCTCGAGGCCCGCGCGGCCAACTACACGATCCGCGGCACCCTGCCCGATCACCCCGCGCCGCCGGCGATCCCGGCATCGCCGCTCACCCTGACCCTGCCGCAACAGGTCACGGGCTGGCCGCGCACGGTGCTCACGATCGCGAAGAACGCCGACGACCCGACCATCGCCCCCACGGCGCTCGTTCTCGTTCAGGAGTCGCCGCGCGAGAATTACCACGTCCTCTACTCGATGGCGTTGGCGCCAGAAGCCGATGTGCCCGAGGTCGCGCCCGCATCGATCGGCGCCGCGCCGATCTCGCCCGAGTTCAAGGGGCTCGTGATGCCGACCGGTCAGGTCGCCGCGGCCTACGCCGATGTGCTGCTCAAGGGCGACGAGTCGGAATTCGCGTCGGCGTTCGATCCTGAGGGCGACCTGCTGCGCGAGCAGCTCGGCGTCGCGGGCCAGAAGGCGATCTCCGATGCCCTGCCCGACACGGCCGACATCGCGTTCTCGAATGCGGTCGGCGACAGCCCCACGATCGCGCTGGCCACGAACGATGCCGGTGCACTCGTCACCGTGTCGATCACCCAGACCGAGAAGGTCACGCCCAATGATGGCGGTACGATCGGATTCGAGTCGGGTGCGCCCGGCGCGGCACTCTCGGGCTTCACCGAGAAGAGCGCCAAGGGCGTGCAGCGCGAGATCGGCATCCAGTTGCTCTTCTACGTGCCCGGCGTCGGCACCGGCGACGAGAACCAACAGATCCGGCTGCTCGGCTGGTCCGAGAGCCTCGTAGGAGCATCGGAGGTCCCATGACGAACGCGATCCCGCCGTCGGGTTCAGCTTTGCGCGGTGCGGTCGACCTGTCGGCTCTCGTGCAGCGTCAGCAGCAGGGCGACCAGCCCGAGCACGGCGCGCACTCCTCCTCGTTGCCCGGCGACCAGATCGTCTTCGAGACTGACGACGCGGCCTTCGGCCACACGCTCGAACTCTCTCGCACCGTGCCGGTCGTGGTGGCGCTGTGGGCGTCATGGAGCGAGCCGTCCAAGACCCTGCTCGGCTCGCTCGAGCGCCTGATCCGTGCCCGCGACGGTCAGCTCGTGCTCGCCGCAGCAGACGCCGACCGCAGCCCCCAACTCGTGCAGGCGTTCCAGGCGCAGTCGATCCCCACGGTCGTGGCGCTCGTCGCCGGCCAGCCGGTGCCGCTCTTCGCGGGCGTACAGCCCGACGACGTCATCAGCCAGGTGCTCGACCAGCTGCTCGACCTCGCCGCACAGCACGGCGTCACCGGTCGCATCGAAGCCGGCGAGGCGGGTGACGCCGATGCCGAAGGCGCGAGCGCCGAGCCCGCCGAGCCGCCGCTCCCGCCGCTCCACCAAGAGGCGTACGACGCCATCGAGCGCGGCGACTACGACGTCGCGGCATCCGCCTACCGCACCGCGATCGCGCAGGACCCCCGTGACGCGCTTGCGACCGCCGGGCTCGCGCAGGTGAACCTGCTCGCCCGGCTCAAGGGCAAGACGCTCGACGAGATCCGCTCTGCCGCGGCATCCGCGCCCGACGACCTCGGCGCCCAGCTCGACGTGGCCGACCTCGACCTCTCGGGAGGGCACATCGACGACGCGTTCGATCGTCTGCTCACCCTGTTCCCTTCGCTCGACGCCGATGACAAGAAGCTCGTGCGGGAGCGCATCGTCGAGCTCTTCGAGGTCGTCGGCACCGACGATCCGCGGGTCGCGGCAGCGCGCCGCCGGCTGGCGAGCCTGCTCTACTGAGGCGCGGGGGTCTCGATACGGCGCTGGCGCGCCTACTCGACCGGCGGCGAGCCCGCACCCATGACCGGGCGCGTCAGTCGAGCGTGAACCACACCGCCCCGAGCGGAGGCAGGGTGAACACACCCGACGCTGGGCGCCCCGCCCACGGGGCATCCGTCACCTCGACGCCGCCGAGGTTTCCGACGCCTGAACCGCCGAACTCGAGCGCATCCGAGTTGAGGACCTCGCGCCAGCGACCCGCGATCGGCAGTCCGATGCGGAACCCGTCGTGCGGGCGCCCCGCGAAGTTCACGATGCACAGGAGCGGTCGTCGCTCGCGGTCGTAGCGCAGGAACGCGATGACGTTCTCGGCGGCGGCACCGCCCTCGACCCACTCGAAGCCGGCCGAGTCGTCGTCGAGCTGCCAGAGCTGCGGCATCGAACGGTAGCTGCGATTGAGTGCTCCGACGAACTCGGCGAGCTGCCGGTGCGTGGGCTGGTCGAGGATCCACCAGTCGAGGCCGCGCTCTTCACTCCACTCCGAGAGCTGCCCGAACTCCTGGCCCATGAACAGCAGCTGCTTGCCGGGGTGCGCCCACATGTACGACAGGTACGCGCGCACGTTCGCGAGCTGCTGCCAGTGGTCGCCGGGCATCTTGCGAATGAGCGAGCCCTTGCCGTGCACGACCTCGTCGTGGCTGATCGGCAGCACGAAGTGCTCGCTGAACGCATAGAGGAACGAGAACGTCAGGTCGTTGTGGTGGTGGGCGCGGTACATCGGATCCTTCTGGATGTACTGCAGGGTGTCGTGCATCCAGCCCATGTTCCACTTGTACCCGAAGCCCAACCCGCCCGAGCTCGTCGGTGCGGTCACGCCGGGCCAGGAGGTCGACTCCTCGGCGATCATCACGACGCCCGGGTTGCGCTTGTAGGCGGTGGCGCTGACCTCCTGAAGGAAGCCGATGGCCTCGAGGTGCTCGCGGCCGCCGTAGATGTTCGGCTCCCACTGGCCCGCTTCGCGCGAGTAGTCGAGGTACAGCATCGAGGCGACCGCATCGACGCGCAGCCCGTCGACGTGGAACTCCTCGAGCCAGAACAGCGCGTTGGCCACGAGGAAGTTGCGCACGCGGGGATTGCCGTAGTCGAACACGTACGTGCCCCAGTCGAGCTGTTCGCCGCGGCGCGGGTCGGCGTGCTCGTAGAGCGGCTCGCCGTCGAAGCGGGCGAGCGCCCAGTCGTCTTTGGGGAAGTGCCCGGGCACCCAGTCCATGAGCACGCCCACGCCCGCCTGGTGCAGCCGGTCGATGAGGTACTTGAGGTCGTCGGGGGAGCCGTAGCGGCTCGTCGCGGCGAAGTACCCGGTGACCTGGTAGCCCCAGGACCCACCGAACGGATGCTCCGCCAGCGGCATGAACTCGACGTGCGTGTACCCCAGCCAGTCGAGGTACTCGATGAGCTCGTCGGCCACCTCGCGGTAGCCCTTGCCGGGGCGCCACGAGCCGAGGTGCAGCTCGTAGATCGACATCGGCAGCTCGTGCGGGTTGGTCGGCGGCACGCCGTGACATCCAATCGCCGTCATTCCACTCGTGGGAGCTGACGCTCACGACCGACGCGGTCGCCGGGGCGATCTCGGCCTGCAGCGCCATCGGGTCGGCCTTCATCACCCACTCGCCCGAGCCGGTGAGGATCTCGAACTTGTAGATCGTGCCCGGCTCGAGGTCGGGCACGAACAGCTCCCACACGCCCGAAGATCCCATGCTGCGCATGGAATGACCGGCGCCGTCCCACCGGTTGAACTCGCCCACGACGCGCACGGCGCGCGCTCGCGGTGCCCACACGGTGAACGCGGTTCCGCGCACGGCACCGGTGACGCCCCAGTGGTCGCGGTAGCGGGCGCCGAGGCTCTTCCAGAGCTCTTCGTGGCGGCCCTCGCCGATGAGGTGCAGGTCGAGCTCGCCGATCGTGGGCGCGAAGCGGTAGGGGTCGTCGCTCGTCCAATCGGTGTCGCCGTTGTACTTCGCGCGGATGCGGTAGTCGGTGGGACCGAAGGCGCCGGCGCCGGCCCATACTCCGTGCCCGACATGATCGAGCGGCAGGGAGCTGCCGTCGGCGAGCACTGCGTCGACCGAGTCCGCGAGGGGGCGTCGCGTGCGGATCACGGTGAACGGGCCGCGCTCCTGCGCCACGTCGAAGCCGTGCTGGCCGAGGACGGAGTGCGGATCGGAATGACGGCCCTCGGCGACCGCGGCGAGCTCGTCGTCGGCGATGACGGGTGCGGCGACTGGTTCAGGCATGCATGCCCCTTCTCACGTGCAGGATGTGCGCGGGGCGGGTGAACGCGTCGAGCCGCACGTAGTTCGACGCACCCCATTCCCAGACCGTACCGGTGACGAGGTCCTCGACCTCGAAGCGCGCGCCGGGCTCGATGCCGATCTCGGCGAGGTCGAGGTGCACGGTGGTCTCGCGCACGGAGTGCGGGTCGACGTTGGCGACGACGATGATCGTGTCGTCGACGCCGTCGGGGGTGAATCGGCCCTCGAGGTGCTTCGAGTAGACGAGCACCGAGTCGTCTTCGCTGTGGTGGAAGCGGATGTTGCGCAGCTGGCCGAGCGTCGGATGCTCGGCTCGGATGCGGTTCAGGATGCCGAGGTACAGCGCGAGCGAGTGGCCGTCGGCCTCGGCTGCGGCGAAGTCGCGCGGCTTGTACTCGTACTTCTCGTTGTCGATCGCCTCTTCGGCACCGGGTCGCGCGACCGACTCGAACAGCTCGAAGCCCGAGTACACGCCCCAGAGGGGCGCGGCCGTCGCGGCGATCGTCGCCCGCACGGTGAATGCGGCCGGTCCGCCGAATTGCAGGTACTCGGTGAGGATGTCGGGAGTGTTGACGAAGAGGTTCGGCCGCATGAAGTCGGCGGTGTCCTGCGAGACCGACGTGAGGAACTCCTCGAGCTCCTCCTTCGTGTTGCGCCACGTGAAGTAGGAGTACGACTGCTGGAACCCGACCATGGCCAGCGCCTGCATCATGGCCGGTCGGGTGAAGGCCTCGGCGAGGAACACCACGCCCGGGTCATCCGCATTGATCGTCGCGATCAGCCGCTCCCAGAACCAGAGCGGCTTCGTGTGCGGGTTGTCGACGCGGAAGATGCGCACGCCCTGCTTCATCCAGTGCCGCACCACGCGCAGCACTTCGGCGTAGATGCCCTCGGGGTCGTCGTCGAAGTTGACCGGGTAGATGTCCTGGTACTTCTTCGGCGGGTTCTCGGCGTAGCGGATGGTGCCGTCGGGCAGCTGCGTGAACCACGCCGGGTGCTCGGCGACCCACGGGTGATCGGGGGAGGCCTGCAGCGCGAGGTCGAGTGCGACCTCGATGCCGAGTGCATCGGCCCGGCGCACGAACGCGCGGAAGTCGGCGAGCGTGCCGAGGTCGGGGTGCACGGCATCGTGGCCGCCGGCGCTTCCGTCGCGAAGCGGCCCGCCGATCGCCCACGGCGAACCGGGGTCGTGCGGGCCGGGGTTCAGCGTGTTGTTCGGGCCCTTGCGGTTCGTGACGCCGATGGGGTGGATCGGAGGCAGGTAGACGACGTCGAAGCCCATCGCGGCGACCCCGTCGAGTCGGCGCATGGCGGTGCGGAAGCTGCCGCTCTTCCACCGGCCGTCCTTGAACTGCTTCGCGCCTTCGGAGCGAGGGAAGAACTCGTACCACGAGCCCACGCCCGCGCGGCGGCGCTCGACGAGGATCGTGTGCTCGGGGGAGTCGGTCGTGAGCCGGGAGAGCGGGTGGCCGACGAACTCGTCGAGCAGCGGGTGGTCGACGAGGGCGCGGCGTTCGACGGCGGATGTCGCGGGGTCGCGCAGAGCCGTCGCCAGGGCGGTGAGCTTCTTGCGGGTCGCGCGTGCACGCGTCGGCTCGGCGACCGCGCGATCGATGAGCCGCGCACCGATCTCGTACATGAGCTCGACGTCGACGCCCGCATCGATCTTGAGTGCGGCGTCGTGCCGCCACGTTCCGATCTCGTCGTCGAATCCCGTGACGCGCCAGCGCCAGTCGCCGACCTCGTCGAGCAGCACGTTCGCCTGCCACCGGTCGGTGCCCGGCGCCATCGGCGTCATGCGCTCGCGGCGTTCGACTCCCGACGGGCTCGTGATCACGAGCATCGCGCCGACCTGGTCGTGCCCCTCACGGAACACGGTCGCGCGGAACGGCACCACCTCGCCCTCGAACGCCTTGGGGCGCCAGCGGGCATCGGGCAGGGCTGGGGTGAGCCGCGTCACGGGGATGCGGCCGGCGAGCACATGGGCGGTCACGGTTCGACCGTAGCGCGGAATCGCTCGATCGGCGTGACCCGGGGTTCACACATTCGTCACGCGCCGACCATAGGGTGGACCCCGTGAAGCCGATCCGTAAGTTCACCGTTCGTGCCGTCGTTCCGGGCACGCTGAGCGCACTCGAAGAGCTCGCCGGCAATCTGCGCTGGTCGTGGCACGAGCCGACGCGGCGCCTGTTCGAGCACATCGATCCCGAGCTGTGGCGCACGTGCGGGCGCGACCCCGTCGCGTTCCTCGGCGAGGTCGATCCCGCGCGACTCGAAGCACTGGCGGCGGACGGTGGCTTCGTCGAGTGGGCGGAACGTGAACGGGCCCATTTGCGCGAGTATCTCTCCGAGCCGCGCTGGTTCCAGTCGCTCGGCGCCCAGACGCCGCGCACGATCGCCTACTTCTCGCCGGAGTTCGGCATCACCGAGGCGCTGCCGCAGTATTCGGGCGGCCTCGGCATCCTCGCGGGCGATCACCTGAAGGCGGCATCCGATCTGGGCGTTCCGCTCCTCGGTGTCGGCCTCTTCTACAAGGCCGGTTACTTCTCGCAGTCCATCTCGCCCGACGGCTGGCAGCATGAGCGCTACCCGGTGCTCGACCCCGACGGCCTGCCGCTGTCGGTGCTGCGCAACCCCGACGGCACGCCCGTGCAGATCACCCTCGCGCTTCCCGACGACGCGAGCCTGCACGCCCGTATCTGGAAGGCGTCGGTCGGGCGCATCACCCTGCTGCTGCTCGACACCGACATCCCCGCGAACACCGACGAGCTGCGCACCGTCACCGACCGGCTCTACGGCGGCGGTGGCGAGCACCGACTGCTGCAGGAGCTGCTGCTCGGCATCGGCGGCGCACGCGCCGTGCGGTCGTTCACCTCCCTCAGCTCCACGCCCGCGCCCGACGTCTTCCACATGAACGAGGGGCACGCGGGGTTCCTCGGCCTCGAGCGCATCGCCACCTACATCGGCGAGGGGCTCACGTTCGCCGAGGCACTGCAGCTGGTGCGCGCCGGCACGGTCTTCACGACGCACACGCCGGTGCCCGCGGGCATCGACCGATTCGACCGCGGACTCGTCGAGCGGTATCTCACGAGCTCGCTGCTGCCCGGTGTCGAGCCGGCGGATGCGCTCGCGCTCGGCGTCGAGCCCGGCGCCGACCCGGCGACGAGCGCGTTCAACATGGCGGTCATGGGCCTGCGGCTCGCGCAGCACGCGAACGGCGTCTCGAAGCTGCACGGCCAGGTCAGCCGGCGCATGTTCGGCGACCTCTGGCCCGGATTCGACGCCGACGAGGTGCCCATCACCTCGATCACCAACGGGGTGCACGCGCCGACCTGGACCGACGCGGCCCTGCTCGGCGTCGCCGAATCGACGCTCGGCACGGGTGACACCGAGCATGCGGACTGGCGCAGCCCGGCGCTCAGCGACGGCGAGTTCTGGAACGTCAAACGCCGCATGCGCCTGCAGCTCGTCGAGGATGCCCGCCGGCGACTCGCCGAGGCGTGGAGCGAGCAGCGCTCGGGCGCCGCTCCTCCCAAGTGGATCTCGAAGGTGCTCGACCCCGACACCCTGACCGTCGGATTCGCACGCCGCGTGCCGACCTACAAGCGGCTCACCCTCATGCTGCAGGACCCCGACCGGCTGAAGTCCATCCTCACCGACCCCGAACGACCGGTGCAGTTCGTGATCGCCGGCAAGTCGCATCCGGCCGACGACGAGGGCAAACGGCTCATCCAGCAGCTCGTGCAGTTCGCGCAACAGCCCGAACTGCGCGACCGCATCGTCTTCCTCCCCGACTACGACATCGGCATGGCCTCGGTGCTCTACCCCGGGTGCGACGTCTGGCTCAACAACCCGCTGCGCCCGCTCGAGGCGTGTGGCACCTCGGGCATGAAGGCCGCGATGAACGGGGCGCTCAACCTGTCGATCCTCGACGGCTGGTGGGCCGAGTTCGCGGGCGACGACTACGGCTGGGTGATTCCGTCGGCGGATGCCGCGGGCGATGCCGGTGAGCGCGACGCGCTCGAGGCGGCGGCGCTCTACGAGCTGCTCGAGCATCACGTGGCCACTCGCTACTACGAGCGCGACGGCGACGGCGTTCCGGTCGAGTGGGTGCGCCGCGTGCGGCAGACGCTCGCGACCCTCGCACCCGAACTCGGCGCCGATCGCATGGTGCGCCAGTACGTCGAGGAGCTCTACCGTCCCGCCGCCGAGCACGCCGCGGTGATGATCGCCGACGGCGCCCGCGGCGCCCGCGAGCTCGCCGCGTGGACCGCTCGGGTGCACACGTCGTGGCCCAACGTGCAGGTCACGCACGTGGAATCCGGCGGGGTCGACAGTCCCCACGTCGGAGACCAGCTGCAGTTGCGCGCCTACGTCGAGCTCGACGGGCTCTCGGCCGAAGACGTCACGGTCGAGGTCGTGTACGGCCGCAGCCGCGACGACGACTCGATCGACGCGGCGCGGCGTGCACCGCTCGCGCCCGCCGAAGTGTCGGATGCCTCGGTCAAGGACGCGCCCTCGGGCCCGCGTCTCTACACCGGCACGGTCGTGCTCGATCGGGCGGGAGCGTTCGGGTACACGGTTCGGGCGGTGCCGCGGCATCCGCTGCTGTTGTCCCCGGCCGAGCTCGGCCTCGTCGCCCTCGCGAGCTAGGAACCGTCGGGAGTGTCGACCCTGATCGGGTGACGATCCGCTCGGGGGAATCACTGACGCCGGGTGCGCGATCCGCC
Organism: uncultured Actinomycetota bacterium; assembly: GCA_963758615.1. Taxonomy (GTDB): domain Bacteria; phylum Actinomycetota; class Actinomycetes; order Actinomycetales; family Microbacteriaceae; genus Agromyces. The sequence goes on along the minus strand of CAVWVZ010000009.1, from coordinate 239,260 downwards.
ATGATGGAGCGCGAGGAGTCGAGATGACCGAGAAGGGACTCCGGCGCTGGCTGCCACCCGGCGTCGAGACGGTGAAGAACTACCGGCGCGCGTGGCTGTGGCCCGATGTCCGCGCGGGAATCGTGGTCACGGCGCTGCTCATCCCCGCCGGAATGGGCTACGCCGAGGTGGCCGGCCTGCCGCCCGAGACCGGGCTCTACGCCACCATCATCCCGCTGCTGGCGTATGCGATCGTCGGGCCGTCCCGCATCCTCGTGCTCGGGCCCGATTCCGCACTCGCGCCGATCATCGGGGCCGCGATCCTGCCGCTCGCACTCGGCGACGACGACCGCGCCGTCGCGCTCGCCGGGTTGCTCGCGATCATGGTCGGTGCAGTCCTCGCCCTCGGCGGCATCCTGCGACTCGGATTCGTGACCGACCTGATCTCGAAGCCCATCCGAGTCGGGTACCTCAATGCCGTCGCCGTGCTCGTGCTCATCTCGCAGGTTCCGAAGCTGCTGGGATTCTCGATCGACTCGGTGTCGCCGTTCGGCGACGTCGTCGCGATCGTCGCCGGGGTCGCTGCCGGCGAGATCCAACCGCTCGCCGTCGCGTTCGGACTCGGGTCGCTCGCCGTGATCGTCGTCCTCACCCTGATCAGGTCGCCGGTGCCCGGAGTGCTCGTCACCGTCGTGGTGGCGACGGCGCTCACCGCGATCCTCGGCTTGAGCGGCGAACTGCCCGTTGTCGGCGCATTGCCGCGGGGGCTCCCCGCCCCCGCGCTCGGCGGCCTGGAATGGGCGGATGTCGCGGGCCTCGCCCTGCCCGCGCTCGGCATCGCGCTCGTGGCCTTCGCCGACACCGCCGTGCTCTCGCGGACGTTCGCGGCGCGACGCGGTGAGAGCGTCAGCGGCAGTGTCGAGATGGGCGCGATCGGAGTCTCCAACCTCGCGAGCGGCGCGCTCGGCGGCTTCCCGATCTCCGGGTCGTCGTCGCGCACGCCCGTCGCGGAACAGGCCGGCGCACGCACCCAGCTCACCGGAGTGGTCGGCGCGGTGCTGATCGTGGCGTTCATGCTCCTCGTGCCGGGACTCACCGAATTCCTGCCGTCGGCCACACTCGCGGCCGTGGTGATCGCGGCGGCGGCGCGGCTCATCGACGTCCGCGGGTTCGCCCGTCTCGTGCGGATGGACAAGGTCGACGCGATCCTCTCGCTCGCGGCATTCGTCGGCGTGCTCGTATTCGGGGTGCTCGGGGGTATCGGGGTTGCCATCGGTCTGTCGCTTCTCGCGTTCGTGAACCAGGCGTGGCGGCCCTACCGCGCCGAACTCGGTCGCGTGACAGGACTGCGCGGTTACCACGACCTCTCCCGCAATCCCGAGGCGGAGCGGATACCCGGTGTCGTGATCGTCCGATTCGATGCGCCCCTGTTCTTCGCCAACGGCGGCATCTTCGACGACTTCGTACGATCGCGGGTGCGCGCGGCGGGTCCGGGCATCCATACGGTCATCCTCGCCGCGGAGCCGATCACCGATATCGACACCACCGCGATCGACGAACTGGTCGAGCTCGACGACTGGCTCCTCTCGCACGGCATCACCCTCGTCCTGGCGGAGATGAAGGATCCGGTCGTCGACGTGCTGCGCGACTACGGGCTGACCGAGCGGTTCACGCCCGACCGCTTCGCTCCCACGGTCGGCGCGGCGGTCGACGCGGTGACGGGAACGCTTCGAGGGGACCTCGATGGGACGGAATGGGATCGCGACGACGGGTAGTCGGCAGCGCGATCAGCGCTCGCGGGCGATCCGCGCGTAGCGGCCCGCCGTGATGGCGATGAGGTCGTCGGGGGAGAGCTCGAGATCGAGCCCGCGGCGCCCGCCCGACACGAGGATCGTCTCGCAGAGGATGGCCGACTCGTCGAGCACGGTCGGCAGCGCGGTCTTCTGCCCGATGGGGCTGATGCCGCCGACGACGTAGCCGGTCCTGCGCTCGGCGACTTTCGGGTCGGCCATCTCGGCGCGCTTGCCGCCGAGCGCGTGTGCGAGCGCCTTCAGGTCGAGCTGCATCGCGACCGGCACGATGCCGACCGCGAGCTCGCCGTCGATGCTCGCGAGCAGCGTCTTGAAGACCCGCTCGGATTCGACGCCGAGCTTCTCTGCGGCCTCGAGTCCATATGCCGCGGCTCGCGGGTCGTGATCGTAGGCGCGGGGGGTGAAGTCGATGCCGGCCCTCGTGAGGGCGAGCGTCGCGGGAGTTCCGGCCGACGGCGCGGATGCGGCATCCGATCGTCTGGTCATGCCGGCGAGCCGGCGACGCGGAAGAGCCGCATCGACGGTCCCTCGATCGCGACCCGCTCGCCCGGCGCATGCTCGCTGCCGAGCCGGTCGCCGGGCGCCTCGTCGGCCGAGTCCCAGAGCAGCGTGTAGCCGGTGACGCCCGGGTGCACGGGGAGGATGACCTCGGCGGCCGACTCGCTCGCGTGCACGACGAGCAGGATGCGGTTGTACTCCTCGAACTCGGGCGTCGACGCGGCGAGGAACTGCAGTGTCTGCTCGCCGGGCTCGTTCCAGTCGTCGATGGTCATGGTGCCGCCCTCGGCGTTGAACCAGTCCATCTGCGACGCGTTCTGCGTGGTCACGCCGAGTCGGCCGAACCGCACCGGGCGCAATGCGGGGTTCTCAGCGCGCAACCGGATGAGGTGACGCGTCGTCGCCAGCAGGTCGGGAGCGAACCGGGGGCGCTGCTCGGCGTCCCACGCCAGCCAGGTCAGCGACGAGTCGTGGCAGTACGCATTGTTGTTGCCGCGCTGGCTGCGGCCGAACTCGTCGCCGGCCGTGAGCATCGGCACGCCCGCTGACAGCAGCAGCGTGCCGAGCAGGTTCCGGATGCTGCGCCGTCGCGCCGCTCGGATCGCAGGGTCGGTCGCCTGGCCCTCGACGCCGTGGTTGTACGAATTGTTGCTGTCGGTGCCGTCGCGGTTCTGCTCGCCGTTGCCCAGATTGTGCTTGACGTCGTAGGCGGTGAGGTCGGCGAGCGTGAAGCCGTCGTGGGCGGTGATGAAATTGAGGCTCGCGAGCGGACCGCGCTCGAGCGAGAACGTGTTCGACGATCCCGCAAGGCGGGTCGCGAACCGGCCGATGCCGCTGACACCCGGGTCGTTCGCGCGCTCGCGACGCAGGTCGCCGAGCCAGAAGTCGCGCATCCGGTCGCGGTAGCGGTCGTTCCACTCGCTGAAGCCCAGAGGGAAGTTGCCGGTCTGCCAGCCGCCGGGGCCGACGTCCCACGGCTCGGCGATCAGCTTCGAGGCGCTGAGCACCGGGTCGGCCAGCATCGCCTGCAGCAGCGGATGCTCGGGCGTGAACTGCTCGTGGTCGTCGCGTCCGAGGGTCGCGGCGAGGTCGAGCCGGAACCCATCGACCTGCAACTCCTCGGCGAAGTACCGCATCGAGTCGAGCACGAGCCGCTGCGCCGGTTCGCGGCCGAAGTCGAGCGAGTTGCCGCACCCCGTCGTGTCGACGTATCGCCCGTGCGCGTCGTGACGGTAGTAGGCCGCGTTGTCGATGCCGCGGAACGAGTAGGTCGGGCCCTGCCGGCCCTCTTCGGCGGTGTGGTTGTAGACGACATCGAGGATGACCTCGAGCCCCGCCTCATGCAGCCGCCGAACCATGCCGGCGAACTCGCGCCGGACCGCCGCGGCACCCTCGGCCTGGGCCGCAGCCGACGCGTACGGTGCGTGCGCGGCGAAGAACGCGAGGGTGTTGTAGCCCCAGTAGTTGAGCTTGCCCTGCCGTACGAGCCGCTGCTCGGCGACGAACGCGTGCACCGGCAGCAGCTCGACGGCCGTGACGCCGAGGCTCGTGAGGTACTCGAGGGATGCATCGTGGGCGAGGCCCGCGTACGTGCCTCGCAGCGGTTCGGGGATCGCGGTGTTGAGCTTCGAGAAGCCGCGCGGGTGCGCCTCGTAGATCACGGAGTGGTCGAGCGGGGTGCGCGGCTTGCCGACGCCGCCCCAGTCGAAGCCCGACGTCGGTCAGCGGGGCCAGCGCGACACCGCGCCACGAGCCGTCGTGGGCCTTCGCCAGTCCCGTGGCATAGGGATCGAGCAGCGAGTGCACGGGGTTGAACGCGTGGTCGGATCCGGCCGGCCCGTCGACACGCAGGCCGTAGTGCGCACCCGGCACGAGCGCCGCCGAGGCACCGCTCCACACGCCATGGTCGTCGCGGGTCAGCGGGGTGCGTTCGGACGCCCAATCGAGGTCGTCGGCGTCGAAGATCACGAGGTCGACGGATGTCGCGTGCTCCGACCAGACGCGGATCCCACCGCCGTCGGCCCCGGCGCGAACACCGAGGTCATGCAGGGGATCGGGCGCAGACATGGGTTCTACAGTAGGACACATGGTCTATCTCGACCACGCCGCCACGACCCCGATGCTGCCCGAAGCCATCGAGGCCCTGACCGCTGCGCTCGCGGTCGTCGGCAACCCCTCCTCGATCCACAGCGCGGGCCAGCAGGCCAAGCGATTGCTCGAGGAGTCGCGCGAGCAGATCGCGGCGACCCTTGGCGCAGACGGCATCGAGGTGATCCTCACCGGCAACGGCACCGAGGCGGTGAACCTGGCGATCAAGGGCATCTGGTGGCGGCGGCAGACGCCGTCGCGTCGGCGCATCCTGATGCCCGCCGGCGAGCACCACGCCACCCTCGACACCGTCGAGTGGCTCGCCCAGCACGAGGGCGCCGTGGTCGATGAGATCGCGGTCGACGAGGTCGGGCGCGTGCGGCTCGACGCCCTCGAATCGGCACTCGGCGACGGGTCATCCGTCGCGCTCGTCACCATGCTGTGGGCCAACAACGAGGTCGGCACCATCCAGCCGGTCGAGCAGGTCGCCCGCCTCGCCGCGCGCGCGGGCGTGCCGCTGCACGTCGACGCCATCTCCGCGTACGGGCAGCTGCCCATCGATTTCCACGGCCTGCGGCGAGTGACGGATGCCCCGCGCGGGGCCGGTCTCGTCGCCCTCAGCGCCTCGGCGCACAAGATCGGCGGCCCGGCCGGCATCGGTGCGCTCGTGCTCGATCGCACGGCGGCCGTCGAGCCGCTCATCCACGGTGGCGGGCAGCAGCGCAAGGTGCGCTCGGGCACGCAGGACGTCGCGGCGGCGGCCGCATTCGCCGCGGCGGCGCGCGTCGTCGCCGCGCGCCTCGACCACGACGCAGCCCGCATGGCCGCACTGCGCGACCGGCTCATCGCGGGCGCGCTCGCCGCGGTGCCGTCGGCCCGGCTCTCGGGCGACCCCGACCCGGCCGGGCGACTCCCCGGCAACGTGCACTTCTCATTCCCCGGCTGCGAGGGCGACTCGCTGCTCTTCCTCCTCGACGCAGCCGGCGTCGCCGTGTCGACCGGGTCCGCGTGCCAGGCCGGGCGTGCCCGAGCCGTCGCACGTGCTCATGGCGATGGGACGCATCCGAGGCCGACGCCCGCGGCGCCCTGCGCATCACGATCGGCCACACCTCGACCCAGGCCGACGTCGACGCGTTCCTCGCCGCGCTCCCTGCCGCCCACGCGCAGGCCTCCCGAGCGGGGCTCGCCGCGCGGGTCACCTCCTTCGACCGCTGAAGCGGGATCCGCGGCGTCCGCTCGGCGTTGTCTGCCCGTTCAGGGGATTCTGGTGACACGCCGCAGCGTGCCCGCCCCACGCGCGCTGTGTCGCGGAGATCTCCTGAACGGGCAGACGCCCACGTTCGGGAGCGAGCCCCTTCGCTTCGCTGGTTGACGATTGATCCTTACACCTGTAAGGTGTGACTGACAGGTGAAAGGGGAGGGTGGCATGGAATCGACGGGGGTGGGAACCGGTGCCGTGGTCGCGAGGCTGACGGCGATCGCCAGCCCGCAGCGGTTCCGCATCATCGCCGCGCTCGCCGGCGGGCCGTTGCACGTCAGCGAGCTGGCGCGGCAGCTCGGCATGTCGCGCGCACTGCTCTACATGCACCTGCAACGGCTCGAGGACGCCGGCTACCTGACCGGGCACCTCGAGCTCTCCGACGACGGCAAGGCGCTCAAGTTCTTCGAGCTCGTGCCGTTCACGCTCACCATCGACACCGACGCCATCATCCGCGCCGTGACCGCAGACGCTGCGGCGGCCGATCAGCAGAAAGAGGATTGACATGCTCGACTACATGCCCTTCTGGGCCTGGATCGCCATCATCGCGATCATCGGCGGCATCACGTGGCAGATCATCAACAGCGTGCTCGCCTCGAAGGAGCGTCGAGCCGAATCGGCCGGCGCGGGCGAGTTGCGCACGCTCATCGCCGAGAACACCGCGCTGAACCACAAGCTCGTCGAACGCCTGGAGTCACTGGACGGGCGTCTCGCGAAGGTCGAACAGACCCTCAACGACATCCCCTGAGGGGCTGCGAGCGGCACGGGGCATCTGTTCAGCGAGGCTGCCTAGACTGGAACGGTGAAGGTTCTCGCAGCGATGAGCGGCGGCGTCGACAGCGCCGTCGCTGCCGCGCGCGCCGTCGAGGCCGGACACGAGGTGGTCGGCGTGCACCTCGCGCTGAGCCGCAACGCCGGCACCCTGCGCACCGGCAGCCGCGGCTGCTGCACCATCGAGGACTCGATGGACGCGCAGCGCGCCGCCAACGTACTCGACATCCCCTATTACGTCTGGGACTTCTCCGAGCGATTCAAGGCCGATGTCGTCGACGACTTCATCGCCGAGTACTCGGCCGGTCGCACCCCGAACCCGTGCATGCGCTGCAATGAGCGCATCAAGTTCGCCGCACTCCTCGAGAAGGCGCTCGCGCTCGGCTTCGACGCCGTCGCCACCGGCCACTACGCGAAGATCGTCGAAGACGCCGACGGCCACCGCGAATTGCACCGAGCGAGCGCCGAGGCGAAGGACCAGAGCTACGTGCTCGGCGTGCTCACGGCCGAGCAGCTCGCTCACGCCTACTTCCCACTCGGCGACACCCCGTCGAAGGCGCTCGTACGCGAAGAGGCCGCGCGTCGCGGACTCTCGGTCGCGCAGAAGCCCGACTCCTACGACATCTGCTTCATCCCCGACGGCGACACCAGGGGCTGGCTCGCCGACAAGGTGGGCACCGAGACCGGCGACATCGTCGACCGAGCCGGTGCCGTGGTCGGTTCGCACGAGGGCGCCCACGCCTACACCGTGGGGCAGCGTCGCGGACTGCGACTCGGGACTCCGGCAGCCGACGGCAAGCCGCGGTTCGTGCTCGAGGTGCGTCCGAAGGAGAACACCGTCGTCGTAGGCCCGAAGGAGGCGCTCGCGGTCGGGCTCATCGCGGGATCGCGATTCTCGTGGGCCGGACTTCCGCCCGCCGACCCGGCGACGCCGTTCGACTGCGACGTGCAGATCCGCGCGCACGCCGACCCCGTTCCCGCCGTCGCGGTGCTCGACGGCGACGAGCTCGTCGTCACGCCGGAGCATCCGCTCGACGGGGTGGCGCCCGGCCAGACCGCCGTCATCTACGTCGGCACCCGTGTGCTCGGCCAATTCACCATCGACCGCGCCGTGAGCGCGGTGCCCGCAGAAGTCTGACCTGTCGGTCAGATGCCCCGGCCAGACGGCAGTTCGCCGCGCAACGCAGCGCAGCGGCGCCTCGCCTCGGTGTCCGGCTTCGCGTAGATTCTGCACGGCGCTACCCCCGGCGCCGAGTGAATGATGAGGAGACCCCCGTGTCCTACCCACGCGACTCTATCGATCCGAACCGATACCCGGCCAACCCGAACGAAGACCCGGCCACGCCGTTCCGAAACCTCGACACCGCGCCGACGACGATTCCGGTGACGGCCATCGACCCGCGAACTGACGACTGGGACGTCGTCGTCGACTCGCGACCGCTCAGCGCTGACGAGGTCGTCGAACGACAGCGGGAGAAGTTCGGCGGCGTGAAGGTCGGCTCGGCCTTCTTCGGGTGGCTCATCGCACTGGGCGTTCCGGCGATCGTCACCGGGCTCGCCGCCGCCACGGGCGTCGCACTGGGACTCGATGTGATGCGGACGCCGCGGGCACTGGCGGGCGACATCCCGCTGGATGCCGACACGGTCGGCTGGATCAGTGTCGGCGCGCTGCTCGTGATGCTGTTGGCAGCGTTCTACTGCGGCGGCTACGTCGCCGGGCGCATGGCGCGCTTCAGCGGCATCGTGCAGGGTATCGCCGTCTGGGCGTGGGCCCTCCTAGCCTCGATCGCGGTCGCGATCATGAGCGTGGTGCTGGGCATCCAGAACGACCTCCTCGGCTACGTCGACACGTTCCCGCGGCTCCCGGTCCCCGACGGCGTGCTGACGATCGCGATCATCATCGCCGCGGTCGCCGTCGTCGCGGTGAGCATGGGTGGTGCCGTCCTCGGCGGTATCGTCGGTGTCCGGTACCATCGCCGCGTCGATCGGTTCGGGCTGGAGGGGTAGCCGGGCGTCTCACGAGCCACTCCAGCTATCGCGCGTCCGGCGCAGCGACTGGACCGGTCGGTCGGAGTGTCATCGCACTCCGAAGACGCGCAGAGGCGCGCGATAGTGCGCCGATGCAGGCCGTGTCAAGCCCGTGCCCGCACCGCTCCGGCCGGCGTACAGTCGCGTCGACGCCGCAGATCCGGCGTCCCGTCACCCGAGGAGGACATCGTGACCATCCCGAGAGACCCCATCGATCGCCCTGCCGATCGTCCGACCACGACGTCGGCGCACGGGGAGGCAGCCACCGCGGCGTACCCCGCCGACGTCGACGAGCGCGTCGCCGGCGAGCACCGCGCCCAAGCGGCCGCGGCCGACCGTCGTGCCGCCGTCGATGAGCAGGCCGCTGCAGAGCACCGGGCCGCTGCCGACCACGAGCGGACCGACGCCGAGGTTCGGTCCGAGGCCGACTACCGGGCCGGGCTCGCCCACGACATCGAGGACCGTCAGCGCGAGCGCTTCGGCGGCGTGAAGGTCGGCTCGGCCTTCTTCGGCTGGCTCACCGCGATGGGCACCGCGGCGATCCTCACCGCGCTCCTCGCGGCTGCCGGCGCCGCCCTCGGGCTGGGCGTCTCGGGCACGCCCGACGGGGCCGCCGCCGACGCGCTGGAGAACGCTGGGACCGTGGGCTGGATCGGCGCGATCGCCCTGCTGGTGGTGCTCTTCGTGGCCTACTTCTGCGGAGGCTATGTCGCCGGGCGGATGGCCCGCTTCAACGGACTCAAGCAGGGTCTCGCCGTGTGGGTGTGGGCGCTTGTCATCGCGATCGTCGTCGCGCTGGTGAGCGTCGTGCTGGGCAGCCAGTACGACGTCCTGGTCGACCTCAACGCGTTTCCGCGCATTCCCGTGAGCGAGGGGGAGTTGACCGTCGCGGGCATCGTCACGGCAGTGATCGTCGCCCTCGCGAGCCTCGGCGGCGCGTTGCTCGGCGGATGGACCGGAACGCGGTATCACCGTCGCGTGGACCGCGCCGGGCTCGAAGAGCCCGTTTACTCCCACGACTGACCAGTCCCCGGGGTGGGCGACGGATGCCGCGGGCTCGGCCCGCGGCATCCGGTGACCCAGCACGGTGTCGTGGGACGTCCCTAGACTTGGCACGTGAACGACGAGATCGACGAGCGCATCAGCCTGACCGACGCGGCCGACGAGGTCGAGCGCCTCACCATTCGCATCAACGAGGCACGCGACGCGTACTACGAGCGCGACACCGTGATCATCTCCGACGCCGAGTACGACGAGCTCATGCACCGGCTCGAGGCGCTCGAGCGGGCATACCCCGAGCTGCAGAGTCAAGACAGTCCCACGCTCACGGTCGGCGGTCGCGGCGAGACGACCCTGTTCGCGCCGGTCGAGCATGCCGAGCGCATGCTCAGCCTCGACAACGTGTTCTCCGCCGACGAGCTCGCCGAGTGGGCGACGCGTGCCGAGGCCGCCGCCGGCCGAGCGGTGCACTGGCTCCTCGAACTCAAGATCGACGGGCTGGCCCTCAACCTCCGCTACGAGAACGGGCGACTGGTGAGTGCCGCGACCCGCGGCGACGGGAGGGTCGGCGAAGACGTCACCGAGAACGTCAGGCACATCCCGGCGATTCCCGCGAGACTGGCGGGGTCGGGACATCCGGCCATCGTCGAGGTGCGGGGCGAGGTGTTCTTCCCGACCACGCTGTTCGACGAGTTGAACGCGAACCAGACCGCGGCCGGCGAGCGCGAGTTCGCGAACGCCCGCAACGCGGCGAGCGGGTCGCTCAGGCAGAAGGCCGAGAACAAGAACGCCGCACAGCTCGCGCTCATGCGCGATCGGCTCGGCCGGCTCACGATGCTCGTGCACGGCATCGGGGCCTGGCCGAATCCGCCGGTCTCGTCGCAGTCCGAGGTCTACGAGCTGCTCGCGGGGTGGGGGCTGCCGACGAGTACGCGCTACCGCGTCGTCGATTCGATCGGCGCGGTGCAGGAGTTCGTGGCGTACTACGGCGAGCACCGCCACTCGGTCGAGCACGAGATCGACGGCATCGTCGTCAAGATCGACGAGCTGGCGCTGCACGACGAGCTCGGTGCGACCAGCCGGGCGCCGCGGTGGGCGATCGCCTACAAGTACCCGCCCGAGCAGGTGAACACGAAGCTCGTCGACATCGTCGTCAGCGTCGGCCGCACGGGTCGGGCCACGCCGTTCGCGGTCATGGAGCCGGTTCGGGTCGCTGGATCGGTCGTGCGTCAGGCGACGCTGCACAACCAGGACGTCGTCAGGGCCAAGGGCGTGCTCATCGGCGACACCGTCGTACTGCGCAAGGCGGGCGACGTCATCCCAGAGGTCCTCGGGCCGGTGGTGGAACTGCGCGACGGCACCGAGCGGGCGTTCGTCATGCCCGCCGAGTGTCCCGAGTGCGGTACGCCGCTGCGGCCGATGAAGGAGGGCGACATCGACCTGCGCTGCCCCAACGCCCGCAGCTGCCCCGCGCAGGTGCGCGGACGGGTCGAGCACATCGGCTCGCGCGGCGCGCTCGACGTCGAGGCGCTCGGCGAGGTCTCGGCGGCGGCACTGACGCAGCCAGAGCGCCCAGAGGTCCCACCACTTGTCAGCGAGGCGCGCCTGTTCGACCTTACGATCGACGACCTCCTGCCGATCGAGGTCATCGTGAAGGACGCCGAGACCGGGCTCCCGAAGCTCGACGACGACGGGGCGGCACGCGTGCGGGCCCCGTTCAGGCGCAATCCCACCGCAGCCGAGAAGAAGGCAGGGGTCGGCGGTTCGCAGCCCTCGGCGAGCGCGCTGAAGCTCATCGACGAGATCCAGAAGGCCAAGTCGAAGCCGCTGTGGCGTTTGCTCGTGGCGCTGAACATCCGGCATGTCGGCCCGGTCGCGGCGCGAGCGCTGGCCGACTGGTTCGGCTCGCTCGTCGCGATCCGCGCGGCCACGCGCGAGCAGCTGGCGGAGGTCGAGGGGGTCGGCGGCATCATCGCCGACTCGCTCATCGAGTGGTTCGACGTCGACTGGCATCTCGAGATCATCGAGCGGTGGACGGACGCGGGCGTGCGGTTCGCGACCCCAGGGCATCCCGGACCCGGCGCCTCGGCTGACGGCGGGGGAGTGCTCGCCGGCCTCACGATCGTCGCCACCGGCAGCCTCGACGGCTTCACGCGCGAGGGGGCGCAGGAGGCGATCATCGCGGCGGGCGGCAAGGCGGCGTCGAGCGTCTCGAAGAAGACCGACTTCGTCGCGGCAGGTCCCGGCGCGGGATCGAAGCTCGCCAAGGCCGAAGAGCTCGGCATCCCGGTGCTCGACGCGGCGCAGTTCGCCGTGCTCGTCACCTCGGGGCCGGCGGCGCTCGGCGGGTGAGGCGGCCGAACGTCCGCCGGGCCGAGCCATGCTGCGCGTCGGGTCGGGCTGGCGACATCCGGCGGCCCTTCGCACCCCGATAGAATCGGTTGATCCCCACCACGAGACGACGGAGCAGCATGTCCGAAATCAGTGCGGAGCAGGTCGCCCACCTCGCGAACCTCGCACGCATCGCGCTCACCGACGAAGAGATCGGGCACTTGACGACCGAGCTCGCCCAGATCATGCACGCGGTCGAGAAGGTGAGCGAGGTGGCCACGCCAGACGTACCGCCGACGAGCCACCCGATCCCCATGCAGAACGTGTACCGCGACGACGTGGTCGGCGCCACCGTGCTGAGCGTCGACGAGGCGCTGGCGGGCGCCCCCGAGTCCGACGGCTCGCGTTTCGTGGTCTCGGCGATCCTGGGAGAAGAGCAGTGAGCGACGAACTGATCCGCCTGTCCGCCGCCGACCTCGGCGCCAAGCTCGCGGCGGGCGAGGTGTCGTCGGTCGAGGCGACCCGCGCCCATCTCGACCGCATCGCCGCCGTCGACGGCGCCGTGCATGCGTTCCTGCACGTCGCGGGCGAGCACGCGCTCGAGACCGCCGCAGCGGTCGACGCCAGGCGCGCCGCAGGCGAGCGGCTCGGCCCGCTCGCAGGCGTGCCGATCGCCGTCAAGGACGTGCTCGTCACCAAGGGCATGCCGTCGACCGCGGGTTCCCGCATCCTCGAGGGCTGGATCCCGCCGTACGACGCGACGCCGGTGACGAAGGTCCGCGAGGCCGGCCTCGTGCCCCTCGGCAAGACCAACATGGACGAGTTCGCCATGGGCTCGTCGACCGAGCACTCCGCCTACGGCCCGACGCACAACCCGTGGGACCTCGAGCGCATCCCCGGCGGGTCCGGCGGTGGCTCCGCGGCATCCGTCGCCGCCTTCGAGGCGCCGCTCGCGCTCGGCAGCGACACCGGCGGCTCCATCCGCCAGCCGGCGCACGTCACCGGCACCGTCGGCGTCAAGCCCACCTATGGCGCGGTCAGCCGTTATGGGTCGATCGCCCTCGCATCCTCGCTCGACCAGATCGGTCCCGTCACCCGCACGGTGCTCGACGCCGCCCTGTTGCACGACGTGATCGCCGGGCACGACCCGCTCGACTCGACGTCGATCCCCGAGACCTGGCCGTCGATGGCCGAGGCGGTCAGGCGAGCGGATGTCTCGGGCCTCCGCATCGGCGTCATCAAGGAGCTCGACGGCGAGGGCTTCCAGGCCGGTGTTCGCCAGCGGTTCCACGAGTCGCTCGACCTGCTCGCGAAGCAGGGCGCCGAGATCGTCGAGGTCTCCGCCCCGCACTTCGAGTACTCGATCGCGGCCTATTACCTGATCCTGCCCGCCGAGGCGTCGTCGAACCTCGCGAAGTTCGACTCGGTGCGCTTCGGTCTCCGCGTCACGCCCGACGGCGGCGGCACGGTCGAGCAGGTCATGGCGGCCACGCGCGAGGCCGGCTTCGGCCCCGAGGTGAAGCGACGCATCATCCTCGGCACCTATGCGCTCTCGGCGGGCTATTACGACGCCTACTACGGCAGCGCCCAGAAGGTGCGCACGCTCGTGCAGCGCGACTTCGACGCGGCCTTCGAGAACGTCGACGTGCTCGCCTCGCCGACGGCGCCGACCACGGCGTTCAGGTTCGGCGAGAAGCTCGCCGACCCGCTGTCGATGTACCTCAATGACATCGCCACGATCCCCGCGAACCTCGCCGGCGTTCCCGGCATCTCGGTACCGGCGGGCCTGGCGCCCGAGGACGGCCTCCCGGTGGGCATCCAGTTCCTCGCGCCCGCCCGCGAAGACGCACGTCTCTACAATGTCGGCGCCGCACTCGAACAATTGCTCGAAGCCGAGTGGGGCGGTCCGCTGCTCGCCAATGCGCCCGACCTCTCCACCCATGAGCTCACCGCGACCGAGGAAGGCGCACTCTGATGGCCCGCGCTGAACTGATGGACTTCGACAAGGCCCTCGAGCTCTTCGAGCCGGTCATCGGCCTCGAGGTGCATGTCGAGCTGAACACGACCACCAAGATGTTCTCGCCGGCCCCCAATCCGGCCAATTCGGCGTATCACGGCGCTGAGCCGAACACCCTGGTTTCGCCCGTGTGCCTCGGGCTGCCCGGGTCGCTTCCGGTGGTGAACGGCGACGCGGTGCGCTCGTCGATCTCGCTCGGCCTCGCGCTCGGATGCTCGATCGCCGAGTCGAGCCGGTTCGCGCGCAAGAACTACTTCTACCCCGACCTTGCGAAGAACTACCAGATCTCGCAGTACGACGAGCCGATCGCGTTCGAGGGCTCGGTCCAGGTCGAGCTCGCGAACGGGCGGGTGTTCGACGTGCCGATCGAGCGCGCGCACATGGAAGAAGATGCGGGCAAGCTCACGCACATCGGCGGCTCGACCGGCCGCATCCAGGGTGCCGAGTACTCGCTCGTCGACTACAACCGCGCCGGTGTGCCGCTCGTCGAGATCGTCACGAAGCCGATCTTCGGTGCCGAGGGCGATGCACCCGAGCTGGCGAAGGCCTATGTCTCGACGATCCGCGACATCGCGATCTCGCTCGGCATCTCAGAGGCCCGCATGGAGCGCGGCAACCTGCGCTGCGACGCGAACGTCTCGCTGCGTCCGCGCGGCGCCGAGCTGCTCGGCACCCGCACCGAGACGAAGAACGTCAACTCGTTCCGCTCGATCGAGCGGGCCGTGCGCTACGAGATCCAGCGGCAGGCGGCGATCCTCGCCAAGGGCGGCTCGATCACGCAGGAGACCCGCCACTGGCACGAAGACACCGGCACCACGAGCCCCGGACGGCCGAAGTCCGACGCTGACGACTACCGCTACTTCCCCGAGCCCGACCTGCTGCCCGTCGTGCCGTCGGCCGAGCTGGTCGAGGAGTTGCGGGCGGCCCTTCCCGAGCCGCCGGCTGCGCATCGGCGCCGGCTGAAGGCCGAATGGGGCTTCACCGACCTCGAATTCCAGGATGTCGCGAACTCGGGCCTGCTCGTCGAGCTCGAAGAGACCGTGAAGGCGGGCGCGACGCCTGCCGCGGCACGCAAGTGGTGGACAGGCGAGATCGCCCGCCTCGCGAACGCCGCCGGCACGGATGCGACAAGCCTCGTGACCCCGGGGCACGTCGCCGAGCTCGCGCAACTCGTCGATGCCGGCACCCTCACCGACCGGCTCGCGCGGCAGGTGCTCGAGGGCGTCGTCGCGGGCGAGGGATCGCCGCAGCAGATCGTCGATGCACGCGGGCTCGCGGTCGTCTCCGACGACGGCGCGCTCATCGCGGCCATCGACGAGGCGCTCGCGTCTCAGCCCGACGTCCTCGCGAAGATCCGCGACGGCAAGGTGCAGGCCGCCGGTGCGGTCATCGGCGCGGTCATGAAGGCGATGCACGGCAAGGCCGATGCGGCGCGCGTGCGCGAGCTCGTGCTCGAGCGCGCATCCGCTCCGGTCGAGTAGTGAGCGGAGCCGGCGCATCGCGACCGGCTCACAGCAGGCTTGATGCTGACGGCCATAGATTGGTCGTCCCCTGAACGATTGACGAGGACATCATGGGCTTCTTGGATCGACTCTTCGGCGGCTCGGATTCGCGTGACCACCGCGCCGCGCCGCCGGTGCCGCCGGCTCGCCAGCTGAGCGAAGACGAACTCGCCGTCGAGCGCTACCGCTACCTGCTGCGCACGGCTCCGCCCGAGTCGATCGAGGCGGTGCACACCGAGGCGTTCGCGAAGCTCACCCCCGAGCAACGCCAGGCCGTGTACCGCTCGCTCGCCGAGCAGATGCCCGCCGGAGAGCGACTCGTCTCCGACGAGCCGAGCGCGCTCGCGCGTGCGGCGACGCGCGCCGAACTGCGTTCGCCCGGCAGCATGGAGCGCGCCTTCAACGGCGCGAACGCCCCGCGTGGCGGTCGCGCTCAGGGTGCGCCCTCGATGGGCCAGATGATCGGCAGCTCGATGCTCGGCACCATCGCCGGCGTCGTCATCGGATCTGCGATCGCGCAGGCGTTCCTGCCCGACCCCGCCGCGTTCGAGGCCGGCGGTGAGGGCGCCGACGCCGGCGCGGGCGATGCCGGATCGGCCGATGCGGGCGCGGCCGACGCCTCGGGCGCCGACAGCGGTGGCGACTTCGGCGACTTCGGGGGCGGAGGCGACTTCGGTGGCGGCGATTTCGGCGGCTTCGGTGGCGGCGACTTCGGCGGCTTCTGATCATTCGTGCTCGTCGCGGTGACGGTGGCAGCGGCTAGGTTCGCAGCATGAGCAAGCAGGACGGCTCGTCGCGCCAGGTCACGACTGGCCCGGTCGATGATTCGGCGACCCCGATCCTGCATGTCGACATGGACGCGTTCTTCGTGTCGGTCGAACTGCTGAAGCGGCCAGACCTACGCGGCAAGCCCGTGCTCGTGGGCGGCACCGCCGGGCGCGGTGTGGTGGCGGCGGCGAGTTACGAGGCCCGCAAGTACGGCGTGAACTCGGCGATGCCGATGTCGGTGGCGTTGCAGCGGTGCCCCAACGCCGTCGTACTCCGTGGCGACTACGCGAGCTATACGACGTACTCGAAGCGCGTCATGAGCATCTTCGAGGAGATCACCCCGCTTGTCGAGCCGCTCTCGATCGACGAGGCCTTCCTCGACGTGTCGGGCGCTCGCCGTCTGCACGGAAGCCCGGCCGAGATCGCCTGGACCATCCGCAAGCGCGTCTTCGACGAGACCGGCCTCACGTGCTCCATCGGCGTCGCGGCGACCAAGTACGTCGCCAAGGTCGCGTCGAGTCGAGCGAAGCCCGACGGCATGCTCGTCGTGCCGGCGGCCGACACCATCGCCTTCCTGCACCCGCTTCCGGTGTCGGCGCTCTGGGGCGTCGGGCGCGTCACCGAGGAATCTCTCGCCCGGTTCGGGCTGCGCACCGTGGGCGACGTCGCGGCCATGCCGCACGCTGCGCTCGAACGCGCGGTCGGACCGGCGCTCGCCACGAAGCTCGGCAGCCTCGCGAACGGCGTCGATCCCCGCCATGTGCACACGACGCGCACCGAGAAGAGCATCGGGCACGAGACGACGTTCCGCCACGACCTCACCGACCCCGGCGATCTGCGCCGCGAGCTGCTGCGCCTGTCCGACAACGTCGCCGTGCGGCTGCGCAAGGCCGGCATGGTCGGTCGCACCGTCGTCTTGAAGCTGCGCTACGGCGACTTCCGCACGGTCACCCGGTCGCGCACGCTCGCCGAGCCGACCGACGTGGCCCGGCGCATCTACGACGAGGTCTCCGATGCTCTCGGCGAGCTCATCGGCGACGGCGAGCGCGTGCGCCTCATCGGCGTGCGTGCCGAGCACCTGCGCGTCTCGACGACCGGGGCGATGCTCTGGGATCCCGACGAGGACTGGCGTGACGCCGAGCGCACCATCGACGAGGTCGCTGCGAAGTTCGGAAGGGGTGCCGTCACCCCGGCGACGCTCGTCCGCCCCGGCGGCGACCGACGTGCCGATCGACCGCGCCCGCGACCCGCCGACGACGATGACGCCGACCGAAGCCGCCGCCGGCTGGGGCTGGTAACCCGCCCACGGCGCGGGTAGCGTTGCCCGCATGACTGAACTCGTACTGGAACTCGCGGGCACCGTCGCCGGCGTCGGCGTCAAGACCTCCTACGGCGATGCGGTCGACGTCGATGGCACGAAGGTCATCCCGGTCGCGCTCGGGTACTACGGCTTCGGCGGCGGCAGCGGAAGCGGCGACGGCGGCGGTGGCGGTGGCGCCGGCGGCGCTGGCAAGGACATCCACGGCCAGGGCAGCGGGAGTGGCGGCGGTGGCGGCGGACTCTCCATTCCCCTCGGCGCATACGTCGGGCGTGGCGGTGACGTGCGGTTCGAGCCGAACCTGATCGGGCTGCTGCTCGTGGCGACACCGCTCGTGTGGGTCACGGGCAAGGCGTTGCGCTGGGTCATCCGCGCGCTCAAGCACTGACGCAGCCCTCGTGCTGGCGCGCCCCTCCCGCTGGCGCGCCCCTCCCGCTGGCGCGCCGTTGCCGCACCGGCGTGCGGTCGCCATCGGCGCAGCGGCGTATACTCGACCTGAAACACGGGAGTCCGGTGAGCCGGGCTGAGAGGAAGGTTCTCAACCTTCGACCGTCGAACCTGATCTGGGTCATGCCAGCGCAGGGAGGCTGAACACATCTCATATTCCCGTGCCTCTTTCCACGAGTAGAAAGGGCACGACACGTGCACGCAACCATCTCCGCATCCGGTTCCGCCACGACGAACGGAGCGCCGCGCCTGCGCTGGCGCGTCGTCGACATCGTCGTCGCGAGTGTCATCGGCGTCGCAGTCGGCGTCGTCTTCTGGGCCTGGGGGGTCGCCTGGGCGCCGATCTCGGCGCCGATCGAGGCCCTGCTGCCCGGCCTTCAGGCCGCGCCGGCCGCAGTCTGGCTCATCGCAGGAGTGCTCGGCGGGCTCATCATCCGCAAGCCCGGAGCCGCGCTGTACACCGAGCTCGTCGCCGCGATCGTCTCGGCGCTGATCGGCAGCCAGTGGGGTGGGCTGCTCACCATCGAGGCCGGTCTCGTGCAGGGCCTCGGAGCGGAACTCGTCTTCGCACTCTTCCTGTACCGCTATTGGCGGTTCCCGGTCGCGTTGCTCGCGGGCGCCGCGGCGGGCCTCGGAATGGCGATCAACGACCTGGTCCTCTGGTATGCGGGCGCCGCACCGGCATTCGCCGCGATCTACACGGTTTCGGCGGTCGTCGGCGGTGCGCTCATCGCGGGCGGCCTGTCATGGCTCGCGATGCGAGGACTCGCCCGTGCCGGCGCCCTCGGTCGATTCGCCGCAGGCCGCGAGTTGCAGGCGGTCTGACGTGACGGGCGGCGTGACCGCCGCCTCGACACCCGCCTCGATCGAGGCGCGGGGCTGGGGGTGGCGGCACGGCGGCAGGCGCGTGCCCGCCGTCTCCGGCCTCGACCTGCGGGTCGAACCGGGCGAGCGAGTGATGCTGCTCGGCGCGTCGGGCGCGGGCAAGTCGACGCTGCTGCACGGGCTCGCGGGCGTCCTGGGCGGCGATGATGAGGGTGAATCGCTGGGCGAGCTCCTCGTTGACGGCCGCCCGGCATCGGCAGCACGGGGTCGTTCGGGCCTCGTGCTGCAGGACCCCGACTCGCAGATCGTCATGGCGCGCCTCGGCGACGACGTCGCGTTCGGCCTCGAGAACCTCGGCGTTCCGGCCGACGAGATCTGGGGCCGTGTCGGTGCGGCGCTCGCCGCCGTGGGACTGCGCCTGCCGCTCGATCACTCGACGGCGGCGCTGTCCGGCGGCCAACGGCAACGACTCGCCCTTGCCGGAGTGCTCGCGATGCGCCCCGGACTCATCCTGCTCGACGAGCCGACGGCGAACCTCGACCCCGACGGAGTGCATGAAGTGCGCGACGCGGTGGCGCGCGTGGCCGAAGAGACGGGGGCGACGCTCGTCGTCATCGAACACCGCGTGTCGGTGTGGCTCCCAGTCGTCGACCGGGTCATCGTGCTCGGCCGCGGCGGGGTGATCGCCGACGGCAGTGCTGACGAGGTGCTGGTGCGTCAGGCGGAGCCGCTTCGGGCTGCCGGCGTCTGGCTGCCGTCGGATGTCCCGTGGCACGCCCATCCCTCGACGGCACGCGACGTCGTGCCGCTCATGACGGCGAATGGGCTCGACATCGCCCGCGTGCCCGGAATCCCGGTGCAGTGCGGCGTCGACCTGCGCATCGACTCGGGCCGCATCACCGCGGTCACCGGCCCGAACGGAGCCGGGAAGTCGACGCTCGCGCTCACGATGGCTGGGCTGCTCCGACCTGACGGCGGTCGACTCGAACCGGGCGGCCCCATGGCGGGCGCGCGCGGGACAGAGCCCTGGCGCTGGCGTTCACGAGACCTGCTCACTCGCATCGGCACCGTGTTCCAGCATCCCGAGCACCAGTTCCTCACCGGCTCGGTGCTCGCCGAGCTCGAGGTCGGGCCGCGCGCGCTCAAGATGTCGCCGGCTGAGCGCCGCGAGCGCATCGAGCCACTGCTCTCCGCGTTGCGACTCGAGGCGCTCACCGCGGCGAATCCGTTCACGCTCTCGGGCGGCGAGAAACGGCGACTCTCGGTCGCGACCGTGCTCGCGACGCGCCCGCGCATGCTCGTCCTCGACGAGCCCACGTTCGGGCAGGACGCCAACACATGGCGCGAACTCGCCCGGCTCATCGCCGACCTCCGGGACGAGGGTGTCGGCGTCGTCGCCGTGACGCACGATGAGACCTTCATCGACGCGGTTGCCGACTCCCGATTCGCGCTGGCGATCGACGGCGGTGCGGCGACGGCGGATGTCGCGCCTCGCGGCCGCCCGCACGGTGGGAGCGTGCCGGCATGAGCATCGCGACTGTGCGTCCAGACCTCCCGCTTGCGACCATCAACCCCGTCGCGAAGGTGGCGGCGACGATTCCGCTCTCGATCGGGCTGGTCCTCACCCTCGACCCGGTGTCGGCGGGCGTCGCGATCCTCTGCGAGCTCATCGTGTTCACCGCCGTCGGACTCGGCCCGTTGCTGTGGTCGCCGCGAACCCTGCCTGTCTGGATCGCCGCGCCGCTCACCGGGATCAGCATGGTGCTGTACGGCGCGCCGTCTGGCACGACGTACTGGCAGTTCGGCCTCATCGAGGTGAGCGAGGGTTCGATCGCGATCGGGCTCGCCACGATGACCCGCGTGATCGCGATCGCCCTGCCCGCAGTGGTGCTCTTCCTCACGATCGATCCCACGGACTTCGCCGACGGGCTCGCGCAGACGCTCCGGCTTCCCGCACGGTTCGTGCTCGGCGCCCTCGCGGCGCTGCGGCTCGTCGGCTCGTCGATCGACGACTGGCGCACGCTCGCGCTCGCCCGTCGGGCTCGCGGCGTCGCCGACCGGGGCGTCATCCGCCGGAGCCTCGGCCAGGCCTTCGCGTTGCTCGTGCTCGCCATCCGCCGCGGCGGCACGCTCGCGACCGCGATGGAGTCACGCGGCTTCGGTGCGCCAGTTCCGCGCACGTGGGCTCGCAAGGCGACGTTCGGCGCACCCGAGTGGCGTGTGATCGCGGTCGGATGCCTCGTCGCGATCGTGTCGGTGTCGGCGGCGATCCTCACCGGAAGCTGGAACCTTGTCTGGTCGTGACGGGGTTGCGACGCCGGCGGTCGCGGCGATCGTCGCCGCCGTGCGAGGACGCCGAACGCCGATCGTGCTCATCGACGGGCCGAGCGGTGCCGGCAAGTCGACCCTCGCAGACGCGGTCGTCGACGCCTGGCCGGGCATCACCCCGACGCTCGTGCGCCTCGACGACGTCTACCCGGGCTGGTCGGGGCTCGACGTGGCCGGGGAGCAGCTCGCGCGCACGCTGGTGCCGCCGTTGATGCGCGGGGGGATCGGCCACTGGAGGCGGTGGGACTGGGGGGCCGATCGCGCCGGAGTGCTCGAGGTGAGTCGGCCCGGACACGCGCTCGTCATCGAGGGGTGCGGAGCGTTCACCGCCGGGCGCGCGGCATCGGATGCCGTGCGGGTGTGGGTCGAGGCATCCGATCGCGTTCGCAAGCAGCGCGCACTCGACCGTGACGAGGGTCGGTTCGACCCGTACTGGGAGATGTGGGACCGGCAGTGGCGTCGACATGTCCGCCGCACGGCGCCCGCACCGCAAGTCGCCATCCGGGTGCGCACTGCCGCCGTCTGACCGTCGGCTCGAGCAGCGCTCGCAACCGACCGTCGCGTCGCTCGCGTGTTCCTGCCGTCGGCCAGCCGCGAGGACTACGGTAGTGACATGAGTGGAGAAACGGCAGGCGCCCAATACGTCGCGGAATTCATCGACGGCCCGCTCGAGGGGGAGTTCGAGCACCGCATCCTCATCGCGGGCAAGCCGGAGTCCCGCGTCGGCATGGTCGCCGCGGTCGACGGGCTCGAGTCGCTCTTCTGGTACGACGCCATCGGTGAGCACCACGTCAACGGGCAGCTCCGCGTGCGGTTCCGGTTCGACGCGGGGGATTCCGACCCCGTCGAGTTCGACGAGGACAACAACGACTGACGCCGTCGACTCGGGCGCCCGGCGCGCCGCGGGTTCCGCGTGCGCGGCGAGTGCGAGCGTCAGCTCGACTGGGCCGCGACGAACGCGCTGATGAGCGCGACCGGGTTCACGAGACGCCACAGCGGGCCCGGATCGCCGATGCCGCTCGAGAGTTCGAGTTCAGAGCTGAGGTCGCCGTCGGCGGTCGTGACCGCGACGCTGCCGACGACCCGCCCGGCGGGCGCCGTGGTGAACCGCTCGACGGTGACCGACGCCTCGCCGGGATCGCTGCCCCACGCGGCATCCGTTCGATCGGCGGTCGCGATCAACTCGGCCGTGTCTCCCCACGCGGTGTCGACTCGGCCGTAGCTCGTGCCCGCCGCGATGACGCTGATCGGCTGAGCCGCAGCCGAGACCGACTCCTTCGTCTGGAGGACGGCGGCGTCGAGCGTCTCGTAGTCGGGAATGAGCGTCATCGCGCCGATGACGGTGCGGGGATCCTCGCCCTCGACACCGGGCACCGTCGTGGAGTAGATGAAGCTGACGCCGGCCTCGTCGGTGTAGCTGCGAGTGATTGCACGGATGCCCTCCTCGCCCAGCCTGTCGACGACGTCGGGCACGTTGCGGGTGCCGAAGTCGTTGGAGTCGGGTGCCGCGTAGATCGCGGCGAGTTCGGGATCGGCGAGGACGAGCGCCGCGAGGCGGGTGAGCTCTTCGGGCGTGCCGACGTTGTCGCCCGAGAGGCCGGTCGTGTCGGCGACGCGAGTCGCGGTGAAGCCCTGTTCGGCGAGCCAGGCGTTCGCGGCGGTGACGTAGGCGTCGACGCTGCCGAACGCCCAGCGGGCGAGGGTATCGGCGTGGTTGTTGCTGGACGCGAGCAGCACGGCGCGCACGACATCGCGCTCGGACCACGTGTCGCCGGGGGAGACCTGCAGGGTGCGCGAGCCCTCGCCCTCGTAGCGGAGGTAGTCGGTGTAGTCGGCAGGGCCGATGCGCAATCCGGGGCCATCACCGTCGGCGGGCGGCGGCAGCGGCAGCGACTCGAGGGTCGTGAGCACCGTGACGAGTTTCGCCGCACCGCCGATCGGCACGGCGTCGGTGTCGCCCGCGACGGCGAGCGACTCGGCCTCGCCCGCGTCGGACACGAGGGCGAGCGCGCTCGCTCCCGTCTCGGGGAGCACGATCGGTGCCGCGGCACCGTCGTCGGATGTCCCGCCCGGGGCCGTCGCGAGGTGAACCGACGGCTCGGGCAGCGGACCGAGCAGCATCGCCGGTCCGTAGACCCCGACCGCGAGGATCGCGACTGCCCCGAGGGTGATGCCGACGATACGGCCGGGGCTGAAATTCATGGATTCAGGGTAACCCGAGCGAGCTCAGGCCCAGCCCAGCTCGTGCAGCCGGTCGTCGTCGATGCCGTAGAAATGCGCGATCTCGTGGACGAGTGTCACGTGGATCTCATCACGGAGTTCGTCCTCGTCGTCGCAGACGGCGAGCAACGGCTCGCGGAACAGGATGATGCGGTCGGGCATCTCACCGAAGCCGTACCGGTCTCGCTCGGTGAGCGCCCAGCCCTCGTAGAGGCCGAGCGTGTCGAGCGAGCCGTCTTCGGGTCGATCCTCGACGACGAACACGACGTTCTCGAGCCCGTCGACCATGTCGTCGGGCAGTTGATCGAGTTCATCGACGACCAGTGCTTCGAAGGCTTCGGCGTCGAGGTGCACGGCCTGCTCCGATCGAGGCGGCGGCGCTGGCCACCGAGCGGTGACGAGCGACATTGGGGTGAGTAACGGGGCTTGAACCCGCGACCTCCTGGACCACAACCAGGCGCTCTACCGACTGAGCTATACCCACCATGTGTCGACCGCCGGAGCGATCTGGCAACTAGAAGAGACTACTACACCTTGGGGGCGAACTCGTCCACGACCGACGCCGCGAGTGTCTGCAGGTCTTGGCTCGAAGGACCGGGGTCGGCGACGAACACCGCACGCCGGTAGTAGTGCAGCTCCCTGATCGACTCGAGGATGTCGGCGAGGGCGCGGTGGCCGCCGTTCTTCGCGGGCGCGTTGAAGTAGGCGCGCGGGTACCAGCGCCTCGCGAGTTCCTTGATCGACGAGACGTCGACGTTGCGGTAGTGCAGGTGTGCGTCGAGCCGCGGCATGTACTTCGTGAGGAATGCGCGGTCGGTGCCGATGGAGTTGCCCGCGAGCGGGGCCTTCTGCTCGGCGGGAACGTGCTTCAGCACGTACTCGAGCACCTGGTACTCGGCGTCGGCCACGCTCACGCCGTTGGGGATCTCCTCGATGAGGCCGGACTCGGTGTGCATCGACCGGACGAATTCGCCCATGGACTCGAGCGCGCTCGCGTCGGGCTTGATGACGATGCTGAGCCCGGCGTCGACAGGCGTCAGGTCGTAGTCGGTGATCACCACCGCGATCTCGACGAGCTCGTCGACCTCGAGGTCGAGTCCGGTCATCTCGCAGTCGATCCAGACCAGTCGGTCACTCGAGGAAGCCATGCGGCGAGTCTATCTGGGTGCGCCGACACGGGAGGTCAGGTCGGCGGGACCGAAGGTCCCCCCGGAGAGATTCGAACTCCCGACCAAGTGGGTAGAAACCACCTGCTCTGTCCACTGAGCTACGGGGGGTGACGATGGACCGTGCATCAGACAGCATAGCCATCGCTTGCTGATCGGCCGTGTTCGAGCGGCAGGTGCTCAGCCTTCGGTGGGGATGTCCACATCGTCGGTGACCGTGCGGCGGCGCGATCGCAAGCCGGTACCGCGGATGGCGAGTGCGATGAGCGGGAAGAGCAGCACCGAGAGCATGCCTGCCCCGACGAGCGCCGCCGCCGTTCCGGTGTCGAGTTCCTGGCGATCGACCCCGATGGCCGTCACCGCGACGATGATCGGCAGGCCGGTCGCCCCGAACAGGGCGGTCGCCGTGAGCTCCCGCCGACTCGAACCCGCGGGTGCGGCGAGCAGTGAGGGAAGCCCGCGCACCACGAGCAACAGGACGACGAACAGGGGCAGCATCGCGATCGTGCGCCCGTCGGCGACCAACGCGGCGAGGTCGAATTCCACGCCGGTGTTGATGAAGAAGACGGGCACGAGCAGGCCGTATCCGACCGCCTCGAGCTTCGATTCGACGGCCTCGGCGTCCTTTTTCGGGGCTCCGCTGATCAGCAGCCGGTAGATCACGCCGGCGGTGAATGCACCGAGGAGCATGTCGAGATCGAGCAGGATGCTGAGCGCGACGAGTGAGAGCAGCACGAACATGACGAGACGCACCGCGAACTGCCCGCTCGTGTGGAGCGTCGCCGTGATCACCCGGTGCATGCCCTTGCCGAGGCCTCTGGCCGCGAGCCAGATGGCGACGCCCGTGACGACCGCGAAGAGCAGCAGGACGACCGCCGCGACGAGCGGTGATCGCCCGCTCAGGAAGAGCGAGATCGCCAGCAGCGGTGCGAACTCGCCGACGGCGCCGAGTGCGATCACCGAGATGCCGAACGGCGTACCGAGGTCGCCCGAGTCTCGCAGCACCGGCATGATCGTGCCGAGCGCGGTCGACGTGAGGGAGATGCCGATGAACGCCGCAGCCGGCACGTCGACCGCGACGAGCGCGCCGACGCCCAGGCCGGCGGCGAGCGAGATGATCCATCCCATCGCAGCCCGGTTGAGGGGGCGGCCGCGGATCGCGCGGAAGTCGATCTCGTTGCCCGCCAGGAAGAACAGCATCGCGAGGCCGAAGTCCGAGAGGAGGTCGAGGAACGCGTCGGGAACCACCCAGCCGAGCACGGCCGGCCCGAGCAGCAGGCCGAGCACGATCTCGAACACGACGAGCGGAATCGCCAGCCAACGCCCGAGCCCGCGGACGAGCAGCGGCGCGACTGCAGCGATCGCCGGCACGAGCACCATCGTGCTGAGTGAGACTTCCATCGGTCCCTCCCGTCGGAGCGCGTCGGCACTCAGTCGCGATGCTAGTGGGAGTCGGGTCGCGGCGCTCAGGCAGCGACTGGTGCCGCGAGTCGTGTTTCCTCCGTGAAACACGCCGACGGTATCGTCGGGGCATGCGAGACGTGCAGGCGCGAATCATCGCCGAACTCAATGTCACCCCGGAAATCGACCCGGCCGAGCAGGTGCGTGCACGGATCGACTTCCTCAAGGCCTACCTCGGCGCGACCGGCGCGAAGGGCCTCGTGCTCGGCATCAGCGGCGGGCAGGATTCCTCGCTCGCGGGGCGCCTCTGCCGGCTTGCGGTCGAGGAGGTCGTCGCTGAGGGAGGCGTGGCCAGATTCATCGCGGTGCGGCTTCCCTATGGGGTGCAGCACGACGAGGGCGACGCACAGATCGCGCTCGACTTCATCGACCCGCAGGAGACGCTCGTCTTCAACATCCGCGGCGGCGTCGACGGGCTCTCGGCCGATTTCGCCGAGGCGACGGATGTCCCGATCAGCGACTTCGGCAAGGGGAACGTGAAGGCGCGCATGCGGATGGTCGCCCAATACGCGCTCGCGGGCGAAGGTGGGTTGCTCGTGGTCGGCACCGACCACGCCGCAGAGGCGGTCACCGGATTCTTCACCAAGTACGGCGACGGCGGAGCCGACATCCTGCCGTTGACCGGCCTCACGAAACGACAGGGGCGCTCACTGCTCGAGCATCTCGGCGCCCCCGAGCGGCTCTACCTCAAGGTGCCGACCGCGGATCTGCTCGACGGAGACCCGGGCCAGTCCGACGAGGCGAACCTCGGGCTGCGGTATGGCGACATCGACGCATTCCTCGAGGGAGAGGACATCGATCCCGAGATCGCCGCAAAGATCGAGGTGCGGTTCCTGCAGACGCGCCACAAGCGCACCGTGCCGGTCACGATGTTCGACGAGTGGTGGCGCTGATTCGGCCTCAGCGGCTGGGGAGGTCGGTGGGCACCGTCTGGGTCGGTCCGGTCGCGGCGTCGGCCGTGCCGTCACTGAGCGGGACGGTCTCGCTGTATCGCTGGTGATGCTGCGTCGCGACCCATGCGTCCTGCTGATCGACGGTCTCGAGTTCGGGCTGCTCGACACGCTGGGTGCGCCAGCGATCCAGATCGTTCTGGAACTGCTTGCGGGTTCGCGCCGGGTGGCGCTGCCACTCGAGAAGGCGATCACGGAACTCGACCACTGCGGGATCGAGCTGGTAGCCGAATGTCGCGGAGGCGCGCTTGAGCTCGTGCAGCTGGTGCGCCGCCCAGTTGGCAGCGACGTCGGAGCCGCGGATCGGCAGCAGCCGCACCTGGATGTCGGCCTGTCCGACCACTCGGTCGGCGAGCACCTGTTCCTGCGGCGTGAGCGAGTTCCACACCGACGCCTCGGTCGCGGCGTCGACGAGGGCGGCGATGGCCGCCGTCTTCGCCTCGCGGTCGCGCTGCGCGACGACCCGCTTGATCGAGCCACTCGAGATCCAAGCGGCGAGCAGGCCCGCGGCGAGTACGGCGATGAACAGGAGGGCGGCCGTGAAGACCGCCGACTGGGCATCGGTCGACGTGATCCATGAGACGAAGTCGTTCCACCACTGCATGGCCGAAGGTTATCGCGCGAGCGGGGTCGCCCCGCGGCGCGGCCACGGCGTGCCAAGAATTGACCGGGCGCCCGAGTGGCAGCGTCTCAGCGGAAGAGTTCAGCGGCCTCCCTCGGCGACCAGAACTCGCCGAGATCGATCGAACGGATGCCGCCCGGCACCACACGGCGGGCGCGGTATCGCTCGCGGTCGTCGCGACCGCGACGCTCGATGTGGCCGACAACCGCGCCGCTCGGACGCGCGACCCGCCACAGATCGGGCGCGGCAGCCGAGATCGTGAGGCCGGGTACGACGACGGGGAAGGGTTCGCGGGTTCGCGCGAGTACTGCAGTGCTCATTTCGCTCCTCTCAACGTGCAGCCGGCCCTGCGGTGTGTCTGCGACGATACGCAGACCCACCGACATCCGACCGGCTCGAGGGAGCCTCCATCCCGGCGCACGCGAGTGCGGCAAACGGGCGGCGCCACCGCGAAGACAGCGCAGCGGCAACCCGAACTCAGTCGAGGGCGGTGCCGTGCGCGGCGAACGGGTCGATGCGGTCGATCTCTTCACCGGTGAGCGGTGCGGCATCGAGTGCGGCGACGTTCTGCTCGAGCTGGGCCACGCTCGAAGCGCCGATGAGTGCGCTCGCGACGAGGGGTTGCCTGAGCACCCAGGAGAGCGCGAGCTGGGCGAGCGATTGCCCGCGCTCCTTCGCGATGGCGTCGAGCGCACGGGCGCGCTCGAGGTACTCGGCGCTGATGCGGTCGGGGGAGAGGAAGCGGCTGGTCGCGGCCCGAGACCCGGCCGGGACATCCCCCGCCAGGTATCGATCGGTCAGCAGGCCCTGCGCCAGCGGAGAGAACACGATGCTTGCGGCACCGACCTCTTCGAGCGCCGGGAAGAGGCCGTCCTCGATGTGGCGGTCGAACATCGAGTAGCGCGGCTGGTGGATGAGCAGCGGAACCCCCTCGGCCTCGAGCGCCGCCGCCGCGGCCCGGGTCTCGTCGGGCCCGTAATTCGAGATTCCCACGTAGAGCGCCTTGCCCTGGCGGACGGCGGTGGCGAGCGCCCCCATGGTCTCCTCGATGGGCGTCTCGGGGTCGGGGCGGTGCGAGTAGAAGATGTCGACGTAGTCGAGGCCGAGACGGCCGAGACTCTGGTCGAGCGAGGCAAGCAGGTACTTGCGCGATCCGAAGTCGCCGTACGGGCCCGGCCACATGTCGTAGCCCGCCTTCGACGAGACGATGAGCTCGTCGCGATACGGCGCGAGGTCGGTCGCGAGCATGCGACCGAAGTTCTCCTCGGCGCTGCCGGCGGGAGGACCGTAGTTGTTCGCGAGGTCGAAGTGCGTGATGCCGAGATCGAACGCGCGGCGCACGATCGCACGCTGCGTCTCGTACGCCCGGTCATGACCGAAGTTGTGCCAGAGGCCGAGCGAGAGGGCGGGGAGTCTCAGGCCACTGCGGCCGACCCGGTTGTACTGCATGCGGTCGTATCGTTCGGGATGCGCGACGAAGCTCATCGGGCCACTCTACGGTGACCGCAGGGCGCTCTCCGTCCGCCCCGACACGTCGTGACTCCTCCTCGACAGTGACGTCGCGCACGTGGGTTCTGCACACGTGGGTGACGACACCGTCGGATGTCCCACCAAGGGCGTGAGGCTCGAGACACGCGGTTCCGGGGCGTCGTCCGGCACGAGGTCGCCCCGGGACCGCGAGCCGTCGATCCGCGGCGGCGCCCGACAGAGGAGTGCACCATGACAGACACCATCACCCTGACCGGCATCGTGGGCAGCGACCCGCGACACCACGTCACAAACCAAGGGCTCGCGATCACCTCGTTCAGGTTCGCCTCGCGGCACCGGTACTTCGACCGCGCGAAGGGCTCCTGGGAGGACGGCGAGACCAACTGGTACACCGTCTCCGCGTTCCGGCAGCTCGCCGTCAATACGAGCCTCTCGGTGCGCAAGGGCGAGCGCCTCGTCGTTCGCGGTCGGCTCCGCCAGCGCGAGTGGGACAACGGCACGAAGTCCGGCACATCGGTCGAGATCGAGGCCGACTCGATCGGGCACGACCTCTCATGGTGCGTCACGACGTATGGCCGACTCGAGAAGGCACGCACCACGGCAGGCACCGATGGCAACGAGGCCGATGACGCGGTCGAGTCGTCGATCGGGTTCGGCACCGACGGCGAGGCCGGCGACGCGGGCGGCTGGTCCGCGACCGACCTCGGTTCCGCAGACCCCGACGAGGCCTTCGGAACCTACGGCGACGCCGACGAGCGCACGGGCGAGGTGTTCGCCGGCGCGGGGGCGGCCGACTGAGCCGGTCGAGCCCGGCCACCCGAGTCGTCGACTCGACTGCATAGAATCGGCTCGGGTGGCCGGCACGACAGCTGAGGAGAACGGTGGCACACGCGATCGGAATGGCGGCTTCGGCCGCGCTCGCCGGCGTCATCGTGGTACTCGCGCTCTCGGGCTGCACCGTGCTGACTCCGCCACAGGAGTCGTCCGCTGCCCCGTCGCCGTCCGTCGCCGCATCCCCATCGGACGCACCCGCGCAGACCGAGGCGCCCGGCGTGCGTCTCGACCTCTCAGCGTCCGAGAACCTCCCGTACTTCGACTCGCGTGAACACCGCGGTCGTCGCTGCCGACGATTCGGCGAGCGGCCGCGACTTCATCGACGCCCTGATCGCAGCCGGATTCGACCGTGACGCGATGCAGGTCACCGCGGACCGCACGACGGTCGACCTGCAGGCCGGCTCCGTGCAGTTCTCGGTGCGCCTCGGCGACGAGTGCCTCGTCGGGCAGTACGGGCCCGCTTCCGGCGGGTACCACGGCGCGGTGCGGCCTGCCCTCGGCACCGGCGGCTGCCTCGTGGGGCAGACGCGACCCATAGACTGGTAGTGATATGGCTGACTACATTTACTCGATGGTTCGCGCCCGCAAGGCGGTCGGTGACAAGGTCATCCTCGATGACGTGACGATGGCATTCCTCCCGGGGGCGAAGATCGGCGTTCTCGGCCCCAATGGTGCTGGCAAGTCGACGATTCTGAAGATCATGGCCGGCCTCGACCAGCCCTCGAACGGCGAGGCGAAGCTCACCCCCGGCTACTCGGTGGGCATCCTCATGCAGGAACCCGTCCTCGACGAGACCAAGACGGTGCTCGAGAACGTGCAAGAGGGTGTCGGCCCGATCAAGGCCAAGCTCGACCGCTTCAACGAGATCTCGCACGCGATGGCCGAGCCCGACGCCGACTTCGATGCCCTCCTCGCCGAGATGGGCACCCTGCAGGAGGCGATCGACGCCGCCGACGCGTGGGACCTCGATTCGCAACTCGACCAGGCGATGGACGCACTGCGCTGCCCGCCCGGCGACGAGCAGGTCTCGGTGCTCTCCGGCGGTGAGAAGCGCCGCGTCGCACTCTGCAAGCTGCTGCTGCAGAAGCCCGACCTGCTGCTGCTCGACGAGCCCACCAACCACCTCGACGCCGAGAGCGTGCTCTGGCTCGAGCAGCACCTGGCGAAGTACCCCGGCGCTGTGCTCGCCGTCACCCACGATCGGTACTTCCTCGACCACGTCGCCGAGTGGATCTGCGAGGTCGACCGCGGTCGTCTCTACCCCTACGAGGGCAACTACTCGACGTACCTCGAGAAGAAGCAGGAGCGCCTGACCGTCCAGGGCAAGAAGGACGCGAAGCTCGCAAAACGACTCGCGAACGAGCTCGAATGGGTGCGCTCGAACGCAAAGGGTCGTCAGGCCAAGTCCAAGGCTCGCTTGGCGCGCTACGAGGAG
Source organism: uncultured Actinomycetota bacterium (assembly GCA_963758615.1). Classification (GTDB taxonomy): domain Bacteria; phylum Actinomycetota; class Actinomycetes; order Actinomycetales; family Microbacteriaceae; genus Agromyces. Next base: position 208,116 of record CAVWVZ010000009.1, on the reverse strand, counting down.
ATGGCTGCCGAGGCCGATCGCACGAAGAAGCTCGACTTCGAGGAGATCCAGATCCCGCCGGGCCCCCGCCTCGGCGACATCGTCCTCGAAGCGAAGAAACTCCAGAAGGGCTTCGGTGAGCGGGTGCTCATCGACGGCCTCAGCTTCACGCTGCCACGCAACGGCATCGTCGGCATCATCGGCCCGAACGGAGTCGGCAAGACCACGCTCTTCAAGACGATCGTCGGTCTCGAACCGCTCGACGACGGCCAGCTGAAGGTCGGCGAGACCGTCGAGATCTCGTACGTCGACCAGTCCCGCGGCGGCATCGACCCCAAGAAGACCCTGTGGGAGGTCGTCTCCGACGGACTCGACTACATCCAGGTCGGCAAGACCGAGGTACCGAGCCGCGCCTACGTCTCGACCTTCGGCTTCAAGGGCCCCGACCAGCAGAAGCCCGCCGGCGTGCTCTCGGGTGGTGAGCGCAACCGCCTGAACCTCGCGCTCACGCTCAAGCAGGGCGGAAACCTCCTGCTGCTCGACGAGCCGACCAACGACCTCGATGTCGAAACGCTGTCGAGCCTTGAGAACGCGCTGCTCGAGTTCCCCGGCTGTGCCGTGGTCATCACCCACGACCGGTGGTTCCTCGACCGCATCGCGACGCACATCCTCGCCTACGAGGGCACCGACGAGAATCCGTCGTACTGGCACTGGTTCGAGGGCAACTTCGAGTCGTACGAGGCGAACAAGATCGAGCGGCTCGGGCCCGACGCGGCGAAGCCGCACCGCTCGGCCTACCGCAAGCTCACAAGGGACTGACATGCGCCTGCAGGTGCCCACGCCGCTCCGTTGGAGCGACCTCGATGCCTACGGCCATGTGAACAACGCCCGCATGCTCAGCCTCCTCGAGGAGGCGCGCATCCAGGCGTTCTGGGTGAGTGACGACACCTCGGAGCATGCGGTCGGTGCGTCGACGGCGGTACTCGACGCGAGCCCGGGCGCGAACACCATCACGCTCATCGCCCGCCAAGAGGTCGAGTATCTCGCCCCCATCCCGTACCAGCGTCAGCCGCTCGACATCGAGCTGTGGATCGGGCACATCGGCGGCGCGAGTCTCGACGTCTGCTACGAGGTCTTCTCGCCGACCGACGTCCAACCTCGCGTGCTGTACACCCGCGCGGTCACGACGATCGTCGTCGTCGATGCCGCGACCGAGCGTCCGCGACGCATCAGCGAGGCCGAACGCGCCGCATGGGAGCCGTACCTCGAAGATCCGATCGCGTTCCGTCGCCGCTGAGGCTCAGTCCTCGAGCGGGACGTCGCTGTACGTGCCCTCCCACACGGCGCGGCTGCCGGCCTCGCCGATCTGCACGATGTCCAGGTCGAGCCGATCGCGACGCCGAGTGCGGCGAGCGTGAGCACGGCGCCGACCGCGATGCGGACTCCACGGCCGGGACGCTGAGGCTCGCCGTCGCCCGCGCGACGCGCCGAGACCATTTCGAAGACCGCCCAAGCGGCGATGACCGCGGCGAGCACGAGCAGCGCGACCAGCCATGGCACGATGCTCTCGCCGATGTCGGTGTGCGCCTGGATGAGCGGGGTCTGGGGAACCCGCTCTTCGAGCCACTCGCCGGCTTCGATCGTGACGAGGCCGAGCGGGAGCAGCACGGCGGCGCCGATGAGCGCGGGCAGCCACAGCACACGGCGCGCAGCGCGCCATGCGGCGATGACGACGAGCAGCAGCGCGAGGAGCGGCACGAGCACGATGACGGCGTGCACGAGGAGCACGTGCAGGGGCAACCCCGCGAACTCGTACTCCATCACGAAGCCGCGATGATGCGGTCACCTGAAACCGCAACGGCGATCTCGGGGAGCGGGTTGATCGCCGGCCCGGTGATCACCTCGCCGGTGGCGGCGTCGTAGATCGAACCGTGGCACGGGCAGTGGAACTCATTGCCGGCCGCGGCCACCATGCATCCCTGATGGGTGCAGACCGCGCTGAATGCGACGACCTGGCCGGCGGTCGGCTGCGCGACGAGTGCGGCTTCACCGTTGATGGTGGCATCGATGCTGCCGCCGACCGGGACATCAGCAAGAGCGGCGATGTCGTCGCCGGCTGCCGGCGCGTCGGGCGCGGTGCTGGGGTCGGTGGACGGCTCGTCGGTCGCGTCGAGCGATGGGCTCGGTGGGCTGGACGGGCTCGCGCCGTCGGAGCCGTCGGCCGAGCAGCCGGCGAGCACCAGGGCGCCGCCGAATGCGCCGAGCGACCCGACGGTCAGCACCGCGCGCCTCGTGAGATCGGTGGGGTCCGTCATCGCCTGAGCTCCTTCACGTCGCGTCGCCCGCGCCGGGATGCGCGTCTGATTCACCATCATGGGCCAACCGAGCGCGTTGCGACGGGATTGCACAGCAAGAATTCAGGCGAAGTCGTCGGGCGCGGGAAGGCGCACCATGCCCTCCTGGGCGACGCTGGCGACCAGCACGCCGTCCTGCGTGTAGATGCGGCCGAGCGTGAGGCCCCGGCCACCGCTCGCCGACGGCGACTCCTGCACGAAGAGCAACCATTCATCGACCCGAGCGTCGCGGTGCCACCACATCGCGTGGTCGAGGCTCGCCACCTTCAGGCCCGGCGTCGACCAGGCGATCCCGTGCGCGCGTAGGACCGGCTCGAGAATCGAGTAGTCGCTCGCGTAGGCGAGTGCCGCGCGGTGTTGGTTGGGGTCGTCGGGCAGGCGACCGAATGCTCGCATCCACACGGCCTGCCGCGGCACCCGCTCGCCGTCGACGGTGAGGTAGATGGGCGACGGGATGTGCCGCACGTCGAATGCGCGCTGGCTGGACCAGTACCGCGCGACATCGTGGTCGAATTCGCCGAGCACGTCGGCGGTCGACGGCAGGCTCTCGGGGTCGGGCAGGTCGTCGGGCATGTCGACCTGGTGCACGACGCCCTCATCGTGGGTCTGGAACGAGGCGATGAGCGAGAGGATCGGCTCGCCGTTCTGGTAGGCCTGCGTGCGGCGAGTGGTGAAGGAGCGGCCGTCGTGCAGGCGGTCGACCGAGAAGGTGATCGGATGCTGCACGTCGCCGGGTCGCAGGAAGTATCCGTGCATCGAGTGGATGGTGCGGTCGGTCGGCACCGTGTGCATGGCCGCGACGAGCGACTGCGCGAGGACCTGCCCGCCGAACACGCGCCCGAGCGGCATCCATTGAGAAGGCCCCGTGAAGATGTCCTCACGGGTGCGGGCGCCGGTGTCGGTGAGGTTCAGCGTGCTCAGCAGGCCGTCGATGGGACCGTTCATCGTTCCTCCGTGTCGGTGAGCGAGCGTGCCCGTCGCGTCTCGGCGCGACCCGCCCGGGACGTGGGCGCGCCCTTGGTAGTTTAGACAGCAGATGGCTCAACAACTCACGCTCGCCGACAGCCTGTCGCTCGGTGACCTCCACACGTACCTGCAACGCGCCGGCCGCGTCGAAGACGGGTCGGTGCGCCTCATCGCCGGCTCGGGCATCCTCGCCGTCTACACGGCGATCCTCTACCCCCGCGGCATTCTCGACGAGAGCCCGACCGTGCTCGGCCTGCGCACCTTCGCGCTCGCCGACGACGCCGAGTTCGATTCGGTCGTCCCCATGCGTTCGCTCGTGGAGCGCATCGTACGCGCGCGTTCGGAACTCGGTGACGACGAATCCCGTGCGGTGAGCATGTCGCGCCCGCCAGAGGTGAACACGGTGACCTGGGCGGGCATCTCGCCGCCGAGGGGAGGCTGGCGAGCGCTCGGCGAGACGGATGCCGCGACACTCGAGGCCGCCGCACGGGCTGGAATCGACGAGGTCGCCACCGCGATTCCCGAGGGTACGGGTGAGCAACTCGTTCTGCGCGTGCGCTCCGAGGTGTGGGGTCGCGGCGTCGACGGGCTCGAGTACGTACCGGCCGGCGCTGCCTTCGCCGCCTTCAGCCTCGGCTTCCTGGGCGACGATCCGGTTCGGCTGTTCGAGACCGGACCGTGGACACGGCTCACGTCGCGTCGTGGCCATGTGCTCGTGCGCCGCAAGCCCTGGACGCTGAAGGCGTAGCGAGGCGCCCCGGCCGACCGGGGTGACGGCTACCCGACCGACGCACCCCTGGCGATGGCCCGGCCGGCGGCACGGCCGGTGAAGAGGCATCCGCCGAGGAAGGTGCCCTCGAGGGCGCGGTAGCCGTGTACCCCGCCACCGCCGAAGCCGGCGGCCTCGCCCACGGCGAAGAGGCCCGGCACGGGCGCGCCGTCGGACCCGAGCGCACGCGAGTCGAGGTCGGTCTGGATGCCGCCGAGGCTCTTGCGGGTGAGGATGTGCAGCTTCACGGCGATGAGCGGCCCCGCCGCGGGGTCGAGGATCTTGTGCGGGGTCGCGACGCGGATGAGCTTGTCGCCGCGGTACTTGCGGGCGCCGCGCACGGCCGTGAGCTGCAGGTCCTTCGAGAACTCGTTGTCGACCTCGCGATCACGCGCGACGATCTCGCGCGTGACGTTCTCGGTGTCGATCTCGACGTCGGGCGAGAGGTTGCGCATTCCGTCGAGCAGTTCCTCGAGCGTGTCGGCGACGACGAAGTCGACTCCGTGCTCCTTGAACGCCTCGACCGGCGCCGTCGCCCCCGAGCCGATGCGCTGCGCGAGCAGCTTCAGGTCCTTGCCCGTGAGGTCGGGGTTCTGCTCGCTGCCCGAGAGCGCGAACTCCTTCTCGATGATCTTCTGGGTGAGCACGAACCACGAGTAGTCGTGGCCGGTCGACACGATGTGCTCGAGCGTGCCCAGGGTGTCGAACCCGGGGAAGAGCGGCACGGGGAGCCGCCTGCCCTCGGCGTCGAACCAGAGCGACGAGGGGCCGGGCAGGATGCGGATGCCGTGCATCGGCCAGATGGGATCCCAGTTCGTGATGCCCTCGGTGTAGTGCCACATGCGATCGCCGTTCACGACGCGCGCACCGGCCTGCTCGGAGATGGGCAGCATGCGCCCGTCGACGTGGGCGGGCACTCCTGACAGCATCGAGGCGGGCGCCGCACCCATGCGCTCGGGCCAGAACTTCCGCACGAGGTCGTGGTTGCCGCCGATGCCGCCCGAGGCCACGACCACCGCGCCGGCGCGCACCTCGAAGTCGCCGACGACCTCGCGGTTCGAGGGTTCGCCGCGCCCCGCCGCATCGGCTGCCAGCACGGCACCGCGCACGCCGACGACGGCACCCGCGTCGACGATCAGCTCGTCGACGCGGTGACGGTGCCGGAACTCGACGAGTCCGGCCGCCTCGCCCGCCTGCACGCGCGCGATGAACGGCGCGAGGACTCCGGGCCCCGTGCCCCAGGTGATGTGGAAGCGCGGCACGGAATTGCCGTGGCCGATCGCGTTGTAGCCACCGCGCTCAGCCCAGCCGACCACGGGGAAGAAGCGCACGCCCTTCTCGTGCAGCCAGGCGCGCTTCTCGCCGGCCGCGAACTCGAGGTACGCCTCGGCCCATCGGCGCCCCCACTCATCGTCGTCGCGGTCGAACGCCGCGGTGCCGTCCCAGTCCTGCTTCGCGAGGTCGAGGGAATCCTTGACGCCCATGCGGCGCTGCTCGGGCGAGTCGATGAGGAACAGCCCGCCGAACGACCAGTGCGCCTGTCCGCCGAGGCTCGCAACCGGCTCCTGCTCGACGATGAGGACGCGCTTGCCCGCGTCGACGAGCTCAGCGGCAGCGACGAGGCCGGAGAGTCCGGCGCCGACGATGATCGCGTCGGGTTCGGGCGTCGTGGCGGGGGTGCGGTCGGCGGGGGCGGGGGTTGCGGCCACGTGGACTCCTTCGTCTCGGGTGGTGCGGCGCGTCGGGATCGGGCGGCGCGATGGTGCGTGGTGACTCGGCGTCAGTCGTCGAACGTGTTGACCATCGCGAATGCCGCCCGCTGGAGATAATCCCACAGTGTCGCCTCCGCGAGCGGCGGAAGCTCGAGCGAGTCGACGGCGGTGCGCATGTGAGCGAGCCAGCGGTCGCGCGCCTCGGGGTTGACCTTGAACGGCTGGTGCCGCAGGCGCAGCCTCGGGTGCCCGCGCTGCTCGCTGTAGGTTCCCGGACCGCCCCAGTACTGCACGAGGAACATCGTGAGGCGTTCGGCGGCCGGCCCGAGGTCCTCCTCGGGATACATCGGCCGCAGCACCGGGTCGTCGGCGACGCCGCGGTAGAACTCGGCGACGAGCCGCTCGAACGTCGGCCGACCACCGACGGTCTCGTAGAACGAGACGCCGAGTGCCTCGCCGTGCTCGCTGCCACGCAGCGGCACACTGGCGGGCGGCACCGTCGTGGGCAGTTGCGCTGCGGATGCCTCGGGCTGGCGGGGTTCGGTCATGACGGGTCTCCGGTGGGCGGTGTCGGCGGATTCGGCGTACGGGGCGCGCGCAGTGAACGCGGTGGGCGTGCCTTGGCGGGGGGAGCGCCCGTGACGACCGTGCTCGGCGCGGTGCGCGGCGGCTTCGCGCCCTTGACCCGGGTCGCACCCTCGAACCCGGTGGGTACGACGCTCGCGAGGCTCGGCAGCTTGACCTCCATCGCGTCGGTGGCGCGCTTCAACCGCATCCTCAGCTCGCGTGCGACGTCGTCCTTCGCCGACGAGCGCACCTTCATCACGATGCGGATGATGAGCGCGTCGTCGGCGATCGACTCGAGACCCCACACCTCGGGCTTCTCGAGGATGCGGGAGCGCCACTTGCCCGTCTGCGACATCTCGGTGGCCGTGCGCAGCAGCTCGGCCTCGACGGCGTCGACATCGGTGTCGTACGGCACGGCCAGATCGAGGATGACCCTCGCCCAGCCCTGCGACATGTTGCCGACGCGCAGGATCTCGCCGTTGCGCACGAACCAGAGTGTGCCGTTCACGTCGCGCACCTTGGTGATGCGGATCTGCACCTCTTCGACGATGCCGGTGGCGGGTCCGAGGTCGACGATGTCGCCGACGCCGACCTGGTCTTCGACGACCATGAAGAGGCCGTTCAGGACGTCCTTCACGATGTTCTGCGCTCCGAAGCCGAGACCTGCGCCGATCGCGGCGGTGAGCAGCGCGAAGGAGGCGAGGACCTCGGAGTTGATCGTATTGACGATGAGCAGCACGACGATGATGAACAGGGTCACGTTGACGATGTTCGTGAGCACGGAGCCGAGGGTGCGCGTGCGCTGCACGAGGCGCACGGCGGCGAGCGGCGAGGGGGTGGCCTGCAGCGCCTGCGTGTCGGTGACGTCCTGCTTCTTCTTGACGCCGGAGACGATCTGCCTGACGACACGTTCGATGACGAAGTGCAGCACCCATCGGATCAGCAGGGCGATCGCGATGATGAAGACGATCGAGATGAGGTTGCCGAGCACGTCGTCCCAGTTGGTCACCCAGTAGTCGACGATGCCCGCCCAGAAATCGCCGCTCACCGGGGTGGGCTCGGGAGGTGGGGCTTCTTCAGTACCGAACATGCTGCGAAAGTCTACTGAGCCACGGCCGAGAGCTCGCTGGCATCGCGAGCCTGAGCCGCGAGGGCCCGCTCGAGCTCGGCGAGTTGCTCGGCGATGAGCCGGTGCAGCGGAGCGGGCTCGGCGTTGGCGGCGAGCCAGGTGCGAGTGAGGTCGGCGAGTTCGGCGGTGACGAGCGGTGACGGGAAGAGCCGGGTCGCGATGATGCGCCCCATCGTGAATCCGCGTTCGGCCCACGCCGCCTGCAGGCGGTCGAAGTACTCCATGGCCGTGGATGCCAGCAGCTCGGGAGAGGTCGTGCGACGCCAGCCATCGGCGATCGCGCGGGCCAGGTCGTTCGAGAGCGTGGTGTCGGTCATCACGCGCTGCCAGGCGGCATCCTTCGACGCCTGATCGGGGCGACTCGCCCGCGCCGTCTCGGCGAGTTGGCGTCCCTTGGCGGTGTCGTCGCGATGCAGGGCGTCGGCGAGCTCCTCCTCATCGCCTGCGCCGAGCGCGGCACGGGCGATGACGAGGTCCCATCGCAGGTCGAGGTCGATCTCGAGCCCTGCGAGCCGGATCGACCCGTCGAGCAGGCTGCCGAGCACGTCGGCGTGCGCGGCTGTCGCGGCGATGCGGGTGAACGCCTTCACGAACTGCAGTTGCGTGTCGGAACCGGCCGGCGCAAGCTCGGCGAGCGCCCACACGGCGTCGCCGGCTTCGGCGGCGACCTGCCCGCGGTGCTCCTCGGCCAGGTATCGGCCGAGGACCTTCTCGAGATGCTCGAGCGCGAGGCCGCGCGCCGCGGACTGCGTCTCTCGACCGATGTTCGCGACCACGAGACGCACGAACGCGCGCGGTGCGAGCTCGGCGTCGCGCACCGCGTCCCAAGCCGACCCGAGCACGACCGCGCGGGCGACGGGGTCGGCGATGCCGGCGAGGTGCTCGGTGGCGACCGCGAACGAGCGGTCGTCGAGCCGCACCTTCGCGTAGGTCAGGTCGTCGTCGTTCACGAGCAGCAGGTCGGGGAGCGGCAGGCCGACGAGCTCGGGTACGTCGGTGCTCGGTCCGTCGATGTCGAGTTCGACGCGATGGGTGCGGTCGAGCGACGATCCGTGGAGCGCGTAGGACCCGAGCGCGACGCGGTGGGGACGCAGGGTCGGATGCTCCGTGGCCGCCGACTGCTCGACGCGTGCGGCGGTGATCGTGCCCGAGTCATCCGTTTCGACGACCGCGCGCAGCGTGTTCACTCCCGCGGTCTCGAGCCACAGTTGCGACCACCGGGTCAGCTCGCGCCCGCTTGCGCGCTCGAGCTCGTCGAGCAGGTCGCGCAGCGTTGCGTTGCCGCTCGCGTGCGCGGCCAGGTACGCGCCGACTCCCTGCTGGAACGCGTCGAGGCCGACGAACGCGACGAGCTGCTTCAGCACCGAGGCGCCCTTGTCGTAGGTGATCGCGTCGAAGTTGACCTCGACGTCGGCGAGGTCGTCGATGACGGCGACGATCGGATGCGTCGTCGGCAGCTGGTCCTGCTCGGCGGCGTGCGTCTTCTCGTCGCTCGCGAACGTCGCCCAAACGCCGGTGAACTCGGTGACGTGCGAGGTCGCGAGGGTCGACGCCCACGTGGCGAACGACTCGTTGAGCCACAGGTCGTTCCACCACTTCATGGTGACCGAGTTGCCGAACCACATGTGGCTGAGCTCGTGCAGCACGACGATGGCGCGCTGCTCGCGGCGTGCCTCGGAGACGCGCGCGCGGAACAGGTACGACTCGTTGAACGTGACCGCCCCGACATTCTCCATGGCGCCCCAGTTGTACTCGGGCACGAAGATCTGGTCGTACTTGCCGTACGGGTACGGCACTCCGAACGCGCCCTCGTAGAACGCGAGGCCGGCCTTCACCGTCTCGAACATGACCTCGGGGTCGGCGTGCTGGGCGAGGGACGCGCGCGTGAAGAGCCCGAGGGGGATCTCGCGACCGTCGACGCTGGTCGCGCGATCGCGCCACGACGCGTACGGGCCGGCGACGAGCGCGACGATGTAGCTCGACATCACCGGACCGGCTTCGAACGCCCAAGTGGCGTGATCGCCGTCGACGACCGGCTCGGGGGTCGGCGCGTTGCTCAGGAACTCCCAGTGCGCGGGCGCGGTGATGGTGAAGCGGAATGACGCCTTGAGGTCGGGCTGGTCGAACACGGCGAACACCCGGTTGGCCTCGGCGACCGCGAATTCGGTATAGAGGTAGGCCTCGCCGTCGACCGGGTCGACGAAGCGGTGCAGGCCCTCACCCGTGTTCGTGTAGGTGAACGTGCCGGCCACCCTGAGCTCGTTCTCGGCGGCGAGGCCGTCGAGCCGAATGCGCGCACCGTCGCTCGCCGAGAGATCGAGCGGATGTCCGTTCAGCACGATCTCGTGCGCCTCACGCGTCGTCGCCTCGATGAACGACGACGTGCCCGGGGTCGCGCTGAACCGCACGACCGTCTCGCTCGAGAAGGTCTCGGCGCCGCGGGTCAGGTCGAGCGTGACGGCGTAATCGTGCACGTCGAGGGCGGCGGCGCGGGCTTCGGCCTCGCTTCGGGTGAGATTGGCAGCCGGCATGGATGGGACCCCTTCGCGTCGATGTGCCCAGCCAGCCTACCTACGCCCGCCGACCGCCCCGGGCGGGATCAGCCCGTGCTCGTACGCGATGATCACCAGATGCACGCGGTCGCGTGCGTCGAGCTTCTGGAGGATGCGACCGACATGGGTCTTCACGGTCGACTCCGACAAGTGGAAGCGCGCGGCCAGGTCGGTGTTGTTGAGGCCCTCGGCGATGGCGACGAGGATCTCCCGCTCGCGGGGCGTCAACGAGTCGAGCAGCGACGGCGCTGATGCGGCGTCACCGGCGAGCGGCAGCTCGTCGGCGAACATCTCGATCATCCGCCGCGTGACGCGCGGCGCGAGGGCGGCTTCGCCGGCATGCACGGTGCGGATCGCGCTGACGAGCTCCTGCGGGCGCACGTCTTTCAGGAGGAAGCCGCTTGCGCCTGAGCGGATCGCGGCGAAGGCGTACTCGTCGAGGTCGAAGGTCGTGAGCACGATGATGCGCGGCGGTCGTTCACCCGCCGTCACGGCGGCGGTCGCGGCGATGCCGTCGACACCGGGCATCCGCACGTCCATGAGCATGACGTCGATGGCCGTGGATCGCGCCAGCTCGATCGCGGCCGCGCCATCGCCGGCCTCGCCGACGACCTCGAGGTCGGGCTCCGCCTCGAGCACCATGCGGAACCCGGTGCGGACGAGCGCCTGGTCGTCGACGATCGCGACGCGGATTCCAGGGGGTCGGTCGTCGGTCATGCGTCCTCTTCAGGTCGATCGGATGTCACGTGGAGCGTGGCGTGCAGGCGCCAGCCTCCGCCGGGCCGGGGTCCTGCCTCGACGGTGCCGCCGTAGAGCGCGACGCGCTCACGGAGCCCGGCGAGGCCGCGACCGGCACCGGTCATCTGCGGTGTGCGGTGCATCGCGTCATCCTCGACCGTGATCGCGATCTCGTCGTCGCGACGCTCGACGACCACGTCGACGTGCTGCGCGCCGGAGGCGTGGCGCAGGGCGTTCGTCAGCCCCTCCTGCACGAGACGGTACACGGTGAGCTGCAGTGTCGGCTCGGTGATCGCGGGACCCGAGGTGGTGAGGCGCGCCGGCAGCCCGGCCTCGCGGAAGCCCTCGACGAGCGCGGGGATGGCCGCGACATCCGGCTGGGGCGAACGATCGGCCGCAGCGTCGGCCGGCCCGCTCAGCACACCCAGCATGCGGCGCATCTCGCCGAGCGCGTCGCGCCCGGCGTCGGCGACGTGACGCATCGCGTCAGCCGCGCGCTCGGGGTCCCGGCCGACGGTCACGGCGGATCCCTCGGCGAGGGTGATCATGACGGTCAGGCCGTGCGAGACGATGTCGTGCATCTCGCGGGCGATGCGGGAGCGCTCCGTCGCAGCGGCGAGCTGCGCCTGCTGGTCGCGCTCCCGTGCGAGGTCGTGGGCGCGGGCGATGAGCGCGTCGAGGTACCGGCGTCGGTTGCCGACGGTGACGCCGATGAGCGTCGCGATGAGCATGAACACGGCGAACGTGATCGACGAGCCGAGCGGGTCGAAGTCGAAGGGCTCGACGACGAGGTTGCCACGGAGCCACGTCGAGAGGTACGAAGTCAGGGCGCCGATCGCCACGGAGATGCCGAAGCCGATCCACGCGGCACGCGACGACGCGTAGACGGCGAGCGCGTACAGCGCGATCAGGATCGCGAGGGTGTCGATCGACCCTGACGGGGCGGAGACCAGGCACGCGAGCCAACCGAGGCCAAGTACGAGCCATGGACGGGTGCGCCGCACGAGCAGCAACGCGGCGGCGGCTCCCAGCACGACGGCCACGTGCAGGATGATGAGCCACACGGGGAGCCCGTACTGCACGGTCGTGATGATCGCGCTCACGATCGTCGGGACGCCGTAGATGCCGGCGATCAGCCCGTCGGTGAGTCGCGGGTGCCGCGCCCAGAACTGTCGGAACACGCCTGGAGGCTTCGGCAGGCGCGGCTCGCCCCCGACCACCGCGTTCTGGTGGTCGGGGGCGGGCCACGACTGGGTCATGGAGAGGACTCTACGCGTCGCGCTTCACGAGGAGCGTGGCGGCACCGGCGAGCGATGCGCCGACCCAGCCGAGCACGACCAGCAGGTCCTGCCAGGCCGTCAGGACCTCGGTCCCGGTGATCTCGGTGGGCGCGAACATGTTCGTGCCGGCCGTCGAGAGCAGGTACGGGTGGATGTCCTGAGCCCAGTCCGCGGGGATCATCTGGAGGATCGTCGGAACGACGAGGATGAGCGCGAGGACGATGCCGATGCCGCCGGCGCTCGAGCGCACCATGGTGCCGACGCCGAGCGCGAAGACCGCGAGCAGCGCGAGGTACAGCGAGCTGCCGAGGATCGGCATGAAGACGTCAGCGTCGGCGAGGCTCGCCGAGATGTCGTTCGCGCCGAAGACGGCGGCCGAGACGAGGTACGCGCCGATGCCGGCTGCCAGGCTGACCAGGTAGGTCACGACGAACAGCACGGCGGCCTTCGCAGCGAGCGCCGGGAGGCGCTTGGGCACCGCGGTGAAGGTCGAGCGGGCCATGCCGGTGCTGTACTCGCCGGTGATGACGAGTACGCCCAGCACGGCGACGACGAGCTGTGCGAGGAAGACGCCGAATGTCGAGGACTGCACGAAGAGGCTGGCCTGGTCGGCGGCCGAGCCGCCGGCGGCGGCGGGTGCCATGGCATCGCCGTTCACGACGGTGAGTGACAGGGCGAGGGCGAGCCCGAGCATGATGACGACGACGGAGAGGTACGACCAGACGGTCGAACGCAGCGTTCGCAGCTTGATCCACTCGGAGCGGAGGATGCCGCCGAAGGTCAGCGAGGATCCGGCGGAGCGCGGCGCGTCGTGCGGTGCGGTGCGCGGTTCGGTGGGGGTGATCGTGGTCATCGGAGTGCCTCCGTGCGGTATTCGACGGCGTCGGCGGTGAGGGCCATGTAGGCCTCCTCGAGCGACGCGTTCTTGGGGGTGAGTTCATGGATCGAGAGCGAGTGCTGGGCGGCGAGGTCGCCGATGCCGGATGCCTCGAGGCCGCTGACCTCGAGCACGCCCGACTCGGCCCGCATGACGGTGACGTCGGGTCCGGCGAGGAGGTCGGCGAGTTGCGAGGCGTGCGGCGACCGCACGTGGACCCGCGAACGCGTGCTGCCCGCGATGACGTCGGCGACCGGGGCATCCGTGATGATGCGGCCCTTGCCGAGCACGATGAGGTGGTCGGCGGTCATGGCCATCTCGCTCATGAGGTGCGACGACAGGAAGACCGTGCGTCCCTCTGCGGCGAGGTGCCGCACGAACTGGCGCACCCACAGCACGCCCTCGGGGTCGAGGCCGTTGACGGGCTCGTCGAGGAGCAGCGTCGCCGGGTCTCCGAGCATCGCGGCGGCGAGGCCGAGGCGCTGGCCCATGCCGAGCGAGAAGCCGCCGACCCGCTTGCGAGCGACCGACTCGAGTCCCGTGAGCTCGATGACGTCGCGGACCCGCTTCTTGCCGAAGCCGTGCGTGGCGGCCATCGCCAGGAGGTGGTTCTCAGCGGTGCGGCCGGTGTGCACGGCCTTCGCGTCGAGCAGGGCGCCGACCTCGCGGAGCGGGGAGCGGTGCTGCGCGTACCGCATGCCGTTGACCGTGACGCTGCCGCCGCTCGGGCGGTCGAGGCCGACGATCATGCGCATGGTGGTCGACTTTCCGGCGCCGTTCGGGCCGAGGAAGCCGGTGACCTGGCCGGGGCGCACGGTGAACGAGATGTCGTCGACGGCGGTCTTCGCGCCGAATCGCTTGGTGAGTCCTTCTGCAGTGATCATGACATCGAAGTTACGGATGCCGCGACCCGGCCACATCGGCCCCCGGAACGGTTTCGGGGCGGCGCGCGATGGTACCGGAGTACCACGCCCACCGCCCCGAGGGACGACCTACGGCTACGCGTCCTGCGCGTCGCGCTCCTGCGCGGCGAGGGCGCGGTCGACACCCGCGAGCCGTTCGATGACGAGTCGGCGCAGCGCGGGCACGTCGGGGTGGGCGTCGAGCCACGAACGGCTCGCGTCGGCGAGCGCGCGGTTCGCGAGCGGCGACGGGTAGAGCCCGTCGACGAGCTTCTCGGCGATCGCGTAGCTGCGGTCCTCCCAGATGCGCTCGAGCATCTCGAAGTAGCGCTCCACGAAGGGCTCGAGCAGGGCGGCGTCTCCGCGGAGGAAGCCCTCCGCCGTCTCGCGCACGACGGTGTTCGTCGCCGTGTCGACGTCGATGAGCGACGCCCAGGCGCGCTCCTTGCCCGCTGTCGTCGGGATGGCGGCACGCGCGTGCGCGGCCGACTGCTGGCCCGTGGCGGTGTTGTCGCTCGCGAGGCGCACGTCGATCTCGGCGTCGCCGGCGCGGCCCGCCGCGACGAGCGCGATCAGCAGCTCCCAGCCCAGATCGGTGTCGATCTCGAGGCCCTCGAGGGTGCGTGACCCGTCGTAGAGCGCGGCGAGGTCGTCGACATGCGAGCCGGCCTCGGCGATCGCGGCGAAGTTCATCACGAACTGGAACTGCGCGTCGCTGCCCGGCGCAGCCTCCTGTGCCAGCCTCCAGAAGCCATCGGCGAGCAGGCCGCGCTCCTCCGCGCGTCGCTCCGGTGCGGTGTACGCGCTCGCCGCGAGCACCGCGTTCGCGAGCACGATGCGCAGTGTCGTCGACTCCGTCTCGCTCGCGATGTTGCCGAGCACGAGGGCGAGGTAGTCGCGCGCACGCGTCTCGGAATCGCGCGTCGCGTCCCACACGGAGCTCCACACGAGGGCGCGGGCGAGCGGGTCCTCGATCTCGGACAGGTTCGCCAGTGCAACCCCGTGCGACAGCTCGTCGAGCCGGATCTTCGCGTAGGCGAGGTCGTCGTCGTTCAGCAGCACGAGGTCGGGCCGCGCGAGGCCGACGAGGTCGGCGACCTCGGTGCGCTCGCCGTCGACGTCGAGCTCGACGCGGTGGTCGCGCACGAGCTTGCCGCCCGAGAGGTTGTAGAACCCGATGGCGAGGCGATGAGGGCGGATGGTGGGGTGCTCGGCCGTGGCCGACTGCAGCACCGCGAAGGAGGTGATGGCGCCCGAGGCATCCGTCTCGAACTCAGGGCGCAGCGTGTTCACGCCTGCGGTCTCGAGCCAGAGGCCCGACCATGCCGACAGGTCGCGGCCGCTCGCGGTCTCGAGTTCGGCGAGCAGGTCGGCGAGGGTGGTGTTGCCCCAGCTGTGCTTCTTGAAGTATGCCGACACGCCCTGGAAGAAGGCGTCGACGCCCACCCACGCGACGAGCTGCTTCAGCACCGAGCCGCCCTTGGCGTAGGTGATGCCGTCGAAGTTCACGAGCACGTCTTCGAGGTCGTTGATGGTCGCGACGACCGGGTGCGTCGAGGGCAGCTGGTCCTGTCGGTAGGCCCAGCTCTTCTCCATCGAGTTGAACGTCGTCCATGCCTCGGTCCACTCGGTGGCCTCGGCCGTGGCGATCGTCGACGCCCACTCGGCGAACGACTCGTTGAGCCACAGGTCGTTCCACCACTTCATCGTGACGAGGTCGCCGAACCACATGTGGGCGAGCTCGTGCAGGATCGTGACGACGCGGCGCTCGCGCACGGCGTCGGTCACCTTCGAGCGGAACACGTAGAACTCGGTGAACGTCACCGCGCCCGCGTTCTCCATGGCGCCCGCGTTGTACTCGGGAACGAACATCTGGTCGTACTTCTCGAACGGGTACGGCACGTCGAACTTCGCCTCGAAGTACTCGAAGCCCTGCTTCGTCTTCTCGAAGATGTAGTCGGCATCGAGGTGCTCGGCGAGGCTCTTGCGGCTGAACACGCCGAGCGGGATCGTGCGGCCGTCGGCGCTCGTGAGTTCGTCGCGCACCACGTGGTAGGGACCGGCGACGAGCGCGGTGATGTAGCTCGAGATGCGCGGCGTCGGCGAGAACGCCCACGTCTTCGCGCCGTCATGGGCGTCGAGCGGCTCGGGCGTGGGGGAGTTCGACACGACCTCCCAGTGAGCCGGCGCGGTCAGCGTGAACCGGAACGACGCCTTCAGGTCGGGCTGCTCGAACACCGCGAACATGCGGCGCGAGTCGGGCACCTCGAACTGGGTGTACAGGTAGACCTCGTCGTCGACTGGGTCGACGAAGCGGTGCAGGCCCTCGCCGGTGTTCATGTAGTTGCCGTCGGCGACGACGACGAGTTCGTTCTCGGCGGCGAGGTTCGGCAGCTGGATGCGAACGCCGTCGCTGACCTCGGCCGGGTCGAGCTCGACGCCGTTCAGCGTGACCGAGTGCACGGCCGCGGTGATCGCGTCGATGAACGTCGACGAGCCGGCCGTGGACGCCGCGAAGCGCACCGTCGTCGTGGACGTGAACACCTCGGGGCCGGTGGTGACATCGAGCACGACGTCGTAGTCGTGCACCGTCACGAGCGCCGCGCGCTCCTCGGCTTCGATTCGGGTGAGGTTCTCTCCGGGCACGTGCGCTCCTTCGCATATCGACGCGGCTCGTGGCCGCAGGCAACGTGACCCAGCCTAGACCCGGGTTGCGCCGAACGCAGGAGGGTTCGCGTCGCTGATCGGTCGACGGAAGTCCCGGGCTCAGCGTCCCCAGATGGAGACGACGGCGCCGACGAACACAGGCAGGGCGGCGAGCACCGCGAGCGCCAGCAGGATGCGACCCACGATGACCCCGCCACGCGAGGCGCGTATGTCGAGGAACCACGGCAGCAGGCGGGGCAACGCGAACGTGACGAGCCCTCCGACCGCGAGCACCGCGCCGATCGGCACGAGCACGACCGCGAGCAGCAGTGGCACGACGGTCTGGGGCCAGGTCCGCCGGGTCATGAGCTCGAGGCCCCGGCTCAGCCGGCCGGCGATCGCGGCCAGTGCGGCGCCCTGCAGCAGGGCGAGCAGGGCGAAGGCCACCACCGCGAGCCACCCGGGCCCCACGAGGTCGAAGTCGAAGTTCTCGGCCCGCAGCGGGTCGATGAACGGCGACACGGTGACGAGCATCACGGCACCGAGAAGCAGTCCGCCGAGGCCTCCCCTCGGCAACCAGGGCACGACGAGCAGGTACAGCGCAGCCGACGCGAACGAGAACGGCAGCGCACCGAACAGGGTGAAGGCGAGCGTCCCCTCGAGCGAGATCTCACCGACGGCCGCCTGCCCCTCGGTGAGGCGCCCGGTCGCCTCGGGCGACGTCATCGCGAGCAGGCGCATGATGAGCCGCCCGCCGGCACCCGTGATCAGGATGCCCGTCGCCGTGCCGATCACCATGAACACGGCAGCCCACCACGCGTAGAGACGCAGGCCGTCGATGTGTCGCACCCTGCCATTCCCCGAGACGCCTGCGCCGGGCGGCTGGGCGTACGGAGTGGGCGGCGCCGTGAACCGTTCGCGTCCCCAGATGATCGTCACGACGACTCCCACTGCCAGCAGGAGCCCGCACGTGATGATCAGCGGCATGATCCCTCGATTCGATGTGTCGCCGACACTATCGATCCGCCAGTGTGCGGTGCGCCCCCCAGAACGCGTGAGGTCGGCCCGGCTTCGCGTTGACCCTCCACAGTCGCCGCCGTACGGTGTGCATATGCGCACGAGCGTCGATTCCAACGCACCCACTTCCGAGCGATATCGGGTGTTCGCCGAGGTCGAGGCACGCGGGATGTCGGCCACGTACGAGGCATGGGCCCTCGGTCTGGCGGATGACCCCGACACGATCGCGCTCGTCGACGAACTGCCTGCGGCGAAGCGCCAGCCGAATCTCGTCTTCTCGGCCGCTCGCTTCCACGAGGCGCCGCTCGGCTCGTATCAGGTGTTCCGCGACTGGCTGCACGCGCACTGGCCCGAGGTCCGTACGACCACCGAGACGCACGCCACCCAGACGAACGAGGCCGCCCGCTGTGCGCTGCACGTCCCGGCGCTCGCCGGCATCGACGGCCCGCTCGCACTGCTCGAGGTCGGGACATCCGCCGGCCTCTGCCTATATCCAGACCGGTACAGCTACCGCTACCCGGGGCATCCCCAGCTCGACCCGGCCGATGGACCGAGCGAGGTCGTGCTCGACTGCACCACTGCAGGGCCGGTGCCCGTGCCCGCTCTCATGCCCGAGGTCGTCTGGCGCGCCGGCATCGACCTCAACCCGCTCGATCTCACCCGCCCAGAGGATGTCGCGTGGCTGGACGCGCTCATCTGGCCCGAGCACGATGACCGGCGGGTCCGGCTGCAGGCGGCCGCACGCATCGCCGCCGCCGACCCCCCGCGCATCATCACGGGCGACCTCAACGAGCGACTCGCCGCGCTCGCCGCCGAGGCGCCTGCCGATGCCACGCTCGTGGTGTTCCACACCGCGGTGATCGCGTACCTCGACGAGCCGGCACGCGCGCGGTTCGTCGACACGGTCCGTGCGCTGCCCGGCCACTGGCTCTCGGTCGAGGCACGCTCGATCATCCCCGGCATCGAGGTGCGCAGCGACGTCGAGAACGACAGCATCGACTTCGTACTCGCCCTCGACGGCCTGCAGCTTGCGTGGGCGCAGCCGCACGGGCGGGCGCTCACGTGGGTGCCGAATCCCTAGACTTGGCGCATGCGCATCCACATCGCGACCGACCACGCCGGCCTCGAATTCAGCCGTACGCTCGTCGATCATCTGACCAACGCCGGCCACGAGGTCGTCGACCACGGTCCGACCGAGTACGACGCGCTCGACGACTACCCGGCGTTCTGCATCAACGCGGCGCAGGCCGTCGCGCGCGACCAGGCTGCGGGCGTCAGGACCCTCGGCGTGGTGTTCGGCGGGTCCGGCAACGGCGAGCAGATCGCGGCCAACAAGGTCACCGGCATCCGTGCGGCGCTCGTGTGGAGCATGGACACGGCGATCCTCGCGCGCGAGCACAACGATGCCAACGTCATCTCGATCGGCGCACGACAGCACACCGTCGAAGAGGCCATCCGCTACATCGACGCGTTCATCGCCGAGCCGTTCTCGGGCGACGAGCGGCACGTGCGGCGCATCGCGCAGCTCCTCGAGTACGAGACCACGGGCGACATCGCGGGCAAGGGCGTCGACCCGCTCGACGCCTCGACGGGCTCAGCGACCGGTTCCTGACGTGCCCGAGGGTCACTCCGTCCACCGCATCACCCGGCAGTTCGAGCGCAATTTCGTCGGCCACGTCGTGCATGCCTCGAGCCCGCAGGGCCGGTTCGCGGTCGGTGCGGCCGAGATCGACGGGCGACGGATGACCGATGCCCGCGCCGTGGGCAAGCAGATGTTCCTCGGGTTCGAGGGCGACGTGTGGCTGCGGGTGCACCTCGGCATGTACGGTGCGTGGGACTTCGCGGGCGACATCCTGATGGACGCGACGATCGCCTCGGCGAACGGCCGCATGGGGCAGACGAACCAGAAGGGCACGTTCCTCGAGGGGCCGAACCCCGACGCAGTGGTGTTCGACACCGCCGGCGAGAACTCGCTCACGTCGATCGGCGCGCCGCGGCGCACCCGACTGCGCATGTCGGAGTCCGAGAAGGAGGGCAACGCCATCGACACGTTCCCGCCCGAGCCGATCGGCCAGGTGCGCGTGCGCCTGCTCACCGACACGATCGTCGCCGACCTGCGTGGTCCGACGGCGTGCGAGGTGCTCGACCCGGCGCAGGTCGAGGCGGTCGTCGGCAAGCTCGGTCCCGACCCGCTCATCGATTCGGGATCCGAGGCCGAGGAGCGATTCACGCGGGTGATCCGCAGGAAGCCCACCGCGATCGCGTTGCTGCTGATGGACCAGAGCGTCGTCGCCGGCATCGGCAACGTCTACCGCGCCGAACTGCTGTTCAGGGCCCGGCAGAACCCGCACACGCCGGGCAGGCAGGTTGCCGACGAGCACGTGCGGCACCTCTGGCACGACTGGGCGAGGCTGCTCGCCATCGGCGTCGAGACCGGGCAGATGATGACGATGGACGATCTCGACCCCGAGGCCTATCGCGCCGCGATGGCCAACCGCGACGATCGCCACTGGGTGTACAAGCGCGAGGGCCTGCCGTGCCGGGTGTGCGGGACGAACATCGCGCTCGAGGAGCTGGGCGGCCGCAAGCTCTACTGGTGCCCCTACTGCCAGGCCTGACTCCACCGGTCGAGTAGCGAAGCACGCTCGCCGGTCGAGTAGCGAAGCGTATCGAGACCCGCGAGCCCGACTTGCGATCAGGCGACGTCGTCGGGGAGCGACGGGTGCTCGCCGGGGATGGGGTGCGGCCTCGGGATGAGGAGTCCGAGCACCGCGGCGACGATCGCGGCGATGAGCCCGAGCAGGAACGTCAGGTCGAATCCCTCGCGCGTGGGGACCTGCACGCCGTCCATCTCGACGGCCGTGGTCGCGAGCACCGCCCCCATCACGGCGGCGGCGCCGCTCGTGCCGAGTGACCGCATGAGCGCGTTGAGGCCGTTCGCGGCCCCGGTCTCGGTCGCCGGCACCGCGTGCATGATGAGGATCGGCATCGCCGCGTAGCCGAGCCCGATGCCAACGCCGATCATCGCGTTCAGCACGAAGACCTGCCACACCTCGGTCGACGCCACGAGCGCGAGCGTGTACGCGACGATGATCGCCAGTGCGCCGCCCACCAGCAGGAACTTGCCCCCGTAGCGCCGGTTGAGCCTCGCGGCGACCGGGGACATCGCCATCATCACGAGCCCTGACGGCATGAGCACCAGGCTCGCGGCGAGCAGTGAGAGACCGAGCCCGACGCCGGTGGCGGTGGGCAGCTCGAGCAGCTGGGGAAGCGTGATGTTCGACGAGAAGAACGCGAATCCCATCGCGATCGACGCGAGGTTCGTGATGAGCACGGGTGGGCGCGCCGCCACTCGGAGGTCGACAAGCGGCTCGGCGATGCGCAGCTCGTACCAGCCCCACAGCACGAGCACCGCGAGACCGCCGAGCCCGAACGCGAGGGTGACCGGAGAGGTCCAGCCCCATGCATTGCCCTGCGCGACCGCGAGGAGTACGCCCGAGAGGCCGATCGAGAGTCCGACGACGCCTGGCACGTCGAAGCGCCCTGGCGTGCGCAGCGTGCTCACGGGCACGACCCAGGCGATGAGCGCGAATAACACGACGCCGAGCGCCGCCGAGGTCCAGAAGAGCAGGTGCCAGTCGGTGCGCTCGGCGATCAATGCGCTCGCAGGCAGGCCGAGCGCGCCGCCGAACCCCAGCGTGGCACTCACGAGTGCCACCGCGCCGCCGATGCGATCCTCGTGCAGGTGGTCTCGGAGGATCGCGATGCCGAGGGGGATCACGCCCGTGACCGCTCCCTGCAGCGCGCGGCCGATGAGCAGCACCGGCAGCGACTGCGAGGCGCCCGCGATGATGCTGCCGACGACGAGCACGGCGATGAGCGCCAGCACGATGCGGCGCTTGCCGTACAGGTCGCCGAGCCGTCCGGCGATCGGCGTGGTCACCGCAGCCGTGAGCAGCGTCACCGTCACGACCCAGGCGGTCGCGTCGCGGCTCTCATCGAGGAGCTCGGGCAGTTCGGACTGGATCGGCACGACGATCGTGAACATGAACGACGAGCACGCGCCGGCGAAGGCGAGCACCGCGACGATCGGCCACGTCTTCGGAGTGCGGCTGAGGCGCGCCCGCTCATCACCCCTGCGCCCGACCATCCCGGCCAGCCTATCCGCCGCCCCGGGCGTCGCCCTCCCCGGGGTAGCGTGGAGGCACCCGACCGGAAGGACGTCGATGCGGCAGAACCCGAGCTTCACGCTGGCGAGCGAAGCGGGCGTGAAGAACGTCGTCCGCGAGCACCCGTGGGCGACGATCGTGAGCATGACGGATGCCTCGGGGCTCGTCGCCTCGCACTACCCGGTGCTGGTCGACGAAGACGCCGACGGCATCGTGCTGCTCACGCACGTCGGCCGGCCCGACGAGATCCTGCACGAGCTCGGCCGTCACGAGGTGCTCGTCATCGTGCAGGGACCGCACGGGTACATCTCGCCCGGCTGGTACGACGCGAACCCGGCCGTCCCGACGTGGAACTTCGTCACCGCGCATCTGCACGGGACCCCCGAGCTGCTCGACGCCGACGAGAACCTGCGCGTGCTCGAGGCCCTCGTCGACCACTTCGAAGACGCGATGCCCGAGCCGCGTCGCATGCGGGGCACCGTCGCGAACTCCGAGTACGCCGACCGGATCGCCGCGGGCACGGTCGGGCTGCGCATCCCGATCACCAGATTCGTCGCGAAGAACAAGATGAGCCAGAACAGGCCCGACGAGACCGTCGACCGCATCATCGCCGAGCTCGAGGGCGACGGGCCATATGCGAGCCCCGCACTCGCCGCCGAGATGCGTCGCACGCACCAGGTGCTGCGGGCGGCTCGCCGATGACGGCGGCCGCCTCACGGTCCGGTGCGGATGTCACGGGGCCGTTGCTCCTCGAGGGCGCGCGCCTCGCCGGCGAACCGGGGCTCTTCGACCTGTACCTCGACGATGGCGTGGTCGCGACGATCGCGCCCTCCGGCGCTTCCGCCGCGCCGGTCGGTGCCCGTCGCGTCGAGCTCGACGGCCGCTGGGTCGTCCCCGGACTCCATGACCGTCACGTGCACTTCTCGCAGTGGGCGATGGTGTCGCGACGCCTCGACCTCACCGGTGCCGGTTCCGCGGTCGAAGCCGCGGCGCTCGTCGCGACATCCGTCGCCGCCGGCGCGACAGAGGTGGTCGGATTCGGGTATCGCGACAGCCTCTGGCCCGACCCGCCGAATCGGGTGGCGCTCGACGCGGTGTCCGGCGACGTACCGGCGGTGCTCGTGTCGGCCGACCTGCATGCGTGCTGGCTGAACACCGCCGCGCTGCGCCGTCACGGCGTCGAGCACCTCACCGACGCGAGCGGAGTGCTGCGCGAGGACGACTGCTTCCGGCTCGTCCGCGAGATCGACGACATCGACGACGACGTGCTCGACGGCTGGGTCGCCGAGGCGGCCGCACATGCTGCGGCGCGCGGGGTCGTGGGCATCACCGACTACGAGATGCGCTGGAACCGCGACGACTGGGCACGGCGCGCCGCATCGGGCTTCGATGCGCTGCGCGTGTCGTTCGGCATCTACACCCAGCACCTCGAGCGCGCGATCGCCGACGGCCTGCGCACGGGCGACGCGGTGGCCTCCACCGGCGGGCTCATCACGGTCGGCGCGTACAAGGTCATCACCGACGGCTCGCTGAACACGCGCACCGCGTGGTGCTTCGATCCGTACCCGGGGCTCGAGGGCGACGATCACCCCTACGGTCTCGCCACGGTGCCGTACGACGAACTCGTGCCGCTCATGATCCGCGCCGCTGACGCCGGCATCACCCCGGCCGTGCACGCCATCGGCGACCAGGCGAACGCACGAGTGCTCGACGCGTTCGAGCAACTCGCGGCACGGGGAGCGCGTGCGCGCGGCGCCGACAGCCGCGGCTCGGTCGAGCACGCCCAGCTGCTGCAGCGAGCGGATGTCGCCCGCTTCGCGGAACTCGGCGTCGTCGCGAGCGTGCAGCCCGAGCACGCCATGGACGACCGTGACGTGGCCGATCGCTACTGGGCCGGTCGCACCGATCGCGCGTTCATGCTCGCCGAGCTCGCGGCGGCCGGGGTCGAACTCGCGCTCGGCTCCGACGCGCCCGTCGCGCCGCTCGACCCCTGGATCGCGATCTCGGCAGCGGTCGGGCGCTCGCGCGACGGCCGTGAGCCGTGGCATCCCGAGCAGGCCATCGAGGCACGGGCGGCGCTCGCCGCATCGACCGGCGGGCGGGGCATCCTGCCGACGGCCGGCGGCGCGGCAGACCTCGCGATCGTCGAGATCGATCCGCTCGCGACATCCGCCGACGAACTTCGCACCATGCCGGTCGCGGCGACCCTGCTCGCTGGCCGCTTCACCCATTCGGCGTCGGTCGAGTAGCGACGAAGGAGCGTATCTAGACGCGGCGCGGCGGTCTCAAGACAGCCGCACCGGGCCTCGATACGGCGCTCGCGCGCCTACTCGACCGACGACGGGGGATAACCCCCGCCGGTATTCGGGCGCACGCCTGATGGGTCGGGCGGACGCGAATCATGAGGCTGGAGTCATGCTTCAGACACCCCTCCGCAGACCACGCGCGACCGTCGCGTCGACCCTCGCCGCAATCGCCGCCGGCGGGCTCGTCGCCGTCGCATTCGCCGGTTGCGGCATCGTCGGCCCGGGGCCCGTCTCCACGGTCGGCGAGGTCGAGTTCGACACGCCGCTCGCGATCCCGCCACTCGCGGAGTCGACGGTCGACGCCGACGGCACACGGGTCTTCGAACTCGACGCACAGGCGGGAACCACGGAGTTCGAGCCGGGGGTCGCGAGCGACACGTGGGGATTCAACGGCGGATACCTCGGTCCGACGCTCGTCGCCGACCGCGGCGAGCGGGTCCGCGTCGACGTGACGAACTCGCTCGACGAGCCCACGACCGTGCACTGGCACGGCATGCACCTCCCCGCCGTGATGGACGGAGGGCCGCACCAGATGGTGGACCCGGGCGACGCGTGGTCGCCCGAATGGGACATCGACCAGCAGGCGGCGACGCTCTGGTACCACCCGCACCCGCACGGGGAGACCGAGAAGCACGTCGCGCGTGGGCTCGCGGGCATGTTCATCGTGCACGACGAGCACGAGCGCTCCCTCGGTCTGCCGAGCGAGTACGGCGTCGACGACGTGCCAGTGATCGTGCAGGACAGCGGCTTCTCCGCCGACGGCGAGCGGGAGAGCATGCAGCGCGGCTACGCCGGCGGCCTCGGTGACGAGCTCATCGTCAACGGGACCCGCGGCCCCTACCTCGACGTCTCCGACGAGCTCGTTCGCCTGCGTGTGCTCAACGCGTCCACGGCACGCTCGTACGCCTTCACGTGGAGCGACGGCCGACCGGTCGAGCTCATCGCGACCGACGGCGGGCTGCTCGAGGCTCCGGTCTCACTCGACCACGTGCGGCTGTCGCCCGGCGAACGCGCCGAGGTGCTCGTGCGGGTCGAGCCCGGCGAGCGCGTCGTGCTGCAATCGAAGATGACGCCGGACATCGCCGCACTCGTCGGGCCGGTCGCCGACATGAACGGCGGCAGCGACGCCTTCGACGTGCTCGAGGTGCGCGCCGCCGACACGCTCGATTCGACCACCGCCGTACCCGCGGAGCTCAACACGATCACCGACTTCGACGAGGCCGACGTCGCCACGACCCGGCGGTTCGAGCTCAGCGACAGCTTCGAGATCAACGGCGACGCGATGGACATGGGTCGCATCGACGAGACGGTCACGGTCGACACCCTCGAGCGATGGGTGGTCGAGAACGCGACGCAGGTGCCGCACAGCTTCCACGTGCACGACGTGCAGTTCCGCATCGCCGCGATCGACGGGCAGGCACCGCCGCCCGAGCTGGCGGGGTGGAAGGACACGATCTTCACGGAGCCAGAGACCGAGTACGAGCTCCTCATGCGCTTCGAGGACTACGCCGATGCCGACACGCCGTACATGTACCACTGCCACCTGCTGTGGCACGAGGACCAGGGGATGATGGGGCAGTTCGCCGTCGTCGAACCGGGCCAGCGTGCGACCATGACTGAGGGAACCCGCCATGACCACTGACACGACACTCCGACAGCCGCCGACCGAGGGCCGCCCGGCGAAGCGCCGCGGCTACTGGTCGCTGTGGGCGACCGTGCCGCGCGAGTTCGCCTTCCTCATCCTCACCATGCCGATCGCGATCATCGCGCTCGTGGTGCTGGCGACGGCGTTCTTCACCGGCCTCGGGCTGATCGCGATCGTCGTCGGCATCTTCATCGTCGTCGCGTCGCTGTATGCGGCGCGCGGCTTCGGAACGCTCGAACTGGTGCGGCTGGAGTGGGCGGGCCGGCCCAGGATCGCTCGCCCCGTTTGGGAGCGCAGCGACCGCAACCAGGGCTTCTGGCGCACGATGTGGGCGCCGTTCATCGACGGCCACTACTGGCTCTACCTGTTGCACGGCATGATCATCAACCCGATCGTGAGCGTGATCTCGTGGAGCATCACGGTCGCGTGGACTTCCGTGGCACTTGGCGGCACGACCGCGTGGATCTGGTACCGGACGATTCCCGACGGCCGCGACGTGAACGACTTCTGGCTGCACGACGTCGTGATCGACTTCCTGTTCCCGGGCAACACCTGGAACATCGACCCGCTGCTCGGCGAGGCCGTCTTCGAGTTCGTTGTCGGACTCGTCTTCCTCGCGACCCTGCCGTTCGTCTTCCGTGGCCTGACCCTGCTCCACGACGTGATCGGCCGCGGCACGCTCGGTGCATGGCGGTCCGAAGCCCTCGAACGCGAGGTCGCGCAGCTCGCGGCGTCACGCGGCGCCGCCGTGCAGGCCGAGGACGCGTCACTGCGCCGGCTCGAGCGCGACATCCACGACGGCCCGCAGCAGCGCTTGGTGCGACTGCAGATGGATCTCGCGACGATCGAACGCAAGCTCGAACGCGATCCCGAGCAGGCGCGCGTACTGATCAGCGAAGCCCGCGACCAGGCCCGTGAGACGCTCGACGAGCTTCGGGCGCTCTCGCGCGGGTTCGCCCCGCCGATCCTGCAGGATCGCGGCCTCGCGGTCGGCCTGCAGTCGCTCGCCTCGCGAAGCCCGGTGCCGGTCACCGTCGAGGTCGATCTGCCATCGGATGCCTCGGTGCCCGCCTCGATCGAACGCAACGCGTACTTCGTGGCCGCTGAGCTGCTCACGAACGCGGCCAAGCATTCCGAGGCGCACGGCATCAGGCTGGTGTCCTCGACCCGCGACGCGGGTCCCGCAGGACACTGGCTCGACCTCTGGGTGACCGACAACGGCCGCGGTGGCGCGACCACCGCACCCGGGCACGGCCTGGCTGGACTCGCCGAACGGGTGCAGGGACTTCGTGGCATGTTCGTGGTCGACAGCCCCGTCGGCGGTCCCACCAAGATCGGTGCCCACATCCCGTACACGCCGGTCACCCCCGCGCCCGTCGTGCCTTCGGCGGTCGCGCAGCCGCCGGCCGGTTAGGCCCGCAGAGCAGCATCGGGGCGCGCACCCGCCGATAGTCTGGGGGCATGACCGACCCGGATCGCGGCCCGCTTCGCATCGTGCTCGCCGAGGATTCGATGCTGTTGCGCGAAGGGCTCGTACGGCTCTTCGATGAGGCCGGTTTCGAGACCGTCGCCGCCTACGGCGAGGCGGATTCGCTGTTGGCGGCGCTCGACGAGACGCAGCCCGACCTCGCCGTGCTCGACGTGCGCATGCCGCCCACGTTCCGTGACGAGGGGGTGCGGGCGGCGATCGAGCTCCGTCGGCGCATGCCGTCCGTCGGCGTGCTGCTGCTCAGTCAGTACGTCGAGGGCACCTACGCCCACGAACTGCTCTCATCGGGTGAGGGAGGCATGGGGTACCTGCTGAAAGACCGGGTGGCGTCGCTGGAAGAGCTCGAGGACGCGGTCGAACGGGTGAGCGAGGGCGGCACCGTGCTCGATCCGCAGGTCGTGCGCGAGCTGCTCTCGCGGCGAAGCGACCCGCTCACCTCGTTGACGCCGCGCGAGCGCGAGGTCATGGAACTCATGGCCGAGGGCCGCACCAATGCGGGCATCGCGAAGCAGCTCTTCATCGGCGTCGGGGCCGTCGAGAAGAACGTGACCTCGATCTTCCAGAAGCTCGCTCTCGAAGACTCCGGCACCGATCACCGACGTGTGCTCGCGGTGCTCACCTGGCTGCAGCGCTGAGGGCACGCGGTGCACGCGCTTGCGGCGCGACTCACCCGCCCCCGCTCGTGCGCAGCGGCACGTGGCTGCGCCAGACGTGCAGGTACATGCCGTAACCCCGGCGCAGCGCCCCGACGAGCAGCGCCAGTCCGGCGACGATGCCGAGCACGACCGCAAGCCAGACGGGCGCGTTGAACCCGATCGCCACGCCGCCGATGAACAGGCCGGCGACCGCGGCGGTCACGACCGTGATGATCATCATCGAACTGCCGAACACCACGGTGCCACTGCCACGAGGGTGGAAGGAGTAGTACGTCTGCTGGGCACCGACGACGTCGTCATTCGCCGATGCCAGGAAGTAGCGTTCGATGCCCGGGTCGAGATCGACGTAGGCGCCCCTCAGCCGGTTCATCGCAATGACGTACATGAGGTCCTCGGTCGCCGTGTTGTACACCCGCGCGAGGGTGATCAGTCCGAGGAACGTCAGCAGGAACAACACCCCGAGGGCGGCGACGCCGAACCACCCGCGGAACCCCGTGACGTTGCCGAGCACCCCCAGCGACAGCAGCCCGGCCGACACCAGCGTGATGAAGATCGCGATGCGGGTGAGCACCTCGCCCTGAGTGGTGCTGCGCGAGGCGAGCAGGCTCCAGTGCTCGGTCGCGAGCATCTGTGCGCGCAGTGAACGCTGCGCGTCGGTCAGGTGCTCGGCATCATCGTCTGGAGACGACTCGGGCCCGGGTGCATCCGCCGTCATATCGGCATTCTGCACCCGGGCCCATCAACCCGCCATCGCTACTTGACGGCGATGTGCGAGAAGAGGAACCAGCGGTCCTTGTCGAGCCCCCGACGGATCTCGATCACGACGTCCTGACTCGCGGGGTCGAGTTCGTCGAGGCCCTCGATCGCGGCATTGACCTTCTCGGTCACCACGTCGATCTGGCCGACGACGCCGGCGATCGCCTCGTCGTACGGAAGGAATCCGAGCTTGGGGTTCTCGGCGCCGGTCTTCGACGCGACCGTCGCGAGGCGGCCATCGATCGGGAGGCCCAGTGCGACGACGCGTTCGGCGGCGATGTCGGACCAGTCCTGCGCATGCGCAACGACCTCGTCGAGCAGCTCGTGCACGGCGATGAAGTTGACGCCCCGCACGTGCCAGTGCGCCTGCTTGCCGTTGACGGCGAGCGCGATGAGCTCGTGCACGACGGGGGTCAGGTACTGGGCGACGCCTGCGGCGACGTCGGCATTCGATCCGGTCTTCGGTGCGGTCTGGATGTCGGTCATCGTGTCAACCTTCCCTGTCTCGTTGTCGAGTTCAACGCTACGCGGATGCCCGCGTATTTCAAGGAAGGAAAGGCTGGGCTGATCTGGGGTTGACATCGGGCGAACGGATGTCCCGGCATCCGCTCGTTCGTCTGCGATTCGCTGAATCGAAGCGACGCGAGCCGAGCGGATGCGCCGCTCCGAGGGTCATCGTCGGAGCCGGGCCATGCCCATGATGTGGAGGGGATGACGGGAATCGAACCCGCGTAATCAGTTTGGAAGACTGAGGCTCTACCATTGAGCTACATCCCCGCGCACCCGCTTGCGGGCACTGCATCATGCTAGTACACCCAAGCGAGCAGGCGATGCACGCCGTGCGGCGCGGTCAGCGCAACGACGCGATCGCGCCGATCGCTCCGCGTGCGAAGCGCAGCTGACGCTCGTAGGTCGCGGCCAGCACGACGAAGATCACTCCGGCGATGCCGAGCCACAGCCACCACCACACTGCCTCGTAGAGCCAGATGATCACCGGCCAGAGCTGCGCGATCGCGTGCACGAGCAGCACGGCGCTGCCGAACAGCAGTGGCGCCTGCAGCCGCCGCATCGCCCCGACGAGCACCGCCGCTACTGACACGAGCCCGAGGGCGACGATGCGCCACAGCTCGGGGTCGGTGAAGTCGGCGATCAGGGGTGGCACGAGCAGAATGGCGAGACCCACACCGAGCGCAGGCCAGCTGCCGAGATCGGGGGAGCGTCGCATGCTGAGCGCACCCCATCCGACGAAGGCCGCGCCGACGGACGCCGTGATGATGTCGAACGGGTCGACGTTGCCGTTCGAGAGCGAGATCGCACCGCCGATCACGAGCGCACCGCGTGTCGTCCATGCGAAGATCGGGCCGGCGATCGGGCGAACGGGAGTGGTGCCGCCTGCGATGTGCACCGCGGCGAGCGTCGGGAACAGCACGGCGGCACGCAGATCGCTCTGCATGCCGTAGACGATGGCGATGATCGTCGGCACTGCAGCGAGGGCGACGGATGCCGCGAGCAGCACCTCGGCGACCACCTCGGGCCGAGCGTCGTGACGAGCCCACGCAATCGCGGCGAGGACACCCGTCGCAAGCGCGACCATCGGCCAGAACTCGAGTGGCAGCGCACTCTCGTCGACGCCGGCCGCGACGGCACCGCCGCGCACCATGGCCGCGCCGGTCACAGCGGTCCAACCGGTCGCGGTGCCCAGCAGTCGAATGGGCACGCCGCGGGCCGATTCGGGCAGGAACATCGAGGCGAGCGCGACGACGGTGCCTGCAGCGCACAGCACGAGCGTGCGCAACTCGGAGTCGCCGCTCGACGCGACGCTCGGCAGCACGGCGATCGCCGCTGCTGCGCCGAAGAGCGCCGTGCGGCCGGCCGCCGTCGAACCGGCGGGCGCGCGGCGCCACGTGATGAGCCCTGCCGTCGCGGCGAGCGAGGCCGCGAGCGGCAGCGTGTACGCCTCGACGTCGTCGACGCCATCGCCGACCAGCCACGCCCAGACCGCCGCGACGGCCAGCGCGAGGCTGAGCCACGCGAGATGGCGCATCGGGTCGGTCGATGTGAACGGGTCGCCCCGTAGGGCGGCGAGCACGATCGGCACCGGGAAGAGGATGAGGAGCACCAGCCACGCCTCGGGCGCCCCCGAGGCGGCGAAGCCGAGCCCGATCACGCCGAGGACGACGACGGCGATGACCCATGCGACAGACGGCGCCTGCCGCGCTCCGGGTGCGAGGACGTGAGTGAGCGCCGCGGCCAGGAGCGTTGCGGCGGCGACTCCGACACCGACGACGTCGTCGCCGAACAGTTGTGCGACGAGCGTCCCCAAGCCATACCCGAGCGCGAGCGGCGTCGAAACGGCGAAGAGGATCCGGGTCACGAGCGGGTTGGACGCGCGCATCCATCCGAGGCCCGCGACGGCGAGGAGGCCCGCGGGCGCCCATCGCCAATCGGCCTCGGGCGCCGCGAGCAGGGCGATCACGAGCGAGCTCACGGTTGCGAGCAACGCCGGAACGACGAACGCGATACGATCCGCCGCGTTGCCGAGACGCACGAACGACCCGGCCGCGAGCAGCATCGCCCCTCCGGTCGCGACCCACATCCAGGGCCCGTCCCACGGCGCCGCGAGACGCACGTCGGATGTCGCGAGCCACGGCACGACCGTGACGAGTGCACCCATCGCGAGCGCTGACGCGAGGGCGACGTGTGCCGCGCCGATGCCGTTCGCGCTCGTAGGCGGCCAGACACGCCGAGCGAGGACGCGGCCCGCGAGGGCGAGCACGATCACCGCGATGATCGTCCATGGCCACAGGTCCGCGCTCGCGTAGCCCAGCGTCGCGGCGAGGGCAGCACCGAGCATGCCTCCTGCCGCCAGCACCGGGATGAGCCCCTGGGCACGGGCGAACGGCAAGGTCGCGATGACGAGTGCGGCCAGAGCGACGGCGAGGAGGGAGACCGCAGCCGTCACGGCATGTTCTGCCATCGAACCTGCGGCGAGGGCGGCCAGCAGCAGCAGTCCGGCGGGCACCGCCGCGAACTGCCGCAGCCGTCGGAGCAGCGCGAGCACGCCGACGACGCCGGCGGCGACGACGAACGGGGCGACGAGTGCCGCGATCGGGGATTCGGCCACCGGCTCGAACTCGGGAAGGACGTCGTGCTGCCACGGCGGGACGCTCGCGCCGAGCACGCGCACGAGGGCGCCGACGGCGACGACGAGCGCGGGAATCGAAGCAGCGATCGCCACCGCACCGGCACCCGCGAGTGCCCGGACGCCGTCGGTGGCGACGGGCGCGGGCCGGCGCGTCGACACCGCCGCGGCGCAGGCGACGACCCCGGAGGTCAGCGGCGCAAGCCAGAGGGCAGTGCGGGAGTCCAGCTCGACGAACACGGCGACGGACGCGGTCAGGCCGGCGCTCACGCCGAGGGCCGGGGCGGCGACAGAGGCCCAGCCCGCCGCGACGGACTTCGAGCGCAGGCGCGCGACGAGGAGTGCCGCAGCCCAGGCGACCGTCACGGCGAGGAAGGTCCAGATGTGGCGCCATGCGAGGTCGGGCATCGCGAATCCTGCCGCGATGAGCGCGAGCGTGCCGCCGCCGAACCCCGCTCCCGCGACGATCGCGCGTTCGGGCATGCGCGGTGCGAAGAACGCCGCGGTGCCGACGAGCGATGTCGCGATCGCGCCCGCCCACGCGCCCGTGGCGAACTCGTTCGCCGGTGCGACGCTGAAGACGAGGAGGAAGACGGCGGGCGGAATCAGTGCGGCAGCCGCGAACCCCGTCACCCGGATGCCGCTCACCGCGCGGGTGCCGGCCAGGATCGCGGCCGCCACGAGCAGGGCACCGCCCGCATAGGCTGCGGCATCGAGCTCTTCGGTTGCGAACAGCTCGTTCACGCGAACGATCCACACATCGAGCAGCAGCAGCACGATCGCGACGGAGGCGACTCCTTCGGCGGTGCCGGGCAGGCGTCGTGCCCGCAGCAACCACGCGACCGCGAGGACGAGCACGCTCGCCGCAGCGATGATCATCGAGCGCACCTCGAGGCTCGCCACGAGATACGCGACGAAGAGGAACACGATCGCGGTGATCGAGATGAGCACCACGCCGAGGGTGAGCAGCAGCACCTGGACGCCGGATCGCCCACCGCGGGCCGGCGCGGGCGGCGCTTCGCTCACGGGTGACCGGGGCGAGGGGACATCCGCGATCGCAGGCGTTTCGTGATCCGTGGCGGAGGGGACGTGGCTGACCGGTGGTTCCGCGGCGACTGAGGGCGCCGGGGCGATCGGCGGGGCGACGACCTCGATCGACGAAGCAGCGGGAATCGTCGCATCGGCGATGAGCGTCTGCGGCCGCTCGGCCTGCGCGGTGCGCATCTGCGCGATCACCCGCTGCCGATTCGACTCCTCGTCATGCAGCCGCCTGCCGATCGCCAGCAGTTCGGAGGCCGCGGGAACTGCGAGATCGAGGTCGCATCGGGAGCAGCGAGCGGACGTCAAAGGCGTGAAGCATGCGGGGCAGAGCGTCGTGTCGACGAGCTGCGTGGGGTCGGACGGCCAGCGACGCAGATCCTGGGGTGCAGTCGTGGGACTGTCGGTCATGCGCACACTCTGCCACGCGCGCGAACCGATCCGACGAGCTCTCCACAGGGCGCGCCGTCGGGTGACCGCACATCGACGCCCCTGTCGCGTGCAGTAGACTTTCGTGGGTTCACCCGTCTGACGTGTGCTTCGGCATGCCCGCGCGAGTGAATCGACGAGTTGAGTCGGCGACTCGGGGCGTAGCTCAGCTTGGTAGAGCGCCCGCTTTGGGAGCGGGAGGTCGCAGGTTCGAATCCTGTCGCCCCGACGAGTTGTACGACTCGACACGAACTTCCACACAATCAGGAGATCTTCCACATGCCGACCACTTCGGTTGAGAAGCTGAGCCCGACGCGCGCCAAGCTCACCATCTCGGTGACGCCCGAGGAGCTGAAGCCCAGCATCACCCACGCCTACAGCCACATCGCGGAGCAGGTCAATGTGCCCGGCTTCCGCAAGGGCAAGGTGCCGCCGCCCATCATCGACCAGCGTGTCGGCAAGGCCGCCGTGCTCGAGCACGCCGTCAACGAGGGCCTCGACGGGTTCTTCCGTGCCGCGGTCGCCGAGCACGAGCTCCGCCCGCTCGGCAAGCCCGAGGCCGACATCGTCGAATGGCCCAGTGAGAAGGACTTCTCGGGCGACCTGCTGCTCGCCATCGAGGTCGACGTGCGCCCCGACATCGAGCTGCCCGACTACGACGGCCTCGAGCTGACGGTCGACTCGGTGGAGGTCGGCGACGACGAGGTCTCCGAAGAGCTCGAGCGCCTGCGCAGCCGGTTCGGCACGCTCATCACGGTCGATCGCCCGGCGAAGACCGGCGACTTCGTGACCCTCGACCTCGTCGCGGTCATCGACGGCACCGAGGTCGACACGGCAAGCGGCATCTCGTACGAGCTCGGCTCGGGTGAGCTGCTCGAGGGCATCGACGAGGCGCTCGACACGCTCTCCGCCGACGAGACCACCACCTTCGCGTCCAAGCTGCTCGGCGGCGACCACGAGGGCGAGACCGCCGAGATCACCGTCACGGTGACCGCGGTCAAGGAGCGCGAGCTCCCCGAGGCCGACGACGACTTCGCGCAGATCGCGAGCGAGTTCGACACGCTCGCCGAGCTGACCGACAGCCTCAAGCAGCAGGTCGCACGCAACAAGTCGTTCGGTCAGGGCAACGAGGCACGCGACCTCCTCGTCGACAAGCTCCTCGAGCTCGCCGATGTGCCGGTCGCGCAGAGCGTCATCGACGACGAGGTGCACCGTCACCTCGAGAGCGAAGGCCGACTCGAAGACGACGCGCACCGTGCCGAGGTCGTCGAGGCCAGCGAGAAGGCGTTCAAGACGCAGATCGTGCTCGACTCCATCGCCGAGGCCGAGAAGGTCCAGGTCAGCCAGGAGGAGCTCTCGCAGTACCTCGTGCAGGGTGCCGCGCAGTACGGCATGGACCCCAACGAGTTCGTGCAGATCCTCAGCCAGCAGGGTCAGATCCCCGCCATGGTCGGCGAGGTCGCGCGCAACAAGGCGCTGGCGATCGCGCTCGGCAAGGCGAAGGTCACCGACGCCGACGGCAATGCGGTCGACCTCAGCGAGTTCACCGCCGTGAGCGACGCCGACGAGCCCGAGGCCGACGCGTCGGTCGCCGCCGACGAGGCCGAGGCTCCGGTCGAGGAGAAGAAGCCCGCCCGCAAGCGTGCACCGAAGGCCGCCGACGAGGCCGCCGAGGCCGAGGCTCCGGCCGGCGCCGAGGCCGACGAGCCGAAGAAGCCCGCGCGCAAGCGCACCACGAAGAAGGCCGACGCCGAGTAGTCGTCGAGCGATTCGCGTGAGCGGGGCCGGGCAGTCTGCCCGGCCCCGCTCTGCGTCTCCCGTCACAGCCGTTGGAGGAGTGAGATGAGTACGGAGCCGCACTGGCAGGCGCGGGTCGACGCGATCTGGGCGAGCGCCGACGAGTTCGGCGACCTCGAGGTGATCCGACGCATCGACGAGCTCGCCGCCGAGCGGCCTCATGATGACCCGGTTGCGCTGTTCGAGCGGGCCGGCGCCCGCGACTCCGCCGGACTCGAGACCGAGGCGGAACCGCTCTACAGGACGGCGATCGCGAACGGGCTCACCGGCTCCGAGCGCGTGCAGGCGCACATCCAGC
This sequence comes from uncultured Actinomycetota bacterium, assembly GCA_963758615.1. Classification (GTDB taxonomy): domain Bacteria; phylum Actinomycetota; class Actinomycetes; order Actinomycetales; family Microbacteriaceae; genus Agromyces. The sequence goes on along the minus strand of CAVWVZ010000009.1, from coordinate 172,903 downwards.
TCGCTTCGACGGTCCGCAACCTCGGCCGCCCGCTCGAATCGATCGCGCTGCTCGATGCGATCGCGCCCGAGGCCGGGGAGTTGCATGACGCCGTCGTGGCGTTCCGCGCCCTCGCGCTCGTCGACGCGGGCGATGCCAGGCGCGCGGCATCCGACGCCCTCGCGGCCCTGGCCGCGCACCTGCCGAGGTATCGCAGATCGCTCGCGGCGTACGCCGAGGCGCTGACCGCATCCGCCTAGGGCGAACAGCCCCGTTCGGGTGCGTTGCAACGGATAGATTCGAGTGAACGCGACAACGAAACGGAGCGACACATGGCCGAAGCGACACCCAGCCCCGGTGTTTTCGATCGACTGCTGAAGGACCGCATCATCTGGCTGGGGTCCGAGGTGCGCGACGACAATGCCAACGAGATCGCGGCGAAGCTGTTGCTGCTCGCCGCCGAAGACGCGAAGAAGGACATTTTCCTCTACGTCAACTCGCCCGGCGGGTCGATCACCGCGGGCATGGCGATCTACGACACGATGCAGTTCGTGCCCAACGACATCGTCACGGTCGGCATCGGCATGGCCGCGTCGATGGGCCAGCTCCTCCTCACCGCGGGCACCAAGGGCAAGCGCTACATCACCCCCAACGCACGCGTGCTGCTCCACCAGCCGCACGGCGGCTTCGGCGGCACCGCGAGCGACATCCAGACCCAGGCGCAGCTCATCCTCGACATGAAGAAGCGCCTTGCCGAGATCACCGCCGCGCAGACCGGCAAGTCGGTCGAGCAGATCAACCGCGACGGTGACCGCGACCGCTGGTTCAACGCGCAGGAAGCCCTCGAGTACGGGTTCGTCGACCACATCCGCGAGTCGGCACTCGACGTGGCCGGCGGCGGCGGAACCGACCAGGCGTAGGCACCGAGAGAAGAGAGAACGAGCGAATGAACATCCCTGCTTTCGGCGGCACCGCCTTCAACGGCGTCCAGGCCCCGGGCTCGCGTTACATCCTTCCGAGCTTCGAGGAGCGCACGGCCTACGGTTACAAGCGGCAAGACCCCTACGCGAAGCTGTTCGAGGACCGCATCATCTTCCTCGGCGTGCAGGTCGACGACGCGTCGGCCGACGACATCATGGCGCAGTTGCTCGTGCTGGAGTCGATGGACCCCGACCGCGACATCATCCTCTACATCAACTCGCCCGGTGGCTCGTTCACCGCGATGACCGCGATCTACGACACGATGCAGTACATCCGTCCCCAGATCCAGACGGTCGTGCTCGGCCAGGCCGCCTCGGCCGCAGCGGTCATCGCCGCGGCCGGCACACCCGGCAAGCGCCTCGCACTGCCGAACGCGCGCGTGCTGATCCACCAGCCGGCGATGGGCGAGGCCGGCCACGGCCAGGCGAGCGACATCGAGATCCAGGCCGCCGAGATCCTGCGTATGCGGTCGTGGCTCGAAGAGACGCTCTCGCGCCACTCCAACCGCTCGCAGGAGCAGGTCAACACCGATATCGATCGCGACAAGATCCTCTCGGCCGAAGAGGCGCTCGAGTACGGCCTCATCGACCAGGTGCTCACCTCGCGGAAGAGCCTTCCGGCGATCGCGCGCTGACCTCCCAGCGACCATGCGGCGGATGTCGCGGCTGAACTCCAGTCCGCGACATCCGCCGCTTGTCGTCTGCCAAGGGATGTCCCGCGCGGGAACCCGTAACGTCGTCGTCACGTCGTCGTCGCGCCGGTTCGCGACCGGCGAACGCGGCAGCGTGTCGATTCCACGGCCTTACCCGCCAACCGGCCGATCTCGGGCTAGGCTCGGAACAGACTCGTCGAGAGGGAGGCACTGATGGCACGCATCGGGGAGAGCGCCGATCTGCTCAAGTGCTCCTTCTGCGGAAAGAGCCAGAAGCAGGTGCAGCAGCTCATCGCCGGCCCCGGCGTCTACATCTGCGACGAGTGCGTCGAGCTCTGCAACGAGATCATCGAGGAGCGACTCGCCGAGGCCGGCGAGACCGAGTCCGGCGAGTTCGAGCTGCCCAAGCCGAAAGAGATCTTCGGCTTTCTCGAGGAGTACGTCATCGGCCAGGAGGCCGCGAAGAAGGCGCTCGCCGTCGCGGTCTACAACCACTACAAGCGGGTTCGCGCTCGTACCACCCTCACGACCGCAGATCGTGCGCACGACGACGTCGAGATCGCGAAGTCGAACATCCTGCTCATCGGGCCCACGGGCTGCGGCAAGACCTACCTTGCGCAAACGCTTGCTAAGCAGTTGAACGTGCCCTTCGCCGTCGCCGACGCCACCGCGCTCACCGAAGCCGGCTACGTCGGCGAAGACGTCGAGAACATCCTCCTCAAGCTCATACAGGCCGCCGACTACGACGTCAAGCGCGCCGAGACCGGCATCATCTACATCGACGAGATCGACAAGATCGCCCGCAAGGCCGAGAATCCGTCGATCACGAGGGACGTCTCCGGCGAGGGCGTGCAGCAGGCACTGCTGAAGATCCTCGAGGGCACGGTCGCGTCGGTGCCGCCGCAGGGCGGGCGCAAGCACCCGCATCAGGAGTTCATCCAGATCGACACCACGAACGTGCTGTTCATCGTGGCGGGTGCGTTCGCGGGCCTCGAGGACATCATCTCCTCGCGTGCGGGCAAGCGCGGCATCGGCTTCGGCGCCCCGCTGCACAACAAGGAGGACGAGGCCGAGATCTTCAGCGAAGTGCTCCCCGAAGACCTCCACAAGTTCGGGCTCATCCCCGAGTTCATCGGCCGCCTCCCCGTCGTGGCCACCGTCATGCCCCTCGACCGCGACGCGCTGATGGAGATCCTCACGGTGCCGAAGAACGCGCTCGTCAGGCAGTACCAGCGCATGTTCGAACTCGACGGCGTCGAGCTCGATTTCGAAGCGTCGGCCCTCGAGGCGATCGCCGACCTCGCCGTGCTGCGTCAGACCGGCGCTCGAGGGCTCCGTGCGATCATGGAGGAAGTGCTCGGCCCGATCATGTTCGAGGTGCCGTCGACCACCGGCGTGGCCCGCGTCGTCGTCACCCGGGCGGCTGTGCTCGACAACGCCGCGCCGACCATCGTGCCGCACAAGCCGCGTCGCGCCGAGAAGTCGGCCTAGCGCCGCAGGGCGGCTGCAGCCGGCTGACGCGTGCCGCTGCGCCAGTACACGACCGACTGCAACCGTCAGCTCAAGGCGTCACGCCATTCGGCGTTCCGGCAGTCGGTGTGCGGGGGAGTCAGGCCAGATCGTCGTCGGTGCGGGCGCCGAAGACGATCTCGTCCCAGCTCGGCATCGAGGCCCGACCCTTCTTCGCACTGCGGTTGCCGGTCGGCGCGTTGGCCGACTTGCCCCAGATGCTGCGTGCACCGGCCCCGGGCTTGTCCTCGGTGGGGCTCGCCTCGATCGGCAGCTGCGGCTGCGCCGGATCGTTGGCCGCGGGCGCCGCTGACGGGGCCGCCTTGGCCCCCGCGTGCGGCTGCGCAGGCGTCAGCTCGGCGTCGCCGCCCGCTGCCTCGCGCTCGCCGCGTCGGCGACGTAGCGCCTCGAGCAGGTCGGCGGTCTCGCCGAGCGACTGCTGGGGCTCATCGGCGCGCTTGATCGCGGCGCGTGCGGCTGCGGGACTCGAGGTCTGAGGCGTGCGCGCATACGGCAGGGGTTCGAGGTGCGGCGCCGTGTCGGCGTCGCTCTGCTCGTGCTCATCGAACGTGAACGCACCACTGTCGAATCTCGACTCGTCGGAGTCGGGGCTGACGGCGCGCAGCCTGGGAATGAGGCCGCCCTTCAACTCACCCTGCTGAGAGAGGGTGATCGCCTCGGAATTCAGGGGCTGCAGCGACTGCTTGCGCGGTTCGAAGCTCCACCGCGCATCGTGGTCGATGGTGTCGGCGGTGAACTCGAGCTTGACGATCCAGCCGCGCTCCTCGTCCTTCCAGCTCGCCCATCGTTCGCCCTCGGCGCCGAGCTTCGTGAGACGGTCTCGCAGGACTGCGCCGAACGACGTGGGTTCGTCGGCGGGTTCGCCCTCGATCGTCGCATTGACGGGCACGGCCAGCGCGGAGGTCACGACGTGTTCGCGTTCGGCGAGCACCGGGCCCTCGAATCGGCGGATGTACTCGACTGCGGCGGCGGTGACCTCGGCGACCTCTTCAGCCGACAGGCCGGAGCGGATGAGCGCCTGGATCTCGCGCGGGGATGGTTTGGGTCCGGTGTGCTGTTCGGGTTGAGCCTGCCGGATCCGCGACTGGAGCACCTCGTCGATCTCGATCCGAAAACGTGCGCCGTCGTCGGAGGCGGCGAGCAACGCACCGTTCTCGACTCCGATTACCTTGAGTTCCTGCATCGGACAAACCCTTCCGTGCCTTCGTCTCCGCCCAAGGATGCCATGAGGCGAGTGGACCGGGCGGGAATAGCCCGGGCGCGCCGGAAGTTGAGGAGGTAGCAGCGGGAACATCCGATGTAAAACGGTTTGCTTCGGCCACCGATTTGATGCAGACTATGCCCGCCGAATCTCCGGCGATGAAGAAATGGATGGGAATGGCAACGGATTACGACGCACCGCGGAAGACCGATGACGACTCGGAGTCGATCGAGGCCCTCAAGGAGCGCGTCCCCGACAAGATGTCGGGCGTGGTAGACGTCGAAGACGCCGACAACCCAGGAGGCTTCGACCTCTCGGGTGCAGATCTCTCCGATGTCGAGCTCGACGTCGTGGTGCTGCCCCCGCAGGCCGACGAGTTCACGTGTGTGAACTGCTTCCTCGTGAAGCACCGTTCGCAGATCGACCACGAGACGAAGCTCGGACCGATCTGCCTGGAGTGCGCTGCCTAAGCGCCCGACTCCTGCACGTCAGGCCGTCGCGATCGATTGATCGCGGCGGCCAGTTCTTTCGGTCGCCGTGTCGAGATGAGCCAGTACGGCGTGGGATCCGCCCTGTCGTCGACCGGTACCCGGACGACGGGCTTGATCCATCCGCGGATGACGAGGAATGCGCGGGCGTCGAGGCCGGTGCCCCGCTCGATGCGTGCCTGCTCCTCCTCTGCGGGCACGGCTTCGCCGATGTCGGTGAGTGCGATCTCCGCGCGTCCGGCATGCAACCGCCCGCCCCGCACCTCGATCAGCGGTGCGGTCATGGCGAGCGAGCCGACGAGTGCGATGTAGAGCACGACTCCGGTCGCGATTCCGGCCGGCATCGAGACCGGCGCGAGCACGAGGATGCTCGCGGGAATCAACAGCAGGCTGACGATGTAGATCCAGGGTGTCGGCCACAGTTTCTCGTGGTAGTCGGGCATGGCTCTATCCCACCAGACTTCTGCACTACCCTCGAACAGTGACCGATTCCGTCGACGTGCTGATCACCGCTGAGCGCGTTCCGTCGTATGCCCATGCGGGCGACGCGGGCGCCGATCTCCATGCTTCCGAGACCGTCGTGCTCGCCGCGGGCGAGCGCGCCACGGTCGGCACCGGGGTCGCGATCGCCCTTCCCGACGGCTACGTCGCGTTCGTCGTGCCGCGGTCGGGTCTCGCGTTCAAGCACGGCATCACGATCGTGAACGCGCCGGGCACCGTCGATGCCGGCTACCGCGGCGAGATCAAGGTCTCACTGCTCAACACCGACGCGCGCGAGACCTACACGATCGAGGCGGGCGATCGCATCGCGCAGCTCGTCGTGATGCCGGTCACTCGAGCCCGGTTCGTCGAGGTCGAACGACTGCCCGGCAGCATGCGCGGCGAGGGTGGGTTCGGCTCCACGGGATTCGGGGAGCACAAGTCAGGAGTGAACGCGTGAGCGACATCGAGAACACCGGCGGAACGCCCGCCGAGCAGCCCAAGTCCGCCCCCGACGACCGTGCGTCGGCGGGGCCGTTCGACGAGTCGGAGGCCAACCCGGTCCGCCCGTACGTCGATCTCGGCGGGGTGAAGGTCCTCCCGCGTGAGGGACTCCACCTTCGCCTCGAGGTCGAAGAGGGCACCAAGCGCGTGGTCGCGATCGGTCTCGACTACGCGAACTCGACGCTGCAGGTGCAGCCGTTCGCTGCGCCGCGCTCGAGCGGGCTCTGGCACGAGATCCGCGCGCAGATCGCCGACCAGATCGCTCGCCAGGGCGGCAGCACCACCGTTCGCGACGGTGCCTTCGGCCCCGAGTTGCTGGCCCAGATCCCGGTCGCCGCCGCCGAGGGACAGCCCGCCCAGATGCGGCTCGCCCGCTTCATCGGCGTCGACGGTCCTCGTTGGTTCCTCCGCGGGGTCATCGCGGGTGAGGCGGCGGTCGACCCGGCATCGGCCGCATTGGTCGAAGACCTGTTCCGCTCGATCGTCGTCGTCCGCGGGTCGACGCCCATGCCGCCGCGCGACCTGATCCCGCTTCGCATGCCCGCGTCGTCCACCGGCGCGCCGACGGCGTAGTGACGATGACCGATCCCGCGGGCCCGCAGGGCTCCGACCGCGACGACGAGCGAGCGGATGCCGCTGCGTCGAGTTCGCCCGAGGCGTCGGAGTTCAGCCGCCAGTTCGCGGCGGCCGCAGAGAAGAGCGGTCTCGGCGCGCTCGCGCGCGACGAGAAGCTGAGCGGCCGGGACCTCCTGGTCGCCGTCGGGGGAGTGCGGGGCATCCTCGAGGCGCTCCTGCCGGGTCTCGTGTTCCTCGTCGTGTACAGCTCGCTCACGAGTTTCGGCGGCCAGGACCCGCAAGCCGCGCTGATCCCTGCGCTCGCGGCATCCGTCGGCCTGGCCGTGGTGTTCACGGTCGTTCGCATCGCGACCAAGGGCCAGCCCACGCAGGCGATCGCCGGCCTGATCGGCGTGCTCGCCTCGGCCGCGCTCGCGCTGTGGACCGGTGACGCCCGCGACAACTACGTGCTCGGCTTCTTCACGAATGCGGCGTATGCGCTCGCGCTCATCATCTCGCTGCTCGTGCGCTGGCCCGCGGTCGGACTCATCGTCGGGTTCCTCATGGGCGACGGCGTCGCGTGGAAGCAGGATCGCCGGAAGTACCGTGCCATGCAGTTCCTCACGCTCGTTTGGATCGGCCTCTTCGTCGGCCGCCTGGTGGTGCAGGTGCCCCTGTACCTCGTCGACAACGTCGAGGCGCTCGGCGCAACGAGGCTCCTCATGGGAGTGCCGCTGTACGCACTCGTGCTCGTGTTCTCGTGGCTCGTCGTCCGCGCCGTCTACCCGTCATCCTCCCGCTCCGCGGAGTGATAGAGTTATCTCGACGTCAAGATAAATTCGCACACCGTGCGAAGCCTGTCGGCGGGCGAACGGCTTAGGTTACCCTTGCTGGATCAGCCCCATGGCCGACAGGGAAGATGGAATGTCGTCCGCGTGTTCGGCGGCATCCGCGAAGGAGAGGGCATCGTGTCAGCAGTGAACAGTTTCGGGGCGAAGGACACGCTCCACGTCGGTGACGAGGCCTACGAGATCTTCCGGCTCGACACCGTGCCGGGCTACGAGAAGCTCCCGTTCAGCCTGAAGGTGCTGCTCGAGAACCTGCTCCGCACCGAAGACGGCAAGAACGTCACGAAGCAGCAGATCGAGGCACTCGGCTCGTGGGTCCCCACCGCCGAGCCCGACACCGAGATCCAGTTCACGCCGGCCCGTGTGGTCATGCAGGACTTCACGGGCGTGCCCTGCATCGTCGACCTCGCGACCATGCGTGAAGCCGTCGTCGCGCTCGGCGGCGACCCGTCGAAGATCAACCCCCTCGCACCCGCCGAGATGGTCATCGACCACTCCGTCATCGCCGACCTCTTCGGCACCGAGAACGCCCTCGAGCGCAACGTCGAGATCGAGTACGAGCGCAACGGCGAGCGCTACCAGTTCCTGCGCTGGGGCCAGACGGCGTTCGACGACTTCAAGGTCGTCCCGCCCGGAACCGGCATCGTCCACCAGGTGAACATCGAGCACCTCGCGAAGGTCACGTTCACCCGCACGGTCGACGGCGTCCTCCGCGCGTACCCCGACACGTGCGTCGGCACCGACTCGCACACGACGATGGTCAACGGCCTCGGCGTGCTCGGCTGGGGCGTCGGCGGCATCGAGGCCGAGGCGGCCATGCTCGGCCAGCCCGTCTCGATGCTCATCCCCAAGGTCGTCGGCTTCAAGCTCTCCGGCTCGATCCCCACCGGTGTCACCGCCACCGACGTCGTGCTGACCATCACCGACATGCTGCGCAAGCACGGCGTGGTCGGCAAGTTCGTGGAGTTCTACGGCTCGGGTGTCGCGTCAGTGCCGCTCGCGAACCGCGCGACCATCGGCAACATGAGCCCCGAGTTCGGCTCGACTGCGGCGATGTTCCCGATCGACGACGTCACGCTCGACTACCTGCGCCTCACCGGTCGCAGCGACGAGCAGGTCGCCCTCGTCGAGGCGTACTCGAAGGCCCAGAAGCTCTGGCACGACGCCGACAGCGAGCCCGCGTTCAGCGAGTACATGGAGCTCGACCTCGGCACCGTCGTCCCGTCGATCGCCGGACCCAAGCGCCCGCAGGACCGCATCGAGCTGTCCGGCTCGAAGGCCGCCTTCGAGAAGGACCTGCTGAACTACGCGACGGTCGACCACGACCTCGTCGACCTCGAGATCGCCGAGTCCTTCCCGGCCTCCGACCCGCCCGGGAACTCGCCCGAAGACGAGCACAACCACCACGAGCACCACCACCGCAGCCACGCCCCGGCAACGGCGTCGAACCCCACGCCGGTGACGCTCGCCGGCGGCGAGAAGTTCACGCTCGACCACGGCGCGGTCGCGATCGCGGCGATCACCTCGTGCACGAACACGTCCAACCCCTCGGTCATGCTCGCGGCGGGGCTGCTCGCCCGCAACGCCGCCAAGAAGGGCCTCAAGGCGAAGCCGTGGGTCAAGACCACGCTCGCCCCGGGCTCGAAGGTCGTCACCGACTACTACGAGAAGGCCGGCCTCACGAAGGACCTCGAAGAACTCGGCTTCTACACGGTCGGCTACGGCTGCACGACCTGCATCGGCAACTCGGGCCCCCTGATCGACGAGATCTCGGCCGCGGTCAACGAGAAGGACCTCGCGGTCACCGCCGTCCTCTCGGGCAACCGCAACTTCGAGGGACGCATCAACCCCGACGTCAAGATGAACTACCTCGCGAGCCCGCCCCTCGTGATCGCCTACGCCCTCGCCGGGTCGATGAACTTCGACTTCGAGGTCGACGCGCTCGGTACGGACGGCGACGGCAACGACGTGTTCCTGCGTGACATCTGGCCCGACGCCGCCGAGGTGCAGGAGACGATCGACAACTCGATCGACAAGGACATGTTCACCCACCAGTACGCGAGCGTCTTCGAGGGCGACGAGCGGTGGCGCAACCTCGAGACGCCGACCGGGTCGGTGTTCGAGTGGAACGAGGCATCCACCTACGTTCGCAAGCCCCCGTACTTCGACGGCATGACGATGGAGACGACCCCGGTCGCCGACATCGCCGGCGCCCGCGTGCTCGCCAAGCTCGGCGACTCGGTGACGACCGACCACATCAGCCCGGCGGGTTCGATCAAGGCCGACAGCCCTGCCGGTCAGTACCTCACCGAGCACGGCGTCGACCGGAAGGACTTCAACTCCTACGGCTCGCGTCGCGGCAACCACGAGATCATGATCCGTGGCACGTTCGCGAACATCCGCCTGAAGAACCAGCTCCTCGACGGCGTCGAGGGCGGATACACGCGTGACTTCACCCAGGCCGACGGCCCGCAGTCGTTCATCTACGACGCGAGCCAGAACTACCAGGCCCAGGGCACGCCGCTCGTGATCTTCGGCGGCAAGGAATACGGTTCGGGCTCGTCGCGCGACTGGGCCGCGAAGGGCACGAGCCTGCTCGGCGTCAAGGCGGTCATCACCGAGAGCTTCGAGCGCATCCACCGCTCGAACCTCATCGGCATGGGCGTCGTCCCGCTCCAGTTCCCCGCCGGCGAGAGCTGGGCATCGCTGGGTCTCGACGGCACCGAGGTCGTCTCGATCACGGGCCTCGAGGCGCTGAACGACGGCGTCACGCCGAAGACGGTGCATGTCGTCGCCGAGCCGAGCGAGCACTCGCCCGCGGGCAAGCAGACCGTCGAGTTCGACGCGGTCGTGCGCATCGACACGCCCGGTGAGGCCGACTACTACCGCAACGGCGGCATCCTGCAGTTCGTGCTTCGCAGTCTCGTCTGAGCACGGCATCTTCGGGGCGATCGGCACACGCCGGTCGCCCCGAAGTCTGCCCGGGCTCACAGCGAGCCAAGCGTAGACTCATTCCGTTCGGCGGCTCGGCCGCGATACCCCGGAGGCAACGCATGACCCTGCTCGAGACCATCTCGGGACCGCGCGATCTCGACGCGCTGAGTCCCGAGCAACTCGACCAGCTCGCACGCGAGATCCGCGACTACCTCGTGGAGTCGGTGTCGAAGACCGGGGGTCATCTCGGCCCGAACCTCGGCGTCGTCGAGATGACGATCGCCATCCACCGCGTCTTCGATTCGCCGCGAGACGCGATCATCTTCGACACCGGGCACCAGTCGTACGTGCACAAGCTGCTCACGGGTCGCCGCGACCTCTCGACGTTGCGCACGACGGGCGGTCTCGCCGGGTACCCGCAGCGCTCCGAGTCCGAGCACGACATCGTCGAGAGCTCGCACGCGTCGAGTTCGCTGTCTTGGGCCGACGGCATCTCCCGCGCCTTCGAGATGACCGGCCAAGACGACCGCCATGTCGTCGCCGTGGTCGGCGACGGCGCCCTGACGGGCGGCATGACGTGGGAGGCGCTCAACAACATCTCCGACGACAACACCCGCAACCTCGTGGTCGTCGTCAACGACAACGGCAGGTCGTACGCGCCCACGATCGGCGGCATGGCACGCTTCCTGAACACCGTGCGCACCCAGCAGACCTACCGCAACCTGCACCTGTCGAGCAGTCGCGTCTTCGACCGGATGGGCGGACCCGCCCGCGCGTTCTACCGGGGCGTCCGAGGTGGCCTGCACGGATTCCTCAGCCGGTTCACCGACAACGAGGCGCTGTACTCGAACCTCGACATCAAGTACATCGGCCCGATCGACGGCCACGACGAGAGTTCCATGGAATGGGCACTTCGTCAGGCAAAGGACTACGGAGCGCCCGTCATCGTGCATGCGATCACCGAGAAGGGTCGCGGGTACGAGCCCGCGCGTCTCGACGCGGCCGATCAGTTCCATGCGGTGGGGCAGATCGATCCCGAGACCGGCGAGTCGCTCGAGTCCGCTTCGGCACCGTCGTGGACCTCGGTCTTCGCCGATGAGCTCGTGCGCCTGGCGGAGCGCAACGATCGCCTCGTCGGCATCACCGCCGCGATGCTGCGGCCCACCGGCCTGCACCGCATGGCCGAGCGCTTCCCGAGCCGCGTCCTCGACGTCGGCATCGCCGAGCAGCACGCCGCGACGTCGGCGGCGGGTCTCGCGTTCGGGGGGCTGCATCCGGTGGTCGCGGTCTACGCGACGTTCATCAACCGCGCCTTCGACCAGGTGCTCATGGACGTGGCGTTGCACAAGGCCGGGGTGACCTTCGTGCTCGACCGTGCCGGGGTCACCGGGCCCGACGGCCCGAGCCATCACGGGGTCTGGGATCTGTCGATCCTGCAGGTCGTGCCCGGCATCCGCATCGCTGCCCCTCGCGACTCCGTGCGTCTCGCCGAAGAGCTCGGTGAGGCCGTCGCAGTCGACGACGGGCCGACCGTGCTCCGGTTCCCGAAGGGCACCGTCGGCGTCGACTACGACGCGGTCCGTCGCACCGACGACGGGGTCGACGTGCTCCTGGAGTCCGAACGCAAGGACGTGCTGCTCGTCACCGTCGGACCGATGGCCGGCATCGGACTCCAGGTCGCCGAGCGACTGGAAGCGCAGGGCATCGGCGCCACCGTCATCGACCCGCGCTGGGTGGTTCCCGTTCCGCGCAGCCTCATCGAGCTCGCGGCCGAGTACCGCATCGTGGTGAGCCTCGAAGACGGCATCCGCGTCGGCGGCATCGGCACCCGGATCCGTCAGGACCTCCGCGAGGCGGGCGTCGACACGGCCGTCACCGAGCTCGGGCTTCCCGACGAGTTCCTCGACCACGGCGCTCGAGGCGACATCCTCGAGCGCGTCGGCCTCACGCCACAGCACATCGCCCGCGACGTCACCGCGATGGTGCTCGGCTCCAAGCTTCCGCACGCGCGGGGTGCCGTTTCCGAGTCGGGCATCCCGACCGACACGCGCCCGCAGCCGCGCGTCTGACCTGAGCGGTCGCGTCGCGGATCCGAGCGATGGATGTCGCTGACGTCGTGGTCGCCCACGATGCACGAATGGGGCCCCCATCGAGAGCCCCATTCGGTGTTCGCGTCGAGCGCTACGCTCCCACGCCCGCGATCCGCGGGTGGTGGAACGTGTCGCCGAAGACCCGCTCGGACGCGCCGACCCGGTCGAGGTAGGGCGTCACGCCCCCCATCTGGAACGGGAATCCCGCGCCCAGGATCATGCAGAGGTCGATGTCCTCGGGCGCTGCGACCACCTGGTCGTCGAGCATGAGCCGCACTTCGCGGGCGAGCCCGTCCTGCAGGCTGACGAGGATGTCGTCGGCGCTGCGGGGGTTCTTTCCGCCCGACACGATCTTGAGGGCACCCTTGTCGAAGCCCTTGACCTTGCCCTTGTCGTCCTTGTCGAGGAGCTTGCCGTACTCGGCGAGCTCGTGCAGGTTCTCGCTGCGGTAGAACCGGTCGGGGAACGCCGCGTGGTGCGTGTCGAGCACGTGCGCGCCCACCTTGAGACCGACGAGGTCGAGGAGCGCTGACGGCGCCATGGGCAGGCCGAGCGGCGCGATCGCCTGGTCGACGGTCTCGAACGAGGTGCCCTCGTCGACCGCACGCATCGCTTCTCCGAGAAGGACGGCGAGCAGGCGGTTGACGACGAAGCCCGGGGTGTCGGCGGTGATGACCGCGTTCTTCTTGAGGTTCTTCGCCGTCACCATCGCGGTGGACAGCGTCGCGTCATCCGTATGCGGCGTCTTCACGACCTCGATCAGCGGCATGACCGCGACCGGGGTGAAGAAGTGGAAACCCACCAGTCGCTCGGGGTGCGCCAGTTTCGCCCCGATCTGCTCGACTGAGAGCGACGAGGTGTTCGTGGCGAGCACTGCCTCGGGGGAGATGTGCGGCTCGATCTCGGCGAAGACGTTCTGCTTGATCTCGAGTTCTTCGAAGACGGCCTCGATGACCCAGTCGCAATCGGCGAAGTCGGCCTTGTCGGTCGTTCCCGTGACGAGCGCCTTGAGGCGATTCGCATCGTCGGGGGAGATGCGGTCCTTCGCGAGGAGGGCATCGACCTCGCCCGCGATATATGCAACGCCCTTGTCGACGCGCTCCTGATCGATGTCGGTGATGACCACGGGCACGCGCAGGCGTCGGACGAAGAGCAGGGCCAGTTGGCTCGCCATGTAGCCGGCGCCGATGACGCCGACCTTCGTGACCTTCTTCGCGAGCTCCTTGTCGGGGGCGCCGGCCGGCCGCTTCGTGCGCCGCTGCACGAGGTTGAAGGAGTACACGGATGCCCGGAGCTGATCACCCTCGATGAGGTCGGCGAGCACCTCGTCCTCGCGCTGGAAGCCCTCGGCGCGGGTGCCGGTCTTGGCGGCCTTCATGAGGTCGAGGGCGGCGTACGGCGACTGCGGAACCGAACCGATGCGGCTCTTCAGCATCTTCGTGGCGATGCCGATCGCGGCATCCCACTTGACGAGGCGCTCCACCTTGCCGGGTTCGTTCGGGCGCTTGACCTTCACACGACCCGAGATCACGTCGTCGGCCCAGCGGATCGAGTCCTCGAGGTAGTTCACCGACGGGAAGATCGCGTCGGCGATGCCGAGGTCGAAGGCATCCTGGCCCTTGAGCGTGCGGTTCTGCTTCAGCGGGTTCTCGATGACGACCTTGAGCGCGTTCTCGATGCCGATGAGGTTCGGCAGGATGGTCGCGCCGCCCCAGCCGGGAATGAGGCCGAGGAAGACCTCGGGCAGCGCGAGCGCGGGCGCCGAGGCATCGACCGTGCGGTAATCGGCGTGCAGGCCGATCTCGAGGCCGCCGCCGAGGGCGAGGCCGTTGTAGAACACGAAGGACGGCACGCCCACGTCGCCGATCTTCGCCAGCGCGTAGTGGCCGAGCTGTACGAACTTCTTCGCGGTCTCCTTGTCGGGGATCTCGGCGACCTTGGAGAGGTCGGCCCCGGCTGCGAGGATGAACGGCTTGCCGGTGACGGCGACCGCGTGGATCTCGCCGGCGGCGGCGCGGGCCTTCAGCCCGTCGAGCGTCTTCGCGTACTCGAGCAGCGTCGCCGCACCGAGCGTGTTCGGACGCGTGTGGTCGCGCCCGTTGTCGAGGGTGATGAGCGCGAGGGTCTTGCCCGAGGTGAGGGGGATGTCGCGCACGTACGAGTGCGTGACGACCTCGTCGTCGCCCGCGAGGGCCACGAGGGAGTCGAAATCGATGGTCGAGTAGTCGGTCACGCCTTCTTCGCCTTCTTGTTGAAGTTGGGGTTCTCCCAGATCATCGTGCCGCCCTGGCCGAGGCCGACGCACATGCTGGTGATGCCGTAGCGCACATCGGGGCGCTCGGTGAACTGGCTCGCGAGCTGGTTCATGAGGCGGACCCCCGATGACGCCAGCGGGTGACCGACGGCGATCGCGCCACCCCACGGGTTGACCCGGGGGTCGTCGTCGGCGATGCCGTAGTGATCGAGGAATGAGAGCACCTGCACGGCGAACGCCTCGTTCATCTCGAAGAGGTCGATGTCGTCGATCGTGAGGCCCGCCTTGCGGAGCGCCTTCTCGGTCGCCGGGATCGGCCCGATGCCCATGATCTCGGGGTCGACACCGGCGAAGGCGTAGCTCACGAGCTTCATCTTCGGGGTGAGCCCGAGCTCCTTCGCGATGGTGCTCGAGGCGAGGATCGCGGCCGTCGCGCCGTCATTGAGGCCCGATGCGTTGCCGGCTGTGATGCGACCGTGCGGGCGGAACGGGGTCTTCAGACCCGCGAGGCCCTCGAGCGTGGTCTCGGGACGCATGACCTCGTCGCGCGTGGCGAGGCCCCATCCCTCTTCGGTGCGGATCGCGACCGGGACGAGGTCCTGCTGGATCTTGCCGGCTTCGTACGCGGCGGCGGTCTTCTGCTGGCTCGCGAGGGCGTAGCGGTCGCTGCGCTCCTTGGTGAGCTGCGGGAACCGGTCGTGGATGCGCTCGGCGGTCGCGCCCATGACGAGGGCGTCCTCACCGACGAGGCGCTCGCTGAGGAAGCGGGGGTTCGGGTCGACTCCGGAGCCCATCGGGTGGTGTCCCATGTGCTCGACGCCGCCGGCGATCGCGAGGTCGTACATGCCGAATCCGATGGAGCCGGCCATCATCGCGGCGGAGGTCATCGCGCCGGCGCACATGCGGTCGATCGCGAAGCCCGGCACCGTCTTCGGCAGGCCGGCGAGGATCGCCGCGGTACGGCCGATGGTCAGGCCCTGGTCGCCGCTCTGCGTCGTCGCCGCGATCGCGACGTCGTCGATGCGGTCCTTCGGCACGCTCGGATTGCGCTCGAGCAGTCCGACGATCGCCTTCACGACGAGATCATCGGCCCGGGTGTTCCAGTACATGCCCTTGTCGCCGGCCTTGCCGAACGGGGTGCGGACCCCATCGACGAACACGACTTCAGCTTGATCAGCCACGCTGCAGCTCACTTTCGATCAGGATGCCCCGATCCTACGAACCCGTCGTGAACGCGGCGGAATCGGTTGATGGAACCTACGAATCGGTCGAGGTGGCGTCACGCAGCGATTGTGACGCCTCCACAAAGGCATCGGCGATTGTCTGTGAGGTTGCCTCAACCTGCCAGGCGCGTGCGCCGAGCTCGGCGAGGGCGGCGCCGATCGATGCGGCATCGGGGTCCGCCGGAGGCGACCAGGCCACCCGACGCAGGAAGTCGGGCGTGAGGAGGTTCTCGACGGGCATGTCGAGCGATTCGGCCACCTCTGCGACACCCCGCTTGGCGACGCGCAGTCGGGCGTCGGCCTCGGGATTGCGGGATGCCCACGCTCGGGGCGGCGGTGGCGAGTCGTTGTGCACCCGCACGGCGGGCAGTTCGGCGGTCGTGAGCCCGCGCTCGATCGCGGACCACCATCGATCGAGTTCGGTGCGGCTCGCCCGACCCGTGAAGTCGCGCATGTCGGCGAGCGCGCGGCGCGTCGACGGGAGCGTGCGCGCAACGGCGAGGATCGACGCATCGGGTACGAGGCGGCCGGGCGCGCTGTCGAGTTCGACCGCGAGGGCGTCGCGGGACAACCAGAGTTCACGGGCCACGGCGAGGTTGCGAGGGCTCCGCATCGCGTGGATGCCGGAGAGCCGGCGCCACGGCTCGGCGGCGGCGGGCTTCGCGGCGCGATGCAGCACCGCGTCGAACTCCTGAGCAGCCAAGTCGGCCTTGTCGGTCTCGACAAGTCGCTCGGCGAGCCGATCGCGCACGTCGACGAGCAGTTCCACGTCGAGTGCCGCGTACTTGAGCCACGACTGCGGCAACGGCCGCGTCGACCAGTCGGCCGCCGAGTGCTCCTTCGCCAGCTTGATGTCGAGCAGCTCCTCGACGACCGAGGCGAGCCCGACCCGCGGCATGCCGAGCAGGCGCGCAGCGAGCTCGGTGTCGAAGATGCGGTCGGGGTCGAGCCCGACCTCGCGCAGGCAGGCGAGGTCCTGGCTCGCCGCGTGCAATACCCATTCGTCAGCTCGGATGGCCGACTCGAGCGAAGAGAAATCAGGGATCTGCGGCGGGTCGAAGAGGAACGTCCCGGAGCCGCGGCGATACATCTGAATGAGGTAGGCGCGCTGCGAGTAGCGGAATCCGCTCGCACGTTCGGCGTCGACCGCGATGGGCCCGTCTCCGTCGAGCAGCCGCTGAACGGCATCATCGAACTCGGCGGGCGTCTCGATCACCCGGAACTCATCCACGGTGCGACCTCCGACGTGGCAGCGCGGTCACCCCTTCCGAGTGGGGCGGCAGCCCTGCAAGCATGCACAACAACTCCCCCCAGCCTTCCACATGCGGACCGACCGCGGCGTCGAGCGGCGTCCAGGAGGCACGCAGTTCGATCTGCGCGCCGTCGCCCTGTTGTGCCAACTCGCCGAATCCGGTCGAGAGGATCTTGGTGGCGGTGCCCGAGGCGGCGATGTACCGGGCGCCCCGTGCGTCGAGCGCGTCGATGAGCCACGACCACGCGACATCGGCCAGGAAGGGGTCGAGTCCGATGTCGGTCTCGAGGGGCGCCTGCGCGAAGCACACGACACGGAAGCGTCCGCCCCATGCCTCGGGCTCGGTGGGGTCGTACAACAGGATGAACCGCCCCGTGCCGAGCTCGGAGTCGTCGCCATGCCGCGAGGGCGAGACATCCGCCGACAGGGCGACCGCGAACGGCGCGAGCGATGCGGGCGCGGGGATCTCGGAGATCGTCAACTCCGCGCGCGGCGCCGCTGCGCGGACCGAGGCGAGCGCGGCCTCGAACTCGGCTGGCGTTGGGATCGCATCGTCGGGCACGTCTGCAGACTAGAGTCTCGATCGGAACGCACGTGGGCGGCACGCCGCGCCCGGGTGCACACGGACGGCATCGTCGGGAGGGGATCGCATGGGTCGAGGCGACGGCAAGGTCGGGCCGATCGGCATCGCCACCGCTGCGGCGACGCTGCTCGCCGCTGGCCTCGCAGCAGCAGCCGCTGCCGCGACCGTGCTCACGGTGGTGATGGCACGCCGGGTCGTCACGCCGCCCGCCCGGCGGGAGGAGGACGTCCGCATCCTCGAGGTCGACCAGGGTGCTGCAGAGATCGTGCTCGAGGACTCCGACGAGGCGCGAATGCGGGGACGCTACGGCTTCTGGTTCGACCACGACGCGGGGCATGCGCGGTTCGGCGATGTCGTCTCCAGCGATGACGGGGTGGTGCGTCGACGCATCGAGTCTGTCGACTTCGGGAGCCTCGAGCGTGCAGCACGAGGTCGTGTCGACAGTGCGTTCCACCTCGGGCCGTGGGAGCTCGACCTGCCCTACGAGAACGTGATCGTCGAGACCTCGCTCGGCCCTGCGCCCGCCTGGTTCGTTCCCGCCGACGACGAGGGCCGGTGGGTGATCCAGGTGCATGGCCGCGGCGGGAAGCGCACCGAGGGCCTCCGCGCGGTGAGACCCGCGCATGAGGTCGGGTGGAACACGCTGCTCATCTCCTATCGCAACGACGGAGAGGCGCCTGAGAGCGTCGACCGCAAGTACGGTCTCGGCGGCACCGAGTGGGCAGATGTGGTCGACGCCGTGCGCTTCGCTGAGGAGCACGGAGCACGCGAGATCGTGCTCATGGGCTGGTCGATGGGCGGCGCCATCGCGTTGCAGGCCGTGCTGCGCTCGGCGGAGGCGCGAGCTCGGCTCGTCGGCGTCATGCTCGACTCGCCGGCGATCGACTGGGTCGACATCCTGCGCTTCCAGGGCAGCGCGCTCGGCCTGCCCCGCGCGATCGGCGACAGCGTGTCGCAACTGCTCGGAGGCCCGTTCAGCGGCGGGCTCGCCGGCGTGGCGGCCCCGATCAGTCTCGAGGAGCTCGATCCGGTCGTTCGGGCCGACGAGTTCGACGTGCCGATCCTGCTCATGCACAGCGTCGACGACGGGTTCGTGCCCATCGACGGGTCACGCCGCTTCGCGGCATCCCGCCCTGATCTCATCGAATTCGAGGTGTTCGAGGGCGCCCGCCACACGAAGCTCTGGAATCACGATCCGGCGCGGTGGACCGCGCTCGTCGGTGGCTGGCTCGAACGACGTTCCGAGAGCACTCAGCAGTTCGGCGATGAGGCTGAGATCGTGGGCTGAGGCCCGCGCTATGCCTCGGCGGACTCGACCTGCGCCGCGATCCGCTCGCGCAGCTGCCGCTTGGCGCGCGCGAGCATGCCCGTCATGCCGCGCACTCGCAGCGGGGACACCGCCTCGCCGAGACCGAGCGACTGGGGGTAGTCGGCGGGGATGTCGAGCACCTCCTGCACGGTGAGGCCGTGGAGCCCCTGCACCAGGATCGAGGCGAAGCCGCGCGTCGTCGGGGACTCGGCGGGCGCTGTGGCGAACATGTGCACGATGTCGTCGACGACCTCGACGAAGATGAACACAGGGGACTGGCATTCGACGACGCGCTCGAACAGGTCGGGGTGGTCGGCGTACCGCTCGGGCAGCTCGGGGAGCTCGTTGGAGAACTCGAGCAGCAATTGGAGCCGGTCGCGCACCTCGAGGGCAAGGAAGTCGTCGCGCGTCTCGGCGAGCGTCGCGGGAAGGGTCGTCTGTTCCATCCGTCCCATTGTCCCACGGCCGGATGCGACTCCGGCCTCGTCCGCCGTCAGCGTGCGGGGACCTCGCCGCGCTGCGCCCCGGTCACGATCGGCACGCGCACCGCGCTGCCCCACTCGGTCCATGAGCCGTCGTAGTTGCGCACCTTCTCGAACCCGAGCAGGTGGGTGAGCACGAACCAGGTGTGGCTCGAGCGCTCCCCGATGCGGCAGTAGGCGATGACGTCGTCGCCGTCCTCGAGTCCGACCTCGCCGCGATAGATCGCGTCGAGCTCGTCGCGGGTCTTGAACGTTCCGTCGGCGGCTGCGGCACGTGCCCACGGCACGGATGCCGCGGTGGGAATGTGGCCCGCGCGGAGCGCGCCTTCTTCGGGGTAGGCCGGAGCGGTCGTGCGCTCACCGTTGTACTCCTCGGGGGAGCGCACGTCGACGAGCGGGTTCCCGAGGTGCGCGAGCACGTCCTCCTTGAAGGCGCGCACGGCGCGGTCGTCGCGTTCGACGACGGGGTACTCGACGAGCGTCACCTCGGGCGCTGCGGTGGTGAGCTCGCGGCCCTCGGCGATCCAGAGGTCGCGGCCGCCGTCGAGCAGGCGTACGTCGTCGTGCCCGAAGAGCGTGAAGACCCAGAGCGCGTAGGCGGCCCACCAGTTGTTCTTGTCGCCGTAGATGACGACCGTCGTGTCGCGGGAGATTCCCTTGGAGCCGAGGAGCGCGGCGAACTGCTCCCCGTTGACGTAGTCGCGCACGACCGGGTCGTTGAGCTCGGTGTGCCAGTCGATCTTCACGGCGCCCGGAATGTGGCCGGTCTCGTAGAGCAGCACGTCCTCATCGGATTCCACGACGACCAGGCCGGGTTCGCCGAGGTGCACGGCGAGCCAATCGGTCGTCACGAGACGCTCGGGGTGGGCGTACTCGGCGAGCTTCGGGGCTGCGTCCAACTCGGCGGACATGACTACCTCCTGGATCGCCCGGTCGGGCGGGGACGGATGGGGACCGGACTAGGCTGATGACCTGTCCACCACGAATCTACGCGGCGCGCGGGGCGAAGTCACAAGACCCGTCATGCGATGCAATACGGGAGCTCCACCAGCATGACCTCGGCACCGAGCAAGACCCTCGTCCGCATCGTCGATCGCAATCCGTCGATCTCCGGAACCGAGATCGCCGCCGAGCTCACACCGCCGCCCCAGTTCGAGCACGCGTCGTTCGAGTCCTATCGCCCCGACCCCGGCTTCCCCTCGCAGCAGGCCGCCCTCGACCGGCTCAACGAATTCGCCGGGGCATGGCGCGCCGCGCAGCGGCCGGGCGGATTCTTCTCGCGCAAGCGGCCGGCGCGCATCGAGCTCCCGGGCGTCTACCTCGACGGTGGGTTCGGTGTCGGGAAGACGCACCTGCTCGCCGCCCTCTGGCACGTCGCCCACGGGCCGAAGTACTTCGGCACCTTCATCGAGTACACCGCACTCGTCGGCGCACTCGGCTACGTCCCGGCCCTGCAACTCCTCAAGGGCGCGCGCCTCATCTGCATCGACGAGTTCGAGCTCGACGACCCGGGCGACACGATGCTGATGACCCGCTTCCTCGGTGAGCTGATGGCCGGTGGCACTCGAGTCGCCGCGACATCCAACACACCGCCGGCGGCACTCGGCGAAGGCCGCTTCGCCGCCGCCGACTTCCTCCGCGAGATCCACGCGCTGTCGTCGAACTTCGAGACGCTGCGCATCGACGGGCTCGACTACCGCCGACGCGACACCGAGGGGCACGCGGCCGCCCTCGGCCCAGACCACGATGTCGCGCACACGGCCGAGGCGCTCGCCGCTCGCGGGCACGCGGTCTCCCTCGACGGGTTCGACGACCTCATCGCGCATCTCGCGACCGTGCACCCCTCGAAGTACGTGAAGCTCATCGACGGCATCGAGGTCATCGCGCTCGACGGAGTCCACGAGCTCGATGACCAGAACGCCGCCCTGCGCCTCGTGGCGTTCATCGACCGGGTCTACGACGCGGAAGTGCCGATCGTCGCGAGCGGGCTGCCGCTCGACGAGGTCTTCGGCGGCGACATGATGGACGGCGGCTACCGCAAGAAGTACCTGCGCGCGATGTCGCGCATGATCGCCCTCACAACGGGTGAGCTCCCGCCGCACGACTGAACCGTCGTCCGTGGCATCCTGCCCGGAGCCGAAGCGCGCGAGACACGGCAGAACGGTGCCGGATCCAGATTCACGGCGGCTGCGCGGCCCGACGAAACCCGCTGTTTACATCAACGGGCCATGCCGTAACGAACGCGAAACACAACGCGATCCCTCTCGAAACGTCCCGTCATGAGACTGGGCGGCACAGGTTTCCCCAACCCCTGCATCTGAAAGAGGTTCGAGATGGATCAAGGCAACACCGCGTTCTTGCTGATAGCGGCAGCCCTCGTGCTGTTGATGACGCCCGGGCTCGCGTTCTTCTATGGCGGGCTCGTCAAGGCGAAGAGCGTCATCAGCATGATGATGCTGAGCTTCGGCGCACTTGGCCTCATCGGCGTCCTGTGGGTGCTCTACGGCTACGCCATCGCGTTCCCCTCCGCGGAGGGCCTGGCCGCGCCCTGGTCCATCGACTGGTCGGCGATCGGCCTGACCAGCCTGCTCGAGGTCCCAGAGGGCGCCGCGTACCCGCCGCTCGCCTTCGTGGCCTTCCAGGCGACGTTCGCGATCCTCACCGTGGCGCTCGTCTCGGGTGCCATCGCCGACCGGGCGAAGTTCGGCGCGTGGATGGTGTTCGCGGGACTGTGGGCGACCATCGTCTACTTCCCGGTCGCGAGCTGGGTCTTCAACTTCGGCCTCGCTGAGGACGGCAGCTTCGCCTACGGCGGCTGGATCACCTACGGCATGCAGGAGTGGTTCGGCGTCGGCGCCATCGACTTCGCCGGCGGCACCGCGGTGCACATCAACGCCGGTGCGGCCGCCCTCGCCCTCGCACTCGTGCTCGGCAAGCGCGTCGGCTTCTCGAAGGGCCTCCACGTCCCGCACAACCCGCCGTTCGTGCTCCTCGGCGCCGGCCTCCTGTGGTTCGGCTGGTTCGGCTTCAACGCGGGCTCCGAGCTCGCAGCCGACGGAACCGCGGCCCTCGCATTCGTGAACACGATCGCCGCGCCGGCGGCCGCACTGCTGGCCTGGCTCGTCGTCGAGAAGATCCGGGACGGCAAGCCGACCTCGGTCGGTGCCGCCTCGGGCGCCGTGGCCGGCCTCGTCGCGATCACCCCGGCGTGTGCCTCGCTCACCCCGATCTGGGCCATCGTCCTCGGCGTCATCGCCGGTGCGGTCTGCGCCCTCGCCGTCGACCTGAAGTTCAAGTGGGGCTTCGATGACTCGCTCGACGTGGTGGGCATCCACCTGGTCGGCGGCCTCATCGGCACGCTGTACCTGGGCTTCTTCGCCAACGGCACCGGCCTCTTCTACAGCGGCGACCTCACGCAGCTGATGGTGCAGGCCATCGCGGCAGGCGCAGTGCTCGTGTACTCGTTCGTGCTCGCCTACGTCATCGGCTTCGCCATCCAGAAGACCATCGGCTTCCGGGTGAAGAACGAGGACGAGATCGCCGGCATCGACACCGTCGTGCACGGCGAGGACGCCTACAAGCTCGAGACCGTCTGACGACACTGATTCACCGCGAGGGCGGTGGGGTAGTGTGCCGGTGTGACTGACACCAGCCGCTTCCTCACCGCCCTCCGTCGTGTGATCCGGCCGCTGTTCACGAACGGTTCGGAGCAACAATCGGATGTCGCGGCCCCGCGCGCCTCGTCGACGATGACGGCGACGGTGAGGCCGGGAGACCGCGACGTCTCGCCGGGGCAGACCGGTGACGACGCCACGATCGAGATCGAACCGGGACGCCTGCGAAGGGTGCGGCTCGCCTACATCCCCGAGCGTGATGGCGAGCCCGACCCGGGCGAGGTCGTATGGACCTGGGTGCCATACGAGGAACACGACGGACGCGGCAAGGACCGCCCTGTCGTGATCGTCGCGGCGTCGAATTCGGGCGACTACCTGGCGGTGCAACTCACGAGCAAGGCCCACGACGGCGATCATGACTACGTCGCACTGGGCGATGGTGCATGGGACTCGGAGGGGCGGCCGAGCTGGGCGCGCATCGACCGGGTGTTCCGGGTCCGGGCGGGCGGGATGCGCCGCGAGGCGTCATCCCTCGATTCGCGGCGGTACGCGCTCGTCGCCGACGCGCTCGCCAACCGCTACGGCTGGCGCTGACGACGCGACACTCGTCGTCGGAGTCGGCTCACGTCGCTCAGTGGCGCGGAGGTCGATGCAGGCCGAAGGGCGAGCCCTGGTCGTCGCGGCACATGCGGAACTCGCCGAAGATCGCCGCCGAGGCCTCATCCTCGCCGCCGGGGATCGTGTCGACGGTGCCGCCGAGTCGCTGGACCTCGGCCGCGGCGGCATCGAGGTCGTCGACCTTGAAGAAGACATAGGGAGCGGCACCCTGATCGCCTCCGTGGACGCCCGCCGCAACGCCCGCACCATCGATCACGTAGCCGTCACCTCCCGGCCCGGACTCGAACGACCAACCGAACAGCTTTCCGTAGAAGGTGCGGGCGGTCATGGCGTCGGCCGCCCCGAACTCGATGAACGAGACCTCACCGGACATGGAATCCTCCTCGCGTCGATGCGGCACAGATGGCGATCACGCTAGACGGAGGGGGTGGATGCCGCAACGGGGTTGACCGACGGCGGAAACGAAGAACGCCCCCAGTGGAGTGGGGGCGTTCGTGGGCGATGCCGGGCTCGAACCGACGACCTCTTCCGTGTGAAGGAAGCGCGCTACCAGCTGCGCCAATCGCCCATGTGGGATTGCAGTCACACGCGTTGACCGCGGACTCGATACTAGCCGACGGAGGCGGGCGATTGCACATCGGCGCGGCGCGCGGGCATTCCAGGGGTGTTGCTCCCGTGCGTCGCTCCGGTGGGGCGCGTCGACTCGACACGCCCGGGTTTCTGCCATCGATTCTGGGAATGACCGGGGGGAACGTGCCAGGCGGTCGGCTCAGTTTGTGATTCGTTCACCGAATCCGTTAGAGTCTCTCTGCACGCAGAAATGCGGGCAACGCGGATGTGGCGCAGTGGTAGCGCATCACCTTGCCAAGGTGAGGGTCGCGAGTTCGAATCTCGTCATCCGCTCTGATCGGGAATGAGCATCAGTTCATTCCTGTTCTTCTGGTGGTGAACCCATACACGGTGGATTGGCCGAGAGGCGAGGCAGCGGCCTGCAAAGCCGTATACACGGGTTCGAATCCCGTATCCACCTCCAAGCTGCGATAATCATCACGGCTCTGGGCGATTGGCGCAGCGGTAGCGCGCTTCCCTGACACGGAAGAGGTCACTGGTTCGATCCCAGTATCGCCCACCAACACGAAGCCCCGGCCCTCGGTCGGGGCTTCTGTCGTCGGTGCGGCGATTCGGCCTACGGCTGGAAGACCTCGAGCACGAGCGGCGGCAGGCTGATGCGAGTGCTGAACCACGACCAGGCCTCGCCGTCGAGCTGTTCGATGGCCGCCCACACCTCGGCTCCGGGTGGGACATTCCTCAGGATGATGGTGATGGTGCGCTTGCCGCTGAAGCGGATCTCCGCCGGGGCATCGACGGTGCCGCCGCCCGCGAAGGCCTGCGGCGCGAACCTCGAGCGCGTCGGTGCTTCGACCAAGAAGGAGAACACGTACGTGCCCGTGCCCGTGGCACCGTACGCGCCGGGGGCGAAGTGCACCGAGACAGCGGGATTGCGGTTCGGCGATTCGCGCCGATCGAACGCGGCATGAGGGGTCGCGGCATCCGTCTGCAGGATCGTCGGGCGGATCAGCGTGAGGTTCGTGCGCCCCTTGCCGATCGTGCGGGTGGGGGTGAGCGTCTCGATGGCGGTCCAGAAGATCGGCCCGCCGACGAGGTCGCCGAGGCGGTACTTGGCCACCCAGTCCTCGACCGAGACATCCGGCTCGAAGTCGCCGGTGCGGACGATGCGGTCATCATACGCACCGCCGAACGGAGATTCCTTCTCTGTATACATGAGGCAAACTCTAGAACCGTCTCGGGGCTGCCGCCTCAGGGTGCACCCCGACGCGTCCTCCCGATCGCGTGGGCGGACAGACGATCGCCGGAGCGATGCGACGCTCGCGCAGGAGGTCACTGGTTCGATCCCGTATCGCCCACCGGACAGCGAACAGGTCAGGGCCGGGATTCCGGGCCTTTCTTGTTTTCGATGCCATCCCGCTGCGCCTTGGCACGAGTTTCCACTCGCGCACTGCCGATCGCGGCGATCCTCATGCCCGCCGGGTTCCTCCTCGAGTGTGCCCCCTTCGGGGGGTGACGTAAGATGAGGAAGACTCGTATTCTGGCCCCGTGATCGTTGTGGGCCGATACCCGACCGCCGTCCACAAGGCGCCGAACCCGAGTTGAGCGCACACCGTGCACCTGCGTTACACATCAGTGCTGCGCTCACGAAGGAGTGAGGAGCCCTCTCATGACAACCCGACGGATGACCCGACGTGCGATCGGTGCTGCCCTGCTGATTGCTGGCGGTGCCGTCCTGTTCAGCGCTGCGCCGGCGTACGCCGACCCACCCGCCGGCCAGATCTGCCCCGAGCTCGACTCCGGAAAGATCGACGTCCCAAGCAACCCGGAGGTCAAGTCGATCACGATCACGGTCGACGACGGATTCGTCATCACCGAGGTCTGCGTGAAGGCCGGTGCGGGGCCATCCGGCGGCGGGGCCGTCATCATCCCGGTCGACCCGCCTTCCCAGACCTTCACCTTCGAGCATCCGACCGGCAAGGGAATCAGCCACTACTCGTACTCGTTCGAGCCGGCGCCGACCCCGACCCCGTCGCCGACCCCGACGCAGTCGAGCGCCGTAATCGTGCCGATCGATTCGACCTCGTCCGGTGGTGGTAGTGGATTCGACAGCAGTTGGCTCCTCATTGTGGGTCTCGGTGCGCTCGCGCTCGGCTCGGTCGTCGTGGGTGAGCGCGTGGCCGTCAAGCGACGCCTGGTCTCCTGACGCCGGCAGCCGGCTCGGTCCGCGGCGAACGCAGCGGATTCCGGCGGGTGACGTGAACGAAGAACGGATGCCGTGGCACGACGCCGTGGCATGCGTTCTTCTCGCGTGTCAGCTGTGGGCGGTTCTCGGCAGGGTTCGGCCATCGCTTGGGTACACCTGATCCCCGCACGGCGCGGCGGCGCTCGTGCGGGCGAGGATGCGCGCGCGCAGGCCGGTACCTGGCGCACCACTACAGTTGAAGGGTTCGTTTTCGAGAATCCAAGGAGTGGATCAAGGTGGCTGACGGCTTCGCGCTCTTCACCGATCGATCCGTTGTCGCGATGCGCGTCAACGGCGAGCTCAAGGACCTCGCGACGACGGTGACCGATGACGACGTCGTCGAGCCGGTGACGATCGATTCGCCCGACGGACTGAACATCCTGCGGCACTCCGCCGCGCACGTGCTCGCCCAGGCGGTGCAGACGATCAACCCCGAGGCCAAGCTCGGCATCGGTCCGCCGGTCACCGACGGCTTCTACTACGACTTCGACGTCGCCGAGCCGTTCACGCCCGAGGCGCTGAAGGCGCTCGACAAGGAGATGGCGCGGATCATCCGTGCCGGCCAGCGGTTCGTGCGTCGCGTCGTCACCGACGACGAGGCGCGAGCGGAGCTCGCGAGCGAGCCCTACAAGCTCGAGCTCATCGGCCTGAAGGGCGCTGCCGGCCACGGCGAGGGGAGCGGCGACGACCACGAGTCGGTCGAGGTCGGTGCGGGCGAACTCACCATCTACGACAACGTCGACCCGAAGACCGGCGAAACGGTCTGGAAGGACCTCTGCCGCGGACCCCACCTGCCGAACACCCGCATGATCGGCAACGGCTGGGCCCTGATGCGCCTCGCGGCCGCTTACTGGCGCGGCTCCGAGAAGAACCCGCAGCTGCAGCGCATCTACGGCACCGCGTGGACCACGAAAGACGAGTTGCGCGCGTACCAGCACCGCCTCGAGGAGGCGGCGAAGCGCGACCACCGCAAGCTCGGGCGCGAACTCGACCTGTTCAGCTTCCCCGACGAGATCGGCTCGGGGCTCTCGGTATGGCACCCGCGCGGCGGTGTCGTGCGCATGGAGATGGAGCAGCACGCGCGTCGTCGCCATATCGCCGACGGCTACACCTACGTGTACACCCCTCACATCTCCAAGGAGGACCTCTTCCTCCAGTCCAACCACCTCGTCACCTACAAGGAGGGCATGTTCCCGCCCATCACGATGGACGAGGAGCGCGACGCCGAGGGCAACGTCACGAAGCAGGGCCAGGACTACTACCTGAAGCCCATGAACTGCCCGATGCACATCCTGATCTACAAGGAGCGCGGGCGCAGCTATCGCGACCTGCCGATGCGACTCGCCGAGAACGGCACCGTGTATCGCAACGAGCTCTCGGGCGCGCTGCACGGGCTCACCCGGGTGCGCGGCTTCACGCAGGACGACTCCCACCTCTTCGTGACCCCCGACCAACTCGAGGAGGAAGCCACCAAGGTCATCGATTTCGTCATCTCGATGCTGCGCGACTTCGGCCTCGAGGACTTCGAGCTCGAGCTGTCGATGCGCGACGACCAGAGCGACAAGTGGATCGGCTCGGAGGACTTCTGGGAGTACTCGACGAACGCGCTGCGCAACGTCGCCCGAGCGAGCGGACTCAAGCTCACCGAGATGCCGGGCGAAGCGGCGTTCTACGGGCCGAAGATCGACCTCAAGACACGCGACGCGATCGGCCGCACCTGGCAACTCTCGACCGTGCAGGTCGACCCGAACCTGCCGGAGCGCTTCGGCCTCGAGTTCACCGACCGGGACGGGCAGAAGAAGCGCCCCATCATGATCCACCGGGCGCTGTTCGGCTCGATCGAACGATTCTTCGCGATCCTCCTCGAGCACTACGCCGGCGCGTTCCCGGTGTGGCTCGCACCGGTGCAGGTCGTGGGCATCCCGGTCGCAGACGAGTACGTGCCGTACCTCGGGGCGATCATCGAGCTGCTGCGAGCGTCGGGGGTCCGGGCCGAACTCGACACGAGCGACGACCGCATGCAGAAGAAGATCCGCACGCACACCACCCAGAAGGTGCCGTTCCAGCTCATCGCCGGCGAACAGGACCGCGCGGGTGAGCACCGTGAGCTTCCGGTTCCGCGATGGAACGCAGGAGAACGGCGTGGCGATCGACGAGGCGGTCGCGCACATCCGCGGCCTCGATCGACGAACGACGCGCAGATCACGACTCGCGACGACCTCTTCGCATGACGAGCTATCAGGCCGACGAGTTCGCCGGAGTCCCGACGGACTCCTCGGCCGACCTCGCCGGCGTGCCCGACGCGTTCCAGCGGTTGTGGACGCCCCATCGCCTCGTCTACATCCAGCACGGCCAGCAGCCCGACGAGCGACGCGTGCCCGTTCTGCCGTGCGCCCGAGATGGACGACGAGAAGTCGCTCATCGTCGCCCGGGGTCGCCACGCGTATGTGCTGCTCAACCTGTTCCCCTACAACAGCGGGCATCTGCTCGTCTGTCCGTATCGCCATATCGCGACGTACGACGAGGCGATCGCCCGACGAGGTCGCCGAGATCGGCGAGCTCACGCAGGTGGCGATGCGAGTCGCTGAAGCAGGTGTCGAAGTGCGACGGCTTCAACATCGGCATGAACCAGGGCCGCATCGCCGGCGCGGGGATCGCCGAGCACCTGCATCAGCACATCGTGCCGCGCTGGGCACTCGACTCGAACTTCTTCCCGATCATCGCCGGCACGAAGGCGCTGCCCCGCCTGCTCGGCGAAGTCCGGCAGGAGATCGCGCAGGCCTGGCCCGCCTGAACCGACCGGCCGCGTCCGCTGGACGCGGTGTCCAATGCACTGCCGTACGGCCTCCATCGCGGCGCCGTGCGCACCTCACCCGACGATTAGGATTGACTCCATGACCGAAGCTCCCGTCCCCGCGCCCGCCGCGACCTCGCAGACCGGCTCGAACCGCGTCAAGCGCGGCCTCGCCGAGATGCTCAAGGGCGGCGTCATCATGGACGTCGTCACCGCCGAGCAGGCCCGCATCGCCGAAGATGCCGGCGCCGTCGCCGTCATGGCCCTCGAGCGGGTGCCTGCCGACATCCGCGCGCAGGGTGGCGTCGCCCGAATGAGCGACCCCGACCTCATCGAGGCCATCATCGCCGAGGTGTCGATCCCCGTCATGGCGAAGGCCCGCATCGGCCACTTCGTCGAGGCGCAGGTGCTCCAGGCGCTCGACGTCGACTACATCGACGAGTCCGAGGTGCTCTCGCCTGCCGACTACGTGAACCACATCGACAAGTGGGCCTTCAACACGCCGTTCGTCTGCGGCGCGACCAACCTCGGCGAGGCGCTCCGACGCATCAACGAGGGCGCGGCCATGATCCGCTCGAAGGGCGAGGCCGGCACCGGCGACGTCTCCGAGGCGACCAAGCACATCCGCAAGATCACGTCTGAGATCAACGCGCTCAAGTCGATGACCCGCGACGAGCTCTACGTCGCCGCGAAGGAGCTGCAGGCTCCCTACGACCTCGTGTTCGAGGTCGCCGAGACCGGCAAGCTCCCGGTCGTCCTCTTCACCGCGGGCGGCGTCGCCACCCCGGCCGACGCGGCGATGATGATGCAGCTCGGCGCCGACGGCGTGTTCGTGGGCTCCGGCATCTTCAAGTCGGGTAACCCCGAGGCGCGCGCGGCGGCCGATCGTCAAGGCGACGACCTTCTACGACGACCCGTCGGTCATCGCCGAGGTCTCGCGCGGACTCGGCGAGGCGATGGTCGGCATCAACGTCGGCGACCTCGCAGCCCCGCACCGTCTCGCCGAGCGCGGCTGGTGACGACACTCCGCACCGAATCACTCGACGCGGGGGCCGTGGCTTCGGCCGGCCCCCGCGTCGGTGTTCTCGCGCTGCAGGGCGATTTCCGCGAGCACGCCCGCATCCTGGGCGAGCTCGGCGCGCGGGTGTCGCTCGTGCGTCGCGCGAGCGACCTCGAGGGCATCGAGGGGCTGGTCATCCCGGGTGGCGAGTCGACGGTGATGGACAAGCTGTCGCGCGCCTTCGGGCTCGCCGAGCCGCTGCGGGATCGCATCGATGACGGACTCCACGTGTACGGAACGTGTGCCGGGCTGATCATGCTCGCCGACACGGTGCTCGACACGATCGCGGGGCAGGAGAACTTCGGCGGCCTCGACGTCGTCGTGCGGCGCAACGCATTCGGCTCGCAGAACCAGTCGTTCGAGACCGACCTCGAGATCCCGGTCCTCGGCGACCCGCCGGTGCGCGCGGTGTTCATCCGCGGACCCGTCGTCGAGTCGGTCGGCCCGAACGCGACGCCGCTCGCGTCGCTGGCCGACGGGCGCGTCGTCGCGGTCGAGCAGGGCGGACTCCTCGGCACCAGCTTCCACCCCGAGATCAACGGCGACATCCGGTTCCACGAGTACTTCCTCTCGAAGCTGCGCGACCGGGACTGAGCTCGGCGGAGATCTACGGCGATCGACCGCGATCGACGGGCTGAGCCCCGGTTAGGGGCTACCGTCGCCGATGCGGCGATCGATAGCCTGCGCTCAGCGGGTACGGTGCCGCGTCGCCGCCGCCCGTGCCGTCGTGCGACGCGGATGGGGGACCCCACCATGGTCACCAAGCTGCCCAGTTCGTCCGAACCGGCACCCGGCGAGGCGCAGTGGGGCTGCGACACGTCCGATCTCATCCAGGTGCACAAGATCCTTCGCTGGCTCTTCACGGAGCTGCCCGGCCTCATCGAACGGGTTCCGTCCGGTGACCTCGAGCGGTCGGCGACCATCGCCGACCACGTCTCGATGGTCGCCTTCGCGGTCCACCTGCACCACGAGAGCGAGGATTCGGTGCTCTGGGACCGCATCGAGGCGCGAGCGCCGTCCTGCGCCGCTCACGTCGACCAGATGCGAGCCCAGCACGCCGAGATCGCGGACCAGCTCGCGACCATCGAGCCGCTGGTCCCCGGCTGGCGTGCGAGCGCCGACCCGGCCGATGCCGCGGTCATCGTCGAGCGGTTCGGACGACTTCGCGAGGCCTTCTTCGGGCATCTCGGCGAGGAGGAGGCCGAGATCGTCCCGGTCGCCGGCCGCGTGCTCTCGCAGGCCGAGTGGGGTGAGCTGGAGGAGCACGCGCGCGCGAACCTGCCGAAGGACATGATCCCGCTGCAACTCGGGCTGATGCTCGCGAGTATCCCGCCGGAGGAGCGGGATCAGTGGTCCAAGGAGAACCTGCCGGCGCCGATCCGCCTGCTCTACTCGTTGGTGTTGAAACGGAAGTACGAACGCCACATGCTCACGCTCTATCCCGACGGGGCGGTACCGTCGATGACGTGACGGACTCCATCGCCCTGCTCCGCGGTGTCAACGTCGGCGGCATCACGATCCGATCGACGGAACTGCGCGAGGTCTTCGAGCAACTCGGCTTCCGCGACGTGCGCACGGTGCTCGCAAGCGGCAACGTGTCGTTCACCGTGCTCACGCGGGAGGCGCGCGCGGCGACGAAACGGCGCATCGAGGAGGCGCTCCGCGAGCGATTCGGCTACGACGCGTGGATCATCCTCGTGACGCGAAGCGAACTCCAGCGGGTGGTCGACGCCTTCCCGTTCGACGCCGCCGACGACCGTCGGCAGCCGTGGGTGATCTTCGCCGCCGAGCCCGGCGCCGTCGACGACCTCATGGCCTTCGCCGGTGAAGCCGACTCCGAGGTCGACCCGCTCGCACGGGGCGACGGCGTCGTCTACTGGAACCCGGTGAAGGGCACCACGGTCGACACCCCGTTCGCGAAGCTGCTCGGGAAGGCGAAGTTCAAGCCGGTGACCACCAACCGCAACCTCAGGACCCTCTTGAAGATCCTCGGCTGAGGCTGCCAGCTCAGGGAGAGCCCCGACCACCAGCGCGGGATTCCACGGGTGCGGCCGGCCGCGGCATCCGCTTCGCTCGCATCCCATGACCACTCGACTTCCCAGTACCGGCGCGCCCGCATCGATGGACACCGCCCCCACCACCTGCCGCAGCGACGAGGTCGTGCTCATCCACCGGCTGTTCCGCCGCCTGTTCGGCGAGGCGCCGGGGCTCGTGCGCGAGGTCGCGCCCGGTGACGTGGATCGTGCCGCGTTCCTCGCGCAGCACCTGCACGGACTCACGGCGCTCCTGCACACCCACCATCACGCCGAGGACGACTTCTTCTGGGGCCGGATGACCGAGCGCGCACCGGCCTGCGGCCTGCACGTCGCAGTGATGCGCCGCCAGCACCAGGCGGTGTCCGACCAGCTCGACGAGATCGACGTGCTCATCGACGCATGGGCGCCGGGCGCGGACGCCGCGGACGCGACCCGCCTGGCCGAGGCTCTCGATGAGGTCGACCGCACGCTCCGCGAGCATCTCGCCGATGAGGAGCGCGACGCGCTCCCGGTGCTCGACGCCGTGCTGTCGGACGCCGAGTGGGATGAGATCTCGGCCCACGCCCAGCGCGAGAAGCCGCCGCTGCCGCTCTTCCTCCTTCTGGGACTGATGATGGACGCCGTCCCCGAGGGCGAACGGGCGGCCTGGATGGCGCGCGAGCTGCCCGCCCCGATGCGCCTGGCCTACCGGCTGTTCGGCCGACGCCAGTACGAACGCGCGCTCCGCCGACTGCACCCAGAGCAGCCGGCGTCCGCGGCGGACTGACGCGACGGATGCCGCGCGCTTGCGCCTGCGGCATCCGTCGGAATGCGACCGGCCTGACGGTCGCCTCCCGCACGTCGATCCGGAGCGGTCGGCACGCTGCCATACAATGGTCTGTCGGCGGATGACCCGCCGCGAAGCGATTCAGGAGCATCATGTCCGGGCATTCCAAGTGGGCGACGACCAAGCACAAGAAGGCGATCATCGATTCGCGCCGTGCGAAGTCGTTTGCGAAGCTCATCAAGAACATCGAGGTCGCCGCCAAGATGGGCGGGGCCGACCTCTCGGGCAACCCGACCCTCGTCGACGCCGTTCAGAAGGCGAAGAAGACCTCGGTCCCGAACGACAACATCGACCGCGCCATCAAGCGCGGCGCAGGGCTCACCGGTGAGTCCATCGAGTACACGACCATCATGTACGAGGGCTACGGTCCCAACGGCGTCGCGCTGCTCATCGAGTGCCTGACCGACAACAAGAACCGCGCTGCCGCCGAGGTGCGCACGCTCATGAGCCGTAACGGCGGCAACATGGCCGATCCGGGTTCGGTCGCCTACAACTTCGCGCGCAAGGGCGTCATCGTCGTGCCGGCCGAGGGCACGACCGAAGACGACATCCTCGCCGCGGTACTCGACGCAGGCGCCGAAGAGGTCACCAACGAGGGTGACACCTTCGAGGTCGTCACCGAGGCGTCCGACATGGTCGGGGCGCGCACCGCGCTGCAGGAGGCGGGCATCGACTACGACTCCGCCGATGCCGCGTTCGTGCCGAACCTCAAGGTCGAGATCGACGCCGACACCGCCCGCAAGGTGTTCCGACTCATCGACGCGCTCGAAGACAGCGACGACGTGCAGAACATCTACAGCAACTTCGACCTCAGCCCCGAGGTGCAGGCCGAGCTCGAAGCCGAGGACTAGCCGATCGCCGTGCGAGTGCTCGGCATCGACCCCGGCCTGACGCGATGCGGCGTCGGCGTGGTCGACGTGGAGCCCAACCGCACCGCGCGGCTCGTCGACGTCGTGGTGCTGCGCTCGCCGGCCGAGCTCGACACGCCGCGCCGGCTCGCCCGCATCGCCGACGGACTCGAGGCGATCTTCGAGGAGCATCGGCCGCAGGCGGTCGCGCTCGAGCGGGTCTTCGCCCGAAGCGACGTGTCGACGATCATGGGCACCGCCCAGATCTCCGGCGTCGCGATGCTGATCGCGGCTCGCCGGGCGCTTCCGGTCGCGCTGCACACGCCGAGCGAGGTGAAGGCCGCCATCACCGGGTACGGGCGTGCCGACAAGAAGCAGGTCGGCGCGATGGTCGCCCGCATCCTCGGGCTCGAGGCGGTGCCGAAGCCCGCCGACGCGGCTGATGCGCTCGCACTCGCGATCTGCCACGCCTGGCGCACCGGGGGAGTGGCGGGCGCCGCGATTCAGGATGCCGCGGCGCCGGCGGAGGCGTCGGGCCTGACGCCCGCCCAGCGGGCATGGCTCGCCGCGGAGCGTTCCGCGGCGGTGTCGGGGGCGGCCCGTAGGCTGAAGGAGTGATCTCCTCTCTTCGCGGCCGCGTGCTCTCGGCGGGCGGCAACTCCATCGTGCTCGAGGTCGGGGGCGTGGGCTTCCACGTCAACACGACGCCCGCGCTCGCGCTCGCGAGCCGGGAGGGCACCGAGACGAGCGTGCACACGACACTGATCGTGCGCGAAGACTCGCTGACCCTGTTCGGTTTCGGCACTCGCGACGAACTCGACGTGTTCGACCTGCTCATCGGCGTCACCGGCGTCGGCCCCAAATCGGCGCTCGGCGTGCTGTCGGCGCTCTCGCCCGAACAGGTCGCCGAGGCCGTGCAGCGAGACGACGACGCGGTGTTCCGCAAGGTCAGCGGCATCGGCCCCAAGACTGCGAAGCTCATCACGGTCTCCCTCGCGGGCAAACTCGTCGCACCTGCGGCGGCCGCGCGGCCCGCCGTGATCTCCGGCGGTGCCGCCGAGAGCGTGCTCGCAGCGCTCACCGGCCTCGGCTGGTCCGAGCGCATCGCCGCCGAGGCCGTCGACGAGACGATGGCAGCCGCGTCAGCCACCGAGGCGGCCTCCGTGCCGACCTTGTTGCGTCTCACCCTGTCGCGACTCGGACCCGCACAGCAGTCAGGGCGGTCACGATGAGCGAGGCCGACCTCGACCTCACCGACCCGGTGCTCGCCTCAGAGGCCGAGCTCGCGTTCGAGGGGGCGCTGCGCCCGAAGAGCCTCGAGGAGTTCGTCGGGCAGACCCGTGTTCGCGGGCAATTGCAACTCCTCCTCACCGCGGCGATGCTGCAGCAGCGCACGCCCGACCACATCCTGCTGGCCGGCCCTCCGGGTCTCGGGAAGACCACGCTCGCGATGATCGTCGCCCACGAGGGCGGTCGCCCGCTGCGCATGTCGAGCGGTCCCGCGATCCAGCACGCGGGCGATCTCGCCGCGATCCTGAGCTCGCTCGTCCCGGGCGAGGTGCTGTTCATCGACGAGATCCACCGCATGGCCCGCTCCGCCGAAGAGATGCTGTACCTCGCCATGGAGGACTTCCGCATCGACATCATGGTCGGCAAGGGCGCCGGCGCCACGTCGGTGCCGCTCGACCTCGCGCCCTTCACGCTCGTCGGGGCGACGACCCGGGCCGGCCTGCTGCCGAATCCTCTGCGCGACCGGTTCGGGTTCACGGCCCATCTCGAGTTCTACGACGAAGCCGAGCTCGAACGGGTGCTCCAGCGAGCGGCATCGTTGCTCGGGCTCGACGTCGACCGCGAAGCACTCGCAGAGATCGCCGGGCGCTGTCGCGGCACACCGCGTATCGCCAACCGACTGCTGCGGCGCGTGCGCGACTACGCACTCGTGCACGGCGCCCGCGCCGACCTCGGCGCCGTACGCGCGGCACTCGAGCTCTACGACGTCGACCCGCTCGGCCTCGACCGGCTCGACCGCGCGGTGATGCAGATCATCCTCACCCGGTTCGGCGGGGGGCCCGTCGGCCTCAACACGCTCGCGGTGTCGGTCGGTGAAGAGGCCGAGACGATCGAGGCGGTGGTCGAGCCGTTCCTCGTGCGCATCGGGCTCATCACGCGGACACCCCGGGGCCGGGTCGCGACCCCGTCGGCATGGCGGCATTTCGGACTCGCCGAGCACGCGCCAGGGGCGTCAGCGGCCCTCCCGATCGATGACCTATAATCCTTGGAGGCGTAGCCCTCAGCGCCTCTGACTTCGTGCGCACGGCGCACACCGGAAGGTATCTCTCCCTCATGACGTTCGATCCGTTCACTATCATCATGCTCGCCGTCCTGGCGGTGCTGATCTTCTTCATGTTCCGCAACTCGCGCAAGCGCAAGGCTGACGCCGAGCAGCTGCAGTCGAAGGTGCAGCCGGGCGCGAAGGTGATGACCAACTTCGGCGTGTTCGGCACGATCCTCTCGATCGACGAAGAAGAGAACCAGGTGCTGCTCGAGACCTCTCCCGGCACGGTGCTCACCGTGCACCGGCAGACGGTCGCCCGCGTGGTCGAGCCGGCAGCGGCCGACGAGAACACCGAGTCGCTGGGCGACGAGCCCGAGTTCGGCGAGCGGGTCGGCGACGAGCCCACCGAAGCCCCGTCGACGACCGACGAGACGCCCGACACCAAGAAGTCGGACGACTAAGACCCCCTCACCGAGGCTCGGCCCGTGCATTGACGCGCGGGCTCTTGCAGAGAAAGCAGAAACGTGGCTGCACCATCGAAGCGGTCATCCCGGCCGACGCCAGTCCGCAAGGCATGGCGATCCCTCACCTGGCTGGGTGTCATCATCGCCCTGTTGTTCGGCATCAACGCCGCCGCCGTCATCTGGGGCGAGGGGTCGTGGACTCCGAAGCTCGCGCTCGACCTCGAGGGCGGTACGCAGATCATCCTCGCGCCGAAGGTCGAGACCGGCGCAGACGTATCGCAGGAACAGCTCGACCAGGCGGTCTCGATCATCCGCCAGCGTGTCGACGCCTCGGGCGTTGCTGAAGCAGAGATCAACACCGAGGGCGACAACGTCGTCGTCCGCATCCCGGGTGAACTCGACGACCAGACTCGAGCACGTATCGAGCAGTCGGCCAAGCTCGAGCTGCGCGCGGTCCTGCTCGCCGACGCGGCGACGAACACGGCGGTGAACCCGAGCGAGAGCCCATCGCCCACCGAGCCTGCCGAAGAGCTCGAGTCGACCCCGACGATCGAGCCCACCGACGGCAGCGACCCAGCGTGGATCACCCCCGCCCTGCAGGACCAGTTCGACAACTTCGACTGCTCCGAGCTCGACGAGACGTCGACGAGTGCCGCGCCGGCCGACGAGCCCCTGGTCACGTGCGACGTGGAGCGCTCCGCGAAGTACCTGCTCGGACCGGTCGAAGCGAGCGGTGAGAACATCGCCGACGCCACGAACGGCATGGTGCAGACGAGCACCGGCGCCTCCACAGGACAGTGGGCCGTCAACATCGTGTTCGACGAGGAGGGCACCCAGGACTTCACCGAGGTCAGCACCCGGCTCTTCGGCCTGCAGGGTCAGACGCCCCGCGACCAGTTCGCCTTCGTGCTCGACGGCGCCGTGCTCACGGCCCCGTCGATGAACGCCGCCATCACCGACGGGCGACCGCAGATCACCGGCCAGTTCACGCAGGAGACCTCGAAGTCGCTCGCCGACCAGTTGAAGTTCGGCGCGCTGCCGATCAGCTTCACGGTGGAGTCGTCCGACACGATCTCGGCGACGCTCGGTACCTCGCAGCTGCAGTCAGGCCTCATCGCCGGCCTCATCGGCCTCATCCTCGTCGTGATCTACACGCTGTTCCAATACCGGGCACTCGGGTCGGTCACGATCGCTTCGCTCGTGATCGCCGGCCTCATCACCTACCTGATGATCACGATCCTGTCGTGGCGTGAGGGCTACCGCCTCTCACTCGCAGGCATCGCGGGCCTCATCGTCGCGATCGGCTTCACCGCAGACTCGTTCATCATCTACTTCGAACGCGTCCGCGACGAGCTCCGAGACGGTCGTCAGCTCGTCAGCGCCGTCGAGGCCGGCTGGAAGCGAGCCTTCCGCACGGTGCTCGCGTCGAAGGCCACGAACCTGCTCGCGGCGATCGTGCTGTTCATCCTCGCGGTCGGCAGCGTGAAGGGCTTCGCGTACACGCTCGGTCTCACCACGATCATCGACGTGGTCGTCGTGATCCTGTTCACGCATCCGATGCTGCAGTTGCTCGCACAGACGAAGTTCTTCTCGAGCGGAAACCCATGGTCGGGCCTCGACCCCGATGCGCTCGGCGCGGTGTACCGCGGACGCGCGGAATTCCGCAAGCCCGTCGCCGTGCCCTCGAACAAGGTCGCCTCGAGCTCCAAGGAGGCGCTGAAGCGGCAGACCATTGCGGAACGCAAGGCCACCGCCGGCGTCGGCAGCGGGACCAACAACGGCAGCGGGACCAGCGAAGGCAAGGAGTCCTGATGGCCAACCGGCTCACCACATTCGGAAACGACCTCTACACGGGCAAGCGCTCGTTCAACTTCATCGGCGGCCGCAAGAAGTGGTACACGATCGTCGCCGTGCTGCTCCTGCTCTCGGTACTCGTGCCGATCCTCCGCGGGGTCAACTTCAGTATCGAGTTCCGCGGGGGCTCGCAATTCCAGATCGCGGGCGTCGAGAACGCCGAGGAGCAGGCGGCGATCGACGCCGTGGAATCCGTCGTGCCCGACGCGACCGTGCACGTGACGATCGTCGGCGGCGACGGCGTCCGGGTGCAGACCGACCAGTTGGAACAGGCAGACTCGCGCGCGGTCACCACAGCCCTCGCCGAGGCGTACGACGTGCCCGAATCCGAGGTCACGTCGTCGTTCATCGGGCCAAGTTGGGGTGCTGACGTCACACGGCAGGCCCTCGTCGGCCTTCTGGCGTTCATGCTGCTGGCCGGCATCATCATGGCGCTCTACTTCCGCACGTGGAAGATGTCGCTCGCGGCGATCCTGGCCCTGATCGCCGACCTCATCGCCACGGTCGGCATCTACGCGGCGCTGGGCCTCGAGATCAGCCCCGCCGCCACCATCGGCATCCTCACGATCCTCGCCTACTCGCTCTACGACACCGTGGTGGTGTTCGACAAGATCCGGGAGAACACCGCGGAAGACGGGCAGGAATCGCGGCGCACGTTCGCCGAGTCGGTGAACCTCGCGGTGAACCAGACGCTTGTGCGCTCGATCAACACCAGCGTCGTCGCCGCGCTGCCGGTCGCGGCGATCCTCTTCCTCGGCGCCGGCGTGCTCGGGGCCGACACGCTCCGCGACATCTCGCTCGCACTGCTGATCGGCATCCTCGTCGGGACGTGGTCGACCGTGTTCCTCGCGGCGCCGCTGTACTCGCAGCTGCGCGAGGGCGAGCCCGAGATCCACCGCCACGACCAGAAGGTCCTGAAGGAGCGCGAGCGGGCCGGATCCCGGTCGGCCGAGGTGCTGCCTACAGCGTGATGTTCGCGGCAGGCGTGCTCCCATCGGCACTTCACACCTCAGGGAGCGGTGATAATTGAGGTCTGGAGGTGCTGACGCGTGACCGAGGCCGGAGTCAACTCGACGGCTTCGCTGCGCCGTCTGGTGCCGCGGATCTTCTCGAAGGCACAGCCGACGGGTGCCGTCGACACGCTCATGCGAACGGTTCGGATGCATCATCCGAAGGTCGATCTCTCCCTCATCGAGCGGGCGTACACGGTCGCTGAACGCGCGCACGAGGGGCAGAAGCGCAAGAGCGGCGAGCCGTACATCACCCACCCGATCGCCGTCGCGCAGATCCTCGCCGATCTGGGCATCGGATCGAAGACGGTCGCCGCGGCGCTCCTGCACGACACCGTCGAAGACACCGCGTACACGCTCGACCAGGTGCGAGCCGACTTCGGCGACGAGATCGCCATGCTCGTCGACGGCGTCACGAAGCTCGACAAGGTCAAGTACGGCGATTCCACGCAGGCCGAGACCGTCCGCAAGATGATCGTCGCGATGTCGAAAGACATCCGCGTGCTGATCATCAAGCTCGCCGACCGGTTGCACAACGCCAGGACGTGGGGATTCGTGCCGGCGGAGTCGGCGACGCGCAAGGCGACCGAGACGCTCGAGATCTATGCGCCGCTCGCACATCGACTGGGCATCCAGGCGATCAAGTGGGAGCTCGAGGACCTCTCGTTCGCGGTGCTCTACCCGAAGCTCTACGCCGAGATCGAGAGCCTCGTGAAGCAGCGCACGCCGCAGCGCGAGGAATTCGTGCAGAACGTGATCGACCTCATCAACGACGACCTGAAGGCCGCGAAGATCCGCGGCCGGGTCGTCGGCCGGCCGAAGCAGTACTACTCGATCTACCAGAAGATGATCGTGCGCGGCCGCGACTTCGACGAGATCTACGACCTCGTCGGCATCCGGGTGCTCGTGAACTCGGTGCGCGACTGCTATGCCGTGCTCGGCGCGATCCACGCGCGTTGGACGCCGCTGCCCGGTCGGTTCAAGGACTACATCGCGACCCCGAAGTTCAACCTCTACCAGTCGCTGCACACGACCGTGCTCGGCCCGAAGGGGCGAGCCGTCGAGATCCAGATCCGAACGCACGACATGCACCAGCGTGCCGAGTTCGGCGTCGCCGCGCACTGGAAGTACAAGGAGCAGACGACCGGTCGTTCGTCGGGCGGCCCCGCCCTGCAGAACGAGACCGACATGGCGTGGCTCGCGCACATCTCCGACTGGCAGGCCGAGACCGCCGATCCCGGTGAGTTCCTCGATTCGCTGCGCTTCGAGATCGGCGCGAAGGAGGTCTACGTCTTCACGCCGAAGGGCCGCGTGATCGGCCTTCCGTCAGGCGCGACTCCAGTCGACTTCGCCTACGCCGTGCACACCGAGGTCGGCCACCGCACCATGGGTGCGAAGGTCAACGGTCGCCTGGTGCCGCTCGAGAGCGAGCTCTCCAGCGGAGACGTCGTCGAGGTGTTCACGTCGAAGAACCCAGATTCCGGTCCGAGCCAGGACTGGCTTGGCTTCGTGAAGAGCCCGCGTGCACGCAACAAGATCCGTCAGTGGTTCACGAAGGAACGCCGCGACGAGGCCATCGAGCAGGGACGCGATGCGATCGCCCGGGCGATGCGAAAGCAGAACCTGCCGCTGCAGAAGCTCATGAGCCAGGACTCGTTCGCCGAGGTCGCGGCTCTCCTGCGCTACGACGACGTCTCCGCGCTGTATGCCGCCGTCGGCGAGGGTCACATCTCCACGCAGTCGGTGCTCGAGAAGGTCGTCTCGCTCGTGCGCGACGTCGACGAAGGCGACGAGCCCGACCTTCCGATCCCGGTGCGCTCGCGGCCGCTCCCGCGGCACTCCGACTCGGGGGTGCTGGTTCGCGGGGCACCCGACATCCTCGTGAAGCTCGCCCGATGCTGCACTCCGGTGCCGGGTGACCAGATCGTCGGATTCATCACGCGCGGGGCGGGCGTGTCGGTGCACCAGGCGAACTGCCACAACGTG
This sequence comes from uncultured Actinomycetota bacterium, assembly GCA_963758615.1. Lineage (GTDB taxonomy): Bacteria > Actinomycetota > Actinomycetes > Actinomycetales > Microbacteriaceae > Agromyces. The sequence continues at coordinate 131,361 of CAVWVZ010000009.1, read as the reverse complement.
CAGTCGCTGATGCGCGAACCCGAGCGCATCATCGAGGTGGAGTGGGCACCGAGCTCGAAGAGCGTGTTCCTCGTGCAGATCCAGATCGAGGCGCTCGACCGTGCGGGGTTGCTCTCCGATGTCACGCGCGTGCTGTCGGAGCATCACGTGAACATCCTCTCGGCGAACGTCTCGACCTCGACCGACCGCCTGGCGCTCAGCCGCTTCGTGTTCGAGATGGGTGACACGACCCACCTCGATCGCGTGCTGAACGCGGTGCGGCGCATCGACGCGGTCTACGACGTCTACCGCGTCAGCGACGGCTGAGCCGGCCCGGCAGAGTCCGACGAGACTGCGCTCACCGCGCGATCGAGACGCTCGAGTGCGCGAGCACGGTGCGGCATGCGCTGAGCGCGATCGAGCCGTTCTCGGATCTGGGCTTCGAGTCGGGGGCGCGCTGCGAGCAGACGCGCCACGACACGTTCGGCGTCGGCATCGGGCAGTGAGCTCTCGCGCAGCAGGTCGAACGCGGTGCGCGCCGGCGTCGTGCAGCGCACCCCGCCGAGTTCGATGACCTCGTCGTCGGCGAGCACGACCTCGCGGATCGTGACCCGACGATCGGCGATCGCCGCGACGCGCGAGCGGTGCGGCACGCAGAACTGCGCCGAGCGCGGCGCCATGTCGAGTGCGTCGTGAACCCACGCCGCCGAGAGTCGCTCGATGATCAGCGAACGCGACACGCGCAGCGCGACCACGGCCGCGCGGAGGCTCGGCAGGTCGGGTTCGTCGATCGGCGCCCACCCCTCGTCGATCGCGAAGAGGTCGCCGTCGATGCGCGCGGCGCACAGTTCGGCGAGCGGAAGGTCGTCGGTGCCGAGCACCGCAGGAAGCTTGGCCATGACCCCATGCTGGAGCATCCGCACCACTGGTCAGCGTGCGGATGCCGACCTGTGGAGAACCCGCGACGACCTGTGGTCGGTGCGGGGGAGTCGCGAGGAGTCAGCCGCCGACGGCCTTGAGCCACGCGCGACGTGCCTCGAGCGCTTCGCGAGCGGATGCCGCAGCGCGGGCGTCGCCGGAGGCCTCGGCCGCCGTGAGTTCGGCTTCGAGCTTCTCGATCGCGTCGTGGAGCTGCCCGAGCATGCCCTCGGAGCGCGCCTTCTTCTCGGGGTCCTCGCGCTGCCAGTGCTCGTCTTCGAGTGAACGCACGTGGTTCTCGATCTTGCGGAGTCGATCTTCGACGACGCGGATCTGGTCGCGGGGGACCTTGCCGATCTCATCCCACTTGCGCTGGATGCGGTTGAGCCCGGCGCGAGCCTGCTTGGGGTCGGTCTCGGTGAGCAGGGGCTCGGCTTCGGTGAGGAGCGCGAGCTTCTCGTCGAGGTTCGCGCGGTAGGCCTCGTCCTCGTGCGCGTCGATCTCGGCCTTGGCGTTGAAGAGCACGTCGCCGGCGGCCTTGAATCGAGCCCAGAGCTGGTCGTCGAGCTTCTTGCCCGCGCGGCCGGCCTGCTTCCACTCGTCGAGCAGGTTGCGGTAGTCGCCCACCGCGTCGGCGCCGCGCGGTGCGAGCGCCTCTGCGCGCTCGATGAGCGCCTGCTTGCGGGTGCGGACGTCGCGGTGCGACGCGTCGAGTTCGGCGAAGAACGCCTTGCGGTGCGATTCGATCGTCGAGCGGGCCGCCCGGAATCGCTTCCACAGCTCGTTCGCCTCGTTCTTGGGCAGGCGCGGGCCGTCCTGCTGGTGACGCTGCCAGCTCGCGAACAACGCGTCGAGTTCGGCGGTCGCCTGCTTCCACTGCGTCTTCGCGGGATCCTGCGCGGCGAGCGCCTCGGCCTGCTCGACGATGTGGGTGCGCTCGGCGATGGCGTCGGCGAGCGCGGCCTTGGCCTCGGCCTGCTGCTGCTCGGTGAGCTCCTTCGTGGTGCCCGAAAGCGCCTCGAGCCGGCGGGCCAGGGACTCCAGGTCGCCCACCGCGTTCGCGCTCGCGACCGATTCGCGCAGGGACGCGACGGCCTTGGCCACGTCGGCAGCGGGAGCCCCTCGACGCACGCGCTGCTCGAGCAGGGTGACCTGCCCGGCCAGATCGGCGTACTTGCGCTCGAAGTACGCGAGGGCCTCTTCGGCCGTCGCGTCGGGGTACTGACCGACCTCCCGCTCGCCGTCGCTCGTTCGCACGAAGACGGTGCCCGTCTCGTCGACGCGGCCCCACGGTTGCTGATCTGATTCGGTCACGGACTCACCCTGTCGTAGGTCGATGCCGCGCGAGGCGGCAGTTGGCATAAAGCCTATTGCACGGTCGAAGGACGGCGTCGGTCGTCTACTCGAGGGTGAAGGACGTGATCGTCACCGGCACGCTGGGCGCGCCGTCGGGTGCCCCGCCGGCGGGGCCGGCATCGGTCACTCCGGCGCGCAGTTCGTCGAGACCGCTCGTGACGTGGCCGATGACGGTGTAGCCGCCGGCGCTGTCGGCAGGCAGGGTCGTGTCGTCGTAGACGATGAAGAACTGGCTGCCCTGGCTGTCGGCGCTCTGCGGCTGGCGCGCCATCGCGATCGTGCCGGCCGGATACACGCCGTCGGCGGGTGCGTTCTCGATCGGACCGTAGCTGTAGCCGGGACCGCCCGAGCCGTCGCCGTTCGGGTCGCCGCACTGCAGCACCCAGAGGCTGTCCTTCGTGAGCCGGTGGCAGGTGAGTCCGTCGTAGAACCCCTCCTGCACCAGGCTGATCGTGCTGGACACGGCCTGCGGCGCAGCGGCGCCGTCGAGCTCGACTCCGAGTGGGATGTCGTTGAGGACGAGCGAACCCGTCCAGGTGCGGCCCTCGGCGAGATCGGGAGACGGCACCTCGGCCGCCTCGGGTGTGGGGGTCGGGGTCGCGGACGCCTCGGGCTCGGGACTGCCGGGCCCCCCGTTGAAGAAGAAGAGCTGCGCGCCGACGGCGAGCGCGAGGACGATGACGAGGGCGATGCTCGCGATCACGTTGTCGCGTGTGCGGCGCCGCTTCTTGCCGGCGTGCACCTGCTGGCGGGCCTGATATGTACGAAGCCGCGCTCGTTCCTCGCGCGCCTGTCGGTCGTTCGTTGCCACGCTGCTCCTTCTCGGGAATCCTGCGTGCCGACTCTACGCAAGCGCGCGGGGTGCGCACCAATCGCCGCACCGCGCGGCGTCGCGGGCGGAGATCGTGTCGGATGCCGCGGCTACGCTTGGCGCATGGTGGAAACGAGTCCGGGGCTGCGCTCAGGCGCCACCCCGCTCGCCGTTCGCATGCGTCCGACGAGCCTCGACGAGGTGGCCGGGCAGCGGCACCTGCTCACGCCCGGATCTCCCCTCGTCGCGCTCGCGGGCGACCGCACCGGCGAGTCCGGATCGGTCTCGGTCATCCTGTGGGGTCCGCCCGGAACGGGCAAGACCACGCTCGCCCAGGCGATCGCGAGGTCGTCGGGCCGCAAGTTCGTCGAACTCTCGGCGGTCAGCGCGGGAGTGCGCGACGTGCGCCAGGTCATGGAGGAGGCGCGTGCGAGCCGTGACCTCTACGGCGTCTCCACGGTCCTGTTCCTCGACGAGATCCACCGGTTCACGAAGGCCCAGCAGGACGCACTGCTGCCGGGAGTCGAGAACGGCTGGGTCATCCTCGTCGCGGCGACCACCGAGAACCCCTCGTTCTCGGTCATCTCCCCGCTGCTGTCCCGTTCATTGCTGTTGACGCTCGAGCTGCTCACCGACGACGACCTCGGGCTGCTCGTCGACCGCGCCGTCGTCGACGCGCGGGGGCTGGGCGGCAAGGTCGAGCTCGAGCCCGACGCGCGGGCGGCGATCATCCGGCTGGCTTCGGGCGATGCACGGCGCGCGCTCACGGCGCTCGAAGCGGCATCCGTCGCCGCCGTGCAGTCCGCGGCAGGGGCGACCCCAGATGCCGACGAAGCCGCAGATGGCGATGATGACGGTGTCGATGACGACGTCCGCGCGCCGGTGAAGCCCGTGATCACGGCCGACATCGTCGCGCGTGCCGTCGACCGCGCGCTGCTGCGCTACGACCGCAACGGCGACGAGCACTACGACGTCATCAGCGCCTTCATCAAGTCGGTGCGCGGGAGCGACGTCGACGCGGCGCTGCACTACCTCGCCCGCATGATCGAGGCGGGCGAAGACCCGCGCTTCATCGCCCGGCGCATCATCGTGCTCGCCTCCGAGGACATCGGCCTCGCCGACCCGACCGCACTCGGCGTCGCGGTCGCCGCAGCCGACGCCGTGCAGTACATCGGCATGCCCGAGGGGCGCATCCCGCTCGCGCAGGCGGTCGTGCATCTCGCCACGGCACCGAAGTCGAACGCGGCCTACGTCGGCATCGACCGCGCGATCGCCGACGTGCGCGAGGGCAAGGCGGGGCGCGTGCCGAAGCACCTGCGCGACGCGCACTACCCGGGTGCCAAGCGGCTCGGCCACGGCAAGGGCTACCGCTACCCGCACGACGACGCGATCGGCGTCGTCGCGCAGGAGTACCTGCCCGAGTCCCTTCGCGGCGCGGTCTACTACGAGCCCACCGAGCACGGAAACGAGCGCGAGGTGTCCGCGCGCCTCGCGAAGCTGCGACGCATCGTGCGCGGCGGTGCCTGAGCGCCATCGGCGTCCTGACGAGAGCGGCGCCGGACGCCGATCGCAGCCGGTCAAGCGCGTGATAGTATGTCCGTTGGCCTGAAGCCTGATTCTCGAGCGCGGCTGCGAGAGAATCACCGGCGAATGGGAGAGATCTGTAGCCGATCTGCCCTTGGCGAATCCCTCTGACACAGACTTCCGGTGCGCGAACGCGCCGGGACATCACTTGAGATTCTTCCGAAAGGACATTCGTGTCGAACCAGTCACGCAGCAAGACCCGCCTCTCCCGTGCGCTCGGCATCGCCCTCACCCCGAAGGCCGCCAGCTACATGGAGAAGCGCCCCTACGCTCCCGGTGAGCACGGGCGCACCAAGCGCAAGCAGGACAGCGACTACGCCGTCCGCCTGCGCGAGAAGCAGCGCCTCCGCGCCCAGTACGGCATCCGCGAGAAGCAGCTGAAGATCGCCTATGTCGAGGCCAGCGCACCGCCGGCCAGACCGGTGAGAACCTCGTCGAGCTGCTCGAGATGCGTCTCGACGCCCTCGTGCTCCGTGCCGGCTTCGCCCGCACCATCACGCAGGCTCGCCAGTTCGTCGTGCACCGCCACATCCTCGTCGACGGCCAGCTCGTCGACCGCCCCTCGTTCCGCGTGAAGCCGGGCCAGCTCGTGCACGTCAAGGCACGCAGCGAGGGCACCGAGCCGTTCCAGGTCGCCGCTGCCGGTGGCCACGTCGACGTGCTCCCCAAGGTTCCGGGCTACCTCGAGGTCGAGCTCGACAAGCTCCAGGCCAAGCTCGTCCGTCGCCCGAAGCGCGCCGAGGTCCCCGTGACCTGTGACGTGCAGCTCGTCGTCGAGTACTACGCCGCTCGCTGACGCATCAGGCGTTCGAACAGGGGCCGCGGGATTCTCCCGCGGCCCCTGTTCCGTCTTCGGCGGGCTCCCGTCGCGCGCCACTAGACTGTTGCGAGTGTGCCGAGCGCACCGCATCGGCGAGAGATCGAGCAGGGAGCACCTCGTGAAGAGCATTCTGTGGTTCACCGTCGGCGTCGCGGCCGGATTCGTCGTCGCGCACCAGGTCAACCAGACCAAGCAGGGCCGCGACTTCTTCTCGTCGGTCGACGCGAAGGCTCGCGCGTTCGGCCAGGCCATCGCCGAGGGCTACCACGAGCGCGACGCCGAGCTTCGCGGCGCGGCCGGCGACGCGACGCCCGCGAACTGACGATTCGACCGATTTCGACTGCCCGGATGCCCCGGGCGAGACCCAGAACGGAACCATGCAGACTGCCGACATCCGCCAGCGTTGGCTGGACTTCTTCGCCGAGCGCGGACACGCCGTCGTCCCCTCGGCATCGCTCGTCTCCGACGACCCGACCCTGCTGTTCACGGTCGCCGGCATGGTGCCGTTCGTGCCGTACCTCACGGGTCTCGTCCCCGCGCCGTACCCGCGCGCCACGAGCGTGCAGAAGTGCATCCGCACGAACGACATCGAAGAGGTCGGCAAGACCCCGCGGCACGGCACCTTCTTCCAGATGAGCGGCAACTTCTCGTTCGGCGACTACTTCAAGGAAGGCGCCATCTCGATGGCGTGGGAGCTGCTCACCACGCCCGAGGCCGACGGCGGCTACGGGTTCGAGCCCAGCGACCTCTGGGTCACGGTCTACGAAGACGACGACGAGGCCATCGAGCTCTGGAAGCGGATCGCCGGGTTGCCCGAGGAACGCATCCAGCGACTCGGCAAGGACACGAACTACTGGCACACCGGGCAGCCCGGCCCGGCCGGCCCCTGCTCCGAGATCTTCTTCGACCGCGGCCCCGAGTACGGCGTCGACGGCGGCCCGGCGACCGACGACGACCGGTACGTCGAGATCTGGAACCTCGTGTTCATGCAGTACCTCATCGACGACGTGACGTCGAAGACCGACTTCCGCATCGTCAAGGACCTGCCGAAGAAGAACATCGACACCGGCATGGGGCTCGAGCGCGTCGCCTTCATCAAGCAGGGCGTCGACAACATGTACGAGATCGACCAGGTTCGACCGGTGCTCGACCGCGCGGCCGAGCTCTCGGGCCGCACGCTACGGCGCCGACCACGACGACGACGTGCGCATGCGCGTCATCGCCGACCACGTGCGCTCCGCGCTCATGCTCATGAGCGACGGCGTCAGCCCGTCGAACGAGGGGCGCGGCTACATCCTGCGCCGACTGCTGCGTCGCAGCATCCGCGCGATGCGCCTGCTCGGCGTCGAGGGCCCGACCTTCCGCGAGCTGTTCGCCGCGTCCCGCGACGCGATGAAGGCGGCGTACCCCGAGGTCGCGAGCGACTACGCCCACATCGAGCAGCTCGCCCTCGGCGAGGAGGAGACGTTCCTGCGAACGCTCGCTGCCGGAACCTCGATCCTCGACGTCGCGGTCGCCGAGACCAAGCAGTCCGGTCGCGGAGAGCTCGCCGGCGACACCGCGTTCCTGCTGCACGACACCTACGGGTTCCCGATCGAGCTCACCCTCGAGATCGCCGACGAGGCCGGGCTCTCGGTCGACCGCGCCGCGTTCGACACCCTCATGACCGAACAGCGCACGCGTGCGAAGGCCGACGCGAAGTCGAAGAAGAAGGTGCTCGCCGACCTGTCGGTGTACGCCGACTTCCGCGCCAAGGGCGAGACGATCTTCACGGGCTACACCGAACTCGCGACCGAGTCCAGCGTGCTCGGCATCCTCGTCGACGGCGCTACCGGCGCACCGGGCCGTCGCCGGGCAGACCGCCGAGGTCATCCTCGCCGAGACCTCGCTCTACGCGGAGTCCGGCGGCCAGGCGCCCGACCAGGGCCGCATCGTCGGTGACGGGTTCGAACTCGAGGTGCTCGACGTGCAGAAGCCCGTCAAGGGCCTGATCAGCCACACGGTCAAGGTGACGTCGGGCGAGGTCGGCGTCGGACGCGCGCGCCACGAGCCTCGTCGACGAGGGCTACCGCCGCGGCGCGACCCAGGCTCACTCGGGAACCCACATCGTGCACGCGGCGCTGCGTCAGGTGCTCGGCCCGAACGCGCACCAGTCGGGCTCGTTCAACAAGGCCGGCTACCTGCGCCTCGACTACGGCTGGAACTCGGCCCTCTCGCCCGCGACCCGCAGCGAGATCGAGGAGATCTCGAACTCCGCGGTACGCGACAACCTGCAGGTCCCCACCCGTGAGATGCCCCTCGACGAGGCGAAGTCGCTCGGCGCGATGGCGCTGTTCGGCGAGAAGTACGGCGACGTCGTGCGCGTCGTCGACATCGGCGGACCGTGGTCGCGCGAGCTCTGCGCAGGCACCCACGTGACCACGAGCGCCGAGATCGGCATGATCAACATCGTCGGCGAGTCGTCGGTCGGCGCCTCCAACCGCCGCGTCGAGTCGCTCGTCGGCCTCGAGGCGTTCCAGCGGTTCGCCGCCGAGCGCGCGCTCGTGTCGGAGCTCACCTCGACGCTGAAGACCCGCCCCGAGCAGCTCGTCGACCGTGTCGGCGAGCTCGTGACCAGCCTGAAGGCCGCCGAGAAGCGCATCCAGGCCTTCGAGGCCAAGGCGTTGAACGACCGCGTGCCCGAACTCGCGGCGAAGGCCGCCCGTGTCGGCGACGTGCTGCTCGTCGCCGAGTCGGTCGGCTCGCTCGGATCCGGCGACGAACTTCGCTCGCTCGCGCTGTCGGTCCGCACGAAGCTCGGCGACGCGGCATCCGTCGTCGCACTCGCCGGGGATGTCGGCGGCAAGCCGCTCGCCATCGTGGCGACCTCGCCGGCGGCGCGCGACACCGGCGCGAACGCCGGTGCGCTCGCGAAGACGGCGGCGGGCGTGCTCGGCGGCGGTGGCGGCGGCAAGCCCGACCTCGCGCAGGGCGGCGGCAGCGACGTGTCCGCGATTCCCGCTGCCCTCGCGGCGGTGCGCGCCGGCCTCGCCGGATAGCGCGTCATGCGTTCCGGAGCGCAGGCTCGGCATCGACGTCGGTCGCGCCCGCATCGGCGTGTCGCGCTGCGATGCCGGAGGGCTGCTCGCGGTGCCGGTCGAGACCGTCGCACGGGCTGCCGATGGCGACGACGACGTGCGTCGCATCCTCGAGCTGGCCGAGGAGTACGAGGTGGTCGAGCTCGTCGTCGGCAATCCACTGTCCCTCTCGGGGGCGGCGACGCCGTCGACCGACGACGCCATCTCGTTCGCAGAACGGCTCGCAGCGGCCGGCGCCGCGGTGCGGCTCGTCGATGAGCGGCTGTCGACGGTGAGCGCCCAGCAGGCGCTTCGCGCGGCGGGGAAGTCGTCCCGGAAGCAGCGTCCCATCGTCGACCAAGTTGCAGCCGTTATCATTCTGCAACACGCCATCGACGCTGAGCGCGCCTCGGGGAACCCTCCCGGGCGCTCCGTCGACACCGATGAAGGGCAATCCCCCCTGTGACCCAGCTCCCCCAGAGCGCAACGACACCGACTCGACGACGTCCGACTGGCACGCCCTGCTCGCCGGTGACGAGCCGCGACCGGTCGGCGATCAGCCCACCGCGCCGCCGCAGCAGACACCGGTCACCGGTGCAGCCGCAGGCGTCGTCGCAGGTGCGGGTGCAGGTGTCGACGCCGGCCGGCCGATGACGCGCCGCGAGGCCAGGGAAGCCGAGCAACGGCGTGCTGCGGCGATCGAGGCCGAAGAGCGGCATGCGGCCGCGATCGCAGCGGCGGATGCCGCGACCGCGGCGGTGACGACGGTGCCGTCGCAGAGCACCGAGTTCGACCCGCTGGCCCCGTCGCGGAGCGAGCGCCGTGCGGTGACGTCGGATCCGTACGAACCCGAGCGTCCCCGGCGTCGCGGGGCGTGGGGATGCCTGATCGGACTCGTCGTCGTGATCGCGCTCGGCGTGGGCGCATTCTTCTTCCTGCAGGGCCCGATCAGCGCGCTGGTCGACCGGTTCCAGCCGGCCGAGGACTTCGAGGGCACCGGCACCGGTGAGGTCGTGTTCATGATCCACGAGGGCGACACCGGCGCATCGATCGCCGACAACCTGGTCGCCGAGGACATCGTGGCCAGCCCTGAGGCGTTCACCGAGGTGCTGGCCGAAGCCGACCCCACCCCGATCTTCTACCCGGGCGCCTACCTGATGGCCGAGCAGATGAGCGCGCAGTCGGCGCTCGACGCCCTGCTCGATCCGTCGAACAAGCTCGAGAACACCTTCGTGATCCAAGAGGGGATGTGGGCGGAGAACGCCCTCGCCGAGGCCTCCGCGGTCACCGGGATCCCGATCGAGGAGCTTCAGGCCGCCGCAGCCGACACGAAGGCGCTCGGGCTCGCCCGCGGAGGCGACGGGCATCGAGGGGTTCCTGTTCCCGGCCACCTACACGGTCGATCCCGACATCACCGCACCCGCACTCGTGAAGATGCTCGTCGACCGTTCGTTCCAAGCGCTCGACGCCGCAGGCGTCGCGCCCGAAGACCGTTGGCGAACCGTCGTCAAGGCCTCGCTCATCGAACGTGAGGCCGGACTGCGCGACGACTACTACAAGGTCTCGCGGGTCATCGACAACCGCCTGAACCCCGAGCTTTTCGACAGCGGCCTGCTGCAGTTCGACTCGACCGTGCACTACGGGCTCGGTGACGACTCCGTCGTCACGACGACCGATGCGCAGCGCGCCGACCCGGCGAACGCGTACAACACGTACGTGCACCCTGGCATGCCGCCCGGCCCGATCGGCAACCCCGGCGATCTCGCGATCGACGCCGCCCTGCATCCCGCCGACGGCCCGTGGCTGTACTTCGTGACCGTGAACCTCGACACCGGCGAGACGGTGTTCTCGGCGACCATCGACGAGCACGATGCGGCCGTCGGCCGGTTCCTCGACTGGCTCGCAGAACATCCCGAGTACGGGGGCTGAGGCATGCGACGACTCGCGGTGCTCGGTTCGCCCATCGGGCACTCGCAGAGCCCCGCACTGCACCGCGCGGCGTATGCCCGGCTCGGGCTCGATTGGGAGTACTCGGCGATCGAGATGGACGGCGAGCGCCTCGGCGGCTTCGTCGATGGGCTGGATGCCTCGTGGCGGGGACTTTCGCTCACCATGCCGCTGAAGCAGGACGTGCTGCCGATGCTCGATGACATCGACCAGGTCGCGCGGTTCACGGGAGCTGCGAACACGGTGCTGTTCGACGGGGCGTCACGCCGCGGCTTCAACACCGACATCGGCGGCATCGTGCGCACGCTCGCGGAATCCGATGTCGACCGAGTGGCCCACGGCGTCATCGTCGGCGCGGGAGCCACGGCGCTGTCCGCCCTCGTGGCCATGGCCGATCTCGGCGCTCGAGACGTGCGCGTGCTCGTGCGGCGCCCGGGCGCAGCGCAGCCGGTCGCCGACCTCGGTCGGCGGCTCGGTCTCGTCGTCGACGAAGCGCCGATCGCGGCGTTGGCCGACATCGACGACGCCGATCTCGTCGTCAGCACGTTGCCCGGCACCGCCGGCCTCGGGGTCGTCCCGAACCGGGCCCTCGTCTCGGCCGCACGGCTGCTCGACGTCGCCTACGACCCGTGGCCCACCGCGCTCGGCGCCTCCTGGCTCGAGGGCGGCGGACGCATCGTGCACGGCCTCGGCATGCTGCTCCATCAGGCGCTGCTGCAGGTGCGCATCTTCGTGAACGGCGACCCGCACGTCCCGCTCGATGACGACGACGACGTGCTCGCCGTCATGCGCGACGCCCTGCGTTGAGCCTGTGGAAGGATAGGAGTCATGCTCCGTTGGCTCACTGCCGGAGAGTCGCACGGGCCTGAGCTCGTCGCGATCCTCGAGGGTCTCCCCGCCGGTATCCCCGTTTCGCTCGACTCGATCCGCGCCGATCTCGCGCGCCGCAAGCTCGGCTACGGTCGGGGTGCTCGCATGAAGTTCGAGCAGGATGAGCTGGCGATCTCGGGCGGTGTACGCCACGGCGTGAGCCTCGGCAGCCCGGTCGCGCTGCGCATCGGCAACACCGAATGGCCCAAGTGGCAGGAGGTCATGAGCCCCGAGCCCGTCGACCCGGCCACGCTCGGCCGTGGTCGCGGCGCGCCGCTGACGCGGCCCCGCCCGGGGCACGCCGACCTGGTCGGCATGCAGAAGTACGACTTCGACGAGGCGCGCCCCGTGCTCGAGCGGGCGAGTGCCCGCGAGACGGCCGCGCGCGTCGCGCTCGGCGCCATCGCCAGGTCGTTCCTCGCCGAGCTCGACATCCGGCTCGTCTCCCACACGCTCTCGATCGGGCCGGTTCGCGTGCCCGAGGGCCGGCCGCTGCCGATGCCCGACGACGTCGACCGGCTCGACGCCGACCCGCTGCGCTGCTTCGACCCCGAGACATCCGCCGCCATGGTCGACGAGGTCGATCTCGCTCACAAGGACGGCGACACGCTCGGCGGCGTCGTCGAGGTGCTCGCCTACGGCGTTCCGCCGGGGCTCGGCTCGTACGTGCACTGGGACCGCCGGCTCGACTCGCAACTCGCGGCAGCGCTCATGGGCATCCAGGCCATCAAGGGCGTCGAGGTCGGCGACGGGTTCCTCACGACCACCCGTCGCGGTTCCGAGGCGCACGACGAACTGCACCGGGTCGACGGCCGTATCGCACGGTCGAGCGACCGGGCCGGCGGCACCGAAGGCGGCATGTCCACGGGCACCGTGCTGCGTGTGCGGGCCGGCATGAAGCCCATCGCGACCGTGCCGCACGCCCTGCCGACCGTCGACGTCGCCACCGGCGAGGCGGCCGCCGCGCACCACCAGCGGTCCGATGTCTGCGCGGTTCCCGCGGCGGGGGTGGTCGCCGAGGCGATGGTGGCGCTGACACTCGCCAACGCCGTGCTCGAGAAGTTCGGCGGCGATTCGGTCGACGAGACCCGTCGCAACCTCACGTCGTACCTCGCCGCGATCCCCGACTCCCTGCGCACGGCCGTCGCCTCGGCAGAGGCCGCCACCGACCGTGTCTGACGGGGTGCGCCTCGCGCTGCCGATCGTGCTCGTCGGGCCGATGGGCTCGGGCAAGTCGCGCGTCGGGCACCGGCTCGCGACATCCGTCGATGCGCCGTTCATCGACTCCGACCTGCGCATCGCCGAGCGCTACGGCCCGATCGACGAGATCTTCGAGCGCGAGGGTGAGGAGTACTTCCGCATCATCGAGCGCGAGGTCGTGGCCGAGGCGCTTCGCGAGGAGGCCGTGATCTCACTCGGCGGGGGCGCAGTCCTGCACCCCGACACGCGCGCCGACCTCGCGGGTCTCGCGGTCGTGTGGCTGCAGGTCTCGCGCGATGCGGTCCGGCCGAGGCTGGCGGGCGGCAACCGGCCGCTGATCGCCGGCGGCGGGCTCGATCGGTGGAGCGCGATCCTCGAAGAGCGCCGGCCGCTGTACGAGGCCGTCGCGGACCTCTCCATCGATACGTCGCGCCGCTCGGTCGCACGCATCGTCGATGCCATCACCGAGCGATTCGGAGGAACACGATGACCGCAGGCCAGACGCGCACGAGCATCCGGGTGGGCGGCGAGACGGGCTACGACGTCGTCATCGGCGCGGGGGTGGTCGGCGAGCTCGCCGACGTGCTCGGCACCGCGCCCAAGAAGGTGCTCGTCGTGCATCCGGCCACACTCGGGGCTCGCGCGGCCGCGCTGCGCGAGTCGCTCAGTGACCGGTACGAGGTGCTGCTCGCCGAGGTTCCCGACGCCGAGGCCGGCAAGCGCGTCGAGGTCGCGGCGTTCTGCTGGCAGGTGCTCGGCCAGGCCGACTTCACTCGCACCGACGCCATCGTCGGGTTCGGCGGGGGAGCGATCACCGACCTCGCCGGCTTCGTCGCCGCCACCTGGTTGCGCGGCGTCCGCGTCGTGCAGGTGCCGACGACCGTGCTCGGCATGGTCGATGCGGCCGTCGGGGGAAAGACCGGCATCAACACGAACGAGGGCAAGAACCTCGTCGGCGTCTTCCACGCCCCGGCGGCGGTGCTCTGCGATGTCGAGCTGCTCGACACGCTGCCCAAGAACGAGATCCTCGCGGGGTTCGCCGAGATCGTGAAGGCGGGCTTCATCCGCTACCCCGAGATCCTCGACATCATCGAGGCCGACCCCGAGCGCGCGACCGATCCGTCGACCCCCGAGTTCCGGCGCGTGGTCGAACTGGCGATCCGGATGAAGGCCGACGTCGTGTCGGAGGACTTCACCGAGCAGGGCCTGCGCGAGATCCTGAACTACGGTCACACGCTCGGCCACGCGGTCGAGCACGCCGAGCGCTACCAGTGGCGGCACGGCGCGGCCGTCGCGGTCGGCATGATGTTCGCGGCCGAGCTCGGGCGCCTCTCGGGGCGGCTGAGCGACGAGGTCGCCGACCGCCATCGTCGCGTGCTCGACCTGCTCAGCCTGCCGACGAGCTACCCTGCGGGCCGCTGGAACACGCTGCTCGCGACGATGCAGCGCGACAAGAAGGCACGCGCCGGCCAGCTGCGGTTCATCGTGCTCGACGACCTCGCCAAGCCCACGGTGATGCTCGCTCCCGACCAGTCGCTGCTGTTCGCGGCCTACCAGGAGATCGGGTCCTGAGCGGCGAAGCGAGCGGATGCCCCGCCGCTAAGCTGCTCGCATGACGACGATCCTCGTGCTCAACGGACCGAACCTCGGCCGGCTCGGCACCCGCGAACCCGAGGTCTACGGCAGTGAGACCCTCGACGACATCGGGGCGTCACTTCAGGAGTCGGCGCCCGAGGGCGTGACGATCGACATGCGCCAGAGCGACGACGAGGCCGAGCTGATCGGGTGGATCCACGAGGCGGTCGATCGGCGACTTCCGGTCGTGCTCAATCCCGCTGCCTTCACGCACTACAGCTACGCGCTCCGCGACGCTGCGGCGCAGCTCAAGCAGGCGGGTGTGCCCCTCGTCGAGGTACACCTGTCGAACCCGCACGCGCGCGAGACCTTCCGGCACACGAGCGTCATCTCGGGCGTCGCGACCGGCGTGATCGCGGGCTTCGGCAGCGATTCCTTCCGGCTCGCGGTCGATTGGATCGTCCGCAACGCGTGACGCACGAGCGGGCCGGATGCGCAGCACTTCGATCGCAATTGCCGGGCGCACGGGACATCCGGCCGCATTGGCGCCGTCGCAGCACAGCGACTAAACTCGACCGACTGAACTTCTGCGGCCCATTCCGGCCGAGCCTCTTCGCAACTGAAACGGATCCCATTCGCATGGCAAGCACCGCGGACATCAAGAACGGCGTCGTCCTCTCCATCGACGGCCAGCTCTGGAGCGTCATCGAGTTCCAGCACGTCAAGCCCGGCAAGGGCGGCGCGTTCGTCCGCACGAAGCTGAAGAACGTCGTCACCGGCAAGGTCGTCGACCGAACCTACAACGCCGGCACGAAGATCGAGATCGAGAACGTCGACCGCCGCGACTTCACCTACCTGTACAACGACGGCGACGGCTTCGTGTTCATGGACGCGACCGACTACGACCAGATCACCGTGTCGAGCGCCGTCGTCGGCGACGCCGCGAACTTCATGCTCGAGAACCAGTCCGTGACGATCGCGCTCAACAACGGCAACCCGCTGTACGTCGACCTGCCCGCCTCGGTCGTGCTCGAGATCACCTACACGGAGCCGGGCCTGCAGGGCGACCGTTCGACCGGCGGCACCAAGCCCGCCACGGTCGAGACCGGCTACGAGATCCAGGTGCCGCTCTTCCTCGAGACGGGCACGAAGGTCAAGGTCGACACCCGCACGGGCGACTACCTCGGCCGCGTGAACGACTAGTGAGCGCACGCACGAAGGCGCGCAAGCGCGCGCTCGACATGCTGTACTCGGCCGACATGCGCCAGGTCCCGGTCGAGCAGATGCTCGTCGTCGAGGCCGAGAAGGCGGCGAACGAGCCCGAGCGGGCCGCGTCGTGGCTCTACGCGCGCGAGATCGTCGACGGCATCGTCGACCACCGCGACGAGATCGACGAGCTCATCGAGACGCACTCGCGCGGCTGGACCATCGAGCGCATGCCCGCCGTCGACCGGGCGCTGCTGCGCATCGGCGTGTGGGAGATCGTCTTCAACGACGCGGTGCCCGACCCGGTGGCGATCGCCGAGGCCGTCGAAGCGGCCACCGTGCTCTCGACCGACGACTCGGCCGGTTTCGTGAACGGGCTGCTCGCGGCCGTCTCGCACGCGAAGGCCTAGCCGCTCGGTTCGGTCGCCCGCCTTCGCGCGAGCAACGCCACGGTGTGCTCGACCACCTCGCGCGGGCCGTCGTGAGCGGCGAGCGACCGTGCGATCCGTTGCGCGTTCGCACGGTACGACGCGTCGGCGCTCACGCGACGCCAGGCGCGGAGGATCGCGCGCGGGCGTGGACGTCCCGTGCGCAGGTTGATCCCGGCGCCGGCCCACGCGACGCGGGCGGCGATCTCGGGCTTGTCGAGGTCGCCTCCGGCGACGACGAGCGGGATGCCCCGCGCGAGCGCGGCGAGCACCCCGCCCCAGCCGCCGTTCGTGATCATGACCTCGAGTCGAGGCAGGAGCGCGTCGTAGGGGATGAACCCGGCGACGCGGGCGTTGGGCGGCGCGGGGAACGGCAACGCCGCGGCATCCGACCGCCCGGTGGCGGCGATCAGCAGCACCTGCTGCCTGCCCAGCGCCGCGAAGGATGGTTCGATGAGGTCGTGCGGGTCGACGTTCAGCGTGCCCTGGGTGACGTGCACGATCGGGTCGGCGCTTGATTCGAGCTCGGGCCACCACGACGGCAGGGCGGTGCCGTTCGCGCGCGGGCGGGTGAGTTCGCCGACGAACACGACCTGCGTCGCGAGGTCGGATCGGGGGTACTCGACCTCGGCGACGCCCGAGGCGCACACGAGTTCGGGGGAGATGAAGGCCTGATCGAGCGGAAGGTCGCTCGGCGGCAGGCCGGCTCGTTCACGTTCCTCGGCGTACGCACGCTGGATTCCGCGGGTCGCCGCGCGCGACACGGCCCGCAACGCGCTGTCGCGCAGGCGTCCGACGAACCCCGTGGCCGGTGAGAGCCCGAGGATCGGCGGGGGCAGGTCGCGACTCGGGATGGTGAGGGGAACGATGCTGACGGTGACCCATGGCGTGGCGGTCAGCTCGGACGCGAGGTGCGCGCCGATGCTCAGGCCGTCGGCGACGATGACGTCCCAGGGTTGCTCGGCATACGCGCGCGTCAGATCGGCCGCCTGGTCGGCTCCGGTTCGCACGAACAGCTGCTCGACGTTCGTGAGCATCTGCCGTGGACCCTTCTTCCCGCGCAGCGCGGGAAAGGTCGCGGGCAGATCGTGCTCGTCGAAGTCGGGCGCCGACGCCCAGGTCACGACTCGCGCACCCAGCACGGTGAACCGGTCGGCGTGCGCCGCTCCCGTGTAGACGCGGACCCCGTGCCCGGCCGCCAGGAACGCCTCGGCGACGGCGGCCATCGGGGCGACATGGCCGTGGAACGGCATGACGGCGATCAGGACCTCGGCCATGGTTCATCCCACCACGCACGGGTGATCGTGCGCACCCCTCGAACGGGGGGAAGGTCCGCCGTTGCCCTGAGGTGAGGGTCGGTGCTCACCCCGACGCAGGTTCAGTGGGACCTCGGGCGACCGCACCGCGCGTTTTCGGTGTGATGGTCGAGTCGCCGCTTCCGGCCACTGAAACCCACACCGTTCTTCGAAAGGAACCATCATGTCCTCCACCACCATCGGCAGCGGCCGCGCCTCGACTGCTTCGGGCCTCGACTCCGTGCTCGACCGCGCGAACTCCGCGCAGGCGGTCGTGCAGCGCTTCCTCGCCCGTGCCGGACAGCCCGCCCTGCGCGTCTCGCTCGGCCTCGTCTTCGTCGTCTTCGGAGCACTGAAGTTCATCCCCGGTGCCAGCCCGGTCGCGGACCTGGTCAGCCGCACCTGGAGCTCGCTCACCTTCGGAGTCATCGACGGCTTTGCGGCGCTCGCGATCACCGCGACCCTCGAGGTCTTCGTCGGCCTCACCTTCCTCACGGGCTTCCTCCTGCGCATCGGCCTGCTCGCCCTCGCGGGCACGTTCGTGGGCATCTTCTCGCCGCTCGTGTTCTTCACCGGCGAGCTGTTCACCGGCGCGGGGCCGACGCTCACCGCGCAGTACATCCTCAAGGACGTCGTGCTCGTCGCCGCCGCCATGGTGGTCGGTGCCGTCGCATTGAAGCGCCCCATCGGTCGACGCTGAACTCCCTCGCAACCACCGCCGCGGGCGGCTCCTGATCGTTCAGGGGCCGCCCGCGGCGATCGTCGTGTCAGGCGCCGAGTGCGCGGATGCGGTTGTTGCGCGCGTCGTGCGTGAGTTCGGCGAGACCGAGCGCCTCGAGCAGCGGCGGCAGATACATGCCGAACCGCCCGCGGTAGCCCTTTCTCAGCCCGTACCAGCCACCGACCGGATTGCCGTCCGATCGGCCCCAGGCCTCGACGGTGCCCTCGGCCGCCGGCTTCTGCTCGTCGGCCGCGCCGAGCGGCACCCAGTCGCCCTGCTCGCGCAGCCACGCCGCGAGGTCGTCGATCGCCGACAGGTGGTACTTCAGCGTGGTCGACCCGACGACGCAGACGAGCGCCGGCGGGTCGCCATCCTCGTCGCGGTACATCGTGTATGAAGACGTGCCCGGCGGCGTCGTCAACTGCCATGGATCCTCTGCGGTGCCGGAACCGGTCATGATCGCCCCCTCATGCGGCCAGATGGCCCAGATCCGATGGTACTCCCGGGGGTCTGCCCGAGCAGCGTCATCTCGATGACGACATCGGCACCGCGGCAGCCCGGGCCTCTGCGTCGGCGCGCGGCGCCCACGCGGCGAGCGCGGCGGCCTCGAGTCCCAGTCCGACGAGGCTGCCGTGCGGCCAGTAGGTGAGCAGGATCGTCGCCCCGACCACGATGGGCAGCGTCGCTGCGAGCACGAGCCGCTCCCACACCGGTGCGACGTCGCGCGGTGCGGCGATCGCGACGATCATCGCCCACAGGCAGATCGCGAGCAGGCCGACGCCCTCTGCGCCCCAGAACAGGTGCAACGGGGCATCCGTCGGACTGTTCAGGTACGAGAGCACGGTGAACGCCGAGGTGACCAGGAGGAGCCACCCGAGCACCCGGCCGCTCCAGCCGAGCGCGATGAACGTCGGGCCGGTCGCGAACCAGAGGAGCAGGAACGAGACGGATGCCGCGGCGCCGAACACGAGGTAGTAGTCGTGCAGCCCCATCGACGCGAGCCAGAGGCGGATGCCGTCGTAGACCGGTTGCGAGTCGAGCGCGACGAGCCACGGCGGGCTGCCGGAACCCGACCACACCGCCTGCTGCGGCGGCAACAGGAAGAACGCCCACGCCGCGGCGATGAGCGCCGAGGCGACGGCCCACGGCCGAGAGGGGTACCCGCGCATGATCCGCACGTTAGCGGGCGGAGCCGGCGGGCGACAGCCCTCACTCGCGGGACACGGTAGACTCGTCCGAGTTGACAACCTTTAAGGCCGTCCCGTGAGGCGGAGAAGGGAGTCGGTTGATGGCACGTGCCGTGCTCAGTCAGGCTGACATCCAGCGGGCGCTCACCCGCATCTCGCACGAGATCCTCGAGTCCAATCGCGGAAGCTCCGATCTCGTCCTCCTCGGCATCCCCACGCGGGGCGTCGCCCTCGCACGTCGCATCGCCGAGATCATCGCCCGCATCGAGCCCGATGCGCCGGCCGCGCTCGCCGGTTCGCTCGACGTGACCATGTACCGGGACGACCTCGGGCACACGCGCACCCGCACCCCGGCCCCCACCGAGGTACCGCCCGGCGGCATCGACGGCAAGACCGTCGTGCTCGTCGACGACGTGCTCTACTCGGGCCGCACCATCCGGGCCGCGTTCGACGCCCTCGCCGACCTCGGTCGCGCACGGGCGGTGCGCCTCGCCGTGCTCGTCGATCGCGGGCACCGCGAGTTCCCGATCCGCGCCGACTTCGTCGGCAAGAACCTGCCGAGCTCGACGCGCGAGCGCATCAACGTGCGGCTCCTCGAGATCGACGGCGACGACGCCGTCACGATCGACGGGGGCGACGAGTGATGCACCTGCTCGGCACCCGCGACCTCGCACGCGACGAGGCGATCGGCCTGCTCGATATCGCCGAGGACATGGCGGCGGTGCAGGAGCGCGAGGTGAAGAAGCTCCCCACCCTGCGCGGCAAGACCGTCGTCAACCTGTTCTTCGAGGACTCCACCCGCACCCGCATCTCGTTCGAGGCCGCGGCGAAGCGGCTCTCGGCCGACGTCATCAACTTCAGCGCCAAGGGCTCGAGCGTGTCGAAGGGCGAGAGCCTGAAGGACACCGCGCAGACCCTGCAGGCGATGGGCGCCGACGGCGTCGTGATCCGCCACCACGCCTCCGGCGCCCCGTACACGCTCGCCACGAGCGGCTGGATCGACGCCGGGGTCATCAACGCGGGCGACGGCACGCACGAACATCCGACCCAGGCCCTGCTCGACGCGTTCACGATGCGTCGCCGCCTGCACGGCGCGGGGTCGCGGGGCCGCGGGCTCGACGGCGTGCGCGTGGTGATCGTCGGCGACATCCTGCACTCCCGGGTCGCCCGTTCCAATGTGTGGCTGCTCACGACGCTCGGGGCCGCGGTCGAACTCGTCGCCCCGCCGACGCTCGTGCCCGTCGACACCGCAGCATGGCCTGCGACCATCGGCTACGACCTCGACGCCGCGCTCGACGCGTCGCCCGACGTGGTCATGATGCTCCGCATCCAGGCCGAGCGCATGCACGCCGCGTTCTTCCCCAACAGCCGCGAGTACGCGAGGACCTGGGGGCTCGACGACGCCCGGTTCGACCGACTGCCCGGCACTACGATGGTCATGCACCCGGGCCCGATGAACCGCGGGCTCGAAATCTCGGCCCGAGCAGCGGATTCGCCTCGATCGACGGTGCGTGAGCAGGTCGCGAACGGAGTATCAGTGAGAATGGCCGCCCTCTATCTGCTGCTGTCGGGCGAGCGGGGTGAAGCCTGATGCGCGAACGCCACCTCATCACCGGTGCCACGCTGCCGACGGGCGAGCGTGCCGACATCCTGCTCGACGGCGGTGTCATCGCCGGGGTCGGCAGCATCGCCGATGCCGCGGGCGCGACGGTGTTCGATGCCGATGGCCTCGTCGTTCTCCCAGGCCTCGTCGACCTGCACACGCACCTCCGCGAGCCGGGCTACGAGCAGAGCGAGACGGTGCTCACCGGCACCCAGGCTGCCGCGGCCGGCGGATTCACCGCCGTCTTCGCGATGGCGAACACCTTCCCCGTCGCCGACACCGCCGGCGTCGTCGAACAGGAGGCGAGCCTCGGCGACGCGGCGGGCTACGCCACCGTGCAGCCGATCGGCGCCGTCACGGTCGGACTGAAGGGCGCCGAGCTCGCCGAGCTCGGGGCGATGGCGCGATCGCGGGCGAACGTGCGGGTCTTCAGCGACGACGGATTCTGCGTCTCCGACCCGCTGCTCATGCGCCGCGCACTCGAGTACGTCAAGGCGTTCGACGGCGTGATCGCCCAGCACGCGCAGGAGCCGCGCCTCACCGAGGGCGCCCAGATGAACGAGGGCGCACTGTCGGGCGAGCTCGGCCTCACCGGCTGGCCGGCCGTCGCCGAGGAGTCGATCATCGCGCGCGACGTACTGCTCGCCGAGCACGTCGGCAGCCGCCTGCACGTCTGCCACGTCTCGACCGCGGGCTCGGTCGAGGTCATCCGCTGGGCGAAGGCCCGCGGCATCGACGTGACCGCCGAGGTCACCCCTCATCACCTGCTGCTCACCGAAGACCTCATCGCCGGGTACGACCCGCGGTTCAAGGTCAACCCTCCGCTGCGCCGCACCGAAGACACGCTCGCGCTGCGCGCGGCGCTCGCCGAAGGAACCATCGACATCGTCGCCACCGACCACGCGCCGCACCCCGTCGAGGCGAAGCAGAGCGAATGGGACGCCGCGGCGAACGGCATGGTCGGCCTCGAGTCCGCGCTGTCGGTCGTGCACGCTGCGGTCGTCGAGACCGGACACATGGACTGGGCGGATGTCGCGCGCGTGATGTCGCACGCCCCCGCACGCATCGGGCGGCTCAAGGGTCACGGTGAGGCGATCGCCGCGGGAGCGGCGGCCGAGCTGACGCTCTACGACCCGTCGGCGGCATCCGTGTTCGATCTCGACCGGCTCGCCGGTCGCAGCGTCAACTCGCCGTATCTCGGGCGCACGCTGCCCGGGCGCATCGTGGCGACCTTCCACGGCGGCTATGCGACCTACGCGAACGGCGCCGTGCGCGACGCCGGCGAGGTCGCCGCGCTGGCGCGGGAGGTGGCGAATGGATAAGTGGATCGGCGGAATCGTCGCCCTCGCCGTCGTCGCGGGCATCGTCTGGCTCATGTACCGGTCGTGGCGACGCCGCACCGTGCGCGACGAGTCGCTCTCGTCGTATCCGCTCCCCGAACGGCTCGGAGCACCCGCCCTCGACGCCGAGGTGCTCTACGTCGCGACCACCCCCGTCGGCGATCCGCTCGAGCGACTCGCGGTGCAGGGCCTCGCGTTCCGCGGCGCCGCGCACGTCGAGGTGGTGACCGGGGGAGTGATCCTCCGGGTCGCCGGAGAATCGACGACCTTCATCCCGCGCCGATCGGCTCGTCGGCGCGTCGACCGCCAGCTACGCGATCGACCGGGGCGTCGAACCCGACGGACTCGTCGTGCTCACGTGGTCGCCACGTGCAGCCGACGACGCCGACCCGGCCCCCCGCGTCGACAGCTACCTTCGCGCCCGCTACGCGGGCGACGCGGCCAGGATCATCCAGGCCGTCAACGACATCGCCGCGGCGCCCACCGTGTCGCGGCCGGAACACGAGAGCGAGGCCTCGGATGACTGAGACCCCCACCCGCACGAGCGAGCCCGCCGTGCTCGTCCTCGAAGACGGCAAGCGCTACGAGGGACGTGCCTACGGCGCCCGTGGCCGCACCCTCGGCGAGGCCGTCTTCGCCACCGGCATGACCGGCTACCAGGAGACGCTGACCGACCCGTCGTACGCCGGTCAGATCGTCATGATGACGGCCCCGCACATCGGCAACACCGGCATGAACGACGAAGACGAGGAGTCGGCCCGCATCTGGGTCGCCGGGTTCATCGTGCGCGACCCCTCCCGGGTGGTGTCGAACTTCCGATCCCAGCGGAGCCTCGACGACGACCTCGTCGCGTCGGGTGTCGTCGGCATCTCGGGCATCGACACTCGAGCCGTGACCCGGCACCTGCGGTCGGCCGGTGCCATGCGCGCCGGCATCTTCTCAGGGGATGACGCGGCGCTCAGCCACGGCGAGCAGCTCGCGCTCGTGCAGTCGGGCGCGCAGATGACCGGTCGCAACCTGTCGGGTGACGTCTCGACCGCCGAGCGCTACACGGTCGAGGCCACCGGCGAACGCGTCGGATCGGTCGCCGTGCTCGACCTCGGGGTCAAGACCTCGACGCTGAACTACCTCGCCGAGCGCGGCTTCGACGTGCACGTCCTCCCGCAGACGATCACCGCCGACGACGTCCTCGCGCTCGATCCCGACGCGCTGTTCTTCTCGAACGGGCCCGGCGACCCCGAGGCATCCGATCGCCATGTCGAACTGCTGCGCACCGTGCTACGCGAGGGCGTGCCCTACTTCGGCATCTGCTTCGGGAACCAGCTGCTCGGTCGCGCCCTCGGGTTCGGCACCTACAAGCTGACGTTCGGTCACCGGGGCATCAACCAGCCCGTGCTCGACCGGGCCACCGGCCGCGTCGAGATCACCGCGCACAACCACGGCTTCGCGGTCGACGCACCCATCGATCGGGTGAGCGAGTCGAGCGAGGGCTTCGGGCGGGTCGAGGTGAGCCACATCGACCTCAACGACAACGTCGTCGAGGGCCTCAACTGCCTCGACATCCCGGCGTTCAGCGTGCAGTACCACCCCGAATCGGCGGCCGGCCCGCACGACGCGAACTACCTCTTCGACCGGTTCCGCGACATGGTCATCGCGAGCAAGGAGTCCAAAGCCTGATGCCCAAGCGCGACGACATCAACAGCGTCCTCGTCATCGGATCCGGTCCGATCGTCATCGGACAGGCGGCGGAGTTCGACTACTCCGGCACCCAGGCGTGCCGCGTGCTGCGCGCCGAGGGCGTGCGGGTCATCCTCGTGAACCCCAACCCCGCGACGATCATGACGGACCCCGACTTCGCCGACGCGACGTACATCGAGCCGATCACGCCCGAGATCATCGAGTCGATCATCATCAAGGAGCGGCCCGACGCCGTGCTTCCGACGCTCGGCGGCCAGACCGCGCTGAACGCGGCCATCGCGCTGCACGACGCGGGCATCCTCGAGAAGCACGGCGTCGAGCTCATCGGCGCGAAGGTCGACGCGATCCGCAAGGGCGAGGACCGCCAGCTGTTCAAGGACCTGGTCATCGAGGCCGGTGCCGACGTCGCGCGTTCGCACGTCGCGAAGACGCTCGACGAGGCCAAGGAGTTCGCGCTCGATCTCGGCTACCCCCTCGTGGTGCGTCCGTCGTTCACGATGGGCGGACTCGGCTCGGGCTTCGCCTACACCGAGGAGGAGCTCGTGCGCATCGTCAGGCAGGGCCTGCACGACTCGCCCACGACCGAGGTCCTCCTCGAGGAGTCGATCCTCGGCTGGAAGGAGTACGAGCTCGAGCTCATGCGCGACACGCATGACAACACCGTCGTCGTGTGCTCGATCGAGAACGTCGATCCCGTCGGCGTGCACACCGGCGACTCGATCACGGTCGCCCCGGCGCTCACGCTCACCGACCGCGAGTACCAGAAGCTGCGCGACATCGGCATCGACATCATCCGCGCGGTCGGCGTCGACACCGGTGGCTGCAACATCCAGTTCGCCGTCGACCCGGCCGACGGCCGCATCATCGTCATCGAGATGAACCCGCGCGTCTCGCGCTCGTCGGCGCTCGCCTCGAAGGCGACCGGCTTCCCGATCGCGAAGATCGCGGCGAAGCTCGCCATCGGCTACCGGCTCGACGAGATCCCGAACGACATCACGCGCGTGACGCCCGCGAGCTTCGAGCCGACGCTCGACTACGTCGTCGTCAAGGTGCCGCGGTTCGCGTTCGAGAAGTTCCCGGCCGCCGACCCGACCCTCACCACGACCATGAAGTCGGTCGGCGAGGCCATGGCGATCGGGCGGAACTTCGCGACGGCGCTGCAGAAGGCGCTGCGGTCGCTCGAGAAGCGCGGCTCGTCGTTCCACTGGGGCGATGAGGAGCGCAGCGTCGACGAGCTCCTCGAGCTCGCCTCCGTGCCCACCGACGGGCGCATCGTGCTCGTGCAGCAGGCGCTGCGAAGGGGCGCGACGATCGAGCAGGCGTTCGACGCCACGAAGATCGACCCGTGGTTCCTCGACCAGATCGTGCTCATCAACGAGGTCGCCGAGACCGTGGCGGGGGCCGAGGCGCTCGACACCGACCTGCTGCTGATGGCGAAGGACCACGGGTTCTCCGACGCGCAGATCGCGCAGTTGCGCGGCTTCGGCAGCGAGGCCGACGCGCGCGAGGTGCGGCACATCCTCGGCATCCGGCCGGTCTACAAGACCGTCGACACGTGTGCGGGCGAGTTCCCGGCGCTCACGCCCTACCACTACTCGAGCTACGACTTCGAGACCGAGGTCGAGCCGTCGACGCGCAAGAAGGTCGTCATCCTGGGCTCGGGGCCGAACCGCATCGGCCAGGGCGTCGAGTTCGACTACTCGTGCGTGCACGCGTCGTTCGCGCTGTCCGACGCCGGCTTCGAGACGATCATGATCAACTGCAACCCCGAGACTGTCTCGACCGACTACGACACGAGCGACCGGCTCTACTTCGAGCCGCTCACCCTCGAGGACGTGCTCGAGGTCATCCACGCCGAGTCGCAGTCCGGTGAGCTCGTCGGCGTCGTCGTGCAGCTCGGCGGACAGACCGCGCTCGGGCTCGCGAAGGGGCTCGAGGCCGCGGGCATCCCGATCCTCGGCACCACGCCCGACGCGATCGACCTCGCCGAGGAGCGCGGGCTCTTCTCCGGCATCCTCGACGCGGCCGGGCTGCTTGCGCCGAAGAACGGCACGGCCATCGACCTCGCGGGCGCGGTGCACGTGGCCGAGGGCATCGGCTACCCCGTGCTCGTGCGCCCGAGCTACGTGCTCGGCGGACGCGGCATGGAGATCGTCTACGACTCGCCCTCGCTCGCCGACTACTTCTCCCGCATCGAGGGGCAGGGCATCGTCGGTCCGAGTCACCCGCTGCTCGTCGACCGGTTCCTCGACGACGCCATCGAGATCGACGTCGACGCCCTCTACGACGGCACCGAGCTCTACATCGGCGGCGTCATGGAGCACATCGAGGAGGCCGGCATCCACTCGGGCGACTCGAGCTGCACCCTTCCGCCCGTGACCCTCGGCCGCGCCGAGGTCGACCGCGTGCGCGAGGCGACCCGCGCCATCGCCGAGGGCATCGGCGTACGCGGCCTGCTGAACGTGCAGTTCGCGATCGGGGCGGGCGTGCTCTACGTGCTCGAGGCGAACCCGCGCGCGAGCCGCACCGTGCCGTTCGTGTCGAAGGCGCTCGGTATCGCGCTCGCCAAGGCGGCGAGCCGCATCATGGTCGGCGCGACGATCCGCGAACTCGTCGACGAGGGCATGCTGCCCGAGTCCGACGGCTCGCGCATCCCGCTCGATGCGCCGGTCGCCGTGAAGGAGGCCGTGCTGCCGTTCCATCGGTTCCGCACTCGTGAGGGCATCATGGTCGACTCGGTGCTCGGTCCCGAGATGCGTTCCACCGGCGAGGTCATGGGCATCGACCGGGACTTCCCGCGCGCGTTCGCGAAGAGCCAGCTCGCCGCCTACGGCGGCATGCCGAAGAGCGGCACCGTGTTCGTCTCGGTCTCCGATCGCGACAAGCGGTCGATCGTGCTGCCCGTGCTGCGGCTGCAGCAGCTCGGCTACGAGCTCACGGCGACCGAGGGCACGGCCGAGGTGCTGCGACGTCACGGCATCAAGGCGCGCGAGGTGCTGAAGTTCAGCGACAAGCCCGCCGGGGACGCGGTGTCGGTCGTCGAGCTCATCCACCGTGGCGAGGTCGACGTCGTCGTCAACACCCCGAGCGGGCGCTCGGCGCGTGCCGACGGCTACGAGATCCGTGCCGCGGCGGTCGCGGCCGACATCCCGCTGTTCACGACGATCGCCGAGCTGTCGGCCGCCGTCGCGTCGCTCGATGTCGTCGGTGACGGGTTCGAGGTGACCAGCCTGCAGGAGTACGCCCTGCGCAGGGCGGAAACGGCATGAACGGCGAAATGATCTCGTTCGGCGACCGGCTCGACGCCGTGTTCGCCGCCTACGGGCACCTCTGCGTCGGCATCGACCCGCACGCCGCGTTGCTCGCGCGCTGGGGTCAGCCCGACTCGGCCGAGGGAGCGCGCGAGCTCGGCCTCCGCACTGTCGAGGCAGCAGCCGACCGGGTCGGCATCGTGAAGCCGCAGATCGCATTCTTCGAGCGGCACGGCGCCGCAGGCTATGCGGCGCTGGAGCGCGTGCTGCGCGAGGCGCGGGCTGCGGGACTCCTGGTGATCGCCGACGTCAAGCGCGGCGACATCGGCTCGACCGTCGAGGCGTACGGCGAGGCGTGGCTCCGGCCGGGTTCGCCGCTCGAGGCCGACGCCATGACGATCAGCGCCTACCAGGGCCTGGGCTCGATCGAACAGGTCATGTCGACCGCCGATGCGGCCGGCAAGGGGCTGTTCGTGCTCGCCGCGACCTCGAACCCCGAGGCGGCCGCGATCCAGCGCGCAGTGCTGCAGCAGTCGTCGCGCGCGGGCAGCACGGTCGCCGACGCGATCACGCAGGGCGTCATCGGGTGGAACCACGGGCGACCGGATGCCGCGACACGTGCACTCGGCTCGATCGGCGTCGTCTTCGGCGCGACGACCGATCTCCGGCTCGCCGGCATCAGCCTCGACGTCGAAGTGCCGCGCCCGGGCCTGCCGGTGCTGGCGCCCGGATTCGGCCGCCAAGGGGCGCAACCCGGGGAGCTCCGCGCGCGGTTCGGCGGATTCGCCGGCGGCGTCATCGCGAACGAATCCCGCTCGATCCTCGAGGCGGGTCCCGACGGGCTGGTCGATGCGATCGCGCGCCGGGTCGACGAGTACGGAGCGGCAATTGCCTGAGTACACCAGTGATCCGAGCAGCCCATCGGGCGAAGCCGCGACGGCGCGCACGCCGCCCGAGGTCGATCGTGTCGCGGCATCCCGCGCCGCCGTCGCAGCGCGCCGCGCTCGCGCCGCCGTCAAATCGGAGATCGCCGACGGGGTGCGCAGTCCGCTCGACGTGCTGCGCGAGGCATACGAGCAGCCCGAGGGCGTCGAAGGCCGGCTGCGGGTCACGGAGTTCCTCACCTCGATCCCCGCGATCGGCGTGACGAAGTCCGCCCGCATCATGCACGATCTCGAGATCTCGACGTCGAAGCGGCTCGGCGGTCTCGGCCGACTGCAGCGCCGCCGCCTGCGCGAGTTCGTCGCCGATTGGGTGGCCGCGCACGGCGGCACGGGAGATCGGCTGGTGGTGCTCGCGGGTCCGACCGCGGTCGGCAAGGGCACGGTCGCGTCGTACATCCGCCGCCACCATCCCGACGTGCGACTCTCGGTGTCGGCGACGACTCGAGCGCCGAGGCCCGGCGAGGCCGAGGGCGAGAGCTACTTCTTCGTGGACGACGCGGAGTTCGATCGCCTGGTGGAGGCGGGGGAGTTGCTCGAGTGGGCCACCGTGCACAACGCGTCGCGCTACGGCACCCCGCGCAAGGCCGTCGAAGAGGCGATCGCGGCCGGCAACAGCGTGCTGCTCGAGATCGACATCCAGGGTGCACGCTCGGTTCGCCGCGCCATGCCCGAGGCGACACTCGTCTTCCTGCTGCCGCCGACATGGGACGAACTCGTGCGCCGACTCGTCGGTCGCGGCACCGAGAGCCCGTTGGAACAGCAGCGTCGGCTCGAGACCGCGAAGGTCGAGCTCGCCGCCGTCGACGAGTTCGATCACCAGGTCGTGAACCACGAGGTCGGCGAGGCCGCCCAGAAGGTCGTAGACTTGATGAGATCTCGCAAGGGTCGGCGTTGAGCTGCCCTCGTCACGACTTTTCCGCGCACCTCGGGTGCGCACCCACGACCTAAGGAGTCACTCCATGGCTGAGAAGCTGTCCGGCATCATCGACCCGCCCATCGACGACCTGCTCTCGAAGGTCGACTCGAAGTACCAGCTCGTCATCTTCGCGTCGAAGCGCGCGCGCCAGATCAACGACTACTACGCCGACCTCCACGAGGGCAGCCTGTTCGACAACGTCGGCCCGCTCGTCGACTCCTCGATCGACGACAAGCCGCTCTCGGTGGCGATGCACGAGATCAACGAGGACAAGCTCCGGCTCCGCCCGCTGGCCGAGTGATCCAGAGGGCCGCGTGACCCTCAACATCGTCGTCGGCATCACCGGCGGCATCGCCGCCTACAAGGCCGTCGGTGTGGTGCGATCGCTCGTACTCGCCGGACACGACGTGCACGTCGTGCCGACCGAGGGAGCGCTGCGCTTCGTCGGGCTGCCGACGCTCGAGGCGATCTCACGCAATCCCGTGCACGTCGACCTCTACGAGGGGGTCGCCGAGGTGCGCCACGTCGCGATCGGCCAGGCGGCCGACCTCATCGTGATCGCGCCGGCGACGGCCAACACCATCGCGAAGCTCGCGACGGGGCTCGCCGACGACCTGCTCGGCAACACCGTGCTCGCCAGCGAGGCGCCCATCGTCATCGCACCTGCGATGCACACCGAGATGTGGCGCAACCCCGCCACGCAGGCGAACATCGCCACGCTGCGGGCCCGGGGCGTGACCGTCGTCGGTCCCGCGGTGGGCCAGCTCACCGGCGCCGACAGCGGCCCCGGTCGCATGGAGGAGCCCGAGGCGATCGTCGACGCCGCGCTCGCGGTCGTGGCATCCGCTCGATCCGCTCAGCCGGCCGAACGTGGCGACCTCGCCGGTCGTCGCGTGGTGATCTCCGCCGGAGGCACCCGCGAGCCGCTCGACCCGGTACGGTTCCTCGGCAACCGCTCGAGCGGTAAGCAGGGCATCGCGATCGCCGAGGCCGCCCGTGCGCGCGGCGCCCACGTCACCCTCGTGGCGGCGAACCTCGAGGTCGACGAACCTGCCGGTTGCGACATCCGCCGCGTCTCGACCGCGCTCGAACTGCAGGCGGCGGTGACCGACGCGTCGCGCGACGCCGACGTCGTCGTGATGGCGGCGGCCGTTGCCGACTACCGTCCGGCCGCGGTGAGCGAGGCGAAGATCAAGAAGGACCAGTCCGGCGATGGGCTCACGCTCGAGCTCGTGCGCAATCCCGACATCCTCGCCGGGCTGGGGCACGCCCCGCACGACGGCACCCTGCTCGTCGGCTTCGCCGCCGAGACCGAGCCCGACGACGAGCGCATCCTCGAACTCGGTCGCGCCAAGCGCGAGGCGAAGGGCGCCGACCTGCTCGTCGTGAATCGCGTCGGCTGGACCGAGGGGTTCGCCACTGACGAGAACTCGGCCGTCGTCATCGGCGACGGCGGCGAGATCGTCACACGGCTTCATGGAAGCAAGGTGTCGGTGGCCGATGGCATCCTCGACGTGGTTGTCTCGAAGCTGAACTGACGCCCGCACCGCCTCGCGCCGAGCCGGGGCACCCGCAGCAACACCGAAGGAATCCGACCGCACATGAGCGCACTCCGCCTCTTCACCTCCGAGTCCGTGACCGAGGGGCACCCCGACAAGATCTGCGACCAGGTGTCGGATTCGATCCTCGATGCGCTGCTCAAGGAGGACCCGCACAGCCGTGTCGCGGTCGAGACCCTCGTGACGACCGGTCTCGTGCACGTCGCCGGCGAGGTGACGACCTCGGGCTACGTCGAGATCCCCGCGATCGTGCGCGAGCGCATCACCTCGATCGGCTACGACTCGTCCGACGTGTGGTTCGACGGGCGTTCGTGCGGCGTCTCGGTGTCGATCGGCGGCCAGTCGCCCGACATCGCGCAGGGAGTCGACCGCGCATTCGAGTCGCGCGAGCGCGCGAGCGAAGACGTGCTCGACCAACAGGGTGCGGGCGACCAGGGCATCATGTTCGGGTACGCGACACGTGAGACGCCCGAGCTCATGCCCGTGCCGATCTGGCTCGCCCACCGCATGGCCGAGCGGCTCGCCGCGGTGCGCAAGCGCGGCGAGCTCGACTACCTGCGACCCGACGGAAAGACCCAGGTCACGGTCGGCTACGACGGCCAGCGGCCGCAGACCATCGACACCGTGGTTCTGTCGACGCAGCACTCGCCGGCGGTCTCGACCGATCAGCTTCGCGCCGAGGTCGAAGAGCTCGTGATCGGGCCGGTGCTCGAGACCGTCGAGCTCGCACAGCCCGAGCTCAAGGTGCTCATCAACCCCACGGGCCGATTCGAGATCGGCGGGCCCCAGGGCGACGCCGGCCTCACCGGACGCAAGATCATCATCGACACGTACGGCGGCGCGAGCCGGCACGGCGGCGGCGCCTTCAGCGGAAAGGACCCGTCGAAGGTCGACCGCTCGGCGGCCTACGCCATGCGCTGGGTCGCGAAGAACGCGGTGGCTGCGGGGCTGGCCGACCGGCTCGAGCTGCAGGTCGCGTACGCGATCGGTGCGGCATCGCCCGTCGGCCTCTACGTCGAGACGTTCGGCACCGGCGCACTGCCCGACGAGCAGATCATCGGCGCGATCCGCGACGTGTTCGACCTGCGCCCGGCGGCGATCATCCGCGACCTCGACCTGCTGCGCCCCATCTACGCGCAGACGGCGAGCTACGGCCACTTCGGGCGAGAGCTGCCCGACTTCACCTGGGAGCGGCTCGACCGCGTCGACGATCTGCGCGCCGCCGCCGGGCTCTGACGTGACCGGCGGCCCCGTCGCACGGGTGCTCGTCGACTCGCCGCTGCCGCAGCTCGACCAGCTGTTCGACTACGCGATCCCCGAGCGCCTCGCGGCGGTCGTCCGCGCCGGGCAGCGCGTGCGCGTTCCCCTGCGCAGCGGCGGGCGCATCACGCAGGGGTGGATCGTCGAGCTGGCCGAGTCGAGCGAGTACGGCGGCCGCCTCGCCGAACTCGACGATGTCGTGTCCGAGGTGCCGGTGCTCGTCCCCGACGTGTGGCGGCTCGCCCGCCGACTCGCCGACCGTGCGGCCGGAAATGCGAGCGACATCCTGCGCCTTGCGATCCCGGGCCGGTACGTGCGCGCCGAGAAGTCCTGGCTCGCCGATGAGACACCGCCGGGACCGCTGCCGGTGGACCCGCCGCCGATCTCCGGGTACGACGAGGGCGCCGTCGAGCGCGGCCTCCGCGATGGTGAGCGGATGACCCTCGCCGCGGTCCCGCAGCCCGTGCGCCTCGAGGGTGGGGCATGGGTGGGCGCGTGGGCGGTGACCCTCGCCGAAGCGGCCGCCCGCACGTTGGCCGACGATCGGAGTGCGATCCTCGTCGTGCCCGACTACCGCGATCAGGAGCAGGTCGAGGCGGCCCTCGCCGACCGGGTCGACCCGAGTCGCGTCATCCGCACCGATGCTCGCCAGCCGGGCGCCGAACGCTACCGCGGGTTCCTGCGGGCGGGCGAGCCGGTCGCGCGCGTGATGGTCGGCAACCGGTCGGCGGTCTACGCACCGGCGCATCGGCTCGGGCTCATCGCGCTCTGGGACGACGGCGACGCCCTGCAGGCCGAACCCCTCGCTCCCGGCGTCCACGCCCGCGACGCGGCGCTCGTGCGACAGGAGCAGTCGGGCGCGGCCCTGCTGTTCCTCGGGCACACCCGCAGCGTCGACGTGCAGCGCCTCGTCGAGATCGGTTGGGTGCACGCGGTGCCGCGTGCGCGCGCCGTTCGCCCGCACGTCGTGGTCACCGAGAACCAGGCCGCGGCCGACGAGCGTGCCCGCGCGGCCCGCATCCCGTCGACGGCGTGGACCGCCGCGGCGGAGGCCCTGCGAGACGGACCGGTCCTGGTGCAGGTCTCGCAGCCCGGGTACGCACCGTCGCTCGCATGCGAGACGTGTCGTGAGCCGGCGTCGTGCACGACGTGCGGGGGAGCGCTGGCGTCGCCCACCGCCGCCGGCGCACCGCACTGCCGGCTCTGCGGCCGCAGTGCGGCCGACTGGCGCTGCGCGAACTGCGACGGCACGCGCCTTCGCGGGGTGACCGCGGGTTCCGCGCGCACCGCCGAAGACCTCGGGCGTGCCTTCCCGGCGGTGCGCATCGTGCGCGCCGACGGCGAACGGCCGGTGCTCGCGGTCGATGCGACGCCGCAACTCGTGGTCGCGACGCGCGGCGCCGAGCCCGTCGCCGAGGGCGGGTACCGTGCCGTCCTGCTCCTCGACGGCGAGCGGATGCTGGTGCGCGAGTCGCTGCGCGTGGCCGAGGACTGCCTGCGCTGGTGGTCGAACGCCGCGGCGCTCGCCGCGCCCCGAGCGCCGGTGTTCCTCGTCGGGGTGGGCGGCGCCATCGGCACCGCCCTCGCGACCTGGCGGCACGACCGGTGGGCATCCACCGAACTCGCCGCGCGTCGCGAACTCCGGTTCCCGCCCGCCGTGCGGGTCGCGGGCGTGCGCGCGAGGCGTGAGCACCTCGAGCACGCGCTCACCGCCCTCGACGAGCTCGGCGGCGCAGTCGACGTGCTCGGGCCGGTACCCGAAGACGACGGGCTCGAGCGTGCGATCGTGCGGGTCGACTACGGCGCCGCGACGCGGCTCGCCGAGATCCTCAAGGCCGAGCAGATCCGGGTCGCGACCGAGCGTCGCCGGCCGATCGCCGGCCAGCCCGTGCGCAGGGCACCGACGTTGCGCGTGCGGTTCGACGACCCCGAGGTGGCATAGGCGGCAGCGCCCGCAGGCGGAGCCGATCCGCCAGAATGGAGTGTGCCCCACTTGCGTCTCGTCTTCGCCGGAACTCCGGCGCCCGCTGTCCCGACCCTCGAGCGCCTCGTCGCGGGGCCGCACGAGGTCGTCGGCGTCGTGACGCGACCGCCCGCACCACTCGGGCGCAAACGCGTGCTGACCCCGTCGCCCGTGGCACAGGCTGCCGAACGGCTCGGCGTGCCGGTCATCGACGCGGCGCGTCTCGACGATCAGGCGACGGCGGCGATCGCGGCGCTCGAACCCGACCTGGGCGTCATCGTCGCCTACGGCGGGCTGGTGCGCGAGCCGCTGCTGTCGCTGCCTGCGCACGGCTGGATCAACCTGCACTTCTCGTTGCTGCCCGCGTGGCGCGGCGCCGCCCCCGTTCAGCGCGCGCTCATCGCGGGTGACGCGGTGACCGGGGCATCCGTCTTCCAGCTCGTCGCCGATCTCGACGCGGGTGATGTCTTCGCCACCGAGCAGCGCGCCGTCGGCGCGGGGGAGACCGCGGGCGAGCTCCTCGATGCGCTCGCAGCGTCAGGGGCCGAGCTCACCGCCGGCGTCGTCGACGCGATCGGCTCGGGCACGGCGATCGCGACACCGCAGGCCGGTGATCCCTCGCTCGCGCCGAAACTCACCATCGACGACGCCCGCCTCGATTGGTCGCAGCCGACCGCATCGGTCGACGCGCGATTCCGTGGCGTCACGCCCGAACCGGGCGCCTTCACCGAGGTCGGCGGCGCGCGACTGAAGGTGCTCGAGGCGCGGCCGTTCGACGATCGGGCGAACCTCGCGGCGGGAGTCGTTCGCGCCGAGGGCAAGCGCATCGTCGTCGGCACCGCCGACGGCGCCGTCGAACTGCTGCGTGTGCAACCCGCAGGTCGCACCGCGATGGGCGCGGCCGACTGGTGGCGGGGTCTCGGCGTCGACGAGGCGGTGGCACGATGAACGACGAACGCGGGAGCGGCAAGCGGCGCAACGCCACGGGCGGGGGCGGCAGCGCGGGCGGCGGGCGTGGGCCGCGCCGCGACGGCTCGCGCGAGCCGAAGCAGGTTCGCGTCTCGCCCGCGCGCATCGTCGCCTACGAGGTGCTCGAGGCCGTGCGCACCGACGAGGCCTACGCGAACCTGCTCATGCCCAACCGCATCGAACGGTCGCGCCTCAGCCCCGAAGACGCCGCGCTCGCCACCGAGCTCGGCTACGGGACCCTGCGCATGCAGGGCTTCTACGACGCCGTCATCGCGCTCGCGGCGGGGCGCCCGACCGATCGCATCGACCCGCCGGTGTTGGACATCCTGCGGCTCGGTGCCCACCAGCTGCTCGCGACCCGGGTGCCGACGCACGCCGCGGTCAACGAGTCGGTCGTGCTCGCCAAGCGCCTCGCGCCCGGTGCGACGGGCTTCGTCAACGCGGTGCTCCGCACGATCTCGCGCACCTCGCCCGAGGAGTGGCGCGAGCACGTCGCGCGCGAGACCCCCGGCGGGGCCGATGCGAAGCTCGCGGCGGTGTCGTCGCATCCGAAGTGGATCGTGCGCGCGCTGCGCGCCGCGCTCGCGCACGAGCAGCGCGGCGACGAACTCGATGCGCTCCTGGCCGCCGACAACGCCGCACCGCGCGTGAACCTCGCCGCGCTTCCGGGGCCGGATGCCCCGAGCCCCGACGACCTCGGCACGCCGAACGCGTACTCGCCGCTCGGCTTCACGACGGGTCATCCGCTCGCGCTCGTCGCGGAGACGCAGGGTCGAGTCCGCGTGCAGGACGAGGGCTCCCAGCTCGCAGCGCTCGCACTGACCCGGGCTCGCCCGGTCGTGCCGGGCGAGCAGTGGCTCGACCTCTGCGCCGGCCCCGGCGGCAAGACGGCGATCCTCGCGGCCGAGGCGCTCGCCGGCGGCGCGGTGCTCGCGGCAAACGAGGTCGTCCCCGCACGCGCCGAGCTCGTGCGCAAGGCGATCGCGGGCGTGCCGCTCGAGGTCGTGGTGCACGAACTCGACGGTCGCGAGATCGACGCCGCGGCGCTCGGCGCAGTGGGCGGGTTCGACCGCATCCTGCTCGATGCGCCGTGCACGGGTCTCGGCGCGCTGCGCCGGCGGCCCGAGGCGCGCTGGCGCAAGCGGCCGGCCGACGTCGCCGAGCTCACGAAGCTGCAGGGCGACCTGCTCGACGCCGCGATCCGATCGCTGAGGCCCGGTGGTGTCCTCGCGTACGTGACGTGCTCACCGCATACTGCGGAGACCTTCGGCACGCTGCGAGCGGCGCTCGAGCGGCACTCCGGCGACGTCGTACAGCTCGACACGCGTGCCGTTCTCAGTGGGGTGTCGCGGCATCCGCTCGACCTCGCCGGCGAGCCCGAGACCGTGCAGCTCTGGCCGCACCGGCACGGCACCGACGCGATGTTCATCGCCCTGCTCGAGCGCACCGCGTGAGACTCGCGCCCGCCGGCGATCGGTAGGCTGGCGTCATGACGCAGCGGATCAACCCGAGCATCCTCTCCGCCGACTTCGCGAACCTCGAGGCCGAGCTCGGCCGCATCGTCAGCGCCGATCTCGTGCACGTGGACGTCATGGACAACCACTTCGTGCCGAACCTCACCATCGGACATCCCGTCGTCGCCCGGCTGCAGCAGGTGAGCCCGATCCCGCTCGACCTGCACCTCATGATCTCCGACGCCGACCGGTGGGCGCCCGAGTACGCCGAGACGGGCGCGTACTCGGTCACCTTCCACGCCGAGGCCGCATCCGACCCGGTCGCGCTCGCCCGGCGCATCCGCGAGATCGGCGCACGTGCGGGCATCGCCGTGAAGCCGGGCACCTCGGTCGAGCCCTACCTCGACCTGCTCGCCGAGTTCGACCAGGTGCTCGTGATGACGGTCGAACCCGGCTTCGGCGGGCAGTCGTTCATGCCCGAGACGATGCCGAAGCTCGGCCTGCTCGCCGAGGCGCGCCGGGCGCACGGACTCGACGTCTGGCTCCAGGTCGACGGCGGCATCACGGTCGACACCATCGGCATCGCCGCCGAGGCCGGCGCCGACACCTTCGTCGCCGGTTCGGCGGTCTTCGGCGCGGATGTCCCGGCCGACGCGATCACGAACCTTCGTGACGCCGCGTCCCGGCACGTCCACGCGCACGGGTAACGTAGTCCGAGTGAAGACATTCGACGAGCTCTTCGTCGAGCTGAGCGACAAGGCCCGCACCCGTCCCGAGGGGTCCGGCACCGTGCGCCAGCTCGATGCGGGAGTGCACGCCATCGGCAAGAAGATCGTCGAAGAGGCAGCCGAGGTCTGGATGGCCGCCGAGTACCAGAGCGACGACGAGACGGCCGAGGAGATCTCGCAGCTCCTCTACCACCTGCAGGTGCTCATGCTCGCGAAGGGCCTCGCACCCGCCGACGTGTACCGACATCTCTGATCACGTCCACGACCGATCAGACCCCGTCGACACGAAGGCCACGAAGAATGCCGAACCAGCCCATGCTCCGAATCGCCGTGCCCAACAAGGGCTCACTCGCCGAGACCGCCGCGCAGATGCTCTGGGAGGCCGGGTACACCGGTCGCCGTGACCCGCGCGACCTGCACACCGCCGACCCGCGCAACGGGGTCGAGTTCTTCTACCTCCGCCCGCGCGACATCGCGACCTACGTCGGGTCGGGTGCCCTCGACGTCGGCATCACGGGCCGCGACCTCCTGCTCGACTCCGGGTCGGATGCCGCGGAGATCGCGCCGCTCGGATTCGGCGACTCGACGTTCCGCTTCGCCGGCCCCGCCGGTGCGTTCTCCGAACTCGCCGAGCTCGAGGGTGTTCGCGTCGCGACGAGCTACCCGGGTCTCGTCGGCGACTTCCTCGCCGGTCACGGGGTCACTCCCGCGAAGCTCGTGAAACTCGACGGTGCGGTCGAGTCGGCGGTGCGCCTCGGCGTGGCCGACGCGGTCGCCGATGTCGTCTCGACCGGGTCGACGCTCCGCAAGGCGGGCCTCGAGATCTTCGGCCCCGTCATCCTCGAATCCGAGGGCGTGCTCATCGGCTCGGGCGTCGACAAGCCCGGCACGGCGACGCTCGTCCGACGCCTGCAGGGCGTGCTCGTCGCCCGGCAGTACGTGCTGCTCGACTACGACGTCCCGGTCGAGCACCTCGAGCGCGCGACCGCGGCGGCGCCCGGCTTCGAATCGCCGACGGTCTCGCCGCTGCAGGATCCCGGGTGGGTCGCCGTGCGCGTCATGATCCCGCGCGTCGACATGAACCACGTCATGGACGAGCTCTACTCGCTGGGCGCCCGCGCGATCCTCGTGAGCGCCATCCACGCCGCGCGGTTGTGAGCCCGACATGTCACTCGCCGTCCGTGTGATCCCCTGTCTCGACGTCGCCGCGGGGCGTGTCGTCAAGGGCGTGAACTTCCAGAACCTCCGTGACGCCGGCGACCCCGTCGAGCTCGCCGCGCGGTACTCCGAGCAGGGCGCCGACGAACTCACGTTCCTCGACGTCACCGCGACGGTCGACGACCGCTCGACGACCTACGACATGGTGCAGCGAGTCGCCGAGCAGGTCTTCATCCCGCTCACCGTCGGCGGCGGGGTGCGGTCCGCCGAAGACGTCGCGCGCCTGCTCGGCCACGGCGCCGACAAGATCGGCGTCAACAGTGCCGCGATCGCGCGGCCACCCCTCATCGCCGAGATCGCCGACCGGTTCGGCGCGCAGGTGCTCGTGCTCTCGCTCGATGTGAAGCGCTCCGACCGCACCGCGTCGGGCTTCGTGGTGACCACCCACGGCGGTCGCACCGAGACCGACCTCGACGCGCTCGACTGGGCGCGGGAGGCGATCGAACTCGGGGCCGGCGAGTTGCTCGTGAACTCGATCGACGCCGACGGCACGAAGGCGGGCTTCGATCTCGAGCTCACCTCGCTCATGCACGAACTCTCGCGGGTCCCCGTGATCGCCTCGGGCGGGGCCGGCGCGGTCGCGCACTTCGCCCCGGCAGTGGCTGCGGGCGCCGACGCCGTGCTCGCGGCATCCGTGTTCCACAACGGCGAGATCACCATCGGCGAGGTGAAGGCCGCGCTCGCGGCCGATGGAAGGATCGTGCGATGACCGAGTCCACAGCGTCGACCGCCGACGAGGCCCTGGATCGGGCGGTCTTCAACGACCAGGGACTGCTCCCGGCGGTCATCCAGCAGTGGGACACGGGCGAGATGCTCATGCTCGGCTGGATGGATCGCGAGGCCCTGCGCCGTACCCTCACCGAGGGCCGCGTGACGTTCTGGTCGCGCTCACGGCAGGAGTACTGGCGCAAGGGCGACACGTCCGGGCACGCGCAGTACGTGCGTTCCGCCGCGCTCGACTGCGATGCCGATACGCTCCTCGTGCGCGTCGAGCAGATCGGCGTCGCCTGCCACACCGGTACCCGCACCTGCTTCGACGGCGATCCGATCGACGTCATGCAGGGCTTCCCGCCCGCCGACTGACGACGAGGAGAGACCGTTGGCCGCTGCCACGACCACGTTCGACGAATTCACCCGCCTGCTCGAGGGTCGCCGGGTCGTGCCCGTCGTCCGCGAGCTGTTCGCCGACGGCGAGACCCCGGTGGGCATCTACCGCAAGCTCGCCGACGGGCGCCCGGGCACGTTCCTGCTCGAGTCGGCCGAACAGGGCGGCATCTGGTCGAGGTACTCGTTCGTGGGCGTCTCGTCATACGGCGTCATCACCGAGGCCGACGACCGGGTCGAGTGGCTCGACTACGGCCTCGACGCCGAGCGCGCCCTCGGCGATGCGGCCGAGCTGCCGCCGCTGAAGGCCCTCGAGGCCATGTTCGAGCGGTGGCGCACCGAAGACGTCCCGGGGGCCCCGCCGCTCACCGGCGGACTCGTGGGCTTCATCGGCTGGGAGGCGGTCCGGCAGATCGAGCACCTGCCGAACCGCCCGCCGGCCGAGTCGAGGATCCCCGGCCAGGCGTTCTCGTTCGTCGCCGAACTCGTCGTGATCGACCACCGCACGGGCACGGTGCAGCTCATCGCGTCCGTGCTCAACGACGCCGGCGAGCCCGCGGACGCCCTCTGGCGGGGCGCGCAGGCGCGTCTCGACCGCATGCAGCAGGACCTCGCGCAGCCGGCCGAGGCATGGCTCGCCGACATCGACCTGTCGCGCGCCGCCGACCCGCGTCATCGCAGCGAACGCGACGACTTCCTCGGCGCAGTCGACCGATCCAAGCTGCACATCCACGACGGCGACGTGTTCCAGGTCGTCATCTCGCAGCGGTTCGAACACGAGGTCACGGCGAGTCCGCTCGATGTGTATCGCGTGCTGCGCAGCCTCAACCCGAGCCCGTACATGTACTTCGTCCACCTCGAGGATGTCGCGGGCGAGCCGTACTGGATCGTGGGCTCCTCGCCGGAGGCGCTCGTCAAGGTGCAGGGCGGCCGCGTGTTCACGCATCCGATCGCGGGGTCGAAGCCGCGGGGCGCGACCCCCGAAGAGGACGCCGATCTCGAGGCGGAGCTCATCGCCGACCCCAAGGAGCAGGCAGAGCACCTGATGCTCGTCGACCTCGCCCGCAACGACCTCGCCAAGGTCTGCGCCGCTGGGTCGGTCGAGGTGACCGAGTTCATGCGCGTCGAGCGGTTCAGCCACATCATGCACCTCGTCTCGTCGGTCGAGGGCGACCTCACGCCCGGCACGAACGCCATCGAGGTGTTCCGGGCGACGTTCCCGGCCGGCACGCTGTCGGGCGCTCCGAAGCCTCGTGCACTCGAGATCATCGACGACCTCGAGCCGGCGCAGCGCGGCCTCTACGGGGGAGTCGTCGGCTACTTCGGGTTCGGGGGCGACGCCGACCTCGCCATCGCGATCCGCACCGCGACCATCGCCGACGGCGTCGCGCACGTGCAGGCCGGCGCCGGCCTCGTCGCCGACTCCGATGCCGACTCGGAGTTCGAGGAGTCCCGCAACAAGGCCGCTGCGCCGCTTCGCGCGGTCGCGGTGGCGAACGCGATGCGCCGGATCCCGTCGTGAGCGCCGGTCGCATGAAGCTGCCTGCGATCCTCCTGACGATCGTCGGCGCCGGTCTTGCGCTGCTCTCGTGGAGCCAGACCTGGTACGCACTGGTACTCGAGAGCGGTGCCGGCGGCGGGGCATCCGGCCAGGCCATCGCGGTCCCCGGCAGCATCGCATCGCCGGCGCTCGCGGCACTCGGGCTCGCCGGTCTCGCGCTCGTGGCCGCGCTCGCGATCGCGGGCCCCGGGATCCGCGTCGTCCTCGGCGTCCTCGAGGTGCTGCTCGGCGGCTCGATCGTCCTCGCCTCCTCGCTGGCGCTCGGCGATCCGGTCGCGGCGGTGTCGCCCGCCGTGACGGATGCGACGGGGGTGGCGGGTTCCGAACCGACCGCGGCGCTCGTGGCGGAGGTCACGCCCACGTTCTGGCCGACGGCCGCGGTGATCGCCGGGGCGATCCTGATCCTCGCCGGGGTCCTCGTGCTCGCGACCGGAACGCGCTGGCCGGCGTCGTCGCGCCGATATCGTGGTGCGCGTCTCGAACAGGACAGCCCCGCGGAGCGCGCTCAGCCGGCGTCCGACCGTGCCATCGACGACTGGGACGAACTCAGCCGCGGCGACGACCCGACCGACGAGCCCGAGCCGGCCGATGACACGGGCCCGACTGAACCGAACCGCTAGACTTGCGGGCGAAACCCCAGCGCACGAAGGAGCATCATGAGCATTGAGACCGCAGATCCCGGCCACGGACACTCGCCCGCGGCATGGACCGCCGTCACGATCATGCTCGTGGCCTTCACGGTCGGTACGATCGCATTCTTCTTCGACGCGCAGTGGCTCGTGTGGGCCTCGGCAGTCCTCCTCCTCGTCGGTGCCGTCGTGGGCTGGGTGCTGGCGCGCGCCGGCTACGGAGTCGGCGGCTCGAAGGTCGCCGAGAAGGCGCACTGAGTGCTCGCCGACCTGACGGCGAACTCCGTCGCCGATGCACTCGCGCGCCGCGAGACGAAACCGCTCGCCGACGTCGAGGCCGCGGCGCTCGAACGCACGCCCGCACTTGACGCGCTCGCCGGACTGCGGCCCGCGACGCACATCAAGATCATCGCCGAGATCAAGCGATCGAGCCCGTCACGCGGTGAACTCGCGCAGATCAAGGACCCGGCTGCCCTCGCCCGCAGCTATGAGCTCGGCGGTGCGAGTGCGATCAGCGTGCTCACCGAGGGCCGGAAGTTCGGCGGATCGCTCGCCGACCTCGAGGCCGTTCGCGCCGCGGTGGCGCTCCCCGTGCTGCGCAAGGACTTCATCGCGACGCCCTACCAGGTGTTCGAGGCACGCGCAGCGGGCGCCGACCTGGTGCTCCTCATCGTCGCGGCACTCGACGACCAGACGCTGCGCGAACTGCACGACCTCATCGTCGCGCTCGGCATGACGCCGCTCATCGAGACGCACTCCGCTGACGAACTCGAGCGTGCGGCCGCACTCGGCGCGAAGCTCATCGGCGTCAACGCACGCGACCTCTCGACCTTCGAGCTCGACCGCGACCTGTTCGGTCGACTCGCCGAGCGGTTCCCCGATGGCGCCATCCGCGTCGCGGAGTCCGCCGTGCTCTCACCGGCCGATGTCGCGCACTACCGCGCATCGGGCGCCGACGTGGTGCTCGTCGGCGAGGCGCTCGTCACGGGCGACCCCATCGCAAACCTCTCAGCTTTCCTGGCGGTGTGACATGGCGCTCAAAGCGCAGACCGGTCCGTACTTCGGCGATTTCGGTGGGCGGTTCGTGCCCGAATCCCTCGTCGCCGCCCTCGACGAACTCGGCGAGGCCTACGACCTGGCGAAGCTCGACCCGGCCTTCGGCGCAGAACTCGCCGAGCTCGGGCGCAGCTACACCGGCCGGCCGTCGATCATCACCGAGGTGCCGCGCTTCGCGTCGCACGCCGGCGGGGCGCGCATCATCCTCAAGCGTGAAGACCTGAACCACACGGGCTCGCACAAGATCAACAACGTGCTGGGCCAGGCGTTGCTCACCAAGCGCATCGGCAAGTCGCGGGTGATCGCCGAGACCGGCGCCGGCCAGCACGGCGTCGCCACTGCGACCGCTGCCGCGCTGTTCGGGCTCGAGTGCACCGTGTACATGGGCGAGGTCGACACCGAGCGCCAGGCGCTCAACGTCGCGCGCATGCGCCTGCTCGGCGCCGAGGTCGTCCCGGTGAAGGCCGGATCGCGCACGCTCAAGGACGCGATC
This sequence comes from uncultured Actinomycetota bacterium, assembly GCA_963758615.1. Taxonomy (GTDB): domain Bacteria; phylum Actinomycetota; class Actinomycetes; order Actinomycetales; family Microbacteriaceae; genus Agromyces. The sequence goes on along the minus strand of CAVWVZ010000009.1, from coordinate 88,662 downwards.
AACGAGGCGATGCGCGACTGGGTCACCAACGTCGAGACGACCAACTACATCTTCGGCACCGTCGCAGGCCCGCACCCGTTCCCCGAGATGGTGCGCGACTTCCAGAAGATCATCGGAGAAGAGGCTCGGGCACAGGTGCTCGAACTCACCGGCGCACTGCCGACTGCGGTCGCCGCCTGCGTCGGCGGCGGTTCGAACGCCATCGGCATCTTCCACGCGTTCCTCGACGACGCCGAGGTCGGGCTCTACGGCTTCGAGGCCGGTGGCGAGGGCGTCGACACCGAACGCCACGCCGCCACGATCACCAAGGGTCGTCCCGGCGTGCTGCACGGTGCAAGGAGCTACCTCCTGCAGGACGACGACGGCCAGACCATCGAGTCGCACTCGATCTCGGCGGGCCTCGACTACCCGGGCGTCGGTCCCGAACACTCCTGGCTCGCCGCGATCGGACGGGCCGAGTACCGACCCGTCACCGATGCCGCCGCCATGGAGGCGCTGCGCCTGCTCACCCGCACCGAGGGCATCATTCCCGCCATCGAGTCGGCGCACGCGCTCGCCGGGGCGATCGACCTCGGACGCGAACTCGGGCCCGACTCGACGATCCTCGTGAACCTCTCGGGTCGTGGCGACAAGGACATGGACACGGCCGCGCAGTACTTCGGCCTCTACGACCAGGAGGCCGGCGAATGAGAACGGTCGGACCGGTCATCGCTCGACGGAACGACGAGTCGTCCGGCGCACTCATCGGGTACCTGCCCGTCGGATTCCCCACCTTCGACGAGAGCGTCGACGCGGCCGTGGCGATCGTCGAGAACGGCGTCGACGTGCTCGAACTCGGGCTGCCGTACTCCGACCCCGTCATGGACGGCACGGTGATCCAGGCGGCCACCCAGCAGGCGCTCGCCAACGGATTCCGGCTCGCCGACGGCTTCGAGGCGGTGCGTCGCATCACCGAGCGCGTCGAGGCGCCGGTGCTCATCATGACCTACTGGAACCCCGTGGTGCAGTACGGCGTCGACCGGTTCGCCGATGATCTGGCCGCCGCCGGGGGCGCGGGGCTCATCACGCCCGACCTGATCCCCGACGAGGCCGCCGACTGGATCGCGGCGTCCGAGCGCACCGGGCTCGACCGCGTGTTCCTCGCCGCGCCGACCTCGAGCGATGCGCGCCTCAAGCTCGCGGTCGAGTCGAGCCGCGGCTTCGTCTACACGGTCTCGACGATGGGCATCACGGGGGCCCGCAGCGACGTCGATGAGGCGGCGCGCACGCTCGTCGCACGCCTTGCCGAGGCCGGATCGCCGGCAAGTTGCGTCGGACTCGGCATCTCGACGGCCGCGCAGGTCGCCGAGGTGCTCGAGTACGCCGACGGTGCGATCGTCGGTTCCGCGCTCGTGAAGGCCCTGGCCGAGGGCGGCGTCACCGCCGTCGGCGAGCTGGCCGCCGAGCTGGCGCGCGGCACGCACCGCGAGTGAAGTACGCTGACTCTGGCCTTCACGGCCAGCAGTCTCACGAGGAAAGGCAAGAAGCCGAGTGATCGCCCCGTTCAGCATCCCGAGTCCCGGCCCAGAGTGGCGTGCCCTCGAGATCCCCGTGCCGTGGGGTGTCCTGACCATCCAGACCTACGCGCTCTGCATCCTCGTGGGCATCGTCCTCGCGGTGATCATCACGTCGCGTCGCCTGACGAAGCGCGGCGCCGAGCCGGGTGTCGTTCTCGACGTGGCCCTGTGGGCCGTGCCGCTCGGCATCATCGGTGCGCGGCTCTACCACGTCGCCACGCATCCCGATGACTACTTCTTCGAGGGCGCCAACGTCTGGAACCCCTTCCTGCCCGGTGCGATCTGGAACATCTGGGAGGGCGGCAACGCCATCTACGGCGCGCTCATCGGTGGCGCCATCGGTGTCATCATCGGCTGCAAGCTCACCGGACTGCGCTTCTGGTCCTTCGCCGACGCGCTCGCGCCCGGCCTGCTGGTCGCCCAGGCCATCGGCCGACTCGGCAACTGGTTCAACCACGAGCTGTTCGGCTCGCCGACCGACCTGCCGTGGGGCCTCGAGATCTCGTCCGACAACCTCGCGTTCCCGGCGGGACTGGCCGACGGCACCCTGTTCCACCCCATGTTCCTCTACGAGCTGGTCTGGAACCTCGCCGGTGCGGCGGTCATCGTGCTGCTCGAGCGCAAGGTGAACCTGCGGTGGGGCAAGGCCTTCGCGGTCTACCTCATCTGGTACGGGCTGGGCCGCTCGTTCTTCGAGTCCATCCGGGTCGATCCGAGCGAGATGTTCCTCGGCATCCGGGTGAACGTGTGGGCTTCCTTCGCCGCGGTCGTGCTCGGTATCGTGATCTACCTCGTGCAGCGGCGCCGGCACACCGGCGACGAGCCGAGCCCCTATGTTCCGGGACGTGAATGGAAGGAACCCGACGCTGAGGTAGAATCGGACGAAATCGAGTCCGACTCTGACTCTCTCGACGATGGCGTCGAGGGCGAGAACGATCCCAATGGCGAGACGGCGGCCACAAGCCCGAGCCGTCCCACCTCCTCAGCGAGGTAGCCAGACCAAGTTCTCCGAAGCTGCGCCGCACCACGCGCCGCGACAAACCCTTGAAGGGCCGACGACGTCCCCCGCTGCAAACTAGTTGATGAGGACGGTCTCTGTGTCGCTCACCCCACCCTTCGCGAGGTTCGGTACGGTTCCCCCTGCTCAGGGCATGTACGACCCCGCTGCCGAGAAGGACGCCTGCGGCCTGGCGATGGTCGCGACCCTGCGCGGCACGGCTGGGCACGACATCATCACCGCCGCGCTCGACGCGCTGCGGAACCTCGAGCACCGGGGCGCGGTCGGTTCCGACGCGGGCACCGGTGACGGTGCGGGAATCATCACCCAGATCCCCGACGGCTTCCTCCGCGCGGTCACGACCTTCCCGCTGCCCGCGGCGGGCTCGTACGCCGTCGGCAACGCGTTCCTCCCCGTCGACCCCACGACACGCAGCTCGGTCAAGCGAAAGCTCGCCGGGCTCGCGACCGCCGAGGGCCTCGAGGTGCTCGGCTGGCGCGAGGTGCCCGTGCGCCCCGACGAACTCGGCACGCTCGCCCGTGCGGCGATGCCCGTGGTGCAGCAGCTCTTCGTGCAGTCATCGGCGACGACGTCCACCGGCGAGCGCGTCGAGGGCATCGCGCTCGACCGCCTCGCCTTCCGTCTGCGCAAGCGCGCCGAACGCGAACTCGAGCTCTACTTCGCGTCGCTGTCGTGCCGCACGATGGTCTACAAGGGCATGGTCACGACGCTGCAGCTCGAACCGTTCTACCCCGACCTCTCCGACGAGCGGTTCGCGTCGAAGCTCGCACTCGTGCACTCGCGGTACTCGACGAACACCTTCCCCTCGTGGCCGCTCGCGCAGCCCTTCCGCATGATCGCGCACAACGGAGAGATCAACACCATCCAGGGCAACCGCAACTGGATGCGTGCGCGCCAGTCGCAGCTCGAGTCGGATGTGCTCGGCGAGCTGCAGCCGATCCTCCCGATCGTCACGCCGGGCGCGAGCGACTCGGCATCGTTCGACGAGGTCGTCGAGCTCCTGACGCTCGCCGGCCGCAGCCTGCCGCACGCCATCATGATGATGGTTCCCGAGGCGTGGGAGAACCAGACCGAGATCACGCCCGAGCGGCGCGCGTTCTACGAGTACCACTCGATGCTCATGGAGCCGTGGGACGGCCCGGCCGCGATCGTCTTCACCGACGGCTCGCTCGTCGGCGCAACGCTCGACCGCAACGGACTGCGACCCGGCCGGTACGTCGTCACCGACGACGGGCTCGTCGTGCTGGCCAGCGAGATCGGCGTGCTCGACATCGAGCAGAGCCGGATCGTGCGCAAGGGCCGGCTCCAGCCGGGTCGCATGTTCCTCGTCGACACCGAGGCGGGCCGCCTCATCGAAGACGACGAGATCAAGGCCGACCTCGCCGCGTCGGAGCCGTGGGGCGACTGGCTCGATGAGGGTCGAATCCGACTCTCCGACCTGCCCGAGCGGGAGCACATCGTGCACCCACCCGCATCGGTCAACCGTCGCCAGCGCACGTTCGGCTACACCGAGGAAGAGGTGAAGATCCTGCTCGCGCCGATGGCGCGAACGGGTGCCGAGCCCTTGGGTGCCATGGGCTCCGACACGCCGATCGCCGTGCTGTCGAAGCGCCCGCGCCTGCTCTTCGACTACTTCACGCAGCAGTTCGCCCAAGTGACGAACCCGCCCCTGGACTCGATCCGGGAGGCAGTGGTCACTTCGCTCGGCACGTCGCTCGGGCCCGAACGCAACCTCTTGAGCGCGGGCCCCGAGCATGCACGGCAGGTCTCGCTGTCGTTCCCGGTGATCGACAACGACGAACTCGCGAAGATCGTGCATATCGACCCGTCGCCGGGTCGCCGCACCGCCGTGACGATTCGCGGCCTCTATCGATTCGACGAGGGTCCGAACGCGATGCGCGACCGGCTCGCCGCGATGTGCGCCGAGGTCGACGAGGCGATCGACGAGGGCGCGGCGTTCATCGTGCTGAGCGATCGCGACTCCAACAAGGACCTCGCGCCCATTCCCTCGCTCCTCATGCTGTCGGCCGTGCACCACCACCTGATCCGCGCCGAGAACCGCATGAAGGTCGGCCTCGTCGTCGAGGCCGGCGACGTGCGCGAGGTGCATCACGTCGCGCTCCTGGTCGGTTACGGGGCATCCGCCGTGAACCCGTACCTCGCCATGGAGACCTGCGAAGACCTCGTGCGGTCCGGCGTCATCACGGGCGTCACGCCCGAAGAAGCCGTGCACAACGTGATCAAGGCGCTCGGCAAGGGCGTGCTGAAGATCATGTCGAAGATGGGCGTCTCGACGATCTCGTCGTACGCGGGCGCGCAGGCGTTCGAGGCGATCGGGCTCTCCGATGCCTTCATCGACGACTACTTCACCGGCACGACCTCGAAGCTCGGCGGTGTCGGCCTCGACGTCATCGCGGCAGAGAACCTCGACCGCCACACGGCGGCGTATCCCGAGGACGTCGCCGTTCGCGCGCACGAGCGCCTCGACACGGGCGGCGAGTACCAGTGGCGCCGCGACGGCTCCCCGCACCTCTTCAACCCCGAGACCGTGTTCCGTCTGCAGCACTCGACGCGGAACCGTCGCTACGACGTGTTCCGCGAGTACACGTCGCTCGTCGACTCGCAGGCCGAGGAGCTGCTCACGCTTCGCGGCATGTTCGCACTGCGCACCGGTACCCGGACGCCGGTGCATCTCGACGAGGTCGAATCGGTCGAATCCATCGTCAAGCGCTTCTCGACCGGCGCGATGAGCTACGGCTCGATCTCCAAGGAGGCCCACGAGTCGCTCGCGATCGCGATGAACCGCATCGGCGCGAAGTCGAACACCGGTGAGGGCGGCGAGGATCTCGACCGCCTGCTCGACCCCGAGCGCCGCAGTGCGATCAAGCAGGTCGCATCCGGTCGTTTCGGCGTGACGAGCATGTACCTCACGCACGCCGAGGACATCCAGATCAAGCTCGCGCAGGGCGCGAAGCCCGGCGAGGGCGGCCAGCTGCCGCCGACGAAGGTGTACCCCTGGGTCGCGCGCACGCGCCACGCGACCGCGGGCGTGGGACTGATCTCGCCGCCGCCGCACCACGACATCTACTCGATCGAAGACCTCAAGCAGCTCATCTTCGACCTCAAGCGCGCCAACCCCAAGGCCCGCGTGCACGTGAAGCTCGTGAGCCAGTCGGGCATCGGCGCGGTCGCCGCCGGCACGGCCAAGGCGCTCGCCGACGTCATCCTCGTCTCGGGCCACGACGGCGGCACCGGCGCGAGCCCGCTGAACTCACTGAAGCACGCGGGCACGCCATGGGAACTGGGCCTCGCCGAGACACAGCAGACGCTCATGCTCAACGGCATGCGCGACCGTGTCGTGGTGCAGGTCGACGGTCAGCTGAAGACCGGTCGCGATGTCGTGATCGGCGCCCTGCTCGGCGCCGAGGAATTCGGATTCGCCACCGCACCGCTCGTGGTGCAGGGCTGCGTCATGATGCGCGTCTGCCACCTCGACACGTGCCCGGTCGGTGTCGCTACGCAGAACCCCGAGTTGCGCAAGCGATTCACCGGCAAGCCGGAGTTCGTCGTGAACTTCTTCGAGTTCATCGCCCAGGAGGTTCGGGAGTACCTGGCCGAGCTCGGCTACCGCTCGCTCGACGAGATCATCGGGCGCCGCGAACTGCTCGATGTCGACCGAGCCGTCGACCACTGGAAGGCGTCGGGCCTCGACCTCACGCCGGTGCTCGTCGGTCCCGACTTCTCGGAGTCCGATGCGCGCCGCAACACGCGACCGCAGGACCACGAGCTCGAGCAGCACTTCGACAACGAGCTCATCCGCCGGCTCGAGTCTCGTGCTCGACGAGGGCGGCACCGTCGAGATCGCCCTTCCGATCAAGAACACCGAGCGTGCCGTCGGCACGATGCTCGGGCACGAGGTCACCCTCCGGCGCGGCGAGCACGGACTGCCGAGCGGATCCATCGACATCACCCTCACCGGCTCTGCCGGACAGTCACTCGGCGCGTTCCTGCCGAGCGGCATCACGCTGCGACTCGAGGGTGACTCGAACGACTACGTCGGCAAGGGCCTGTCGGGCGGCCAGATCGTGGTCCGCCCGTCGCCCGACAGCGGATTCGTCGCGGAGCGCAACGTCATCGCCGGCAACGTCATCGGCTACGGCGCGACCCGTGGCAGCATGTACATCCGCGGCATCGTGGGCGAGCGATTCCTCGTGCGCAACTCCGGCGCGACCGCGGTCGTCGAGGGCGTGGGCGACCACGCGCTCGAGTACATGACGGGTGGGCTCGCGCTCATCCTCGGCGAAACCGGGCGCAACCTGGGCGCCGGCATGTCAGGAGGCACCGCCTACGTGCTCGGCCTTCGCGAGGGCCGCATGAACCGCGAATCGCTGACGAGCGGGGAGCTCGAACTCCTCCCGCTCGGCAGCGCCGACCGCGAGATCGTGCGCGACCTGCTCGAGCAGCACCTCGCCGAGACCGATTCCACCGTCTCCGCCGGGCTGCTCGACGAGGGCGACGCCGCCTTCGACCGATTCACCAAGGTGCTGCCGCGCGATTACGCCGCAGTGCTCCGTACCCGCCAGAGCGCGGTCGACGAGGGGCTCGACCCCGACGGCGACATCGTCTGGACAAGAATTCTGGAGGTGACCGGTGGCTGAGGCGACGGTCGTCTGGACAAGAGCTGTGCTCACGAACTGCACGGAGGTGACGGGTGGCTGACCCGAAGGGCTTTCTGAAGGTCACCGAGCGCGAGCTGCCCAAGCGCAGGCCCGTTCCGGTGCGCATCATGGACTGGAAAGAGGTCTACGAGCAGGGCGACCCCGCGCAGCTCCGCCGTCAGGCCGGCCGCTGCATGGACTGCGGCATCCCGTTCTGCCACCAGGGCTGCCCGCTCGGCAACCTGATCCCCGAGTGGAACGACCTCATGTACCGCGGCGAAGGGCGCGCGGCCATCGAGCGACTGCACGCGACGAACAACTTCCCCGAGTTCACCGGGCGGCTCTGCCCGGCGCCGTGCGAGTCCGCGTGCGTGCTCGGCATCAACCAGCCCGCGGTCACGATCAAGCAGGTCGAGGTCTCGATCATCGACCAGGCGTTCGGCAAGGGCTGGGTCCAGCCGCAGCCCCCCGGACGACTGACGGGCAAGACCGTCGCGGTCGTCGGCTCGGGGCCAGCCGGTCTCGCCGCCGCGCAGCAGCTCACCCGTGCCGGCCACACCGTGGCCGTGTACGAGCGCGACGACCGCATCGGCGGCCTGCTTCGCTACGGCATCCCCGACTTCAAGATGGAGAAGAAGCATCTCGACCTGCGTCTCGCGCAGATGACGGCCGAGGGCACGCGATTCCGGGCGGGCGTCAACATCGGCGTCGACATCACCTGGGAGCAGCTCCGCGAGCGGTACGACGCGGTCGTCGTCGCCACCGGCGCCCTCGTACCGCGCGACCTTCCGGTCCCCGGGCGTGACCTGCCCGGCGTGCACTTCGCCATGGAGTACCTCACGCAATCGAACCGGCACCTCGCCGGCGACCAGGTGTTCGACCAGATCACCGCAGAGGGCAAGCACGTCGTCGTCCTCGGCGGCGGCGACACCGGAGCCGACTGCATCGGCACCGCCCACCGGCAGGGTGCCCTCTCCGTCACGAACCTCGCCATCGGCAGGCAGCCGGGCGAGGCACGACCCGAGCACCAGCCGTGGCCCATGCACCCGACCGTCTTCGAGGTGCAGAGCGCGCACGAGGAGGGTGGCGTGCGGCAGTACCTCGCGTCGACCGTCGAGTTCCTCGCGAACGAGGCGGGCGAGGTCCGCGCGATCCGCGTCGCCGAAACCGAGTACCTCGACGGCCGCCGCGTGCCGAAGGCCGGCAGCGAGCGCGAGATCCCCGCCGATCTCGTGCTGCTCGCCCTCGGCTTCACCGGCCCTGAGACGCGGGAGCTCGACGACCAGCTGCAACTGGCGGTCACCGACCGCGGCAACCTCGCGCGCGAGGCCGATTACGCGACGGCACAGCCGGGCGTCTACGTCGCCGGCGACGCCGGCCGGGGCCAGTCGCTGATCGTCTGGGCGATCGCCGAGGGCCGTGCTGCGGCATCCGCTGTCGACCGGTACCTTGAGGGTGACACCTCGCTGCCGAGCCCCATCGCGGCGACGGCCCGCGCGATCTCCATCTGACCAGACGCGCCACGTGGCGCGCCTTTCGACCACCACGAGCGCTTCGGCGCGGAACACCGGGAGCACAACCACATGAGACGAGCGAAGATCGTCGCCACCCTCGGGCCGGCGACATCGAGCTACGAACAGATCCGCGCGATCATCGACGCGGGCGTCGACGTCGCCCGCATGAACCTCAGCCACGGCAGTTACGACGTGCACGAGGGCGTCTACCAGAACGTGCGGAAGGCCGCGAGCGACTCCGGCCGGGCGGTGGCCGTGCTGGTCGACCTGCAGGGACCGAAGATCCGGCTCGGCAAGTTCGAGAACGGACCGCACGAGCTCGCCGAGGGCGACATCTTCAAGATCACCGACCGAAGAGATCCTCGGAACGAAGGAGCTCGTCGGCACCACCTTCAAGGGCCTCCCGAACGACGTGAAGGCGGGCGACTTCCTCCTGATCGACGACGGCAAGGTCCGAGTCGAGGTCGTCGAGACCGATGGAGTCGTCGTCACCACCCGCGTCGTGGTCGCCGGCCCGGTCTCGAACAACAAGGGCATCAACCTGCCCGGCGTGGCGGTCAACGTGCCGGCGCTCTCCGAGAAGGACGAGGCCGACCTGCGCTGGGGCCTCGAGCTCGGCGCCGACCTCATCGCCCTCTCGTTCGTGCGCAACGCCGACGGACATCACCCGCGTCCACGAGATCATGGACGAGGTCGGCCGTCGCGTGCCGGTCATCGCGAAGATCGAGAAGCCGCAGGCCGTCGAAGCCCTCGAGGAGATCACCGAGGCGTTCGACGCGATCATGGTCGCGCGCGGCGACCTCGGCGTCGAGCTGCCGCTCGAGGCGGTGCCGATCGTGCAGAAGCGGGCCGTCGAGATCGCCCGCCGCCTGGCGAAGCCGGTCATCGTCGCCACGCAGATGCTCGAGTCGATGATCCACAGCCCGGTGCCGACCCGTGCCGAGACCTCGGACGTGGCGAATGCGATCCTCGACGGTGCCGACGCGGTGATGCTCTCAGGTGAGACGAGCGTCGGCGAGTACCCGGTCATCACCGTGACGACGATGGCGCGCATCGTCGAGTCCACCGAGGAGCACGGGCTCGATCGCATCCTGCCGCTCGGCACGAAGCCGCGCACGCAGGCCGGCGCGATCACGCTCGCCGCCGTCGAGGTGGCCGACTTCGTCGAGGCGAAGTACCTCTGCGTCTTCACCGAGACGGGCGAGTCGGTGCGACGGATGACCCGCATCCGCTCGGTCATCCCGATCCTCGCGTTCACGCCCGATCCCGCGATCCGCCGCCGCATGGCGCTCAACTGGGGCGTGGAGTCGTTCGTGGTCGACCGCGTGACCCACACCGACCAGATGGTCGGCCAGGTCGACGAGGTGCTCGCCAAGACCGGGCAGGCCGTGAACGGCGAGAAGGTCGTCATCATCTCGGGTTCCCCTCCCGGAATCCCGGGCACCACCAACGACGTGCGCGTCCACGTCGTCGGAGAGGTGCTCTAGCACGAGCGCTCCGAAGGGAGTCGGCCCACCGAGGTCGGCTCCCTTCGGCATGTCCGGCGCGAGGCATCCGCCCGCCTGAGCGGTCCACATGCCGCGTCGGGGATGCGAACCGGGGCGATTCGGAGGAACATGTCATTGCGAGCCTGAGATGGCTCGCATATCCAGACGGGATCGGGGGATGACGATGTCGACCAAGCCGAACACCTCGAACGAATCGCTGCGTCGTGCGCGGCGCACCCCGAGACGACCCGCCTCGAGCCTGGCCGAGCGATGGGTCGACGTCGACGGCGTCGACGTCTTCTATCGGGAGTCGCCTGAACCGCCCGATGCGCCCGCGATGCTGCACGTGCACGGGTTCGGGCTCTCGGGCCGCTACCTGCTGCCGACCGCCGAACGGCTGGCCGGCGATTTCCACACCCTCGTTCCCGACCTTCCGGGGTTCGGGCGCAGCGGCAAGGCCGCCGACCGGCTCGACATCCCCGACCTCGCCGACGCGGCCGTGAGATTCCTCGACGCAAAAGGTATCGAGCGAGCGACGGTCGTGGGCAACTCGATGGGCTGTCCGGTCATCACCGAGTTCGCCTACCGCCATCCCGACCGCATCGACCGCGCCGTGCTCGTCTCACCGGCGGGCGGTATCTTCAACCAGCCGTTCCGCCGCGCCATGGGGCAGATCAGTCGCGACGGCACGCGTGAGCCGCCGCGACTCATGGGCGTGGTGACCCCCGACTACCTGCGGTTCGGCGTTTCGAGCACGGTGCGCATGTTCCGGTCACTCACCCAGTACCCGTCGCTCGAACGACTGCTCGAACTGCGCATCCCGACCCTCGTGGTGCTCGGCGACCGCGATCCGCTCATGCCCGGCCCGGCTCGGGTGCAGGAGGTCGCCAGCCAAGCCGACACGCACGTGCTGATCGTGAAGATCGAGGGTGCCGCTCACGCGATCAACTTCAGTCATTCGGGAGAGCTGGCCCATGTGATCCGCCTGTTCATGGCGGACCAGCCGATCGTCGACGACCCGGACGAGCCCGGACACGCCCGCCTGTACGAGATCCACCGGGGGGTGCATCACCCGCCCGCGCAGGGTGCATAGCGAGTACTGGTGCCGGTGGTGGGGGTCGAACCCACACGCCCTTTCGGGCAAAGCATTTTGAGTGCTCCGCGTCTGCCATTCCGCCACACCGGCCAGAGGCCCCGCTCAGAATACCGTAGGCTTTCATCCGTGACAGACACCGAATCTCCCCAGCCGGCACCGCGCCGCGTCGTCGTGGCAGAAGATGAGTCGCTCATCCGCCTCGACATCGTCGAGATCCTGCGCGACAACGGCTTCGAGGTCGTCGGCGAGGCAGGTGACGGCGAGACTGCCGTCGCGCTCGCCACCGAACTGCGGCCCGACCTCGTGATCATGGACGTCAAGATGCCCCAGCTCGACGGCATCTCCGCGGCCGAGCGCCTGTCGAAGGGCCACATCGCGCCCGTCGTGCTCCTCACGGCGTTCAGCCAGAAGGAGCTCGTCGAGCGGGCGACCGAGGCGGGCGCCCTGGCCTACGTCGTGAAGCCGTTCACGCCCAACGACCTGCTGCCGGCCATCGAGATCGCCCTCGCCCGCTACGCGCAGATCATCGCCCTCGAGGCCGAGGTCGGCGACCTCGTCGAGCGTTTCGAGACGCGCAAGCTCGTCGACCGGGCCAAGGGCCTCCTCAACGAGAAGATGGGCCTCTCCGAGCCCGAGGCGTTCCGCTGGATCCAGAAGGCCTCGATGGACCGCCGCCTGACGATGAAAGACGTCTCGCAGGCGATCATCGAGCAGCTCGCTGCGAAGAAGTGACCGGCCGGCCCGCTCGTGCGGGTCGACATGCAGGCAACGAACACGGATGCCGCGACGAGAGGATTCGTCGCGGCATCCGTCGTACCCGGGGTGTGCGGAGCGTATCGGCGACCCGGCCGCAGCCGTCGTCAGGCAGTGTCTGCGGCCGCTTGTAGTCTTGTCGGGTGTCGGACGCAGATAAGCCAACCCTCCTCGTGATCGACGGCCACTCGCTGGCCTTCCGGGCGTTCTACGCCCTTCCCGTCGACAGCTTCTCGACCCGTGACGGGCAGCACACGAACGCGATCCACGGGTTCCTCTCGATGCTGCTGCTGCTGCTCGCGAATGAGAAGCCGACCCACCTCGCGGTCGCGTTCGACATGTCCCGGCAGTCCTTCCGAACGAGGGAGTACGCGGAGTACAAGGGCAACCGCGGCGAGACGCCGGTCGAGTTCAAAGGACAGGTCCCGCTCCTCCAGGATGCGCTGCAGGCCATGGGCATCCGCACGATCGAGAAAGAGGACTTCGAGGCCGACGACATCCTCGCCACGCTCGCCGCGAGGGGCGTCGATGAGGGCTATCGGGTGCTCCTCGTCTCGGGCGACCGCGACACCATCCAGCTCGTCAACGACGACGTCACCCTGCTGTACCCGAACACGCAGGGCGTCTCCCAGCTCAAGCGCTACGACACGGCGGCCGTGATCGAGCGTTACGGCATCCGCCCCGAGCAGTACCCAGATGTCGCGGCGCTCGTCGGCGAGGCCAGCGACAACCTCCCCGGCATCACGAAGGTGGGCGAGAAGACCGCGGTCAAGTGGCTCGGCCTCTACGGCGACCTCGAGGGCGTGCTCGCGCACGCCGACGAGATCAAGGGCGTCGCCGGCCAGAACCTGCGCGACCAGCGCGAGAACGCCGAGCGCAACCGACGCCTCAACCGGCTCGTGCCCGATGTGCCGCTCGACGTCGTGCTCGCCGATCTCGCCGCGAAACCGGTCGACGTCGAGTCGGTGCGGCCGCTGTTCGAGCGGCTCGAGTTCCGCACGCTCCTCGAGCGCCTGACCAAGCTCGCCGCGGGTGAGGCCAACGGCAACGGTGGCGCAGGTGCCACTGCTGCTGCGCCGGTCGAGCCCGTCGCGGCCGAGGTCGTTCCTGCGCCCGACGCCCCGGTTTCGCGCGCACTGGTCGGCGATGAGCTCGCGAGCTGGTTCGAGAGCGCGGTCGCGGCCGAGCCCGCCGGCCTGGGGCTCAGCCTCGACGTGCTCGACGGACAGGTGATCGGGGCGGGAATCGCCACAGCCGACGAGTCCGTGAGGGTTCCGTGGCAGGTGGGGCGAGCTGAGCTCGCACCCTTCGAGGCGTGGCTCGCAAGCGACGCCCCCAAGATCATCACCGATGCCAAGGCGCAGCTGAAGGCGCTGACGAGGTCCGGGCTCGCGTTCGCCGGGCTCGTGCTCGATCCACTCGTCGCGGGGTGGCTCGTGCGCCCGGCGCTGCAGGAGAAGTCGCTCGCCGACCTCGTCTCGTTCCACCTCGGCGAGACGGTGCCCCAGAGCGACCCGTCGCTGCTCGTCGTCGATGAGGGCAGCGACGCCGGAGCGCCCGAGTACGCCTGGTACTCGCTGCGCCTTGCGCCGGTCGTGCTGCGGGCGCTCTCCGAGAGTTCGCGTCGCCTGCTCGCCGAGGTCGAGATGCCGCTCGTGCCGGTGCTCGCCGCCATGGAGCTGCGCGGCGTCACGGTCGATCACATCGAACTTTCGGCGCTCTCGTCCGAACTCGGTGACAAGGCCGCCGGGCTGGCGCAGCTGGCCTACGCCGAGATCGGCCGCGAGGTCAATCTCGGGTCGCCGAAGCAGCTCCAGGAGGTGCTGTTCGACCAGCTCGGCATGCCGAAGACGCGTTCGACGAAGACGGGCTACACGACCGACGCGAGTGCGCTGGCCGATCTGCAGGAATCCAACCCGCACCCGTTCCTCGGTTACCTGCTCGAGCACCGCGACGCGACGAAGCTCCGTCAGATCGTCGAGTCGCTCGACAAGGCGATCGGCTCCGACGGTCGCATCCGCACGAGCTACGGGCAGATCGGCGCCGCGACCGGCCGCATGTCGTCGAACGACCCGAACCTGCAGAACATCCCGATCCGCACGTCCGAGGGTCGTCGCATCCGCAAGGCCTTCCGGCACGGCCCCGAGTTCGCCGAGCTGCTGACCGCCGACTATTCGCAGATCGAGATGCGCATCATGGCGCACCTCTCCGGAGACCCGGGGCTCATCGAGGCGTTCAACGCCGGCGAAGACCTGCACCGATTCGTGGGCGCGCGCGTCTTCGGCGTCGACCCGGCCGATGTCACGCCGCTCATGCGCACGAAGGTCAAGGCGATGTCCTACGGACTCGCGTACGGCCTCAGCGCATTCGGACTGTCGAAGCAGTTGCGCATCGAGCGTGCCGAGGCGCAGCAGCTCATGCGCGAGTACTTCGAGCGTTTCGGCGCGGTTCGCGATTACCTGCGCGGCGTCGTCGAGCAGGCGAAGGTCGACGGCTACACCGAGACGATCTTCGGTCGCCGGCGTCCGTTCCCCGACCTGAACAGCCCCAATCGGGTGCTTCGCGAGAATGCCGAACGGGCCGCGTTGAACTCGCCGATCCAGGGCTCGGCCGCCGATGTCATGAAGATCGCCATGGTCGGTGTCGAGTCCGAGATCGCTGCGCAGGGGCTCGGCAGCCGAATGCTGCTCACCGTGCACGACGAACTGATCTTCGAGGTCGCACCCGGTGAGTCCGAGTCGCTCGAGGCCATCGTTCGCGACCGCATGGCACACGCGGCAGATCTCCTCGTGCCGCTCGACGTGCAGATCGGGCGGGGTGCGAACTGGGAGGACGCCGCGCACTGAGGCGCGACGGCCGGTCCGGCCGCGGTTCCGGGGCCGGGGCTCGGCGCGCTGTGCGCGGCGTCGGACCCCTGCCCTAGGCTCGAAGCATGGCATCGAGTGAGCGCACCCCGACCGACGTCGATCGAATCGCAGAGGGGTGGGTCGACACGCTCGTCGAGCTGAATCCGGGCATCGGCACGTATATCGGTCGCACCTCCGAAGACGAGCGCCTCGCCGACTATTCGCCGGCCGGGCATGAGCGTGCGATCGCCGCGACACGCGAGACACTCGCCGCGCTTCGCGCCGCGACCCCCGTCGACGACGTCGACCGCATCACGGTCGCCGACCTCGGCAGCGAACTCGAGCTCGAGCTCGAGCAGCACGAGGCCGACCTCCACCTCCGCGACCTCAACGTGATCGCGAGCCCGGCACAGGACATCCGTGAGGTGTTCGACCTGATGCCCACCGACGACCCCGCCGAGTGGGAGCGCATCGCCACGCGCTTGACCGCGGTGCCCGGCGCGATCGACGGGTACGTCGAGACACTGCGCGAGGGGATGCGCCGCGGAGTCGTCCCGGCGGTGCGTCAAGTGCGCGAGGTCGCCGTGCAGGTCCGCAAGCACGCACGACCCGACGGATTCTTCGGCAACTTCGCGGGGTCGGCGAAGGCCGGCGACGCCGAGCTCCCCGAGCCGCTCATGCGGCACCTCGGCGCGGGGGCGCTCGAGGCCGCGGCTGCCTACGGCCGGCTCGCGGACTTCCTCGAGGCAGAACTCCAGCCCGAGGCCGGTGATCAGGACGCGGTCGGGCGCGACATCTACGCCCTGCAGTCGCGGCACTTCCTCGGTGCCGTCATCGACCTCGACGAGACCTACGAGTGGGGTGTCGAAGAGCTCGCGCGCATGGTCGCCGAGCAGGAGTCCATCGCGAACGAGATCAAGCCCGGGGCATCCGTCGCCGAAGCGATCGCCGTGCTCGATGCCGACCCGAGTCGCAAGCTCCACGGCACCGACGCACTGCAGCGGTGGATGCAGGAGACCAGTGACCGCGCGGTCGCCGAACTCGCCGGAACCCAGTTCGACATCCCGGCTGAGATCCGCACGCTCCAGTGCATGATCGCGCCGACGCAAGAGGGCGGCATCTACTACACCGGGCCCAGCGACGACTTCTCGCGTCCCGGGCGCATGTGGTGGTCGGTGCCCGAGGGCGTCACCGAGTTCGACACCTGGCGCGAACTCACGACCGTCTACCACGAGGGTGTTCCGGGCCACCACCTGCAGATCGGGCAGGCGGTCGTGAACCGCGGGCAGCTCAACACCTGGCGTCGTCAGCTCGCCGGCACTTCGGGTCATGCCGAGGGATGGGCGCTCTACGCCGAGCGGCTCATGCAGGGGCTCGGCTACCTCGATGACCCGGCCGACCGTCTCGGCATGCTCGACGGCCAGCGCATGCGCGCGGCCCGCGTGGTGCTCGACATCGGCGTGCACCTCGGCAAGCAGCGGCCCGACGGCAACGGTGTGTGGACCGGCGACTACGCGTTCGAGTTCCTCGGCCAGAACGTCAACATGAACGAGGGCTTCGTGCACTTCGAAGTGAATCGGTACCTCGGCTGGCCGGGCCAGGCGCCGTCGTACAAGGTGGGCCAGCGCATCTGGGAGCAGCTCCGCGACGAGTTCGCGCGGCGCGAGGGCGCGTCGTTCGACATCCGCGAGTTCCATCGGCGGGCGCTGGGACTCGGCGGCGTCGGGCTCGACACGCTGCGCAGCGCGTTGCTCGGCTGAGGCCCCGGTCATGGCCGCAATCGATGACCTCGTCGCCACCGAACCCCCGCCGCCATCGCCGCGGTTGCCGTAGGGGGATCGCTTCGGCTACGATGGAGCGTCACTCGTGTGACATCCCTGTCCGCATGCCCATCGCGGAAATCAACATATACGCTCTCCCGCGCGATGGGCTCGATTTTGTCCTTTACGGAGCATTCACTACATGACAACCGCAACGACCAAGGCGCCCAAGCAGGTCGCAATCAACGACATCGGATCTGCTGACGATTTCCTCGCCGCGGTCGAGAAGACTTTGAAGTTCTTCAACGACGGCGACCTCATCGAGGGCACCGTCGTGAAGATCGACCGCGACGAGGTTCTCCTCGACGTCGGTTACAAGACCGAGGGTGTCATCCCCTCGCGTGAGCTTTCCATCAAGCACGACGTCGACCCCAGCGAGGTCGTCGGCGTCGGCGACACGGTCGAAGCCCTGGTTCTCCAGAAGGAGGACAAGGAAGGCCGCCTCATCCTGTCCAAGAAGCGCGCTCAGTACGAGCGTGCCTGGGGCGACGTGGAGAAGATCAAGGAAGCCGATGGCGTCGTGACCGGTTCGGTCATCGAGGTCGTCAAGGGCGGCCTGATCGTCGACATCGGCCTCCGTGGCTTCCTCCCGGCGTCGCTCATCGAGCTCCGTCGCGTCCGCGACCTCACGCCGTACCTCGGCCAGGAGATCGAGGCGAAGATCCTCGAGCTCGACAAGAACCGCAACAACGTCGTGCTCTCGCGCCGTGCGCTCCTCGAGCAGACGCAGTCCGAGTCGCGCTCGACGTTCCTCGCGAACCTCCACCCGGGCCAGATCCGCAAGGGCGTCATCTCGTCGATCGTCAACTTCGGTGCGTTCGTCGACCTCGGCGGCGTCGACGGTCTCGTCCACGTCTCCGAGCTCTCGTGGAAGCACATCGAGCACGCCAGCGAGGTCGTCGAGGTCGGCCAGGAGGTCACCGTCGAGGTGCTCTCCGTCGAGCTCGACCGCGAGCGCGTCTCGCTGTCGCTCAAGGCGACGCAGGAGGACCCGTGGCAGGTCTTCGCCCGCACCCACGCGATCGGCCAGGTCGCACCGGGCAAGGTCACGAAGCTCGTTCCGTTCGGTGCGTTCGTTCGCGTCGCCGACGGCATCGAGGGCCTCGTGCACATCTCGGAGCTGTCGGGCAAGCACGTCGAGCTCGCCGAGCAGGTCGTGTCGGTCGGCGAAGAGGTCTTCGTCAAGGTCATCGACATCGACCTCGAGCGTCGCCGCATCTCGCTCTCGCTGAAGCAGGCGAACGAGGGCGTCGACCCCGAGGGCACCGAGTTCGACCCGGCGCTCTACGGCATGCTCACGGAGTACGACGAGCAGGGCAACTACAAGTACCCCGAGGGCTTCGACCCCGAGACCAACGAGTGGCGCGAGGGCTTCGAGGCCCAGCGCGAGAAGTGGGAGCAGGACTACGCTGCCGCCCAGGCTCGCTGGGAGGCGCACAAGAAGCAGGTCGCCGCGGCGAACGCTGCTGCTGTGTCCGACGACTCGTTCGCTTCGGCGGGCGCTTCGTACTCGAGCGACACGGCCGGCGCGGGCACCCTCGCCGACGACGCGTCGCTCGCGGCGCTGCGCGAGAAGCTCTCGAGCAACAACTAGTCGCGATCCGCGACACCGAAGGCCGGTTCCCGTCAGGGGAGCCGGCCTTCGGGCGTTTCCGGGTCATCCGATTCGCCGGTGCGCGATCAGCGATCAGCGAGCGGTCGACGGATGCTCCGTGCTCCGGTCCTTCGCGACTGCCGAGTGCACCCCAGGATGACGAGCGGGATCCAGGCGTTCAGGCCGGCGGCGAGAGCCCGTCCGGTGCCAGGGAGGAGCTCGAGCATGGGCGTACCTCCGTCCGTCGGGGCGAGCTTGCCACGATTAGAGTGGTGCTGTGTATCTCATCGGTCTGACGGGCGGCATCGCCTCTGGAAAGTCCACTGTCGCGCGGCGCCTCGTCGAACACGGGGCGGTGCACCTCGACGCCGACCACCTCGCCCGACGGGTGGTCGAGCCCGGCACGCCGGCGCTTGCGGCGATCGTCGAGCAGTTCGGCGCCGAGTACCTTCGTCCCGACGGCTCCCTCGATCGCGAGAAGCTCGGCAAGCACATCTTCGGAGACGACGCCGCGCGGGCGAGGCTCAACGCCATCGTGCACCCCGCCGTTCGCGAGCTCTCGGCTCGCCTCATCGCGAAGGCCGAGGCCGAAGACCCGTCCGCGGTCGTCGTCTATGACGTGCCACTGCTCGTCGAGGCATCCGTCGACCACCCGTTCGACCTCATCGTCGTGACCGACGCGCCTCGCCGCACCCAGGTGAAGCGACTCGTCGAGGAGCGCGGCCTCGACGCGCTGCAGGCCGAGGCCAGGGTCGACGCCCAGGTCGACAACACGGCGCGGCTCGCGATCGCCGACGTCGTCATCGACACCGACGGCACCCTCTCCCACACCATGAGCCAGACCGATGCGCTCTGGGCGCGTATCGTCAAGGAGCGCAGCCGGGCCTAGTGTCGGTGGCCGCTCCTAGACTTGGAGGATGCAGACCACTCGATCCGTCCGTCCGTTCGAGGTCATCAGCGAGTACCGTCCGAGCGGCGACCAGCCCCAGGCGATCGCCGAACTCGCCGGTCGCATCAACGCGGGCGAGACCGACGTCGTGCTGCTCGGCGCCACCGGCACCGGCAAGTCCGCGACGACCGCCTGGCTCATCGAGCAGGTGCAGCGGCCGACGCTGGTGCTCGCGCACAACAAGACGCTCGCGGCGCAGCTCGCCAACGAGTTCCGCGAGCTGATGCCGAACAACGCGGTCGAGTACTTCGTCTCGTACTACGACTACTACCAGCCCGAGGCCTACGTTCCGCAGACCGACACCTTCATCGAGAAGGACTCGTCGATCAACGCCGAGGTCGAGCGGCTGCGCCACTCCACGACGAACTCGCTGCTGAGCCGGCGCGACGTCATCGTGGTCTCGTCCGTCTCGTGCATCTACGGCCTCGGCACGCCCGAGGAGTACATGCGGCGCGATGGTGCCGCTGCAGGTGGGCGAGCGCGTCGATCGCGACTGCGCTCATCCGCAAGTTCATCTCGATGCAGTACCACCGCAACGACGTCGACTTCTCGCGCGGCAACTTCCGGGTCCGCGGCGACACGATCGAGATCATCCCGATCTACGAGGAACTCGCGATCCGCATCGAGATGTTCGGCGACGAGATCGAGGCGCTCTACAGCCTCCACCCGCTCACCGGCGAGGTCGTCGCCAAGCTCGACGCGGTGCCGATCTTCCCCGGCTCCCACTACGTGGCGAGCACCGAGGTGATGCAGCGGGCGATCGGCACGATCCGCATCGAGCTCGAAGAGCGGCTCGCCGAGCTCGAGCGCGAGGGCAAGCTGCTCGAGGCGCAGCGCCTGCGCATGCGCACCACGTTCGACCTCGAGATGATGGAGCAGATCGGGTTCTGCTCGGGCATCGAGAACTACTCGCGCCACATCGACGGCAGCGCAGCCGGGCGAGGCGCCGCACTGCCTGCTCGACTACTTCCCCGACGACTTCCTCGTCGTGATCGACGAGTCGCACGTGACGGTGCCGCAGATCGGCGCGATGTACGAGGGCGACTCGTCGCGCAAGCGCACGCTCGTCGAGCACGGGTTCCGGCTGCCGAGCGCGCTCGACAACCGGCCCCTCAAGTGGGACGAGTTCAAGGATCGCGTCGGCCAGACCGTCTATCTCTCGGCGACGCCGGGTCGCTACGAGATGGGCATCGCCGACGGCGTGGTCGAGCAGATCATCCGCCCCACCGGGCTCGTCGACCCCCAGATCGTCGTCAAGCCCTCGAAGGGGCAGATCGACGACCTGCTCGAGGAGATCCGCATCCGCGCCGAGCGAGACGAGCGCGTGCTCGTCACGACCCTCACGAAGAAGATGGCCGAAGAGCTCACCGACTTCCTCACCGAGGCCGGCGTGCGGGTGCGCTACCTGCACTCCGACGTCGACACCCTGCGCCGCGTCGAGTTGCTCACCGAACTGCGCGCCGGCGTCTACGACGTGCTCGTCGGCATCAACCTGCTGCGCGAGGGTCTCGACCTGCCCGAGGTGTCGCTCGTGGCGATCCTCGACGCCGACAAAGAGGGCTTCCTCCGCTCGTCGACGTCGCTCATCCAGACCATCGGGCGCGCGGCGCGCAACGTCTCGGGCGAGGTGCACATGTACGCCGACGTGCTCACCGACTCGATGAAGTCCGCGATCGACGAGACGACCCGCCGTCGCGAGAAGCAGGTCGAGTACAACCGCGTGAACGGCATCGACCCGCAGCCGCTGCGCAAGCGCATCGCCGACATCACCGAAGTGCTCGCGCGCGAAGAGGCCGACACCGCGAAGCTGCTCGCCGGCCGCGATGAGCGCAAGAGGGCGCCGGTGCCGAACCTGCGACGCGAGGGCATCGCCGCCGAGGGCGCGAACGAGCTCGAAGCGCTCATCCGCGACCTCAACGGGCAGATGCTCGAGGCGGCGGGCGAGCTGAAGTTCGAGCTGGCCGCACGCCTGCGCGACGAGGTCTCGGAGCTCAAGCGGGAGCTCCGCCAGATGGAGAAGGCCGGCCACCTCGGGTAGGACTCGAACGTATGTTCGCTGACAGCAGGTGCTGCACCGGCTTCGATGTCGGTGGGCCTCCTTAGACTCGTAGGGTGCCAGTTTCACGTCTCGATGCCCATTCGCACCTGAGTGTCCGCGGGGCCCGCGTTCACAATCTGAAGAACGTCGACCTCGAGATCCCGCGTGACTCGCTCGTGGTGTTCACGGGCCTGTCCGGCTCCGGAAAGTCGTCGCTCGCCTTCGACACGATCTTCGCCGAGGGCCAGCGCCGCTACGTCGAGTCGCTGTCCGCCTACGCGCGCCAGTTCCTCGGCCAGGTCGACCGTCCCGATGTCGACTTCATCGAGGGGCTCAGCCCTGCGGTGTCGATCGACCAGAAGTCGACCAACCGCAACCCGCGATCGACCGTCGGCACCATCACCGAGATCTACGACTACATGCGCCTGCTGTGGGCGCGCATCGGCGTGCCGCACTGTCCGGTCTGCGGCGAGACGATCCAGCGCCAGACCGTGCAGCAGATCGCCGACCAGCTCATGGAGCTCGATGAAGGCACCCGCTATCAGGTGCTGCGCCCGGTCGTGTCGCAGAAGAAGGGCGAGTTCGTCGACCTCTTCCGGAGCTCGCGGCCCAAGGGTACTCGCGCGCGATCGTCGACGGCGACATGATCCAGCTCGCCGAGCCGCCGACGCTGAAGAAGCAGCTACAAGCACGACATCGCGGTCGTGGTCGACCGGCTCGTCGCCGGCCCCGACATGCTCGGCCGGCTCACCGACTCGCTCGAGACCGCGCTTCGGCTCACCGACGGGCTCGTGCAGATCAACTTCGTCGACGAGACCGGTGCCGCAGCCTGGCAGCCACGTTCTCCGAGAAGCTGTCGTGCCCGAACCGCCACCCGCTCCAGCTCACCGAGATCGAGCCGCGCACGTTCTCGTTCAACGCGCCGTTCGGCGCCTGCCCGAGTGCTCCGGGCTCGGCACGCGCATGTCGGTCGATGTCGAGCTGCTGCTCGGCGACCCGTCGCTCAGCATCCCCGAGGGCGTCATCCTCCCGTGGACCACGCAGGGCAAGGGCCTCTACAACTACTACGAGCAGCTGCTCGAGGGCCTCGCGCGCGACCTCGACTTCTCGCTCGACACGCCGTGGGAAGACCTCCCGGCCGACGTGCGCGACGCCGTGCTGCGCGGCGAGAACTTCAAGGTCAAGGTGCGGTGGCAGAACCGCTACGGGCGCGAGATGAGCTACACCTCGGGCTTCGAGGGCGTCGTTCCCTACATCGAGCGCCAGTACGTGCAGGCCGAGACCGACGTCCAGCGCGCGCGCTGGGCCGAGTACCTCCGCGAGGTGCCGTGCCCCGTGTGCGACGGCGAGCGGCTGAAGCCCGAGGTGCTCGCGGTGCTCGTCCACGAGCACACCATCGCCGACGTCGCGCTGCTCAGCCTCGCCGATGCCCGCTCCTTCATGGATCGGCTCCAGCTCACCGAGCGCGAGCAGACGATCGCCGCCCAGGTGCTGCGCGAGATCCAGGTCCGCCTCGACTTCCTGCTCCAGGTCGGGCTCAGCTATCTCGACCTCGCCCGCGCGGCTGGCCACGCTCTCGGGCGGCGAGGCGCAGCGCATCCGCCTGGCGACCCAGATCGGCTCCGGCCTCACCGGCGTGCTCTACGTGCTCGACGAGCCGAGCATCGGCCTGCACCAGCGCGACAACCGGCGGCTCATCGAGACGCTCATCACGCTGCGCGACCTCGGCAACACGCTCATCGTCGTCGAGCACGACGAAGACACGATCCACACCGCCGACTGGATCGTCGACATCGGCCCCGGCGCGGGCGTCAACGGCGGCACCGTCGTGCACTCCGGCAGCTACGCCGATCTCGCTGAAGAACACGCGCTCGCTCACGGGCGACTACCTCGCGGGGCGCAGGGAGATCGCCACCCCGGAGCGCCGTCGCCCGATCGACAAGGAGCGCAAGATCTCCGTCGCAGGGCGCCGCGGCGAACAACCTCCGTGACGTCGACGTCGAGTTCCCGCTCGGCATGTTCACCGCGGTCACCGGCGTCAGCGGCTCCGGCAAGTCCTCGCTCGTCAACGGCATCCTCTACCGAGGTGCTCGCGAACCGGCTCAACGGGGCCCGCAAGGTGCCCGGACAAGCACACGCCGCGTCACCGGCCTCGACAACCTCGACAAGGTCGTGCACGTCGACCAGGCGCCGATCGGGCGCACCCCGCGATCGAACCCGGCGACGTACACGGGCGTGTTCGACCGCATCCGCACGCTCTTCTCCGAGACCACCGAAGCGAAGGCGCGCGGCTACCTGCCCGGCCGCTTCAGCTTCAACGTCAAGGGCGGCCGCTGCGAGGCGTGCTCGGGCGACGGCACGATCAAGATCGAGATGAACTTCCTGCCCGACGTCTACGTGGACTGCGAGGTCTGCCACGGCAAGCGGTACAACCGCGACACGCTCGCCGGTGCACTACAAGGGCAAGAACATCGCCGAGGTGCTCGAGATGCCGATCGCCGAGGCGGCCGAGTTCTTCGAGCCGATCCAGGCGATCCACCGCTACCTGAAGACCCTCGTCGACGTCGGGCTGGGCTACGTGCGGCTCGGCCAGAGCGCCACGACCCTCTCGGGCGGCGAGGCGCAGCGCGTGAAGCTCGCGACCGAGCTGCAGCGGCGCTCCAACGGCCGCAGCGTCTACGTGCTCGACGAGCCGACGACCGGGCTGCACTTCGAAGACGTCGCGCAAGCTGCTGAAGGTGCTCGGCAAGCCTCGTCGACAAGGGCAACACCGTCATCGTCATCGAGCACAACCTCGACGTGATCAAGTCGGCCGACTGGGTCATCGACCTCGGCCCCGAGGGCGGCTCGGGCGGCGGCCAGGTCATCGCGACGGGCACGCCCGAGCAGGTGGCCGCGGTGAAGGAGCAGCCACACCGGGGTACTTCCTCGCGGAGATCCTCGACACGGCCGCGCGCACCGAGGTCGCGCAGCTAGGCGATGAGCACTGCGTCGTCGAGGACCCAAGGCGTCCCATACCGGCCGAAGGCCGGGCGAGATCCCGACCAACCCCGGTGTCTACCGCTTCCGTGACGCCGAGCGGTCGCGTGCTCTACGTCGGCAAGGCGAAGAACCTGCGCGCGCGACTGTCGAACTACTTCGCGCCGCTGCGCACCCTGCACGAGCGCACCCGGCGCATGGTCACGACGGCGGCATCGGTCGAGTGGACGGTCGTCGGCGAGCGACGTCGACTCGCTGCAGCTCGAGTACATGTGGATCAAGGAGTTCGATCCGCCGTTCAACGTGCGGTACAAGGACGACAAGTCCTACCCGTTCATCGCGATCACGCTCGGCGACGAGGCGCCGCGAGTCATCGTCACGCGCAATCGCAGATCCCCGGGCGCGAAGTACTTCGGCCCGTACCCGAAGGTGTGGGCCGTCCACGACACGCATCGATCCTGATGATCAAGGCTGTTCCCGATCCGCACGTGCAGCGACTCCGACTACAAGAAGGCGATGGCGACGCGGCAAGCCCTGCTTCGCCGGGCAGATCGGCCGCTGCGGCGGCCCCTGCTCGATCGAAGGTCACGATCGAGGAGCACCGCGAGATCGTCGACGACTTCGTCGGCGTTCATGCAGAGCCAGCGACCAGCGCTTCATCGGCGAGCTCACCGCTCGCATGCGCGAGGCCTCCGCGGCGCATGGACTACGAGGCGGCAGCGCGTTTACCGCGACCAGCTGCAGGCCGATCGACGCGGTGCTTCGAACGCAGCGCGCTGGTGCTCGGCGAGGGCGTCGACGCCGACCTCTTCGGCATCGACCGACGACGAGCTCGCCGCGACCGTGCAGCACTTCATCATGCGCGGCGGCCGCGTGCGCGGCGTGCGCGCCTGCGACCGATCGACAAGGAGCTCGACATCCCCTGCGGCGAGCTCGTCGACTTCAGGTGCGTGCAGCACGCCTACGGCGATGACACGACGGCCGACATCCCGCGCCAGGTCGCTCGTGCCCGCGCTCCCCGACGACGCCGACGGCGCTCGAGGACCTGGCTGCGGCACGCTCGCCGAGCGCAAGGTGCGCGATCCAGGTCGCGCAGCGCGGCGACAAGGCCGCGCTGCTCGAGACGGCGACGCTGAACGCCAAGCAGGCGCTCATGCTCCACAAGACACGTCGCACGAGCCGACTTACGTCGCCCGCTCACAGGCGCTCGACCGACCTGCAGGAGGCGCTCGGCCTGGCCGATGCGCCGCTGCGCATCGAGTGCTACGACGTCTCGCACCTCGAGCGGCACCAACATCGTCGCCTCGATGGTCGTGTTCGAAGACGGTCTGCCGCGCAAGGACCAGTACCGCACGTTCGACGATTCCGCGAGACGACGCGACGACACCGACTCGATCCACCAGGTGCTCACCCGCCGGCTCGCCTACCTCGACGCGCCCGGCGACGCGGACGAGCACGAGACATCCGACGCGGCCGGCGAAGCGGCAGGGCACCGACGACGGCCGAGACATCCGGCCGCCGCAGGAAGTTCGCCTACCGACCGCAACCTGCTCGTCGTCGACGGCGGCCAGCCGCAGGTCGCGGCGGCCGCGCGCGCCCTCGCCGATGTCGGGCATCGACGGAGATCGCCCTGTGCGGCATCGCGAAGCGGCTCGAAGAGATCTGGACTGCCCGACGAGGACTTCCCGGTCATCCTGCCTCGCAACAGCGAGGCGCTCTTCCTCTTCCAGCGCGTCCGCGACGAGGCGCACCGGTTCGCGATCACGCATCAGCGCCAGCGGCGCAAGCGCGACATCAGCTCCGTGCTCTCCGAGATCCCCGGGCTCGGCGACTGCGCGGATGAAGGCGCTGCTGCGCCACTTCGGCTCGGTCACAGCAGCTCAAGCGTCGCGACCGAAGCCGAGATCGCCGAGGTGCAGGGCATCGGTCCCGCAGCTCGCGACGACGGTGCACGGCCATCTGCGCGCCGACGGCGCCCCCGCGCCCCGGTAGGCTGGGATGTCGACACGCGGAAGGGGAGCAGGATGACCGCGGGGGACGCCGAGCAGCAGGAGATGCTGATCGTCACCGGCATGTCCGGCGCCGGCCGACCGACGGTCGGCGAACGCACTCGAAGACCTCGGCTGGTACGTCGTCGACAACCTGCCGCCGCAGATGCTGCGGCCGCTTCTCGAGCTCGTCGAGCGCGCCGGCAGCTCGCTGCCGCGCATCGCCGCGGTCGTCGACGTCCGCGGCCGCGACCTCTTCGCCGAGCTGCACGAGATCATCCAGGCGCTGCGCGGCGGGCGTCAACGTGCGGGTGGTCTTCCTCGATGCGAACGACGCGGTGCTCGTGCGCCGCTTCGAGGCGGTGCGCCGCCCGCACCCGCTGCAGGGCGACGGCACGCTCCTCGACGGCATCGGCATCGAGCGCGCGCGGCTGGCGCCGCTGCGCGAGAGCGCGCGACATCATCATCGACACCTCCGACCTCAACATCCACCAGCTCGCGACGCTCATCACCGAGACCGTTCGCCGCCGAAGACGCACGCCGGGCTCGCGGTCACCATGCATGAGCTTCGGGTTCAAGTACGGGCTGCCGCCCGATGCCGACCTCGTCGCCGACATGCGGTTCCTGCCGAACCCGTTCTGGATCGCCGAGCTGCGCCACCTCACCGGCGAAGACGAGGCGGTGCGCGAGTTCGTGCTCGGCCAGCCCGGCGCGCGCGAGTTCCTCGACGCGTACGCGGCAGCGCTCGAGCCCGTGCTCGCCGGCTACCAGCGCGAGAACAAGCGGCACGCGACGATCGCGATCGGATGCACGGGCGGCAAGCACCGCTCGGTCGCGATCGTGCGCGAACTCGCCGAGCGCGTCGCGAAGATGCCCGGCGTCGCCGTGAGCGTCAAGCATCGCGACCTCGGCCGCGAATAGACGCCCCGATCGACCCCGCAACACAGATTGAGGAGACCTGGTGGCACTGACCGCTGATGTGAAAGACGAGCTCGCGCGCGTCGAGGTATCGAAGACCGAGCGTCCGGGTCGCCGAACTCGCCTCGCTCCTGCGTTTCTCCGGCGGGCTGCACTCATCTCGAACCGCATCGCCATCGAGGCCGAGCTCGACCTCCGACGATCGCGCGTCGCGTGGCGCGCGACCTCGTGGAGATCTACGGCGTGCGACCGGAGTCTCGGTGCATCGTGCGCGCTCCGGCATGCGCGCAACGGCAACCACTACGCTGGTCCGGGTGATCGACGGCGGCGAGACGCTCGCGCGTCAGACCGGCCTGCTCGATGCCGCGCCGACGCCCCGTCCGCGGCCTGCCGAACAAGCTCACCACCGGCTCGCGCGACGAGCTCGCCGCCATCTGGCGCGGCGCGTTCCTCGCGCAGGGCACGCTGAGCGATCCCGGCCGCTCCGCGGCACTCGAGATCACCTGCCCCGGCAACGAGGCGGCGATGGCCCTCGTCGGGGCCGCCGGGCGCCTCGGCATCCCGGCCAAGGCCCGCGAGGTGCGCGGCGTGCACCGCGTCGTCATCCGCGACGGCGAGGCCATCAGCGCGATGCTCGCGGTCATGGGCGCGACGCGCGACGGTGCGCAACTGGGAGGAGCTGCGGCAGCGCCGCGAGGTGCGAGCGACGGCGTCAACCGGCTCGTGAACTTCGACGACGCCAACCTGCGCCGGTCCGCGCAGGCGGCCGTCGCCGCATGCGCGCGTGTCGAGCGTGCGATGGAGACTCCTCGGCGACGAGGTCCCCGAGCACCTGCGAGTACGCCGGCGAGCTGCGGCTCGCGCATCGCGACGCGAGCCTCGACGAGCTCGGCCACCACGCCGACCCGCCCATGACGAAGGACGCCGTCGCCGGGTCGCATCCGCCGCCTCCTGGCGATGGCCGACAAGCAGCGCCGCGGACCTCGGGGTCCCCGGCACCGAGGCGAGCCTCCCCGCCGACCTCGACGAGGTCTGAGCGCCGGCCCGATCGCCCCGCGTGGCCGCCGCACCCGGCCCGCGATCTGGCTCGCGTCGGGGCATCCGCTGACCCGCATCTCCGTCGATGTCGACCGCGGGCGCCCGTTCGTTCAACGGGCATAGACTCGGAAGGCAGCCGCGGACGCCGGGGAGACGCCCGGGTACCCGGCGCATCTGACAAGGAGAAGCAATGGCTGACTACACCCTGCCCGACCTCGCCTACGACTACTCGGCGCTCGAGCCGCACATCAGCGGCACGATCATGGAGCTGCACCACTCGAAGCACCACCAGGCCTATGTCACCGGTGCCAACACGGCGCTCGAGCAGCTCGCCGAGGCCCGCGACATCGGGCAACCTCGCCAACGTCAACAAGCTCGAGAAGGACCTCGCGTTCAACCTCGGCGGCCACGTCAACCACTCCATCTTCTGGACCAACCTGTCGCCCGACGGCGGCGACAAGCCCGACCGGCGAGCTCGCCTCGGCGATCGACGACCACTTCGGCTCGTTCGACAAGTTCCAGGCGCACTTCACCGCCACGGCGCTCGGCGTGCAGGGCTCGGGCTGGGCGGTGCTCGCGTGGGACTCGATCGGCGAGAACGCCTGATCATCCGCAGTTCTTCGACCAGCAGGGCAACCTTCCCGCCGGGCATCGTCCCGCTGCTCATGCTCGACGTCTGGGAGCACGCGTACTACCTCGACTACAAGAACGTGCGTGCCGACTACGTGAAGGCGTTCTGGAACATCGCGAACTGGGACAACGTCCAGCGCGCGGTTCCAGACCGCTGGTGAGAAGACCTCAGGGCTGCTGCTACTGTCGTAAACGCGACGGTGTCCCCGGACCCGTCCGGGGACACCGCCGTCCGATCAGTTCACCCGTGTACGTGCGCGCGTCGCGCAACATCAAACAGGAGACATCTGTGTCTGTAAAGATCGGCATCAACGGCTTCGGCCGCATCGGCCGCAACTACTTCCGTGCCGCCCTCGCGCAGGGCGCCGACCTCGAGATCGTCGCGGTGAACGACCTCACCGACAACAAGACCCTCGCGCACCTCCTGAAGTACGACTCGGTCACGGGCCGTCTCGACGCGACGGTCGACTACGACGACGACCACATCATCGTCAACGGCACCGCCATCAAGGCGTTCGCCGAGCGCGACCCCGCGAACCTGCCCTGGGGCGACCTGGGCGTCGACATCGTCATCGAGTCGACCGGGTTCTTCACCAAGGCCGACCGACGCGCGCAAGCACATCGCGGCCGGCGCCAAGAAGGTGCTCATCTCGGCTCCCGCGACCGATGAAGACGCCACGTTCGTCATGGGCGTGAACGAGGACCAGTACGACCCCGAGAAGCACCACATCATCTCGAACGCGTCGTGCACCACCAACTGCCTCGCCCCCCTCGCGAAGGTCTTCAACGACGCGTTCGGCATCGAGCGCGGCCTCATGACGACGCTTCACGCGTACACCGCCGACCAGAACCTGCAGGACGGCCCGCACAAGGACCTGCGTCGCGCCCGTGCCGCGGCCATCAACATCGTTCCGACCTCCACCGGCGCCGCGAAGGCCATCGGCCTCGTGCTTCCCGAGCTCGTCGGCAAGCTCGACGGCTTCGCGCTGCGCGTGCCGGTTCCCACCGGCTCGATCACCGACCTCACCGTCACGTCGTCGCGGCCCGTCACGGTCGACGAGGTCAAGGCGGCCTACAAGGCGGCGGCTGAGGGCCCCATGAAGGGCATCCTCAAGTACACCGAAGACGAGATCGTCTCGAGCGACATCGTCTCCGACCCGCACTCGTCGATCTTCGACGCCGGCCTGCTGCGCGTCCTGCGGCGACCAGGTGAAGCTCTCGAGCTGGTACGACAACGAGTGGGGCTACTCCAACCGCCTTGTCGACCTCACCGATACGTCGCCGAGCGTCTCTGAATCGAGCACCGGTGACCCTGCGAACGATCGATTCCCTCGGTCCGCTCGCCGGCAAGCGCGTCGTCGTCCGTTGTGACCTGAACGTCCCCCTGCGGGACGGGGTCATCACGGACGACGGCCGCGTGCGGGCGTCGGTCCCCACGCTCGAGGCCCTCGTCGGCCAGGGCGCACGCGTCGTCGTGGTCTCCCATCTCGGGCGACCCGACGGCGCGCCCGATGCGAAGTACAGCCTCGCGCCCGTCGCGGCGCGCCTCGGCGAACTGCTCGACGCCCCGGTCGCCTTCGCGACCGACACGGTGGGTGCGGATGCCTCGGCCAAGGTCGCCGCGCTCGGCGACGGCGAGGTGCTCGTGCTCGAGAACCTCCGGTTCAACCCCGGGGAGACCTCGAAGAACGAGGCCGAGCGCACGGCGTTCGCGGGCGAGCTGGCCGCATTCGCCGACGCCGTCGTCTCCGACGGGTTCGGCGTCGTGCACCGCAAGCAGGCGAGCGTCTATGAGCTCGAGCTGGCGCGACCCAGCGCGGCCGGCCTCCTGATCGACGCCGAGCTCGACGTGCTCGACCGACTCAC
Organism: uncultured Actinomycetota bacterium; assembly: GCA_963758615.1. GTDB lineage: Bacteria > Actinomycetota > Actinomycetes > Actinomycetales > Microbacteriaceae > Agromyces. Next base: position 57,914 of record CAVWVZ010000009.1, on the reverse strand, counting down.
CGAGAAGCCCGAGCGCCCCTACACGGTCGTGCTCGGCGGGTCGAAGGTCTCCGACAAGCTCGGCGTCATCGCCCACCTGCTTCCCCGTGTCGACCGGCTGCTGATCGGCGGCGGAATGCTCTTCACCTTCCTCGCCGCGCAGGGACACAAGGTGGGCTCGAGCCTGCTCGAAGCCGACCAGATCGAGACCGTCAAGGGGTACCTCGCCGAGGCCGCCGAGCGCGGCGTCGAGATCGTGCTGCCCACGGATGTCGTCGTGGCTGCGTCGTTCTCGGCCGAGGCCGAGCACGTCGTAACCTCAGCTGACGCCATCGAGCAGACGCCGTTCGGAGCATCCGGCCTCGGGCTCGACATCGGCCCCGAGACCTCCGCGACCTTCGCGGCGCATATCCGCGACTCGAAGACCGTGTTCTGGAACGGCCCCATGGGCGTCTTCGAACTCGCACCCTTCGCTGCCGGCACGCTCGCGATCGCAGCGGCGCTCACCGAGGTCGACGGACTCAGCGTCGTCGGCGGCGGCGATTCCGCCGCGGCCGTTCGCCAGCTCGGATTCGACGACGACAGATTCGGCCACATCTCGACGGGCGGGGGCGCAAGCCTCGAGTTCCTCGAAGGCAAGCAACTCCCCGGACTGGAGGTCCTCGGATGGCAGTGAAGCGCACCCCGTTCATCGCAGGAAACTGGAAGATGAACCTCGACCACCTGCAGTCGATCGCGTTCGTGCAGAAGCTCGCCTGGTCCCTCGCCGACGCGAGGCACGACTTCGCCGACGCAGAGGTCGCGGTCTTCCCGCCGTTCACCGACCTGCGCTCGGTGCAGACCCTCGTCGCGGCCGACTCGCTGCCGATCGGCTACGGCGCACAGGACCTCTCGGCGAACGACTCCGGTGCCTATACCGGCGAGATCTCGGGAGCCTTCCTCTCGCAGCTCGGCTGCGGCTACGTGATCATCGGCCACTCCGAGCGTCGCACGCTGCACGGTGAGACCGACGCCGACGTCAACGCCAAGATCAAGGCCGCGCACCGACACGGGCTCGTCCCGGTCGTCTGCGTGGGTGAGACGGCTGAAGACCTCGAGGCGCACGGCCCGAGCGCGGTGCCTGTGGCGCAGCTGCGCGCGGCGCTCGACGGCATCGACGGGTCGAAGGGGCTCGTCGTCGCCTACGAGCCCGTGTGGGCCATCGGCTCGGGGCAGGCGGCGACGCCCGCTCAGGCCGAGCAGGTCGCGGTGGCGCTTCGCGCGCTGCTCGTCGAACTCGTCGGCGAAGAGGTCGCCCAGGGCACGCGTGTGCTCTACGGCGGCTCGGTGAAGGCTGCCAACATCGCCTCCTTCCTGCGCGAGCCGAACGTCGACGGCGCGCTCGTCGGCGGAGCGAGCCTCGACATCGAGGAGTTCTCGAGCATCGTGAGGTTCAAGAAGCACGTCGGAGCCTGACGCGTCGTCCCGAAGGGCGGTGCGATGAGCGGCTAAACTCGGCTGTGCTGATAGGCTGATTGGCGGCATCGACCCCCTGCGTCGTGCCCGGAAAGGTTCACCGTGGAGATTCTCCAGGTCGTCCTGCAGGTGCTGCTCGGTCTCACGAGCCTCCTGCTGACGCTGCTCATCCTGCTGCACAAGGGCCGTGGTGGCGGTCTCTCCGACATGTTCGGAGGCGGTGTCACGTCAAGCCTCGGAGCGTCGGGTGTCGCTGAGCGCAACCTCAACCGGATCACGGTCATCCTCGGGCTCGTGTGGATCACGTGCATCGTGGTGCTCGGGTTGATCACCAAGTTCGACGCCGGAATCTGACGAGGAGACACCAAATGGCATCAGGCAACAGTGCCATCCGCGGCTCGCGAGTCGGCGCCGGTCCGATGGGTGAGCAGGATCGCGGCTTCCACGCGGATCGCGTCGCGGTCAGCTATTGGGATGCGCGCGGCAATGAGACCGTTCGCTACTTCGCGGCGAACCTGCCCGAAGAAGAGATCCCCGACGTCATCGACAGCCCGTCGACCGGCCTGCCGGCCGGTCGCGACCGCGAGAACCCGCCGTCGGTGTCGAAGCTCGAGCCCTACAAGACGCACCTCGCGTACGTGAAGGAGCGCCGCACCGAAGACGAAGCCGCGGCGCTGCTCGACGACGCGCTCACACAGCTCCGCACCCGGCGGGGCCAGGTCCCGAAGGACTGACGCGCAACGAACGACGACAGAGGGGGCGGCCGGTGGCCGCCCCCTCTGTCGTATCCGATCAGCGGTCGCGTCAGTAGTCTCGCGCGATGAGTGACTCGGGAACCTCGGCGGCGGCGTCCTGATCGACGAAGAACACCGTGCGGCGGCGGCCCTTGATGCCGGCGACCGGCACCTCGTCGCGGCTCGCGCCGGCAAGGGCGAGACCGAGCGCCGAAGCCTTGTCGGCCCCCGCCAGCACGAGCCAGATGCGCTGCGAGGCGTTGATGACGGGACGCGTGAGACTGAGCCGCTCGGGCGGAGGCTTCGGAGAGTTGCGCACCGGGATGACGGTGCGGTCGGTCACCTGGATTCCCGAACGGTGAGGGAACAGCGACGCGATGTGCCCGTCGGGCCCGACTCCGAGGAACGTGATGTCGAAGATCGGGTGCGGCAGGCCGTCGACCCCGTGATCGGCGAGTTCGGCGGCGTAGTCGACGGCCGCCTCATCGAGCGTGAGTCCCGAGTCGGAGGTGGGGAACGGATGCAGGTTGGACTCGGGCAGATCGAGGTCGTCGAGCAGGGCGACGCGTGACTGCTCGTCGTTGCGCTCCGCGTCACGCGCCGGCACCCAGCGTTCGTCGCCCCACCAGAAGTGCACGCGCGACCAATCCACCGACATGCGGGCGGGGGAGGATGCGACCGCCTCGAGTACCGCGGCACCCATGGATCCGCCGGTCAACACGACGTGCACCACCGCCTGGGCGTCGAGCAGGTCGAGCATCTTGGTGATGAAGCGGGCTGCGACCGCACCGGCGAGGCTCACCTTGTCGGGATGGACGAGCACGCGCCGTTCGTTCGTCACGCAGTGACCTCCTCGACACTGTCCGCGAGCTGAGCGAGACCGCTCCTGATGACTTCACCGTACAGCTCATCGGGGTCGAGGCGTCGCAGCTCGTCGGCGAGGCAGTCGCGAAGGGTTCGGCGGGGGAGTGCGATGTCATGGGTCGGCTGGCTCGGCTGGCGAAGCGTCGCCACGCCGGGCACGTCGCGCACGAGTTCGATGGTGCCGGTCGCGCGCTCGAGGCGCACGCCGTGGATACCGTGCGATCCGGCTTCGACGCCCGTGAGTCGGCATGCCGAGGGGGCCCCGAGTTGGAGTCGGAGCCACGCCGCGAGGAGCGTCGTCGACGGCGAGTCGATCGCCCCGGTGACCTGCACGCCCGTGACCGACTCGTACGGCGGCTGGTCGAGCACGGCAGCGAGCTGGGCACGCCACAGCGTGAGCCGTGTCCACGCGAAGTCCGCGTCGCCGGGCATGTAGCTCGCCGAGAGCCCGTGAAGCGCCGCCTGCGGGTCTTCCTGCATCGAGGCGTCCGTGATCCGCCGCTGGGCGATGCGCCCGAGCGGCGAGGTGCCGGGCACCTCGGGAGCCGCGCCCGGCCACCAGGTGACAACCGGGGCATCCGGCAGGAGGAGCCCCATGACGAGGCTCTCCTCATCGCGGGCAGCGTCACCCCACGCACGCAGGACGATCACCTCGCTCGCGCCCGCATCGCCGCCGACACGAATCTCGGCGTCGAGGCGCGGGGCGGTCTCGGAGGTGTCGGTGCCCGGCTCGGTGGAGACCACGATCACGCGCATCGGGTGCTCGCGGGAGGCGTCGTTGGCGGCCTCGATGGCCTCCTCCTCGTTGGCGGGCGCCGTCGCGATCACGAGCGTCAGCACTCGCCCGAGCGCGACGACGCCGCCCTCTTCACGGATCTTGACGAGCGCCTTCGAGACGAGGCTGGTCGTGGTGTCGGGAAGGTCGACGATCATGGGCGTCTCCAGGTTCGGCCGTCGCGGGCGAGGAGTTCGTCTGCGGAACTCGGCCCCCATGTTCCGGGACGGTACTGCTCGGGTTGTCCTTGCGTCGCCCAGAACTCCTCGATCGGGTCGAGGATCTTCCAGGAGAGCTCGACCTCCTCCTGGCGGGGGAACAGCGGCGGATCGCCGAGCAGCACGTCGAGGATGAGTCGCTCGTATGCCTCGGGGCTCGCCTCGGTGAACGCGTGGCCGTAGCCGAAGTCCATCGTGACGTCGCGCACCTGCATGCCGGCGCCGGGCACCTTCGAGCCGAAGCGGATCGTCACGCCCTCATCGGGCTGCACCCGGATGACGAGGGCGTTCTGGCCCAGCTGCGACGTCTGGCTGTCGGCGAAGACCTGCTGCGGCGCCCGCTTGAAGACGACGGCGATCTCGGTGACGCGTCGGCCGAGGCGCTTTCCGGCACGGAGGTAGAACGGCACCCCCGCCCATCGGCGCGTACCGATGGTGAGCTTCATCGCGGCATACGTCTCGGTCGTCGATTCGGGGTTCATGCCGTCTTCGTCGAGGAAGCCGATGACCTTCTCGCCGCCCTGCCATCCGCCCGCGTACTGGCCGCGGGCAGTGCCCGTGGCCAGGTCTTCGGGCAAGCGGACCGCGGCGAGGATCTTCTCCTTCTCGGCGCGCAGGTCGCCGGCCTCGAACGAGATCGGCTCCTCCATCGCGGTCAGGGCGAGCAACTGCAGGAGGTGATTCTGGATGACGTCGCGTGCCGCGCCGATGCCGTCGTAGTACCCGGCGCGACCACCGACGCCGATGTCCTCGGCCATCGTGATCTGCACGTGGTCGACGAAGTTGGCGTTCCAGATGGGCTCGTAGAGCTGGTTCGCGAACCTCAGCGCCAGGATGTTCTGAACGGTCTCCTTGCCGAGGTAGTGATCGATGCGGAACACCGAGTCGGGCGGGAACACCGATGCGACCACGTCGTTCAGCTCACGAGCCGTCTTCAGGTCGCTGCCGAACGGCTTCTCGATGACGACGCGCCGCCACTGGTTGTCGCGCTGCTCGGTGAGGCCCGAGCGCTTGAGCTGCTCGGTGACGATCGGGAACGACTTCGGCGGGATCGAGAGGTAGAACGCGTGGTTGCCCATGGTTCCGCGCTCGCGATCGAGCTCCTGCACGACATCGCGGAGCCGGTCGAAGGCCGCGTCATCGTCGAAGTTGCCGGGTACGAACCGGATGCCCTGCGCCAGCTGCCGCCAGACATCCTCGCGGAACTCCGTGCGGGCGTACTGCTTCACCGAGTCGTGGACGACCTTCTCGAAATCCTGGTCTGCCCAGTCGCGACGGGCGAACCCGACGAGCGCGAATCCCGGCGGAAGCAGGCCCCGGTTCGCGAGGTCGTAGACCGCCGGCATCAGCTTCTTGCGTGACAGGTCGCCCGTCACGCCGAAGATGATGAGGCCCGACGGGCCAGCGATGCGGTTGAGCCGGTAGTCCTTCGGGGAGCGGAGCGGGTTGTGCGCCGCAGTGATCGGGACCGGTTGCATACGTCTTCCTTCGAGGTCAGCCGACGGCGCCGAGCAGTGCCGCGACGTTCGCGGCCGGATCGGTCAACGTCAGGGTGAGCACCGGCCGTCCGTGGTCCGCGAGCACGCTCGCGTCACCGGATGCCTGTGCTGCGATGAGCTGGCCGAAGGTGAAGGGCCGCTCGGGGATCGCGAGATCTTCGACCGGCGACTGGGTGATCTGCAGGAACACGCCCACGGCGGGGCCGCCCTTGTGGAACTGACCGGTGGAGTGCAGGAATCGCGGCGCCCAGCCGAACGTGACGGGGCGACCCGAGCGCGCGGCGAGCAGGTCGCGGATCCGGGCGAGCTCGGGGTGCGCGACCCGATCGACATATGCCTGCACCGAGATGTATCCGTTCTCGGGCAGCTCTTCGAGCAGGACGTCGATCGCCGACTCGAGGTCGCTCGATGCGCCGATGACCTCGGGCGTGCCACGCACTTCGATGCCGTTCGCGACGAAGGCGGCGGGTTCGGGCGCGGGGCGAGCGTCGAGGAGCCCGCGCGCAGCGATCTTCGCCGACTCGACATCGGGCTGGTCGAACGGGTTGATGCCGAGGATGCGTCCGGCGACCGCGGTCGCGTACTCCCAGACGAGCAGCTGCGCGCCGAGGCTTCCGGACACCCGGATCTCGCCGGTGTCGTGGTGGCTGAAGATCTGGTCGCCCGCGTCGTCGACGAGTCGGACGACCTGGACGTCGGGCAGGTCCGCCGTCAGCTCGGGTGCGTCCGCATCGAGCACGACGGGCAGGATGCCCGTGCCCTCCTTGCCGGTGGACTCGGCGATGAGCTGTTCGGCCCAATCGGCGAACCCGACGATGTGCGTACCGTCGGCCACGATCGCGAGCTTGTCGCGCAACGGCGACGTGGCGGCGATCGCCGCTCCGAGCACGAGTCCGGGATTCTCGGGGCTGTCGATCGCGAGTGAGAGCTCGATCGTCTCGGCCTCATCGAGGATCTCGGAGATGTCGACGCCGGCGAGGCCCGACGGCACGAGGCCGAAGGCGGTCAGCGCCGAGTAGCGGCCTCCGACGTTGGGGTCCGCGTTGAACACGCGGTAGCCCGCGGCCCGTGCCGACTCGTCGAGCGGCGAGCCGGGGTCGGTCACGACGATGATGCGCTTCGCCGGGTCGATGCCGGCGTCGCGGAACGCCTGCTCGTAGGCACGTCGCTGGCTGTCGGTCTCGACGGTCGAGCCCGACTTGGACGAGATGACGAGAGCGGATGCCTCGAGCCGGTCGCCGAGCGCGGCGAGCACCTGCCCGGGCTCGGTGGAGTCGAGCACGGTGAGGCCGACACGCGCCGTGCGCGTGATGACCTCGGGAGCGAGTGACGACCCGCCCATTCCGCCGAGCACGATGTGGCGGACGCCGTCGGCCTCGAGCTGCTCGCGGAGCGCCTCGATCTCTGTGACGAGCGGCCGGGACACTGCGACGGCCTCGGTCCAGCCGAGGCGCTTCGCCGACTCGGCTTCGGCTTCGGGACCCCAGAGCGCGGCATCCTGAGCGGTGATGCCGCTCGCCACGAGGTCGCTCACGAGCCCGGGAACGGTGCGCCGCACCGCGTCGGCGGCAGCGCCGCTCACTGAGATGCGGAAGCTCATCGAGCCGCCTCCAGTGCCGTGCGGACGCTGTCGATGAGCTCGCCCCACGAGACGATGAACTTCTCGACGCCCTCGTTCTCGAGGGTGAGGGTCACGTCGTCGTAGTCGACGCCGACAGCGCCGAGAGCGTCGAGCACGGCGCCGGCGTCGGCGTAGGCGCCGGTGATGGTGTCACCCTCGATGACGCCGTGGTCGAAGGTGGCCTCGAGCGTCTTCTCGGGCATCGTGTTGACGACTCCGGAGGCGACGAGCTCGGTCACGTAGAGGGTGTCGGGCAGTGCGGGGTCCTTGACGCCGGTCGAGGCCCACAGCGGCCGCTGGCGGTTGGCGCCGGCGGCGAGCAGTGCGGTGGCCCGGTCGGTGGCGAACTCCTCCTCGAAGAGCTGGTAGGCCAGGCGCGCGTTGGCGACGCCCGCCTTGCTCTTGAGGGCGACGGCCTCGGGGGTGCCGATCGCCGTGAGGCGCTTGTCGATCTCGGTGTCGACGCGCGAGACGAAGAACGATGCGACCGAGTGGATCGTCGACAGGTCGATGCCCGCCTCCTTCGCCTGCTCGAGTCCGGCGAAGTACGCGTGGATGACCTCGCGGTAGCGGTCGAGGCTGAAGATGAGCGTGATGTTGACGCTGATGCCTGCTGCCGTCGCGGCGGTGATCGCGTCGAGACCCTCGACGGTCGCCGGGATCTTGATCAGCGCGTTCGGACGGTCGACCTTCGCCCAGAGGGCCTTGGCTTCGGCGATGGTGCCCGCGGTGTCGCGAGCGAGACCGGGGGCGACCTCGATGGAGACGCGACCGTCGACGCCGCCGGTGCGGTCGTAGACGGGTCGGAACACGTCGGAGGCGGCGCGAACGTCATCGGTCGTGATGTCGAAGATCGCGGTGTCGACGTCGGCGCCGGCGACGGCGAGCTCGTGGAGGTGGTCGTGGTAGGTGTCGCTCTTCAGTGCGGCGGCGAAGATCGTCGGGTTGGTCGTCACGCCGACGACGTTGCGCTCGGCGATGAGCCGCTCGAGGTCACCGGTGACGAGGCGTTCACGCGAGAGGTCGTCGAGCCAGATGCTGACGCCGGCCTCGGAGAGGGCTGCGGTGGGGGAGTTGGTCATGTGGATGTCTCCTCTTCAGGCGCGCGTCAGGCCGACGCGAGCGATTCCTTCGCGGCGGCGACGACGGCTTCCGCCGTGATGCCGAACTCGCGGAACAGGGTCTTGTAGTCGGCGGAGGCGCCGAAGTGCTCGATCGACACCGCGCGACCGCGGTCGCCGATGTAGCGCTGCCAGGTGAGCGCGACGCCGGCTTCGACGGACACGCGAGCGGTCACCGCTGAGGGCAGCACCTGCTCGCGGTAGGCGGCGGGCTGCTCCTCGAACCACTCGAGGCTCGGCGCAGACACGACGCGGGCATGGACGCCTTCGGCCGCGAGCGTCTCGCGCGCCGCGAGGGCCAGCTGCACCTCGGAACCCGTCGCGATGAGGATCACGTCGGGGGTTCCGTTGGCGGCCTCGGCGAGCACGTAGGCGCCCTTCGACAGGTTGGATGCCGCGGCGAGCGTGTTACCGGACGCCTCGCCGTCGCCACGCTCGAACACCGGGATGTTCTGGCGGGTCAGGGCGATGCCGGCAGGGGCATCCGATCGCTTGAGGACCTCGAGCCACGCATACGCGACCTCGTTCGCATCGGCAGGGCGCACCACATTGAAGCCGGGGATCGCGCGCAGGGTGGCGAGCTGCTCGATCGGCTGGTGAGTGGGGCCGTCTTCGCCGAGCGCGACGGAGTCGTGCGTCCACACGAAGACCGAGGGGACCTTCATGAGCGCGGCGAGGCGCACCGCGGGGCGCATGTAGTCGCTGAAGATCAGGAACGTGCCGCCGAACGCGCGGGTGGGCCCGTGCAGCACGATGCCGTTGACGATCGCGCCCATGGCGTGCTCGCGGATGCCGAAGTGCAGCACCCGACCGTAGGGGTTTCCGGCGAACTCGTGCGTGGACCATTCGGTCGGGATGAACGACGGTGCGCCGTTGATGGTGGTCAGGTTCGACTCGGCCAGGTCGGCGGAGCCGCCCCAGAGCTCGGGGAGCACGCCCGCGAGGGCGTTGATGACCTTGCCGGAGGCGGCACGCGTCGACAGTTCGGTGCCGCCGTCGAACACCGGCAGCGCCGACTCGATGTCGTCGGGCAGCTCGCCCGCTTCGAGCCGGTCGAGCAGGGCCTTCTTCTCGGGATTCGCCGCGGCCCACGCGTCGAATCCGACCTGCCACTCGGCATGCTCTGCAGCACCGCGCTCACCGGCGCCTCGCGTGTGGGCGAGCACGTCGTCGGCGACGACGAAGTGCTGCTCGGGATCGAATCCGAGCACCTCCTTGGTCGCGACGAGTTCGGCGGCGCCGAGCGCCGAACCGTGGATCTTGCCGGTGTTCTGCTTGCCGGGGCTCGGCCAGCCGATGATCGTCTTCAGGATGATGATCGACGGCTTCGAGGACTCGCCCTTCGCCGCCTCGATCGCGGCGTGGAGCTCGGCGACGTCTTCGACGTACTCGCCGGTCTTCTTCCAGTCGACGGTCTGCACGTGCCAGCCGTAGGCCTCGTAGCGCTTGGCGACGTCTTCGGTGAACGCGATGTTCGTGTCGTCTTCGATCGAGATCTGGTTCGAGTCGTAGATCAGGACCAGGTTGCCCAGCTGCTGGTGGCCGGCGAGCGAGGACGCCTCGCTCGTGACGCCCTCCTGCAGGTCGCCGTCACCCGCGATCACGTAGACGAAGTGATCGAACGGGGACGTGCCGGCCGCGGCTTCGGGATCGAACAGGCCGCGCTCGAAGCGCGATGCGTAGGCGAACCCGACCGCGGACGACAGCCCCTGGCCGAGCGGACCCGTCGTGATCTCGACGCCGTCGGTGTGGCCGTACTCGGGGTGTCCGGGGGTCTTGGAACCCCACGTGCGCAGCGACTCGAGGTCGTGCAGCTCGAGGCCGTCACCCGCGAGGTACAGCTGCACGTACTGCGTCAGCGAGCTGTGGCCGGCGGAGAGGATGAATCGGTCGCGACCGAGCCACGCGTGGTCGGACGGATCACGGCGCATGACCTTCTGGAACAACAGGTACGCGGCGGGCGCAAGGCTCATCGCGGTTCCGGGGTGCCCGTTCCCGACCTTCTCGACGGCGTCCGCCGCGAGGACACGAGCCGTGTTGACCGCCCGATCGTCGATGGGTTCCCACTGGAGATTTGCCACGAGGTGCTGTTCCTTCCGATCGTGAAGGGTCGGGAACCGTCCGGCCCCGACCCGCCGAGGACGTTCTGGCGCGGTTCCGCCACGCGGCGGGAAGCAACCCGGAACGTCGTCTGGATGACTTCTGGGGAGAACCCGCGACACGAGGCGCGCATTCCTCAGTATATGGATGTCGGATCCCGTGTGACGGGCTGTGTCTCACAACGGCAACCGGCTGCCGTGAGGTTCGCGCCGCCGCGCCGCCCGACCCGGCGGCCGCGATGGCCTAGACTCGATGAGGGCGCGTGGGGAGTCGTGTCGACGTGCCCGCGCCCAAGAAGAGGAACGATGAAGGCAGCCGTACACACTCGCGAGTCGCGCCCTGAGATGACGGTGCGGCGCAAGCTCACCGCGTACCTCGCCCTCACCAAGCCGCGTGTCATCGAGCTGTTGCTGGTGGTCACCGCGCCGACGATGATCCTGGCGCAGCAGGGCCTGCCGAACCTCTGGCTCCTCGTGGCCACGCTCATCGGCGGCGCCATGAGCGCCGGCTCGGCCGGGGCGTTCAACTGCTACATCGACCGTGACATCGACCGCGTCATGAAGCGCACGCAAGGGCGGCCGCTCGTCACCGGCGAGCTGACCGACCGCGAGGCGCTCGTCTTCGCCTACGGGCTCGGCGTCGCGTCGATCGTGTGGCTCGGCGTGTTCACCAACTGGCTCGCCGCAGCACTCTCGCTCGTCGCGATCCTGCTCTACGTCGTCTTCTACAGCCTCATCCTCAAGCGCCGCACGTCGCAGAACATCGTGTGGGGCGGCGTCGCGGGGTGCATGCCCGTGCTCATCGGCTGGGCCGCAGTCACCGGCAGTCTCGACTGGCCGCCGCTCATCCTGTTCCTCATCATCTTCCTCTGGACTCCGCCGCACTACTGGCCGCTGTCGATGAAGTACAAGGACGACTACGCCGCCGCCGGCGTGCCGATGCTCGCCGTCGTGCGGGGCCGCGCGCAGGTCGGCCTGCAGGTCATCCTGTATGCGTGGGCGACCGTCGCATGCTCGCTCCTGCTCATCCCTGTCGCCGACATGGGGTTGCTCTACTCGACCGTCGCGCTCGTCACCGGCGCCTGGTTCATCTACGAGACGCACCGCCTCTACAACCTCGCGATCCGGCACGAGCATGTCTCGCCGATGCGGGTGTTCCACGGCTCGATCGTGTACCTGTCGCTGTTGTTCCTCGCGATCGGCATCGACCCGCTGCTGCCGTTCTAGTTCCGGCCCCCTCGGCGGTCAGACCGTCGCGCGGCTCGCCGATCCGGGTCCACGGTGCCAGACTGGCCGCGTGACCGGTTCGCCCGGTCGGCCCGCTCCGGCGCTCGTCGGCAGGACGCGGGAACTGGGGATCATCCGCTCGCTTCTCGCCCGCGCGGCGGCGGGGGAAGCGCAGTTCGTCGTGCTCTCGGGCGATGCCGGGATCGGGAAGACCGCGCTGGTCGAGCATGCGAGTGCGGGAGACGCGGCGTTCGGCCTCACCCTCAGCGGCGCGTGCCTGCCCCTCGCGTCGATCTCGATTCCATTCCTCCCCATCCGCGCGGCCATCCGCGCGGCCGGCTCTGCGCCAACGAGCCCATTCGGTGCGGGACCGGCGCAGGTGAACGATCGGGATTTCATCGAGCGTCTCGACACCTGGCTCGACACGCTGTGCGCCGCCGCACCGGTTCTGCTCATCGTCGACGATCTGCATTGGACCGATCAGAGCACCCTCGACGCGCTGACGTACGTCGTCGCCGGACCTGCGGCTCGACGGCTCGCGGTGCTGGCGACCGTGCGTGCGGGCGAGATGCCGGCAGAGCATCCGGCACAGCGGTGGCTCACCGACATACGTCGAATGCCGCGCGTCAGCGAACTCGCGATCGGACCGCTCGATCTCGCCGCGACCGGTGAGCAGATCAGTGGCCTCCTCGGCGGGTCGGCCCACCCATCGCTGATCGAGGACGTGCATCTACGGACGCAGGGGAATCCGTACTTCACGAGGCTCATGGTCGCCGGACTCTCGAGTGCCGCCCGCACAGTGCCGGACGCGGTGCCCGACGATCTCCGATCGGCCGTGCTGCGCGTCTGGAACGGGCTGGCCGAGCCGACGCGTCGGGTCGCATCGGTGCTGGCGGTCGGTGGCCGTCCGATGCAGGCCGATCGGCTCGCCGACATCATGCGTGGCCCCGAGGACGCGGCCGCAGTGCGGGCTCTCCTTGCGCCCGCGATCGTCGCCGGGAGCGTCGAGTCCGACGCGGACGGCGCACTCTGGTTCCACCATCCGCTGAATGCCGAAGTCCTCGCATCAGTGCTCGATGGAGGCGAACGCCGCGCGCTGCACGTGCGCTTCGCAGCGGCGCTCGAGGCCCAGGCCGGTGACGGGATGACGCGGTCTGAGACAGCGGTGTCGATCGCCGATCACCTTCACCACGCGGGTGACGTCGACGGCGCCTACGCCTGGGCACTCAGGGCGGCAGACGCCCTGGGTGACTCCGGAGGTGCTGCCGAGCGGCTGCGGCTGATCCGCCGAGCGGTCGTGCTTCGCGAACAGCTGCCGGGGGCGGAGGAGTCACCCCTCGATCTGCTCGACCGACTGCGGGAGGCCGCCGAGCAGACCGGCGCCCACGCCGACGAACTGGACGCCGTCGAGGGGCTGCTCGCGCGCACCAGCAGAACGGAGGCGCCGCTGGAGGTCGCTGCGCTCCTCGTGCGTCGCGCCCACCTGCGGTACTCACTCGGACTCGCCTTCTTCGAGCCGGACGACCCGCGCGAAGCCGTCGAGCTGTCGGCATCCGCACCGACCAGCGCGGAACACGCATTCGCGCTCGCCGAGCTCGCGCACGCAGAGTTCTGGGCCGACGACCCGATCGCACATGAGCACGCGCGGAGCGCGCTCGCCTCCGCGCGCGCATCGGGTGACGCCCGTGCGCTCGCCTACGCGTTGGTCGCGAACGCGATGTCCGGAGCCATGACCGACGACGTCGCGTCCGCGCGCGTCTTCGCGTCGGAGGCGGTGGAGTGCGCACGCGCGGCGCGCGATTGGTGGGCCTTCACGCATGCGACCCTGTGGGAGGCGAACGCCGTGGAGATCTGGTCCGCTGAGCTCTACGCCGAACGGCTGCGGGTGCGTCGAGAGCAGATGTCCGAGGCGCGGGCACCTCACACGTACGTGGCGTGGGTCTCGGCGTCCGAGGCGGCGAGTTGGATGGCCGTCGGCGACTGGCGGGCGTGCCAGGATCGCCTCCGGTTCGCACTGGGTTCCGATCCGGGGCCAAGCGCCGAGGTGAGCGCTCACCTCACCGCCGCGCGGTTGGCGACGTGGCAGGGGCGGCAATCCGAGGCTGAGGCGCATCTCGCCCGCGCGGACGAGCTGATGGCCGCGACGTCCCTGTTCCTCGCACTCGAATGCGATGCGGTGCGGGCCGAGGTGCTGCTCGGCGCGGGCGATGCCGAAGGGGCGTTCCAGGCGGCACTGGCCGGGGCCACCTCAGACGGCGTGCCCCCGACGATGTGCCAGTGGCTGATGCCGCTCGCTGCGCGCGCACTCGCAGATCTGGCCGAACGTGCTCGAGACGCGGGGGAACCCGACGCCGACGTGTCGACGCTCCTCGATGAGCTCATCGCGAAGTTCCCGCACGTGATGACGGAGCCCGGTGAAACGACTGAACTGTGGGACACCCAGGTCGAAGCGCTCGAGTTGATTTATACGGCCGAGCGACTTCGTGGGCGAAACGACCCGGCGAGTGCCGATGCTTGGATCTCGGCGGTGGAGTGGACCTCGAAAGGGCGGCTTGCCTGGGAAGAGACGTACGCGAGCCTCCGCGCCGCCGAGGCGCTGCTCGGGGCGCGGCGCGATCGCAGCCGAGGTGCAGACGTGCTCCGGCACGGCCTGGAGCTCGCCGAGCAGTTGCAGGCGCAGCCCATCCGGGAGCGACTCGAGGATCTCGCCGTGCGTGCGCGCATCCCGACGACGACGCCCGACGATCGATCGGTCGTGGTCGCACTTCCCGGCCTCACCCAGCGGGAACGGGAGGTGCTCGCCCGCATCACGGCGGGACGAACCTATGGCGAGATCGCCCGTGAACTCGTGATCAGCGAGAAGACGGTGTCAACCCACGTCTCGCACCTGCTCGCGAAGACCGGAACCTCGAATCGCGTCGAACTGTCGGGACTCGCGCGAAGGGCCGGTCTCGCCGAGCGGAGGCGTTGACGAGCCCGGCCATGCGCTTCCTCGCCGAATCAGCGCGAGCAAGCGCATCATTGCGTGAGGCGGTGGGCACGAATCCCGCCGAGCGGCGAGAGGTCGTCGTCGAGGTTCAGCTCAGTCGACTCGCAGAAGCCTTCGGGAGCACGTTCCCGGATATAGGCGGAGAGGTGACATACCTCGGTTGACGGCATCTGGACGTGGGCGGGTGCGGCCTTCTTCGCGGCGTCGGACCCACCGCTACCACACCCCGACAGCATGGCCACGGCAACCACGGCCGGGATGATGAGGAGCATGCGAATGTTCATGATCGTGGTCCTTCCTGTCCATCGGACGGAAGCCACGATCCACTTCGCACGCGAGGTCGGCATCGGGCAGACCCCCTGAGATTCTCGAACGAACCCCTGAGGCGCCGGGCGTCGGCGTCGGAATCAGCGAGCGGATGCCTCGGCGGCAGGCGATTCCGTCGTCGCCACATAGGCCGCCACGGGCCGCTTCAGCCTCAGCACCACGAGCGTCATCGTCGCGGCGGTGAGCGCCGCGAGCACCATGTGCACGCCGACGGCGAGCACGGGGAGGCCGTTGCGCGCCTGGTAGAGCCCGACCGCGACCTGCACCACCTCGATGGCGAGCAGTGCGAGCGTCCAGCCGAGCGTGGGCAGCTTCAGGCGCCACGCGGCGATGACGAGGACGAGCGTGAGCACGAGGAGCGCGTACCCCGGCCAGGCATGGACGTGCTCGAGCAGCTCGGAGTCGAATCCGGTACGGCCCGCCTCGGCGTCGCCCGAGTGGGGGCCCGATCCGGTGGTGAGCACGCCGAACACGATCGTGAGGGCCAGCACGGCGCTCGTGGCGTGCGCGAGGCCCGCGTACCACCCGGGTACGGCGCGCTCGCGGGGGCCGGCCGGCTGGTCCATGCGTGCGAGGAACGCCGCCGTCACGCACACGAGCGCGAGCGACGAGACGTAGTGGAAGCCGACGATGAACGGGTTGAGGCCCGTCCACACGGTGATGCCGCCCACGATGGCCTGCGCGACGATGCCGACGCCGACGATGAACGAGAGCACGAAGAGGTCGCGGCGCTCGCGGCGGATGCGCCACACGAGCAGGAACACGATGAGGGCGAGGATGCCCACGACACCCGTCATCATGCGGTTGCCGAACTCGATGAGCGAGTGATAGCTCAGCTCGTCGGTGGGGACGAGCGAATCGGGCGTGCACGTGGGCCAGGTGGGACATCCGAGACCCGAACCGGTCAGGCGCACCGCGCCGCCGGTTGCGATGATCGCCACCTGCGCGATGAACGAAGCCCAGGCGAAGATGCGGAGTGTACGGGTCACGCGGGTCGATCCTGCTCCGGGCCGCTCTGTGACCGGGCTGGGAGTCCGCCCGGCGCAGCCTGCGACCCTATAGACTTGAGGGGTTGGGTAATCTCCGCGAGGCGCGCGACAACGCGCGATGCGGGTTCCCAGCCATCTTAGGTTCGCACTGACGCCACCCGCACATCATCTCCCGATCAGTGAGCACCTCGACTCGCGACGGGGATGAGCCGGACTGATATCCGGTCGCACGGGAGGAGAAGAGGGAGAGCATGACGGACGTACTGATCGACCGCCCCGAACTGGAAGGGCTCGGCACGTACGAGTTCGGCTGGGCCGACTCCGATGTCGCCGGGGCATCCGCCCGACGCGGCATCTCCCCAGAGGTGGTCGCCGACATCTCGGGGCTGAAGCAGGAGCCCGAATGGATGCTCCAGCGCCGCCAGCGTGCGCTGCAGCTCTTCGAGCGCAAGCCCATGCCCACCTGGGGTGCCGATCTCTCCGAGATCGACTTCGACAACATCAAGTACTTCGTGCGCTCCACCGAGAAGCAGGCCCAGTCTTGGGAAGACCTGCCCGACGACATCAAGAACACCTACGAGAAGCTCGGCATCCCCGAGGCTGAGCGCCAGCGCCTCGTCGCGGGCGTCGCCGCGCAGTACGAGTCCGAGGTGGTCTACCACCAGATCAACGAGGAGCTCGAGCGCAAGGGTGTCATCTTCATGGACACCGACACCGCCCTGAAGGAGCACCCCGAGTTCTTCGAGGAGTACTTCGGCACGGTCATCCCGGCCGGCGACAACAAGTTCGCCGCGCTGAACACGGCGGTGTGGTCGGGCGGCTCGTTCGTCTACGTGCCCCCCGGCGTCCACGTCGAGATCCCGCTGCAGGCCTACTTCCGCATCAACACCGAGAACATGGGCCAGTTCGAGCGCACGCTGATCATCGCCGACGAGGGCAGCTACGTGCACTACATCGAGGGCTGCACGGCGCCGATCTACAAGTCCGACTCCCTGCACTCGGCCGTCGTCGAGATCATCGTGAAGAAGAACGCGCGCGTTCGCTACACGACGATCCAGAACTGGTCGAACAACGTCTACAACCTCGTCACCAAGCGGGCCACTGCCGCCGAGGGCGCCACCATGGAGTGGGTCGACGGCAACATCGGCTCGAAGGTCACCATGAAGTACCCGTCGATCTTCCTCATGGGCGAGCACGCCAAGGGCGAGACGCTCTCGGTCGCCTTCGCCGGCCCCGGCCAGCACCAGGACGCCGGCGCCAAGATGATCCACATGGCGCCGTACACGCAGTCGTCGATCGTCTCGAAGTCGATCGCCAGAGGTGGCGGCCGCGCAGGCTATCGGGGCGAGGTCCGCGTCGATGCCAACGCCCACCACTCCGCGAACACGGTGCGCTGCGACGCGCTGCTGGTCGACACCATCTCGCGCTCCGACACCTACCCGGCGATCGACATCCGCGTCGACGACGTGCAGCTCGGCCACGAGGCCACCGTCTCGAAGGTCAGCGAAGAGCAGCTCTTCTACCTCATGTCGCGCGGACTTCCCGAAGACGAGGCCATGGCCATGATCGTGCGCGGCTTCATCGAGCCCATCGCGCGCGAGCTGCCGATGGAGTACGCGATGGAACTCAACAAGCTCATCGAGATGGGCATGGAAGGATCGGTCGGCTAGGGATGACCGCCGCAATGCAGAGCACAGCCATGCCCACCGCCGAACAGCATGGCCTCGTCGCGCACTCCGACGGCGCATTCGTGCCCGTGCAGACGCGATCCGAGCGATTCCGCTCGGTGAACGTCGACGATTTCGCGCCGGTCAACGGTCGCGAGCACGAGTGGAAGCTGTCACCCGTCGCGACCTTCGCCGACCTGACTGGAGGCGAGCTCGACGGCTCGCGCCTGTCGATCGAGTCGACGGATGTCCCGGGCGTCGCGATCTCGTGGATCGACCGCACCGACGACCGCATCGGATCGGCCGGCATCCCCGAGGAGCGCGCGAGCGCCAACGCCTGGTCGACCTTCGGCGAGTCGCTGCTCGTGTCGGTCACCGGCGAAGACGAGAAGGTCGCCGTCATCACCCGCTCGGGTCTCAGCAACGCTCCCCGCGCGGCGCACACCGTCATCGAGGCGGCGCCGTTCAGCCGCGCGCTCATCGTGCTCCGCGGCATCGGCGACGCCCGCCTGAGCGAGAACGTCGAGATCCTCGTCGGCGAGGGCGCCTCGCTCACCGTCGTGTCGCTGCAGGAGTGGAACGACGAAGCGGTGCACCTCTCGAGCCAGTTCGCCCGCCTCGCGCGCGACTCGTTCCTGAAGCACATCGTCGTCTCGCTCGGTGGCCGGGTCGTGCGGGTGAACCCGTCGACTCTCCTCGCCGAACAGGGTGCCGACATCGAGGCGCTCGGTCTCTACTTCGCCGACGCCGGCCAGCACCTCGAGCAGCAGGTGTTCGTGCACCATGACGCGCCGCACACCAAGAGCCGTGTCACCTACAAGGGCGCGCTGCAAGGTGCGGGCGCGCGCAGCGTCTGGGTCGGCGACGTGCTCATCGGCCCCAAGGCCGCCGGCACCGACAGCTACGAGCAGAACCGCAACCTCGTGCTCACCGACGGCACCCGTGCCGACTCCGTGCCGAACCTCGAGATCGAGACCGGTGACATCGCGGGCGCCGGCCACGCGAGCGCGACCGGCCGATTCGACGACGAGCAGCTCTTCTACCTCATGGCTCGCGGCATCAGCGAAGACGAGGCGCGTCGCCTCGTCGTGCGCGGGTTCCTCACCGAGATCGTGCAGAAGATCGGCTCGCCCGAACTCGAGGCGCGACTCGTCGCCGCGATCGAAGCCGAATTGCAGGGCGACTGACATGGCCGCAGTTCGCGTGTGCGGGGTCGATGACCTCGCCGTCAACGAGGCGTCGCGCTTCGTCGTCGACGGTGTGCCCATGGCGGTCGTCAAAGACGCGGCGGGCGACATCTTCGCCATCGGCGACACCTGCACGCACGGCGACATCTCGCTGGCCGAGGGATTCGTCGAGGACGACACGCTCGAGTGCTGGGCGCACGGCTCGAAGTTCTCGCTGAAGACCGGCAAGCCCCTCACCCTCCCGGCCTACGAGCCGGTCCCCGCCTACCAGGTGCAGATCGAGGGCGGCGACGTCCTCATCGATCCCGCGGTCACGCTGACCGTCTGAACCCTTCCGGCCCGCGCGGCCGATCAACGAAAGCGATCAACCAGAAACCATGTCTGTGCTCGAAATCAAGAACCTGTACGTCAACGTCGAGACCGACCAGGGCACGCGCGAGATCCTCCGCGGCGTCGACCTCGTCATCAAGAAGGGCGAGATCCACGCGATCATGGGCCCGAACGGCTCGGGCAAGTCCACGCTCGCCTACACGATCGCCGGCCACCCCAAGTACACCGTCGTCCAGGGCGAGATCCTGCTCGACGGCGAGAACGTCCTCGAGATGACGGTCGACGCGCGTGCCCGCGCGGGCCTGTTCCTCGCGATGCAGTACCCCGTCGAGATCCCCGGCGTGACCGTCACGAACTTCCTCCGCACGGCGAAGACCGCCATCGACGGGGAGGCACCGTCGGTGCGCACGTGGGTGAAGGACGTGCGCGAGTCCATGGCGAACCTCAGGATGGACAAGGCATTCGCCGAGCGCAACGTCAACGAGGGCTTCTCGGGCGGCGAGAAGAAGCGCAACGAGATCCTGCAGCTCGAGCTGCTGAAGCCGAACTTCGCAGTGCTCGACGAGACCGACTCGGGTCTCGACGTCGACGCGCTCAAGATCGTCTCCGAGGGCGTCAACCGGGCGATGACGAACACCGGCCTCGGCGTGCTGCTCATCACGCACTACACGCGCATCCTGCGATACATCAAGCCCGACTTCGTGCACGTGTTCGTCGCCGGCCGCATCGCCGAGCAGGGCGGCCCCGAGCTCGCCGACCGGCTCGAAGAAGAAGGCTACGACCGCTACCACGTCGCCGAGGCGGCCGCGGCCGACGCAGGCGTCGCCAAGGCGGCCGCGGCCGAGTAGGCCGCGCGTAGACTCGAACCATGGTCACTACACTCGCGCCCGAGCGCTTCGACGAAGTCAGCGAGGCGCTGAAAGACGTCATGGACCCCGAGCTCGGTGTCAACGTCGTCGACCTCGGCCTCATCTACGACCTCGGCTGGGATGACGAGAACGACGCGCTGGTCATCCACATGACGCTCACGAGCGCCGGATGCCCCCTGACCGACGTGCTCGAAGAGCAGACCGCCGAGGCGCTCGACGGCGTCGTCGAGGCGTTCCGCATCAACTGGGTGTGGATGCCGCCGTGGGGACCCGAGCGCATCACCGACGACGGTCGCGACATGATGCGAGCCCTCGGCTTCGCCATCTAGTCCCACTGCTTCGGACCCCCGGTCACCCGTGATTCTCGGGATGCCGGGGGTCTTTGCGTACTCTCGATGGGCGTCCTGAACGAGCTCCGGCCAGCTGCCGCTACTCGAGACCCCGCCGACGAAGCAGGGGCTCGATCGTCGGTTCACGCCCGAGGAGCGATCGCACCGACCGCCGCGGGTCACGAGAGCCGCCGGGAGCGAGGATCTCGGCGCGGAAGCGATCGCCGTTCTCACGGGTCGCGCCGCCCTGCGCTTCGAACCACGCCATGATGTCGGCCCCGGCGACCTCGCTCCAGATGTACGAGTAGTAGCCGGCGTCGTAGCCGCCCGCGAAGATGTGCGCGAAATAGGTGCTCGAGTAGCGCGGCGGGATGAGCGGGTCGTCGAGACCGGCTGCGGCGAGGGCGTCCCGCTCGAACGCCGCGACGTCGGTGATGTCGGCCGCGTCTTCAGGCGAGAGCCGATGCCACGCCTGGTCGAGCACGGTCGCCGCCAGGTACTCGGTCGTCGAGTGCCCCTCGTTGAAGGTGCGCGACGCGAGCAGGCGGTCGACGAGGTGCTGGGGCATCCGTTCGCCGGTCTCATGGTGCACCGCGTAACCGGTGAGGATCTCGGGGCGAAGCATCCACAGCTCGTTGACCTGGCTCGGGAGTTCGACGAAGTCGCGGAACACGTTCGTCCCCGCGAACGTCGGATAGGCGACGCGGGCGAACAGGCCGTGCAGCGCATGGCCGAACTCGTGGAAGAGGGTCTCGGCCTCATCGAACGTCAGCAGCGTCGGGTCGCCCGCAGCCGGCTTCGGGACATTGAGGTTGTTGACGACGACGGGCAGCGTGCCGTCGAGCGTCGACTGCCCGACCAACGCGCTCATCCAGGCGCCGCCCCGCTTCGAGTCGCGGGCGTACAGGTCGAGGAGGTACATGCCGACCGGGGTGCCGTCGTGTTCGGCGACCTCGAAGACGCGGGTGTCGGGGTGGTATCCGATGAGATCGGTGCGCTCGGTGAATCCGATGCCGTAGAGCAGAGTCGCCGCCCGGAACACGCCGTCGACGAGCACTCGTTCGAACTCGAAGTACGGGCGCATCGCCTGCAGGTCGATCTCGTGGATCTCGGCCCGCTGCTGCTCGGCGAGGTACGACCAGTCGGATGCCTCGACGCGGCGCCGTCCATCACGCGAGGCCCGGGCCTCGAGGACGATCGCCTCTCGTCGGGCGTTCGCGCTCGCTGCGGGGGCGAGCCTGCCGAGCAGTTCGGCCACGGCCTCGGGGGAGCCGGCGGTCGAGTCGGCCGTGACGGCGGCCGCGTGGCTGTCGACCCCGAGCAATCGCGCTCGTCGGGCGCGGACCCGTACGAGTTCGAGGAGTGTCGCTCGGGTGTCATGGGCGCCGCCGTTCGCGCCGCGTGCGCGTGATGCGGCGAGCAGCCGGTCGCGTACCGACGGGTCGTCGAGCGCGGCCAGCAGCGGCTGCCCCGTGGGCAGCACGAGCGTGATCAGCCACCCCTCGAGCCCGCGTGCTGCGGCGGCCGCGCGGGTCGTGCCGCGCTGGGCGTCATCAAGGCCCGAGAGCTCGAGCTCTTCGGTGAGGTGGAGTGCGAGCGCGTTCGTGTCGGCGAGGAGCCGCTGCTGGAACTCGGTCGTCAACGTGGCGATCCGTTCGTTCGCCGCGGCGAGCTCGGCGCGGCCGGCGTCGTCGAGGCCGGCACCGGCCAGAACGGCGACGCGGTGACGGCGCTCGAGCAGGTAGGCGGACTCGGGGTCGAGCGCGAGACGGTCCCCGGCCGCGACGAGGGCCTCGATGCGGGCGAAGAGCCGCGGATCGAGGCGGATCGCGTCGCTGTGGGCGGCGAGGCGAGGGGCGAACTCCGTCTCGAGCGCGTCGAGGTCGTCGTCGGCGACGGCAGCGCTCGCGTTCTCGAACACCGGGAGGACTCGGCGCAGCAGGGCACCCGAGCGTTCGAGCGCCACGATCGTGTCGTCGAACGTCGCGGGGGAGTCGCCGTTCGCGATCGAGTCAACCTCGCGACGCTGCTCGGCCATGCCGAGTTCGAGCGCCTCGCGGTAGTGCTCGGGACGGATGAGCGCGAACAGCGGAAGCCCGAAGGGCAACGCGCTCGGCTCGAGGAGGGGGTTGCGTCGGTCTTCACCCATTCGCCAACCCTACTTCGCACGTCACAGGAGGGCCGAGGAGCCTAGGCTCGGATCATGCACACCGAACAGCCCGAAGTCGCCCCGCGTGATGCCTACACGCATGGCCACCACGAGAGCGTCCTGCGCATCCACTCGTGGCGAACCGTCGACAATTCCGCCGCGTACCTCGCTCCCCACCTGCGCGAGGGAGCAAAGGTGCTCGACGTCGGAAGCGGGCCCGGCACGATCTCCATCGACCTCGCCCGCAGGGTGCGTCCCGGCAGTGTCATCGGTATCGACGCGTCGAGCGAAGTGGTCGACCGCGCGACCGGGCTCGCCGGCAGCGAGGCCGTCTCGAACGTCGAGTTCCACGTCGGCGATGCGTACGCGCTCGACTTCGACGACGACACGTTCGATGTCGTCCACGCACACCAGGTGCTGCAGCACCTCGCCCGACCGGTCGACGCGATGCGCGAGTGGCGTCGCGTGCTGAAGCCCGGCGGGCTCTTCGCGGCCCGCGACGTCGACTACGGCGGGGTGATCTGGAGCCCCGCGTCGGTGGGGCTCAGCCGATGGCTGGAGCTCTATCACGACGTGCACGACTGGAACGGGGGAGACGCCCACGCCGGCCGCCACATCAAGCAGTGGGCGCGAGAGGCCGGATTCCACGACCTCGAATCGAGCGGCAGCACCTGGGTGTTCTCGTCCGCGCTCGAACGCGAATGGTGGGGCGGATCATGGGCCGAGCGGGCCACGGAGTCCGCGTTCGCCGCCCACGCGATCGAATCGGGCCACTCGAGCCCCGCCGAACTGCAGCGCATCGCCGCTGCATGGCGGGAATGGGCGGCCGACGAGAACGGCTGGTTCCTCATGCCGCACGGCGAGATCCTCGCGCGGGCCTGAGCCGGGACGTACACGGGCGTGGTCCACGACCCCTCGACCGCGCCCGTCGCGGTCAGGCGCCGATCGCTACCAGTCCTCGTCGCCGTCGAGCGCGTCGGCGATCACGTCGCTCACGACGGTGCCGTCGTCGAGTTCGGCGATCGGGCGGCCCTCGAGCCACGTGAGGGTCCAGTGCCGACCGGTGCCGTCGCCGCCGGAGCGCGCCTCGACGGCGGCGATCCGCGGGCGGAGCTCGGCCGGAACCGACGCCGGCGGCTCATCGCCGAACGCCCATCGGGTGCCGAGTCGCATCACGCGTCCATCTCGTACGTGATCCAGCTCGTGCGTCGAGCGATCACGTCGTAGAGCTGCTGCGCCTCGGTGTTGTCGGCGGCCGTGATCCACCGCACGCCACCGGAGCCGTGTTCCGCTGCACGGGCATGGACGTACTCGATGAGCGCCCGCCCGGCCCCCGCACCCCGGTGCTCGGGGTCGACGAACAGGTCGTCGAGGTAGATCGCCCTCGTCGCGAGCAGCGAGTCGGGAACGACGCGGAAGTGGGCGAGGCCGATGGGTCGGTCCTCGTCGTCGACTGCGAGCACCGCCTGCAGCGGGTCGTGCTCGTCGCGCAGCCAGGTCCACACCGTGAGGGCCTTGGTGTCATCGAGCTCGGACTCGTAGAACCTGCAGTATGCCTCGAAGAGCGGCATCCAGCCGAAGAAGTCGTCGTCGCCGACCGGTCGGATCTCGTACGTCATGTTTCCCCCTTGTTCTGCCTACTCCGACGGCGCCTCGAGGGCGACATCGCGAACCTCGAACGACTCGCCCTCGACGAAGGAGAGCTCGGCGATGCGGCCCACGGCCCGCAGGTCGGGCGCAACGGAGTGCAACAGCGCGATGGACGCCGCAGGGGCGGCGATGGTCGCACGGAGCACGGGCGTCTTCTGCGATGCCTTGGCATCGGTCTTGGCGCGCCGGATGCCGGTGAGCGCGAGGCTCGCGAGCTCGAGCAACTCGCTGCCGGCCTCGCCGCGTGCGGCCAGGTCGTCGCCGGTCGGCCACGAGGCGAGGTGCACCGAGGCGTCGTGCGACCAGCGCCAGGCCTCTTCGGTGGCGAACGGGATGACGGGCGCGAAGAGTCGCAGCATCACGTCGAGCGCCGTCTTCAGCGCCGCGACGGCCGAGGCCTGCTCGGGGCTGGGCTCGCCGTAGGCGCGCTCCTTGACGAGCTCGAGGTAGTCGTCGCAGAACGTCCAGAAGAACGTCTCGGTGACCTCGAGCCCGCGTGCGTGGTCGTAGGCGTCGAACGCGCGCGTCGCGCGATCGACCACCGACGCCAGCTCTGCGAGCATGCTCCGGTCGACCGGCACCGTGACGGCGGCATCGGCGCTGCCGTCGAAGGCGAGGATGAACTTCGCCGCGTTGAGCACCTTGATCGCGAGACGGCGCCCGATCTTGACCTGGGTGGGGTTCTGCGGGTCGAACGCCGCGTCGGTGCCGAGGCGCGACGAGGCCGCCCAGTAGCGCACCGCGTCGGACCCGTGCTGCTCGAGCAGCCCGGTGGGTGTGACGACGTTGCCCTTCGACTTCGACATCTTCTTGCGGTCGGGGTCGACGATGAAGCCCGAGATCGCGGCGTCGGACCACGGCTTCTCGCCGAGCTCGAGCTCGGCGCGGAGCACCGTCGAGAACAGCCACGTGCGGATGATGTCCTGGGCCTGCGGACGCATCGAGTAGGGGAACACGAGGTTCCAGAGCTCGGGGTCGCGCTCCCAGCCGCCGGCGAGTTGCGGGGTGAGCGACGAGGTCGCCCACGTGTCCATGATGTCGTGCTCGCCGATGAAGCCACCGGGTTCGCCGCGCTGGGCCTCGTCGAAGCCCGGAGCCGGCGCCGACGACGGGTCGACGGGCAGCAGTTCCCGCGTGGCGACGATCGGCTCGTCGAACTTCGGGTCGCCGGCGTCATCGAGCGGGTACCACACGGGGATCGGCACGCCGAAGAAGCGCTGGCGCGAGATGAGCCAGTCGCCCGAGAGTCCCTCGACCCAGTTCTCGTATCGCACCCGCATGAAGTCGGGGTGCCAGTCGATCTCGCGCCCACGCGAGATCAGCCGCTCACGCAGCTGCTCGTCGCGAGCGCCGTTGCGGATGTACCACTGACGGGTCGAGACGATCTCGAGCGGCCGGTCGCCCTTCTCGTAGAACTTCACGGGGTGCGTGATGGCCTTGGGGTCGGCGAGCAGGTCGCCCGAGTCTCGGAGTTGCTGCACGACGGCCTGCTTCGCCGAGAAGGCGGTCTTGCCCGCGAGCTCGGCGTAGGCGGCACGGCCGGCCTCGGAGGTGATCGCCTCGGGGGCCTCGGCGATGATGCGGCCGTCGAAGCCGACGATCGCCCGGTTCGGCAGGTCGAGCTCTCGCCACCACACGACGTCGGTGACGTCGCCGAAGGTGCAGATCATCGCGATGCCCGTGCCCTTGTCCTTCTGGGCGAGGTGGTGGGCGACCACCGGCACCTCGACGCCGAACACCGGGGTGGTGACGGTCGTGCCGAACAGCGGCTGGTAGCGCTCGTCGTCGGGGTGCGCGACGAGTGCCACGCACGCCGGGATGAGCTCGGGCCGGCTGGTCTCGATCTCGATGGTGCCGCCGTCGGGGCGGTGGAACGAGACACGGTGGTAGTGGCCGGCCTGCTCGCGGTCTTCGAGCTCGGCCTGCGCGACGGCCGTGCGGAACGTGACATCCCACAGCGTCGGCGCGAGCGCCTGGTAGGCCTCGCCGCGCTCGACATTGCGGATGAATGCGAGCTGCGAGGTGAACAGCGCCTCGTCGGCGATGGTGCGGTAGCTCTGGGACCAGTCGACCGAGAGGCCGAGCATGCGGAACGTCGCCTCGAAGTGCTGCTCGTCCTCGACGGTGAGCCGTTCACACAGCTCGATGAAGTTGCGACGGCTGATCGGCACCTGGTCGGCGGCCTTCACGCTCTTGCCGTCGGCGCCCTCGAAGGGCGGCGCGAAGTCGGGGTCGTACGGCAGGCTCGGGTCGCACCGCACGCCGTAGTAGTTCTGCACGCGGCGCTCGGTGGGCAGGCCGTTGTCGTCCCAGCCCATCGGGTAGAACACGTGCTTGCCGCGCATGCGCTGGAAGCGCGCCATCAGGTCGGTGTGCGTGAACGAGAACACGTGGCCGACGTGCAGCGAACCGGAAGCCGTGGGCGGGGGCGTGTCGATCGAGTAGATCTGCTCGCGGGTGGCCGAACTGCGGTCGAACCGGTACGTGCCCTCGCGCTCCCAGGCGCCTCCCCAGACCGATTCGAGGCCCTCGAGCGCGGGCTTGTCGGGAATGCGAGCGGTGTCGGTCATGATGCTCCGGTTCGATATCGGCGGCACCGAGTCAATTGTGAGGTGCCTGAATGTGCGACGATCCAGCCTACCGGAGCGCACCGGGGTCGCCGTATCGCCCCGAATCGCGTCGTGCGACGGCGAGACTGGGGCCTTTCAGGCGCGTGCGAGGCGCGGCGCGTCGGCGACCAGACGGGCGGTGTACGGGTGCTCCGGGTCGGCGAACACCCGATCGGCGGCGCCCGTCTCGACGATGCGTCCGGCCTGCATCACGGCCACGCGGTCGGCCATGTGCCGGACGACGCCGAGGTCGTGCGAGATGAAGAGCAGTGCGAGGCCGCGCTCGCGCTGGAGGTCGTCGAGCAGGTCGAGGATCTGCGCCTGGATGGTGACGTCGAGTGATGAGACGGGCTCGTCGCAGATCAGGATCTCGGGTGAGGCCGCGAGCGCGCGCGCGATCGCGACCCGCTGTCGCTGGCCGCCGGAGAGCGTCAGCGGTCGTCGGCGGGCGACGGATGCCTGGAGCCCCACCTGTTCGAGCAGGGCGGCGATGCCGTGGTCCGATCGTGGCGCCTCACCGGGCATTGCGGCGCCAACGGCGTCGGCGATGATGCGTCCGACGCTCCAGCGGGGATCGAAGGAGCTGAGTGCGTCCTGGTAGATCGCCCCGATTCGGCGACGGCGGGGCCGCCGTTCGCGTTCGTCGAGCCGTGACCACGGAGCGCCGTCGAGTGACACCTCACCGGCGTCGGGTGTCGTGAGCCCGAGCGCGAGCCGAGCGATCGTCGTCTTGCCCGACCCCGATTCGCCGACGAGGCCGAGGGTCTCACCGCGCCGCACCTCGAGCGAGACGTCCTCGACGGCGGTGAAGCGGCCGCCGGGGATGGCGAAGGTCTTGCTCACGTGCTCGATCGTGAGCAGCGGGGGTTCCTGCACCGCGCTCGGCGCGCGCGCCGGGGATGGCGTGTGGGGACGGTCGCCGGCGGCCTGCAGCGGTGAATCGGTGCGGGCGAGCCGCGCCCGTCGCGGAACCTCGCTGGGCACGGCGGCGATGAGCTGACGCGTGTAGGGCTCCCGAGGTGCGCCGAGCACCTCGGCGGCGGTGCCGGACTCGATGATCTCGCCGGCGCGCATCACGAGGATCCGGTCGGCGAGCTGCCCCACGACGGCGAGGTCGTGGCTGATGAGCAGCACCCCGGTGCCGCGCGAGCGGATCTCTCCGATGAGCGCGAGGATGCGCGCCTGCACGGTCGCATCGAGGGCGGTGGTCGGCTCGTCGGCAAGCAGCAGCGGAGGGTCGAGGGCGATCGCCGCGGCGATGAGCGCACGCTGCCGCAACCCGCCCGAGAGCTCACCCGAACGCCGGCGTGCGGCGAACTCGGGGTCGGGCATGCCGACCGAGGCGAGGAGCTCGAGCACCCGCGCGCGGCGCTCGGGCTGGGACATCCGTTCGTGGATGCGGAGCGGGTCGTCGATCTCACGACCCACCGGGCGAAGCGGGTCGAGGGAGACGAGCGCGTCCTGCAGGATGAGTCCGACGTCACGGCCGCGCACGCGACGCCATTCGTGTTCGCCTGCGCCCCCGAGTTCGCGGCCGCCGATGCGCAGCACGCTCGACTCGGCGCGCGAGCCCCGACCGGCCATGCCGAGCAGCGCGCGAGCCGTCACGGACTTGCCAGACCCCGATTCGCCGACGATCGCGACGCACTCGCCCGGCGCGATCGCGAACGAGACGCCGTGCACCACCTCGGTGTCGCCGAATGCGACTCGCAGGTCGGCGACCTCGAGGAGCGGCGGGGTCGGCGAGTCGGTCATGCCGCACCCCTTCCGCGACGCGCGAGTGCGCGGCCCAGGACTGTCGTCGCGATCGTCGTGCCGACGATCATGAGCCCCGGGAAGACGGTCATCCACCATGCGACCGAGAGGTAGGTTCGCCCGGCGGCGAGCATCGCACCCCACTCGGGCGCGGGCGGCTGAGCGCCGAGTCCGAGGTAGCTGAGCGCCGAGGCCCACACGATCGCCTGGCCGACGCCGAGCGTCGCGAGCACGAAGATCGGGATGAGCGCGTTCGGCAGCACGTGGCGCGCGATGATGCGCCCGCGCGAGTGCCCGAGCACGCGGGCCGCCTCGACGTACTGCGACGATCGGATGGCCACGAACTGCCCGCGGATGATGCGCGCGTACCCCGGCGCGGTCGAGAGCCCGACGGCGATCGTGGCTGTCACCGGGCCGGGACCGTAGACGACGATGACGAGGAGCGCGAGCAGCAGGCCCGGGAACGCGAAGAGCACCTCGACGAGCCGGTTCACGCCGTAGTCGACGACGCGCCCGCCGAATCCGGCGAGCACGCCGAGCACGAGTCCGAGGGCGAGGCCGATGAACGTCGCCGTCACGCCGATGAGCAGCGACGTGCCCGTGCCGGCGACGACCCGGCTGTAGACGTCGCGCCCCGACTCGTCGGTTCCGAACCAGTGCGCGAGCGACGGCGACTCGAACGCCTCGCTCGGCGAGATCTGATTGGGGTCCTGCGTCTCGAGGAGACCCGGGACGACGGTCGCGGCGAGCAGGAACAGCACGAACGCGCCGGCGAGGATCGTGCCCGGACGCGGCAGGCGAGCGGGCCAGGCACGCCGCCGCCGCGGCGTGTGCGCGATCTCGGCGTCGATCGTCGTCTGGCGGAGCTCCAGCTCGCTCATCGGCCCTCCTCCTGGCGCAGACGCGGGTCGGCGATGCGCGAGGCCACATCGGTGAGCACCGTCATCACGACGTAGACGAACGCGATGAGCAGCACCACGCCGGTGACGACGGGGATGTCGCGCAGGGTGACCGCCTGCAGCAGCGTGCGCCCGAGACCGGGGATGGCGAAGATCGTCTCGACGACGACCGCCCCAGAGAGCAGCCACCCGAGCGCCCAGCCCGAGAGGCTGATGCCGGGCAGCGCCGCATGGCGGATCGTGTGCCGAAGGCGCAGGCCGACCGCACTCTCGCCGCGTGCGCGGGCCGAGATCACGAACGGCTGCTGCATCGCGTCGAGCAGGCTCTCGCGCATCACCTGCGCGAGGAAGCCCGCGAGCGGGATCGCGAGCGTCACGACCGGGAGCACGAGGCCCGACGGCGTGCCGGTCGCGACCGGCGGGAACCACCCGAGACCGGTGCTGAAGATCGCGATCAGCACCGCGGCGAGCCAGAACTGGGGGAGCGCCGCTGCCGTCAGCTCGACCCCCTCGCCGACGGCGGTCGCGATGCGGCCGCGACCGGTCGAGACGAGCGACAATGCGAGCGCGAGCACCCAGGCGAGCGCGAGCGAGAGCACCGCCAGCAGCATGGTGCCCCCGATCTGGGCGCCCAGCAGCTCGGCGACGGGGACCTTCAGCGCGTAGGAGTCGCCGAGGTCGCCCGTGAGCAGGCGACCGAGCATCGCGAAGTACTGCACGAGCAACGGCTGGTCGAGCCCGTAGTCGCGCCGAACCTGGTCGAGCGCCTCCTGCGATGCCTGCGAACCGGGACCCCCGAGGATCGCCTGCGCGGGGTCGCCGGGGATCAGGCGGATCGCGAAGAAGGTGAGCGTCGCGACCGCCCACATGACGAAGACGGCTCCGCCGAGGAGCAGCCCGAGATGCCGCAGCGGGCGGCCGCTGCGACGCCCGCTGCTCAGTCGATGAGCCACGCGTCGGAGAAGCTCGGTGTCGAGACGGTCGGCAGGGCGCGCGCGCCCTGCACCTTCTCGCTGAGCAGGAAGCTGTTCTGCTGGTCGTACAGCGGCAGCAGGTAGTGCCCACCCAGGATCAGCTGCTGTGCCTGCTCGTAGAGCGCGGCTCGCTCGGCCGGGTCGCTCGTCGAGGCCGCGCCCGTGAGGAGCGCGTCGACCTCGGGGTCGTCGAGCTGCGCGAGGTTCGCGAAGTACCCGCTCGGCGCGGGGGTGATGCTGTCGGAGTGGTAGAGGATGCGGAGCACGTCGGGGCCGACCTTCGTGTAGGGCGCGCTCACGATCTCGTACTCGTGCGCGAAGAGTGCGCCGTACCAGCTCGACAGGTCGAGCAGCGAGATCACGACGTCGAACCCGGCCTCCTTCGCGGTGGCCTGCACCTGCTCGAACAGCGACTGCTCGGCGGGGATCGACTGGTTCGTGCTCACGGGGAAGCGGAGCGTGAGTCGCGCACCGTCCTTCATGCGGGTGCCGTCGCTGTCGCGCTCGGTCCATCCGGCCTCGTCGAGGAGGGCGTTCGCGGCATCGAGGTCGGTCTCGAAGAGCGTCTCATCGGAGTACGCGAGCGGCTCGACCGACGAGAGCGGCGAGGAGGAACGCTCGGCCGTGCCGAAGAACAGCGAGTCGATGCCGTCGTTCACCTCGACCGCGCGGATGAACGCCTCACGGACGCGCTCGTCGTCGAACGGCGCCTGACCGGAGTTCAGCTCGATGCGGTTCGAGGCGCCGGGTCGCGGTGCGTCGATCCACGTGAACGCGTCGTCGCCCTCCGCCGCGGCGATCGTGTCGGGCTGAGGGTTGTCGATCACGTCGACCTGCCCGCCCTGCAGCGCGGCGTAGCGGGTCGACGAGTCGGGCACGAACCGCCACTCGATGCCCTCGAGGTATGCGGGGCCGGTGTGCGCCGCGTCGGCGGGAGCCGAGGCGTAGTCGTCGTTGCGAACGAGCGAGACGTGATCCTGCTTGACCCACTCGTCGACGACGAACGGGCCGGTGCCGATGGGGGCCTGGCAGTTCGCGTCCATGCCGCGGGCGATGCCGGCGGGCGACTGGATCGCCGTCCACGGCTGGGCGAGCGACTCGAGCAGGGCGCTGTCGGGGGCGCTCAGCACGAACCGGGCGACGCGATCGCTGACGACCTCGACCGTCTCGACCTTGCCCATGGCGAGGTAACCCGTCGACGACTGTGTAGCCGGGTCCTTGAGGTGCTCCACGTTGACCTTGACGGCCTCGGCGTCGAGGGGAGTGCCGTCGGTGAACTCGATGCCCTCGCGCAGCGTGAACTCCCAGGCGAGCTCGTCGTCGGAGGGCTCCCACGATTCGGCGAGCCACGGGATGATCTCGCCCGACTCGTCGCGGGAGACGAGCGACTCGAGGAACTGCCCGGCGATGAGCGCCTGCGGGTAGTTGCCGCCGACGTGCGGGTCGAGGCAGGTCGGTTCGGCGTCGCCGCTCGCATAGACGAGCGTGCCGCCTTCGACGGGGTCGCCGGATGCCTCGGGCTCGGCCGCCTGGCACCCCGCGAGCGTGATCGTGGTGACGAGCGCGACGGCACCGGCGATGATGCCGGCCCTGCGCTTCGTCGGAGTGGCGGTCACGGGTGCAGCACGCATCGAGTTCCTTGCGACGAGGGGGAGTGGAGGGGGCATCCGCCGTGGGTGCCCGGATTCATCCTGACACCGTGTCGTTGCGCGGACAAGCAACTTGTTCTATTTCACATAGAAGAATACGATTCTGAGGTGCTCATCCGCATCGATCCCGCGCTCGCAACGCCGCTCTACCAGCAGCTCGCCTCGGGCATCCGCGCGTCGATCGTCGACGGACGACTGTCGGGCGGCGAGCGCCTGCCCGCCGCCGGCGAGCTCGCGGCATCCCTCGGCCTCAACGTGCACACCGTGCTGCGCGCCTACCACCTGCTGCGAGACGAGCGACTGATCGAGCTGCACCGCGGGCGAGGTGCGGTGGTGACCGTTCGCATCGGGGGTCACGCCGCGCTCGCCGGGGCGATCCACGACCTCGTCGACGAGGCCAAGTCGCACGACGTGACAGAGGGCGCGCTCCTCGCGCTCATCCACGAGGCCTATCAGTGGACACCGCAGGCGACCGGGGTGCAGCGGCCCGTGCCGACCCGCTGACCGGCGGCGACCCGATACACTCGTGGGAACGACATCGAACCGGCCATCACCGGGGAGTCTTCGGAAGAACGGCGCACGCTCAGTAGAACCGAACGGGTCTGGCCCGTCACAGCCAATGAACAAGCGGTGCAGCGATCCCGAACCAGTCGACGGGTCGATGCGCAAGCGGGGTGGTACCGCGGCTGAACTCGTCGAGTCGGCCGTCCTCGTGGATCAGGTCAGTCCCTCCAGGAGAGAACGTTGTACCCCAAGGGTCAGGATTCAGAGTCCGCCGCCTCCGGCGTCGCGCCATCGCCGAGCTTCCCCGCCATCGAGCGCGACGTGCTCGCATTCTGGAAGTCCGACGGCACCTTCCAGGCGTCGATCGACCAGCGCGAAGGCGCCCCCGAGTGGGTCTTCAACGACGGTCCTCCATTCGCCAACGGGCTGCCGCACTACGGCCACCTGCTCACCGGCTACGCGAAGGACGTCTTCCCGCGCTACCAGACCATGCGCGGCCGCCAGGTGCACCGCCGCTTCGGGTGGGACACGCACGGACTCCCCGCAGAGCTCGAGGCAGAGCGGCAGCTCGGCATCACCGACAAGAGCGAGATCGAGGAGATGGGCATCGCGGCCTTCAACGAGGCCGCCCGCACCGCGGTGCTCAGGTACACGAAGGAGTGGCAGGAGTACGTCACCCGCCAGGCGCGCTGGGTCGACTTCGAGAACGACTACAAGACCCTCGACGTCACGTTCATGGAGTCGGTGATCTGGGCGTTCAAGACCCTGCACGACAAGGGGCTCGCCTACGAGGGCTACCGCGTGCTGCCGTACTGCTGGCGCGACCAGACGCCGCTGTCGAACCACGAGCTGCGCATGGACGACGACGTCTACAAGCCGCGTCAGGACCAGACGGTCACGGTCACGTTCCCGCTCACCGGGCCGAAGGCCGAGACCCTCGGTCTCACCGCGGTGCGCGCGCTCGCCTGGACGACGACCCCGTGGACGCTGCCCACGAACTTCGCGCTCGCCGTCGGACCCGAGATCGAGTACGCCGTCGTTCCCGCCGGGCCCAACGGCACCCCCGACGCGACCGTGCTCCGCGAGAAGGTCGGCGACGGGGCATCCGACACCGAGGTCCTCGGCGGCGAGTACCTGCTCGCCGCCGACCTGGTCGGAAACTACGCGAAGGAACTCGGCTACGACTCCGCCGACGACGCCCGGGCAGCCGTGTCGCGAACCGTGCGCGGTGCCGACCTCGAAGGTGTCACCTACGACCGGCTCTTCGACTACTACGCCGACGTCGAGGCCTACGGGTTGCAGCACGCGTGGCGCATCCTCGTGGCCGATTACGTCACGACCGAAGACGGCACCGGCATCGTGCACCAGGCGCCGGCCTACGGCGAGGAGGACCAGAAGATCGGCGAGGCCGCCGGCATCCCGGTCATCATCTCGCTCGACGAGGGCGGCAAGTTCCTGCCCGCCGTGACCGATGTCGCCGGGATGCTGTGGAGCGATGCGAACAAGCCGCTCACCCAGCTGCTGAAGGCCGAGGGCCGCCTGCTGCGCCAGGCGAGCTACGAGCACTCGTACCCGCACTGCTGGCGTTGCCGCAATCCGCTCATCTACAAGGCGGTCTCCAGTTGGTTCATCCGCGTCTCGGAGTTCCGCGATCGCATGGGCGACCTGAACCAAGAGGTCACGTGGGTGCCTGAGAACGTCAAGGACGGCCAGTTCGGCAAGTGGGTCGCCGGCGCGCGCGACTGGTCGATCAGTCGCAACCGCTACTTCGGTTCGCCGATCCCCGTGTGGAAGAGCGACGACCCGGCGCACCCGCGGGTCGACGTCTACGGGTCGCTCGCGGACCTCGAGCGCGACTTCGGCACGTTGCCCCGCAATCCCGACGGCGAGCCCGACCTGCACCGCCCCTATATCGACGACCTCACGAGGCCGAACCCCGACGATCCCACCGGTCGCTCGACGATGCGGCGCATCCCAGACGTCTTCGACGTGTGGTTCGACTCGGGCTCGATGCCGTTCGCGCAGGTGCACTACCCGTTCGAGAACCAGGAGTGGTTCGACACCCGCCAGCCCGCCGACTTCATCGTCGAGTACATCGGGCAGACGCGCGGCTGGTTCTACGTCATGCACGTGCTGTCGACCGCGCTCTTCGACCGGGTTGCGTTCAAGAACGTCGTCAGTCACGGCATCGTGCTCGGCAGCGACGGGCAGAAGATGTCGAAGTCGCTGCGCAACTACCCCGACGTGAACGAGGTCTTCGACCGCGACGGGTCCGACGCGATGCGGTGGTTCCTGATGTCGAGCCCGGTGCTGCGCGGCGGCAACCTCGTCGTCACCGAGGAGGGCATCCGCGAGGGCGTGCGCCAGTTCATGCTGCCGCTCTGGAGCACCTGGTACTTCTTCTCGTTGTATGCGAACACCGCGCGCCCGTCGGCCGACGCGGCGACCGCGGGTTACGACGCGCAGCGGCGCACCGACTCGACCGACGTGCTCGACCGCTACCTGCTCGCGAAGCTCCGCGACCTCGTGACCCGGGTCACTGAAGATCTCGACGACTTCGACACGACGCTCGCCGCGCAGAAGCTGCGCGACTTCGGCGACGTGCTCACCAACTGGTACGTCCGTCGCTCGCGCGACCGGTTCTGGTCGGGCGTCGATGTCGACGGCAACGGTCGCGAGGCGTTCGACACGCTGTTCACCGTGCTCGAGACCGTCACGCGGCTCGCGGCGCCGCTGCTGCCGCTCATGTCCGACCAGGTGTGGCGCGGGCTCACGGGCGGGCGCAGCGTGCACCTGGCCGACTGGCCCGAGGCAGCGGAGTTCCCGGCCGACGACGCGCTCGTCGCGGCGATGGATGCGGTGCGCGAGATCAGCGGTGCGGCGCTCGCGCTGCGCAAGCAGGCGGGCCGCCGGGTGCGGCTGCCGCTTGCGAACCTCACGATCGTCACGACGGATGCCGCGGGCCTCGTCCCGTTCGAAGCCATCCTGCGCGATGAGCTCAACGTGAAGTCGGTCGACCTCGTGTCGCTCGACGGGTCGAGTGCCGAGGCCTACGGGGTCACCAAGCGGTTGAGCGTCAACGCCCGCGCAGCGGGCCCGAGACTCGGCAAGTCGGTGCAGCAGGCGATCCAGGCGGCACGGGCGGGCGACTGGTCGCTCGACGGCGACGCGGTCGTCGCAGGCGGCATCGCGCTCGAGCCCGGCGAGTACGATCTCGTGCTCGAGGCCGGCGGCTCGGATGACGGGGAGAGCGCGCTCGCCCTGCTCGCCGACGGCGGCTTCGTGATCCTCGACACCGCGACGACTCCCGGGCTCGAGGCCGAGGGTCGGGCGCGCGACATCGTGCGTGCAGTTCAGGATGCCCGCAAGGCCGCCGGACTCGAGGTCGGCGACCGCATCCGCCTCACGCTGTCGCTCGACGACGAGAGCCGCGCGTCCGCCGAGGCGCACCGCGAGCTCATCGCCGGCGAGACGCTGGCGACGGCGCTCGAACTCGCCGCGATCGGTGCCGCCGCGGCGTCGGCCGCCGAACCGCTCGCGGGCGGCACGAAGCTGCACATCGGACTGGAGAAGGCGTGAACGACGAGATCGACAACGACGCACGCGACGCCGCCGACGCGGTCTTCGCGGCGCTGCTCGCACGCGTGGGCGAGGGCTCGCCCCGCCCACGGCTGGCGCCCACCCGCCGAGCCGTCGAACTGCTCGGCGACCCGCACCGCGCGGCGCCGGTGATCCACATCACCGGCACGAACGGCAAGACCTCGACGAGTCGGATGATCGAGAGCCTGCTGCGCGCCTCCGGGCTGCGCACGGGCCTGCTCACGAGCCCTCACCTCGAGCGCTTCACCGAGCGCATCCGCATCGATGGCGAGCCGATCGACGATGAGGCGGTCGCCCGCAACTGGGACGAGATCCTGCCATTCATCGCCATCGTCGACGTCGAGCTCGAACAGGCCGGCGAAGCACCGCTGACCTTCTTCGAGGTGCTCACGGCGCTCGCGTTCGCGTGCTTCGCCGACGCCCCCGTCGACGTCGTGGTGCTCGAGGTCGGCATGGGCGGCGAGTGGGACTCGACGAACGTCGCCGACGGCCAGGTCGCGGTGTTCACCCCGATCGCCCTCGACCACGAGGGCCGACTCGGCTCGACGATCGAGGCGATCGCGAGGACGAAGTCGGGCATCATCAAGCCGGCCGCCGCGATCGTCTCGGCGATCCAGCCCGACGAGGCGCTCGCCGTGCTCGAGCAGGCGGCCGACCTCACCGAGTCGTCGCTCGCCGTCGAGGGCGATGCGTTCGCCGTCGTCGACTCGAAGGTCGCCGTCGGCGGCCAGCTCGTCACGATCCGCGGCCTCGCCGGCGAGTACGCCGACCTCCAGCTGCCGCTCTTCGGCCGTCACCAGGCCGAGAACGCCGCCGTCGCGGTCGCCGCGGTCGAGGCGTTCATCGGCGGCGGTTCGGTGCGCCTCGCCGACTCGGTCGTGCAGAAGGGCCTCGGTGCGGCCACCTCGCCCGGGCGGTTGCAGGTCGTCGGGTCCGAACCGACGATCATCGTCGACGCGGCCCACAACCCGCACGGCGCCGCGGCGCTCGTCGCCGGGCTCGACGAGTACTTCGACTTCGATGAGGTCGCGTTCGTCTTCGGCGTGCTCGCCGAGAAGGACGTGGCGGGCATCGTCGACGCCCTCGCGCGCCGCGCAGGCTCCTTCGTCGTGACCGCACCCGAGAGCGACCGTGCGGTGCCCGCCGAGCAGCTCGCCGCCTTCGTCGCCGATCGCATCGGCGCCGATCGAGTGAGCCTCGAACCTCGTCTCGACGATGCCCTCGACGAGGCTCGCGCGTGGGCAGCAGCGGGTACCAAGCGCGCCGTCGTGGTGGCCGGTTCGATCGCCCTCGTCGGCGAGGCCATGGCCATCGCCGCCGACCGGGGATGGGGGCGCTGATGACCGAAGCGTCGCAGCCCGACCCGACACCCGAGACCCCCGACGACGCAGTCGCTCGCCCGGCACGCCCGGCGCGGTCGCTGCGCCGGAGCCTCGCCTCGGTCATCCTCGCTTCCGAGGCGCTCATCGTGTTCCTCGCCGCCCTCGTGATCTGGGGACTCGCCCAGGGCGGGCCGGCGGGACCGCTGCCGTCGTGGGTCGCCCTCGCGGCCGGCGGCGTCATCATCGTGGCCCTGATCGCGACGATCGGACTGCTCCGTCACCACTGGGCGTACGCGCTCGGCTGGGCGCTGCAGCTCCTGATCCTCGCATCGGGCTTCCTGAACCCGGCGATGTTCGTCGTCGGGGTGATCTTCGGCGGCATGTGGTGGTACGCCATGGTCGTCGGGGCACGCATCGACCGACAGCACGCGGCGGCCGCCGCGTCAGGGAAGGAACAGCAATGACCAGTGCGATCGAAGAGACCCTCGTACTCGTGAAGCCCGACGGCGTCGCCCGCAACCTCAGCGGCGAGATCCTGCGCCGCATCGAGGCCAAGGGCTACTCGCTCGTCGACATCCGGCTCGTGCAGGCCGACCG
The DNA here is from genome assembly GCA_963758615.1 of uncultured Actinomycetota bacterium. GTDB lineage: Bacteria > Actinomycetota > Actinomycetes > Actinomycetales > Microbacteriaceae > Agromyces. The sequence goes on along the minus strand of CAVWVZ010000009.1, from coordinate 19,927 downwards.
TGAGCTGCTCGCGAAGCACTATGCCGAGCACGAGGGCAAGCCGTTCTACGAGCCGCTCATCGAGTTCATGCAGTCGGGGCCGTCTGTCGCGATCCGGGTCGCGGGCAACCGCGTCATCGAGGGGTTCCGCGTGCTCGCCGGCACGACCGACCCGACGACGGCGGCGCCCGGAACGATCCGCGGGGACTTCGGCCGTGACTGGGGCCTCAAGGTGCAGCAGAACCTCGTGCACGGCTCGGATTCGGCCGAGTCGGCCGAGCGCGAGCTCGCCCTCTGGTTCGGCTGAGGCACTCGGTGGTCGAGTAGCGGGCGACGGAGGAGTTCGCGTATCGAGACCGGGTCACCGGGTCTCGATACGTTCCTTCGTCGCTCCTCGACCCTCGCGAGCGTCGACGGTCAGAGGTTCTGCAGGTCGATGAGCACGCGCGGGATCGCATTCATCTGCGCCTGCGCGAGCAGCACGACCACCGCGTAGCTCACGACCGTGATCAGCGGCACCCACCCGAACCACGCTCGGGCGAGCCGCCGCACGCGTTGCGGGACGGGGATGTTGCCTTCGCGAAGGTTGTAGAGGGTCACAGCCCAGAACGTGGGGATCGTGACCGCCCACGTGAGCATGCACCACGGGCACAGCACGTCGAGCACGTAGATGCTCTGGGCGATGAGCCAGCCGACGAAGACGAGTGCGCCGGCGACGCCGATGTTGAATCCCGCCCAGAACCAGCGCGGGAAGCGGACGCCGCCGAGGAGCGCGACGCCGATCGTGATCACGACCGGCCAGGCCATCAGCCCGATGAACGGATTCGGGAACCCGAACACCGAGCCCTGGGCCGACTCGAGGTTCACTCCGCAACCGACGAGCACGCCGACATCGCACGACGGCACGTGGCCGGGATCGCTCAGCACGAGCACCTTCTCGAGCGAGAGTTCGAACGCGGCGAGGAGCCCGAGCGCCCCTGCCACGATCAGGAGAACGGCGAACGCGACAGGCCGGGAACGGCGGGACGGCTCGGGCATGTTCCGTATTCTGGCATGCCGGTTCCACCGCCTCCTGTGAGAGCATGCGATAATCGAGGGAGTCGTCCGGGCCGCGCCCGGCACGACGCCGACGAAGGCTTCGAGGATGCACCGCATCCGCAGTGGGCGGGAACGAACCCGCAAGACGTGGCGACACAGGCAACCTGCCGGTCGCATTGATGAAGGATTGGCGGGCTGCGCATGGCGCAGCACCGCTCGAGAAGAGTACGGAACGACGGCGCGGCCGTCGCAACCGGCGTAGGAGTGCACCAGAGATGGTGGAAGGCAACGAGAAGAACACCAACGAACCCGACTCGCGCGGCAACGCCTCCAGGCGACGCGGTGGCCTCTTCGGGTCTCGTCGCGGGCGCGGCAAGTCCACCGAGGCGCCGTCGACCGAGCCGCAGCAGCAACCGGCGACCGAGTCGGATGTCCCGGCTCGCGACTCGGTGAGGCGCGAGGCCCCCGCGGGCGACTCGGCGGTCACGCCCGACCAGGCAGCCCCGATCGACGAGCACGTGCCGGTCGAGGCATCCGCGACGGCGTCCGACGTGTCGGCAGCGACCGCGGACGTCGACGAAGCCGAGCACGTCGAGGCGCCGGCGGTCTCTCCGATCCCGACGACGCTGACGACGACGTCGCTGATCTTCCATGCTCCGCCCGTGCTCGTGCCGTCCGAGGAGCCCGAGCGTGCCGAGCGCGGAGAGCGCGCCGACCGCTCCGATCGTGGCGATCGCGCCTCCGACGAAGCCTCGAGCGTGCGCCGCCGCACCCGTCGCCGCAGCGGCGAAGAAGGACGCGCCACCGGCGACGAGCCTGCCAACACCGTCGTCAAGGTGCGCAAGCCGCGCGAGCCCGAGCTCATCACCGAGCCCCAGAAGGTCAAGGGCTCCACCCGGCTCGAGGCCAAGAAGCAGCGCCGCCGCGACGGTCGCGACGCAGGGCGCCGGCGTGCGGTGATCACCGAGGCCGAGTTCCTGGCGCGCCGCGAGTCCGTCGACCGCTCGATGGTCGTGCGCGAGAAGGGCGGCCGCATCCAGATCGGCGTGCTCGAGGACGGCGTGCTCGTCGAGCACTACGTCGCGCGCAACCAGGACGCATCCCTCATCGGGAATGTGTACCTCGGCCGCGTGCAGAACGTGCTGCCCTCGATGGAGGCCGCCTTCGTCGACATCGGTCGCGGCCGCAACGCGGTGCTCTACTCGGGCGAGGTCGACTGGGACGCCGCCGCCGAGAACGGCGAGAAGAACCAGCCGCGCCGCATCGAGCTGGCGCTGAAGCCGGGCGACCGGGTGCTCGTGCAGGTCACGAAGGACCCGGTGGGCCACAAGGGCGCCCGCCTCACCAGCCAGGTCTCGCTGCCCGGGCGCTACCTCGTGTACGTGCCCAACGGGTCGATGAACGGCATCAGCCGCAAGCTCCCCGACACCGAGCGCGCGCGCCTCAAGAAGATCCTCAAAGAGGTGCTTCCCGAGAACCAGGGCGTCATCGTGCGCACGGCGGCCGAGGGCGCGACCGAAGAGCAGCTGACGCTCGACGTCAACCGCCTCATCGCGCAGTGGGCCGACGTGCAGGCGACGCTCGAGAAGGTGCAGGCCCCCGCGCTGCTGCACTCCGAGCCCGACCTGCTCATCAAGATCGTTCGCGACGTCTTCAACGAGGACTTCCAGAAGATGGTCATCGAGGGCGACGGTGCTCGGCAGACGATCGAGCGGTATCTTCGGGCGGTCGCTCCCGACCTGCTCGAGCGCGTCGAGGCCTTCGAGGGCGAGCGCGACTCGTTCGACGAGTTCCGCATCAGCGAGCAGATCGAGAAGGCACTCGATCGCAAGGTGTGGCTGCCCTCTGGCGGCTCGCTCGTCATCGACCGCACCGAGGCGATGACGGTCGTCGACGTGAACACCGGCAAGTTCGTCGGCTCGGGCGGCAACCTCGAGGAGACGGTCACGAAGAACAACCTCGAGGCCGCTGAAGAGATCGTGCGCCAGCTGCGTCTGCGCGACATCGGCGGCATCATCGTCGTCGACTTCATCGACATGGTGCTCGAATCCAACCGCGACCTCGTGCTGCGCCGCCTCGTCGAGTGCCTCTCGCGCGACCGCACGAAGCACCAGGTCGCCGAGGTCACCTCACTCGGCCTCGTGCAGATGACGCGCAAGAAGCTCGGCCTCGGCCTGCTCGAGTCGTTCAGCGAGCCATGCGAGGTCTGCGCCGGCCGCGGCATCATCGTGCACCACGAGCCCATCCTCAAGCACCGCGCCCCGCAGCAGCCCGAGCGTCGGCGCGGTCGCGGCGGCAACCAGCCGCAGCAGCCGCAGCCTGCGGCGTCGACCGCGCCGCACACCGGAACGCACGCGATCACCGAGGATGTGAAGCACGCGCTGGCCCAGATCGCCGCGTCGACGATCCCGCACGGCGAGACGAAGCCCGAGACGGCCGATGCGCCTGCCGCGGTGTCGACCGAGACCGCGGCATCGACCGCCCCCGAGCAGAAGCCCGCCGAGTCGACGGGTGGCCGCCGACGCGGTCGTCACCGTCGGGTGACGCAGGAGCAGGGCGCTGCGGAGGCGCCCTCGCGCCGGACCGCGGAACCCGCGGAGCGACGTCCTGCAACTCAGGCCGAGCCCGACGTCGCACCCGGCGCCGAGCCGCGCAGCCCGCCTGCGGAGCCGGTCGTCGCCGAGGCGCCGATCATCGACCTGCCCGCGCCCGCAGCCGACCGCAAGCGGCCGGCGCGGGTGCCCGAGGCCGAGGTGCTGCTCGACTCCATGCTCGACGCGTTGCCGGCGCCCAAGAAGGCCGGCGAGGGTCGTGCCCGCAGTCGTCGGGTGTCGACCGGGGCGCTGAGCGCCGGCGGCGCCGCCCCCGTCATCACCCGAGCCGACGAGGCGGGCTCCGACGAGGCATCCGACCGCTCAGAGTGACGCGTCGCGCCCACGGCGCGCGCGTCGCTCACGCGGCGTGACCCGGAGGCCGCTGCGGCGGAGTCGCACGACGAGTTCGCGCGGCGAGACCGCTTCGGCGCCCGCGGCGACGAGTTCGTCGTACCGTTCGATCGGGACGTCGTAGTGGTCGAGGTCGAACGCACGGGGCGGCACGTCCATGCGGCGTGCGAACGCGTGCAGCTCGTCGACCGAGAGATCGCTCACGAGGTGGGACCACACGGTGCCGTGCTTGGGCCAGAGCGGCGTGTCGATGAGCACCGTCATGTCGCGATCCTACGCGGGGCGATGCGCGACTGGCCGGGGTGACGCGCGACTCGCCGAGGCGGCCCGCGTTTGACCGTCCCCGGGTCATCCGGTAAACTCGACCGTTGGTGCCACCGCTTATCCCGGTGTGCCCGCCTGCAGACGTTTCTGCAACACAGTTTTCTGGCAGTGACGACCCTCCATCCCGCTGGGGTCCCGCGCAGTGACACCCCATCAGACAGTCGGAACCGAAATGGTTCCCCAGAGATAGGTACGAGTAGTGGTTTACGCAGTAGTGCGCGCCGGCGGTCGGCAGGAGAAGGTCGAAGTCGGCACCATCGTGACGATGGACCGCATCAAGGCTGACAAGGACGGCAACGTCCAGCTCATCCCGGTCCTCCTCGTCGACGGCTCGAAGATCACGTCCGACGCCAAGTCGCTTGAGAAGGTCACGGTCACGGCTGAGGTCCTCAACGACCTTCGCGGCCCCAAGATCGTGATCCAGAAGTTCAAGAACAAGACCGGCTACAAGAAGCGCCAGGGGCACCGTCAGGAGCTCACGCGCGTCAAGATCACCGGCATCAAGTAGCCCGCGGCCTCGCAAGGAGAATCAGACATGGCACACAAAAAGGGAGCGAGCTCCACTCGCAACGGTCGTGACTCGAACGCCCAGCGCCTCGGCGTGAAGCGCTTCGGCGGCCAGGTCGTCGGCGCCGGCGAGATCATCGTCCGCCAGCGCGGCACCCACTTCCACCCGGGTGCGGGTGTCGGTCGCGGTGGCGACGACACGCTGTTCGCGCTCGAGGCCGGTGCGGTGCAGTTCGGCAACAAGGGCGGCCGCAAGGTCGTCAACATCGTGGCGGCCGGCGAATAGTCGACCGACGGTTTTCGTGAGGGCGGGCTTCGGCTCGCCCTCACGTGTTTTTCAATCAGTAGTGAGGGGTGCGGAATGGTCAGCTTCGTCGACGAGGTGACGCTGTTCCTGCGCGCCGGGCACGGTGGCAACGGGTGCGTCTCGGTACGCCGTGAGAAGTTCAAGCCGCTCGGCGGCCCCGACGGCGGCAACGGCGGCAACGGCGGCGACATCGTGCTCGTCGCAGACCCCCAGGTCACGACACTGCTCGGGTACCACGGCCGCCCGCACCGCTCGAGCGACAACGGTCAGCCGGGCATGGGCGACAACCGGTCGGGCGCCATGGCCGAGACCCTCGAGCTTCCGGTGCCGATCGGCACGGTCGTGAAGGATGACGAGGGCAACGAGCTCGCCGACCTCACCGAGCCCGGCATGCGATTCATCGCTGCCGCAGGTGGCCTCGGCGGCCTCGGCAACGCGTCGCTCGCGACCACGAAGCGCAAGGCACCGGGCTTCGCCCTGCTCGGCACCCTCGGCGACGAGACCGAGGTCACGCTCGAGCTGAAGACCATCGCCGACGTCGCGCTCGTCGGATATCCGTCGGCCGGCAAGTCGAGCCTCATCGCCGCCCTTTCCGCGGCACGGCCCAAGATCGCCGACTACCCGTTCACCACGCTCCACCCGAACCTCGGCGTCGTGCAGGCCGGCGACCACCGGTTCACCGTCGCCGACGTGCCGGGTCTCGTCGAGGGCGCCAGCGAGGGCAAGGGACTCGGACTCGAGTTCCTGCGGCACGTCGAGCGCTGCTCGGCGCTGCTGCACGTCGTCGACTGCGCGACGCTCGAGCCCGGGCGCGACCCGGTCACCGATCTCGACGTCATCCTGGCCGAGCTCGCCGCCTATCCCGTGCCCGAGGGGCAGTTGCCGCTGCTCGAGCGCCCGCAGCTCATCGCCCTCAACAAGATCGACGTGCCGGAGGCCCGCGAGCTGGCCGACTTCGTGCGCGGCGAGTTGGAGGCGCGTGGGTACCGCGTGTTCGAGATCTCGACCGTGAGCCACGAGGGCCTGCGCCAGCTCGGATTCGCGCTCGGCGAGCTCGTCGACCAGGCACGAGCGGATGCCGCGGCCGAGCCCGCGCCCGAGCGCATCGTCATCCGCCCGAAGGCCTTCAACGACCCCGAGCTTCACCGTGCGCGCCGAGGGCGGCAGCTACGGCACGCTCTACCGGGTGCTCGGCAAGAAGCCCGAGCGCTGGGTGCAGCAGACCGACTTCACCAACGACGAGGCGGTGGGCTTCCTCGCCGACCGGCTCGCGAAGCTCGGCGTCGAGGACCAGCTCGTGCGTGCCGGCGCCGTCGCAGGATCGACGGTCATCATCGGAAAGGGCGCGGGTGTCGTGTTCGACTGGGAGCCCACGCTCACCTCGACGGCGGAGCTCATCACCGCACCGCGTGGCACCGACGTGCGTCTCGACGAGAACCGGCGCGCGACTCGCGCCGAGCGGAAGAGCGAGTACCACGAGCGCATGGACGCGAAGGCAGAAGCCCGCGCCGAGCTGGCGCGCGAACGCGAGGCCGGTATCTGGGCCGACGGCGATGCCGACGCCGTGGATGCCGACGCCGTCGTCGACACCGAGGATGTGACCGGCCGGGGCGAGCAGTGACCCCGCGCAGCCGCGCCGAGATCCCCACGGCGACCCGCATCGTGGTCAAGGTCGGCTCGTCGTCGATCTCGGGTGAGAACGCCGGCCAGATCGCGCCGCTCGTCGACGCCCTCGCAGCCGCGCACGGGCGCGGTTCGGAGGTCGTGCTCGTTTCCTCGGGTGCGATCGCCACCGGGATGCCGTACCTGCGCCTCGACGCGAGGCCGACCGATCTCGCGACGCAGCAGGCCGCGGCATCCGTCGGCCAGAATCTCCTGGTCTTCCGCTACCAGGACTCACTCGACCGCTACGACATCGTCGCCGGCCAGGTGCTGCTCACGGCGGGCGACCTCGAGCACGAGACCCCGCGCGTGAATGCGCAGCGTGCCATGGACCGGCTGCTCGCGCTCCGGATCCTGCCGATCGTGAACGAGAACGACACGGTCGCCACCCACGAGATCCGATTCGGCGACAACGACCGGCTCGCCGCCCTCGTCGCGGCACTCATCGGCGCCGACCTGCTCGTGCTGCTCTCCGACGTCGACGCGCTGTACACGCGACCGCCGCACCTCGAGGGAGCCGAGCGCATCGCCCATGTGCCCTATGGCGACGAGCTGGCCGGGGTCGAGATCGGCTCGGTCGGCCGGGCCGGCGTCGGCACCGGGGGAGCCGAGACCAAGGTCTCAGCCGCGCGCATCGCCGCCGAGGCCGGCACCGCCGTGCTCATCACCGCGACGGCGCTCGTCGACGACGCCCTCGCCGGCCGCGAGGTCGGCACCTGGTTCGAACCCGCCCCCTGACGCCGCGGCGTCACACGGGAGTGGCACGTCGAACCGCGCCGTAGGCTGGATCCATGGAGCAGACCGACCTCGAAACCGTGCTCGACGAACGCCTCGCCGCGGCCAAGCAGGCGTCGTACCGCCTCGCGCGCGCGACGACAGCCGAGAAGGACGCGGCGCTCGAGCAGGTCTCGACGCTGCTGCGTGCGCGCGCGACCGATATCGTCGCCGCCAACAAGCTCGACCTCGAAGCCGGTCGCGTGTCGGGACTGGGTGAGGGCCTGCTCGACCGGCTCACGCTCGACGAGGGCCGCATCGAATCGATCGCCGACGCCGTGCTCCAGGTCATCGGCCTCACCGACCCGATCGGTGAGACGGTGAGCGGCCGAACGCTGCCGAGCGGGGTCCGCATCGACCAGGTGCGCGTGCCACTCGGGGTCGTCGGCGCCATCTACGAGGCTCGCCCGAACGTGACGATCGACATCGCGGTGCTCGCACTCAAGAGCGGGAACGCGGTCGTGCTTCGCGGCGGCAGCGCGGCCGAGCTGACCAATCGCGTGCTCCTCGACGTCCTGCGCGACGCGCTCGACGCCGCAGGGCTCTCCGCCGATGCCGTGCAGACCGTCGACGACTTCGGTCGCGCCGGTGCACGACACCTCATGCAGGCGCGCGAGTACGTCGACGTGCTCATCCCGCGCGGCAGCGCCGGGCTCATCCGCGCCGTCGTCGACGAGGCGCGCGTGCCCGTCATCGAGACTGGAGCCGGGGTCGTGCACATGTTCCTCGACGAATCGGCGCCCGAGCAGTGGGCGGTCGACCTCGTGCACAACGCCAAGGTGCAGCGACCGAGCGTCTGCAACGCGCTCGAGACACTCCTGGTGCACCGTGCCGCTGCCGAGCGGCTGCTGCCGTCGGTGATCGACCGGCTCGAGGCATCCGGCGTCACCGTGCACGCCGACGAACGCGTCCGCGCGCTGCGGCCCGAGGCGGTGCCGGTCACCGACGAGGACTGGGCGACCGAGCACATGAGCCTCGACATCTCGGTCGGCATCGTCGATTCGCTCGACGATGCGCTCGCGCACATCAGGCGGTACTCCACGAAGCACACCGAGTCGATCGTCACGAACGACCTCGGCAATGCCGAGCGGTTCCTCAACGAGGTCGATGCCGCGGCGGTCATGGTGAACGCCTCGACCCGTTTCACCGATGGAGCGGAGTTCGGCTTCGGCGCCGAGGTCGGGATCTCGACCCAGAAGCTGCACGCCCGCGGCCCGATGGGCCTGCCCGAGCTCACGAGCACGAAGTGGATCGTGCGCGGTGCCGGGCACGTGCGTGCCTGACCTCGCTAGACTGTCACGAGCGACACCCGCAGGATTCGAAAGGAACGGCGAATGAGCCTCACCACCGCAGCGTTGACCGGAACGGTGCTCACCGAGACGGTGCACGCGAGGGAGCTGCCGATGGACTCGTGGGTCTTCGGGCTCATCGCTCTCGTCGCCTTCGCCATCCTGGCGTTCATCGTCGCGTCCTACCGCGACGTCGCCAACCGTCACCGCGCCAAGGCCGAGGCCTACGCCGCCCGCCACTCCGGAGACGCACACGGCGGCCACTGAGGCTGGCGATCGCGCGATGACGGGCGAGCCCCGCCGACCACGCATCGGAGTCATGGGCGGCACGTTCGATCCGATCCACCACGGCCACCTGGTCGCGGCGAGCGAGGTCGCGCAGTCGCACGAGCTCGACGAGGTGATCTTCGTCCCCACGGGGCAGCCGAGCTACAAGACGGTCGTCACGCCGCCCGAGCACCGGTACCTCATGACGGTGATCGCCACGGCGTCGAATCCTCGATTCACCACGAGCCGTGTCGACATCGATCGACCGAAGGCCACGTTCACGATCGACACGCTTCGCGACATCCGCAATGAGCGTCCAGACGCCGATCTGTTCTTCATCACCGGTGCCGATGCGATCGCGCAGATCCTCGCCTGGAAAGACGTCGACGAGCTGTGGGACCTCGCGCACTTCGTTGCTGTGAGTCGCCCGGGACATGTGCTGTCCGTTTCAGGTTTGCCAGAGCAAGACGTAAGCTTGTTGGAGATTCCGGCACTTGCGATCTCGTCGACCGATTGCCGGAGCAGGGTGCGCCGGGGTTTCCCGGTGTGGTACTTGGTGCCCGATGGGGTCGTCCAGTACATCTCCAAGCACCATCTCTACCGGAGTGTCGAATGACGTCGTCGCAGGAACCGCCGCTCACGCGCCGCGAAATGCGTGAACGCGAGCGTCTGCTCGAGCAGCAGACTGATTCGGCGACCCCCGATGCCGACGTGCAGGCGCCCCCCGCGCCCCAGTCGGCACCGTACTCGCCGCCCGTGCCCGCGAACCCTCCCGCCCCCGCGAATGCGCCGGCATCGCCGCCGCAGCCCGCCGTGGCCAAGCCCGCAACGGCACCGACCTTCGCCCCGCCCCGGCCGTTCGGCGGGTTCCCCGTTCCCCAGGGGTCGCCGTTCGGCGGGCAAGCCGCTGCGCCGATCCCCGCCCCGCAGCAGACGCCGTTCTCGTCCCGCCCAGGGGTGCAGTCGGCCGACCCGACGCCCGCGGCGGCGCTCCCGGCGACGACGCCCGAGCGCACCCTCACGCGTCGCGAACTCCGCGCCATGCTCGACGGCGGTCAGCTCGATGAGTTCGACGATGAGTTCGAGGCGAGCGCCGAAGCCTCGGTCGCACCTCCGGCGCCCTCGGCGCAGCCCTTCGCTGCTGCGTCGGTGCCCGCGCCTGCGATGCCGGCCGCGCCGGTGCCGTCGACGCCCGTTCCGCCGAGCCGGCCGCAACCCGCCGCGGCTCCGGCCCCGAACGAGGCCGTCCAGCCCGCTGCCGCTGCCCAATGCCGGTCACTGGACGTCACAGCTCAACGTGCCGATCGAGCCCGAGCCGTTCGACCAGCTCCTCTCGCGCGGCGCGCTCAGCCACGGCGTTCCCACGACGACGAACGCGCTCATCCTCCCCTCCCTTCCCGACCAGGGGCCGCTCGGCAACCAGATCACGAACGCCGGCGAGATCATCGCCACCGGTTCGATCGACCTGCCGCGCAGTTTCGGGGCCACGGGGGTTCACCCGAGCCAGATCGACTCCTCCGACGTCGATCGTCTGTTCGACCACGTCGAAGACGTCGGCACGGGCGTCGCGCCCGTCGCGGCGACCCGGGCGATCAGCACGCAGGGGGCATCGCGTGCGATGATCGCCCCGCCCAAGAAGGAGGGCATGAACGTCCCGCTCGTGCTCGCCGTCACCGCCGGCGTGCTTGCGCTCGGCGTCGTTGCCACCCTCGTGATCGGTGCGGTCGCCGGCCTCTTCTGAGCCACGTCACCGATCGTCAGAAACGCAGACCGGAAATGAGCGTATGACCGCATCCGACCAGGCACTCGAGTCCCTCGCCCTCGCGGCGCGGGCTGCAGACGCGAAGGGCGGCGAAGACCTCGTCGCCCTCGACGTGTCGAGGCCGCTCCCGTTCGCCGACGTGTTCCTCCTCGCAACGGGCAATTCCGAGCGCAACGTGATCGCCATCGCCGATGCCATCGAAGACGTGCTCGGCCGTGCCGGGCGCCGCGAAGGGCACGACGCGGGCCGATGGGTGCTCCTCGACTTCGGCGACCTCGTCGTCCACGTCTTCCACCGCGAGGAGCGCATGTACTACGGGCTGGAGCGGCTCTGGGCGGACTGCCCGGCGCTGCCGGTGGCTCCGTTGCTCGCCGCGAGCAACTGAACGGAACGGCGCACCTCGCCTGAGGCGCCCTCGATTTCGTTCGCGGGCGCGGGCTGGTGTAAGCTCATTTCGTTGCCCCGAACGGGGCGTACGGGTCTGTGGCGCAGCTGGTAGCGCACCTGCATGGCATGCAGGGGGTCAGGGGTTCGAGTCCCCTCAGATCCACCAAAAACCCCTGATGAATCGGAAGATTCATCAGGGGTTTTTCGCGTTGAAGATAGCCGAATAGGGGCCGTTGGGGCCGTTTTGGGGCCTTTTTCAAATCGATGACGGGCCTCCACAGCGATCCACATGCGAAGTCCCGAGACGGCAAGCATTTTGGCTTGATGCGCACTCCTGAGGAGTATGAGCACATCAACCCATCCCACCGTTCCGGCATCCCGGTTCGTCGACGAGCTCGGGGACTATCTCAGCGTCGACGAGTTGGCGCAGTACCTGCAGCTGTCCAAAGAGACGATCTACCACTGGCGTCTCGAGGGAACCGGCCCGAAGGCCACCAAGCTCGGCAAGCATCTGCGATACAGCCGCGAGAACGTACTGGCCTGGCTGAGGGCCAGAACGGACCGACGGTGAACACGGTGATGGCCTCCTACTCTGCGATGACAGAGGGCGACTGCAATGCCACGCAGCAAAATGGAACCCGGCTCACACGGGGAGATCACGTACCACGACCTGCCCGACGGTCGCGTTCGCGGCACCGTCCGCTTCCGTCGCATCGACGGCAGCTACGGCAAGCTCCGCATCCGCGCGAGCCTCCAGGGCGCGAGCGCGGCGGACGCTGGTCGAAGCCGTTGGGGACGAGTACGAAGCCGCTCACACGACGGCTGACGGTCTGACCCCGGACTCGCTCTTCGTCGAGCTCGCCCATGAGTACATGGACCATGTTGCGTTCACCGGCGATCAGCGCGATACGACCCGGCACGAGAACCGGCGACTAATCGAGAAGAAGATCGCGCCGCTGATGGGCGCGCTCGCGCTTCGGGAGATCAAGGCGAGCACGATCCTGCGGGTCTACAAGGCCATCCACCGGGAGACGCCGCGACAGGCGGACACGTGCAAGGCACTGATCAGTCAGATCTGTTCCTACGCCGTCATGAACGATCTCATGGTCGCCAATCCGGCTCGAGAGGTGAAGAGTGTCAAGCAGCGGCCGAAGCCGATCTACGCGCCCGACGCCATGGAGCTCGGAGCACTTCCGCGGCGATCATTCGCGACTACCAGAACCGCAAGGACCGGATGGGGCCGCGGCCCTCCGATCTCCTCGGCGACGTGGTCGACCTGATCCTGGCCACCGGAGCTCGAGTCAGCGAGGCAGTCGGACTCAAGTGGCAGTTCGTCGACATCGACTCAGAACGGCCGACCATCACCATCGCCGGCAAGATCGTCGACTCGAAGGGTCAACCCAAGCACTACGAGGACTATCTCAAGTCAGAGGCCGGCTGGCGGTGCATCTCCGTGCCGGCCGAGCTTCTCCCGATGCTCCGCCGTCGCTGGCTTGCATCAGGGCGGAAACGAGTTCGTCTTCCACACTCGCACCGGGCGCTCCCAGCGGCACACAAGACGTCCATCGATCGCTTGCGGCGAGTCCGCGAATGGGCCGGCCTCGACGAGGAGCTTGTGCCGCACGCGCTCCGCAAGTCGGCCGTGACCGCGGTTGCGGACGCGCTGGGCATCGAAGGGGCCGCGCAGTTCGCCGGCCACAAACGTTCCCGCGTCACCGAGCAGTACTACGCGAAGCGCGCCGTTCAGGCTCCCGATACCTCGATGGTGCTCGGCAGCCTCCAGCGCCCTCGAGCTCGAGGCCGGCGCGGTGGTCAACATCGACCGAAGGCGTCTGGGTTGGTGGCGTCCTCCTGCGCAGCGTGATCGGGCTCGCGGGCGGCGGGAGCGCGCCGCGCCTCGGCGCGTCTTCGAGCAGGCGATCTGAGTGCGGCGGTCCACTACGGGCGTCTCGCTACCACGCTTGGCATCGTCGCCCTGACAGCGCAGGGGTTCCTCGGGCGCTCATGGTCCGATCGTAGGCGAGCGGATGCCGCGGTGCCGGGGCCGGTGCACGCACTGATGCTGCGATGCGCCCGACCGGAGTAGTGTCCGCCGCAACGCCGTGCATCCGAGGGGAAGAGTGACCACCATGTCATCGTTCGAGGCCTACCACGGGAAGTCCGCAGCTCATCACCAGGCGCGATTCGATGCGCTCGCGCCTCACGGCTGGCGGATGATCTCGTTGAGCGTGCACGGCGATCCTAACGATGCGAGATACACCGCGGTGTGGGTCGACGAGCTCGGCCCGGCGTTCGTCGCCGCGCACGGCCTTCCGATGGGCGACTACCAGGACTGGTTCGACGACCAGGTTGCCGCGGGCTTCGCCCCTGTGCTCCTGAGTGCGACGGGCTCTGGAGCCGACGCCATCGTGGCGGCGGTGTTCGAGCAGGGCATCACGCTGCCCTGGGTGGCGAAGCATGGGTTGGTGAACGGTCAGGACGTCAACCAGAACACGATCGAGTACTGGAACGTGCACGCTCGCCAGCAGCGCCAGATCCTCCGGTCGGCCGCCGTCTACGGCGTACCGTCGAAGCGCGAGTACCTCGCCGTCTGGCACACCCAGCTCGAGGCGCACGCGAACGGTCGCACGGCCGAGACCGCTCAGGATCATCAGGAGTGGTTCGACGCGTTCCAGACGGTGCCGCTGCGTCCGGCGTTCGTGGCGGCATCCGCTGCACAGTTGCACGTCAGCGTGTATCGAGACGACTCGGTGGGGGATTGGGTCGCACGACACGGGCTTTCGGCGGACGACTACCAGGCCGAGTTCGACGCTCGGCTTGCAGAGGGTCTCGCTCCGATCGACGTGCACGGCTCAGGTGTGGGTGACGCCACTCGGTACGCGGCGATCTTCGCGCGGCAGCATCGGCCCAAGCCCCGCCAGTGGATCGTGACGGGTGCCGGCTCGGCCGGACTCGACCGTATCGTGCGGGCGTTCATGGAGTCGAACGGCGTGCGGGCGGGCCAGCTGAGCGTCGGCGCCGACGGCGAACTCCTCGCGAGTCGCGCGTACACGTGGGCGGATGCCGATTATCCCGTGACGCGCACCGGCACGCGCATGCGCGTGGCGAGCATGAGCAAGATGTTCACCTGCGCCGCAATGCAAGCGCTGTTCGACGCCGACCTCGCCCACCGGGCGACGCTGCGTTCGCTGCGGCGGGCGTGACCACCGCAGCGCTCCCCACGCAGACGCCCGATTCTCGTATCGATGACATCACCATCCAGCATCTCATCGATCACGAGGGCGGCTGGGATCGCAACGTCGCGACCGACTGTATTCCGGTTCCGCGACGTCGCGGTGCAGCTCGGGCTCGGCTCAGCGGTATCCGCGTTCGACCTCGTGCGGTTTGTGTTCGGCGAGCCGCTCCAATTCACACCGGGCGCGAAGAGCGTCTACTCGAACATCGGCTACGTCACGTTGACGCACCTCGTCGAGCGGCTCAGCGGACTTGGCTACATCGACTACCTTCGCGACGCGGTGCTGGCGCCGGCCGGCATCGCCGGGGTGGAGCTCGCGCGGACGAGACGGGGCGATCGATGGCGTGGCGAGGCGCAGTACGACGATCCCAACGTGGGACCCTCGGCCGTCGACCCCACCGCGACCGGCCTTGTGGGCTCTTGCTGGGGTGGCGAAGGATGGACGACGGAGGCCATGGCGGGCAGCGGTGGCCTCGCAGCCACCGCCGACGCGATGGTGCGGTTCATCGGAAGGCACGCGGTGTGGGGGATGGGCGGTCGGCGGCCCGCATCGTCCGCACCGGGAGCATGGCGGGTGTGTCGAGCCGGGCGGAGTCCAGGGCGGACGGCATCGACGTCGCGTTCACGTTCAACACCCGCACCCTGTTCGGCACGCCGGTGAACGACCTCGCCGATCAGCTCAGCGCGGCGATCACGAGCGGTGCCCTCGACTAGGAGTATGACTTTCTCCGCGGAATCCGACGCTCTGAATCGACGAAATTTGCCGCGGAATCATGGCCACAAGTGCCAAGTCGTCGCGGAACCTGCACTCATGTGACACGCGCCTCGCGTCGCCATTCGAGATCGGCGACGACGAATGCGACGAAGTCGGCGTCGCGGTCGGCGATGACGACCTCTTCGACGGGGTCGGCGGGCGGTTCGCCTGGCCAGGCGGTTTGGCGGGTGGGGCGGTCGCGGTCGAGCCGAGTGCCGGAGGTAGTGACCCAGTCGTGGAGGCGGTTGCGGGCGTCGGCGAAGTCGCGGTGCCAGCCGAAGGGAGCGGAGCCGTGCTGGTCGGGGTCGTAGGCACTGAGCCAGTGCAGGTGGAGCGCGGAGAGTTCCCAGACGAGTTCGGGGTGGCGGTGCCAGAACGGCGGGATGACCGAGGCTGGGAGGCCGTAGGTTCGGCGGAGCCAGTTGACCCAGCGGTTGAGCTCGATCCACTCGGTTTCGGCTTCCTCGGCGGTGAGCAGGTTCCAGTTGATCGGATGCGGCGGCTCGGCGACGAGCGGCGCTCCGAGGTCATCGAACGCGTCGTCATCGAACACAGCTCCGTTGAACGCGCCGCCGAGCACGGGTTCCTGATCGGCGGCAGCAGAGTCTCGTGAGGATGTGTCGCGCACGTCGATTCACACGCCAAGGACGGCAGAGCCGGCAGGTGCGGGCGCATCGTCGTGTCGTACTCGGGCTTCCTCGCGGTCGGTTCCGATCGCATCTGGCCGTTGGCGGTGACATCCGTCTGGCGCACTGCGACGTGTCGGCGGGTGCGGTCGACCTCGTACTCGGTGCGGGCGAGGTCGTGGCCGAGCTTCTTCGCGACGAACTCTTCGCGGTCGATGATCTCGCCGTCGCGTTCGACCTGGAAGGTGCGGACGTAGCCTTCGGCGACGAAGCTGTCGCCTTTCGCGAAGCGGGCCATGGCACGGTCGGCGCTCACCATCAGGTGCGCAGTGAGCTCCCGTCTGTGTGGAGGTTGGCGTACTGTGGCGGCGTTCTGTGATCGCTTGTAGTCCCTTACGAGCGAGGTTGTGCGATTGCCCAGCCGGTGAGAGCTCGCGACCGTCTATAGAACGTCGCGCGGCAAATACCCAGATCGCGGGCAACCTGCGCCGCTGGCTGCCCGTCGAGACCCTCGTATCCGTAGGTTGCGAGTCGCCCAGAATGTCGCAAATAAGGCGACCTCGCGGGCAGGTTCACCGGGCGGGCTATTCGCGCATAGGATGATGAAGATCGTCCGGCGCCCCGATCAGGAGACCAGCAGTGCGATGACCGACCCGCGCCTGCGCGCGTTGCTGCTAGCTCTCCTTATACGCTGGCCCCAGGAGGCAACATGTCAAGCGACGACCAACACGTTCATCCTGGATCCGAGATGGACCTCGCCATTAACCGGGCGCTCGAGGCGGCCAAACTCCAGGCTGGGGATGCCGCCACGACATCTACCGCCTTCGTCGGACACCGGGAGCCTTTCTCCGTCGAGGTCGATGGCGATGCCGGTGCCGCGGAAGGCGACTAGCGGGGTCGAAATCGCTATGCCTCTCGCCGTGGGCGAGCGGACTCGAACTCACTGATCGACCTTCGGGTGATGACCATAGGATTTCCCCGTGTCCGTTTCCATCCGTCGCGCAGCGCCCAACGACTACCTGGCGCTCGAGTCGATTGAGAACGCCGCGGACCAGTTGCTCATCGACCGACTGAACCCTGAGAGTCGGAGCCCGCTCCGTCTGGTTTGTCGAGAGCGGCGGAGCATGGGTTCGTCCTGGTCGCGGAGAAAACAGAGACAAGCACCATCGTCGGGTTCGTGCACGTTGTTGAGAGTGACGGGATCGCTCACTTGGAGCAGCTTTCGGTGCTTCCTCAGGAGGGTCGCCACGGCTACGGGGCGGAGACTCCTGGAAGCCGCGATGGACGAGGCCCGCAGTCGCGCGTACGAACGGTTGACCCTGCGGACCTACGCCGACGTGCCCTGGAACGCGCCCTTCTATGCGCGAGTCGGCTTTGTCAGACTGAGCCCACAACCGCTTCCACAAGCTCCTCGTCGAGGTCGAGGAGCGACTCGGGCTTGCTCGGTACGGGCGACGTGTTGAGATGACCGCAGCCCTTCGGTAGCTCGGCGCGCGCCCGGAGATGGATCCGCTTGCGAACGTCCGGTGATGGACCCGCTATCGAAACCAAGCCTTGGCTCAAGGGGCACGTGTCTAAATGCGGTCGGGGCAGCGGACCTGTCCCTCCCCCGAAGAAGCGCGGTGATCTCCTCCGCCTCAGGGAAACCAGCAGGAAGTCGGATCACGGTGCTGGCTACGCGGGCCCGGCGTGTCGGACAGTGGCAGGCCGGTCATGCGCGCGCAGGCTTCACGGGCTGGGTGTGTAACCCCGTCTGCCGATCGGAGCGAATATGGCGAGGAGAGTTTTCTGGACGAGCAGCGGCGGTTTTGCAAGATGGTACTCGGGTAGATGATGTGCGAGGATCACTGCCATTTGGAGGGGGTTGGGAAACCCCTTGGAGTTTGTCTTACCGGCAGCCTGGAGACCATACACGGCGGCGAGGAAGTTCTCGAACTCGAGCGCGGGCCGAAGCTCGACGACGACGATGGCCTCCGATTCCCCGCCATTGCCGAAGGTGTGAGGTGTACCGGCAGGAATCGTTGCTGATTCGCCGGCATCGAGGTGCTTGAGCTGGCGGTCGACTGTGAGCGCGATGGTTCCGCTTATTACTGTGAAGCTCTCCGCCTGGCGGGTGTGCACGTGGAGAGGAGGGGAACCGGCAGCTGGCGCGACAACAAGATCGAAAGCAACGAGCTGCCCTGCTGAGCTCTGCGAAGTCCCACGGAAGGTGATGCGATCGCCCAGCCGATTGTCGATCGATTGGCCCACAAGCGCCATGTTCCGATTCTCCTTTGCCTCCGACTTGTTGTCAGCGTTCCCGTGTTGATCCGCTTGGGACGCCCGTTGAGATCCTCAGCAGACGCCCGCGATTTGATCTACTAGACGACGACCCACGGTCGCGACTCCCGGTAGCGATTCGGACGAGCTTGATCAAGACAGTGCGGCACAGAGCGCGGCCTGCTCTCCGAGCTCCTCAGCATCATGCTGACCGGCCAGTGAAACAACGTTATGTTCGGGGTCATAGACAATGCGGCCGACATCCTGGAGCACCAGTCCTTCACCAGCGGCGGTGCCATGTACCGGAATCCGACGAGGGTGTGGCTGAACTCTTCGGTGTCGCCGATACGGGTGAACATCTCCTCGAAGACACCTCGGTTCACGACCTGCTGTTCGGTCACGTTGTTCGTGAGTACGTCAACCGCTGTGAGCTTGACTGAAACTCGTTGCACGTCGCCAGTGGAATCGAAGAAGGTGCGAACCGTGACATGAGCGGTCGCATTGACATTGATGGTGAACCCGTCGCATTCGATGGGGAACTCTCCCTGCTCGTCGAAGCTGGAGAATTCGGGCGGCGCTGCTGCCGCGGGTTCCGCGATGGCGACCGTTGAACAAGCCGAGGGCGATTGCCGCCCCAATGAAGGTACGTCGTCTACGTGAGGTGCTCACTTCAGTCCGAACGAGTGACATGACAAGATCTCCTTTTCATGTAGGTTCGAGCGCTCACGGGCGCGGAACCTCCGGTCGTTTCAGCAGCAACTACCGTTCCCACTTCTCAACGCCGTCTGGCACCATGTCACCGACGCTCGGGCGACCACCGTCACCCGAGGTCTCTCACGATCCCCCGACGGCCTCCGAAGGTCCTAATCTGATCGTAGAAGTGGCGCGGGCAGAACCGCCGTGTACTGGTTCACTGAGTGACACGAGACTCCTGTCGCAGGGGAGGGTGCCGTGGATGACGGGACGGTTGTCGGTCGGGCCCTTGAGATCGTCAGCACAGTGGCCCTCGGCATCCAGACGCCTCTAGCCGAACTCGCGGCCAAGACAGGCATCCCAAAGCCAACGACGCGTCGCATTGCCGAAGATCTGGTGCGACGGAAGGTCCTGATTCGAGTAGAGCATGGCTATGCGATAGGTCCCGCCCTAACTCACCTCGAACGTGCCGCGGCGATACAACGCAGGTTCTCCGATGCACACGATCACCTCGTTGAATTGCACGCCCGTTGCGGCGGTGTGGCTTGGTTCAGTCCGGCCACCCCTTTACAGACCCCGAAACCCATGCCCTCAGAGATCGTGTGCGACGTGGAGCTTTCGGGTCTTCTAAGGTGGGGGCCCGACTTACCAGCCCGGCGGCCCTTGCCAACACCGCAGCCGGGCGCCTGGTACTACTGCAACGACCGGACCTCTTTGAACGGCTGGCGCGCGCTGGGATACCCCAGCCGACGCCTCATTCGCCGACCACGGCCCGACAGTTGGACGCCATCCTTCGCCAGATAGGCGATCTAGGCGCTTCGGTCGAATCCGAACAGAACGCCCTCGGGTGGCGTTGCGTGGCGGTGCGCTTGGATGGACCAGGCCGCAGTGCGGGAATACTCGGGGTGACGATACCAGCGGCCCGCGGTGACCTAGCCCAGATAGTCAGGGCAACGCTCCGTGTCGCGGAGGCGATGACGCCACTTACGAGGCCCGAAGTTCCTGAACGGCCGCGAGTCGCGTGATGTGGGCGCGCGCCCTTTGTGAGTTTCGCTGCTGCGTGGCGTCTTCTGAGTTCGCACGTGGCGCGGCCTTCGCGCCGGGCCGACCGTCCCATAG